>NZ_JAKZAK010000024.1 GCF_023156385.1 Marinobacter xestospongiae
CTGGCTCTGGCTCTGGCTCTGGCTCTGGCTCTGGCTCTGGCTCTGGCTCTGGCTCTGGCTCTGGCTCTGGCTCTGGATCAGTTTCCGGGGGAGACGCTTTTGTCGTCAAGGGCGCAGGCTCTTCTGTCGCCTCAAGCGACAGCGCATTCGGGTTATCCGGCCCCAGGGTAATGCTTCGACGGACAGGCTCCGGTACGGGCTCTGAAACGACGTCTTCAGACATCACCTGATCATACTGCCGGGACACCAGCCACCAGGACACGCCCAACAACAGCAGCGCCAACGCACTCCAGCGCAAAGCCCCAAGCCCCGGCAGTCCAAACGGCGAAGGCCAGCGCGGCTGCGCCATATCAAGCCAGATCGCGGGGGCCACGCGCTTAAGTCGCCCAAAGCTGCCCTGGCTCAACTCAGCCAATTGATCCAGCTTGCTACCGGAAAGCAGACTGTCGGGATCACCACCCACACGAACCAGACGCGGCGAGAGAAACGCCTTGATGTCCGCCGGTGTAAGTGGCGGCAGGCGCAGCAGGTGCAGGCCAGCGACGTCACCTTCCACGCCAGTTCCAGCTTCATTTGCCCCCAGGTTGGCGAGCAGGGCCTCTCCGCCGGTCAAAACCGGAACCGCAGCGAGGGAGGCATCGGCAGCCCGAAAACTGTGCAGCAATCGCTTGAGCAATGGGGAGGGCACCTGGTCGGCATTGTCCAGCAGCAGCACCTGTCGGCGCCCCTTTCGGGTGGCGGCTTCAGTCCACTGGAAGAACCCGGATAACGCGGTCGTTACGTCGGTAAACTGCTCGAGTGGTTGGCGGGAAATGGCAAGGAGATGGCGAACCAGAGCCTCGTCGCCGGTCAGTGCGGCGGCTTCCAGGTAGTGAAAGTCAAGACGACCGGATTCACTGCGAACCAACTCGGCGAGCAGCCGGGTCTTTCCGGAACCTCTGGCACCGACCACCGCGAGAGCTAGATCGCCGAACCCACATAAATGACGCAGGGTCTCCAACGCATGCTGGCGGCGAGCCTCGCCATAGAAAGGGGCCTCGATGGCCAGAGGATCGTCGCTCAGGCCATAGCGGTCCTGCAACCGGGCAAACAAGCCACCGGTTTCCAGTCCGTTCATACCCTTGTCACCGGACGTCATCCCCAGGCACCTGTCTGTCAGTCAGCTGTTTGGCAGAACGAAAGGAGGGTTTGCTGCAAGGCATCGGCATCAATGTCAGCGGTTACCACGGCGTCCCCCAGAGCGCGCATCAGTACCAGGCGAAGACTGCCGTCGACGTTCTTCTTGTCCACGGCCATCAGTGTCCTGAAATCGTCCGGGGTCATTCCCCCTGGTACCGTCGTGGGCAGTCCGGCTTTTTGCACCAGCCGCCGAACCCGATCATCGTCTTCCGGGGAAATCATACCCATCCGGCGTGACAGGTCCGCAGCCATCACCATGCCGCTCCCCACCGCTTCACCGTGTAGCCAATTGCCGTAGCCGGCGAACGTCTCGATGGCATGGCCGAAGGTATGACCAAGATTGAGGATAGCCCGCAAGCCTCCCTCACGCTCATCCTGCGCGACCACCTCTGCCTTGCAGGCGCAAGAGCGGTAAATCGCCTCAGCAAGGGCCACAGAGTCCAACCCCATCAAACGATCCATCTCGGATTCCAGCCAGGCCAAAAACTCGACATCTCGAATCAGCCCGTACTTGATGACCTCAGCCAGTCCCGCTGAGACTTCCCGCGGGGGCAATGTCGCCAGCGTCCGGGTATCGATCAGCACCACCTCTGGCTGATGAAACGCACCAATCATGTTCTTGCCCAGCGGGTGATTGATGCCGGTCTTGCCACCCACCGACGAGTCCACCTGAGAGAGCAAGGTGGTGGGGATCTGGATAAAAGGCACTCCCCTCTGGTAGGACGCCGCAGCAAAGCCCGTCATGTCACCAACCACACCGCCGCCCAGAGCCACCAATGTGGTCTTACGGGAGTGTCGACGCTCGAGCAGCGCATCGAAAATCCGGTTCAGGGTTTCCCAATCCTTGTAACGCTCACCATCCGAAAGGATTACAGTATCCACCGCCTTGCCCGCAAAACAGCGTCGCGCAGCGTCAAGGTACAGCGGCGCGACGGTCTCATTCGTGACAATCATTACCTGATTGCCTGCAACGTAGCGCCCCAGATCACTCACCCCCAGCAGACCATCGCCGATCAGAATAGGGTAACTGCGATCGCCCAAATCAACCTGCAGCTGCTGCTTTGACTCAGTCATTCTTTCTCACTTCCTTTTTTACCTGACGACGATGACGCGGAGTTCTGGGATTGAGTTTGTTCATCAACTGACGAACCACCAGGCGAGGGCTCTTTTTATCCGTCAGCATGACAATATCGGCGAGTTTGCGATAAATAGGGTCTCGAAGGGCAAACAGGTCTCGCAGCACCGCCTCGGGATTATCGTTCTGCAGCAGAGGTCGATTGCGATCCTTCCGGGTCCGCTCAACCTGTTGTTCGATGGATGTGCAGAGGTACACCACAACGGCCCGATGCTTGAGCAGGCTGTGATTGCCGGGCGCCATGACTGCACCGCCCCCCGTCGCCAGAACCGTGCCGTCCTGCTCCGCCAGTTCTGCCAGCATCGACGATTCCCGCTGACGAAACCCCTGCTCGCCCTCGACATCAAAAATCCACGGAATGTTGGCTCCGCACCGTTCCTCGATCATACGATCGGAGTCCAGGAAACGATACCCCATTTCCCGGGCCAGCAATCGGCCAATGGTGCTTTTTCCCGCACCCATCGGGCCCACTAGAACTACTCGCTTCGGCAACGCCATGACTCTCGCTCTCACCACATTCGGCGGGTGAGAATAGCACAGGGCGAAATTTTGTATAACGCTGCTAACCAATGGGCAGGCACAGAAAAGAAAAAAGCCGCCAGGATTGGCGGCTTTTATCATCAGCGGATGAGGTCGTTCTTCATAATCTTCGGGGTGATGAAGATGAGGAGCTCGCTGCGTTCATCGGTCTGAACAGTTCGCTTGAACAAGCGACCCAAGTATGGGATATCCCCCAGGAATGGTGTCTTGGTTGTGGTCGTCGCTGTCTCAGACTGAAAAATACCGCCAAGCACAACCGTTTCCCCATTGCCAACCAGTACCTGAGTTGTCACCTCATTGGTATTGATTGAAGGGATGCCGGCCGTTACCTCGCCCCGGGAATCCTGGTTTACGGTAAGATCCATGATGACCTTGTCATCCGGGGTAATCTGCGGAGTAACTTCCAAAGACAGCGCTGCCTCCTTGAAAGAAACCGAGGTCGCACCGCTGGATGAAGCCTCCTGATAAGGAATCTCTTCGCCAGACTTGATTTTCGCAGTCTGCCGATCAGCGGTTACAACCCGAGGCTGGGAAACCACTTCGGCCTTACCATCAGAAGCCAGGGCAGAGATCTCCATATCAACCAGGAAGTCGCTGCTGCCAAAGCCTATCGCAAAGGATGACGCGCCATCGCCGGAGACACCTAGATCGACCCCCAATGCGCCAGGAAATGTAATCGTTCCTGCACCACCACTGGCGGCTTGGCGAGCTTCTTCTACAGTACCAAGCGACCCGCCAATAGACACTATACTATCGCCACTAACATCATAGGCAGCCCCCCCCCAGCGAATCCCGAGATTCTCGGCGACGTTGGTTTCTGCCCGAACAATCCTAGCTTCAATAGACACTTGTCTAACGGGAATATCCCAAGTGCCAATTAATCGGCGAATCTCTTCAAGCTTCTCAGCGGTTTCCCTGACACTAATAGTATTAGTTCGCACATCTGAAGAAATAAAGCCTCTTTCAGATATTAGTTCTTCATCTTCGCTGATCAGAGCAACTATATCAGCAGCTTTCGCGTAATTGACCTGAATTATATCCAGGCGCACTGGCGCCAATTCGGCAATCTGCTTATTGGTTTCCAGTTCAAGCTTTTCCCTGGCCGCAATTTCATCAGCGGGAGCTACAAGCAATACATTTCCAATTTGTCGCTTATCCAGTCCTTTGGTTTTCAAGATCAGGTCCAACGCTTGATCCCAGGGTACGTTCTGAAGCCGCAGAGTAATACTCCCTGTCACTGTATCACTAGCTACAAGATTCAGCCCGGTGAAGTCCGCAATTAACTGGAGTACAGAGCGTACCTCAATATTCTGAAAGTTCAGGGATAGCTTCTCGCCAGAATATGGAAACTTTTCTTCACGGCGAGACTGAGCTTCTTCTTCGGTCAGCTGTTCGACGCTAACCACAAACTCTTTGCCTGATTGATAGGCAATATAGTCGTAGTCGCCTTGGGGGCGAATTTCGACAACCGCCGCATCACCCTCAGAGTATGTGTCCACACGGGTTACCGGCGTCGCAAAGTCAGTAACATCAAGCCTGCGACGAAGCTGCTCCGGCACCTCAGTATTCGCAATCGAGAGCTTAATTTTCCCTCCAAGCTCCGATAGATCCACTGAGCGGTTAGATGCCCCTAGATCAACGACTATCCTCCCCTCTCCATTTTCTCCACGACGAAAGTCCACACCAGAAAGACCCATGTCACCATCGGGACCTTCAGATAACGGCACTCCCGCCGACGCGCCCGCAACGCTGGCAGTTGAGGCGACCTCTCCTAGGCTACTGTCCCCCCCCCCGATCACCAAAACAAGAGAGCTATCATTTCGAGTCGCCCGATATGGGCGCAATTCAACCAAATTAAAAATGAGTCGGGTCCGATCTTTCGTCTCTACGACCGTCATGCTTCGAGCATTACCGTTACCGAGCGACAATGTACGCGAGCCCAGACCGCTATCAGTATCTTTTAAATCGATCGCGATTCTGGCAGGACTCTCGATCGTATAGCCTGATGGCTCGGGAGGCTCTCCATCAAACTGAAGAGTAACCTCCGTCTGCTCTCCGGGAAGCGCCGAAAACGAGACATCTTCCAGAGTAACCGCTTGTGCCAGGCCAGACACCAGTCCGAGCGTTACTGCACCGGCAAATACGTTGAGTTTTCTGAACATCGCGAGCCTCGACCCCAAACTGAAAATTGCGTACATTGATTCCTGTCTATTCATTGCTGCCGCTCCCTAGCCCTCGCTTTGATCTAGTGACAGGGAACGGGGCCTCTCTACCCAGCCTCCCCGGCCGTTAGGAACGATCTCTATCAATTCGATCCGACTTTCACTGACACCTATAATCCGACCATAGTTGGTACCGATGTAATTGCCAGCTTTCACTCTGTGAATTCCGCCTTCACTATCTGAGATCAGGGCAAACTGATCCCCATCCAAGCCGCTGAGCGTACCGACCATCTCAAGTTCATTCAGGCCGTAGTTTTCAAGCACCTCTCTTGGGCGATCCAAATCGGGCTCTATATTTGATTGAGGCTCCTGCCTCTCAGTCATCGTCAACTGGACATCCACAGGCACCTCAAACGGAGAGCGTCTGTCTGACGAAGTATAATTGAAAGCTTCATAAGCTTTGAATTCAGGCAACGGCTCTACGTACCCTCGAGGCTTTGAGCGTGTCTCATCCATAAAACGATCTAGGTCGCCGAACCCAGCACTATCAGAACAAGCAGCCAATGTGGAGGCCAAAATCACACCAGACACTAGCTTTCCCAGACGACTAAATTCCATGCTCAATCTCCCGCTCGGTAGCGGTAGGTGCGAGCGGTAACCTGCATTCCAAGTTCTTCCCCGTCACCACCAATCGGTTTTATGGTCAAATCATGCAAAGTAACAATCCGCGGAAGAGCTGCAACACTACTTACAAAGGTAGCCAATTCATGATACGAACCAGAAACTTGTATATTAATAGGCAGCTCGGCATAAAAGTCACGCTGTTGTTCAGGCTGCAACTTAACTTCCTGCAAAGACAAACCACTACCCAGTGCAGTATTGGTTATATCCTCTAGCAACCCTGGAACCTCGGTATCACTTGGCAACTGCTGCACCAACGCCGAAAACGTCTCCTCCATCTCGGCCATCTGGTTTTTGAAAACCTGAAGGTTTGCCACTTTATAGGCCTTACTTTCGTACTGCTGCTTCAGTTCTACCTCTGCAGACTTTACCTGCTCCAACCTTGCGAACTGATCCTTGACAAAAAACCAATAGCCGCCGCCCAGAATCAATCCAAAAACTAACAGGGCAACAATTAACTTAACCGGAGCGGGCCAAATCCCGGCATTATTGAAGTCCAAATCATTGACATCAAACTCATTAATACTTTTCAGGGAGTCTGCCAAGCTCATTATTTTGCCCCCCCATCATCACTCGGCGCTTGCTGTTTAACAGAAAGATTAAAGCGGCTATAACCAGCACGCTCGCTGTCAGCAGCCGAAACATTTGAGAGGCTTGGAGCTGTAAACCACTCAGACTCATCAAAAGCACGCATGAGCCCTGAAACTCGACTGTTAGATTCAGCCATTCCAGCCAACTTCAACGTATCGCCCTGTCGAACCAAGTCACTGTAGAAGACACCATCCGGTAGCGTTTGAACCAGCTCATCAAAAACTCGAACAATAACAGGACGCTTACCCTGAAGATCCTGGATCACCTTCATTCGAGCAAGTAGCTCGTCCCGCTTACGCTTTAGGTCCTCGATCTCCTTGATCTGGGAGTCCAAGTCTTTCATCGCCGTTTCAATATAAGCGTTACGGGACTGCTGGTAAGCAATCCGATTTTCCATATCCGACTTCCAAAGAAAAGCCAAGCCGACAGCCAAGACAGCCGCCCCAACAATCATCACCACAAACTGCTGCTGCTTCTCCGCCCGCAGTTCCTCACGCCAAGGTCTGAGGTTAATCTTTGCCATCAGTCAAAGCTCCTCATTGCCAAGCCGCAAGCAATCATCAGCGACGGCGCGTCATTGCCGAGTGCAGATGCATTGACCCGAGAGCCTACCGCCATATCCGCAAACGGGTTGGCCACCAGAGTCGGCGTGTTCGTCTTCTCTTCCACCATTTCTGTCAGCCCCTGAATCGAAGCAGTACCACCAGCCAGGACCACGTAGTCCACGGCATTGTACTGGCTTGCACCGAAGAAGAACTGCAAGGCCCTAGCGACCTGCTGCACCACCGCCTCACGAAACGGTGTCAACACTTCCGTCTCGTAATCATCGGGCAGGCCACCCTGCTTCTTGGCAAGCCCGGCCTCTTCCAGAGACAGTCCATAACGGCGCTGGATTTCCTCGGTCAGCTGTTTGCCACCAAAAATCTGCTCGCGGGTATACACGGTCTGTCCATCCGCCAACACGCTCAGTGTGGTCATCGTGGCGCCTATGTCCACCACAGCCACTACCAACTCCTCACCATGGGTGTCGAGCTGTGACTCGATCAGCGTGTAAGCACGCTCCAGTGCGTAGGCTTCCACGTCCACAACTTTGGTGGTCAGAGAGGCGATATCCAGAGCATCCTCACGAACATCCACATTCTCTTTCCGGCAAGCTGCCAGCAGAACGTCCACCTGGTCCGGGTTACTCTCAGACGGCCCCTGCACTTCAAAATCAATCGCCACTTCGTCCAGCGGGTATGGAATGTATTGATCTGCCTCGAGGGCAATCTGGTCTTCCATCTCAAACTCGTTGAGGCCACCGTTCATCTGGATCACTTTAGTGATCACAGCAGAACCGGACACCGCCACTGCTGTCTGCTTGACGCTGGTGCGGGACTTGGAAGCCACCTTCTTGATGGCCTCCCCCACAGCTTCCACGTCGGTGATGTTCTTTTCCACCACCGCATTAGCCGGGAGCGGCTCAACGGCGTAGCTCTCGACTTTGAAGCGATCTCCCTGCCTAGAGAGTTCAATCAGCTTCACCGAGCTGGAGCTAATATCGACACCCAGTACTGCACTGGATTTTTTTCCAAACAATCCGAACACGCGCTCACCCTATACCTGGCTAGATGCACCCGGTTACGTATCTTTTAATTTAGAGAATTTCTGTCTGTTTCCGTCTACAATGCGATCTCTTCTTCCTTGGGACGAATTGTACCGGAGAGAGAGCGTTCTCATCCTAAAGCAATTTCTCAAATGATAGACCTATATCCAACAGTTGTCAGAAAAAAATGTCCCGATTACTCCGAATCTCCCGATCTCTCACCTGGCTGTTTTTGCTTGGGCTCAGCGCATCAGCAATCATGGCTGCCAGCTTCTACCTCTATCTGAGGCCTGGCCTTCCGGAAGTGGAACAGCTTGCGGACATCAAACTTCAAACTCCGTTGCGGGTCTACAGCGCAGACGAGAGATTAATAGCAGAATTCGGTGAAAAGAGAAGGGCACCCATCACAATCGAACAGATACCAACAATTCAGTTACATGCGTTCCTGGCGGCTGAGGATTCCAACTTTTACAGCCACATGGGCGTCGACTTCAAAGGCCTGCTGCGGGCTGCGGTTGAATTGGTCACCACCGGCCACATCCAATCCGGGGGCAGTACCATCACCATGCAGGTTGCAAAAAATTACTTTTTGTCACGCGACCGAACCTTTATCCGCAAGTTCAACGAGATACTGCTCGCTGTTCAGATCGAGCGTGAACTTGAGAAAAACGAGATCCTGGAGCTCTATCTGAACAAGATCTATCTGGGCAACCGGGCCTACGGACTTCAGGCCGCCGCCCAGGTCTACTACGACAAAAAGGTGGAGGAACTCAGCCTCGCGCAGATGGCCATGCTCGCCGGCCTGCCCAAAGCGCCGTCCGCCTACAACCCTCTGGTCAATCCGGAGCGGGCACGCATTCGCCGCAACTGGATTCTGGGCCGCATGCAAGAGCTGGGCTACATCTCTAAAGACGCCTACCAGCTGGCCAGCAACGCCGAGCTGACCGCCAGCTATAACGCGCCGGCAACCGAGGTCGACGCGGACTACGTCGCGGAGATGGCCCGCGCTGAAATGGTCAAGCGCTTCGGCGACGCCGCCTACACGGACGGCTATGTAGTGACGCTGACGGTGGACAGTCGCAAACAACAGACCGCAACAGAGGCCCTGAGAAACGGCCTGGAAGCCTACGAGGAACGGCACGGCTACCGCGGACCGATCGGCACCATTGAGGACCCAAGCCAGCCTGAAGCCACCCTGCTGGCCGAACTGAGCAATTACCCCCGCATAGAAGACCTGTCCCCGGCCCTGGTCCAGCAGGTCAATGATGAAGACAATCAGGCTCACCTTCTGGTCCGCGGCCTGGGCGCCGCCACCCTGGCCATGGATACCATGACTTGGGCCAGCCGCCACCGCACCGTCAACTACACCGGTCCCAAGCCATCCAAACCTTCCGATGTCGTCTCAGCCGGCGACGTGATTTACGTAAAAGAAGTCAGAGCAACCACTGCGCCAGAGGCAACGGCAGATGACAGCAGATCACAAACAAGGCCCAACAAGCCGACGGTTGCTTTGGCGCAACTCCCGGAAGTTCAGGGCGCACTGATTTCACTGGAAGCGGAGACCGGCGCCATCGAAGCCCTCTCCGGCGGCTACAGCTTTGGCCAGTCAAAGTACAATCGCGCGATCCAGGCCACCCGGCAACCAGGTTCCGCCTTCAAACCATTCTTGTACCTGGCCGCCCTGGAAAACGGCATGAGCCCGGCCACCGTCTTTAACGACGCCCCGATCGTCTTTGATGACGATCAACTGGCCTCCGCCTGGCGCCCAAAGAATTCCTCCGGGCAGTTCTATGGCCCCACCCGCCTTCGAGAAGCCCTTTACCGCTCCCGGAACCTGGTTTCAATTCGACTGCTCAGGGACCTTGGCATCGACACCACCATGAATTTCCTGGAGCAACTGAGAATCCCCACCGGCAATATGCAACGGGACCTGTCGCTGGCGCTTGGCAGCGGGCTTCTGACCCCGCTGGATGTCGCCAGAGGGTTTGCGGTCATTGCTAATGGCGGCTATGACGTCACCCCTTACTTGATTCAGCAGGTTAAAGATGGTCAGGGCAAGGTGGTGTATCTGGCCCCCGAGGTGGTTCACTGCAACTGGCGCTGCCCGGAACATGACCCTGAACACCCCGGCATTCGCTACGCCCAGCAGCTGGCCGACCCGAAAGCGGTTTATCTGCTGCACTCGATGATGCGGGACGTGGTCCGTCGCGGCACCGGTCGTCGCGCACTGGCGTTGGGACGCAGCGACATTGCCGGCAAAACGGGCACTACCAATGATCAGCGGGACACCTGGTTCTCCGGCTTCAACCATCGCATCGCCACAACAGTTTGGCTCGGCTATGATCAGCCCACGCCCATGGGACGGGGTGAGTACGGCGGCTCCACCGCCCTGCCCGTGTGGCTCGAGTACATGAAAGTGGCGCTCGAGGACACGCCCAGTGCCTTTATGCCTCAGCCCAACGGGCTGGTCAGCGTACGCATCGACCCCAGAACCGGACAACGGGCGCTGCCCGGTCAGGAAGGCGCGGTCTTTGAGGTTTTCCGCGAGGAGAATGCACCGCCGCCCCTGGAAACAGTCAACGGCAGCCACGGTAATGGCAACCACCTGCCTCAGGAACTGTTCTAACCAGAACAGCTCCGCACCAGCCTTTCCGTCCGCAGATGTAGGACACAAAAAAACCGGCGACCCAAAGGTCGCCGGTTTTTTTGCAATCGCTGCTGTAGCCGATTACTTGATGTCGTCCATAGACTTGAGCGGGTAATGCTCAGGATAAGCATTACGAGCAACGCCGGAGTCCACGGCTGCACGCGCAACAGCAGCAGGCACAACTTCCAGCAGTCGCACATCCATCGGCTTCGGAATGATGTATTCCTTGCCAAACTCGAAGTTCTCGACGCCATAGGCTTCGCAGATTTCCTGCGGCACCGGCTCTTTGGCCAGCTCACGGATGGCGTTAACCGCCGCCACTTTCATTTCCTCGTTGATTGCGGTTGCACGCACGTCCAGCGCACCACGGAAAATGAAGGGGAAGCCCAGTACGTTGTTTACCTGGTTGGGATAGTCTGAACGACCGGTAGCCATGATCAGATCATCCCGGGCCGCCAGGGCAACTTCCGGACTGATTTCCGGGTCCGGGTTGGAACAGGCAAACACGATCGGGTTTGGCGCCATTTTCTTCAGCTGGTCAGCCGACAGCAGATCCGGACCGGAAAGCCCCAGGAATACGTCCGCGCCATCAATTGCATCGTCAAGGGTACGACGATCCGTCTCGTTGGCGAACATCGCTTTGTACTGATTCAAGTCATCACGGCCAGAGTGGATCACACCCTTGCGGTCCAACATGAAGATGTTTTCGGACTGGATACCGCAGCTGATCAGCAGCTTCATACAGGCGATCGCCGCAGCGCCCGCGCCCAGACAAACCACCTTGGCTTCTTCGATCTTCTTGCCCTGGAGCTCCAGAGCGTTGATCATCCCCGCCGCCGTTACGATGGCGGTGCCGTGCTGGTCATCGTGGAAGATTGGCACGTTGCACTTTTCGATCAGGGCACGCTCGATTTCGAAGCATTCCGGTGCCTTGATGTCTTCCAGGTTAATACCGCCGAAGGTATCGGCAATACGCTCAACCGTCTCAATGAACGCCTGGGGACTCTCGGAGTCAACCTCGATATCAAACACATCAATACCGGCAAAGCGCTTGAACAGGACGCCCTTTCCTTCCATTACCGGCTTGCTCGCCAGAGGGCCAAGATTGCCAAGCCCCAGAATCGCGGAGCCGTCAGAGATAACCGCCACCAGGTTGCCCTTGGCTGTGTATTTGTAGGCGTTCTCTGGGTCTTTTGCGATCTCGCGGACCGGCTCGGCAACCCCGGGACTGTACGCCAACGACAGGTCGCGGGAAGTCTGGGTCGCTTTGGTGATTTCAACACTCAGCTTACCAGGCCGCGGGTGGGCGTGATATTCAAGGGCTGCTGTTTTCAGATCTTGAGACATTGCCACTGTTCCGTTTGTCACGTTAAAAGGACGGAGATACGTTGTTTCAGGCCTGCCACCCCACTGTTTCAATCAGTGTTATACGGTGACGACAGCTCTCGGGAGCCGGGCCCAGTATACTCTCAATAAACCTCCGCCAGGCCCCAAGCCCAACGGAGCGCGCCATTATGGCGCGATCCCCACACGCAAACAAGGGCCCACTGAACACAAATCAACCACCCGCTGTGCCATTTTCGCCCGCGCATTCGGGTTTGAAAAATGCATAAAAAAAGCGCCCCGAAGGGCGCTTTTCACGATCCGTTTTTCGGTCAGGCTTTCTTGCCGCCGATACGACCACCGAAACGCTTCTGGAAACGGTCGATACGACCACCGGTGTCCATAACCTTCTGCTTGCCGGTGTAGAACGGGTGGCACTGGGAGCAAACGTCCAGCTGCAGATCCTGACCGATGGTGGAACGGGTCTTGATGACGTTACCGCAGCTGCAGGTAGCGGTAATGTCGGCGTACTTGGGATGAATACCTTCTTTCATGGCGAACCTCTAAATAGGCAATGCCGCTACCTGATCAAGCTGCCAGGCACCGCATTTGAATCCATTGAAAAGACCGGGCACAATCAAGCGCCGGCCGAACAGACCGCGAATCTTACTTGCATCCGCAAGTCAAGGCAACCACTCCAGCGGTCTGCCTTACGTGCTCAGTATAGGCACTAGCCGTAACTGGAGCGACATCGCCCCGCTCTCCTGGAGCCCACGTGACCGCCACTGCCCGCATAGCCCTTAACCGCCCACTAAGACGCCTGTTCGATTACCAGATTCCCGATGGTTGTCGTATCGAGCCCGGTCAGCGAGTCCAGATTCCCTTTGGCCGACAGTTCGCTACCGGCCTGGTGGTGGACACCAATGTGACGCCGCCGGCCAACATACAGCTCAAGCCCATCAACCGGGCACTGGAGCCCTGGCCAGCACTGCCCGCTGAAACCCTCAAATTGCTGACCTGGGCTGCGGACTACTATCAACATCCGCTTGGAGAGAGCCTGTTCATGGCCCTGCCTCCGGCACTGCGAAGGGGGCAACCCGCGGCGCTGCCGAAGGAAACGTTCTGGCAACTCTCCGGGCGAGAGCACTCTTTGCCTAAGCAGGCTCACCGCCAGCAGGCCCTACTGGATTGGCTTGGCGGCGAGGGCAAACCACAAGCAACCCGGGATGTGCTCGCCGCCGGCTTTTCAAGATCCCAGCTCAAAGGGCTGGCGGAAAAAGAGCTGGTCACAGAATGCGAGCCGCCGGAACGCACCGACTCGGCCCCCCTGACACCCCCGCTGCCCCCACTGACTGAAGCTCAGCAACTGGCGTTTGCAAAACTGCCTCCAGTAGACGGGAAGTTTCACTGCACCCTGCTCTACGGCGTGACTGGCAGCGGCAAGACCGAGCTCTATCTGCATTACCTGCAAAATAACCTGACGGCAGACGACCAGGCACTGGTACTGGTCCCCGAGATCAACCTCACCCCCCAGACGGTTGCCCGCTTCCGGCAGTATTTCGGTGACCGTATTGAGGTCTGGCACTCCGCCCTGAATGACGGACAGCGATTGGCAACCTGGCTGAGAATCCGCGAGGGCAAGCCGGTGATCGTGATCGGCACCCGGTCGGCGGTACTCCTTCCTTTTATTAAGCTGCAAACCCTGATCGTGGACGAAGAACACGACAGCTCCTACAAACAGGGGGAAGGCTTTCGTTATTCCGGCCGGGATCTGGCGGTGTTCCGCGGACACCTGAACCAATGCCCGGTCATCCTCGGTTCGGCCACGCCCTCACTGGAATCCTATGCCAACACGCAGAACGGCAAATACGGCCTGGCACGACTGGAACAACGGGTTGGCAGCGCCACCGCCCCGAAGGTCCGCTTGCTGGACATCCGCAGCCGCCCCCTAGAGGGCGGCGTGTCACAGCCAGCGCTAAGCGCCATCCGCCGTTGCCTTGATAGCGGTCAGCAGGCTCTGGTGTTCGTCAATCGCCGCGGGTACGCCCCGGTCATGATGTGTTTTGACTGCGGCCACCTGATGGAGTGCCCCGATTGCGACAGCCGGCTGACCTACCATCAGCGGGATCGCGCCCTGCGCTGCCACCACTGCGATTACCAGCAGGCGGCACCGACGGTTTGCCCGAGTTGCCAGAGCGAGGCCTTCAAGCCCATCGGCCAGGGCACCGAACGCACTGAAGACACCTTGACCAGCCTGTTTCCCGATGTGCCGGTCATCCGGGTCGACCGCGACAGCACCCAGCGCAAAGGCAGCATCCAGTCCATTCTGGAACGGGTAAACAGCGGCGATCCCTGCATCCTGGTCGGCACCCAGATGCTGGCCAAGGGCCATGACTTCCCGAAAGTCACCCTGGTGGTGGTGGTCAATGCGGATGGCGGCCTGTTCAGTATCGACTTTCGCGCCCCCGAACAACTGATACAGACCCTGTTGCAGGTGAGTGGTCGCGCGGGCCGCAGTCGCGACCCGGGCACGGTACTGGTACAGACCTGCCACAGTGATCATCCGCTTCTGAACTCGCTACAACAGGGTCGTTATCTGGACATCGCCCGGCAGCTGCTGGGCGAGCGGGAAACCGCCCAACTACCGCCGTTCCGCCCCATGGCAATCATCCGTGCGGAAGCACCGGAAATGTCAGAAAGCCTCGCCTTCCTTGATCAAATAAGAAACACCCTGACGCAGGACGCCCTGGAAGTCTGGGGCCCACTGCCGGCCCTTATCGCCCGAAAAGCGAAGCGACACCGGGCCCAGTTAGTTGTATTGTGTGAGCAACGCCGGGGCATCCGCGAGGCGCTGAAGGCGGCATGCCAGCAGGCCGAACAGTTGCGCACCAGCCGCGACTTCCGCTGGCAGATCGACGTGGACCCTCAGGAAACCGCCTGACGGCCGCAACAGCAGCGTCAAAAAATTGGTTACAAATTTTTTCTTAAGTTAGACGAGCTAGGCACTTGGCCAGGCAGGCCATGTGCTATGATTTCAGCAAACTAAGTGGCACTCTTGCTAAACTGCCTCAATTTGCGGTTCTCGTGCAGGGAATGCGTGAAATGTATAGCCGAAATTCGGAAAGTGGAGAAACAATGATGTCAGGGAAATTCCTTGCGCGTGCGTCGGCCTTCTCGCTGACGCTGTTTTTGGCGGCCTGCGGTGGGGGAGATGGCTCTTCACCGTTGAACGGTGGGCCAGGTAACGGTGATGGTGACCAGCCAGATGTCGGCAGCATTCAATTACTGGCCTCTCCTGTCAGCATTGGAAGTTCGGAAGCATCGACATCGGACCTGACTGTCTTAGTCAAGGATAATAAAGGGGTATTGATGAACGGCGTAGACGTTGAGTTTTCCTCAACCAACGCTGGCACCCTACAGGTTGAGCGCGGCACAACGGACGAATCGGGAACGGCAATTGCGACGCTATCTCCAACCGGCGACCCTCGTAACCGTACTGTAGAAGTGAAAGCGATAGCGGGCCGCCTAAGTGATTCGGTAGATATTGAGATATCCGGCACGGCCCTTTCAATCTCCGGCCCATCATCTATTGCTTTTGGTGACTCAGCCTCTTACCGAATTCAGCTAACCGACTCAGATGGAAATGGCATCGCCAACCAGGCTGTCAATCTTTCCAGCAACAGCCAACTGGAGACGTCTTCACTTACCACGGATGCCAACGGCACTATCGATGTAACCCTGAACGCTGGCACGACCGGCGGGACCGATACACTGCGCGCGAGCGCATTCAGTGGTGACGCAACTGTCTCGGCAGCGAAGACCATCTCGATTTCCAGCGACCAGTTTGAAATCGTCTCCCCTGCTGCCAACACCGAAGTGCTGCTGAACACTCCTCAAACGATCACGATGAGATGGCTTGAGAATGGAACGCCCGTAGCAGATGGCCGGATTGTCTCTTTCTCAGCCACACGAGGTACGCTGTCTCCGACCAATGGATTGGCCCAAGTGGCCAATGGCCAAGCCTCTATTCAGGTCCGCTCAGCGAATGCAGGACCGTCAACGATTACGGCAACTGATCAAACTTCAGGACTGTCAACCAATGTCATGATTGAGTTTGTCGCCACTACACCAGACACGCTAAATCTACAAGCGACAAAAACTCAAGTCGGACTAGGCGAAAGCACCGAAGTCATTGCCACGGTTCGCGACCCGGAAAACAATCTCGTTAAAAATCAAGTTGTTACCTTCCAGATCAAAGAGGATGGCAGCAATGGCTCACTATCTACAAGCACCGATGTTACGGATTCTCAAGGTAAGGCACGGGTAATCTACACTGGTGGAGGGACTGGTAGTGGACGCGACGGTGTAACAATCATAGCTAACGTTGGCACAAACATCTCAGACCAAGTGAACTTGACGGTGGCAAAGCAGGCACTGCGTCTTGCTATTGGTACCGGCAACCAAATTGAAGAGCCTGATACGGTACGCTACATCAAGTCCTATCTAGCAGTTGTAACCGACTCAAACGGCGCACCAATTGATGGAGCAGAAGTTGAGCTCAGCGTGCTTCCTGTGAGGTATAGAAAAGGCGAGTATCTCGCTACTACAGATGGCTGGGTTCCTATCGCCACACCAACACAAGCAGAAAGGGATGCTGCCGAAGCCAGTGGAGAACCTTTGGAACCCCTGAATCCTGTGGAATGTGCCGCTGAGGACAGCAATGGCAATGGAGTTCTGGATGCTGGAGAGGACTTTAATGGCAGCGGGTCGCTGGAGCCAACCAACTCGGCATCGACCAACACCCCCCGAGTAAACACAGAGTCTGACGGAACAGCCACTTTCGACTTGGTTTACCCGCAGAGCCATTGTACTTGGGTCAGAGTCCGACTTACTGCAACTGTGCGGGTAGAAGGAACAGAGAGTGTAGAAACCTCGGAATTCTACCTTTCTTGTCTCGCTGATGACCTTAATGACACTGATGTTGAAGCACCTGGCGGCAAATATAGCCTGTACGGAAACGCAAGAAGCTGTTCGAATCCGAACTAAGTCACTAATGATTGGCTAGGAGGGAGAATCCTCCTAGCCTCTCACGATTGAGTCTCCCCCCCCTTTCCGCGATAATACGCCCTTCCCCTTTGAATCAACCCCCGGCGGTTATTCGCCCAGACTTCAAAGTCACTTCGTTGAATTGAGCTTCCGATCGCATGAAAGACACCGTTACTGAGCTGCTCTCATCTGCCCTGGCGACCCTGCAATCCGAAGGCACCCTGCCTGCGGAGCAGACGTTCTCGCCCCAGGTTGGCAACACCAAGGACAAATCCCACGGCGATTACGCCTGCAACATCGCCCTGGTAGCAGCCAAGGCCGCAGGCTGTGCGCCGCGACAATTGGCGGAAGCCCTGGTGGAACGCCTGCCGCAGAGCCGGGCCGTCGACAAGGTCGAAATTGCAGGCCCGGGGTTCATCAACTTCTTCATGAGCACCGCGAGCGCATTCAGCGTGGTGGAAACCATTCTGGAGCAGGCCGGTGAGTACGGTCGCAACCAGAACGGCAAGGGCGAATCGGTACAGGTGGAGTTTGTCTCCGCCAACCCCACTGGCCCTCTCCATGTTGGCCATGGTCGTGGTGCGGCGATTGGGGATTGTCTGTGTCGGCTGCTGGAAGCAAGCGGCTACAACGTTACCCGGGAGTTTTACTACAACGACGCCGGCGCCCAGATCAACAACCTGGCGCTGTCAGTACAGGCACGAGTCAAGGGCTTGACCCCGGACGATAGCAACTGGCCAGCCGATGGTTACCGGGGTGATTACATTGTCGACGTAGCCAAGGCTTACCTGGCAGGCAACACCGTGACCGCCGATGACCGTGAAGTCACGGCCAAGGCCGATGCCGACGACCTGGACGCCATCCGCGAGTTCGCCGTTGCCTACCTGCGGCGGGAGCAGGACCTCGACCTGAAAGCCTTCGGTGTCGAATTCGACGTCTATTTCCTGGAGTCTTCGCTTTACCAGGAAGGCAAAGTCGAGGCCACCGTGGAGCGCCTGACCGCCAACGGCTACACCTACGAACAGGATAGCGCCCTGTGGCTGCGCACCACCGAGTTCGGCGATGACAAAGACAGGGTAATGCGCAAGAAAGACGGTGGGTACACCTACTTCCTCCCGGATGTCGCCTACCACCTGGACAAATGGCAGCGCGGCTTTACCACCGTTATCAACGAACAGGGTGCAGACCACCACTCAACGGTTACCCGTGTCCGCGCCGGCCTCCAGGCTCTCAAGGCCGATATTCCCCAGGGCTGGCCGGATTATGTACTGCATCAGATGGTGATGGTGACCCGCTCCGGCCAGGAGGTCAAAATCTCCAAGCGCGCCGGCAGCTACGTCACCCTGCGGGACCTCATTGATGAGGTTGGCCGGGACGCCACCCGTTTCTTCCTGGCGGCACGCCGGGTGGATTCCCAATTGACCTTCGATATCGACCTGGCCCGCTCCCAGACCAATGAAAACCCGGTCTACTACATCCAGTATGCGCATGCACGGATCTGCAGTGTGCTTCGCAAGCTTGCCGCCGACGGCGTTGAGCGCGGCCGGAACCAGTGCCAGGGTGATCTCGCCCGGCTGACCCTGGACGAAGAGAAAGAGCTGGCCAACCAGCTGGCGCGTTATCCGGAGCTGATCGCCAACAGCGCCGCCACCCGCGAGCCGCATCACCTGACGCACTACCTGCGCGATCTGGCCGGCCAGTTCCACACCTACTACAACGCCCACAAAGCGCTGGTGGAGGATGTCGAACTGCGGGACGCCCGCCTCAGCCTCTACCTGGCGATTCGGCAGGTCATCGCCAACGGGCTGGAGCTGTTGGGCGTCAGCGCCCCGGAGGAGATGTAACCCTCCGCCAGGCCAGCGTACGCTGATAACCGAGACCCATCCGCATGTCGCGAGACTACGCCAGGAAAAATCGCCCCAAGCCGTCGCCAACCTCCGGCGGCGGCAAATCGGGCAAGGCTCGCAAGCCCCCCGCGAAACCTTCACCCGGCCACCGCCAATCGGGAGGACTCTCTGTGCGCTGGATACTGTCACTGGCCGCCGTCGGCGGATTCATTGGCTTTATTGTTTACCTCAACAGCATTGATCCCGCCACGACCAGCGCGCCGCCAAAGGCCACGGCAGTCCCTTCGGCGCCCGCTGCTGCCAAACCGGCGACCACCGAGCCAGCCAAGCCACGTCAGCAGGAGGAACCGCAAAGCTTCCGGTTCTACGAAATGCTGCCAGACTCCGAGGTGGTGCCGCCGGATGTGGAAGAGTATGCGCCCGGCCCCGCCCGCCAGCAGTACGACTATCTGGTCCAGACCGGTTCCTTCCGCAAGCCCGAGGACGCCGAACGCCAGCGGGCCCAGATTGCCTTCCAGGGTATGCGGGCCCAGGTGAGCCGGATCGATCTGGACAGTGGCTCCACCTGGTACCGCGTCAACGTTGGCCCGTTCACGTCCCGCACCAAGATGAACGCCGCGCTGGACAAGCTGGTGTCGATCAACATCCAACCGCTGGTGCGAAAGATTCCCAAGGAGGGCTAAGCCCTCCCCGGGCCAATTGCCCCCGACAAATCCACGCCTCGGCTTGAAATTCGCGGTGTTGCCTCCATAACTCCCGGAACTGCTTTTCACCCCGGCAAAGGGAGCCAACATGACTACGATTCTTTCCGTACGGCGCGATGACGAAGTTGCCATGGGCGGCGATGGCCAGGTATCCCTGGGCAACACCGTCATGAAGGGAAACGCGCGCAAGGTACGGCGACTGTATAACGGCCAGGTACTGGCCGGATTTGCCGGCGGCACCGCGGATGCCTTCACCCTGTTTGAACGCTTCGAAGCCCAGCTGGAAAAACACCAGGGTAATCTCACCCGGGCTGCCGTCGAACTGGCCAAGGACTGGCGGACCGACCGCGCCCTGCGACGACTGGAAGCCCTGCTGGCGGTTGCCGACAAGACCGCTTCCCTGATCATCACCGGCAATGGCGATGTTATTGAGCCGGAACAGGGCCTGATTGCAATCGGCTCCGGGGGCGCCTTTGCCCAGGCAGCCAGCCGCGCACTGCTGGAAAACACCGAGCTCGGTGCCAGGGACATAGTCGAGAAAGGCCTGGATATCGCCGCCGACATCTGCATCTACACCAACCACAACCGCACCCTGGAAGTGCTGGCCACCAACAACTGAGCCGGAGCCACACCATGTCAGCCATGACTCCCCGTGAGATTGTCCACGAACTCAACAAACACATCGTTGGCCAGGCCGAGGCCAAACGGGCGGTGGCCATTGCCTTGCGCAATCGCTGGCGTCGGATGCAGCTCGATGCAGACCTTCGCGACGAGATTACCCCCAAGAACATTCTGATGATTGGCCCCACCGGCGTCGGCAAGACCGAGATTGCCCGTCGCCTGGCCAAGCTCGCCGACGCGCCTTTCCTGAAAGTGGAAGCCACCAAGTTCACTGAGGTTGGCTACGTTGGCCGTGACGTCGAATCCATCATTCGCGACCTGGTGGACGCCGCCGTTAAGATGCTGCGTGAAAAGGAAATGAAGCGCCACGAAAACCAGGCGCTGGATGCTGCGGAGGAGCGCATCCTCGACGCCTTGCTGCCACCGGCCCGGGATTTCCAGGAAGACAGCAACCGCAGCGGCAACGACTCCTCCACTCGCCAACTGTTCCGCAAGAAACTGCGCGAGGGCGAGCTGGATGACAAGGAAATCGAGATCAATCTGGCGAACAGCAGCGCCGGCGTTGAAATCATGGCGCCCCCGGGCATGGAGGAGATGACCTCCCAGTTGCAGAACATGTTCTCCAGCATGTCCTCAGAACGCCGCAAGACCCGCAAACTGAAAGTGTCTGACGCCCTCAAGCGGGCGAAAGACGAGGAAGCGGCCAAGCTGGTCAACGAAGAAGAGATCAAGCAGAAGGCGATCCAGGCGGTGGAGCAGAATGGCATCGTCTTTCTCGACGAAATCGACAAGGTGGCCAAGCGCTCAGAGAATGCCTCGACCGACGTCTCCCGGGAAGGGGTCCAGCGTGACCTGCTGCCGCTGATTGAAGGCAGCACGGTGAGCACCAAATTTGGATCGGTGCGCACCGATCATATTCTGTTTATCGCTTCCGGCGCGTTCCACCTGTCCAAGCCCTCAGACCTGATTCCCGAGCTTCAGGGCCGGCTGCCGATCCGGGTGGAACTGGAAGCCCTGACGCCGGAGGACTTCAAACGCATCCTCACTGAGCCGGACGCCTCCCTGGTGCAACAGTACGAAGCGCTGCTGGGCACCGAAGGTGTCAGCCTGAAGTTCACCGATGAGGCAATCGCACGCCTGGCGGAAGTGGCCTGGAAGGTGAACGAGAGCACCGAGAACATCGGCGCCCGCCGTCTCCATACAGTTCTGGAACGACTGCTGGAGAGCCTCTCCTTCGACGCAGGCGACAGCGTAACCGAAGCGTTCGAAGTCACCGCCGCCTACGTGGACGAGAAGCTCGGCGACCTGGCGGAAGATCAGGACCTGAGTCGCTACATCCTCTGATAGCGCCTCGAATCAGCACGGGAGCGGGCCACCAGGCCCGCCCCAATCTGCACGCCCCAACTTCAGGGAGTCATATCCCGTGACCAACCAACGTCCCACCGACATCCGTATCCGCAAGCGTAGCCGACAGCTGGAACTCCACTACGCCGACGGCCATCAGCTTGCCCTGCCCTTCGAACTGCTGCGGGTCTACTCTCCGTCAGCCGAGGTCCGCGGCCATGGCATGGGCCCTGGCGTCCTGCAAACCGGGAAGCGGGACGTCGCCATCACCCAGGCGGAGATGGTGGGCAACTACGCCCTGAAACTGAGTTTCGACGATGGCCACGATTCCGGACTGTTCACCTGGGACTATTTGCAGGAGCTGGGACGGGAGCAGGAACAGTACTGGCAACGCTACCTAGCGCGCCTGGCTGCCGAGGGTGGCAGCCGTGATCGATAACCTGACGGGTCAGCTGGGACGCTACAGCGCCTTCTGAATCATATCGGAGACACCATCCAGACCAGCGCCAATCACCGAGCGCTGGCCCTTCTGCCGCTTCTTGGCCACGTACAACGGCAGCATCTCGCCATACAGGCTGGTGCTGATCGTACGCTGCTCATCCTCCAGCCGGTCCCGGCGTAACCGTATACCATAGCGCAGCAGCTTGGGTTCCAGCTCATCGGCCCGGGCCAGCAGGTCACGGCGGGTCATCTGGTAGGCATGTTCACAGACCATACGCCGGGACTGGAAGCTGAATACGTTGGAAAAGAACAATTTGGCGTCGTCCCGGGTGGGCTCGAACAGCAACAGATCCTTGTCGGGATAATCCCGGGTGTACTGGGCAATGCCCGCCTGCATCCGCGAGTACACCATGGTGCGGAACATCTGGGACAACAGGTTGGGCATGCCGGAATGGGTCAGGGTGCCCGGACTCATACTCCCGGCGCGGACCGCCGCACTGGCATCAATCGGTACCTGGGGGTTTACCGCAAACACCAAGTCGGCGCCATCTTCGAACGCCACCGACGCATGCAACGCCTTACGCAATGTGCCATCGACGTAATAGCGGCTGTCAATGGAAACCGGCACGTAGATGCCCGGTGCCGCCGTGCTTGCCTGGATTGCCCGGGAAATGGGGACGTGATCAAAGCCGGGCGCACCGAAACAAACCGCTTCAGTGCTTTCCACGTCTGTCGCCACGATGTAGAGGCTGCGCTTGAGTTGGCGAAAATCGTTGGCTCGCCCCAGCATGGTGAAAGCGCTCTGCAGATAGTCGTGCAGGCCTTCATTGTCGAACAGACCGGAGGGCGCCGCCTGGGCCAGGATGGTGAGAGCCTCCAGCAGGCTTTGATCGTAGGGATTATTGACGAAACGGGAAAGCGCCGTGGTGACCAGGCGCGGCACCGACAGCAGCCGGCGGCCTATTTCCTTCAACGCCGGGCGATAAAACACATCGGGATGGAACGGATGCACTTCCGCCTCGTTGCGCACAAAGATCCGGCACAACTGGGCAGTGGTCACCTGGTTCGCCAGGTTGGCAGCGACAAAAGAACCGGCGTTGACCCCTACGTAGACATCAACGTCATTGAAATCCAGCCCATCCAGCGCCTCGTCGAGGGCTCGCAGGGCGCCGATCTCATAGATACCACCAAGCGGACCGCCGCCGCCCAAGGCCAGGCCGATGCGGGGCTTGGGTTTGATTTCCGTTCTTGTTGCCACCATCGCCGTCCATCCAAAGGGTTACGGTTGCAGAGTTGCTCGATCAACCTTACCAGCCACATTTAGAGTGCACACCCTATTTGCGGGCCAACTTCGCCCTGACGTGGTGCGCCAGGGGATCAGGACTGCTCCAGCAGCACCGAGGCGGAGGTTCGGCCCGGCCGCAAGTAGCGACCAAAGCCGGCACTGCGCAGCGACAGATCGACACAACTCTTGATGACGTGGGGGGAATCCAGCAACAGCACGTCTTCCAGCAGCTGCGCCGCCCATTCCCGACTCAGGCTCCGCAGCACGGATTTGACCTTGGGCAAACTCGCAGCGTTCATCGACAGGGCGTCGTAACCCATGGCCATCAGCAACACGGCACCACCCGGGTCCCCGGCCAGTTCGCCACAGATACTGACCGGCTTGCCTACGGCGTGGGCGTCATGGGCAATCCGCACCAGCGCCTGCAGCACCGCCGGGTGGTAGGAGTGGTACAGCTGGGCCACCCTGGGGTTGTTGCGATCCACCGCCAGCAGGTACTGGGTCAGGTCATTGGAGCCCACGGACAGGAAATCCACCCGGTCGGCCAGCTCCCGCACCTGGTAGACCGCCGCTGGCACCTCTACCATCACCCCTACCTTGGGCATGTGGATGTCGTAGCCCTCTTCCCGGACTTCGTGATAGACCCGATAAATCAGGTGCAGAGACTCCTCCACCTCCGAGATATTGCTGACCATGGGCAGCATGATCTGGAGGTTGTTGAGCCCCTCGCTGGCCTTCAGCATTGCGCGGACCTGGACCAGGAAAATCTCCGGATGGTCCAGCGTCACCCGGATACCCCGCCAACCCAGGAACGGGTTTTCTTCCTGGATTGGAAAGTAGGTCAGCGCCTTGTCCCCACCAACGTCGAGCGTACGCATGGTGACCGGGTTGGGGGCAAACGCCTCCAATTGCTCCCGGTAGTACTCCCGCTGTTCCTGTTCGGAGGGGAAACGGTCCTTGATCATGAACGGCACTTCGGTTCTGTAGAGTCCGATTCCTTCAGCGCCATGGCTGAGCGACCGCACGACATCGGTCATCAGCCCGGTATTGACCAGCAACGACACCCGGTGGCCATCGGTGGTCTCACAAGGCTTGTCCCGCAGCACTTCCAGGCCACGAACCAGCTCGTCCTCCTCGTCGCAGATCTCCTGGTAGAAGGCTCGCAGGTCTGGTGACGGCGTGGCGTAGATCTGGCCCTCGAAACCGTCGACGATCAGCTCCTTACCATCGAGCTGGTTGACGGGAATATCCACCAGTCCCATGACCGTGGGGACCCCCATGGCCCGAGCCAGGATGGCAACGTGGGAATTTCCGGAACCACGCACCGACACCAGACCCACCAACTGCTCCCGCGGCACTTCGCCCAGCATCGCCGGGGTCAGTTCCTCGCTTACCAGCACGGTGCGATCGGGATAATCCTGCTCCTGCTGGTCACCCTCCTGGAGGTGGGACAGGAGGCGCCGTCCCAGATCACGGATGTCCACCGCCCGTTCCCGCAGGTACAGGTCGTCCATCATCTCGAAGTGACGCACGTACTGCTGCACTACCTGTTTCAGGGCGCCCTGGGCCCACAAGCCTTCCCGGATGCGATTGTTCACTTCCGCCGGCAGGGCGTTATCGCCCAGCATTCTCAGGTACACCTCGAACAGCGCCTGTTCTTCCGGGCGCAACTGGGACGCCAGGCGCCGGGCCACCCGCTCAATGTCCTCGCGGACCGCAGTGACTGCGCCGGCAAACAGCTGCAGTTCCTGATCGATGTCTTCGGTCTGCTTCTCCGGCACCACATCCAGATCGGCAGCGGGATAGACCACCACGCCCTGGCCGATCGCGACGCCAGGCGCGCCGGCAACCCCGCTGAAACTGACATCTCGGGCCTCTTCGCCGGTCAGGGACAGGCCACTGATCGCCCCGGTCGCTTCACTGTGGGCAATCACCCCCGCCAACTGGGCGGAGACCGTGACCAGGAACGCTTCTTCGCCCTCGTCGAAACAGCGGGAACTCTCGCGCTGTTGTACCACCAGCACACCCAGTACCCGGCGGTGGTGAATGATCGGCACCCCCAGGAACGATCGGAAGCGTTCTTCACCGGTTTCCGGGAAATAGCGATAACGGGGGTGGGAGGTGGCATCTTCGAGGTTGATGGGCTCTTCACGAGACCCCACCAGCCCGATCAAGCCTTCGGAGTGACCCAGGCTGACCTTGCCCACCGCTTCGCGGTAGAGCCCTTCGGTCGCCATCAGGATATAGCGGTTGGAAGACGGGTCCAGCAGGTAAACCGAGCATACCTCGGTCTCCATGGCGTTCTGCACCCGCGAAACAATGATCTCCAGCGCCTCCTGCAGGTCTCGGGCGCTGTTCACTTCTTGTACCAGATTTCGCAGTATGCCTAGCATCGCCGGCTCAGTCCGTCATCATGAATGGGTATGCTCCCGGAGCCCTGCTTCACCGCGACGAAACCGCTCCAGGTCATGGAACAGTCGTGGTGCCAGCTCCCTGAGTGCGCGTCGGTAAACCTCGCGTTTAAAGGAAACCACCTGGCCCAGAGGGTACCAATAACTTACCCACTGCCAGCCATCAAATTCCGGAGAATCGGTTCCATCGACACGCACCTGCGCGTCCGGCGAAAGCATCCGCAACAGGAACCACTTTTGCTTCTGGCCTACGCAGACCGGGTGCGAATTGTGTCGCACCATGCGTCGCGGAAGCCGATAGCGTAGCCAGCCCCGAGTACAGCTGATGATCTCGACATCGGCCGCACTGAGGCCCACTTCTTCCGCCAGTTCCCGATATAACGCCTCTTCCGGTGACTCATCGTGCTTGATGCCACCCTGGGGAAACTGCCAGGAATCCTGCCCAATTCGCCTTGCCCAGAGGACTTCCCCCCGGTGGTTCGCCAAAATGATTCCGACGTTGGGCCTGAAACCATCTGCATCGATCACGGCACAGCCCTCTGATTCATCTGTACTCGACGCTCCGGACCCGCCCTGCCCCTGACCGGGGTGGCAACTGGCACCGGAGCCTGAGAACAAGCACTCCCTAGAGTGCGGTTCTTGTCGGTAAAAATTGTCCAAGTTAGCTTCATTCTTACAGAAAGCCCAGGATTCGGCAAACCACGCCGGCCCCTGCAAAGGCCGTGATACACTGGCGGTTTGCCGCCGGTATGGCAGCCACCAATCATCCGAATTCAAACCAACCGAAGGAGTACCCGGTGACTCTCGCCATCTTTGACTTGGACAAGACCCTGCTCGCGGGTGACAGCGATCACGCCTGGGGGGAGTTCCTGGTGGAACAGGGCATTGTCGACGCCGAACTTTACCGCCGTGAGAACGACCGCTTCTATCAGGAGTACCTCAGCGGCCAGCTCGATATCGAGGATTACCTGAGTTTCGCCCTGGCCCCACTGGCTGCCCACGATATGGCGCAGCTCCAGCAATGGCGTGAACAGTTCCTGGCAGAAAAGATCCGGCCCATGATGCAGACCAAGGCGACCGATCTGATCGACCAGCACCGCAATCAGGGCCATACCCTGATGATTATTACCGCCACCAACCGTTTCATCACCGAGCCCGTCGCCGGGTTACTGGGCATTGAGCACCTGATCGCCACCGACCCGGAGCTGCAGGATGGCCGCTATACCGGCCGGGTAGCTGGCACGCCCAGTTTCCGCGACGGCAAGGTCAGCCGGTTGAACAGCTGGCTCGACGAACACAGTGCCAATCTGGAGGGCGCCTGGTTCTACAGCGATTCCCACAATGACCTGCCACTGTTGCGCCAAGTGGCCAACCCGGTGGCGGTCGACCCGGACCCGGAACTCCAGCGCACCGCCCAGCAACAGGGCTGGCCGATTCTGTCACTGCGAGACTGACGGACCCGCGACATGACCCTACGTCCCGCCACGATTGCCCTGGCCACCGTCTTGCTGGCGGCGTGCAACCCGCCCGCGGAGCCTCCGCCAGCCCAACCGGGCTCATCCGCCGCGCCCACGCCCGAGGTGAGTGCCCGCAGCGACAGGGCCTGCCAACTGGCGACCGATCTGGAGCAGCAGATCCGGCACTTCGTCTCAGAACCTGAGACAGCCCGCCTGATGGATGTCCGCGCGGCCTGGCGACAGGCCCATGAGCAGTATCGTCTGGTCTGGTCCGACTACCAGCAGGCAGGGTTAACGCTGCCCCAGCACGGCGATGACCGGGACACCCTGGATGCCTGGCCGATGCTCCCGGGGTACCTGGATCAGGTACCAAGCTATCCCAAGAGCGGCCTGGTACACGCCGACCTCGCGCTGTCGCAGAGCTTTCTGGCGCTCGAACACCAGTCCACCGACTTCCACTATCTCACCCGGGGCTTTCATCCTATCGAGTTTCTGCTGTGGGGGGAGCCGGCAGAGGCCGCTGCCGACCGGATAAAGCATTTCGTCAGCCCGGAGCCGGCACCGGCCATTGACGCAGCCCAGCGGCGAAGACAGTTATTGGGGCTGATGGCGGAGGACCTGACCGCACAGCTGCAGACCGTGTGCCGCCCTTCAGAGCAGGGAAAACTGAGCCAGGCGCTGGCAAGTCAGGAAACGGTGATCAAGCTGACCACCGTCGCCAACGACGTCGATCACGGAGGCTGGTCACAGCAACCGGCCGCCGATGGTGGCGCGGCGTCAGAAGAAGCCGGTCAGTGAACGGACGAAGCAGGCCTTTATGTAATCGGTTTCCGGAATGCCGGGGATGGTTGGGTGATCCGGCGCCTGATGGCCCTGCTCCAGCAACTGCACAAAGCGGTCAATCTTGCGGCCACTGCCACGAATGATGTCCACCAGTCGGTCCTGGGACAGGTGCATGGAACAGGACGCCGACACCAGAACGCCGTCCCGGGCAAGTAACCGCAGTCCAAGCTGGTTTAGACGGGCGTAAGCCTGCTCACCGGCTTTCTGGTCCCGGCGACGGGGAATCAGCGCTGGCGGATCAAGCACCACCACATCGAATTTTTCCTTCTCCGCCGTCAACGCCTTAAGGGCATCAAAGGCGTCACCTTCCAGTGTGTCGACGGTGTCGAGTCCGTTCAGTCCGGCGTTGTGATGAACCGCCTCGATGGCCACCGGAGAACTGTCAACACAGGTCACAGCGCTGGCGCCAGCGGCGGCGGCCTGAATGCCCCAACCACCGACATAACTGAACACATCCAGCACACGCTTGCCGGCAACATAAGACTGCAGCCGCTGACGGTTCATCCGGTGATCGTAGAACCAGCCGGTTTTCTGGCCACCTGCCAGGGGTACCTCAAAACGAACGCCATTCTCGATGACCGACAGGGTCTGTTGTTCCGGCCCATGGGCCTGCTCAATGTAGCTCTCCAGCCCTTCCACCGAGCGCATCTTGCCGTCGTTCTTGAGCACAATGGCCGCCGGCTGCACCAGGCGCTGGATTGCCCGAACAATGGCGTCCTTCATGGATTCCATGCCGGCGGTGGAAATCTGCACCACCACGGTGTCGCCAAAACGGTCCACCACCAGCCCGGACAGGCCATCGCTATCGCCAAACACCCAACGGTAGAAGGGCTCAGCGAACAGCCGCTGACGCATCGACAGGGCGGCCTCCAGACGCTGGGTCAACCGCTGGGGCGTCATACCATGAGCCGGGGCGCGACTGATCAGCCGCCCACAGATAAGAGCATGGGGATTGACGAACAGGGTACCCAGCGGCCGGTCAGATGCCGACCGCAACTCGGCCTGGCTTCCAGCCTCAAAGTCCGTCAACGGCGAACGCCGGGTATCCACCTCGTTGCTGTAAACCCAGAGGTGACCCGCCTTGATACGACGCTCAGCGCCCTTGCGGAGATAGAGAACCGGAAACTTCATCACTGCACCTGCTTCATCAAAAGAGCGCGGATTATACACAACCCCACCCCATCGGTGGGGTTGGAGCGGTAGGCAAACACCGTTACAGACTCACCGGTCACTGTAACGGTGCTGCTGCGTCTGTGAGATTAGACTGTGAAAGCCGACAGCGTCGAGACATCAACCATGCCGCCACAACTAACCGACGAACAGATCCAGCATGTTCTGCAAGGTATCCGGGTTCCGCCCCAGCCCCAGATTCTGGTAGACCTGCAGATGGAGCAGGCCATGCCCTCCTCCGACAACAGCCAGATCGCCCGCCTGATTCGCCAGGATGTTTCGCTGTCCGGGATGATGCTGAAATTCGTAAACTCACCGTTCTACAGCCTCAAGAACAAGATCACCTCCATTGAGCAGGCCCTGGACCTTCTCGGACCAACCACGGTGGTCAATATCGTCAATGGCCTGTCCATCAAGGGCGAGATGTCCGACGAGGCCATCGTCCGCCTGACCCGGTTCTGGGACACGGCGACCGACATCGCCATGGCCTCCGCCACCATCGCCAAGCAGATTGGCGCCCGAAATCCGGACGAAGCCTACGCTCTCGGCCTGTTCCACAACGCCGGCATACCGCTGATGCTGACCCGCTTCCGGGACTACGAGGATGTGATGATCGAGGCCTATGGTCAGTCCGAGACCGCCATCACGGACACCGAGAACCGCTATTTCAACACCAACCATGCAGTCGTGGGCTATTACACCGCCAAATCCTGGAACCTGCCCCGCCATATCTGTGAAACGATCGCCGAGCACCACGGTAGCGACCGCATCTTCTGCAACGGCGATAGCACCCAGGGCCAGAAGAAAACCCTGCTGGCAATCCTCAAGATTGCCGAACACCTGTGCGGCAACTACCGCATTCTGGGGCAACAGTCAGACGATTATGAATGGCGGCGAATTGAAAAGGGCGTGCTGGAATACGTGGGGCTGAGTTCGTACGACCTGGAAACCATGGCCGAGAACTTTCGGGATCTGGGGATCGAGATTCACGGGCACTGACCCCGATCAAGACAAACGGGCACCCGGCATAATGAGAACCAGAGCCCGGACGCATCGGCGCCCGGGCATTCAGGGATTACTCCTGCTCAGCCACTTTCTCGGCGTAAGCTTCGGCATCCAGCAGACTGTCCAGCTCACCGGTATCCGCCAACCGGACCTTGAACAGCCAACCGTCACCATACGGATCTTCGTTCACTTTCTCCGGCTCGTCTTCGAGACTCTCGTTGATCGCCAGTACCTCGCCGGTGACCGGGCTGAAGACGTCCGAAGCGGACTTGACGGATTCCGCCACACCGGCTTCCTCTCCGCCGTTAACGGTCGCACCGACCTCCGGCAGACCGATGTAGACAACGTCGCCCAGCTGTTCCTGGGCAAAGTCGGTGATGCCGACGGTAGCGGTTCCATCACCCTCATCCCGAACCCACTGATGGGTCTCGATGTATTTTACGTTGGCAGGCATTTCGCTCATTTTTGGTGTTCCTTGGCGTGCTTTTTCGCGCAGTTTACCCGAAGTTACCGGAAAGACTCCACGCTACCGGTGCCTAATCAGCAACCTTGGGAGCCTGGCCCATGCCCAGGAATGCCAACATCGCGGGCACGACCCGCTCCAGCCGCTGAAAACGGTGATCACCGCCGGGCTGAATCCAGCTGGGCACGCCCCGGTAGTAGGCCAGAGCGTCCCGATAATCGAGGGTTTCGTCACCGGTTTGTAGCAACAATAGCAGATTCTCGGGGGCGCTCAGGCTCTCGGGCTCCAACACCTTCAGGGCGGCCATGTGGGCCTCGGTCAGGGTGTAGTGTTCGTCGGTGTAGGGGTTGTACTGGGCCCCCAGGTAATCCCAGAGCAGATCGTAGGGACGCACCGCCGGGTTGATCAGTGCTGCCGGCACATCGAACCGCTGGCTGAGGGCGGTTGCGTAAAAGCCCCCGAGGGAACTGCCGATCAATCCCAGCGGCTGCCCCGCGCGCGCCTGAATCAGGTCGGCCGCCCGCGAGTAGGCCTGATCCGGATCAAACCCCAGCTCCGGCACGATCAGCTCAATACCGGGATGGAGCTGTGGCAGCCAGTCGCGCAGTTCACTGGCCTTTTGCGACCTGGGGGAACTGTTGAATCCGTGCAGATAGAGAATGGTGGCAGACAACGTCAGTACCCGGTGCTGTCGAGGTCAATGGAAAACTCGAAGTTCTCGGCCCGCACCACATCGGTGGCCAGCGCGCCATCCGGATGGAGTTCGAACCAGCGGTAACCCGGTGCCAGGTCCGCCACCGCAAAATCGGCCGATCCCGCCGCGAACTGAATGCAGGTGGAAGGCGAGGCCAGCAGGCGCACGTCCCCGCGTTGCTGATCCAGGGGCTGATGGATATGCCCCCACAGCACCACTCTGACCTGGGGAAAACGATCAACGATGGCCCAGAAGGCATCCCGGTTCCTGAGGCCGATGTTGTCCATCCAGCGGGAGCCCACATCCACCGGATGGTGATGCAGGGCGATCATGGTAGGCAGCTCCGGTGACCGGGCCAGAGCCCGCTCAAGAAACGCCAGTTCCCGGTCTGAGAGTTCGCCATGGACGTGCCCCGGCACCGAGGAATCCAACAGCAGGAATTGCCAGCCCCCCATCACAAGCTGCTTCTGGCCACCGACCGCGCCGGCCGCATGCCCCAGCACCACCGCATCATCATGGTTGCCCGGCAGCCATAGCGCCGGACACGCAAATTGCGCCAAACGCTCTGTCAGCACCTGATAGGCTTCGGCGGAACTGTCCTGGGCCAGATCACCGGTTGCCAGAATCAGGTCCGGTTCCCGGCCATCCACCTGTACCTGGGCGATGACAGCATCCAGACTGTCTCGGGTATTGACCCCCAACAGCTCCCCGTGCGGGTCCGCCATCAGATGGGGGTCCGTCAGCTGCAGCACCTGCAAGGGACGATTGGGCTTTGATTGGGTCATGACACCTGGCTATCCGGCAGAGCGTACTACCACCTTGCAGTACGTTTCAGACCGAGGTTATTGACTTTATTGGCAAGTTTCCTGAATAACGGTCACATTCTGTTCAATGTGGCGTCTGTAGCGCCTTAGCCTTTAGGCTAATACGATCCTTCAGGAAGCACCAGAGCGGCACCCCGCCCGTGAGGCCAGACCGGGAACCCAGCGTTAAAGGATCTAGGGCGCCTCACGCCTGGCAGGCCCCAGGTTGAGCTCAAACGGCGTATGGCCAAACTTGAGGCAGTAATCGAGCCAGTCCGCCAGGAAACTGTTGACCTGTACCTTTTCATCCGGGTGATGCATGTAGCGATTGGGGTAGTCGTTGACCGGCGCAATACGGCGGTCACGATAGCAGCTGATCACCTCCGCCAGGCTGGCGTCGTGGTATACCCGTACCGTCAGTTGCGGGTTGTTGAGCCAGCGACCACTGTTGTGGACCTGCTCAAGATAGAGGGTCTCGGTGTAGCGGGCGGCCTGCAGAACTTCAATACGCACCCGGCCCAGATAGAGATCGCCCCGATGCAACTCGAACTCAGACACCGGGCGTTCTTCCTGCTCCAGGTGGCGCAGCCGCTGCAGGCGCCGATAGTTTCCCTCTCCCAGCGCGCCCAGTCGCCGCAGGTCCGGAACATAACGCTTGGGCTTCATTACCCACTCGGTCATCTCAGGCCCAGGCCTCCCGCAAACGTTGGTGATTGAGCTGCAACCATTGCAGACCAATGATCGCAGCGGCGTTGTTGATCCGGCCGTCCGCCACCATGGCCAGCGCCTCGACCACAGGCACGACATGAACCCGGATGTCCTCATGCTCTGCGGCAATGCCATGGAGCCCGCCCGCACGGGAAGCGTCCACCCGGCCACAGAACAGGTGAATCATTTCATCGGTGCCGCCGGGGGACACCAGATACTCACAGATTTTTTCCAGTGTCTGGAAGCTAAGGCCAGCCTCTTCATCGCCTTCGCGCTGGGCCACCTGCTCTGGAGTTTCTCCCACCTCGTTCATGCCCGCCACCAGCTCCAGCAGCCAGGGCGACTGGTCGCGACCGATCACACCAGCACGGAACTGCTCCAGCAACACCACCTCGTCCCGCTGGGGATCGTAAGGCAACACGCAGGTGGCATCTCCCCGCAAGAAGAGTTCGCGGGTGAACTGAGGCATCCGGCCGCCATCAAAACGGGGATGGCTGAGCCACAGTTTATCCATCCGGAAGAACCCCTGATAGACCGTCTCCCGACGATCCACAGTAACATCCTGCTGGCCAAACCGGGCGGAGCCGGCACCTTGTTGCTGGGACATGAACAAACCTGTTGAGCGATGGGGACGAAAAAGACCGGCCTGGCTTCGCCAGACCGGTCTTGTCTGAAAACAAACGATAGCCGGACCCTGCCCGGCATTGCAAGGCAGGGTCTACACCTTCGTCAGCTACACCTTGTCGTAGAGCTTGCTACCCGACGCCCGGAACTGCTCGGACATTTCCTGCATTCCCACGTCCACCGCCTCAGCCTCAGCGACGCCCTTCTCAGCAGCGTAGTCCCGGACCTCCTGAGAGATCTTCATGGAGCAGAACTTGGGGCCACACATGGAGCAGAAATGCGCCACCTTGGCGGAGTCCTTGGGCAGGGTTTCATCGTGGTAGGCACGGGCGGTGTCCGGGTCAAGACCGAGGTTGAACTGGTCTTCCCAGCGAAACTCGAAGCGGGCCTTGGACAGCGCATTGTCACGCACCTGGGCACCAGGATGGCCCTTTGCCAGATCGGCCGCATGGGCAGCGATCTTGTAGGTGATGATGCCGGTCTTGACATCGTCCTTGTTGGGCAGGCCCAGGTGTTCCTTCGGGGTGACGTAGCACAGCATGGCGCAACCGTACCAGCCGATCATAGCCGCGCCGATACCGGAGGTGATGTGGTCGTAGCCCGGTGCAATGTCGGTGATCAGCGGCCCCAGGGTGTAGAACGGCGCTTCATCGCAGCACTCCAGCTGCTTGTCCATGTTCTCCTTCACCAGGTGCATGGGCACATGGCCAGGGCCTTCGATCATGACCTGAACGTCGTGCTTCCAGGCGATCTTGGTCAGCTCACCCAGGGTTTCCAGTTCACCGAACTGAGCCGCGTCGTTGGCATCGGCAATGGAGCCGGGGCGCAGGCCATCACCAAGACTGAAGGACACATCGTAGGCCTTCATGATCTCGCAGATTTCCTCGAAGTGCTCATACAGGAAGCTTTCCTGATGATGCGCCAGACACCATTTCGCCATGATCGAGCCGCCCCGGGAAACAATTCCGGTAACCCGGCTGGCGGTCAGCGGTACATGGTGCAGTCGCACGCCGGCATGGATGGTGAAGTAGTCAACGCCCTGCTCCGCCTGCTCAATCAGGGTGTCGCGGAAGATTTCCCAGGTCAGGTCCTCAGCCACACCGCCCACTTTCTCCAGCGCCTGATAGATCGGCACGGTACCGATCGGCACCGGTGAGTTGCGGATGATCCAGTCCCGGGTTTCGTGGATGTTCTTGCCGGTGGACAGGTCCATGATGGTATCCGCGCCCCAGCGAATGCCCCAGGTCAGCTTCTCCACCTCTTCTTCAATCGAGGAAGTAACGGCGGAGTTGCCGATGTTGCCGTTGATCTTCACCAGGAAGTTGCGGCCGATGATCATCGGCTCGGTTTCCGGATGGTTGATGTTGGCGGGGATGATGGCGCGTCCACGGGCCACTTCGTCACGGACAAACTCCGGGGTGATTTCCTCCGGCAGCGAAGCCCCCAAGGGTTGTCCCGGATGCTGGGCTTTCAGCAGGCCTTTTTCCCGGGCCTCCTGCAGCTTCTGGTTCTCGCGGATGGCGATGTATTCCATCTCCGGTGTCACGATGCCCTGGCGGGCGTAGTGCATCTGGGTCACGTTCTGGCCGGCCTTGGCCCGCAGCGGCTTGCGCTCGTCCATGAAGCGGAGCGGGTCCAGCTGTGGGTCCTGCATGCGGCGACGGGTAAAGGCGGAGGTGTAGCCCTCAAGACGCTCGACATCACCACGCTCTTCAATCCAGCCGGCACGCAGTGGCGCCAGGCCTTTGCGCAGATCGATCGTTGCTTCGGGATCGGTGTAGGGGCCGGAAGTGTCGTAGACCACCACTGGCGGATTGGCTTCGCCACCCATTTCGGTAGGCGTATCGGAGACCTCAATCTCCCGCATTGGCACCCGGATGTCGGAACGGCTGCCTTCCACGTAAATCTTGCGGGATTTGGGGAGTGGCTTCACGGCAGCGGAATCAACCTTCGCCGAATCACTCAGGTAATCTGGTATCGTCGTCATCAGAGCGCCCCTGCTTGTGTGATTGTCATTGGGTCGCGTATGACGGCGCCTGCCCGCCATGGCCGGAGCCCTGGGCAGTGCGAAGATCTTGCCTCGAATCCCTACGCCGGTATTAACCGGTTCAGGTCAGCGGGTTCTGCCAAGCAATCTCAGCCAGCCGTAACTATGGCCAGCACCCCGTCAAGACGCGATATTTTGTAGCGGTACACCCTTGCAAGAGTGCCCGCTGCAAGTGTAGAGATCATCCCCAATATTGTCCATAATGACCGCGCCTGCCCGTTCAGGACCCACTGTAAGGATTTGAGCTTTCAACAGATTTGGCCGGGCGTTGATAATGATTCAGGAGATGACATGAAAAAACGACTGCTCTCGGGACTGATCGGCCTGCTGGTGGCGCAGCCGGCACTGTCCGTGGATCTGATGGAGACGTACCAGAAGGCTCTGTCCTACGATTCCGGCATCGCCGCCGCCCGAGCCACCTACGAGGCCCAACAGGCCAACGTGGATGTCAGCCAGAGTACCCTGCTGCCACAGATTGGCGCTTTTGGCTCCGCAGGTTACACCGACCAGGACGGTCCCAACGTCGATAACGGCTCCCGTACCCTGTCCTACGGTGTGCAACTGACCCAGCCGGTGTTCCGGGCCGACAACTGGTACCGCTACGATGCCAGCCAGTTCCAGAGCGAATCGGCCCGTGCCCAGTACAATCTGGCGCAGCAGCAACTGATGCTGGATGTGGCCACCGCGTATTTCAATGTCCTGCGGGCTACCGACAACCTGACCACAACCCGGGCCGCCGAAACCGCCATCCAGCGCCAGTACGAGCAAGCCCAGGAACGCTTCGATGTTGGCCTGATTGCCATCACCGAAGTCTATGAAGCCCGCGCCAGCTACGACACCGCCAAGAGCACCCGCATCGCCGCTGAGAGCAACGTCGACATTGCCCGTGAGCAACTGGCCCGTCTCACCGGTGAATTCACCGAAGACCTGGAGAATCTGGAACAGACCTTCCCGCTGAATCGGCCGCAGCCAGGCAACCCCACCGATTGGGAAAGTACCGCACTGGAGCAGAACTGGCGCATCCAGTCAGCCCAGTACGACCTTGATGCCAGCGAGTCAACGCTGAAGACCGCCAAAGCCGGCCACTACCCGACGGTCAATCTGGAAGCAGCCTATGGCGATGCCGATGTGGACGGCGCCATGACACCCCAGCGTGACGGCTCCACCACCGAGTCCTCCATCAGCCTGACTGTGAACGTACCCCTGTACATGGGCGGTGGCACCGAGGCCGGCGTGCGGCAGCAGCGCTCGCTGGTGGAAGTGGCCCAGAAAAGCCTGGAAACCGTGCGGCGGGATGTACGGGTGAATACCCGCAGCCTGTTCCGTACCGTCAACACCAACATCGAGTCCGCCGCTGCGCTGGAGCAGAGCATTGTCTCCCGGCGCAGTGCCCTGGACGCGACCCGGGCCGGTTACGAGGTCGGCACCCGTAACATCGTCGAGGTGCTGGATGCCGAGCGCGCCTACTACGTAGCCCTGCGTGACTATGCCAACGCTCGCTACGACTACGTCATCAACTCCCTGAGCCTCAAGCAGGCCGCCGGTACTTTGAGCCCACAGGATCTGATGGACCTCAATAACTGGCTCAGTGCCACCGCCCCCGGCATTGAGGCCCTCGCCAACGACGACAAAACCCACGACCCGATGGCGCAGTAAGCTCTACCCGAAAACAGTAAGCTCTGCGCAACAAAAAGGGATGCTCTCGGGCATCCCTTTTCTGTTCTTTGCAAAGCCCAGCAGGCGTCAACGCATCCCACGCCACCCGCAAGCCACTCAGGCCGCCCCGGCTCCCTCCTCCTGGGCGCGGCTGATAATGCCATCCACCACCCGGTTCAACGCCCCCCGGTTGGCATCCACCACCGCCAGCGCATTGCGGCCCGCCAGCTGCGCGGTCGCCGGCTCCCGAATGAATTCGGCCAACCGCTGGTGCAACGCCTCGCTGTCTGCCACTACAGACACACCTGCGCCCTGTTGCAGATGGCCATAAATCGTCTCGAAGTTGAACACATGGGGCCCGGACAAAACCGGGATGCCCCAGGCAGCCGGCTCCAGCGGATTATGCCCACCCCGTTCGATCAGCGATCCGCCCACGAAAGCCAGATCAGCCGCACCATACAGCATCAGCAGTTCCCCCATGGTGTCACCGAGGTAGACCTGGACACCCGAGCCGTCATCGTTCCTGGAACGGCGCGCCAGCGTCAGCCCCTGGCTCTGGATCAGTCGGGCAACCGACTCAAAACGCTCGGGATGGCGGGGCACAATCACCAGCAGCGCCTTGGGAACGTCCTCCAACAACCGCTGATGTGCGGCCAGGATCTGCTGATCCTCGCCATCGTGGGTGCTGGCGGCAATCCACATCGGCCGATCCTCACCGAGCCGGGTTCGCAGGGCTCGGGCCTGTTGTCGAACCGCATCGGTGATATCCACATCAAACTTGATGCTGCCGGTGACCGACACCGTTTCCGGCTTGGCGCCGATGCGCAGGAACCGGTCCGCATCGTCCTGCGCCTGGGCCGCGATCCAGCGGATGCTGGCCAGCAGCGGCGTCACCAGCGAGCCGATCTTGGCGTAGCCCCTGGCCGAACGCTCCGACAGGCGGGCATTGATCAGGAAAATCGGCACTTGCCGCCGACGGGTCAGGGCAATCATGTTGGGCCACAGCTCGGTTTCCATGATCACCAGCGCGCGGGGATTGATGCGGTCGACAAAACGTCGCACCGAACCTGGCGTGTCGTAGGGGGAATAGGCGTACTTGACCTGGTCGCCGAAGATGGCCTGGGCCCGCTCAAGGCCGGTGACCGTCATTGCCGTCATCAGGATGGTGGCATCGGGATTACGCCGTAACAGCGTCTTCACCAACGGCGCCGCAGCGATGGTTTCGCCGACAGACACCGCATGAACCCAGATCACCGGCTCCCGGAACCGCTGCACCAGGCCAACCCGCTGCAACCAGTGCCGCCGGATCTTGGGGTTGTCACGCCCACTCCACCACAGCCTCACCAGCACAAATGGCAGGGCCAGGCGAAAAACCAGGGAGTAGAAAAAGTGCAGCATGTTGATCCTGTCCTGAAAGGCCAGCCTGGACGATAACCGGCAAAATGGGCGTTCACAGCCCGGGCATTCTACCGGAATGGCCGGGCTGTGACCCGCCCTGCCCCGGTCCATCATAAAGAACCGGACTTGCCTCACATCACTCGAGAAGCGTTTGACTGTAGCCAATAACGGCGACCCTGTTAGAATTCCGGCCAACCCTGTTATGAGCCGAACTATGACAGCCAGACGCCAAAAGAAAATCCGCGACACCCGTTACAGCCACTACCTGTCACCCCGCTGGTGGCCCACCTGGGCACTCGTGGGACTGATCTGGCTGGCGGCACAGCTGCCCATCAGTTGGCAGTGGCAACTAGGCAGGGCGCTGGGCGAAATCGCCTATCGGCTGCTTCCCCGTCGTCGCCACATCACTGAAACCAACATTCGCCTGTGTTTTCCGGAGCTGTCGGCGGAGCAGCAGCAAGCGCTGGTAAGGAAGAGCTTCCATTCAAACGGCATTGGCATCATGGAGATTGGCTTGGCCTGGTTCCGCAATCCGGAACGCTTCCGCGCCATCACCCGGGTCCACGGCCTGGAACACGTTGAGACCGCGCTGGCCCGGGGCCAGGGAATCCTGCTACTGGGCGGCCACTACAGCACGCTCGATCTTGGCGGCAGTCTGGTGTCGCTGTTCATCGATGCCGACGTCATGCAGCGGGACCACAACAACCCACTGATGAACGCGGTGATGACCCGGGCCCGGGAGCGCCGCTACGGCGTTGCTCTCGGCGCCAAGGACCTGCGGGGACTGCTGAAACGGCTGAAGCAAAATCGCATTGTCTGGTACGCCACAGATCAGGACTATGGTCGCAAGGGCATAGTGTTTGCACCGTTTTTTGACGTCCCCGCCGGCACCATCACCGCCACGTCCCGCATTGCCGAACGCAGTGGCTGCACCGTGCTGCCTTTCAGCCACTTTCGGCGCGACAGTGAGGTCGGTTACGACATCTATTTTCATCCACCGCTGGCGAACTTCCCGTCCGGTGACGACCTCGCCGACGCCTCCCTCGCCAACCTCACCATTGAGCGGGAAATCCGGCGTTTTCCGGACCAGTACCTGTGGATGCATCGCCGCTTCAAGACCCGGCCATCGCCGAATGACCCCGACCTGTACCGGGAAACCGCACAATGACCACCGCAGCCACCGCCAAAACGCCGGTGGTCTGGCTGCTGACCGACGGCAAACCCGGCCACCGCAATCAGCTGCGGGGACTGGCCAGCCGACTGCAGGTGTTGCTGGGCGCGAGCCTCTACTGGCTGTCGACTCCCGAGATCGCAGTGAGTTTCTGGCAGGCCCTGAGAGCACGGGCTCCGGACATTGACGCCCCCAGCCCGCACCTGATCCTGGCGGCGGGCTCCGGTACCCACCGCCTGCTGCTAGCGCTGCGGCGACAACCGGGATGCCGCACGGTGGTGCTGATGAAGCCGGCGTTCCCACGACGCTGGGTCGACGCCATGATCCTGCCCCAGCACGACCGGGTACCCGCCAGTAAACGGGTATTCACCACCCTTGGCGCGCTCAACGCCATAACCCCCCTGGGCCAGCTTACCGGCAAACCCGAAGCGCTGCTGTTGATTGGCGGCCCATCGAAACACTTTGTGTGGGACAGCGACACCATTCTCGACCAGGTCCGCACCCTTATACAGCGCTACCCGGACTGGCGCTGGACCCTGGCCAACTCCCGTCGTACTCCGGCACCGCTGAGCCATGCCCTGAACGCGCTGGAAGACGTTCACATCACCTGGGTCGACCACCAACAGACAGATGCTGACTGGGTGCCTCAACAACTGGCCCGTTCGCGGGCGGTCTGGGTCACCCCGGACAGCAACTCCATGGTGTTCGAAGCCTTGACCGCGGGGGTGCCAACCGGGCTGTTCTCCTTGACGGCAAAGCCGGGCAGCCGCCTGGCAGCCGGCCTCGGTGCCCTGGTGACAGATGGTTATGTTACGCTCTGGGACCAGCAGGCAACGCTGATGTCATCTTCCCCCCGGCGCCCACCGCCCCTGTGGGAAGCCGATCGCGCCGCACGCTGGTTGATCCAGGAGGTTCTCGGGAGTCAACTATGAGAGTTCTGCAGGTATTGCCGGCACTGGAAAGTGGCGGCGTGGAACGGGGTACCGTGGAGTTCGCTGCCGAGCTGGTGCGCCAGGGGCACGAATCCCTCGTGCTGTCCGCCGGCGGTCCGCTGGTGGAGCTGCTGCATCGCCAGGGTTCCCGGCACATCACCATGCCAGTACATCGCAAGTCACTGGCCTCTTTCGGTCAGATTCGGCCAGTACGCCAATTGCTGAAAGAGCTGCAGCCGGACATTGTCCACGTCCGTTCCCGAATGCCGGCCTGGATCGTCCGGCTGGCCTGGAAAGGCCTGCCTGCCGACCAGCGTCCGGCACTGGTGTCGACCTTTCACGGCATGTACTCGATCAACCCCTACTCCGCCATCATGGCCAAGGCCGACCACATCATTGCGGTGTCCGAGTGCGTGCGGGACTACGTCCTAAACCACTACCCGGTGGACCCGGCCAAACTGACGGTGATCCAGCGCGGAGTCGATGTGGATGCGTTCAGCGGCCCCACACCTGACCCACAATGGCAACAACGCTTCTTCCAGACCTACCCTCACCTGGTGGGTAAACAGCTGATTTTGATGCCAGGGCGGATCTCCCGCTGGAAAGGCCAGCTGCTGTTCCTCGATGTCATCGCTGACCTGGTGCGCCGGGACAGCCGTTTCCACGGCGTTATCGTGGGCGGCCCGGAGGCCGGCAAGCAACGGTTTATGCGGGAACTGGAAACCCACTGCACTGAGCTCGGGCTGGACAGTGACATCAGTTTCCTGGGGCAGCGCTCCGATATTGCCGAGCTCTATCGCATTGCCACCCTGGTCTGTCACATGTCCACCAAACCGGAGCCCTTCGGCCGCACGGTCACCGAGGCGCTGGCCGCCGGTACGCCGGTGGTTGCCTTTGATCGCGGCGGCGCAGCGGAAACCCTGAAAGCCTGCTTCCCGGACGGTCTGGTACCGCCGGACGACCTGCGCAGCTTTGCCGAGCGGGCCATGGCACTGGCACAACGGACGTCCCACAGTATCCAGCTCCCGGAACGGTTTCGACTATCGGCGCAAACCTCGACCACAATCGCTATCTATCAGCAACTGCTGGCAAGCCAGCGCGGTCGCTGACCATGGCCAGCCCACTGCAGATTGCCCAGGTCGTCGCTACCCCCGGCACCACCTGGGGCGGCATGGAGCAGCACACCGCGGACCTGTGTGCCGGTCTGAGCCAACGGGGACATCGGGTCACCGTGCTGGCCCACCCGGACTACCGTGCGGAGTTTCAGGCGGTCGCCGAGTTCCTGCCAGTCCCGACCCAGCTGGGACGTCGCCACCCGCGACTGTGGTGGTCGCTGCGAAAGCGGTTACTGACCCTACAACCCCAGATTTGCCATGCCCAGGGCAACAAGGCCGCCCAACTGTGCCGCCATGGCCTGCGATTGTGGCCCGGGAACGTCCCCCACCCACGGCTGATCGGCACGGTGCATGGTCACAAGTCGTCGATGAGCGCCTTCCAGAATCTCGACGGCGTGATTGCCGTCAGCGATGAGCTCGCCCGGGCCCTGCCCGAGAACCGGGTCCGGCGCATCTACAACGGCCTGCCCAACCCACGTAAGGGCGCGCCCGATCTTGCCATTCCCGCCACCCGCCCACTGCTGCTGGCGGCCGGCCGGCTGGAACCGGTCAAGCAGTTTGATCGGCTGATTCAGGCCTGGGCGCAGCTGACACGACAGGGCGCACCGGGCTTACTGGTGATCCTTGGCGAGGGCTCGCAGCGCCCCGTCCTGGAACGCCTGATAACAACCCTCGGCATGACGTCACGGGTCCTGCTGCCGGGTCGGGAACACAACCTGACCCCCTGGTACCAGGCGGCGGAAGCCTGTGTGGTGAGCTCCTCCCGGGAAGGCTTTGGCTACGTCATCGCCGAGGCGTTGATGGCGGGCTGCCCGGTGCTGTCGACGCCGGTCGGGATCGCACCGGCGCTGTTGCCTGCCGACGCCCTGAGCACGGGCACCACCACCGATGAGCTGGCTGCCCTGCTCCAGCACCAATGGCAGCACCGGCAAGGCTTGCGACAGCTCCAACAGCAAAGCATGCTGCAGTCTCGTCAGACCTTCACCCTGGAGGCCATGGTCCGCGAGACCGAGCGCTACTATTTCGAGATGCTTGTTTGAGCTACTTGTTTGAGCTGCTTGTGTGAGCTGGAGGGAACCGCCTAAAACTTCTTGGCACTCGTTCGAGCCGGCTGGAACCGGCTAGCGGCATTGAACGGGTGAGCGGCTTCAAACAGGGCCGTGGTCAAACGCTTGAACCGGGAATCGTTTGCGCGTTTGCCAGCGACGCCAGCACCTGCTCGGCCACCAGTTGATGACCAATTGCTGTCAGATGGGTGCCATCCGCCATCAACGCCTGTTGCCGCTGTTGCCAGAGGAGATCGTAGGTAGCCACGTAAACCACGTGGTCATAGCTGGCCGCCACCTGCGCAAGAATGGCGTTGTAACGCTGGATTCTGGAGTTCCGGGGCAGGTCCATATTGGGAGCGGTGTCGACCAGCACAAACGGGGTCTGTGGTGCGGATTGCACCAGTGCTTCCAGGCGCTGGCGGTACTCCGCCTCAGGCACCTGCTCGACCGCGCCCAGACGCTCATGCCAGTGCCACTGACGCGCCCGCTTCTTGAGCTTCTTGACCAGCTTGCGGGCGAGCTTGCGCAGCGGGTTATCCGGGTAGTACAGCACGTAGGGAGCCCCCCGGAAAGTCAGCCAGGAATCCACCAGACCGTACTGCACCATGGCCAGATCGTAGCCCTGCGGAGGGTGGCTGATGGCGTACCGGCCCAGTTCCCGGGTGGTGCTCATGGTGTGGCCGCAATTGGTCAGGGTGAGGCCAAGGCCTATGGCAACCCGTTCCGGCCACAGCGCCAGCGGCGCCTCCCGCAGACCTTCGGTATTGCAGTCACCGTAGGCAATGCAGCGTCGTGTCATTGGGTACTGTGCTCCTATCTATCACCCCATCCTATCCCCCCATCAGGCCATCACCCCGTCCAACCACCACCGGGAGCGTCGGCAAACCTCCGGCTTGCGGCAGGGATGCCTGATTCCCGGACGTGGAAACCGGCACAATCATCACCGGAGTCGCCGACGTGATAGGGTACCATCTCTGTCCCAGCACACCACCGAGCTCACGCACCAACACCATGATCGATCTGACCGGGCACACGCCCTTCGCCGCCGGCTACAACCGCCACTGCTACCAACATCCCGACCAGCCGGATATCTGCCTCAAGGTGCTGATCCCAGCCAACATTGAACGGCGCTTCCAGCGTCAGCCGCTGGCAAAAAAACTGCTGGGACGAAGCCGTCTGGATGACAACCGCCAGGAAATCCGGGCCCATCAACAGCCGGCCATTCGCCACCTTCTGAGCGCAGGCCAGGCATCCACGGTCTGGCAGCACCTGCCCCGCTTCGACGGCAGCGTCGACACCAGCCTGGGGCCGGCCAACGCCAGCGAACTGGTGAGAACCGCTGACGGCCAGCCGGCACCAACCCTCGAAACCCTGTTGGCCCAGGGCCAGTGGCAACCGACGCTGATCGAGGCCTGCGATCGCTTCCAGCAATGGTTAATGCGCTACGGCATCCTGACCCGCAACCTGCTGCCTCACAATCTGGTGGTGACCGATCGCAGCGGCCGCCAGGAGCTGCTGCTGGTGGATGGCCTCGGTGCACCCACTCTGCAACACCATCTGGCAACGATACCGGCACTGCGTCAACGCTATCTGGAACGCAAACTTCAGCGGTTTCACCGCCGCATCCAGTGGGAACTGGCCGGTCGCCCGACTCGCTGGCAGGACGCTGAAAACAGCTAGTGTCCGGTTCGGTCGGTTCGCCGCCCAGTCCTGGCCCAGACACGCTTGCCGGGCCCCTGCGTAAGTGGTAGCTTGCCCGGCTACTGTTTCCTTGCAAACCGGGATTCTCGCCACCGTGGCCATCACCAAAACCTCATTGCTCATTACGCTACTGAAACTCGCCGGTAAGCTGCCGCTGCGCCTGGCACAGCGGATTGGCATGACCCTGGGTTGGCTGGGCTGGGTGTGCCGCACGGAATCCCGCCGTGTCACCGAGATCAATCTGGCCATGTGCCTGCCCGAGCTTAGTGACCAGGAGCGCCAGGCGCTGGGCCGCGTCAGTCTGCAGCAGACCGGCGCCACGCTGATGGAAATTCCGCTGATGTGGGAATGGCCAGTGGAACGCTGCCTGTCGCTGATCACCGAGATTGAAGGTGAACATCTGTTGGCCGAAGCACAGGCCAACGGTGAGGGGCTGATCCTGCTGGCACCACACTTGGGCAACTGGGAGCTGGCGGGCCTGTACTTTTCATCCCGTTACCAGATGGCGGCGCTGTACAGCCCGCCACACCTGCCGGAATTCGAGGACTACATGATTCAGGTCCGGGGACGCCTGGGCTCGGAACTGGTGCGGGGCGATCGCCGCGGCCTCGCCCGGATGACCGCATTGCTGCGGCAAGGGGGCATCGCCGGCATCCTGCCGGATCAGTCACCCCGTGGCCAGGGCCGTGCCATGGCGCCCTTCTTTGGCATTGAGGTACGGACCATGACCCTGGTCAGCAAGCTGATGCAAAAGACCGGGGCCCGCGCCCTGCTGACCTACGCCGAACGCTTGCCGGACGGCCGTGGCTTCCGGCTGGTCATCCGTGACGTTGAAGCCGGGCTGGCCGATGCCGACCCGGTCGTGGCCACCACCGCCCTGAACCGTTCGATCGAGCAGTCAGTGCGCCGGGTACCGGAGCAGTACCAGTGGGAATACAAACGGCTACGCCACCGTCCCAGCGGCGAGGTCAATCCATACCGGCCCCACAAGGTGTGCTGACAGCCGGCTAGCCGGTAGAAAGCGGCCCACACACGAGGCACCGTAACCCTGTATAATCCGCCTGGCGCCCTGTTCGGCGCCCCGCAATTCACTGTCAGGCAGAAACCATGCACCCGCAAAATCCCGGTGTGGTGATCACCACCTACAATTCCCCGCTCTGGCTCAGCAAGGTCCTAATGGGCTATGAGGTCCAGTCCACCCCGGATTTCCGGGTGATCATCGCCGATGACGGCTCCACCGACGACACCCGCCAGGTGATCGAGACCTTCCGAACCAGGGGCCGTCTGACCATCGACCATGTCTGGCACGAGGACCAGGGCTTTCGCAAATGCCAGATCCTCAACAAGGCCATTCGTGAGACCGACTGTGACTATCTGATCTTCACCGACGGTGACTGCATTCCTGAACCGGACTTCATCGCGACCCATGTGCGTCTCGCCCGGCCAGGTCATTTCCTGTCAGGCGGTTATATCAAGCTCACCATGCCGGTCTCGGAGCTGATCGGGGAAGATCACATCCGCTCTGGTGAAATATTCCGTGCCGACTGGCTGGTGCAACACGGCCAACCCAAGAACCACAAGCTCTGGAAACTGGCCGACTCCCAGCGATTTCGGGACTTCATGAACTGGGTGACGCCAGCAGCGGCGAGCTGGAACGGCATGAACAGCTCCACCTGGACAGAAGACCTGCGAGCAGTGAATGGTTTCAACGAAGACATGCAGTACGGTGGTCTGGATCGGGAACTGGGGGAGCGGCTGTGGAACTACGGCCACAAATCCATCCAGATCCGCTACAGCACAGTATGCCTGCACCTAGATCACGCTCGTGGTTACTCCAAGCCTGAGATCTGGGCCCGTAATCGCGCCATCCGCAAGACAGTGAAACAGCAACGCATCACCTGGGCGCAACACGGTATCGAACCACCGGCCGCGGGCACCAACGAACAACCCAAGGGCCAATAGTCCACCATGCGAACCCTGGTCATCATTCACAGCCTCAAGATGGGCGGTATGGAACGGGTAGCTGTCAACCTGGCGGACGCGTTCGCCGACGCCGGCCACGACAGCCACCTGATCACCTGCCGTCGACGGCCGAGGGACCTGGCGCCTTCAAACCCTGAAGTACAGCTGCACCAGTTTGACCAGTTCCAGGCCCTGCTGAAATCGGTTATCGGCATCCCGGTGTTCCTGCTGTCGCGGCTGCTGCTCGGCGTACTGCTGCCCAAGTCCCACTTCATCTGGACCGGCTGGCTTACCGGCTGGCTGCTGAAACGTCGTATCCGCCAACTGGAAAAGCAGCACGGTCGATTCGACCGGATCGTTTTCCGTGGCCTGGGTACCTTCAAGTATTTCTGGTCGTTCCGGGACCCACGCAACATCTACGTGCTCGAGAACGTGATTCACCACGACCGTCCGGCCTGGCAAAAACGGCTGGAATGGAAGCTGGTGTTTGATCAACGTCACTTGGTGTGCGTGTCGTCCGGGGTCAAAGCCTCCGCTGAAGCTGCCTTCAGCCAGGGTGGAATCGAGCCTCTGAGCCTACGGGTTATTACCAACCCCTGTCCTGAACAGCAGATTCGCCAGCGAGCCTCAGAGCCGTTGCCGGCCATACCCGACGAGCCCTTTATCCTCAACGTCGCACGCCTGGTGCCCCAAAAGGGTCATTCACGACTGCTGGAGGCCTACGCCAAAGCCCTGCCGGCGCATAAACTGGTGATTGTCGGTGAAGGTCCCTGTCGCCAGGCGCTGGAGCAACAGGCACAGAGCCTTGGCATTGCCGACCGTGTGCTGTTCGCCGGCCAACAGGCCAACCCCTACGCCTGGATGGCTCGCGCCGACCTGTTTGTGCTGTCGTCTGAGTTTGAAGGACTGGGCATTGTGCTCACCGAGGCACTGGCCTGCGGTACACCGGTCATTTCCGTCGACTGTCCGGGCGGGATTCGCGATGTCTTCAAGGGCGACCTTGAAGCCTATCTCTGCCCGATGAATGCGGACGCCCTCGCAGATCTGATCCGGAAAACTCTGGCACAACTGCCTATTGAGGTAAAACCAAGCTGGCTGGCGGACTTCCAGCCAGCGGTTATCGTTGATCGCATGCTTGCCGACCCGGCGGAGGGAGCAACAACACCATGATGCCGTCCCTTCAGCTGGACCATCTACGTCTACTGTTCATCAAAACGAGGCTCGATGCAGCCGAGTTTGATTTGATTCGCCGTCTCCACGAGCTCGGTCTGACCCTGAAGGTCATGTGTCAGCCACAAGGCGATCATCAGCGTCAGTTCCTGCAAGAGCAGGACCTGCTCATCGAGCCCCAGCGAAGGCGCGGCAAGCTCGACCCGCTCTTCATCCGGCAAATCCGCGGCATCATTCGCCAACATAACATCAACCTGATCCATGCCACCGATTCCACCTCGCTGGCCAATGCGATCTGGGCGAGCTACTTCACCGACGTACGGCTGATTGGCTACCGCGGTACCAGTGCCCGAATTCGCAAGAGTGATCCCACCTACTGGCTTGGCATCCTGCATCCGAAGGTCAAGCTGATTCTATGTGTCAGCCGGTCGGTATACGATTACATGAAAACGGTGGTCGAAGAGTCCCGACTTCGGCTCAACTACAAGGGCTTTGACGCCAATTGGGTCGCCCCCCAGGCACCGGTACCGGACGCCTTTCCAGTGGACCCCAAACAGCACTTTGTGGGACTGTTCATGGGCAACAGCAAGGGCCGTCCCCATAAGGGACTGGAAGTACTGATCCAGGCTTTTCATCAGGTGTCGGACCCGCGCAGTGTGTTGGTAGTTCTGGGTAACTTCAGTCAAGAGGCCGCCCGACTTGCCAAGCAGGGACCAAACCGGGAGCGGATTCATCTGATGGGGGAACACGCCAACGCGACTCAATGGCTGGCACAGGCCGATCTGTATGTCCAGCCGTCGCTGCAGGAAGGCCTGCCCCGCTCCGTCAAAGAAGCGATGGCCCTCTCACTGCCGATCATCATCACGGATATTCCCGGCCCGACCGAACTGGTGGAACACGGCTCCTCCGCTCTCGCCGTTCCCGCCAACCAGGCCGAGCCGCTGGCCCAGGCCTGGGATCGGCTGGCCGCAGATCCTGCTTTACGACAGCAGCTTGGCAGCGCTGCCCGTACCCGGCTGGCCCAACACTTTTCAGCCACACGCTTTGTCGATAACACCATCGCCGCCTATCTGGATGTTTTACCGCCAAGGCCTTGAATTGGTGGAAAACGACAATATTAAGACGCAGTCAGATTACGAGAGAGAGCATTGTGAATGACCTCCAGCCCAGCCCACCTGACTGGTCGCCTGAGGAGATTCGATTTCTGTCCGACATAGGGGCAATCGACCATCCAGGCCAGATTGAAGATGTCGAGCTGATCAAACGACGCTGGGTTTACCGGACACTGCGGGAAGTGTTCCGCACTCCGAATGGCTTCATCCTGAAACGGTACGCCAATGCTCCGGGCCGCAACGATATGCGACGGGTCTGGCAACGCGAAGATGGCGCTCTGCGGGAACTGGAAGGGCTCCCCGTGCCAAACACCAGCGGCTTCATCCAGTTCCGCAATCACTGGGGCAAGCAGTCGATTCTGTACGCCCGTAGCATGGTGCCCGGATCACCAATCACGGACATCAATCAGCCATTGCTGGAAAAGATCGGTCACCTGCTTGCCAGCTTTCACCAGCGCGGCATCATCACCCAGGACGCCAGCCCGGATAATTTTCTGCTGGAGGAAAACACCGATCAGACCCTGTGGTTCATCGACTTCGGCCGCGCCCGTCATTACCGCTCCGCCAACGCCCTGTACTGGACAAGTATCGGCAAGGAGTTTGCCTTGTTGCAGTACCACTTTGGTCTCAGCAGCGCGCAGATGACCTCCCTGCTTGCTGCATACTGGCAAAAGAGCCCGCATTCCCGGCTGGGGCAAACCTTCATCCTCTGGCGCTTTCACCGCCTCCAACGCCGATACGTCAGGCGAGCACACACCCGTTTACTGAGCATGACCGACGTTACCAAGCCGTAACCGATTCCGCATCAGCAGGGCAGTTCTCAGTCCATATCATCCTGTCTCCGACTGGGGGAAGACGGTATAATCGCCCCTCATTGATATGAGCGCGACTGGGCAGTAGCAGTCACGTTGCTCACCCCCTGATCCCTCAACCGTTGAACCGTCGCATGTCGCAGCAGCGCCCCCACCAGTTTTCCGTCATTGTCACCACCAAGAATCGGGATCAGTACCTGCAGCAGGCGCTGGACTCTATCCTTGCCCAGACCCGGGCAGCTGCCGAGGTGGTGGTCGTGGACGATGGCAGTGATGTCGCCGTGGCGGACCGGCTCCCCGGCAGCGACCGCTTCCGACACGTTCGCCACACAAACAGCCTGGGGGTTTCAGCGGCCCGCAATGCCGGTGCCCGGGCCGCCCGCAGCGACTGGCTCGTATTTCTGGATGACGATGACTGGCTGGCTGACGATTTTCTGGAGCATATAGCGGCCTTCCTCGAGGGCGCCAGCAAGCCGACCGCCTTTGTCTGGTCAGGCAAAACCAAGGTGTTCGAACGCAAAGGCAAACGGGTTCCGGTCCTCCTGCCAGCAGTGCCAACAGATCACCCCCCCTCTCCTCAGGACTGGACCAGCCTGATGGACGTCACCTGTTCAGGCATGGCCTTCAACCGGGAGGCATTCCTGGCAGCCGGTGGTTTTGATGAGCAACTCACCATGACCGAGGACCGGGATCTGATGTTCCGCTTGCTGGCAGCGGGCGTTGTGGGGTTTCCTTGCCCCTCGGCCAACCTGTTCTTCCGGATTCACGATGGCTCCCGCCTCAGTAACGAAGGTCATCGCAGGATTGGTGCCGAGTCCGATCTCACCGTGCTCCAGCGCCACCAAGCCTTTCTGGAACAGCACCCGATCCTGGCCGAACGCTTCATGGGCCGGGTGGCAAAACGGCTCTGGGATGCCGGCTACTACGATGAAGCCATCGCCATCAACCAACGGCTGTGTCACATTACGCCCGGGTCACAAAGAGGCCGCAGACGGCAGTTTTTATGGGCTTTGCAGCGGCGCTTCAGACCTCAGATCAAACAGCTGAGCGGATTCCACTGACACTCGCCGTGCCGGGAAAGGACCCAGACATGACTGATCGAATACTGAAATTGAAACTGCAACTGAAGCACTGGCTGAGATACCGCTATCACCGCCGCTTGCGGAACTCGTTCCGAAACCAGCCGTTCAACGAACGCGACATGCTGTTCGTACACGTGCCCAAAGCGGCCGGCACGGCTGTCATAGAGTCCCTGTTTGGCCGCTCTGCCGGCATGGGCCATACCACGGCGAAAAAGTATCTCCAGATCTTCGGCGGCGCCCACTTCTATTCCAAGTACCGGTTTACGTTCGTACGCAACCCCTACGATCGCCTGGTGTCTGCCTACGAGTACCTGTGTCGGGGCGGCAACAACTCCTACGACCTGATGTTCAAGCAGCGCACAATGGACAGGTTCTCAGATTTCGATGACTTCGTGCTGAATGGGCTACGCCACGACCCTGCGGTGCAGAACCACGTGCATTTCCGCCGTCAGACCGATTTTCTGTACATCGGCAGCAGCCTGGCGGTGGACTTTGTCGGCCGCTATGAGAACCTCGATAAAGACTTTTCATACTTGGCTGCCATCGCTGGCGTTTCCGCCACCCTGGAGCAGAAGAACCCCAGCCAGAGATCCCGCACGGTATCGGATTACTACCAGAACCCGGAGGTCCGTCAGGCCGTCCGCGAGTTCTACCAGAGCGACTTCCAGGCCCTGCAATATGACGACGCTGCCCTGTAGTCACCGAATACACGGACAGATCCGCCATGCCTGAGAGCCAGCACACAAGCCCCCGGACCATCATGCCAAACTCCCTGCCTATCTATCTGGTATCACTGGACAAGGATCATCAACGACGACAGCAGTTGGCAGCAATGCTGCCCAGCCACCACCAACAGTTCCGGCGCATCAGTGCCGTCGACGGTCGAGAGCTGCCCGCACGGGAGTTCTTCAGGTTGGCGTTCGGGGCCATGAAACAGGGGCATCGGCTGATGCTGCCCGGGGAAGTCGGTTGTTCATTGAGCCACATTCAGGCCCTTGAGCAGTTCCTCGACTCAGGCGCCCGCGCAGCCCTGATTGTTGAGGATGACATTATCGGCACCGATGAAGACCTCAACGCCACACTCGCACTGTTGCCTGAGCTGCCGGAGAACGGTGTGCTGATCTGCGGTGGCCAGGAGGGCATGCCAGCGCGCAAATTTCTGTTCGGCAAAGCCACGGAAACGCCGGGGCTGTTCCGCCTTGCGCGATATTCCCATGCTTACGTCTTCCGGACCTGCTGCTACGCGGTGACCCGGTCGAGCGCCCGCCGTATTCTGGACGCCCACGCCGAACACCTGAAACTGGCGGATGCCTGGGGCAGTTTCTTTCGCCACACCAACATCGACATTTACTTCGCCAACCTGTTGGCACACCCGGAAGATCTGGACAACAGCCATCTGGAACAGGAACGGACGCTGTTCCACACCGCTGGTTCAGCCCGAAAACCGTCAGTCCTGAGCTGGCTGGCCCATCGCCTGCAGCGACTGAAGCGGAAATGGGGCGCCCTGATGTGCCGACTCAAGGGCTATCAGCAGCTGCTTCCCCGGCGTCATTAGCCCTCCTCTTCCCGGCATAGGACATGGACAACGCACACCCCATCACCAGGGTGTAAAGGTTCAGGCCATGGTCGTCACTGAACAGCAGGCCATAGACCAGTGAACAGCACATAACGAATCCAATACTGGTCACCGAGAACAGATAGAAACCAATCTCCATGCCGCCGCCATGATAGGCCACGCGACAACGCCAGAGCACCCAGCCGAACAGGCCGACGAGAAGCAGCATCCCACCCATGCCGTAGCTGATACCGGCCTCAAGGTAAGAGTTGTGAAGCTGCCGATAGCCGCGGAATTGTGGTGACTCCCGGGCCGCCTGCTCCAGAAAGTAACGGGCCGAGCGATAGCCCCAGCCGGCCACAGGCCGTTCGGCTATGCGCTCTACCCCCAGCTGCCAGAACTGGACCCGCAACCCCCAACTGCTGTTCGGTATCTCGAGCCCCTCATCGCCGGAGGTAACTGCATCAATCACGCCCGCTTCCGACTGAAACCTCTGAACGTTGCTACCCAGCAGCCCGGACTGGACCACCATCCCCCCAATCGCAACCAGCAGACACAGCCCACCCAGCCAGTAGCGGAGAGGCAATCGCCGCAAGCGAGGCAGACTCCGCAGGGTCAGAACGGCCATAGTCGCCAGCATCAGCACCAGAGCCAGCAGCACGCCCCGGGTTTGTGTCATCAAGATGACCACGGCAGCGTAGGCCATCAACCCACCCCATAACCCCAGGCGCAGCCAGGAAAACGTTGGAGAGGCGACCAGAGGCCTGACAAAGGCCATCAGTCCCAACATCACGACTGAGAAGTAGAGGGCCGTGCGGATGGGATTCAGACCAAAACCGACACGGCCTCCCGCCAGGCCTAGGCGAAAGTCGACCCAGCCATTGCCAAGTACCCATGGCATCAGCAGTATCAGCACCGCGGCGCTCCCCAACAGCGCCGCCACCCATCGGCGTTGGCCGGCGAGCGCCAGTGCCAGGAACAGGAATAGGAACTTGTCGAGGAAGTCCTCAAGCGTGGGGCCGCTGCGGGCGAGATCGGGAAAATCCAGCATCAGCAAGGCCCAGGTAATGACCAGTTGCAGGGTGACAAGCCCCAGCAACCAGGGTGCCCCGCCTCCACGGGCCAGCGGGCTGTAACGGACGAACCCCACCAGCCCTATGGCCAGGAAGGTAATATCAATCAGTTTGGGGCGCTCGAGGGGTGTAAACAAAACCAGTGCGTAACCAAAGGCGGCTACCACAAAAAGCCAACCCAACCAGCGCGGCAAACGGGGTGCCAGAGGGTTGTGCCACAGCTCACTGGACAGCATCTTACTCATACCTTTATCAGTCACCGCGCACTCGTCACTCCGGGATATCCATGACCACCGGATGGCAGGCCAGGAGCTGCAATTATGAACAGTCAGGGGCGTAGGCTTCGGTCAGAGCCTGCCAGAGCCCTCTCCGATCTTCCTCAGAGAGATCCCGGCATCGCTTCTCGACGGATCGCCGAAGCCTGCGGATATTGTTTGCCTGCCAGCCGCCACCGGATTTCTGTCGCAGGCGGCAGCGATCGAAGTCGATCAGGTAGACCCGTTCGCCGGACACCAAAATGTTGTCGACATTGAGATCGACATGATCCAGGCCAGCATCATGGAACCGGCGAATCGTGGCACCGACCTGAGCCCAGAGCGCCTCCTCACGGTAGCGGGGACTGGCTGGCAGCGGCACCGCCCCGGGAATACGCCGAATCAGGATAGCGGCCCGATAGAGCCAGGAGGAGCGCCGCTGGCAGAGCGCGGCCACCGGCTCAGGAACCGGTAAGCCCCGAACCTGCAACGCCATCAGCAACTGGAACTCGGCAAACGAGCGGGCCTGCCGCTGCGAGGAATACAGATAGCTGCGCCTGGACAGTTTGGCCGGCAAACCACCCCGGCGGTAATGCCGCAAAACCCAGTCCTCACCAGCATGATGGACAAACCAGGCACCACCACGCCCGCCGGTACTCACCGGGCGGGCCTGGTCTTCCCAGAAATCAGGATCAAACCAGTCGGTCGTGATCTGCTGCGCCACGTCAGCGCGGGCCAGTATCGCCGCGCGCTGATCAGGCAGCTGGATTTCTCGCGCAGGCGACGAGTCGTTTCGGGTCATGGTGCTCACAGGTATAAATGCCCGAACGGTCCGGGACGCCTTTTCGGGAGTGCGTTAAAATGGCGCCCAGTTTAGCAACGAACCCTGGGCCGCCGCCACAGCGCGGGCCAGGCCAGCACGGAACCCACTGTCTATGAAGTCCATTTGCATACTCCGCCTGTCCGCCATTGGTGACGTGACCCATGTGGTTCCCGTCGTCCTCAGCTTGCAGGAACAATGCCCGGGCATTCAGATCACCTGGATCATCGGCAAAATCGAGGCCCGTCTGGTCGGCGACCTGCCGGGCGTTGAATTTATCGTGTTCGACAAGAAGGCGGGGCGTCAGGCCTACAGCGATCTGCGCCAACAGCTCAAAGGGCGCCGTTTCGACGCCCTGCTGCACATGCAGGTGGCGTTTCGTGCCAACCTGGTTGCCGCCTGCATCCCGGCGGACATCAAGATCGGTTATGACAGGGCCCGCAGCAAGGACCTCCACAGCTTATTTATCAACCGTCGCATTCCCGCCACCCCCAAACAACATGTACGCGACTGCCTGGCGAGCTTCCTGGAGCCTCTGGGGTTACAGCCGGCGCCGCCCAGATGGGCGTTCCCCCTCAGTGACGAGGATCATGCCTTTGCCCACGACCAGTTGGCCCACGACCGGGTCAACCTGGTGATCAGTCCCTGCGCCAGCCACATTCTCCGAAACTGGTCAGCCGAGCGATACGCCGCCCTGGCGGACTACGCCATCCAGCACCACAACGCCAATGTGATTCTGGTGGGCAGCCCGGCTCCCTTTGAAAAGGCCATGTGCGAGCAGATTGCAGCCGCGATGAAAGAACGCCCGCACAATATCTGCGGCCAGGACACCCTGAAGCAACTGACGGCGCTGCTCAGTCATGCCGACTTGCTGGTTGCGCCGGATACCGGTCCAGCCCATATCGCCAGCGCGGTGGGCACCGATGTGCTTGGACTCTACGCAGGCAGTAACCCACAACGCTCCGGCCCCTACCAGTCTCTGGCGTGGTGCGTTGACCGCTACCCCCAGGCGCTGGAGCAGAACTGCGGCAAAACGGTGGAGCAGGTGCGCTGGGGCACCAAGACCGAATATGAAGGGGCAATGGATCTGATCACCGTCGAGGACGTCACGGCCACACTTGACCGCTGGATGGCAGAGCGTTTTCAGGGGCCCGGAAAGCCCTACGCCAAAGCCCCCGAGGCTTCGTAAGAGGAGTGCCGCCGGAGCTGGCTCCGGCGGTCACTGTCAGGGCTGATCAGCTACGGGCGGTGTAGTCCTGGTAGGACTTTTCTTCCACAAACCGCGAGCCCAGAGCCAGGTTGATGTCTTTCTTGATCGCGGCACGTTTGTCGTTGGTGACATAGACCGCCCGCGCCAGTTCGATGAAGCGGTCGCCGAAATCTTGGGCCGCCTCCTGGTCACGGATGTCATCCTCGATTTCCCACAGCTGCTCATTCACCATTTTAAGCTGCTGCCGCAGCTCGGCGATGGCGGCCTGGTCAGCAACCGCTTCGTCCCAGGTCCGGCTCAGCTCTTCCAGCTCCAGCCGCACGTTCTTGACCTTGGTCTCATCCGCAATGCGCTCGGACTTGATCTCCAGAATGGTGATCTTGTCGAGAACCTCGCCGAAGGAGACCGGCACCTTGATTACATCAGTCATGGGATGCTTCCTGAATTTGGGGTTCGTACCGTTGCTTGAAAGCCGCCATTCTAGCAGGAAAGCACAAATCGGGGCATGGGCTTACCAGATGGTAAGCCCTATCCGATCACGCACTACGCCAACATGATCCGCCGCCACAGAGTCTGGATGTAACGGCGTTCGCTGGGAAACGCCTCGCCATCCACCTGGCTATTGAGGTTCTGCAAAGCGCGACGGTGGATGGTGGAGCGCAGGTTGATGAAGGCTTCACGCAGTCGCTCAGTGTCAGCCACCGGCAGCACCCCCGCCCGGCCCAGTTCCTCCAGCTGGCGAATGTTATCGGACCACTGGGTCAGTTCTGGATGATCCGCGCTGTAGGCCAGCACCAGATACTGAACCAGAAACTCAATATCGACGATCCCGCCCCAGTCGTGCTTGATGTGAAACACCGCAGGCGGCTCTCCCGCAACCGTACGGGTGCCCAGGCTCGCCCGCATTTTCTCCCGCATCTCAGCCACTTCCCGGCGCAGTTGGGCGCGATCCCGAGACTGGCAGAGAATGCCGTGACGCAGCTCCTCAAACGCCGCCAGGGTCCGCGGGCAACCTGCCACTCCCCGGGCCCGGGCCAGCGCCTGATGCTCCCAGGTCCAGGCGTCCTGATGCTGGTAACGATCAAACGCCGACAGGGTGCTGACCAGCAGCCCGGAATTGCCAGAGGGCCGCAACCGCATGTCCACCTCGTAGAGCTGTCCCGAAGGCGTCTGGGTACTGAGTATGTGCACGATACGCTGGCCCAGCCGGGTGTAGAACACCGCGTTGTCGATGGCACGATCACCATCGGTCGACTGTTGCGGATCGGCATCGTGGATAAAGACCAGATCCAGGTCCGAGGTGTAGCCCAGCTCGATCCCCCCCAGCTTGCCGTAGCCGACCACCGCAAAATCGGTGTCGCAGGCGCTCCCGTCCGCCCGTTGCGGATAACCATGGCGACTGACCAGATTGGCAAAGGCCACATCCACCACATGATCGAGCACCACCTCGGCAATCCAGGTCAGGTAGTCGCTGACTTTCATCAGCGGCAGTGTGCCTCGCAGCTCCGACGCCGCCACCCTGAGCACATGGGCCTTCTTGAAGTGGCGCAGGGATTCCATCTGCTCTTCCAGATCCTCATAGGGAATCCGCAGCATCTGCTGGCGCAGGTCGTCCTGCAATTCGCTCTTGGCCGGCGGGTGATAAAGGCTTTCGGCGTTCAGCAGCTCATCCAGCAGCAGCGGCGTCTCTGCCAGCAGGCGGGCGATCCAGGGGCTCTCGCTGCACAGTTTCACCAGTTGCCAGCGCGCCCCCGGGTTCTCCAGCAAAAGCACCAGGTAAGCCGTTCGCCGCAGCACCGCCTCCACCAGTTGCATCACCCTGGCCAGAGTCTCCGACGGATTGTCCACCTGGGTCACCGCCTCCAGCAGCACCGGCATAAACTGATTCAGGCGCTGGCGCCCCTGGGTCTGCATGGTCTGGGTCTGGCGCCCCTGCCGCAGTTCCTCCAATACTTTCAGCGAAGCCTCGGGCGCCTCGTAGCCATGCTCGGACAGCCAGGCCCCGGCCGCCTCCGCATCCAGCTCACCGAGCCACAGTGACGCCCAGCCTTCGTCGAGAGTCTCGGTGGTTTCAGCGTCCTCGTCGAGCGTGATGATGTCGGCGAAATGCCGCGCCACTTTCTCGCGGTGTGCGTTCAGCTCGTCCAGGCAGGTCTGCCAGTCATCGAACCCCAGAATCAGCGCCACCCGGGCCTGATCGATCCCGGTGTCGGGCAGCAACTGGGTCTGCTTGTCGGCGATACCCTGCAGAGCATGCTCCAGATTGCGCAGGAACACATACGCCGCCCGCAACTCCGCCACCACGTCAGAGGGCAACAGTTCCAGCGCCTCCAGTTGGGTCAGGATGGCCTGCAGCTCCCGTTGCTGGAGCTCGCGGTCACGTCCACCACGAATCAGCTGGAACGCCTGCACCACGAACTCGATCTCGCGAATGCCACCACTACCCAGCTTGATGTCGTTATCCAGCCCCTTACGACGCACCTCGCGATTGATCATCGCTTTCATATTGCGGAGCGATTCGAATGCGCTGAAATCGATGTACTTGCGGTAAACAAAGGGGCGCAGGCTGGCCATCAGTACCGCCCCGGCACGCTGGTCGCCGGCGACCACCCGGGCCTTGACCATGGCGTAGCGCTCCCACTCCCGGCCCTGATCCTGATAGTAAGATTCCAGGGCCGCAAAACTCAGTGCCAGGGCGCCACTCTGGCCGTACGGACGCAGCCGCATATCGACCCGGTGTACGAAGCCGTCGGCGGTAATCTGGTCCAGGGCCTGAATCAATCGTTGTCCCAGACGGACAAAAAACTGCTGGTTGTCGAGGGTGCGCCGACCTCCCCGGGTCTCGCCACTGCTCGGGAAGGCAAAGATCAGGTCAATATCCGAGGAAACATTGAGTTCCCGGCCACCCAGCTTGCCCATACCTAGCACCACCATCGGTTGCGGCGCCTCTTCACCAGTGACCGGATCGGCGCCGTAGGGGGTGCCAAACGCCTCGCAGGCATCGGCGTAGAGCCAGTCCAGAGCACCCTGGATAGCGATGTCCGCCAAATCACTGGTGGCAGCAATGGTCTCTTCCAGGTCCGCCCAACGCAGCAGATCACGCCAGATGATGCGGAACTGCACTTCCTTGCGAAAACGACGTAACGCCGCCTGCAGCGCCGGCTCACTGTCCACGGCAGTGACGTAGTCGCGCCAGCACGCCTCCAGCGACGCGCGGGTCGTCGGCTCTGTCAGTGGTCGCTGCCTGACCGCATCGGCCAACCGCTCGCTGTCCCGGGTCAGAATCTGGCGCAGGAACTGGCTGCTGGCCAGCGCCCTGGCCAGGTCCTCGGCCGTCACCCCAGCGCTTGCCAGCCACTCAGGCAAGCCCTCGGGACAGCTTTCCTGCCAACTTGCGGCGACTTCTTCCGCCAGAATGGCGGGTAACCCCTGCCACGGCTCGGACATAATGCAACCCCCTGTTTCTCTGTTATATTGTCGCCAAAGCCCCTGCGAATCGCACGCCAGTGGGCGTAAGACGAACACTACCATTCACCGGACCAGACTATACATGCTTCGAGACCGTCGGCCCCTGAACCCGGAACATCAGCTCGCCCACTTGCCCATGGCCAGTATTATCCGCAGCCGGATGAAACGGCTGTTCCTGATCCTCGGCGGACTGATGGTCTGTCAGGTACTGATTCTATGGTCGGTGGAACCGCTGTCGCTGTTCGAGGCCGCCTGGCTGACCATGACCACGGTCGTCACCGTTGGCTATGGTGACTACGCCCCACAAACGGTCATCGGCCGACTCAGCACCATTGCGCTGATGTTCGTGGCGGCGATTACCCTGCTCACCCTGATTGTGAGCGACTTCATTGAGTACCGGTTCTACCGGCGCGAACGAATCGTTACTGGACGCTGGATCTACCCCATGAAAGACCACATCGTGATCATCAACACCCCCCGCCACGGCGGCGAGCAATATTTCATGCGCATTGCCAAACAGATACGGGCAGTGCCGGAATACCATAGTATTCCCATCCAGATCCTCACCCGCCAGTACCCCAACGGGCTACCACCGGAGCTGACGGATCTGGGTTTGATCCACTACCACGGCTCCGGCAGCGACCCGGAAGCGCTCCGGGCTGTTCACGCCGGCGACGCCAAGCACATCCTGCTGCTGGCGGCCGACGAGTCCGACCCCCACTCCGACAGCCTGACCTTTGACATCGCCCATCGGCTCAGCGAAGCCAACCTCGGTGGCCGGGTAATCGCCGAGGTGGTGCGGGATGAAAACCGCTCCCGTTTCCAGCCGCTGGGGATTCGGACGGTGATCCGGCCAGTGCGTACCTACCCGGAAATCATGGTGAAAGCAGTGGTTGCCCCTGGCTCGGAGCGAGTACTTGAGGACCTGTTCAACTACGAACAGGATCATCCCCATCGTTACGACATTGTCCTGGATGACCTGAACTGGGCAGACATTGTCAGCGCGCTGATCCGTCATGGCATCGGTACCGCCCTCGCCTACATAAACGGCGATGGCGAGGTCATCTGCCACCCTCCAGTGGACGAGGAGATCGAGGGCAAGGGCCTCATTGTGCTGGTCAAATCCCAGGACACACCCACCGTCGCCGTAGTGGAGGAAGCGCTGGATCGCTACCGCCAGTTCGTAGCCAAGTGGCATGAAATGCAGGAGCGTGCCGGCAACACCTGAGGCGCGGTCTCAGGTGTTGATCAGCGCCAGCTGGAGAGCCCCCAGGTTCTCTACAACCTCAGGGTCAGGGCTGTCGCGGAGTCGTCGCAGATCGGTCTTTTGAGCCTCGCTGAGAACGCCCTCATAACCCGCCAGCACATCGTCCAGCGCCAGGCGCAGTTCATCGGTCAGTGCGCCGGTGAGCCAGCCGACGCTCACACCGTGGCACAGCCGGGTCAGGGCATCGCTGTCCGGGGCCAGCGCAGAGGGGTCATGCAGGCCCGCCAGGAAGTAACCCTGCTCCGCCTTGCTGATCAGATTGAGAAAGCAGCTATACGCCGCCGACAGCCGGGTGGCCCAATGCAACAGTCGCCGTTCATCCCCCGCCTTCAGCTCGAATTCCACCTCACACAACGGCCGGCTCTGGTCACCGGCAATGACCCGCCCCAGGTCAAAGGCGCACTCGATCACCGTGTCGCCCTCCTCCAGCATGACAATACGACGTTCGAAGTTGGTTTCGAACACCGGCTCCAGCTCCGCCAGGTTAACCCCCTCCGCCAGCGGCGTATCTGCCAGCAGGCCCAGATTGAGACGGGTGCCCGTCAGTGGCCACTCCCATTCCTGACGGCGATGGGCGCCAGCGCGAAACTCTCCCTGGGTTTTCAGGGTCTGGATGTAACGGTCGCCGGCACGGCGTACCCGTAAAGCAGCACGCTGACGATTGAGCTCGGCCTTGGGGGTATCGAAATAGGTGTTGATGAGGGCCTTGGTCTCACCGGCCGCCGCCTCGGGCAGCTCGCTGAGCCATTGGAAGGCCGCTTCAGCGGTCGCGGGGGATAGGGTCAGCTTGATTTCAAGTTCCTGGGCCATGGTGCACCTTGGGGCAGAGTCCGTTTCCGCCAGCATACACATCGCCAAAAAAAACGGCGACCCGAGGGTCGCCGTTTCATTCCACGTTCTAACTCAGGTTAGCTGAATCAGAAGTAGTAGACCGCACCAACAGAAGCGATGGAACGCTCGTCGGTGGAGGCAGTGTTGCCCTGACTGTCGGTGTAAGAGTATACCTCGTCACCGCCACCCAGGTAGCCTTCAAAGTAGACGTACATGTTGTCAGACACGTTGTGCAGCGCCTGCAGGGTCACAGTATCACGCTCAGTGTCGTTGGCGTCGTCAGCAGTAGCCAGCTCGTAAGACAGCGCGAACTGGTTGGCACCGATGGTGTAAACGCCCATCAGGCCCGCTACGTCGTAAGCGTCTTTACGGGTCTGGTACTCGGCAGAAACAGTGAAGCTGTCTGCACCGTAGGCAGCACGCAGGCCGTAGGTGTTCTCGGCGTTGCCGTCGTGGTTGTCGTTGGAGTCCATGGCCAGAGCCAGCTCAACACCACCCATTTCGTAGGCAGCCGCCAGCTGGTACGGATAGGACTTCTCGGCGTTTTCAACGTCACCGTTAACCTGAACAGCGGCGCCCAGAGTCAGGCCTCCGAAAGACGGGGTTTCGTACTGGATCAGGTCGCCTTCGCCAGTGCTGTAGCTGCCGCCGATGCTGATGGTTGCAACTTCGTAGAAGTTGGCGATCTGGTCGATCTTACGCTCGTACAGGGAGTCGTCAGAACCTACCCAGATCTTACCGAAGCTGTCACCCTTAACACCGATGTAGGCTTCGTCAAGACGAACACGGCCGCGGCCCTTGGTCTTGTCGTCAGCGTCAAAGCCGTCCAGCTCCAGCTTGAAGAAACCTTCCAGGCCCGGGGCAATTTCGTGGCTGTGCTTCACACCCAGGGTGGAGCCGTTGTCGAAATGATCAACTGTGGAAGGACCACCGTCGAAGTTGTCGTGTGCCAGTGCGTACTGGATGTTGCCGTATACGGTCGGCATGTTGTCTGCGGCCAGGGCAGAAGCGGAGAAGGTTGCCGCTGCGATAGCAGATGCGATGAGCGTCTTCTTCATGTTGCGTCTTCCTTTTTTGAGTTAACTCAGGTTTTAGCGTCGGGTTCTACCCGTTCTTTTTTGACTTCGACAATCGAGCCAGGAACGGGCCCGATTGTGTGTCGTAAACATGTCACTTTCATGACAAATAGTAAATGACGACTTAAGTGTTAACGGCACTGGAACCACCGTGGCCAAGACCACCGGGATTCGCCTTCGCTCCTTAAGCGTCAGCTACTTACAGGCTTTAATTAAAGCACTGCATGATGAATTCGTTTTAATACAAGGTTTTCACATTTGCAAACATTTCTACCAGATTTTTTAGTCCGTTTCGTGACAGTTCATGGCTGTTTTATAGCCAACTGCCCATCCAACTGACCATTCAAACCTGGGACCAACTTAGCCTTTCTTCACGGCTTTCAGAGTGATAGCTCAGCAAAGGCGCCGGACGACCATTTCCCGGGCAAGTCCAGCACGAACGAATGCACCAGTTTGGATCGTACGGTTACAACCCCGAGGTTGGCACGACTCACACTTCCAGCAAGAACGTGACCGGACCATCGTTTACCAACGCTACCTGCATGTCCGCACCGAACCGTCCCTCACCCACAAGCTCTGTACCCAGGGCTGCCCTGGCGGAGGCGATAAAGCGTAGATAGAGTTCATTGGCTTGATCAGGGGGAGCGGCGGAAGAAAAGCCGGGGCGGGTTCCGGAGCGGGTATCAGCGGCAAGGGTAAACTGGGGGACAACCAGCAGCCCCCCTTTTATATCCTGGAGGCTGCGATTCATTCGCCCCTGGTGATCAGGGAACACACGGTAGGACAGAATCTTTCGGCACAGCGACTGCACCTGAGCCTCACCGTCTTCGCGCTCAACCCCCAGCAACAGCAGCAACCCGGTATCAATCTCCGAGAGCCGGTGACCTTCGACGGTCACACTGGCCTGTTTTACCCGCTGTATCAACCCCTTCATAACGTATCCGTTTGAATCTAGGAGCACAGATTCTAACGACCACGTCACTTTTCCTGCAACTGCCAGCCCCGGAAATTGCTTTACCAATCGTAACAGAGCCGCTGATGGTCACTCAGGAAGTCGTTTCCTGGGATTTCTCCACCACCTCATCTACAGCGTGCATCAGGGCATCCACAATTGCCGGCTCGGAGGCGGAATGACCCGCATCGCGAATGATGCGCAGATCCGCGTCAGGCCATGCCTGGCTCAGCACCAGGGCATTGTCCAAAGGACACACCATGTCGTAGCGGCCATGGACGATGATGCCGGGAATCCCAGCCAGCGCACTGGCATTGTTGAGAATCTGGTCCGGTTCCAGAAAGGCCCGATTCATGAAGTAGTGGCACTCGATTCGCGCCAGTGCGATGGCAACGTGGGGATGACCGAAATGGTCCACCACCGCCGGATTCGGGTGCAGGGTGGCACACCGCCCCTCCCAGATAGACCAGGCCTTGGCTGCCTGGATCTGCTCCAGCTCGTTGTCACTGGTCAGACGCCGATAGTAGGCCGACACCAGATCGCCCCGCTCCGCCTCCGGGATCGGCGCCAAAAAGTCGCGCCAGTAATCCGGGAACACCCGGCTGGCGCCTTCCTGATAGAACCAGTGAATGTCCTGGGGCCGGCACAGGAAGATGCCCCTCAGCACCAGCCCCATCACCCGCTCCGGATACTGTTCGGCGTAGACCAGACTGAGGGTGGAGCCCCAGCTTCCGCCGAACAGCACCCAGCGATCAATGCCCAGGAACTGCCGGACCTGCTCCATGTCCGCCACCAGATCGGCGGTGGTATTGTCCGCCAGCTCCGCCAGAGGCGTGGAGCGACCGGCCCCACGCTGATCCAGCAGGATGATGCGATAACGTTCGGCATCGAAGAACCGCCGGTAGTAGTCCTCACAGCCGCCCCCGGGGCCGCCGTGGACCACCAGCACCGGAATCCCCTCGGGATTGCCGCTTTCTTCCAGGAAGAGCTCGTGGGGAGGCGTCACCTTGAGGCGGTGACGGGCATTGGGACGGAGTTCTGGGTAAAGGTTCAACATGGAGGCATCACCTGGTGTCCATTAATGAAAGGTGCCTGTCGTCGACATCGAAGCAGTATGACATGAAACGCTTTGCCTCGCCCAAAACGCGAAAGGGGCGACCCTGAGGCCACCCCTTCCACCAAACCAATCCGCTCTGCCAAACCTGACCGGGCCCGAGCAATCACCCGGGCCGGTCAGCTCGGCGTCCCGATCAGCCCTTGTTGGCGCGCTTGCGCTCGTTCTCGGTCAGCAGCTTCTTGCGCAACCGGATCGATTTCGGCGTCACTTCCACCAGCTCATCGTCATCGATGAACTCAAGCGCCTGCTCCAGGGTGTGCTTGATCGGCGGCACCAGCCCGATAACCTCGTCCTTGCCAGAGGCACGCATGTTATCCAGCTTCTTGCCCTTGGTGGGGTTCACCACCAGATCGTTATCACGGCTGTGAATACCACAGAGCTGGCCTTCGTAGATTTCCTGGCCGGGGTCGAGGAACAGCTTGCCACGGCTCTGCAGGGTCTCCAGTGAGTAGGTCAACGCGGTACCTGTTGCCATTGACACAATCACACCGTTCTGACGACTGGTGACATCACCCACCTTGATCGGACCATAGTGGCTGAAGGTGGAGGTCAGGATACCGCTACCGGACGTCATGGTCAGGAAGGTGTTGCGGAAGCCGATCAGACCACGGGCCGGAATGGTGTATTCCAGGCGCATGCGGCCCTTGCCATCCGGCGTCATGTTGGTCAGCTCACCCCTGCGCAGTCCCATCTGCTCCATCAGCGGGCCCTGGTGCTCTTCCTCGATGTCGACGATCACGTTCTCGTACGGCTCCTGCTTCTCGCCGTCGATTTCGCGGATCACCACTTCCGGACGACCCACCGCCAGCTCGAAGTTCTCCCGACGCATGTTCTCGATCAGCACCGACAGGTGCAGCTCACCCCGGCCAGATACCTTGAACTTGTCGGCGGAGTCCCCTTCTTCCACCCGCAGCGCCACGTTGTGCAGCAGCTCCTTCTCGAGGCGCTCCTTGATGTTGCGACTGGTGACGTACTTGCCTTCCTTGCCGGCGAACGGCGAGTCGTTGACCTGGAAGGTCATGGACACGGTAGGCTCATCCACTGTCAGCGGTGGCAGTGCCTCAACGGCATTCTGGTCGCACAGGGTGTCGGAGATGTACAGTTCATCCAGACCGCTGACGCAGACGATGTCGCCGGCCTGAGCTTGTTCAACCTCGACACGCTGTAGCCCGGAATGACCCATGATCTTGAGAATCCGGCCATTGCGTTTCTTGCCGTCCGCGCCAATGGCGGTGACCGGAGAGTTGGTGGTCACCTTGCCGCGCATGATCCGGCCGATGCCGATCACACCCAGGAAACTGTTGTAGTCGAGCTGGGAAATCTGCATCTGGAACGGGCCGTCCAGATCAACATTGGGCGCAGGAACATGGTCCACGATGGCCTGGAAGACCGCATCCATGTTGTCGTCCAGCTTCTCGTGGTCCTCGCCGGCGATGCCGTTGAGGGCGCTGGCGTAGACAATCGGGAAATCCAGCTGCTCGTCGGTGGCACCCAGGGCATCGAACAGGTCGAATACCTGATCCACGACCCAGTCCGGACGCGCGCCCGGACGGTCGATCTTGTTGACCACCACGATCGGGTTCAGACCTGCGTCGAACGCTTTCTGGGTAACAAAGCGGGTCTGCGGCATCGGGCCGTCGATGGAATCCACCACCAGAAGCACACTGTCCACCATGCTCATTACCCGCTCGACCTCACCACCGAAGTCGGCGTGTCCCGGGGTGTCCACGATGTTGATGTCGTAGTCTTTCCACTTCAGCGCAGTGTTCTTCGCCAGGATGGTGATGCCACGCTCTTTTTCCTGGTCGTTGGAGTCCATAACGCGCTCATTCTCGAGCTCTTTACGGTCCAGAGTGCCAGACTGGCGCAACAGCTGGTCCACCAGGGTGGTTTTGCCATGGTCGACGTGGGCGATGATGGCGATATTACGAAGATTCTCAATCACAACAATATCCTGCGGCATGCGTACTGACCTGAGAGGTCTCAGGCGGCGGTCGTTCCCGACCACACGCACACCGTCTCAAATCCGTTAAGTAAAAGAACCGGCCCGGACATCGCTTGCTGACAACGAAAGCACAGTCAAGCGCGGCGGCCAGGCCTCTCCTCCCCCAGGGACACTTTTGAGTGGCACAGCCAGTGCCAGCAGAAACCAAACAGAAGGTATGCGGTGCCCGTTCAGGAACAGGGTCGGTGAGGCGGCGCGCAGTATAACGGAAACTTGATGTCGTTAGTATGAATAATGGTCGCAATTGGCAGGTAATTCCCACGACGACAAACACCCTGACGCACCATTTAAGTGCATCAACCAAGGGGTTTGCACCATTTTGGTGTTGAGCTACGCTCGTGACACGGCGTTTTGCGCCCCGAAAGCGCATCTGCCCGACAGCCAGGGCCCGTCACTGCGCTGTTCTGGCGCATGCACGAAAAACTGGCACGGACCCTGCTTTGTCTTACGCAACCAATTTTGAAGGTGAGCGTCTGTTGCTTCTGATAAGCTACGCCCACCTGATAACAAGGCTGCGTCGGCCCACGCACTGAGGCGGGAGCGCCGGCCAAACGCAACAAAGAACACCGACACGCCCGCCTGCGGGCTAAACAACGGAGCTTGCATAATGTCCAAGACGATTGACCTGATCAAAGAGCACGAAGTTAAGTGGATTGACCTCCGGTTCACCGACAGCCGCGGTAAAGAGCAGCACGTGACCCTGCCGGCCACCGAAGTGGACGAGGATTTCTTCACCGACGGCAAGATGTTCGACGGCTCCTCAATCGCCGGCTGGAAGGGCATCAACGAATCCGACATGATCCTGATGCCGGACGATGAAAGCTCCGTTCTCGACCCGTTCACCGAAGAAACCACGCTGAACATCACCTGCGACATCGTCGAGCCGACCACCATGCAGGGCTATGAGCGTGATCCCCGCTCCGTTGCCCGTCGCGCCGAAGAATATCTGAAATCCACCGGTATCGCCGATGGTGCTCTGTTTGGTCCGGAGCCGGAGTTCTTCGTATTCGATTCGGTGAAATGGAACGTCGACATGAGCGGCGCCATGTACTCCATCCACTCCGAAGAAGCGGCATGGGTTTCCGGCGAAGACTTCGACCGCAACAACATCGGTCACCGTCCGGGCGTGAAAGGCGGTTACTTCCCGGTGCCACCGGTTGACAGCCTGCACGACCTGCGTGGCGCGATGTGTGCTGCCATGGAGTCCATGGGCCTGGAAATCGAAGTGCATCACCACGAAGTGGGCACCGCTGGCCAGTGCGAAATCGGCGTTGGCGCCAACACCCTGGTGAAGAAGGCCGACGAAGTACAAATCCTCAAGTACTGCGTGCATAACGTCGCCCACGCCTACGGCAAGACCGCGACCTTCATGCCCAAGCCTGTGGTTGGTGACAACGGCTCCGGCATGCATGTGCACATGTCCCTGAACAAGGACGGCAAGAACATCTTCGCTGGCGACGGCTACGCCGGCCTGAGCGAAACCGCCCTGTACTACATCGGCGGTATCATCAAGCACGCCAAGGCCATCAACGCCTTCACCAACTCCTCCACCAACAGCTACAAGCGTCTGGTGCCGGGCTTCGAAGCACCGGTTATGCTGGCCTACTCCGCCCGTAACCGCTCTGCCTCCATCCGTATCCCGTACGTCAACAGCCCGAAAGCCCGTCGCGTGGAAGTCCGCTTCCCGGACCCGGCCGCCAACCCGTACCTGGCGTTCGCAGCCCTGATGATGGCCGGCCTCGACGGTATCCAGAACAAGATCCACCCGGGCGATGCCATGGACAAGGATCTGTACGATCTGCCGAAAGAAGAAGCCCTGAACATTCCGACGGTTGCCGGCACCTTCCAGGAAGCCCTGGACTGCCTGGAAGCGGACCACGAGTTCCTGACCCGTGGCGGCGTGTTCACCGAAGACATGATTGCCGGCTTCGTTGACCTCAAGCGCGGCGAGATCGAGCGCCTGAACATGACCACTCACCCGGTCGAGTTCGACATGTACTACTCCTGCTGATCCTGACGGATGACGCAGTGCCTGAAGCCCCGCCCTGTGCGGGGCTTTTTTATGCCCGTTTGCCAACTCAAAGCGGTACCGACAACCGAGCCTTAACGCTTTGTAACCAAGGGCAAAACCCATGGCGTTGCAATGTCCGATTGCGCTATCGATAATCCAGAAGAGGCTTACGCAGTCTCTCGATCCCAATAACCACAACGGACCAGGGCTATGACACCAAGGATTGCAGTATTCGCCGGCGCACTGACGGCACTGACTTCACCGGCGTTTGCCGAGATCTACCGCAGCGTGGATCAGTACGGCAACGTCACCTACTCAGACGAAGCCAGTGACCAGTCCGAGACGGTGGAGGTCAAGCCAATCACAACCATTACCCTGCCCAAACTGGAAGATGTCACCCAGACAGAAGCGGCGCCGGAGGCCGGCGATACCAGCGCCCAGCCTTACGACAGCATCCGCTTTGTATCGCCAGGTAATGACACCGCGTTTCACAGTGGCAACGGTGACGTGGAATTCCAGGTCAGCAGCAGCCCGGCCTTGCGTGAGGGTCACCTGTTCGAGGTTGCCCTGGATGGCGCCCCGGTCGGCCAGTCCAGCTCGGGTTCGGTGATGGTGCGCAATGTTTTCCGCGGTACCCACCAGGCCGACGTGCATGTGATCAACAGCGATGGCGTCCGCGTCCAGAGTGGCAACAGCATCTCCTTCACCATCCACCGGCCGTCCGCGCAGAATTGACCGAAACGGCGCCATACCCTGGCGCCCTCCCTACCGGCGCCCCTGCCGACAAAGCACCAAATTGGTGCGTCCGCACCAAATAGCGGCCATACTCTGTGCCAACGCAGGGCGCGCGTCTTTTACCGTGCCCCGCTGTAACCGTCTCCGGCCAGGACAACTCAACCCCGTGCCGCGGTGAATGCCCCGCAACACGGCACCCTGCCGGTCTCCGCGCCGTATTCAGGCTGAGGCGGTGCACTCATTTCGATCCCGTCAGGGCTTTTGGGCCAAAGTGGTTCACTTCTTGCAGAAACGCCCTGCATACCAAGGGGAGAATCATGGCGACGTCTGCTGGCTACAAACACCTTCTGGACAACCTCACCACGGCGGTGCTGGTGCTGGATGCAAAACTCAACGTGCAATACCTCAATCCATCGGCCGAAAGCCTGTTTGAGACCAGTATCACCCGTGCCCAGGGTAACCCGGTGGTGGACCTGCTGGTGGAATCCGAAGAAGCCCTCGACACCCTTCACGCCGCCGCCCTCAATGGCCAGTCCTACACCAAGCGGGAGGCCGAATTCCTGCTGACCTCCGGCACCCGACTGACGGTGGACTACTCGGTGTCACCGACCGGCAGCCAGAAACCGGAACTGTTGGTGGAAATCCAGCCCCGGGACCGATTGCTTCGCATCACCCGGGAGGAGGAGATCATTGCCAAACAGGAAACCAGCCGCATCCTGGTCCGGGGCATGGCCCACGAGATCAAGAATCCACTGGGCGGAATCCGTGGCGCGGCACAACTGCTCGACCGGGAACTGATCGACGAAGGCCAGCGGGAGTACACCCAGGTCATCATCAACGAGGCCGACCGACTGCGCAGTCTGGTCGACCGGATGCTGGGACCCAACCGCGCATTACGGATGGCACCGACCAACATTCACGAGATTCTGGAACGGGTGAGAACCCTGCTGGAGGCGGAAAGCCGTGGCGAAATCCGCTTCCGTCGCGACTACGACCCCAGCCTGCCCGAGTTCCAGGGAGACAAGGAACAGCTGATTCAGGCGGTGCTCAACATCGCCCGCAACGCCATGGAGGCCGCCTTTGAGCACCACGACAACAGCCGTGAGGAACCGCCCACCATCACCTTCCGCACCCGCGCCCTGCGCCAGTTCACCATCGGCCACACCCGTCACCGGCTGGTGTGCCGCATTGACGTCATCGACAACGGCCCCGGCATTCCTCCGGAACTGCTGCAGAACATCTTCTACCCCATGATCAGCGGCCGGGCCAGCGGCACCGGCCTGGGACTGTCGATCACCCAAAGCATCATTGGCCAGCACAATGGGCTCGTGGAATGTGAGAGCGAGCCCGGCCAAACCGACTTCATCATCTTCCTGCCCCTGGAGGACCAAGCATGAGCCAATCGGCAAACGTCTGGATCATCGACGACGATCGCAGCATTCGCTGGGTGCTGGAGCGCGCCCTGAGCCAGGCCGACATGAAACCACGGGTTTTCGAGAACGGCGAGAGCATCATCACCCGCCTGGAGCACGAACAGCCGGACGCCATCATCAGTGACATCCGCATGCCGGGTGTCGATGGCATCACCCTGCTGTCGAACATTGTCGAGCACCATCCCGACCTGCCGGTCATCATCATGACCGCCCATTCCGACCTGGACAGCGCCGTCACCAGCTACCAGACCGGGGCCTTCGAGTACCTGCCCAAACCGTTTGATGTGGATGACGCGGTGGCGCTGGTCAAGCGTGCCGTGGCCCACAGCCACGAGCGTCGCGCCACCAGCGAGCCGGCCGTCGAGGCCAGCCAGCGCAACGCCGAAATCATCGGCGAGGCACCGGCGATGCAGGAGGTGTTTCGCGCCATCGGCCGGCTGTCACATTCCAACATTACCGTGCTGATCAATGGCGAGAGCGGGACCGGCAAGGAACTGGTGGCCCAGGCCCTGCACAACCACAGCCCCCGGGCCAGCCACCCGTTCATCGCCCTGAACATGGCGGCGATTCCCAAGGATCTGATTGAGTCCGAGCTGTTTGGTCACGAGAAGGGCGCCTTTACCGGTGCCGGTGCCGCCCGCCATGGCCGCTTCGAGCAGGCCAACGGCGGCACCCTGTTCCTGGACGAGATCGGGGACATGCCTGCAGACACCCAGACCCGGCTGCTGCGGGTGCTCGCCGACGGCGAGTTCTACCGGGTGGGGGGCACCACCCCCATCAAGGTGGACGTGCGGATCATTGCCGCCACGCACCAGGATCTGGAGAAACTGGTGCAGGACGGCTCGTTCCGGGAAGACCTGTTTCACCGCCTCAACGTCATCCGGGTACACCTGCCCAAACTGGCGGAACGCCGCGAAGACATTCCCCGGCTGATGCAGCACTTTCTCAAACGGGCCGCCCGGGAACTGGCGGTGGAACCCAAACTGCTGCGCCCGGAAGCGGAGGAATACCTCACCACCCTGCCCTGGCCCGGCAACGTCCGTCAGCTTGAGAACACCTGCCGCTGGCTCACCGTGATGGCCAGCGGTCGCGAGATCCACATCGACGACCTGCCGCCGGAACTGCTGCAGCAATCCGAAGCCCCGGCCACCGGCCAGACCTGGCAGGAAGGCCTGCGCAACTGGGCGGAACAGGAACTCAAACGCGGCCACAAGGGACTGCTGGATGTGGCGGTCCCCGAGTTCGAGCGCATCATGATCGAAACCGCGCTCAAGCACACCGGCGGCCGCCGGCGGGACGCCTCCATCCTGCTGGGCTGGGGCCGCAACACCCTGACCCGCAAGATCAACGAACTGGGCATGGACCACGAGGGCCATCCGGACGATTGATGGCCTCAGGCCCCGGGGCTTGCCGGGGTGGTCCGGTAGCCCTGGATCACCTCGTCCACAATGATCCCCAGGGAGGTCACGCTGGCCGCCGTGACATACCAGGTCTGGGCATCAACAAACACCACCCGCCCGGCCTTCCAGGCCCGGGTCTGCTGCAGCAGCGGGTTGGCCATGATGGCCATGGTCAACGTCGCCTTGCGCTCCATCACCGCGGTACGGTCAATGACATAAAGGATGTCCGGGTCCACGGCGCTGATGAATTCATTGGATATGGGCTGGCCGTGCAGACCCGGCTCGATGTTCCGGCTGGCCGGCTTGACCCCAAGGGTGTCAAACACAAAGCCATAACGGGACCGGATGCCGAACGAACTATACGCACCATTGTTGTGCATCACGATCAGCGCGGTTTCCGGCCGCCCTGCCGTCACCGACCGGGCGCGCTCAACGCCGGCGCTGATCTCCGCCACCTTCTTCCGTGCCAGGGCCTCCTTCTGGAAAATCCGCCCCAGGGTCAGCAGGTGATCCTTGGCAATGTCAATGTAGCTTCCCTGTTCGTTCAGCAGGTCCCAGTCGAAGTGCAGGGTCGGCGCAATCTCACTCAGCTCATCGTAATACTGGGCCTGAACCGGCGAGATCAGAATCAGGTCCGGTTTCAGGGCGTACACTCGCTCCAGATTGGGCCGGACGATCGCTCCCAGATCCTCAACCCCGGCATCATCCCGGTAGGACGCCAGGAAATCCGGCACATAATCCTTGGGCATGCCGGCCACAGGCACCCCCAACTGATCCAGCGAATCGACGTCGTTCATGTCGAACGCCACCACCCGCCTGGGCAGCTGCTCAATGGTCGTTTCCCCCAATGCATGCTGCACGGTGATGGGCTGGTACTCGGCCTGAGCAGCTGACGACGCCACCGACGCCTGCGGACTGGGACTGCCGTCCCCCGATGCCGACGGCTCACAGCCTGCCAGCCCCAGCACCGCAGCCGCCACCAGCGCAGACCAACTGCGGGGGTAAAGTGTTTCCAGTTTCATGACCAGTCTCCCTGAGGGTTGAAGTAATTGCACAAACGGCCCCGCTCACTGCGGACAATGTCGAAGTCGAGGTCGTAAAGATCCTGCAGCCGGGCTTCGGTGACGGTGTCCGCCACCGGGCCACTGAAATGGAGCCGCCCCTGTTTGAGGGCGACAATGCGATCCGAGTAGTTGGCGGCAAAGTTGATGTCGTGGATCACCAGAACCACCGTCCGTCCCTGCTCGTCACACAGCCGGCGAAGAGCCCGCATGATCTGCACCGCGTGTTTCATGTCGAGGTTGTTGAGGGGCTCGTCCAGCAGCAGACAGTCGGTCTGCTGGGCAATGGTCATGGCCAGGAAGGCCATCTGCCGCTGCCCGCCGCTGAGCTCGTCAATATAGGCCTGGCGCAGCGGCGTCAGTGACAGGAACTCGATGGCATCAGCCACCGCGTGCCGATCGGTTTCGGTGAGGGTGCCGCGACTGTAGGGAAAACGGCCAAACCCCACCAGTTCCTCCACCGTCAGCCTCAGGTTGATCCCCGGAGACTGTCGCAGGGTGGCCACCCGCCGGGCGTAGTCGGCAAGACGGATGTCGTGGACCGGCTGCTCCGCCAGCAGGATCTCGCCCTGATCCGGCGACAGCAACCGCGCCAGCATCATCAGCAGGGTGGTCTTGCCGGCGCCGTTGGGGCCGATCAGCGAGGTGACCTGACGCGCCGGAAAGCGGGTGGAGACATCCGCCAGTACGGTGCGGCCACCATAGCGTTTGGACAGGTTGTGTACAGAAATCATGCGCGACCTCGGGTCCGGATCATTAACGCCAGAAAGTAGCCACCGCAGATCAGGTTGATCAGGATCGTCACGGTAGTGCGATAGTTGAGCACCTGCTCCACCAGCAACTGGGCCAGGATGAACAGCCCGACGGCCACCGCGCTGGCCATGGGCAGGGTGGCCCGATGGCGGGTAGTGCCCGCAAGGGCGTAGGCCAGATTGGCCACAAAAATCCCCATAAAGGCCGTCGGCCCCACCAGACTGGCGGAGATGGCCACCAGCACCGCCACCAGGAACAGCTGCTGACGGACACAACGGGGGTAATCCACTCCCAGCGACAGGGCCTGCTCCCGTCCCAGGGCAATCACATCCAGCAGCGCCCGCGAGCGCAGCATCACACCGGCCACCAGCAGCACCAGCACCGCCGCATAGCCCAGTTGCCCGGGACGAACCCGATTGAATGACGCCTCGTTGTAGCCCTGAAGAACAGCGAACTCACCGGGACTGACCGTGACCTGGATAAACTGGGTCAGGGTGCTGATCACCATAGTCAGCACCAACCCCAGCAACAGCAGGAAATAGACGTTGCTGCGGCCATCCCGGAACAGCCAGCGATGGATCACCCAGGAATAGGCCAGCATCAGCAGCACCGACGCAAAGAAGTTGCCGTTCTGGCCCATCAGCATCAGGCTGCTGGTGCCCAACAGCCACACCAGCAGCGCCTGGAACAGCAGGTACACCGACTCATAGCCCATGATTGCCGGTGTCAGAATCCGGTTGCCGGCGATGCTCTGGAACACAATGGCGGAGAACGCGATGCAGACACCGCCCAGCCCCATGGCCGCCAGCCGCAGCAACCGCTTGGGAATGATGTAGTCGGTGTCCAGTCCGGAATTCAGCAGCACGAACACCACCGCCAGCACCAGCACGGCGACCCAGCTTGAGAGCATGAGCGGCCGGCGCATCAGCGGTTCCTCCGCAGAATCAGCAACAGAAACAGCACGCCGCCGACACTGCCGGCGGTCAGTCCGATGGGGATCTCGAACGGATAGATCAGCAGCCGGCTGATCAGGTCGCAGACCAGCAGCAGGCAGGCACCAGCCAGCGCCACAATCGGCAGGGTATGGCGCAGGTGCTCGCCGTAGTACAGCACCACCAGGTTGGGGATCACCAGGCCAACAAACGGTATGGTACCCACCGTAATGACCGTCACCGCCACCGTCACCGATACCAGCAGCAGGCCAAGGCCGGCGGTGACGGCGTAGCTCACCCCCAGACTGGTGGCCATATCCTCGCCCATGCCCAGTACGGTGAAGCGGTGGGCGTAGAGGTAGGTCACCAAAATGATCGGCAGGGTGAGATAGAGAATCTCGTAGTTGCCTTCAACAATCTTGGAAAAGTCCCCCAGCAACCACCCCTGCATGCTCTGCAGGATGTTGTGGCGATAGGCGTAAAACTCGGCAATGGCACTGAGCACGCTGCCGTACATCAGCCCGATCACCGGCACCATCACGGTATTGCGGAAATGGATGCGGCGGACGATGGCCAAGTAGAGCGCACAGGCCGCCAGACAGAACACCAGGGCGAACAGCATCCGCCCCAGCGTGCCCATCGCCGGTGCCAGAATCAGCGACACCAGCAACCCCAGGCGCGCCGCGTCCAGGCCACCGGAGGTGGCGGGCTCGACAAAGCGGTTGCGCACGATCTGCTGCAGGATAACCCCGCACATGGGCAGGCCGACGCCGGTCAGCACCACCGCCGCCAGGCGCGGCAGGCGGCTGGCGGTCAGGGTCGTCCAGGCATCGCCAGACAGCGACAGCAGTGCGTGCCAGGCCATCGGCTTGACACCAACCGCCAGCGAGACCAGGCACAGCAACACAAAGCCCAGGGACAGAACGCTAGGTATCGACACAGTGTTCCGCTTGTCGGAGATGGGATTGTCCCCCGGCGACCTGCCAACCCTTGGCCGACTCACGCTGGGTCAGAAAGCGTGCATAGCGCCCGCCGGCCGCAGCCAGCTCGCGGTGGCATCCCTGCTCGCAGACAGCGCCATCCTCCAACACCACAATCCGGTCAGCAGAGGTGATGGTGGACAGCTGATGGGCGATCACTATCAGCGTGCGTTTGCCCCGCAGTCGCGCCAGAGTCTCGGCAATGATGGCCTGATTGCCGGTATCCAGTGCTGCCGTGGCTTCATCCACCAACAGGATGGGAGCGTCCTTGATCAGCGCCCGGGCGATGGCAATGCGCTGCCGCTCGCCCCCGGACAGCCGGGCACCACCCTCACCCACCAGCGTTTCCAGCCCCTCGGGTAAGCGTTCAACCAGCGTTTCCACACCGGCCAGCCGGACCACCTCCGCCAACTCGTTGTCACTGGCCCCGGGCCGCCCCAGGCGGATGTTGTCGGCGATACTGCCCTGGAACAGGTAAGTATCCTGGAACACCTGGCTGATCTGTGCCGCCAACTGGTCGCTGGTCATCTGCCGCACATCGATACCGCCCACCAGAACCTGGCCACCAGTGACATCGAAGAACCGCGCCACCAGACGCATCAACGTGGTCTTGCCCGATCCGGACGCACCAACCAGTGCAACCATGCTGCCGGGCGCAACCTCAAGATTCACCCCCCGCAACACCTCCGTCTCACTGGCGCCGTAACGGAAGCGGACATCGCGCAGAGCCACCGAATGGTCCGCCGGTGACTGTGGTTGAGGCGGCTGCGGCAACGGTTGTGCTGCCAGGATTTCCCGCACGCCGTCAAGCTGGTTGCGAGCGCCCCGCAATGCCTCACCATAGCCGGCAACCTCCAGCAACGGCTCAACGAAGCGATAACTCAGCAGCAACGCCACGGTCACCGCAATCAGCGATTGCGACGACTGGCCAGCCATCAGCGCCTGGTTGAGCCAGAACACCGCCGCAAGCAGCAGCGCGGCAAAAACGGCCTGCACCACCCAGGCGTTGAGTGTCACCGCCAGTATCGAGGGGTAGATCAATTGCCGGGCGGAGCGGTGCTGACGATCAATGGCCTCGGCCAGGAAACGGGCACCGGCGCCCTCACCGTTGAACGCCCGCAATACCGACTGGGCCTGGGCGAACTCCACCAGCCGCTGACTGGTGTCGGCGGCGTGGTCGTGGAAGCGGCGATCCACCTGCCGTCCCAGTCGTGTTGCCAGCCAGAACACCACCGCCAGCAGAGGCAGCGCCAGTAGCGCAATCAGCCCCATCTGCCCGTTCAGCACAAACAGCGCCAGCACCATGACCAAGGGGGTGACCAGGCCACCAAACACCGGCGTGAACACATGCGCCGGCAACTGGGCCACCTCCATCAGGCCATGGGACACCACATGGCTGAGGCGAGCGGTGTTGGCCGGGGTAAACCAGCCCACTGGCAGGCCGGCGACATGGTCACCGAGACGCAGGCGACCGCTGCACAGCACCGACACACCAACCCTGACCCCGGCCTTGTCCACCTGTACCCGCCACCACCAGGCCAGCGCGGCACACCCCAGGAAGCCCGCCAGCCAGAACGTTGCGGGGCGCACCTCCCCGGCCAGCAAATGAGAGAGCAGCGGCACCAGCAGCACCACCGTGATGCCGTTCAGCAGACCATAGAGCACCACCATGATCAGGTAGCGCCTGAAGATGGCAACATCGCGACCCAACAGGCTCATCAACGTGTTCAACATGAGGTCGCCTCCTGATAGCCACCCAGGCGCCAAAGCCGGGTGTAGAGACCATTGCGGGCCAGCAGCTCCTCGTGCCGCCCCTGTTCGGCAATCCGGCCATTGTCCAGCACCAGAATGCGATCGGCCTGCCTCACGGTATCGAGCCGATGGGCGATGACCAACAGGGTACGGCCCTCGGCAAACCGCGACAGGGCCGCCTGGATCGCCGCTTCGTTGCCAGCGTCGGCAGCCGCCGTGGCTTCATCCAGCACCAGCACCGGCGGATCGAGCAATACCGCACGGGCGATGCTCACCCTCTGCTGTTCGCCGCCGGAGAGCTGGGCGTCCTCACCAACCACCGAGTCATAGCCTCGCGGCAGGGCCTCAACACGGTCATGGATATTGGCGAGCCGGGCCGCCGCTTCAATCTCCTGCTGGCTGGCCGCCGGACGACCCAGGGCGATGTTGTCACGCACGCTGCCATGGATCAGGCGAACCTCCTGCAGCACAAACCCCACACGGCGATAGAGTTCCGGCGCGGCGAGCTGGCGCAGGTCCACCCCTCCGAGGGTGATGCGACCGGCGCTGGGATCAAAGAACCGCAACAACAATCGGGCCAGGGTCGATTTACCGGCACCGGAAGCGCCCACAACGGCGGTCACCGTGCCAGGCTCCAGAGTGAAGTCGAGTGCCTGCAGCACCGGCGACTGCTTGTCATAACCGTAACTGAGCTGCTCAACCCGCACCTCGTTGCTGCCCGGCAGCGCCGCCTCAGCCGCCTCCGGTTGTGCCAGCACAGGGGTTTCCAGCAGCGCCTGAACCCGCTGTGCCGCCCCCGTGGCGTTATGCAGGTCGTGGCCGATAAAGCTCAGCAGTTGCAGCGGCGCGGAGATGCCCGGCGTCACCAGGACAAACGGCAGCACCTCCACCGGCGTCATCCAGCCCAGACCGACGAACAGCACGCCGAACGTCAGCACCACGGCCAATACCGCCACCGGGGAGATGATGGCGTTGGCGTTGGCCATCGGCACCACCAATGGCCGGGTGAAGGCAACGAACGCCTGCAGGAACGCCTCGACGGCATCCCGGTAGCGGCTGTTGGCCCGTTCGCTGCCGGCAAAGGCTTTCAGCACCGGAATGCCATTGACGAACTCCACCACCGCGTTGTTGATCCGCGACTGGCCGTCGACAAACGCCTTCATGTTCTCTTCGCTGCCGGCCTTCATCGCCGCCCGGAATACCAGGAAAAATGCCGGAAACGGCAGTAACGAGACCAGCGCCATACGCCAGTCCATGGCAAACAGATACACCACCGACGCCAGAATCGCGCCCCAGGTGCGTCCGCGGATGGTGTAGTAGTGGGCGGTCAGCTCATGGAGGGTGCCGACGTCGTCCTGCAGCGCCCGCTTCACCTCCCCCGAGGCCCGGCTGGTGAACCAGCCCAGCGGCACCTGGGCCAGACGATCCATGGCGGAGCGCCGCAACTGCCGGGTCAGTCGATTGTCCGCCAGGTGCGCCAGCAGTTCAGCCACGGAAACCAGGGCCAACCCCAGGCACAGGGCCAGCAGACTCAGCGCGACGGTCTGCCAGATGGCCTCGGTCAGCGCGCTGCCATCCACCCCCTGCCCTCGCAACCCCTGATCCCCCAGCACAAGCGTCGCCAGGTGGGCGATTCCGGCCAGAGGCACCAGGGTGAACACCGCACCAGCGCCCGCGATCACCGCGGCCAGGGTCAGCCGCCCGCGAATCGGCGCCAGAACCTGGCGGACCGCTCCGGTTCCGGCACTCACCTAGAAATCCACCGTTGCCGACATCAGGAAGGTGCGTGGCGCGCCCAGGCCACCAGACAGGCCGCTGCCATCACCGCCATTCCACGACCCCAGCCAGTACGCCTCATTGGTAACGTTCTGTACCCGCGCCCGCAGGGTCAGTGACTTGGCCAGTAGCCGGGTCACGTGACGGGCGCCAACATCAAAGGTGGTGTAGTCCGGCACCGCCAGCCGGTGACTGTTGTTGACGTAACGCTTGCCGGTGTGCACAACGCCGGCGGTCAGGGTCAGCCCCGGCACACGGGCCAGGTCGTACTCGGCTCCTACCTTGGCCAGCACCTTGGGCACACCGGTCACCTGATTGCCCTCGTTGGCGCCGTTCAGTGACCGGGTCACCTCCGCCTCGGTGTAGGACGCGCCGCCCAGCAAGCGCGTCCGCGGCAGCGGCTCGCCCACAAAGCTCCACTCCAGTCCCCGGTTGCGCTGCTCACCGTAGGTGCCGAACACCAGCGTGTCCGGATCGGTATAGGCGTTGGGCTTCTTGATCTGGAACAGGCTCAGGGTATGGGCGAACGCGCCCAGGTCCCACTTGGCGCCGATTTCATACTGCTTGGTCTGGTACGGTTCCAGCACTTCACCGGCGTTGGCCGCTGCCACCGGGGCGGTTGCCCCCTGGCTCAGGCCTTCGATGTAGTTGGCGTACAGTGACAGGGCGTCGCTGACACGAATCAGCAGCGCCGCCGACGGCGAGGTGCGGCTGGCATCATATTCCGCGGTGCTGGCGCCATCGGCCCCGTAATTGTCACTCTGGACGTTCTGGCGACGCGCCCCCAGAGTGAGCTGGTAGCGGTCATCGGCGAACGAGAGCGTATCGGCAATGGCGATGCTGCGCAGCTTGCTGCCACTGGCGGAGGTGTCCGCCGGAGACTGGTTGTAATCAGTCAGATCGGGGGCGACCCCAAAGTCCAGGTCGTAGTAGTTGGTCTGTACGTGGTCAAAGAAGTAGGCGTCCCGGAAGGACGAGTCCGACTCGAACTGGTTGGCCGACAGCGACCAGGCGTGACGGACCCAACCGGTGGTGAGATCACCGCGCACCCCGACTTCGGCGGACTTGACCGTGCCGTCCCGGGCCGAGCGGGCCGCCAGGGTGGAGATGTCACCGGCATCGTTCAGCAGCATGCTGCGGTCCACCAGCGCGTCATAGCCACCATCCTTGTGGCCCCAGGCCGCGTAGGCGGTGACCGTATCGGTCAGATCATACTCACCACGCAGTACTACGGTGTCGGACTCATTGCTGGTGTAAGCCCAGTCCGGTGCCAGGGAATAGTCTCCGTGTTTTGGCGTCGGTACCCTGGTTACCCCATCCGCCACCGCGAAGATGCCGAAGTAGTTGATCCGGTCCATGTCCTCCTGCTGGCTGTAGAGATCCACCGAGACGCGGGCATTCTCACCCCGCCAGTCCAGCCCCAGCGAGGCCAGTTGCATGCGGTGTTGCTGGCCATCCACCGGGGTGTCGCCATCACGGTAGACACCGTTGAAGCGCACGCCCCACTGCTGGTTGTCACCAAACCGCTGGCCCAGATCAACATGGCCACCCCAGAGGCTGTCGGATTCGTAGCTGGTGGTGATTCGCGCCAGAGGCTCCTTGCCTGCCCGCTTGGGCACGATGTTGACGCTGCCGGCAACGCTGCCGCCGGGCAACATGCCGTTAAGCAGCGCCGACGGTCCCTTCAGCAGCTCCACCCGCTCGGCCACCTCGGTGACACCCCGCAGGTTGGGGGCCATGCCCACCAGACCGTTGAAGGTCATGTCATCGGCGGAGGATGAGAAGCCGCGCACGAAGTAGGTCTCGAACAGGTTGCGCTTGGACGGCACGTACACCGAGGGATCGGTGGCACCGATCACCGCACCGATATCCTGGGCCTGCAGGTCCTGCAGCCGCTGCTCGGTGTAGCTGATGGTACTGAACGGGGTTTCCATCACATCCTTTTGGCCGAGGATACCGACAGAACCGCCGCGGGCCACCTGACCACCGGCGTAGGCTCCTGGCATGGCGTCCCAGCCAATGGCGTCCGCGCTCACTTCCAGCGGCATCAATACCGAGACATCACGGCGAGCCAGGGTGAAACTGCCATCGGGCTTTTCCACCAGCATCAGGCCCGAGCCCTGCAGCAGGCGGCCCAGCACCTCCCGGGGCGCAAGCTCGCCGCTCAGGGCCGGGCTGGTCAGACCCTGGGTCAGCGAGGGATCAAACGACAGCGGCAGCCCGGCTTCGGTGGCCACCCGGGACAGTTGCCGGCCCAGCGGATCACCGGCGGGAATGTCGTAGTGACGGGTGTCGGCCACCTCTGCGGTAACGGGCAGGGCGAGGGCAAGGGAAAGCGCGCAGGCGAACTGACGCGCCACGGGCAAGCAGCTGAAACGTTTCATACGACTCCTGATGACTTGGTATCGTGTTGCTGTTACTGGTAATGCCAATCAGGAACGAAAAAAGTATCAGCGCGACTGAAAATTATTGTTTCGGCAGCACCCGGGTCCAGTAGCCGAACAGGCTACGGTGCACCCGCAGTGGGTAGGTCGCCGCCACCATGGCCAGCGCCTGGTCACTGTCGAGCAGGGGGTAGGCGCCGGAGACGGTGAGTGCGGCCAGAGCCGGGTCCATCTGCAGGGTCCCGTGGCGATAACGCGCCAGTTCCCCGAGCAGTTGCGCCAGGGGCATTTCATCCGCCATCAACATGCCGTTGATCCAGGCGGCATCGGTGTCGGCAACGGCTTCCACCGCCCCCACCCGAGCCGCCGAGAAGGCCAGCTGTGCGCCCGCCTCCACCACCGTCCGGGGCCCGCGGCCCGAAGGTGACACGGCCACCGCGCCCGCAAACACCTTGAGCCGGGTTTCGCCGTCGAGCTGGCGCACGCTGAAACGGGTTCCCAGGGCTTCCAGGCGGCCCTGCTCCGTCGCCACACGAAAAGGGCGCGGATCGGGCTGATCACTGGTCTCAATGTGAATCTCGCCCTGATGCAGGTCGATCAGTCGCTGCCGGCCATCAAAGCGCACCGCAATGTCGGTATCGGTATTGAGGATTAGTTGCGAACCGTCGGCGGTGGCCAGCTCCCGCTGCTCCCCGACCGCACTGCGATACCGGTTGGTATTGTCTGCCAGGTGCCAGGCGCCCCACCCCACAGGCACCACCGCAAGCAGCACCACCAGTTTGGCCAGGGCGGCGCGGCGCGCCGGACTGTCGGGGCGGTCCAGGGCGGCGGAAGCCACGCCCGGCGGCATACCACCCAGCGTGGCGGTAAGCCTTTCCACCCGTTGCCAGGCGCGGGCATTGTCGGCACTGGCTGCCAGCCAGTGGTCGAACTCCCGACGCTGGTCTGATTCAAGCGGCCCTTCCTGGAGCCGCAGCAACCACTCCGCCGCCTGCTCCAGTGCGGCCCGGGGCACTCCGGCGACACTCATTTCAGTCCGACTCCACCGACATCAGACAGCAGACCAGCGCCCGCTTGACGTAACGCTTGATGGTAATCTCCGACACCGCCAGACGCTCGGCAATCTCGCGATACTTCAGGCCCTCGAGCTGGGACATCAGGAACGCCTGCCTGACCGGCTGCGGCAGTTCATCGAGGGCGGCATCAATCTCGCACAGGGCATCCAGCAGCTGCTGTCGGTGCTCCGGTGATGGCGCCTCCGGCTCCGGCACGGAGGCCAGCGCCTGCAGGTAGGCCTGCTCCAGATCGCGACGCCGCCAGTGGTTGATCACCAGCGCACGGGCAATGTGCGAGAGATAGGCCCGGGGCTCCCGGATCACGGCGCCCTCACGATCCCGCAGCAGCACCCGGGTAAAGGTATCCTGGGCAAGATCGGCGGCGGTTTCCGAGCAGTCCAGCCGCCGTTTCAGCCAGGTACGCAGCCAGCTGTGGTGAGTGTGGTAAAGACGGCAAACGTCTGTGGGCTCAGCGATGTTCGTGCCTGACAATGGACGCTCCTGACACCGGGTAACCGGGGCAACCAGCGCCCCAACAAATGATAATTGTTCGCATTCTAGAGCTTCACCGGAGAGAAACGCAAACCCGAGACAGTCAACCTCCCTTCACGCAAAGATCTTGACGTGCCGTCACACCGACCGGAAAAGCGGTGATCGAGCCGACCTGCAGGCCAAAAAAAACCTCCAGTTGATGGAGGTTTTCAGTCGTAGCCGCAAAGGCGCGGCTAGATCACAAAGCCAGCCTCAGAACGGGATATCATCATCAAAATCGTCCACCGGCTCCGGCATGCTGCTCTGCTGTTGTTGCGGAGAATGCTGCGGAGACGGTTGCGGAGGATGCTGCTGAGATTGCTGTTGCGGCGGCTGCTGGCTGTAACCGCCAGACTGCCCCTGGTAACCGCCGCCCTGCTGCTGCGGTGCCGGCTGGTTGTAGGACTGCTGCTGCGGACGACCCGCCGGCGCGCCCTGGTTCATGCCGCCACCGTCGCCGCCGCGGCTGTCGAGCATCTGCATCTGGCCGTTGATGTCCACCACGATCTCGGTGGTGTAACGGTCCTGGCCATCCTGGCCCTGCCACTTGCGGGTCTGCAGTTTGCCTTCAATGTAAACCTTGGAGCCCTTGCGCAGGTACTGGCCGGCCACTTCGGCAATCTTGCCGAACATCACGATGCGGTGCCATTCGGTCTTGGGCACCAGCTGGCCGGTCTGGCGATCCTTGTAGCTTTCATCGGTTGCCAGGGTCAAGTTGACCACGGCATTGCCGTTCGGGGTGTAGCGGGTTTCCGGGTCCTGCCCCAGATTGCCGATGAGAATTACCTTGTTAACACCACGTGCCATGATTTGCTCCTGAGAATGTCTGGTTTGCAACAGACCATCCCTGGTCTGTCATCAAAGTTCATGTCGAATCTGTCAGGAAGCGTCTGGCCGGACGAAGTCATACTCCGTCAGGCGATCTTCCTCAAACTGGGCGCGATCAACCTTGAGATAGGCCGTATCCGTCCCTTCCAGGATCACCACATCCTGAACACCGGGGAGAGTCCTCAATGCCTTGTCCACCGCGTCCAGTCGGTCCCGGGCCGTTTCCCGCAACTTTAACACGAAACTGGTGGTATAGCTTGGCGCCGGCATGGACAGCGCCAGCAGCAGCCAGACCGCCAATACCGCCACCATCGGCCAGATCACACCGTCGATGCCCCCCCGGGATAGTAGCAGGCCTCCGACCGCACCGCCCACGAATGCCCCCAGGAACTGGGCCGTGGAATACACCCCCATCGCGGTGCCCTTGCTCGCCGCCGGCGATTCCTTGCTGATCAGCGACGGCAGGCTGGCCTCCAGCAGATTGAAGGCCATAAAGAACAGGAACAGCACCCCCCACGCCAGTGCCAGCCCCTCACCGGCGATCGCCAGGCCGGCGGTGGCCAGCGTCAGCAGCAGGATCGCCCCGGCCAGAACCGGTTTCATCTTGCGCTTCTTTTCGCCAATGATAATGAACGGCACCATGGCAAAGAACGACGTCACCATCACTGTCAGGTAGAACCACCAATGTGAGGTTGTCGGCAGTCCGAGCCGATCCCGCAACAGCACCGGCACCACCAGGAAAATCGCGGTCAGCACCAGGTGCAGGGCGAAGATGCCAAAATCCAGCCGCAACAGGCGACCATCGGTCAGCACCTGGGACAGCATTGCCCGGGCCGGACGGGATTCCACGTCCTGTTGCTGCTGATGGGGATTGGGTACTACTTTATTGACAATCACCAACGCCAGGATCGCCAAGGCCGCTGTCAGGTAGAACAGCCCCGACAGACCAAACGCCGACCCCAGCAGGGGGCCCAGCACCAGCGACACCGAAAACGACAGCCCGATGGAGACCCCCACCGTGGCCATGGCCTTGGTGCGCTGTTCTTCCCGGGTGAGATCGCTGAGCAGCGCCATCAACACACTGGCAATGGCGCCAGCGCCCTGCAGAACCCGACCGGCAATCACACCGTATATGGACTCAGACGCACCGGCGATGATACTGCCGCCGGCAAACAGCACCAGCCCGATGTAAATCATGCGCTTGCGGCCAACCCGGTCAGACAACAGCCCGAACGGCACCTGCAACAGCGCCTGGCTGAGGCCGTAGGCACCAATGGCCAGACCCAGCAGGACCGGGGTGGCAGCGTCCAGATCGCTGCCCAGCAGCACAAACACCGGCAGCACCATGAACAGGCCCAGCATGCGCATGGCGTACACCGAAGCCAACGCGGTTACGGATCGCTTTTCCAGGGCATTCATACAGCAGGGATTCCTCGGTTCCAGTGTCGGACGGGGCCGGAACCGGCATCGGGCCTGCTCCGCTCCGGCTCGCCGGAAAGCGCGCATTGTAGCAGAACGGTCTGCCACGGGCATTGCGCCCGAGCCGGCGGATCACGGTATACTTTCGCTTTTATTTTGCCAGGGGGTGTTATGGATCATATCCAAGTTAAAGGGGCCCGAACCCACAACCTGAAGAACATCGACCTGGAGATGCCACGGGACAAACTGATCGTCATTACCGGTCTGTCCGGTTCCGGCAAATCCTCCCTGGCGTTCGACACCCTCTATGCCGAGGGCCAGCGGCGTTATGTGGAATCGCTGTCCACCTACGCCCGCCAGTTCCTGTCGATGATGGAAAAGCCCGACGTCGACCACATCGAGGGGCTGTCACCGGCCATTTCTATCGAGCAGAAGTCCACCTCCCACAACCCGCGCTCCACCGTGGGCACCATCACCGAGATCTACGATTACCTGCGGCTACTGTTTGCCCGCGCCGGTGAGCCCCGCTGCCCGGACCACGACCTGCCACTGGAAGCCCAAACCGTCAGCCAGATGGTGGACCAGGTAATGGCCTTCCCCGAAGGCAGCAAACTGATGATCCTGGCGCCGGTGATCCGCGACCGCAAAGGCGAGCACCTGCAAGTGATCGAAACCATGAAGAGTCAGGGTTTCATTCGCCTGCGGCTCGATGGCGCCGTCTATGACATCGACGAGGTACCGGTGCTGGACAAAAAGCGCAAGCACCGCATCGATGTGGTGGTGGATCGCTTCAAGGTCAAGGCGGGTCTGGAACAGCGTCTGGCGGAAAGCTTCGAGACCGCGCTGGAGCTAGCCGACGGCATTGCCTTGGTGGCCCCGATGGACGCAGACGCGGCCGACAACCACGAAGAACACACCTTCTCAGCCCGCTACGCCTGTACCCAGTGCGGTTACGCCCTCAGCGAGCTGGAGCCACGGATCTTCTCCTTCAACAACCCGGCCGGCGCCTGCCCCACCTGTGATGGCCTTGGGGTCAAGCAGTTCTTTGACCCGGAAAAGATCATCCAGCATCCGGAAGCCACCCTCGCCGAAGGCGCCATCAAGGGCTGGGACCGACGGGCGGTGTATTACTTCCAGTTGCTCAGCAGCGTCGCCGACCACTACGACGTCGACATGGACACGCCGTTCGTCGATCTGCCGGATGACTTCAAGAAGGTGGTGTTGAACGGTTCTGGTAAGGAAGAAATCAGCTTCCGCTACGTCAATTCCCGCGGCCACGTGATGGAAAAGTCCCATCCCTTCGAAGGCATCTTGCCCAACCTGGAGCGACGCTACCGGGAGACCGATTCCCAGAGCATGCGCGAGGAGCTGGCCCGCAACCTCAGCCAGCAACCCTGCAAGGACTGCCACGGCACCCGCCTGCGCCGCAGCGCGCGTCACGTCTTCCTCGAAGAACGCAATCTGCCGGCCATTACCCAGCTGCCGGTGGGAGAGGCGCACGACTATTTTGAACAACTGGCACTGCCTGGCCGCAAGGGCGAGATCGCCGAAAAGATCCTCAAGGAAGTGCGGGAACGGCTGAAGTTCCTGGTCAACGTGGGTTTGGAGTACCTCACCCTGGAACGCAGCGCCGACACCCTGTCTGGCGGTGAAGCCCAGCGTATCCGCCTGGCCAGCCAGATCGGCGCCGGCCTGGTGGGAGTCATGTACATTCTGGATGAGCCCTCCATCGGCCTGCACCAGCGCGACAACGATCGCCTGCTGGCAACCCTCACCCACCTGCGGGATCTGGGCAACACCGTCATCGTGGTGGAACACGATGAAGACGCCATCCGCGCCGCCGACCATGTCATCGACATCGGACCAGGCGCCGGCGTCCATGGTGGCCAGGTGATCGCCCAGGGCACCCCGGAGCAGATCATTGCCTCGGAAGCGTCACTGACCGGCCAGTACCTCCGTGGCAGCCGCGAGATTGCGATACCGCAGCAACGTCAGAGTGGCAACGGCAAGCAGCTGACGCTGTCCGGAGCCCGTGGCAACAACCTGAAAGATGTCACCCTCAGCATCCCACTGGGGGTGATGACCTGCGTGACCGGGGTGTCCGGGTCCGGCAAGTCCACCCTGATCAACGGCACCCTCTACCCGGTGGCCGCGGCCAAACTCAACAAGGCCACCAGCCTGAACCACGCCCCCTACGGCAAGCTCACAGGGCTCGACCAGCTCGATAAAGTCATCGACATCGACCAGAGCCCCATCGGGCGCACTCCACGCTCCAACCCGGCCACCTACACCGGGCTGTTTACCCCGATCCGGGAGCTGTTCGCCGGCACCCAGGAAGCCCGCTCCCGGGGCTACAAGCCTGGCCGCTTCAGCTTCAACGTCAAGGGCGGCCGCTGCGAAGCCTGCCAGGGCGATGGGGTGATCAAGGTGGAGATGCACTTCCTGCCGGACGTCTACGTGCCCTGCGACATCTGCAAGGGCAAGCGTTACAACCGCGAGACGCTGGAGGTGCGCTACAAAGGCAAGAACATCCACGAAGTACTGGAAATGACGGTAGAGGAAGGCCGCGAGTTCTTCGACGCAGTGCCGTTCCTGGCCCGCAAGCTACAAACCCTGATTGACGTGGGCCTGTCCTACATTCGCCTGGGCCAGAGCGCGGTCACCCTGTCCGGCGGTGAGGCCCAGCGGGTCAAACTGGCGAAGGAACTGTCCAAACGGGACACCGGCAAGACCCTGTACATCCTCGACGAGCCGACCACCGGCCTGCATTTCTACGACATCCAGCAGTTGCTGAATGTCCTGCAGCGCCTGCGCGACCACGGCAACACCATCGTGGTGATCGAGCACAACCTGGATGTCATCAAAACCGCCGACTGGATCATCGACCTGGGTCCGGAAGGCGGCTCCGGCGGCGGCCAGATCATCGCCGAAGGCACACCGGAAACCGTGGCTCAAAGCCCGGTTTCCCACACCGGCCGCTACCTCAAGCCGATGCTCACCAAAGCCGAGCCCGAGATCGCCTGACCCGCAAGGACAGTCGGCTCAGGCCCTAAAAAAGGGGACGGAACTCAGTTCCGTCCCCTCAGACTGCTGACAAACCCCGGTTTTCCGGGGTTTGTTGCATTTGGTCGTTCTGTTTTCAGCCGACGGTCGCTTGAG
>NZ_JAKZAK010000025.1 GCF_023156385.1 Marinobacter xestospongiae
CATCGGCACAGCGGCGCCTTGGTCAGAACCCTCAGAGACAAGCATTAAGTTAACGAATTAACCAGACGGGACACTGGCAGGGAAACAACACGAAAAAACGGCCCGACGAGAGAACCCAGGGACCGAAAAGGCAGGAAGACCCAAAGACCCCGCGACCGGAGAACGCCGCGGGGGCCAGCCAGAGGCCGGTCAGTAAAAGCACATCCATGTGCCGACTCACCTCCGGGCCGCCACCAGGACGGCCCGGGCACAACAACACCTGGTGACAGGTGGTGCCTAAATGCTGCCTAAGTAATGCCTAGAAGAAACCCAGCGGGTTGGTGTCGTAGCTCACCAGCAGGTTCTTGGTCTGCTGGTAGTGTTCCAACGCCATCTTGTGAGTCTCACGACCAACACCGGACTTCTTGTAACCGCCAAAGGCCGCATGGGCCGGGTAGGCGTGGTAGCAGTTCATCCAGACCCGACCGGCCTGAATGTTCCGCCCCATGCGGTAAGCCAGATTGGTGTCGCGACTCCAGACCCCGGCACCAAGGCCGAATTCGGTGTCGTTGGCGATGGCCAGGGCTTCTTCCTCGGTCTTGAAGGTAGTGACGCCCACCACCGGGCCGAAGATTTCTTCCTGGAACACCCGCATCTTGTTGTCGCCCTTGAACAGCGTGGGCTGGATGTAGAAGCCATCGCTGAAGCCCTCGCCCAGCTGTTCACGGTCACCGCCGGTCAGCACCTCGGCGCCTTCCTGCTTGCCGATTTCCAGGTAGGACAGGATCTTGTCGAACTGCTCCTTACTGGCCTGGGCGCCCACCTGCACGTCTGTGTCCAGCGGGTTGCCACGCTTGATCGCCTTGGTGCGCTCGACCACCTTGGCCATGAACTCGTCGTAGATGTCTTCGTGAACCAGTGCCCGGGACGGGCAGGTGCAGACCTCACCCTGGTTGAAGAACGCCAGCACCAGGCCCTCGACACACTTGTCGATGAATTCCGGCTCCGCCTGCATGATGTCCGGGAAGTAGATGTTCGGCGACTTGCCGCCCAGCTCCACGGTGGACGGGATGATGTTCTCAGCCGCGCACTTGAGGATGTGGGAGCCCACCGGGGTGGAGCCGGTGAAGGCGATCTTGGCGATGCGCTTGCTGGTGGCCAGAGCCTGGCCAGCCTCGATGCCGTAACCGTTGACGATGTTCAGCACGCCCGGCGGCAGCAGGTCACCGATGATTTCCATCAGCACCAGGATGCTGGCCGGGGTCTGCTCCGCCGGCTTCAGTACGGTGCAGTTGCCCGCGGCCAGACAGGGGCCCAGTTTCCAGGCGGCCATCAGCAGCGGGAAGTTCCAGGGAATGATCTGACCAACCACCCCCAGCGGCTCGTGGAAATGGTAGGCCACAGTGTTGTGGTCGATCTCACCCAGATGCCCTTCCTGCGCCCGCAGACAGCCGGCGAAGTAACGGAAGTGATCGGCCGCCAGCGGAATGTCGGCGTTGAGGGTTTCACGAACCGCTTTGCCGTTATCCCAGGTCTCGGCCACAGCGAGACGCTCGAGATTGGCTTCGATGCGGTCGGCAATTTTCAGCAGGATGTTGGAACGTTCGGTTACTGAGGTCTTGCCCCAGGCCGGTGCGGCCTTGTGGGCAGCATCCAGAGCCAGCTCGACATCTTCGGCGGTGGAGCGGGGAATCTCGCAGATCACACTGCCATTGACCGGGGTGATATTTTCAAAGTACTGGCCTTTGACCGGTGCTACCCACTCGCCACCGATGTAGTTCTCGTAACGGGGTTTGAAGGAAACGACGGAGCCTTCCTGTCCGGGTTGTGCGTAGATCATGATGTCGACCTCTTGTTGTGGTTGTCTCTGGTGGCGTCACCGCCTTTTGTCAGCGTCTGTTTCACTCTAGCCGGCCCCGGTCAGGACGCCAATGGGTCCTTGGAGGGTCATCACTCGTTCATTAGTCGTAGATGCCCCAGGGCCCGTGGTTACTGGCTTCCCGGCGTGGCCTCCGGGTTCGCCAGCAACTCCAGTGCGGCTTTTTCATAGCCCGGATAGAGATGCGTCGTGGTTCGGACCAGCTCGTACCGCCGACCGGCCACCGCTGCGAACCGTTCCGGGATCGCCATCTGCATCACCTCACTGCGGCTGAGACCACGCCGGGCTGCCTGCGTCAGGGCGTGATCCAGCCAGCTCAGGTAGTCGGCCATCTGTGCCAGGGCAGCGCCCCCGTCACTGACCGGGCCATGGCCTGGCACCAGCACCCGGAATGGCAGCGTCCGCAACTGCTGCAGCTCTTCCGCCCAACGCGCCAGCCCTGGGGTCTGTGGGGTTGTGAGGGCGCGGTTGTAGAACACCAGGTCAGAGGCAAACAGCACACCGCTGGTTTCGTCCAGCACCACCAGATCCGACCCGGTATGCCCCGCAAACGCCATCAGCCGCAGCCGGCGCGTCCCCACCGTCAGCACGCCCGGGCTGAGGGTGTTGGGCGGCACCACCAGCTCGGTGCCCCGCATCCAGTCCCCCACCAGTCGGTACATGTTCTCGGCAAAGGCCGGACCATCCCGGGCCAACAGCTCACGCCCCCGGGGCAGCATATACAGGGTGTGCTCCGGGAAGGCCTGGTTGCCGAACACATGATCCGGATGATGATGGGTCAACAGCACATGGGTGACCGGCTGATCGCTATGGCGGGCAATCAATGCCCGCAGCGCCTCGCCATAGCGACGGGAGGGACCGGTGTCGATCACAACCACACCGGCATCGGTTTCGATAAAGCCGGTGTTGACGATGTTGCCGCCGTTGGCGGGCGAGAAATTCTCGGTGGTGCCCTCCACCACCCAGACCCCGTCCGCGACGGCCGTGGCCTCCAACCCGTAACTGCGGGCAGCCACCAGGGATGGCGCCGACAGCAGGCAAAGCAGGCACATCACCATCGCGCGAACTTGCAACCGCGTTGATGCTGCCACTAGCCGCCCTCCCCGAGCGCCAGTTCACGCTCGAACAGATTGCCGTTGTTGTCCCGCATCCATAACCGCACGGCACGCCGCTCGCCCGCCAGCTCAAACACAAACATCGGATTCTCTGCCGCCGACTCCGCCAGCCGCATCCGCAACAGCAGGCGGTCACTGGCCAGGTCGTGCAGGCGGACATCGTCGATACGGAACGCGGGCACATTGCCCACCATGCCGGAATCCATCGGGTGCAGGGTATGGAACTTGAAACGGGTGTGGCCAGGTACCGGCGAGAAGGCTCCGCCACGGATGGTACCGAAGGCGGTCTGCCAATCCGGATTGGCGGCGGTCATGCTGGGCGCGGTGCAGCCGCCACCGGCAGCGTCGACATCGGCGCTGCCAATGTGCCAGCGACCATCATCGGCCTGCGCCGCCACCCGCACTGCCGTCGCCTGCTGCACCCGAAAGTTGAGGGCGATCAGTCGCGGCTGCGCCGCCTCGGGGGTCAGTTTGAACAACAGCGGCACCGGGTTGAAATCAACCCAGCTCACCAATTGGCGAATGGGGCCGGGAAACGCCGACAGATCCACCGTCAGCGGCACCTGCGCGGAGTCCTCGGCGAAGCCGGGCACCTTCAGGGCCACCCGGTCATCAATCACCACCTGGGCCTCGTCCCCCAGGTATCGCACCAGGTTGTACTCCCACATCGGGGAGCGCAGCGGGTCATCCGGCAGTGCCGCAGCCCGCGCCAATCCCGTAAGCAGCATCAGTGTGACAGCAATCCAGCGGCCCATGGCAACTCCCCGACGTTGGCGTTACTCCTTCACCGACTCGATGTAGGTCTTGATGGCCCACATGGCGTTCTGGTTCAGGTTGCGCTTGAACGAAGGCATACCACGATCGGTGCCGTGGGTGACCCGGCCGATGAAGTATTCATCGTCCCACTCGGTCAGTTCCCGCAGATCCGGAGTCAAACCACCGGACACCACTTCAATACCGTGGCAGTTCTGGCAGTTGCCGGTGTAGGCACGCTTGCCAACCGCCACCGCCTCCTCGTGGAAACTTCCCTTGTCGTTGCCGGCCCGGAACGGGTTTTCGGCCAGCAGTTCCTCGCCCAGCTCGGGCAGATTGCCGGTGTCCACCGGCTGCGGGGTCACGTTGCCATGCCCCAGCACTGCGCCTGCACCGGCCAGTAACCCGGCGGCGGCGATCAGCTTGATGGAATGTGAAACTGCCATAACCTGTTACCTCTGTTGTTCTTGATGGTGATGATCTTGATCGTGCTGTTCTTGACGGTCTCGTGCTTGATCGGGTGTTGCACGTGATCTCTCAGAGCGCCAGCCGGGGCTCGTAGCCGCTGCGAACATGGCGCTGAATCCAGTCTAGAAAGGCGATGGCGGCGATCGAATGCCACTTTGGAGGCTGGCGCATCCTCCCTTGGTCGTACGCTCACCGGGGCGAGGCCAAAGCACGACGGCCCAGCGCCATGATCAAAAAGCCAGACAGTTCAGGGCCTAGGCCCGAGGCCGGGAACTTTTCCCGAGGCTACTTCCGGTTCTCCCGGGATTGCGGTGGGAATTTCCGTCGCCGTCAGCCCCGGGCGGGGCTAATACTCACTGCGTCACAGCGCTCCAGAGCGACCTGCGGCTGGTGAGCAAACCGGTCTGCCCCGCCCTGACCTGGCGCCCAACGACAGCAACCAAGGGGAAACACCATGAAAACAAACACAGCTAAGCGCCCCCTGATCCAAGGCATCAGTCTGGCCCTGGCCATCAGTTCGGCCGCCGGTCTGGCAACCAATGCCCTGGCCAGTGAGGTCACCTGGGACGACATCCTCAACGACGCCAGCACACCGGAAAACGTGCTGGCCTATGGCATTGGGCCCAAGGCACAGCGGTACAGCCCGCTGACCACCGTCAACACCGAGAACGTCGAGCGGCTGGTACCGGCCTATTCCTTCTCATTCGGTGATGAAAAACAGCGCGGCCAGGAATCCCAGGCCCTGGTGCACGACGGCATCATCTACGTGACCGGCTCCTACTCCCGCCTGTTCGCCATCGACGCCCGCACCGGTCGCAAGATCTGGGACTACAGCCACCGCCTGCCCAACGACATCCGCCCGTGCTGCGACGTGGTCAACCGGGGGGCCGCCATCTTTGGTGACAAGGTGTTCTTCGGCACCCTGGATGCCGGCATCGTGGCACTGAACAAAGACACCGGTGAGGTGGTCTGGCGCAAGAAGTTCGAGGATCACACCGGCGGCTACACCATGACCGGCGCTCCGACGCTGGTGAAGGATCAGGCCTCCGGCAAGGTCCTGCTGATCCACGGCTCGTCCGGTGACGAGTTCGGCGTGGTCGGCAAGCTCTACGCCCGTGACCCGAATACCGGCGAGGAAGTCTGGATGCGGCCGTTTGTGGAAGGTCACTACGGTCGCCTCAACGGCGAACGCAGCACGCCCACCGGCGATCCCGATGCCCCCAGCTGGCCGGACGACCCCAACACCGAAACCGGCAAGGTGGAAGCCTGGAGTCACGGCGGTGGCGCCCCCTGGCAGAGCGCCAGCTTTGACGCCGAGACCAACACCATCATCGTCGGTGCCGGCAACCCGGCGCCGTGGAACACCTGGAAGCGCACCTCCCCCGGCGGCGATCCCCACGATTACGACAACCTCTACACCTCCGGCCAGGTGGGCGTGGACCCGAGCACCGGTGAGGTGAAATGGTTCTACCAGCACACCCCGAACGATGCCTGGGACTTCTCCGGCAACAACGAGCTGGTGCTGTTCGAGTACACCGAAGATGGCGAGACGGTGAAAGCCACCGCCCACGCCGACCGCAACGGCTTCTTCTACGTGGTGGACCGGGAGACCGGCGAATTCCAGAAAGGCTTCCCGTTCGTCGACAACATCACCTGGGCCACCGGTATTGATCCGGACACCGGCCGCCCGATCGAAGTGGAAGGCCAGCGCCCGCCACCCCCGGCCGAGGGCGAGACCAAGGGCGAGTCCATTGAGGTATCCCCGCCCTTCCTGGGTGGCAAGAACTGGAACCCGATGGCCTACAGCCAGGACACAGGCCTGTTCTATATTCCAGCCAATCACTGGAAAGAGGACTACTGGACCGAAGAAGTCACCTACAACCGCGGCGCCGCCTACCTGGGCCAGGGCTTCCGCATCAAGCGCATGTTTGATGACCACGTTGGCATCCTGCGGGCAATGGACCCGCTGACCGGTGACATCAAGTGGGAACACAAGGAAAACATGCCACTGTGGGCTGGCGTACTGGCCACCAAGGGCGGCCTGGTCTTCACCGGCACCGGCGACGGCTACTTCAAGGCCTTCGACGCCAACAGCGGCGAGGAACTGTGGTCGTTCCAGACCGGCTCCGGGATCATTTCCCCGCCCATCACCTGGGAAATGGACGGCGAGCAGTACATTGGCGTGGTGTCCGGCTACGGCGGCGCAGTTCCGCTGTGGGGCGGCGACATGGCCGAGCTGACCAAGCCGATCTCCCAGGGTGGATCATTCTGGGCATTCAAGCTGCCATCGTGGATGGAAGCCAGCCGTTAAGCCCTGACCCAACCGGGCCCGGCAGCCGCCGGGCCCTCTCTGTCTGACCGGTCATCCTGCCGAAGGAGATCAGCATGCGAACTGCCACCGTTATCTTTACCGCCCTTGTCGCCAACGCCATCAGCGGCACGGCCCTGGCTCAGGAGGTCCGGACCCTCAACGGCTGTCCCCTGGTGCCTGAGGCCGACTGCGCTGGCGTCGACCTGCGAGGTGTCGACCTTGCCAATGAGGATCTCAAGGGCATCAACCTTGCCGGTGCCGACCTGCGCGGCGCGGTGCTCAACCACACCAACCTGCGGGGAGCCAATCTGAACGGTGCCAACCTGGCGGGCGCCACCGGCCAGCGGGTCAACCTGTACCGGGCCTCGGTTCGCGGTGCCAACCTGCAAGGCGCCAACCTGGCGGGGTTGCGGGGGGAATATCTGTTTGCCCAGGGGGCGGACTTCAGCGATGCCAATTTGACCGGTGCCAACCTGGATTTCTCCCGGCTGTCCGGTGCCACCCTGGTGAACACCAACCTCAACGTGGCCACGCTGGAAATTGCCTGGCTGCCCAAGGCCAATCTGCAAGGTGCCAACCTGATGGGCGCCAACCTGCAGGAAGCCAAGTTGGGTTCCGCCAACCTGGCCGGAGCCAACCTGACCGATGCCCGCATTCACTATGCCATTTTTGAGGGCACCTACATGGAGGGCTGCACCGCCTGCCCGTTTGACTGGTAAGCGAGCGTGCGCTCACCGTAGCGCACCAGACCGCTGTCCACCGCCAGGTGGATGAGGTCGACCGCAGAACGTACCTGCAATTTGTTCTTGATCAGCGCCAGGTGGTTGGAAATAGTCTTGTCGCTGACACACAGACGCCGGGCAATACCGGCCACCGGTTCGCCACGGGCGTACATCACCAGCACTTCCAGCTCACGCTGGGTCATCTCCTGCAGACGCTGGTCGGCGCCGTGCTGGTGGTTGAGGGCCAGCCGGGTGGCCACCGAGTGCTCGATGTAGGGTTCGCCGGCGGCAACCCGTTCCACCGCCGACACCAACACCGCCTGATCGCAGTTTTTGGACACGAAACCCAGCCCGGCCAGGGCCTGACGCACCATGGGTAGCTCGTCGTGCATGGAGAAGAACAGGATGCGAACCTCGCGATGGCGCTGCAACAGACGTCGCGCCACCTCCAGCCCGGACAGGTCTGGCAGGCCGATATCCAGCACCACGGCATCAAAGCGGTGTTCGGCGCACAGCGTCAACGCGGCCTGACCACTGTCTGCCTCGGTCACCTGCAGCGCTGGCAGGGCGCTGCGCAACAGCCTGTGAATCGCCACCCGGACCACCCGGTGGTCGTCCACCAATAGCACATTCATAGCGCTCTCCTTATTGTTTCCTCCCATGCTAGCGCTGACACCCCGGGCCGGAATGGTTCTTTGGTACCAGCGCCTTGCTACTTTGTGCATAGCGCCGACCCAGGCAGCCCCGCTTTAACCAGGCGTCTTCAAGGTGATCCGGAGTTCATCAGACGCCCACTAGTTCTTTAGTTGCAAAGGATTAATGCCATGGTGGCATTTAAGGAAGGTGGTGGAGACCGTTAAATGGTAGAAACAAGAACTATAAGTGAGGTTTCCCATGCGCCACGCCCTGACCGGCCTGGTCGTCAGCCTGCTGCTGGCCGGCGGCCCGGTGCTTGCCACCAACGATGCGCCCGAGGCGCTGTTCTCGGCGGACGGCTACCGCATCGACCGTTATCGCAGCCCCACACCGGAGGTCGCCGAACCCGCCCGGACGGTGGATACCGGGGAACTGCGCGCGCTGCTGAAGCAGACACCGAAACCCGTGCTGATCGACGTCATCAATCTGGAGTACCGGGCCGACCGGTTCCTGCAGACAACGCCCCACCCCTCGCTGCCTGGCGCTATCTGGCTACCCAATACCGGCCGCGGCGAGCTGTCCGAAGCCTGGTTGCGATACCTTATCGACAATACCCTGGCGCTTACCGGCCAGCGCCTGGACTACCCGGTGGTGGTGCTGTGCAAGTCAGACTGCTGGCTGTCCTGGAACGCCACCCGGCGTCTGGCCGCCGCTGGCTTTCGTAACCTCTACTGGTACCGCAACGGCGTTGACGGCTGGGCCGAGGCCGGCCTGCCGATGCAGCCTGCGAAGCCGGTCAAACCCGGGTTCGCCACCGACACCAACAACAATTCCTGAGGTGCCCCATGCTGACCACCCTCACCCCCACCGCCAACACCGCTCACGCGGGGTCCAAAAACCGCTATGATGGAAACCTCCAGACCTGTGAGGAAACCAGACCCGCCGTGACCGACTCCGTGGACTGCAACTACCGAATCCTGATCGCCGACGACCATCCATTGTTCCGGGAGGCCATCAGCAACGTGATCGCCTCCGGTTTCGAGGGCAGCGAGATCATCGAGACCGAAGACCTCGACAGCGCCCTTGCCATTACCCGGGAACAGGACGACCTCGACCTGATCCTGCTGGATCTGAACATGCCCGGCATGCACGGACTCAACGGCCTGATCTCCCTTCGCAACGAGGCCCCCACCATCCCGGTGGTGATTGTCTCCGCCGAGGAGGACAAACAGGTCGTGCTGCAGGCCATCACCTACGGTGCGGTCGGTTTCATCACCAAATCCTCGCCGCGGGAGCAGATGACCGATGCCATCACCCAGATTCTCAATGGCAACGTCTACCTGCCGTCGGACATTATCCGTACCGGCAAGGAGACCCAGCGCCGTCACCGCCATGAAGACAACCCCATCTCGCCGGAGTTACTGAACTCCCTGACCCGACGCCAGCTGCTGGTACTGGAACGCATGTCCAAGGGCGAGTCCAACAAACAGATCGCCTACAACCTCAACATCGCCGAAACCACCGTGAAGGCCCATGTTTCCGCCATCCTGCGCAAGCTGGGCGTTCACAACCGGGTACAAGCCATCCTGTCGGCCGGGGATGTGGATTTCAGCCAGTATCTGAAGCGCTAGTGCGCCCTCCGGGCCTTCAGAGGTGATCGGGGGTTAATCAGAGGCTCCCTGGGAAACTTGGACCCCGGCGGCCCGTTCCCGCACTATGGGCTTTTGATTCACGATCGACCAGGAGTCAGTTCAGTGACAACCACTTACCGCGGCAGCTGTCTTTGCGGCGACGTCCGTTTTTCGGTACAGGGCGTGAACCCCAGCGCCGCCAACTGCCACTGCACCATGTGCCGGAAGTTTCACGGTGCCGCGTTTGGCACACTGGTCAGCGTGTCCGGCCTGCGGTGGCTTGCCGGTGACAGCAACCTCAAAGAGTTCGTCGCCGCCAACGGCACCACCCGCACGTTCTGTGGCCAGTGTGGCTCCAGCCTTGGCTTCCGGGTCAAGGGTGCCGACGCCACTGACATCGAGCTGGCCATTGCAACCTTTGACGACGACCTCCCGGTCTCTGTCGAAGCCAGCATTTACACCCATTACAAAGCCAACTGGTGCGACCTGCCAGCCGGTCTTCCCGCCTACGGTGAAGGCCGTCCGGGTTAGTACCCCTTAACAAGTGTTTCGCTGACAGGCGAGGAACCGTTGTTAGGGAGCCTCTGATCAGGAAACACCATTACTGCAGCAGATGATGCAGCGCTGAGCGCAGCTTGAGAGGTTTGACGGGTTTGTTCATCAGCAGGTAACCGCGATCGCGGATGTCCTGCTTCAGCGCATTGCTGTAGTTGGCGGTGATCATCAGTACCGGCACCGCCTGCCGCCGGCGAGCGTTGATGGTGGTCACGGCGTCGACCCCGGTCTCATCGTTGTCCAGGTGGTAGTCGGCGAGAATCAGGTCAACCGCATCGCTGGCAATGTCCACCCGGGCGTCCAGATCCGCCAGCGAGACCGCCGTCAGCACCTCACAGCCCCAGCCTGCCAGCAGCGTGGCCATGCCCTGACAGATCGCCGGGTCGTTATCGATCACCCACACCCGTGCACCACCGAAGCTCTCGTGGGGCGCACTGGCGCAGTCCTGGCAAACCTGGGGACGGGGGCGATGGGTGGCCAATGGCACCCGGACACTGAACACCGAGCCGCGTCCGGGCACCGAATCGACGTGAATGTCATGCCCCAGAATGCGGGCGATCTTGTCCACAATTGCCAGCCCCAGTCCCAGCCCCTTGTCGGCCTGGCGACCGGCCGGCTCAATGCGCTTGAATTCCTGGAAGATCTCCGACAGCTTGTCCGCCGCAATACCCGGCCCGGTGTCCCAGACCTGCAGTAAGACATGCTGCCCCTGGCGGCGGCAGCCCAGCAAGATGCGACCGTTGCCGGTGTATCGGATGGCGTTGGTGAGAAAATTGCGCAGAATCCGCGCCAGCAGCTGGGAATCGGACTCCACCAGTGCCGAGCAGGGCACAAAATCAAGCCTCAGCCCCTCCGTGCCCGCCAGCTGCCGGAACTCCCGCGCCAGATTGTTGAGCAGGTCCCGCAGGTCAAACACCGTGATGTCCGCCTGGATCACGCCGGCATCCAGCTTGGAGATGTCCACCAGGGTACCCAGCAGGTTCTCCACATCGTCCAGAGAGGTGGCCACCGAACGCACCAGGCCCTCCGCCCGGGGCCCGAACGCCTGTTCCTGCAGCGCGCTGGTAAACAGCCGGGCGGCGTTGAGGGGTTGCAGCAAATCGTGACTGACGGCGGCCAGGAACTTGGTCTTCGACAGGTTGGCCCGCTCCGCCTCCAGTTTGGCGTCCCGCAGCCGCGCTTCCACCGCCGCCCGCTCGTTGATCTCCTGACGCAGCTGGTTGTTGAGACCGGTGAGTGCTGCTGTTCGCTCTTTGACCCGGCGTTCGAGATGATCGTAGGCTTGTTCCAGCGCCAGCGCGGTGCGCCGGCGGTCGGTGATGTCGCGAATCAGCACGAACAGCCCCACCACCGTTCCCCGGGCGTCCCGGTTGGGCACATAGGAGCGCAGCATGTAGTGGCGCCGGCCCTCGCGACCGGTCTCCTCCAACTCAAAGGTCACGCTTTCACCTGCCAGTGCCTGGCGAACCCGGGGTAACAGCCGCCGGTACAGCGCTGGTTCATACACCTGCTCAAGCGGCAGCCCCAACAGCGATGTCCGGCCCGCGGCATACCAGCCTTCATAGACCTTGTTGCAGAACTGCATGGTCTGGTCGGCGCCGACGTAGGCGATCAGCGCCGGCACGTGATCGGTCACCAGGCGAACCCAGCGCTCGCTTTCGGCGAGGGTTTCGGCGTAGCGATAGCTCTCGGTAATGTCGGTGTAGGTGTTGACGAAGCCACCGCCGAGCATCGGATGGCTCTTGATCTCCAGCACCAGGCCGTCCGCACGACGATGGATCTGTTCGGCGTAGGGGGCTTCCGCCGCTGGCCCCGGTGCCGGCAGCAACAGCGGCACCGAGGCATCCGCCATCACCGCAGACAGGTCGGTGTCACTGGACACCTGCTGCGGCGACAACCCGGTCAGCCCCAGGAAACGGTCGTTCCAGATCTCCGGGCAACCGTCGGGACTGACCAGCACCACGCCCTGGGACAGGTTGTCGACAGCGCTTTGCAGCAACCGCGACTTTTCCGCCAGCGCCTGTTCACGGCGCAGGTTCTCCGAGTGCTTGAGATCGGTGATGTCGGAATACAGCAGCACCAGACCGCCTTCCCGGGTGCGGGTCTCGGTCATCTGCACCCAGCGCCGGTTGGCCAGCAGGAACACCGAGCCCTCGGCATCCGGCTCGGTGTGCTCCTCAACGATCAGCCCTGAGCGTACCGCCCTGGCCTTGACCTCCGCCACGGTGGCGCCGCGGCGCACCCGCTCACCGGTGTAACGCCAGTAACTGTCAAACCGGCTGTTGCTCAGCACCAGGCGTTGATCCTGGTCGAACAGCACAAAGCCATCGCTGATGCTCTCGATGGCGTCCACCAACCGCTGGTGGGTGGTTTCCGCCTGTTGCCGGGCCCGCTCAAGCGCCTTGTTGCTGGCCTTCAGCCGGTCCATCGCTCCATTGAGGGCGTCGGTCCGCTCCCGAACCTGTTCGGCCAGCACCACCGAATGCTCGAAGGCGGCGTAGGGGTCGGGCTTGTGGGTGACACCGGACTCCACCCGCTGGATCAGCGCGTCGCGGATGCGTTTCAGACGGCCGTTCTCTGCCTCGAGTTCGGCGATGCGGCGGTCCCTGGGGTCAGAGTCCAGTCCGGATCAGGCGTTGCGGGTAGCGAAGTCAGGCTGGCCAATGACCACCCCCGTAAAAGTCTGGTTGATGTGCATGCCGTCAAACTGTTCGCCATAGGAGTTGAAGCCAATCACCCGATGGCGGCTGAGAAACTCGCCGATGTTCTGGTCGATGCCGGTCACCTCCGCTTCCAGGCGACGCAGAAAACAGTCGCAGCCGATGGTCACCAGCGGTGGGCCCACCACCGCCTCGGCCTGCGCTAACTGGTCCTGCAGACTCTGTTGCAACGACCCGGTGCGCATCATGGTCATCACGATGCCGGTTTCCACCGCGCAGTAGAACGTCAGGCTGCCGTCGGCATTGACCCGCTGCACGGAACGGATGAAATGGTGGCCGCCTATGCGTACCGCCATCGGGTGTAGGGCAAACGTTTTCCGATCGAGCTCGGCTTCGGTTACGCCCACTGCCCGGGCATAGGCCCGCGCCGCCGGCTCGGCATTGAGTTCATGGACGGTACGACGATCGCTGTCAGCGCGGGTCACCACCAGCTTCTGCTCGGTGGCAGTCATGTGGTGGGTGGAGAACACTCGGAAATCCAGCGGCGTATTAACCAGCATCACAATGGCGGCGTGGTTGTGGAAGCGGCCCTGAAAGTAGACGTGGGTATCGTTGAGGCGTTCATCATCGCCCGCTGAGCCACCAAACTGGGGAATCGAGCCCAGCGCGGCGTTGAGGGTGGCCAGCACCAGTTCCTCACGGCTCGACAGGCCATCCAGCAGGGTGATGGCGAAGGTGTGGTCTCTGACCGGCGCCAGGTCAGCGTCACGGCAGGTGGCAAGCAGGCGGTCGATACAGCCCTGGGCATCCTGCAACGAGAACCCTTCCAGTTCCTGAATCAGCGCGCAGTCGACGGCAAAGTGGCGGCGATCCAGTGCAATGGCGGTCATGCAGCCACGGCCATAGCCCTGGGGCGTGATCTCTCCGGCGGTGGTGCAGCCACACACCAGAACGCCGGGAAACGCCGCCTCCAGTGCCGGGCCCAGTTGCGCCAGATCGTAGTCGGCGGAGCAGAAGAACAGCACACAGCCGAGTTCGGCATGGGCCAGCTCATCCGCCAGTGCCCCGGCTGCCGCCGCGGCATCACGCAGGGACGTACTGGCCAGCCGGGCGGCAGACTGGGAGCTGGCAGGCTGATGGGTAGCGGCATTCATCGGCTGAGGTTCCGGGTACGGCGGTAGTTCTTCCGATTGTACGGCCCCCAACGGGTACGCCAATGCGACTTCCGTGCTTTTTACCGGCGCGCCAAATCGATCGTAAGCCATTGAAAAAAGGCTCCTCTGAAAAACAGGCCGACCAAACCAGACAGATTCGCCAGACCAATCCGCTACTTTCGTCCTACCGGACCCGGGGGTTTCCGGGGCAATAGCGGCAGCCATCCCTGCCCGCCGCGCCCCGCGGCGACCCACGCCGCGTTATCAGATCAGCACCTTCTGGGTCAGCACCTACCAGGTCAGCACGGCGCCCACCGCGATGGTGTCGGTCTCTTCCACCATCGCGCCGGTGGATTGGCTGTCAACATTCAGCATGCTGTATTCCGCCACCAGCTTGAGGTTGCTGTTGACGTCGTGGAACAGGGCCACGGTGGTGTTGTCCCGTTCCTGATCCAGCACATCGTCCTCATTCTCGCCGTAGGACAACACCACCCGGTTGGCACCGAAGCGGTAGGCCCCCTGAACCAGGTAGCCTTCAGTATCCTGCTCACCCGCCACCAGATCGAGGAAGTTATTGGTGAACAGCGGGTTAACGCCCTCCGCCGTAAAACCGGAGGCGGACAGCGACAGCCCGGCAACACTGACCTTGGCGCCGTAGCCAACACCAGTGGAGGTGACGTCCTCAACCGCGTCATCGGTACTTTCCGAATTCTGATACTGACCGTTGACCCAGGCCGTCAGGTTGATGCCATCCAGATCGAGCGCGTAAGTGAGTTCGGACTCGAACCGTGGCGCTTCCTCATAGGCCACACCGCTGCCGTCCTCCGCGGTGCCGTTAGGGTCCATCACCCCAACCGCCAGTTTGAATCCGGCCAGCTCCGGTGTGCGGTAGGTGATCTGTGCAGTGGGGAATGGGTAAGGATAGCCGGTGGCAATGTTGCCGAACGACACCCCCTGGCCGTTGACCAGGCCCAGGGTGTCACTGGTCTGGCCATAGCCCATGAGAATCTCATCAAGGAAGATGTTGGAACGGGCAAACAGACCGAAGTCCTTACCGATCAGCACCTCCCCCCAGTCGCTGGCAACGGTGCCATAGAACTGCCGCACATCTATGCCGGTGCTGGTGCCACCGGTTTCGCCATCGTTGATGGTGACCCAGAACGAGGAGCGCGCCCCCAGTGTCAGGTCGCCCATGTCGCGATGGACATTAAAGCCCAGGTAGTTGGGCAGGAACCCCATTTTCACCCGGGACTGACGGCGATCCGCGCCCTCTCCCGGCTGGTCGACGTCGGTGTTGACGTAGAAGGTGTTGATGTAGCCGTCGGTGGAAAAACGGGTGCCGTCGGCGTCGTACAGATCGATGGCCGCCTGGGCCTGGGATGCCGTACCGGCAGCCAGGGCAACCGCCAGCGCCAGGGCAGCGGGTTTTGCATTGTTGTTGTTCATATTTCCCCCATCTGGGAGTCCGCTGACTGGTGGCCCGTTCGGTTGATGCGCTGATCTGTTGAACGGGACACAAATGCCAGCTGGAAGCTCCAAAGTTGTCATCTGGAAACAGCGCGACCGGCGGCCAGGCCGGGCGGCTGGGCCGCAATCAGTGGCCACGGATCATGGTCCGCCAGCGCGATCGGGGGGAAAATGGGTCGAGGGAGTCGGTTTGCTCGGCAATTGGAACGTTACCGGCACGGGACTTTGGAAGTAAGACCGGATGGACGGATCAACGCCCGGCGAGTGAAGCTAGAACCGCTCGAGCTCTGCCAGACAGTCGTCGAGGAAGGGGCCGGGCTGGGGCAGGATGGCCTCGTCCGCGACCACGCCGAACTGCACCTGCCCGGCGTAGCTGACGATGCTCACTCCCAGGCCAATGTTGCCGGCCTGGGGCACCCAGAACATCTGTTCACGGATACGGCAGCCGGCCAGGTAACGTTCGTCGCGGGTACCGGGCACATTGGACACCACGGCACTGGCCTTGCGGTACATCAGGTCGGCGATGGGCTGGCGCCAGGCGCCTGGCAGCAGACTGGCCGACCCCGCCAGGCCCCAGGATATACCCGGTTGCCAGGTTTTTTTCAGACGCCGGGTTTCGTGCTTGACCCGGTAGAGCCGCTCCAGCGAACTGTCACCGTCCACCGGCAACGGCACAAACACGGTGCCAAAGAAATTGCCCAGATCCAGCTCGCCCGGACGAATACCCTCCGGCAGTTGGCGGCGTATATCCACCGGCACGGCGGCGTGCAGAATGGTATCGTCGAGGGATTCACCGTCAGTCTCGATGTGGCGACGCACCGCCGCAGACACACAGCTCAGCAGCACGTCGTTGATGGTGGCACCGGTTTTGGCCGCCGCCTCGCGAAACCCCGCCAGCGCCACCGGTCGTGACCAGCGACAGCTGCGTCGGCCCAGCAACGGCCGCTTGAGCCGGGTTGGACTATCCTCAGGCTCCACCAGGAACTGGCTCACCTCATTCACCAGACGCAGGCCCTGCATTGCCGCCCGTTCCAGCGGCGAGCGTGATCCGGTCTCCGTTGTCAGCGGCTCCGGCGCAGCCTCGGTCATCGCCGCCAGCGACGACAGCCAGGCTCCGGCTGAGCGGTACCAGCGACCAGGATCGGCCTGTTCGGTGGCACCATAGAGCGCCGGCGCCTGTTGCGGCGACGGTGGGCAGATGCGATCGAACACCCCCAGCAGCGACAGGCCATCGGCGTAACAGTGGTGAATCCGCAGCAGCAGCGCGGCCCCGCCCTCGGCGTCAGGCACCAGCCAGAATTTCCAGCGCGGGCGATAGTCCGGCAGAGGTTGGTTGAGACGGGCGGACACCCAGTCCTGCAGCGCGGCCTCATCCAGCGGCTTGTGGACAACCTCGATATGATGGTGGAGGGCAAAACTCGGGTCCCGCTCCCACCACCACCCCGGAGCCCGCGCCACCGGCATGTAGCGGAAGCGCTCCCAGGCCAGCCAGTAGACCTCCAGAAAGTCGTACAGCCTCGCCGGCGTCAGCCCCTCGACCCGCAGCATGACCGTGATGGTCATCGGGTTTTCCGGGCGTTCCAGAGCCAGCCAGGCAGAATCCACCGGCAGGAGAAGATGCGCGTGCTCGTGACTCAACGACTGGCGACCCCGGTAAGTGTGTGTTTATGAGGCAATAACGAGGCATTGTGCCAGACATACCCGGCCGCCTCCACAGAGCCGGCTGCAACCCGGGAATTACAAAAAATTACATTTCAGCAACCTTCGCCCCCTATACTCGGGGTAGCAGGTGTTTAAAGGTGAACGAGCCCCTGATTGGCTCTGACAAAGCAAAAAAAACGTAATCTGCGCCAATACAACCCGTGCACCCAAGCGATAAAACAGTGGTATCTGCTTGCAACGGTGCGCTCCTGAGCGCACGAACCAAATAACAACGCGCAGACACACTGCTGGTGGGAGAACGGTGATGAAAGCAAGCCACGTTCGTAAACTGATCAAACCAATTGAGAGCGCCTACTCGGAGATGTTTTCCGGCCGGGTCTACCGGGTCGGCAAGGGTGCGGTCTCAGTACGGAATCACAGCGGCCAGGCGGAACAGACCGTCATTGGCGTTCATGGCTTTCTGGAAAACCACTGCTACTTCACCCAGGCCTACGAAGAGCCCACCACCGAACTGATCCTGCTGACCTGCTGCAACTACCACATCCCGGTCAACGGCGTGACGCCGGAATACCCGGAGTGGGAGGTGCCGATCAAGCACCCGGAAGCCACCATCGAGTACGATGCCTGCGTCCTGGTGCAGGCCCTGGCCAATCTGCCGACCACCGACAACATCCGCATCCACGGCCATTCCCGCGGTGGCGCAGTGGTACTGGAAGCCATCCGCCAGCGCCCGGAACTGTTTGACAACGTGGAGGTGGTGCTGGAGGCGCCGGTGCTGCCACAGGGCAAGCTGCACGCCCTGGTGACCACCCTGCTGGAGCCGGTCAGCCATGGCATGTGGCCCTGGCTGATCCGCCTGATCAACAGCGCCCCCCAGTCGGCCTATGGCCAGACGTTTTTCGGCAAGATGAACCCGCGCAAGAAGGCCCTGCTCAGCAAGCTGTTCTTCGCGACCAAGGACCATCTCACCATCGTCCGCAACATCGAAAACATCATGGACTGGATGCATCGCACCGACACCAGCGTTTACCAGCACGTGCGCCATGGCACCTTCCTGATTCCCCAGGTGGACCGCATTCTCGACCGTTCGGCCATGCTGGCCAGTGCCCGCCAGAGCCCCACCACCATGCGGATCGTCGAGACCGACGCTCCCAGCCATTTCATCACTCTGGACAGCAATGAGTGGGTCCCGGGGTTTGAAGCCCTGCCCGCTGCCGCCCAGCAGTAACGCCTGGTACAAGACAGCTCACACCGGCTCCGGTAAACTGCGGCCTTTTTGCCGCCGCAGCCCCGGAGCCCACAGCCGCCCATGTACCGTGATCGCCTCGTCCACACCCCGGTTCAGAGCGACGGTGGCCGCCGCCTGCAACAGCACCTGCTGGCTTACCACGATTTTCGCCTGCGCCGACGTCACCACCCGCTGGTGGACCGGCTGGCCCTGCTGGAACAGTGGCAGGCCCGCCGACTGCGGGAGTCCCACCAGGACCTGATCGCCGATCCGGGTTACCGCACAGGCCTGGAGTTCCTGCTCTCTGACCTCTACGCCCCCAGCGGCATGACTCGCCGCGACGACAACATCGACCGGGTATTTCCCAAGATGGTGAAGTGGTTGCCGGAACAGCAACTGGACACCCTGGCGGGCCTGGTGGAGTTGAACCTGGTGACCCAGTCCCTGGACCTGGCCCTAGTGGAAACCCTGGCCTATCACGGCCATGGCCGGCGTTTTCTGACCCCGGAACAGTACTGCCAGGGCTACCGCGCCTGCGGTCAGCTGGACCAGCGCCGGCGCCAGATCGAGCTGGTATCGGAGGTGGGCCAGCAACTGGATCGATACGTCCGCAACCGGACCCTCGGCTGGCTGCTGGCAATCAGCCGGGGACCGGCTGAGATGGCGGGACTGAGCGATCTGCACGCATTCCTGCAGCGGGGCTACCGGGCCTTTCGGACCATGGACCGGGTGGAACGGCTGATCGATCAGTTGGTGGTGCGGGAAACCCGGGTGATGGAGCGCATTGTCTCCGGCCACCCGGCACCGTTCACGGCCTCAGAGAAGCCCGGGTAAGCCACCTAAGACTTGACCAGCTGATCCAGCTGGCTGTGGATTTCCTGCTCAATCCGTCCCTTGAACGGACGCAGCAGCAGGCCCAGCTCCAGGTGCACGTGAATGTCGTCCGGCTTGATGGTGAGCTGGCCCTTGACGCCACTGCGCTTGAACCGCACCAGGTCACCATCCCACTGGTAGTGGACATCAAACTCACGGGCCAGATCGCTGGCCAGGGCTTCCGCCGCCTGGCGGGCGTGGTCATGATCCAGACTGTGGGCACGGTGAATATCAATCACTGACATGGCGCAAGGTTCCCCTCAAAATTGGCAATTTCGCTAGTTTAAGGGGCCGCTAACCTTGTAGCCACCCCCCTAACCGTTAGAATACGGTGTTCAGATTCTGACAGGACCCTGCCATGAGCCAACAACCGACGTCCCCCGATCAGGCCCCCGCCAACAGCGCCGGCAACCCCGCCGACAACACCACCCACTTCGGCTTCCGGCAGGTGGATCGTGGCCAGAAGGCCGGCCAGGTGGCCGAGGTGTTCCACTCGGTCGCGGGCAAGTACGACCTGATGAACGACCTGATGTCGATGGGCATCCACCGTCTGTGGAAGCGTTTCACCATCGAACTCAGCGGCGTGCGGCCGGGCCACCGGGTGCTCGACATCGCCGGCGGAACCGGCGACCTGACCATGAAGTTCTCCGACCTGGTGGGGCCGGAAGGGCAGGTGGTGCTGGCGGACATCAACGCCTCCATGCTGCAGGTAGGCCGGGGTCGTCTGACCGATCGCGGTTACGTCGGCAACATCGAGTACGTCCAGGCAGATGCCGAGCACCTGCCGTTCCCGGACAACCACTTCAACGCCGTCAGCATTGCCTTCGGCCTGCGTAACGTCACCGACAAGGACCAGGCCCTGCGGGACATGACCCGGGTGCTCAAACCCGGCGGCAAACTGATGGTGCTGGAGTTCTCCAAACCCCGTAACCCGCTGCTGAGCAAGGCCTACGATCTCTACTCCTTCAACGCCCTGCCGCTGATGGGGCAGATGATCGCCGGCGATTCCAACAGCTACCAGTACCTGGCGGAATCCATTCGCATGCACCCGGACCAGGATACCCTGCGGGACATGATGACCGACGCCGGCCTGGTGAACTGCAAATACCACAACATGACCGGGGGCATCGTCGCCCTGCACGTAGGAATCAAACCCTGATGATGCCGGGCCCGACCCTGCGCGCCGCGCTGTCCGGCATGGTTGAGGAAGCCCTCAATCGGACCCTGGCGCTGGACCCGGCCGGCCACCAGGCGCTGCTCGCGGCGTTGCGCGGCACCGTGCAGTTCCGCCTGACCGCGCCACTGCCTCTGACGCTGACGCTTTCGGCCAGCGCCGACCGGGTCCGTGTCGGCAGCGTCGAGGAACCCGCGCCGGCCATCGAGATCGCCGGCCGGCCGCTGGCGTTTCTGGCCCTGGCCCAGGGCGATGACCAGGTGTTCAGCGATGGCCGTCTGACGGTTCATGGCGACATGGCCCAGGCCCACCAGTTCCAGCGCGCGCTGGATCGCCTCAATCCGGACTGGGAAGCCAGCCTGGCGAAGGTGATGGGGGATGTGCCGGCGCATTTTCTGGGGCGTCGACTGCGCGCCGCCCTGCAGTGGAGTCGCCAGGCCAGCGCGGCCCTCAATGCCAACGTGGAAGAATACATCCACGAGGAGAGTCGCGCCCTGCCCGGTCGGCGCGAACTGGAAGCCACCTTCCATGACATCGACGAGCTGCACCTGCGCACCGAGCGCCTCGCCGCCCGCCTCGATCACCTGACCGACGCCCCCCGGAGTTCGGAGACACAGTGACACGCCTGCAACGCCTGATCCGTATTGGCTGGGTCTTTTGCCGTTATCGCCTGGATACCTTTCTGCCGATCGCGGAACTGCCCACGCCGCTGAAACTCTTTTTCCTGCTGGCGCCCTGGCACCTGTTCCCTCAGCCCAAGCTCAGTCGCGGCGACCGCCTGCGGCTGGCACTGGAAGAACTGGGCCCGGTGTTCGTCAAGTTTGGCCAGATTCTCTCCACCCGCCGCGATCTGCTGCCGGACGACATGGCCGAATCCCTGCGCCAGTTGCAGGACCGGGTGCCGCCCTTCTCCGGCGAGCGCGCCCAGGCCATTATTGAACGGTCCCTCGGCGCCCCGGTCAGTGAGTGCTTCGCCGAATTCAGCCAGCAGCCGATGGCGTCGGCTTCGGTAGCCCAGGTGCATGCCGCCACCCTGCCCAGCGGCCAGCAGGTGGTGGTCAAAGTCATTCGTCCGGGCATCGAGAAAGTGATCCGGCAGGACCTGGCGCTGATGTACCTGATGGCCGGCCTACTGGAGCGCTACTGGTCCGAGGGACGACGATTGCACCCGGTGGACGTGGTGGCCGACTACGACGCCACCATCCACGACGAGCTGGACCTGCAGCGGGAAGCCGCCAACGCCAGCCAGTTGCGACGCAACTTCGACGGCTCCAGCCTGATCTACATCCCCGCCATCGACTGGGACTACACCCGCAAGTCGGTGCTGGTGATGGAACGCATTCACGGCATTCCGGTGGCCGACGTCGCCTCCCTGACCGCCGCCGGGGTTGACCTCAAGGTACTGGCAGAAAAAGGCGTGGAGATCTTCTTCACCCAGGTGTTCCGGGACAGTTTCTTCCACGCCGACATGCACCCGGGCAACATCTTTGTCGACGCCAGCAATCCCCGGGACCCCAAGTACATTGCCATCGATTTCGGCATCGTCGGCACCCTGGCCCCGGACGATCAGAGCTACCTTGCCCGCAACCTGCTTGCGTTCTTCCGGCGCGACTATCGGCAGGTGGCAGAGCTCCACATCCAGTCCGGCTGGGTGCCGCCAGACACCCGGGTCAACGAATTCGAGGCGGCAATCCGCACCGTCTGTGAACCGATTTTCGAGCGCCCGCTGAAGGACATTTCCTTTGGGCACTTCCTGCTGCGACTGTTCCAGACCGCCCGCCGCTTCAATATGGAGGTGCAGCCGCAACTGGTGTTGCTGCAGAAAACCCTGCTCAATGTCGAGGGCCTGGGCCGTCAGCTCTACCCCGACCTGGACCTGTGGAGCACCGCGCAGCCGTTCCTGGAAACCTGGATGCGACGACGGCTCGGCCCTGGCACGCTGTTCAAGACCCTGCAGTCCCACCTGCCGGCCTGGCTGGAGCAGTCGCCAGACATGCCTCAACTGGTGCATGATGCGCTACTGGAGCTGCGTAACCGTGGCACCGATGATCATCGCCAGGCCCAATGGCAGGCTCAGCTGGATGACCGGCAACGCCAGCAGGACCGACGTTGGCGGCGCACCACGGCGGCGCTGGTGCTGACCGGGCTGGCCCTCGCCAGCACCCAGGTCGACCTGCTGGCAGTGGCGCAGGATCTGCCCGCTTACGGGTGGGGGCTGATTGCCGTGGCTGCCTGGCTGGTGGCCCGTCCGGCTCCCCGCTAAAACCCACCCAATCGACGGACGTTCACAGAAATGAAAGACTCTTCCCCTAATGTCGACAGCCCGGAGTGGTTGGCCGAAGTGCGTTTCGACGCCAATGGCCTGATCCCCGCCATTGCCCAGGACGCCACCAGCGGTGACATCCTGATGATGGCCTGGATGAACGCCGAAGCGCTGACGGCCACGGCAACCGAAGGCCAGGCGATCTACTGGTCCCGGTCCCGCAACAAACTGTGGCGCAAAGGCGAGTCCTCAGGCCATCAGCAGCGGGTTCTGGACATTCGCCTGGACTGCGATGCCGACGTTATTCTGCTGAAAGTGGAACAGCGGGGAGGCATCGCCTGTCATACCGGACGGCGCAGCTGTTTTTACCGCCGCCTGGAACAGGGCCGCTGGGAAGTGACCGATCCGGTCCTCAAGGACCCGGACACCATCTATCGCCCGCACCCGCAACAGGGAGACTGACATGAGTGATGTGCTGATGCGCCTGGCCGACGTACTGGAAGCCCGCAAACAGGCGGACCCGGACAGTTCCTACGTCGCCAGTCTGCATGCCAAGGGGCTGAACAAGATCCTGGAGAAGGTGGGCGAGGAGTGCACCGAAACCCTGCTGGCAGCCAAGGATGCGGAGCATTCTGGCGACACCAGCGACCTGGTGTACGAAACGGCCGATCTCTGGTTCCACTCGCTGGTGATGCTGTCGCGGCTGGGCCTGGGACCGGACGACGTAATCAATGAACTGGCTCGCCGCTTCGACCTCTCCGGACTGGAAGAAAAGGCCGCCCGGGACCAGTAATCGGAGTACCCCTTCTGGGGGTTTCCGCAATGCAGCCCCGGTAGCGTACAATATTGTGAGTCTCTGCATGAAAATGAGGACCCCATCATGGGTATCAGTATCTGGCAACTTCTAATCGTTCTCGGCATTGTCGTGCTGTTGTTCGGAACCAAGAAACTGCGCAATATCGGCAGCGACCTGGGTGGCGCCATCCGTGGCTTCAAGAAGTCCATGAACGAAGAGGACAACGGCAAGCCGCAACAGCGTTCCGTCGAGGACCAGGCTGCCGACCAGCCCCAACAGGCCCGCACCACCGACAGCGCCGGCGAAAAAAACCATAACTGAGACACCGCCGGATGTTCGACATTGGCTTCCTTGAGCTGCTGATCTGCTCAGTGATTGCATTGCTGGTTCTTGGCCCCGAACGCCTGCCCACAGCGGCACGGGCGGCCGGGCGCTGGATTGGTGGTGCCCGCCGTATGGTCAGCCAGTTTTCCAGCGAGCTGGACCGCCAGCTCAAGGCGGACGAACTCAAGGAGCAGCTCCGCCAGGCTGGCGACGTTGGCCTGGAAGACGTTGAAAAGACCGTCCGCGATGCCCTCGACGAGGCCCGGCAGTACCAGCACATGGTGGTATCGGACTCCAGTACCCGCTCCCGGCCGGCTCCGGCCACCCGTCGGGTACGGCCTCCGGAGCAGCAACCGGACTCCCCGGAGAACGAGCCCCCGGCGACACCGGCGGACAGCGCCAGCACGGAGGCAAACCAGGCCTCTCCGGCACCTGAGTCCCCGGACACATCCACGGAAAGCCGTCAATGAGCGTTACCCCTCCAGGCCCGCCATCAACGGATGCGGCCGACAACAGCCAGGAAATGTCCCTGATCGAACACCTGCTGGAACTGCGCAACCGGCTGCTGAAGATGGTGCTGGCCGTCGCACTGTGCTTTGCGGTGATCTACCCCTGGGCCAACGAACTGTACCTGTTTATGGCCGGGCCGCTGCTGGAGCTGTTGCCGGTAGGCCAGACCATGATCGCCACCGACATCACCTCGACCTTTTTCGCGCCGCTGAAGCTGGCGCTGGTGCTGGCGGTGTTTGCGGCAATCCCGGTGATTCTCTACCAGATCTGGAGTTTTATTGCCCCCGGACTCTACGCCCATGAGAAGCGTCTGGCGTTTCCACTGCTGGCAACCTCGGTCGCCCTGTTCTACCTCGGCGCCGCCTTTGCCTACTTTGTGGTGTTTCCGCTGGTGTTCAGCTTCTTTACCGCGATCGGCCCCGAGGGCATCGTTGAGTTGCCGGACATTGCCAGCTACCTCAGCTTCGTGCTGAAAATGTTCTTCGCGTTCGGTGTCGCTTTCGAGATTCCCATTGCCACCATCCTGCTGATCCTGACCGGGATCACCACCCCCAGGGAACTGGCAGCCAAACGCCCCTACGTGGTGGTGGCCTGCTTTATCATTGGCATGCTGCTGACTCCGCCGGACATCATTTCCCAGACCCTGCTGGCAGTGCCCATGTGGCTGCTGTTCGAGCTCGGCATCCTGTTTGGCTACCTGGCTCAGCGCCGGGCGCCGGCGACCGATTCGGCCGAGGCCAACGAGCCACAATGAACCTCGCACTGCTGACCGAGGCCGATTTTATCGGCCCCGACCGGGTCCGGCTGACCGGTCGCCGCTTCGACCACCTGGCCACCATTCTCGGCTCCGAGGTGGGAGACCAGGTGCCAGTGGGGGTGGAGAACGGCAACATCGGCACCGGCACCCTGATCCAGCGCGATGCAGACGCCGCCGAACTGGCCATTACCCTGGATCAGTCACCGCCCGAGCCCCTGCCCCTGACGCTGGTATTGGCCATGCCCCGCCCCAAGATGTTCCGGCGGGTGCTGCAAACGGTGGCGGCGCTGGGGGTCAAGGAGATCTGGCTGATCAACGCCTACAAGGTGGAGAAAAGCTTCTGGCAGACGCCCTGGCTGGGGCCGGACGCGCTGCGGGAGAACCTCACCCTGGGACTGGAGCAGGCCCGTGACACCCGCATGCCCCAGGTGCACATCCGCCAGCGCTTTAAACCCTTCGTCGAGGACGAGCTGCCGGCGCTGCTGGCACAGCGTCCGGGCCTGGTGGCCCATCCGGGCACAGACCAGCCCTGCCCGAGCCACCTGACCAGCCCGGCGACCCTGTGCATCGGCCCCGAAGGCGGCTTCATTCCCTACGAGGTCGACAAGCTGGTTGAAGCCGGCTGCCAGTCGGTACACCTGGGTCGCCGCATCCTGCGGGTGGAAACCGCAGTACCGGTGCTGATCGGCCGGCTCTACGACGGCTGCGGCTACTAGACGGCTGCAGCTAGTAGAAGGCCGCGGCTCTGCAGCGCGGGCGCCGGATCGGCGCCAAACACCACCTCCCCTTCTTGCGTACTACAACGCCCTGAGTTGCACGACGTCCTGAGTACCACGCCCCCGGCGCTCGTACTCACAACCTGCCGCGCTGATCAATTGATAATTTTACGCATTTGCATTACTTTTCCCCTCCCATCCATTACTCACCCGTAATCGACTCCCGGAGATTTCCATGACGATGATTCCGCGAACCCGCTCGGCACTTTACCGGGCCGGCCTTGGTACCCTGATCGCCAGCTGCACCACCCCGCTGCTGGCTGACGCCACCAGTTACTCGCTGGATGAGCTGGTGGTGGTTGGCAACCGCGCGCCGGCACAGATCAGCCAGGTGCCGGGCACCGTCTGGGTCCTGGAGCAGGAAGCACTGGAAACCCAACTCCAGTCCGGTCAGGACCTCAAAAGTGTGCTTGGCAAGCTGGTACCCGGCCTCGACCTGGCGCCCCAGGGCCGCACCAACTTCGGCCAGAATATGCGCGGACGCAGCGTGCTGGTGATGATTGACGGCGTCTCACTGAACTCCTCCCGCGGTCTGAGCCGCCAGTTCGACAGCATTGACCCGTTCAACATCGAACGCATCGAAGTGCTCTCCGGTGCCACCGCGATCTACGGCGGCGGCAGCACCGGCGGGATCATCAACATCATTACCCATAAGGGCGAAGCCGGAGACACCCGCTATCGCACCGAGGCTTCCGCCAGCTCCGGCTTCAACGACAGCGAAGATCGCGTGTTCCGTGCCGGCCAGTCCATCAGCGGCGGCAATGACCGGGTCCAGGGGCGCCTCGCCGTAGCCACCCAGCGCAACAGCGCGTTCTACGACGCCGACGGCGACGCCATCATGCCGGACATCACCCAGACCGACCTGCAGTACAACCGCAGCCTGGATGTAATGGGCAGCGTGCGTCTACAACTGAGCGACCTGCAGTCCCTGGAGCTGCTGGGCCAGGCGTACGATTCCCGCTTCAACGGCAATCAGGGGGTCTACCTCGGCCCCAACCTGAGCACCATCGCAGATCCGGAGATTCGTACCGGCTACAAGACCGACCGGGCACCGGAAACCGATCGCCACCTGGTGAACCTGAACTACCAGCATCGCGACCTGTTCGGTCATACCGCGTACCTGCAACTGTCCACCCGGGGCGAGAAGGCCAGCTTCCACCCCTACCCCTACATTCGCCAGAACATGGCCCAGAGCTACGTTGGCGCGTCACTCCAGGACACCACCCAGCACAACCTCAAGGGGCTGCTGGTCAAGCACTGGGGGGACTGGCAGTTCAGCTATGGCGTGGATCTGGACCGAGAGGACTTCAAGGCCAACCAGATGATTTTTGACACCGCCAAAGCCTTGCAGAGTGGTGCCATGGTGACCGAGGAGGACTTTACCGTCGGCCGCTACCCGGGCTACCGGGTGGATGGTGTGACCGCCTTCCTGCAGACCGAGTGGCAGGCAACGGAGCGGCTGCGGCTCAACGCCGGCATCCGCCAGCGCCATTCCAGCCTGGAAGTGGACAATTTTGTGCCCACCCAGCAGCAGATTGACGTCCAACGCGGCCTGGCGACGGGTGCCGACGCCATTCCCGGTGGCGAGAACAGCTACGACGTCACCCTGGTGAATGCCGGCGCCATCTACAACCTCACCGCCAGCCAGCAACTGTGGACCAGCTTCAGCCAGGGCTTCGAAATTCCCGATCCGGGCAAGGTGTTTGGCCGCGGCAGCTACTCGCTGGACAATGGCTACTACACCCTCAACGACGCCCTCGACGTTGACAGCAACACCTTGCCCGGCCTGAAGACCCATCAGGTGGAATTGGGCTGGCGGGCGTACGAAGCCAACTGGGAAGCCCAGGTAGCCGCCTACTACACCTGGTCAGACAAGGACACCCGGGTCACCGATACCCTGCAGATTGACGTGGTGGACGCCAAGACCCGGGATTATGGCCTGGAAGCCAGCCTGGCCTACCGCATCAGCGATCAGTGGCGCGCCGGCGTCCAGGGCCATGTGCTGCGGTCCGAGGTCAAGAACGAGGGTGACTGGGACAAGAAAGACGCCCGTTACGCCAGTTTGCCCAGCGCCATGGCGTTTGTGGAATGGCAGGATGCCCGCACCCAGGTTCGGCTGCAGGGCAATCATGCCTTTGACATCGACGACGATGCCGGCAACGAGATCGATGGCTTTACCACCGTCGACCTGCAGGCTTCCCGCGAGCTGCCGGTGGGGCGCCTGGGAATGGGGATCAGCAACCTGCTGAACAACGACTATCTGACCGTCTGGGGTCAGCGCGCCCAGATGTTCTACGGTTACGACAAGCTGTTTGAATTCCAGGGCCGCGGTCGCACCTACACCCTGAGCTACACCGTCGATTATTGATCGACCCGGCGGGCCGGTATTCACGCTGGCCCGCCGCCTCAGCCCACCGGCCGCTCAGGCAGTTCCGCGAACACGCTTCCAGAGGCCTCCGACCAGGGTGACCAGCGCCACCACCAAACCACCAGCCACAATCCCCACAACTCCGTCCGCCAATACCGGCATCAGTACCGCCAGCATCCCGGACAGCGGATCGGTGAGATGATGGATCAAGTCATAGAGCGGCGGAATGCCGTGGGAAATGATGCCCCCGCCGACCAGGAACATCGCAGCGGTCCCCAGTACGGAGAGCCCTTTCATCAGGTACGGCGCCAGCCACAGAATGCCCCGGCCAAAGGCCCGCAGCATCGGGGCCAGACCATCGTCGCCAGGCCGCTGGCTGAGATAGAGACCACCGTCATCGAGCTTCACGATGCCCGCAACCAGGCCATAGACGCCGATGGTGATTAGTAACGCCACCACCGACAGCACCAGAAACTGCATGCCAATGCTCTGCTGCGCAACGGTGCCCAGGGTGATGGCAATGATTTCCGCCGACAGGATAAAATCGGTGCGGATGGCACCCTTCACCTTCTCTTTTTCCAGCGCCACCAGATCTTTCTGCGGGTCCCGCAGTGCCTGTTTCAGCTCCTCCTTGTGAGCCTCGTCCTCTTCATGGGAATGGAGCCAGCGATGGGCAAGCTTTTCAAACCCCTCAAAACACAGAAAGGCGCCCCCCACCATCAGCAGCGGGGTCACCAGCCAGGGCACGAAAAAGCTGATCGCCAGCGCCGCCGGCACCAGAATCACCTTGTTACGCAGTGACCCCTTGGCCACGGCCCACACCACCGGAATTTCCCGGGCCGGTTTAACGCCGGTGACCTGCTGGGCATTGAGGGCCAGGTCATCACCCAGAACCCCGGCGGTTTTCTTGGTGGCGACCTTGGTCATCGCCGAGACGTCATCAAGGATGGTGGCTATATCATCAATCAGGGCGAGCAAACTGGCTCCGGCCATTGCGGATTCCTTCCTGTGTTCTGTTAAGCGGTGGTGTTGCCTGGACTAAAGGATGTGTCGGGCTGCGGAGAGCGCCAGCCTGACCTGAAGTATGCCGGCTCAGGGTTGCAGTCCCATGGCCTGGGCGGCCACCCGATGTTTGATGGCCGGCAACTGGTCAAGCCAGCGCATGCCGGCATTCCGAAGCCAGCGCAACGGCAGCTCATCACGGGCAAACAGCTGCTTGAAGCCCTCCATTGCCGCCATCATCGCCAGGTTATCGCCCTTGCGGCGGCGCTGATAGCGCGCCAGGGTCAGCTCATCCGCCGGTGACAGCCCCCGTTGCCGGGCGCTCTCCAGCTCCGCCAGCAGCACCCTGACGTCGCCATAACCAAGGTTGACGCCCTGGCCCGCCAACGGGTGAATGGTATGGGCAGCGTCCCCCACCAGTGCCAGGCTCTCGCCAATGTAGTCCTTGGCGTGACGCTGACGCAGCGGGAAAGCCTGGCGTGCCGACACCGCAACCAGCGGGCCGAGTTGGTGTTCGATGGCCGCCGCCAGCGCCTCACGGAAGTCGTTATCCGACAGCGCCAGCAGACGACGGGCCTCGTCGGTGTCCTGGGACCAGACAATGGAACAGAAACGACCGGCGTCGGCCGGATCACCGCTGGCCAATGGCAGGAACGCCAGCGGCCCGGTCGTGGAAAACCGTTGCCAGGCGGTATCCCGGTGGCTCTGGGTGGTTTCCACCGTGCAGACGATGGCCTGCTGGTCGTAATCCCACTCGCGGGTCGGCAAACCGGCCCACTGGCGCAGCCGGGACTGGGCGCCATCGGCGGCCACCACCAGCGACGCGGTCAATTCCCGGCCGTCGTCCAGGGTCAGCTGCCGCTGGCCCTGCTGGCAGGGCGACAGGCCGGTCACCCGAGCCTGGTCAAACACCGTTACCGGGCTGTCCTGCAATGCCAGCATCAGTGCCCGCACCAGCAATCGGTTCTCGACGATACAGCCAAGGGCCGGCACCTGAAGGTCGGTGGCATCAAAATGAATACGCCCGGTACCCTCGGCATCCCACACCGTCATGCCACGATAGGGACAATGGCGCTGGGTCGCCACCGCCTGCCAGGCGCCAAGATCGGCCAGCAAACGCTGGCTGGCCGCTGAAATAGCGCTGACCCGGGGTTCGAAATCCGCCACCGAGCCAATCGGTGCGGGAGCGTCCAGCAGCGCGGCTACCGGCGCCGCCTCCACCACACCAACCCGCCAGCCCTGCTGGCCAAGCCCCAGGGCCAGGGCACTGCCGGTCATGCCACCGCCGGCGACCAGCACATCGAAGTGCGGAGAGTCGTTCATGAGCGTTCCTCAATCGAGTGTCCTGACGTCCCGGCCGCGGCGTCCGCTGTCTGGCCATGGTGATAATCCGGGCGACGGGCGCCCAGCCCCATGGCCTGGCGGGCAAACCAGCGCTTGGCGGGAGCCACCAGATCAAGGCCAACCAGGCCGGCGTCCCGGGCCAGGCCCAGCCCCGGCACACCGGCGCCAAACAGTTGCACCAGGGAATCGGAGAATTGCACGGTACGCTGCCAGTCCGCCTGATGGGCCTGCTGATAGCCCTTGAGGGCCGACAGACTGCCCAGGGCTTCGCCACGGGCGTCGGCCTGCTGGAACTGTTCCACCAGCGCGGTGATTCCTCGCAGCGCCAGGTTGAAGCCCTGGCCCGCCACCGGATGCAGGGCGTGGGCGGCGTTGCCGATCAGCACCACCCCCGGGCGCACCGGCTCCGGTACCGTCACCAGGCTCAGTGGGTAGTGACTGCACTCGCCCATGCGGGTAAACCGCCCCAGGCGCCAGCCAAAACGCTGCTGCAATTGCCGGCAACGGTCGTCCGGCGATGCCGCCATCACCGTATCCAGGGCATCCGGACTCAGCGTCCAGACCAGGGCACTGGTGCAAGCGGAAGCCGGACCCGGCCCGCCGTGGGGCAGCAATGCCATGGGGCCGGCGTCGGTGAATCGTTCAAAGGCGGTAAACTGGTGACGTTCGGCGGTGGAGACATTGGCGATCAGGGCATGCTGGCCGTAGTCCCGCCGTTCAACCTGAAAGCCCAGCTGCTCCCTCAGACCGGAGCGGCCACCATCGGCCAGCACCATGCACTGGGTGCGCAGATCGTGCAGGGTGCCATCGCCAGCGCGCACCTGAACCCGGGTTACCCCAGCTTCGGCACCGACCGTCTCCACCGTCGCTGGCGCCAGCCATCGCACCTGCGGGCACTGGCGCAGCGCCGCCATCAGGCACAGGCCCAGCCAACGGTTGTCCACCACATAGCCCAGGGCCTCCTGGTGATGATCCCCGGCAGCCAGCCGGGTGGCACCGAAGCGGCCGCGGTCGGACACATGGATATGCTGGATCGGCGTAGCCTGGCGGGCTAGCGCCGACCACAACCCCAGATCCTGGAAGATCTGCCGCGACCCCCACGCCAATGCAGTGGAGCGGGCGTCATAGCTGGGCTGGTAACTGTCCGGCAGGGCGTCCTGAGTCAGCGGGAACGACTCCACCACAGTGATGGCCCGATGCGGCAGGGCCCGGGCCATGGCCAGGGCCAATGAGGCGCCGGCCAGGCCACCACCGGCGATCACCAGATCGCTGTGCTGCCCGCCTTCAAGGTGGCTTGTCGCTGTCATGGTCAGCCCGCCATCAACGCTTCGATCTCGGCCACGGTCTTGGGCACGGCGTCCGTCAACACCCGGCAGCCCTCCCGAGTGACCACGACGTCGTCTTCGATGCGAATGCCGATACCCCGCCAGCGGGGCTCAACATCGGTGTTGTCCGGCGCCACGTAGAGGCCAGGCTCCACCGTCAGGACCATGCCGGGCTCCAGCACCCTCCAGGCATCGCCGACCTTGTAGTCGCCGACATCGTGGACATCCAGCCCCAGCCAGTGGCCGGTCCGGTGCATGAAGAAGGGTTTGAAGCGCTCCTGTTCCAGCGCGTCGGACAGCGAGCAGTCCAGCAGCCCGAGATCGATCAGGCCCTGACACAGCACTTCCAGCGCCGCCTCGTGCGCGTGGTTCCAGTGATTACCGGGGCAGACCGCCTCAATGGCGGCGTACTGGGCCGCCAGCACCACCTCGTACAGCGCCCTCTGCTCATCGCTGAAACGGCCACTGACGGGGAAGGTCCGGGTAATGTCGGAGGCGTAGCACTCCAGTTCGCAGCCGGCGTCGATCAGCACCAGATCACCGTCCGCCAGCGGCGCCCGGTTCTCGATGTAATGCAGGATGCAAGCATTGGTGCCACTGCCAACAATGGAGGGATAGGCGGTGCTGCGGGCTCCGTGCTCCATGAAGGTATGCAGCAGCTCAGCCTCCAGGTGATACTCGTGAAGCCCTGCCCGGGCGCGGCTCATTGCCCGGCGATGGGCTTCGGCACTGATCTCTCCGGCCCGCGCCATGACCTTGATCTCATTGGCGCTCTTGTACAGACGCAGATCGTGGAGGTGATGTTCAAGGGACACGAACTCGCCAGGCGGCTGGGCCCCGGAGCGAACCTTGCTACGAATCATCTTGACCCAGTCGATCACCTGGGTATCAAAAGTGTGGTCCTTGCCAAGGGGGTAATAGACTCGGCTGCGGCCCTCAATCATGCCCGGCAGGATGTCGTCGATATCAGAGATCGGGAAAGCATCGTCCAGACCATAATGCTCGATGGCACCGTCCGGCCCCACCAGAAAACCGTCCCAAAGTTCCTTCTCGGGATTACGCTCCTTGCAGAACAGCACCGACTCGCCATGATCCCGGCCAGGAATCAGCACCAGCACCGCGTCGGGTTCGCCGAAACCGGTGAGGTACTGGAAGTCGCTGTCCTGCCGGAATGGGTGCAACACATCCCGGTTACGCACCCGCTCCGGGGCGGCGGGCAGAATGGCGATGCTGTCCGGGGCCATGCGCTCCATCAGGCGTTGACGGCGTTCAGCGAACTCATTTACGGGTATCTTGGCGGCCATGACGCTCCCCAGTGATTGGTGTCGTTAGTGCAGGGTCTTGCTTTCGCGGGGTTCCGGCGGATTGTATTCGGTGAATACCGCCAGCGCACCCAGACGAACGTATTCGGTGATCTCGGTCAACTGCTGCTCGCTTTCCTCACCGTCCGCCTCGGTCTCGGACACCTGGCTGATCGCCACCAGGTCCTCGATCAGTTCACGGATTTCCTCCGGCGCCTCCCCCAGGCCAGCGCCGGCTTCCAGCGCCAGCCCCTCGAGGAAGCCACGAATCCACGCCGACAGGGCCTGCAAGCGCTGCTCCATGGCATAGTCATCGTCCGGCATCAGCGGCTGGAAGCTCATATCAGAGGCTTTCAGCAGGGTCAGGGTCTGGTCGTAAGCGGCAATCATGAACGCGCTCAGCGCCTCCGATTCCTCCGGCGCCGTGGTTGGCAGGCCCATCTGTTCACAGACCAGTGCCAGCCACTGGTCCGGCGGCAGGCGGCTACCGGCCGCCAGACGGCCACAGAGGGTACCGTGCAGTTCAGAGGGATGGCTGAACGCCTGGTGCTCAGTAAAGACGTTGGCCCAGCGCTCGAATTCGTCGTGGGAAGAAGTGGCGTCGGAATCAGACATGCAGTGGTTCAATCCTGTGGTGGTCATCGCGGATTCGACCGGGACAGCAACGCCGTCCGGTACAAAGCCCTATCCTAGCATTCGCGTCCAGCGAAGACACCGATCACCCCACCCCTTGACCTGCCCGGGATCGGGGTGAATTATGTTATAACATAACCAAACCCAGAACCCCGGAGTGCGCAGACATGCCCCATCCAATCTTTGCTCCACGGCACCTCGTCGTCGGCCTGCTTACCGTGGCCGGCCTGGCATCAACGGCCCAGGCCCAGGACAACCTGGCCGCCCACGAACACGGCCAGGCGCTGCTGCAGGTGGCCATCAGCGGTGACCGGCTGGATGTCATTTTCACCTCGCCGGCCTTCAATCTGCTGGGATTCGAGCATCGCGCCACCAGCGATGAGGACGTTCGCAAGGTCAACGAAGTCCATTCCTGGTTACGACGCACACCGTTGCTGACCGCCACCGGTATCAACTGCCGGTCCCAGGCTGCCACCATGGCGCTGACGGGCGCATCGGATGGGCACCACCATGAGGATGACCACGACCACGACCACGACCACGACCACGACCACGACCACGACCACGACCACGACCACGACCACGACCACGACCACGACCA
>NZ_JAKZAK010000026.1 GCF_023156385.1 Marinobacter xestospongiae
CGACGAAGAGCCTGGCAGCGTCCATCGCGATGTCGAGGTCAGTCAGCAGATTGTGTGCGAGGGGCAGGTGGCCGACGTGCGACTGGAATCCACACTGTTCCAACGCTTCCCCAACCTGGAAAGCCTGCGGGTCGAGTGGGTCACCGACCAGGCCCAGGGCAGCCACCGCCTGAGCCTGGATCAGCCGGGCTTCGAGCTGCCCTGAGCAGCGCCGATACCGGTGTCAGTAAAGCTCCACCGACTCGGCCTGGATGGTGTAGGAGGCGGCGGCCACGTCGTTCTCCACCCGCTCAGTACGCAGGGTGCCCTCAACCCACACCGGCTCGTACAACACTTCAAGCTGGATGCCCTGAGGGTATTTGACGTGGATAATCTGGTTCGGCGGCGGTGGCGGCACATGGATACAGGCGCCAAAATACGGCACCAGGAAGAATTCCAGTATGCGCATGTCGCCGGTGGTTTTCAGCGGTACCACAAACCCCGGAATACGGCCTTCGACGCCATTCATCGCCGGTACTACCCGTCCGGTCATGATTTCGTCAGGCAGGCTGGCAGGACCATCGCCTTCGTGCTCCACTTCCGGCAGGTTGTTCAGCAGTGCCAGATCGCTCTCCGGCATCAGTTCCAGCCAGTCGATTTCCCGTGCCGATTCATCGGCCGAGGCCGGAACCAGCCACAGCAACTGAATCAGGCACAGGGCGGCAATGCCAAGCCGTTTTGCCAACATGCAATATGCTCCCAATAAAGTGATGCTCCGATGCTACACCAACTCCACAACACCAGCACAGTGACTCCCGACCAAGCGACGCCGACATGACTTTTTCCCAGACAGACCTTGAGGAGACTCCCGCCCTGCGAACCCGGGACCTCCGTTTCCGCTGGAGCCCTGCCGATCCCTGGCTGGCCTTTCCGGACTTGACCCTGGCGCCCGGCACCAACCTGTTCCTGAAAGGCCCCAGTGGCAGCGGCAAGAGTACCCTGCTGAGCCTGGTGTGCGGGCTCGCCGCGCCGCAACAGGGCCGAATCGAGGTGATGGGCCAGGACCTCGGCCAGCTGTCACGGGGCGAACGGGATGCCCTGCGAGCCAATCACCTAGGGGTGATTTTTCAGCAGTTCAACCTGGTGCCCTATCTCTCGGTAACCGCCAACACCCTGCTGCCCTGCCGGCTCTCCGCAGGCCGTCGCGACCGCACCGAACCCGCGCCGGACGCGGAGGCAAAGCGGCTGCTGAGTGCCCTGGCGGTGCCGTCACGGCTGTGGTCCAAACCCGTCACTCAACTCAGCGTCGGCCAGCAGCAGCGGGTGGCGGCGGCACGGGCACTGATCGGAGCGCCCCGGCTGATCCTGGCGGACGAACCCACCTCGGCACTGGACCGGGAGAACAGAGACCGCTTTCTGGAGTTGCTGCTGACCCTGGCCGGGGAGCGCCGGACCTCGGTACTGTTCGTCAGCCACGATGACACCCTGGCCCGCCACTTTGACCACCTGATCACCCTGGGAGATCCCGCATGAGCCCGCGTCTGCCATTGTCGCTCGCCCTGGCACTGGCCAGCATCTGGCATCGCCGGGGCATACTCAGTCTGGTGACCCTGACACTGACCCTCAGCATCATGCTGTTGCTGGGCATTCAGTACCTGCGCACAGAGGTGCGCCAGTCTTTCACCAGCACCATCGCCGGCACCGACCTGATCGTCGGCGCCCGCAGCGGCCAGCTCAACCTGCTGCTGTACTCGGTGTTCCACATCGGTGATGCCACCAACAACATCCGCTGGTCCAGCTACCAGCAACTCCGGGACGACCCGCGCATCGACTGGCTGGTGCCACTGTCCCTCGGCGACAGCTACCGCGGCTTCCGGGTGGTGGGGACCGATCAGGGCATGCCCGAACACTTCCGCTATGGCGACGACCAGTCACTGGCGCTGGCCCAGGGACGCTGGTTTGACGATCTGTTCGACGTGGTGCTGGGGGCCGAGGTGGCGCGCCGCTTCCAGCACCGGCTGGAAGATGAACTGGTACTGGCCCATGGCGGTGGCAGCACCAGCTTCCTTCGCCATGACCAGACCCCCTTCACCGTCAGCGGCATCCTGGCGCCCACCGGCACGCCGGTGGATCGGGCGGTCTACATCAGCCTGGCCGGACTGGAGGCCATTCATATCGGCTGGGAATCCGGCGTGCCATTGCCTGGGCGCACCGTCAGCGCCGATGTGGCGCGGCAACGGGATCTGTCACCTAAGGCCATTACCGCCGCCCTGGTTGGTATTGAGCGCAAAGTGCTGACTTTTCAGGTACAGCGCCAGATCAACCAGTTCCAGGGGGAACCGCTGACGGCCATTCTGCCCGGCGTGGCCCTGAGCGAACTGTGGCGACTGATGGGCCAGTTCGAGCGCACCCTGCTGGGCATCACCGGTTTTGTGGTGATCACCAGCCTGATCGGGCTGACCGCGGTGCTGCTGACCCTGCAGGTGCATCGCCGCCAGGAGATCGCCATCCTGCGGGCAACCGGCGCGTCACCGCTGCTGATTGCCCGCCTGTACCTGATCGAATGCGGCCTGCTGGCAATGCTGTCCTGTGTGCTTGCGGTGGCTCTGGGCGCCGGTCTGTTGGCCATGCTGGGGCCGTGGCTGCTGGAGCATTACGGCCTGCAGATCCGCCTGCGCGCCCTGGACCGCATGGAATGGCTGATTCTCGCCAGTGTGCCGCTGGCGGCCATGGCGGTGGCACTGATTCCCGCCCTGCGGGGCTGGTGGCAGGGACGCAGGCCACAGTTTGGGACCGCGTCGACGGAATAACATCCCTGTAAATTGACCGGGTTAGAGTCCATACTTATAGTTACTGGGCCCCTGTCAGGTGGCGGGAACAGCCCCACGCTGCCCCGGCCCGGCTGGCCGGGGTTCTCGCACCACCGATCTTTTCAACCCGACCTTTCAACCGGTACCTTGGACACGCCATGGAACAGTCCGAATTGCAGGCATTAGCGGACAAGCTCGACAGGCTGATCGAACGCTGTAACAAACTGGAGCAGGACAACGCCGCAATGCGGGCGCAACAGGAAGACTGGCAGCGGGAACGTGCCCAGCTGATCCAGAAGAACGACCTTGCCAAGAACAAGGTGGAAGCCATGATCGGCCGTCTCAGGGCCCTGGAGCAGCACTGATGTCAGATACCGCCACCACGGTTGAAGTCAAAATTCTCGACAAGGAGTACCTGGTCGCCTGCCCCGAGGAGCAGCGTCAGGCACTGATGGAAGCCGCCGGCCACCTGGATCGCAAGATGCGGGAAATCCGCAGCAGTGGCAAGGTCTTCGGCACCGAGCGCATTGCCGTCATGGCCGCCCTCAACATCACCCACGAGCTGCTGCACCATGACAGCCTGTCCGACGCCTCCAGTCGTATCCTCGAGGCCATGAGCGACAAGCTGGACGAGGCCCTGTCTCCCGCTGAGTAGTTGATTCAGCGGCACCGTTAAAATCCGGTTTGCAATCGCCCCCGGTGATCACTCTATAATAGGCCAACTTCCTGGGTTGTTCGCTGGTCGGATACGTCCTCGAGCCGATGCGCACTACCCAGGCGGCCACTTCAGGGCATTGTGAGCATGTCCCCTGCGGGGGAAAGCCTAATATGTCACAGCGGCCGCCGACCTTGAACCTTGGGTTCAAGGGCCACATCCGATAACGGCAACCCGGGAAGCTTTTCTCCCCTCATCTCGCAGTAACCCTCCTCAACCGCACTCGCCAGCAGCGCCGGCCACCTGGGCCATAGGCAGACAGCCCATCAACTGTTTCCAGTGGATTACAGCGCTCACCCCGAGCTGTCGACATGCTTTACAGATAACGCAGCCTGGCCACCGCCACTTAAACACAACGCAATGATTTAATTGACGTATAGCCATGTAGGTTCGCTTCTTGCCTATTGCACACTGCAATCAATAATGACCAGCCACCCTGACCGGCTGCGATCAAACGACTACATGGAGTGCATCCCAATGACAGTGAAACAGTCCCTGCTCGGCTTCGCCGTTCTCGCCGCCAGTTCCACCGCCCTGGCTGTGCCGGTTACCACCAACTACACCGCCGGCACCGCTTACACCACCACCGGTCTGTCCAGCTTTTCCACCGGTGCTAACGACATGGAAGGCCTGAGCATTACCGCCCAGTTCAGTAATGGCACCACCGATACCGCCGCCCTCAACGGCAGCGGCAGCGCCAACGGCGCGGGCTGGTCGGTCTCTTTCAGCGGCGCCACCACCTTCAACCAACCGTGGACCGTCAACGCCAGCAACACCTCTGGCTCACTGATCGAACAGCTGATTTTCAGCGGCTCCAGCGGCGATACCGTTTTTGACGTACTCGGCGGTGGCGAGTACACCCCGGGCTCAGCCAATGGCCGTGCCATCGACAACGCCAGCTACAGCGGCAGCACCGTCAGCGACGTAGTTGCCACCTACACCAACCAGGTGTCACTGAACGGCACCTTCTTTGGTGACCTGTACGAAACCCTGATCCTCAGCTTCAACCAGGGCCTGGCCAGTAACGACAGCTTCTCCTTCGTGACTGACACCGACAACTCCGCCATCGAAGGCGACATCCGCGTCGACGTTCCGGAGCCCGGCACCCTGGCCCTGCTGGGTCTCGGTCTGGTAGGCCTGACCGCCGCTCGCAAGCGCTCAGCCTGAATCCCCGGCCGGCCACTCACCGTGGCCGGCTTTTTGTTTCTCATCCCACTGGACGCCCAACCTTCCTCATTCGTATCCTGAGCACCCCTGCCGGTCCCGCGCCGAGCCTCCTCCAGCCACAGGATATGCCACCACGTTATGCGTCTTCCGCTTGCTGCCCCGTTTGAACCACACCCGGAACAGTCATCACGTCACCAGATTCGCAAGGCCCTGCGCCGGCGACGCCGCTCCCTGTCCCGGCACCAGCAGCGACAGGCCGCTAGCGCCCTCGCCCAACGCCTGATGGCCAGTCCGGCGCTGTACCGGGCCAGGCACATCGGCATCTACCTCGCCAATGACGGTGAGATCGACCCCGCCCCCTACGTGACCGCCGCCCGGCAAAGGGGGGTTCAGTTCTACCTGCCGGTGCTACACCGCTTTCGCGATGGCCACATGGAATTTGTCCCGTACAACGAAACCACGCCGCTACAGCCGAACCGTTTTGGCATCCCGGAACCGGTGTTTAACGGTGGCCACGGGCGCCCGACCTGGGCGCTGGACGCGGTACTGATGCCGCTGGTGGGGTTCGATCTGGAAGGTGGACGTCTGGGGATGGGAGGAGGTTTCTACGACCGGACGTTTGAGTTTGTCCGCCAGACGCCAAGGCTGGCGCCCAAGTTGATTGGCCTGGCCCATGAGATACAACGGGTGGTGCGGCTGCCGATTGAGCCCTGGGACATCCCGCTTGATGGCATTGTCACGGATCAGTGCCGCTACCGGGTCTGAGCCTCGCTGGCGGGCTCCCCGGCGTCAGGCCGTTTTCCCTGCTCGGAGGCCTGCAGGGAGGCGAAACCGGTAATGGCGAGCCCGATGGCGAAGATCAGGACAATGGTCCGGATCATATCTGGCTTGCGATGCATGAGGTGTGCTCTCCGTTCGCGCAGTAGCTTGCGCCAACCACGTCCGGGACCACGCTGCCCCGGACGTCTGATGTGTCGTCACCGCTTGCAACCAGAGTTGAATGAGCCGAAACAGCCCTTGGATAAAGCGTGAAAATCAAGCGGTAAAACGAACTTTGCAGAATCTACCGGAAGATTATCACGCATCTGACAACTTACAATTTATTACGAATTAACATTTATTAATGTACTACCGGTTAGCTCAGGAGGAGCCGTTACCGGCGCCCAGAAACAGCCGATAGGCCTCATTATCGGTCATGTCCTGAAAGCGGAAGCCGACCTTGTCGAGCATGGCCTGAAACGCCTCGGTATCGCCCTCATCCACCTGCGCCCCCATGAGCACACGGCTGTACGCGGCGCCATGATTGCGGTAGTGGAACATGGAGATGTTCCAGCGGGTGCCCAGTGACATCAGGAACTTCAGCAGCGCCCCCGGACGCTCAGGAAACTCGAACTGGTAGACACGCTCGTTGCTGACACTGGGAGCATGGCCGCCAACCATGTGGCGGATGTGCTGCTTGGCCAGATCGGAATCGGTCAGGTCCACCACACCGTAGCCGTTCTCCCGCAGCTCCTGCACCAGCTCATCCCGGCCCAGGCCGCCTTGCTGGATCTGGATGCCGACAAAAATACAGGCCTCGTCGGCATTGGCGTAGCGGTAGTTGAACTCGGTGATGCTGCGCTTGTGCAACGCCTTGATAAAACTCTTGAAAGCTCCCGGGCGTTCGGGAATGGTGACCGCCAGGATGGCCTCCCGCTTTTCACCAATCTCCGTGCGCTCAGACACATAGCGCAAGCGATCAAAGTTCATGTTGGCGCCACTGAGGACCCCCGCCAGGTTTTCACCCTCAATCTGCTCCCGCTCGATGTACTTCTTGATACCGGCCACCGCCAGCGCCCCAGCAGGCTCGGTGATGGAACGGGTATCGTCAAAGACGTCCTTGATGGCGGCACAGATTTCGTCGGTGGAGACGGTGATGACCTCATCCACGGTGTCCTTGCAGATCTCCCAGGGGTGCTTGCCGATGCGCTTGACCGCCACCCCATCGGCGAAGATTCCCACCTCATCCAGAGTCACCCGCTCGCCGGCCGCCAACGCCGCCTGAAGGCAGTTGGAATCCTCCGGCTCGACACCGATCACCCGGATTTCCGGGCGCAGGTACTTGATGTAGGCAGCCATCCCGGCAACCAGACCGCCACCCCCGACCGGGATGAACACCGCATGCAGGGGCTGGGAGAACTGCCACATCAGCTCCATCGCCACGGTCCCCTGGCCGGCAATCACGTCGGGATCATCAAACGGCGGAATGTAAGTCAGCCCCTGCTTCTCCACCAGTTCCGCAGCGTGGGCCGCGGCTTCATCGTAGGCGTCGCCACGCAGCACCACTTTGGCGCCGTGATTGCGTACCGACCGCACCTTGATCTCCGGCGTGGTCTGGGGCATCACGATCACCGCCTTGATGCCCAACTGCTTGGCCGCCAGCGCGACACCCTGGGCGTGGTTGCCCGCTGACGCGCAGATCACGCCCTTGGCTTTCTGCTCTTCGGAGAGTTGGGCAATGCGGTTATAGGCCCCCCGAATCTTGAAAGAGAATACCGGCTGCAGATCTTCACGCTTGAGAATAATCCGGTTTTCGAAACGACGGGACAGGTTGCGGGCTTCGGTCAGGGGCGTTTCGATCGCCACGTCATAGACGCGGGCATCCAGGATTTTTTTGATGTAGCGTTGCGGCATAATCTCTGATTCCGTAAATAAGGCCAAAACCGGCGCTGTCGACGGACGGCGGCAAGCGACTGTTTCGCGCAAGGAAAAACCCACAGTGTAGAAAGTTTCCCGGGGCCACGTCTATAACCCCTCCAGGCTGGCGGCTATAATAGCGGCAATTTTCGCCACCGACGTACCCGGAGCCCAGCATGAACCAGGACCAACTGAAGCAGGCCGTGGCCAAGGCCGCCCTCGACTACATCGCCCCTCGCCTCGACAGCGACAGCATCATCGGGGTCGGCACCGGCAGTACCGCCAACTTCTTCATCGACCTGCTGGCCGACCTCCGCACCGAATTTGACGGCGCCGTCGCCAGCTCCGAGTCCACCGCAGAGCGCCTCCGCGGCCATGGCATTCCGGTGTACGACCTCAACAGTGCCGGCACTCTGGAGTTCTATGTCGATGGAGCCGATGAAACCAATGAACGGCTGGAACTGATCAAAGGCGGCGGCGCGGCCCTGACCCGTGAGAAGATTGTTGCCGCGGTCGCCAAGACCTTTATCTGCATTGCCGATGACAGCAAGAAAGTCGACATTCTGGGGGCGTTTCCGCTGCCGGTCGAAGTCATCCCCATGGCCCGCAGCCATGTCGGCCGAGAAATCGTCAAATTGGGCGGTGACCCGGTCTACCGTGAGGGCGTCACCACCGACAACGGCAACATCATCATCGATGTCCACAACCTGGACATCAGCCGCCCGATCCATGTGGAAGAGCAGCTCAACCAGATCGTGGGCGTGGTGACCAACGGGCTGTTTGCCCGACGCCCCGCTGACCTGCTGCTGCTCGGCACCGCTGACGGTGTCCAGAGCATCGCCCGCCCCAGCGCACACTGAAGCCAGCCCCTTCCACCCACCTTCTCACTCGTGAAAGCCCCCCATCAAGGGGCTTTCAGGTATTCAGAATCCCCACCCGGCTTCCAGGTCTGCCCCAGAGAGCCAAACGGCACCAACGGACAATACCAAGCGCTTGCTTGGTACCTCGTTATCGGTGACACTGCCAAAAACACCAACAATTCGATGGCCGGGGAGATCACCGTGACCGAGTACTTCAACGAGACCCACCAGCAGGTCCGTCAGACCGTGCGCAAGTTCATCAGCAGCCATGTCCTGCCCCACATTCAGGACTGGGAAGAAGCCGGGGAGTTTCCCCGTGAGCTATACCGACTGGCAGGCGATGCCGGTTTGCTGGGGATCGGCTTCCCGGAGAACCTGGGCGGTACCGGCGAAGGCGATGTGTTCCTGAAGGTGGCCGTCTCCGAGGAACTGATGCGCTCCACATCGGGTGGCCTGGTGGCTAGCCTGGGGTCGCTCGATATTGGTCTACCGCCAGTGGCCAAGTGGGCCAGACCCGAGGTCCGCGACCAGATCGTGCCCCCGGTGCTTCGCGGCGAGAAGATCGCCGCCCTCGCCATCACCGAGCCTGGCGGCGGCTCCGATGTCGCCAGTCTGCGCACCCGGGCCGTCCGGGATGGCGATCACTATGTGGTGAATGGCAGCAAGACTTTCATTACCAGCGGTCACCGGGCCGATCACTATACCGTTGCGGTTCGAACCGGTGGCGAGGGCCATGGCGGCATCAGCCTACTGCTGATCGACCGGGACACCCCGGGCTTCAGCACCGGCGGCAAATTGAAGAAGATGGGTTGGTGGGCCAGCGACACCGCGGAACTGTTCTTTGAAGACTGCCGGGTACCGGCAGACCGATTGATTGGGGCGGAGAACGCCGGCTTCATCGCCATCATGAGCAATTTCCTGCAGGAACGGCTGATGCTGACCATCATGGCCTACATGACCGCACAGATCGCCCTGGAGGAGAGCCTGCAGTACAGCCAGCAACGCCAGGCGTTCGGCCGCTCCATTGATCGCTTCCAGGTCAACCGTCACAAGCTGGTGGACATGGCGACCCAGATCGACGTCGCCCGCGAATACGCCTACCGCTGTGCCGCTCTGATGCAGGCGGGCAAGAACCCGATCAAGGAAGTGGCAATGGCCAAGAACTTCGCCGTTCAGGTGTGCGAGTCGGTCACCCGGGAGGCCGTACAGCTGCACGGCGGCATGGGATACATGCGTGAGTCGGTGGTCGAGCGGCTGTATCGGGACGCCAAGATCCTGTCCATCGGCGGCGGCACCGATGAGATCATGAAAGAACTGATCGCCAAACAGATGAAGCTCTGACCGTTTCGCGGACCGACTTTGCCTTTGAAGGGCTTCGCCGGATGATGGCAAGCCCGAACCTACCATGGTTGAGTTTCGGACAGCGGCGGATCGACGTATAATTGCGGCCACTTTTCAGCCCCGTTTAACCGACCCCTGAGAAAGGACCGATTATGAACTTCGATCACATTCCCGCCGGCAAAAACCCGCCCGAAGACATCTACGTGGCTATTGAGATTCCAGCCAACAGCTCGCCAGTCAAATACGAGCTGGACAAGGACATGGGCGCACTGATGGTGGATCGCTTCATGGCCACTCCGATGTTCTACCCGGCCAACTACGGTTTCATCCCTCACACCCTGGCCGACGATGGCGACCCGCTGGACGTTTTGGTGGTGACCCCATACCCGGTACAGGCCGGTTCGGTGATTCGCTGTCGCCCGGTTGGCGTGCTGAACATGGAAGATGAAGCTGGCGGCGACGCCAAGCTGGTTGCCGTGCCACACGACAAGCTGACCACGGCCTACAGCAACATCAAGGACATCGAAGACCTGCCGCAACTGCTGCGCGACCAGATCCAGCACTTCTTCGAGAACTACAAGACCCTCGAAGCTGGCAAGTGGGTCAAAGTCCAGGGCTGGGCGAATGCCGAAGAAGCCCGCAAGGCCGTGGAAGCGTCCGTAGCCGCTTACAAGGGCTGATCCCAAGGGGATGGCGTCACGGAGTCATGGCTTGCCAGGCTCCGTGATTCAGACACAAAAAAACCGGCACCCGAAGGCGCCGGTTTTTTTATGGCCCGAAGGCGAGGATTAATCCTCGTCTTCGTCCACTTCTTCCGCTTCGATATCCAGAGGACGACCGACCAGCTCAACATAAGCCATAGGCGCGTTGTCACCGGCACGGAAACCACACTTCAGAATACGAAGGTAGCCACCCGGACGCTCGGAGTAACGCGGTCCCAGCTCTTCGAACAGCTTCGCTACCGCTGCGTCGTTGCGCAGACGGGAGAAAGCCAGACGACGGTTGGCAACCGAGTCGGTTTTGGACAGTGTGATCAACGGCTCTGCTACCCGACGAAGCTCTTTCGCTTTCGGGAGCGTCGTTTTGATCAGCTCGTGCTCAACCAGCGACGCTGCCATGTTACGAAACATGGCTTTGCGATGCGCACTGGTCCTGTTGAACTTACGACCACTCTTACGATGACGCATTGCTCTGATTCCTTAACTTAAACTACCAATTCGGCGATTAACCGCCCAGAACCCGGTCGTCGCCACGAAGGCTCGCCGGCGGCCAGTTATCAAGACGCATACCCAAGGACAGACCACGCGAGGCCAGTACGTCCTTGATCTCGGTAAGCGACTTCTTACCCAGGTTAGGCGTCTTCAGCAGCTCCACTTCGGTGCGCTGAATCAGATCGCCGATGTAGTAAATGTTTTCTGCCTTCAAGCAGTTGGCTGAACGCACGGTCAGCTCCAGATCATCCACCGGACGCAGCAGAATCGGATCAATTTCTTCCTCTTCCTCTACGCGCTCCGGCTCTTTCTCGTGATCGAAGTCGACAAACACTGCCAGCTGTTGCTGGAGAATGGTCGCGGCCCGACGAATCGCTTCTTCCGGGTCGATGGTACCATTGGTCTCCAGATCAATAACCAGCTTGTCCAGGTCCGTACGCTGCTCAACACGGGCACTTTCAACCGCGTAGGCAACACGACGTACCGGACTGTACGTTGCGTCCAGCTGCAGGCGTCCAATCGCGCGGGTCTCGTCTTCGTCCAGACCACGCTGGTCAGCGGCCTCGTATCCGCGACCACGAACAATCTTGAGACGCATGTTCATGTCACCGTTGTCGCTCAGGTGACAGATCACGTGCTCAGGATTCGCAATCTCGACGTTGTGATCCAGCTTGATATCGCCGGCCGTGACAGGACCCGGACCTTTCTTGCTGAGGGTCAGCTCAGCTTCGTCCCGATCGGCCATCTTGACGGCCACACCCTTGAGATTCAGAAGAATCTCAATGACATCCTCCTGGACACCCTCGATCGCGCTGTACTCATGCAGCACACCGTCAATCTGCGCCTCAGTGATGGCACAGCCCGGCATGGACGACAAGAGTATCCGACGCAGTGCACTGCCGAGGGTATGACCAAAGCCACGCTCAAGCGGCTCCAGAGTTACCTTGGCACGAGTGCTGCTCGATTCCTTTACGTCGATGGTACGAGGTGTCAATAACTCATGTACTGAACGCTGCATAGACGCCCCTATCTGCTCTCGTTGCTAACTGGGCTTTACTTCGAGTAAAGCTCGACGATGAGGTTCTCGTTGATGTCGGCCGGCAGTTCAATGCGCTCAGGCACTGACTTATAAACGCCTGACATCTTGCTGGCGTCGACCTCTACCCAGCTCACAGGAGCGCGACCGGCAGCGATATCCAGAGCGCCTTTGATGCGCAGCTGGTTCTTTGCCTTCTCACGGATGCTCACAACGTCGCCCGGCTTGACCTGGTAGGAAGGAATGTTCACTACCTTGTCGTTCACCAGAATCGCTTTGTGAGAAACGAGCTGACGGGATTCAGCACGGGTCGAACCAAAACCCATGCGGTAAACTACGTTGTCCAGACGACCTTCCAGAAGCTGCAGCAGGTTTTCACCTGTTGCACCCTTCAGGCGGGCAGCCTCGGCGTAATAGTTGCGGAACTGCTTTTCCAGAACGCCGTAGATACGACGAACCTTCTGCTTTTCACGCAGCTGGACACCGTACTCGGACAGGCGGCCACGACGAGCGCCGTGCATGCCTGGCGGAGTTTCGATGTTACACTTTGAATCGAGTGCGCGAGCACCGCTCTTCAGAAAAAGATCTGTCCCTTCGCGACGAGACAGTTTACATTTTGGACCTATGTAACGTGCCATATCTCACTGTCTCCTGTCTTAGACGCGGCGCTTCTTGGGCGGACGACAGCCGTTGTGCGGAATCGGCGTCACATCTGTGATGTTGGTGATCTTGTAGCCGCACGCGTTCAGCGCACGAACTGCAGATTCCCGTCCGGGCCCAGGACCCTTAACCTCTACATCCAGGTTTTTAAGGCCGTATTCAGCAGCCGCGTTACCGGCTCTTTCAGCTGCTACCTGCGCAGCAAAAGGTGTACTCTTACGTGACCCGCGGAACCCGGAACCACCGGAGGTAGCCCAGGACAGGACGTTGCCCTGACGATCAGAAATGGTCACGATGGTGTTGTTGAAGGACGCGTGGATGTGCGCGACGCCATCAACAACCGTCTTTTTCACCTTTTTACGGGTACGTGTACCTGGCTTTGCCATGTTTGCCTACCTGTTACTTGCGAATAGGTTTGCGAGGACCTTTACGGGTGCGAGCGTTGGTCTTCGTGCGCTGGCCACGGACAGGCAGTCCATGACGGTGACGCAGACCACGGAAGCAGCCGAGATCCTTCAAACGCTTAATGTTCATCTGAACTTCACGACGCAGATCGCCTTCGACAGTCAGCTTGCCCACTTCGGTACGAAGTGCTTCAACCTGATCGTCGGAGAGGTCTTTAACCTTGGCGTCCGGCTGTACGCCGGCTGCATCGCAAAGCTTCTGAGCTGCTGTCCGACCAACCCCAAAAATGTAGGTCAGTGAGATAACAGCATGTTTGTTGTCGGGTATATTGACACCGGCTATACGTGCCATTCAGATTACTCCGCATTCAAAGCTTTGCTGTGTGAATTTTCCGCCACAAAAAGGGCGCGAAATAATAGCGCCTGACCAGAAAAAGATCAAGCGCTACTATCCCGTACCCCGGCAATGTCAGAATCCGATTCCTGAGGAATCAGCCCTGGCGCTGCTTGTGACGAGGCTCCGTGCAGATGACTCGAACTGAGCCATTGCGACGAATTACTTTGCAGTTACGGCAAATTTTCTTTACCGAAGCGCGTACTTTCATTGTCCACTCCAGTTTTCAAGGGGAACGGCTTAGCCGTTCCGACCATAGCCCTTGAGATTGGACTTCTTCATCAGCGATTCATACTGATGGGACATCAGGTGAGACTGCACCTGCGCCATGAAATCCATCACCACGACTACAACAATCAACAGCGACGTACCACCCAGATAGAAAGGCACGTTCCCGGCTACCATCAGGAACTGAGGGAACAGGGACACCGCTGCGATATAGATCGCACCGAACAGAGTCAGTCGAGTCAAGACACCGTCGATGTACTTGGCGGTCTGATCACCAGGACGAATCCCGGGGATAAACGCGCCGGACCGCTTGAGGTTGTCGGCCACTTCCTTGGGGTTATACATCAACGCCGTGTAGAAGTAGCAGAAGAATACCACAGCTACCGCGAACAGGATGATATACAACGGCTGACTCGGGGCCAGTGCCTGGGACAGACTGCCCAGCCACTCCATACCTTCGCCCTGCCCAAACCACTGACCCAGCGACGCCGGAAACAGCAGAATGGAGGAAGCGAAGATCGGCGGAATAACGCCGGCCATGTTGACTTTCAACGGCAAGTGGCTGGATTGCTGGGCAAACACCCGGCGCCCCTGCTGCCGCTTGGCATAGTTGATCGTCAATCGACGCTGACCACGCTCCATGAACACCACGAAGCCAACCACAACCACCGCGAGGAGGCCAATTGCCAGCACCACCAGCAGGTTCATCTCGCCGCTGCGGGCCTGCTCCAGGGTCTGACCGATCGCGCCCGGCAAGCCGGCCACGATACCCGCGAAGATCAGCAACGAAATACCGTTACCGATACCGCGCTCAGTGATCTGCTCACCCAGCCACATCATGAAGACAGCGCCACATACAAACGACACCACCGCCACAAAGTGGAAGTTGAAGCTGTCACTGAAGGTGACTCCCTGGGAAGCCAGTCCTACAGAAATGCCAAGACCCTGGACCAGGGCCAGGATCACGGTTCCGTAACGAGTGTACTGACTGATCTTGCGTCGTCCCGCCTCGCCTTCTTTCTTCAGCTGCTCAAGCTGCGGACTGACCGCAGTCATGAGCTGCATGATGATCGAGGCCGAGATGTAGGGCATGATCCCCAACGCGAAGATACTCATCCGCTCAAGCGCACCACCGGAAAACATGTTGAACAGACTCAGGATTGTGCCCTGATTCTGATCAAACAGTGCCGCCAGCCGATCGGGATTGATACCCGGCACCGGGATGTGGGCACCGATCCGGTACACCAACAGTGCCAGCAGTACAAACCAGAGCCGCGAACGCAGCTCTGCCAGTCCTTTTCCCGCGCCAGCAGGCAATGATGCTGTCTTGGCCATTTAGTCCTCGACTCGTCTTAGTCCTCGACTTTTCCGCCCGCGGCTGTAATCGCCTCACGAGCGCCTTTGGTAACCTTCAAGCCCTTGACGGTCACCGCACGGCTCAACTCGCCGGACAGGATAACCTTGGCAGAACGGATCTCCTCACGGATGATGTCCGCTTTTTTCAGGGCTTCCAGATCAACCACGTCGCCTTCCACCTTTGCCAGCTCATTCAGGCGGATTTCCGCCACGTAACGCTGCTGACGGGAAGTAAAGCCGTACTTGGGCAGACGGCGAGCCAGCGGCTGCTGACCACCCTCAAATCCCGGTGCGACGGAGCCGCCAGAACGGGACTTCAGACCTTTGTGACCACGACCACCGGTTTTACCGAGACCGCTACCGATACCGCGACCGACGCGCTTGGCGCTCGGGCGTGAACCGGGTTCCGGACTAAGTTCGTTCAAACGCATCTTAGTTCTCCTCCACCCGTACCAGGTAGTTCACCTTGTTGATCATGCCGCGAACGGAAGGAGTATCCTCCACTTCCACGGTATGACCGATTTTGCGAAGACCCAGGCCCTTCACACACAGTTTGTGGTTGGGCTGACAGCTGATCGGGCTGCGGGTCAGTGTAACCTTGATCTTTTTAGCATTCGCCATGACTTCAACCCAGAATGTCTTCCACGGTCTTGCCGCGCTTAGCTGCGATATCTTCAGGCGACTTCATTGCCTGGAGACCCTTGATAGTGGAACGGACCACGTTGACCGGATTGGTCGAGCCGTAACACTTGGACAGTACGTTCTGAACACCGGCCACTTCCAGTACCGCACGCATCGCACCACCGGCGATGATTCCAGTACCTTCGGACGCAGGCTGCATGTACACCTTGGAACCGCCGTGAACGGCTTTAACCGGGTACTGCAAGGTGGTGCCGTCGAGAGCAACGTCCACCATGTTCTTACGCGCGGCTTCCATAGCCTTCTGGATCGCAACCGGCACTTCACGTGCCTTGCCACGACCAAAGCCTACACGGCCTTTGCCATCACCCACTACGGTCAGTGCGGTGAAAGCGAAAATACGGCCACCTTTTACGACTTTGGCGACCCGGTTTACCTGAACCAGCTTTTCCTGGAGCTCAGGCGCTTTCTGATCGTTAACGCTCATCTTCTCCACCTCTTAGAATTGCAAGCCAGCTTCACGGGCCGCGTCGGCGAGTGCCTGAACACGGCCGTGATAACGGTAACCGGAACGGTCAAAGGCGACCTTTTCAACACCAGCCGCCTTGGCACGTTCAGCGATCAGCTGACCGACCTTCTTGGCGGCTTCCACGTTACCGGTTGCACCCTGGCGCAACTCTTTGTCCAACGTGGAGGCAGAAGCCAGCACTTTGCTGCCATCGGCAGTGGTGACCTGGGCGTACATGTGCCGGGGCGTACGGTGTACGCTCAGACGGTTACTACCCAGTTCACGAATCTTCATGCGCACCTTACGTGCGCGACGCAGTCTTTCGTTATTCGCGCTCATAGTCCCGCCTTATTTCTTCTTGGCTTCTTTGCGTCTGACCTGCTCATCCGCATAACGAACACCTTTACCTTTATAAGGCTCGGGCGGACGGTAAGCGCGGATTTCCGCAGCGACTTGGCCAACCTGTTGCTTGTCGATCCCGCGGATAACAACTTCCGTCTGGGAAGGCGTTTCAGCGGTGATCCCCTCGGGCAGCTCGTGCTCGACCGGGTGAGAGAAACCCAGTGTCAGATTGAGCTTCTTACCCTGCGCCTGGGCACGGTATCCAACGCCCACAAGCTGGAGTTTACGCTCGAAGCCCGCAGACACACCGGTGACCATGTTGTTGACCAGCGCACGGGTGGTACCTGCGAGAGCGCGGGACTGCTTGGCGCCATCACGAGCGGCGAAGCGCAGAACGTTTTCTTCCTGCGTAACTTCGACGGCCTGATGTACGGTGAGTTGAAGCGCTCCTTTAGAGCCCTTCACATTGATTTCCTGTCCGTTCAGCTTAACCTCAACACCGGAAGGCAGAACGACAGGATTATTGGCAACCCTGGACATCGTTATCTCCCTTTAGAATACGGTGCAGATGACTTCGCCACCCACGCCGGCGGAACGCGCGGCACGGTCAGTCATTACGCCCTTGGACGTAGAGACAATGGCGACACCCAAACCACCGGCTACTTTCGGCAGTTCCCCAGCGCCACGGTACTGGCGCAGACTCGGGCGGCTGGCCCGCTGAATGTCTTCGATAACGGGCTTGCCGCCGAAGTATTTCAGGGTAATGGTCAGCTCAGGCTTGGCGTCGGCTGAAACGGAAAAGTCTTCAACGTAACCTTCGTCCTTCAGGACCTGGGCTACGGAGACCTTGATTTTGGAAGACGGCATGGCCACGTCGGCCTTCTGTGCCATCTGTGCATTACGAATACGAGTGATCATATCCGCAAGCGTGTCTTGCATACTCATCGGTATGAGGCTCCTGATCTTTTTAGTTGTGCAGCGGCTTGCCGCACCGCTTACCAACGGGCACCTTCTCCTTGCGGGAAGGCGCCAATCTTACCAGCTAGACTTGGTCAGACCCGGTACGTCGCCACGCATGCCGGCTTCACGCAGTTTAATGCGGGACAGCTGGAACTTGCGCAGGACGCCGTGGGGACGGCCAGTTACCTGACAACGATTACGGAGACGTACCGGGTTCGCATTACGAGGCAGCTTCTGCAGCTTCATCTGCGCATCCCAACGGTCTTCGTCGCTGGAGTTCGGGTTCTTGATGATCGCCTTGAGCTCTGCACGCTTCGCTGCGAATTTCGCAACGGTTTTTTCGCGCTTGAGCTCTCGGTTCTTCATGGAAACCTTTGCCATAACACGGATTCCTTATTTCTTGAACGGAAAGCCGAACGCTTTCAGCAGTTCACGACCTTCGTCATCGGTACCGGCTGAGGTGGTGATGGTGATATCCAGACCACGGATCTTGTCGACTTTGTCGTACTCGATCTCGGGGAAGATAATCTGCTCACGCACACCCATGCTGTAGTTGCCGCGACCGTCGAAAGACTTCGGGTTCAGACCACGGAAGTCACGAACGCGAGGAATCGCGATGTGAACCAGACGGTCGAAGAAGTCCCACATACGCTCGCCGCGCAGGGTTACCTTGCAGCCAATCGGCCAGCCTTCACGGATTTTGAAACCCGCAACAGACTTGCGAGCCTTGGTAACAACAACTTTCTGACCAGCCAGACGCTCCAGATCCGCGACGGCATTCTCGATCAGCTTCTTGTCACCTACAGCTTCGCCGACACCCATGTTCAGGGTGATCTTCTCGATACGCGGCACCTGCATCACGTTCTTGTAGCCGAACTCTTTCTGCAGGGCAGGTACCACTTCCTTACTGTACTGCTCTTTCATGTTAAGCATCGTAACCACCACCGCTTACTGGTTATCGACAGCTTCATTCGTGGACTTGAAGATCCGCACTTTTGCGCCGTCTTCCTTAACCTGGAAGCCTACGCGATCGGCTTTGCCGGTCTGCGGATTAAAAATAGCCACGTTGGAAGCCTGGATAGGTGCTTCTTTCTCGACGATGCCACCGGGGGTGCCGAGCATGGGGTTCGGCTTGGTGTGCTTCTTGATCATATTGATCCCAGAAACCACCAGACGGCCGTCGTCCTGAACTTTCAGGACTTTACCACGTTTGCCCTTGTCTTTTCCCGTGGTGACGATTACTTCGTCATCTCGTTTGATCTTTTTCATAACCGGCCTCTAGTCCTTACAGTACTTCGGGTGCCAGTGAAATAATTTTCATGAACTTTTCATTACGCAGTTCACGGGTAACCGGTCCGAAGATACGGGTACCGATGGGCGCGTCCTGATTGTTCAGAAGTACAGCCGCGTTTCCGTCAAAACGGATCAGCGAACCGTCGGGACGACGTACACCTTTACGGGTACGTACTACGACAGCGTTCAGGACCTGGCCTTTCTTCACTTTACCGCGGGGGATGGCTTCCTTAACGGTTACCTTGATGATATCCCCAACGCTGGCATAACGCCGATGTGAACCGCCCAGGACTTTGATGCACTGAACTTGACGTGCACCGCTGTTGTCCGCGACTTCAAGCATTGTTTGAGTCTGAATCATGGTTGTTCTCCAGCAGAAACCACTTTGCCGTTACGACAAGACTCACCGTCCGGGCGAGTTACACCTTGGATGCTTGCACAGTGACTTCTACCAGGGCCCAGCTCTTGTTCTTCGAGAGCGGACGAGTCTCCTGGATGGTTACGATGTCACCGATGTTGCATTGATTAGTTTCGTCGTGCGCTTGCACTTTGGTTGAACGCTTAACGTACTTGCCGTACAGCGGGTGCTTGACCCGACGCTCAACCATTACAACGATGGACTTGTCCATCTTGTTGCTCACGACCTTGCCGCTCAGGGTTCTGGCAGTTTTGGTAGCTTCGGTCATGTCACTGTCCCGCCTTTTCGTTCAACACTGTTTTAACGCGAGCGATGTCACGCTTAACCTTGGCGAGGAGATGAGACTGATTAAGCTGACCTGTCGCCTTGCGCATGCGCAGGTTGAACTGCTCTTTCAGCAGGTCGATCAGCTCGTTGTTCAGCTCCTCGACTGATTTTTCACGCAGCTCTGTTGCTTTCATCACATCACCGTCCTCGTTACAAAGGTGGTTGACACGGGCAGCTTCGCGGCGGCCAGAGTAAAGGCCTCACGCGCGACGTCCTCGGCAACACCTTCCATCTCGTACAGCATCTTGCCGGGCTGAATTTCAGCCACCCAGTACTCGACGGAACCCTTACCTTTACCCATACGTACTTCCAGCGGCTTGCCGGTGATCGGCTTGTCCGGGAAAACCCGGATCCAGATCTTACCGCCCCGCTTAATCCGACGAGTCATGGTCCGACGTGCCGCCTCAATCTGGCGAGCAGTTATACGGCCACGGCTGGTCGCTTTCAATCCGTACTCACCGAAGCTCACCTTGTTACCGCGCTGAGCGAGACCGGTGTTACGGCCTTTCATTACCTTGCGAAATTTGGTGCGTTTTGGCTGCAGCATACGAGTGCCCCTTTACTTAGAACCTTTCTTGCGAGAGGCATTCTTGTCAGCACGGACCTGCTCCATACCACCAAGAATCTCGCCCTTGAAGATCCATACCTTAACGCCGATAACGCCGTAGGTGGTATGCGCTTCGTAGGTTGCGTAATCAATGTCTGCACGCAGTGTGTGCAGCGGAACGCGACCTTCGCGATACCACTCGGAACGAGCGATTTCAGCACCCCCAAGACGGCCACCGACCTGAATCTTGATACCTTTTGCGCCTTGGCGCATTGCGTTCTGAACCGCACGCTTCATGGCGCGACGGAACATCACACGACGCTCCAGCTGACCAGCTACGTTCTGGGCAACCAGGCGGGCATCCAGATCCGGCTTACGGACCTCTTCGATGTTGATGTGCACGGGCACACCCATCATATCGCTGACTTCGCGACGCAGACGGTCAACATCTTCACCCTTCTTACCGATAACAATACCGGGACGGGCAGTATGGATCGTGATGCGGGCGTTCTGAGCCGGGCGCTCGATCACAATCTTGCTGACAGACGCCTTTACCAGACGCTTGTCGAGGAATTCGCGAACCTCAATGTCGTTCAGGAGGTTCTTTGCGTATTCCTGCTTTTCGGCATACCAGACTGAGTTGTGCTCTTTGATCACACCCAGGCGAATGCCGGTTGGATTTACTTTATGACCCATCTGAGCATCTCCTACTTGTCGGCGACCTTGACGGTGATATGGCAGGTGCGCTTGAAAATCCGGTCAGCGCGCCCCTTGGCTCGAGCTTTGATGCGCTTGAGCGTCGGACCTTCATCCACCATGATGGTGGAGACCCGCAGATCATCTACGTCCAGACCTTCGTTGTGCTCAGCGTTGGCAATCGCGGACTCAAGAGCTTTCTTGATAACCACGGCTGCTTTCTTCGGGCTGAAAGTCAGAATGTTCAGGGCGTCCTCAACAGCCTTGCCGCGTACCTGGTCAGCAACAAGACGAGCTTTCTGAGCAGAGAGGCGAGCGCCCTTGTACTTAGCCGCTACTTCCATTTCTATTCCCCTCACAATCAGCGTTTAGCTTTCTTGTCGGCTGCATGGCCGCGGTAGGTCCGCGTTGCCGCGAACTCACCCAGCTTATGACCGACCATGTCTTCGGTGACATAGACAGGCACGTGTTGCTTGCCGTTATGGACTGCAATGGTCAGGCCTACCATCTCCGGAAAGACTGTGGACCGGCGGGACCAGGTTTTGATCGGCCGCTTGTCGTTGCTTTCCAGAGCTGCCTCAACCTTCTTCAACAGATGCAGGTCTATAAAAGGACCTTTCTTCAAAGAACGTGGCACAGCATTTACCTCTATGTAGTCGTTTACTTGGCCGAACGACGACGTACGATCATCTTGTCAGTACGCTTGTTCTTACGAGTTTTATGCCCTTTGGTCGGAACACCCCAAGGAGTAACAGGGTGACGTCCACCAGAGGTACGCCCTTCACCACCACCATGCGGGTGGTCAACTGGGTTCATAGCAACACCACGTACTGTTGGCCGCTTGCCACGCCAACGTGATGCACCCGCTTTACCAAGCTGCTTGAGACTGTGTTCGCTGTTGGACACTTCACCCAACGTTGCACGACACTCAACAAGCACCTTACGCATTTCACCTGAACGCAGGCGGATGGTGGCGTATGCCCCCTCCCGAGCTACCAGCTGTACGGATGCGCCCGCAGAACGAGCCAGCTGGGCACCTTTGCCAGGCTTGAGTTCGACGCAGTGGATCACGGAACCGACCGGAATGTTCCGGATCGGCAGCGTGGAGCCCACCTTGATCGGCGCGTCGACGCCGGAGCGCACCTGATCGCCAGCTTTAACACCTTTGGGAGCGATGATGTAACGACGCTCGCCATCGGCGTACTTCAGCAGGGCGATGTGCGCGGAGCGGTTCGGATCGTATTCCAGGCGCTCAATAGTCGCCGGAATGCCATCTTTGGCCCGCTTGAAATCGATAACACGGTAGTGCTGCTTGTGACCACCACCAACGTGACGGGTTGTGATGCGACCATTATGGTTACGACCACCCGATTTGCTTTGCGATTCTACCAACGGTGCGTAAGGGCGCCCTTTGTACAGGTCCGGATTAGAGATCTTTACAACGTGGCGGCGGCCGGCAGATGTTGGCTTGGTTTTGACGATCGGCATATTACGACCCCTTTACCTTATTCCACATCCATAAAATCGATGTCCTGACCTTCCGCAAGCTTCACATAAGCCTTGCGAAGATCATTACGCTTGCCGAACCCACGGATAGTACGCTTGAGCTTACCCTTACGGTTCAGAACCTGAACACCTTCTACGGTAACGTTGAACAGCTGCTCAACGGCTTTCTTGATCTCAGGCTTGGTGGCATCAGGGGCAACACGAAATACCACCTGACCACGCTCAGCTGCCATGGAGGCCTTCTCTGATACGTGCGGCCCAAGCAGGACCTTATAAATACGTTCCTGATTCATCCCAGCATCTCCTCGATCTTCTTCAGAGCCGGAACGGTAACCACAACCTTCTCGAAGGCTACCAGGCTGACCGGGTCCAGGCCGGCAACGTCACGCACGTCAACGTGCGGAATGTTGCGGGAAGCCAGATGAAGGTTCTGTTCAACGGTCTCGGCCAGGATCAGGGCACTATCAACACCCAGGTCCTTGAGCTTTGCATTGAAGGCCTTGGTCTTGGGGGACTCGACGACAACGTCGTCGACCACAACCAGACGCTCCTGACGAACCAGCTCAGAGAAAATAGAGCGCAGGGCCGCACGGTACATCTTGCGGTTAACCTTCTGCTCGAAGTTCTGAGGCTTGGCAGCGAAGGTGGTGCCACCGGAGCGCCACAGCGGGCTACGGATGGTACCAGCACGGGCACGACCGGTGCCCTTCTGGCGCCACGGCTTCTTACCGCCACCGGACACTTCAGAGCGGGTCTTCTGGGCACGGGTGCCCTGACGACCGGCCGCCATGAATGCGGTAACGACCTGGTGAACCAGCGCTTCGTTAAAATCTTTGGCGAACGCGGAATCGGAAACCGAGATTCCCTTACCGCTACCTGTAATAGTCAATTCCATCGCACCGCTCCTCAGGCTTTAACTGCAGGCTTGATGACAACATCGCCACCGGTAGCGCCTGGAACAGCACCACGGATCAGCAGCAAGTTGCGCTCGGCATCGACACGGACAACCTGAAGGTTCTGCACAGTAACCTGAGCATTACCCATCTGACCGGCCATCTTCTTGCCCTTGAATACCTTGCCCGGGGTCTGGTTCTGACCAATGGAACCCGGTGCACGGTGAGACAGAGAGTTACCGTGAGTGGCATCCTGCATGGAGAAGTTCCAGCGCTTAACGCCGCCCTGGAAGCCTTTACCCTTGGAACGACCGATGGCGTCAACAACCTGGCCATCTTCAAACTGGGCAGCAGTAATCTCACCACCGGCAGCCAGGTCTTCGCCTTCACCGTCAGCCAGACGGAATTCCCACACGCCACGGCCGGCTTCAACGCCCGCCTTGGCAAAGTGGCCCGCTTCGGCCTTGGTCACACGAGAGGAACGACGCGCACCGACGGTTACCTGAACCGCACGATAGCCATCGCTTTCCAGAGTTTTGAGTTGGGTAATGCGGTTGGGCTCAACCTCAATTACCGTTACGGGCACAGACTGCCCGTCTTCCGTAAAAATACGGGTCATACCGGCCTTGCGACCGACAACACCAATTGCCATGTTTCACCTCTTAAGTGTACGGGGCTCTCACCCTCTATGGCCGTACGACAGTTACACAGACTAATACCGGGCGGTATTAGCCGAGGCTGATCTGAACGTCTACACCTGCTGCCAGGTCCAGTTTCATCAGAGCATCCACTGTCTTCTCCGTCGGCTCAACAATGTCGAGCAGACGCTTGTGGGTACGAATCTCGTACTGATCACGCGCGTCTTTGTTGACGTGCGGGGAGATCAGGACGGTGTACTTTTCCTTCCGCGTCGGCAGAGGAATAGGGCCACGCACTTGAGCGCCGGTCCGCTTGGCGGTATCGACAATCTCCTGCGTGGACTGGTCGATCAGGCGGTAATCAAACGCCTTCAACCGGATTCTGATTTTTTGGCTTTGCATGATGCACCAAACTCCACTCGTAGCAGCTACTTTTAGCCGACCTTCAAAAAAAGGAGCCGCATTGTATGCATATTACCCAGCCATGTCAAGCAAGGAGAATTTCCCCCTGGTCAACTGCCGGGATACGGAATCTCGGGATAGAAAAAGGGGGCTGCATCAGCAGCCCCCTTCCCGAAATCATTCGAGTATCAAATTACTCGACGATTTTGGCAACAACGCCGGCACCAACGGTACGGCCGCCTTCACGGATGGCGAAGCGCAGACCTTCTTCCATCGCGATCGGAGCGATCAGAGTAACGTCCATCTTGACGTTATCACCCGGCATTACCATTTCAACGCCTTCCGGCAGCTCACAGGAACCGGTCACGTCAGTGGTCCGAAAGTAGAACTGCGGACGGTAGCCCTTGAAGAACGGAGTGTGACGACCACCCTCGTCCTTGCTCAGAACGTACACTTCGCACTCGAACTTGGTGTGCGGGTTGATGGAACCCGGCACCGCCAGAACCTGACCACGCTCAACGTCGTCACGCTTGGTACCACGCAGCAGAACACCAACGTTCTCACCGGCACGGCCTTCGTCCAGCAGCTTGCGGAACATCTCAACACCAGTACAGGTGGTCTTGGTGGTCTCGCGGATACCCACGATTTCCACTTCGTCACCAACCTTGATGATGCCACGCTCAACACGACCGGTTACCACAGTACCACGACCGGAGATGGAGAAGACGTCCTCGATCGGCATCAGGAACGGCTGATCGATCGCACGCTCCGGCTCAGGAATGTAGTCATCCAGAGCTTCTACCAGCTTCTTAACAGCGGTAGTACCCATCTCGTTGTCGTCTTTGCCTTCCAGCGCCATCAGCGCGGAACCGGTGATGATCGGAGTGTCGTCACCCGGGAAGTCGTACTGGCTCAGCAGATCACGAACTTCCATCTCAACCAGTTCCAGCAGCTCTTCGTCGTCGACCATGTCGGCCTTGTTCAGGAACACGACGATGTACGGAACACCAACCTGACGGGACAGCAGGATGTGCTCACGAGTCTGCGGCATGGGGCCGTCAGCTGCGGAGCAAACCAGGATCGCACCGTCCATCTGGGCAGCACCGGTGATCATGTTCTTCACATAGTCGGCGTGGCCCGGGCAGTCAACGTGTGCGTAGTGACGGATCGGAGAATCGTACTCAACGTGAGAAGTCGCGATGGTGATACCACGCGCCTTTTCTTCCGGAGCGTTATCGATCTGGTCGAACGCACTGGCAGTACCGGTACCCCAAACTTCGTGACACACACGAGTCAGAGCAGCTGTCAGAGTGGTTTTACCATGGTCAACGTGACCGATAGTGCCGACGTTGACGTGTGGTTTACTACGTTCAAATTTTTCTTTAGACACGGTTACACCTCTTCCTGTTTCTTAAGTCCGGGTATCAACCCTTTTTAATGATTGCGTCGGCAATGTTCGAAGGCGCCTCCGAGTAACCGGAGAACTCCATGGAGTAAGACGCCCGACCCTGCGTTGCGGAACGCAGATCGGTGGCGTAACCGAACATCTCCGCCAGCGGAACCTCAGCCCGGATAAGCTTACCGGAGGGGTTCTCATCCATACCCTGAATCACGCCACGACGACGGTTCAGGTCACCAACGACGTCACCCATATAATCTTCCGGGGTAACGACCTCGACTTTCATGATCGGCTCAAGCAGTGCCGGGCTGGCTTCCAGAGCACCCTGCTTCATGGCCATGGAACCTGCGATCTTGAACGCCATTTCGTTGGAGTCCACATCGTGGTAGGAGCCATCGTACAGAGTGGCCTTGATACCAAGCAGCGGATAGCCGGCCAGACAGCCGTTCTGCATCTGCTCCTCGATACCCTGCTGGACCGCCGGGATGTATTCCTTCGGAACCACACCACCAACGATCTCATTCACGAAGATGAAGTTCTCGGTATCGTCATCCAGCGGCAGCGGCTCAAGCTTGACCTTGACGTGACCGTACTGACCACGACCACCGGACTGACGAACAAACTTACCTTCAACGTCGGCCGGCTTGCGGATGCACTCACGATAGGCCACCTGCGGCTTACCAATATTGGCCTCAACCTTGAACTCACGACGCATACGGTCGACGATAATGTCCAGGTGAAGCTCACCCATACCGGAGATGATGGTCTGACCGGATTCTTCGTCAGTGCGAACACGGAAAGACGGATCTTCCTGAGCCAGCTTGCCAAGCGCAATACCCATCTTCTCCTGATCGGCCTTGGACTTCGGCTCAACTGCCACAGAGATAACCGGCTCGGGAAACTCCATACGCTCAAGAATAATCTTGGCATTTTCGTCGCACAGCGTATCACCGGTGGTGACATTCTTAAGTCCAATTGCGGCAGCGATATCGCCAGCAAGAACTTCTTTGATCTCCTCTCGATCGTTGGCGTGCATTTGCACCATACGACCGATACGCTCTTTTTTACCCTTCACAGAGTTAAAGACCGCGTTACCGGACTCCATCTTGCCGGAGTAAACCCGGAAGAACGTCAGAGTACCCACAAATGGGTCAGTAGCAATTTTGAAGGCCAGAGCTGCAAATGGAGCGTCATCATCAACAGGACGAGTCTCTTCCGTACCGTCCTCATCAACCTCACCGCGAATCGCCTTAACCTCATCAGGAGCCGGCAGAAACTCAACAACTGCATCCAGAACCGCCTGAACGCCCTTGTTCTTGAACGCCGAACCACAGGTTGCCAGAACGATTTCATTGGCCAGGGTACGCTGACGCAGAGCCTGTTTGACCTCGTCGTTGGTGAGCTCACCGCCTTCGAGGTACTTTTCCATCAGCTCTTCGCTGGCTTCGGCTGCTGCCTCAACCATTTGCTCACGGTAGGAGTCGCACTCATCCTGCATTTCGGCAGGAATGTCCTTCTCCTCGTAAGTCATACCGGCGTCATCTTCATTCCAGTAGATGGCCTTCATGCGGATCAGATCCACAACGCCCTGGAACTCGTCTTCGGCACCGATCGGCAACTGAATGGGTACTGGCGTCGCACCCAGACGGTTCTTGATCTGGTCAACAACGCGCAGGAAGTTGGCCCCGGCACGGTCCATCTTGTTGACAAAAACCATCCGCGGGACTTCGTACTTGTTAGCCTGACGCCATACCGTTTCAGACTGCGGCTCAACACCGGAGGATGCGCAGAAGACAACCACAGCGCCATCCAACACCCGCAGAGAGCGCTCAACCTCAATCGTGAAGTCAACGTGCCCAGGGGTGTCGATGATGTTTACCCGGTGCTTCTCGAACTGCTTGTCCATGCCCTGCCAGAACGTAGTCACGGCTGCGGAGGTAATGGTAATACCACGCTCCTGCTCCTGGGCCATCCAGTCAGTTGTTGACGCACCGTCATGGGTTTCACCCATTTTATGGCTACGGCCGGTATAGTACAGAATCCGCTCGGTGGTCGTGGTTTTACCCGCATCTACGTGCGCGCAAATCCCGATATTTCTATAGCGCTTGATAGGAGTCGTACGTGCCACTGTATGAACCTCAAATAATTAGAAACGGAAGTGGGAGAAAGCCTTGTTGGCTTCTGCCATGCGGTGAACGTCTTCACGCTTCTTAACGGCGGCGCCCTTGCTCTCTACGGCGTCCAGGATTTCACCTGCCAGACGCTGAGCCATGGACTTCTCACCACGCTTCCGTGAGAATTCAACGAGCCAGCGCATGGCCAGCGCGTTCTGACGGGAAGGCCGTACTTCTACCGGCACCTGGTAGGTAGCACCACCCACACGACGGGACTTAACCTCAACCATCGGCTGGATGTTTTCCAGGGCCTTCTCGAACATGTCGATCGGCTCTTCCTTGGACTTGTCGGCAACAATATCAAGCGCGCCATAAACAATGCGCTCAGCCACAGACTTCTTGCCAGACTCCATCACGTGGTTGATGAACTTGGCCAGACGCTGGCTACCGAACTTGGGATCCGGGATGATTTCCCGTTTAGCTGCAACTCTTCTTCTAGGCATCGATAAGCCCTCAATAAACAAAAGGTCTTCAGGAACCCCTGAGATAGCAGATGCTACTCAGCCTTACTCTTACCGTTTCACATATCACCATCAGACATGGCAACGATAAAAGACACCCGCGAGGGATATCAGGACTTGGGTCGTTTAGCACCGTACTTGGAGCGGCCCTGCTTACGGTTCTGTACACCCTGGGTGTCCAGTGTTCCGCGAACAGTGTGATAGCGCACACCCGGAAGGTCTTTTACTCGACCGCCACGGATCAGTACAACGCTGTGCTCCTGAAGGTTGTGACCTTCACCACCAATGTAAGAGGAAACCTCGTAGCCGTTGGTCAGACGAACACGGCACACTTTACGGAGTGCTGAGTTCGGCTTCTTTGGCGTGGTGGTGTAGACACGGGTGCATACGCCACGACGCTGCGGGCAAGCCTGCAGGGCCGGAACGTCACTCTTGGCCACCTTGCGTTTACGAGGCTTACGTACCAACTGGTTAATCGTTGCCATGTAAGCAAACTCCAATAAACCTAATCAATGAAACTTACCCCCGAGCGAGCGGGGGTAAAATTAAGGGACGCAAGTGTAAGCCTGCGCCCCAGGTCAGTCAAGAAGACTGATTCCTTTTTGACCAACTACCGGATCCGTAGATTCCGGCAGTTAGCGGTTGAGCTCTGCACTCAGCGCTTCAACCACGTCCTCGGCAGTTACGCCCTGCTCTTCCAGGTCACGCTTGCGACGACGCTCATTGTGGTAGGCCAGGCCAGTACCGGCCGGGATCAGACGACCCACTACCACGTTTTCCTTCAGGCCGCGCAGGTAATCACGCTTGCCAGTCACCGCACCTTCGGTCAGTACCCGGGTGGTTTCCTGGAACGACGCTGCAGAGATAAAGGACTCGGTCGCCAGCGATGCCTTGGTGATACCCAGCAGCAGACGCTCGCACTTCGCCGGTTCCTTGTCCTCAGCCTCGGCCTTGTCATTGGCTTCGATAAACTGGTTGTACTCCACCTGATCGCCGGACAGCAGCTCGGTATCGCCCGGGCTGGTGATCTCGACCTTGCGTAGCATCTGGCGGACGATAACCTCAATGTGTTTATCGTTGATGACAACACCCTGCAGACGGTAAACGTCCTGGATCTCGTTGGTGATGTACTTCGCCAGCTCCACCACACCCAGCAGTCGCAGGATGTCATGGGGGTTGGACGGACCATCAGAGATCACCTCACCCTTCTCAACGGTCTCACCTTCGAACACGTTGAGCTGGCGCCATTTTGGAATCAGCACCTCATACGGGTCGCCATCCTTCGGCGTGATCACCAGACGCTTCTTACCTTTGGTCTCCTTGCCGAATGACACCATACCGGTGATCTCGGCCAGGATGGACGGCTCCTTCGGACGACGAGCCTCGAACAGATCGGCAACCCGTGGCAGACCACCGGTGATGTCCCGGGTCTTCGAGCTTTCCTGCGGAATACGCGCAACCACGTCACCCAGCTCGACCTTACCGCCGTCACTGAGGGTGATCAGGGCGTTGGCCGGCAGGAAGTACTGGGCCGGACTTCCGCCTGGCAGCACCACTTCTTCGCCATTTTCGTCAAGCACCTGCACCATCGGACGAATGTCCTTACCCGCCGCAGGACGCTCCTTCGGATCGATCACCTGAACGGTGGACAGGCCAGTCAGCTCGTCGGTCTGGGTGCGGACAGTAATGCCCTGGTCCATGCCAACAAACTTCGCAGTACCCGCACCCTCGGCGATGATCGGGTGAGTGTGGGGATCCCACTTCGCCACCACGACGCCGGCGTCGACTGCATCGCCATGCTTGACGGACAGCACCGCACCGTACGGAAGCTTGTACCACTCACGCTCACGGCCCTGCTCATCAGCAACCGCCAGCGCGGAGGAACGGGAAACCACAACCAGGCTGCCGTCGTTCTTCTCGATCGACTTCAGGTTATGCAGGCGAACGGTACCACCGTGCTTGACCTGAATGTTGTCTACCGCTGAAGCCCGGCTCGCCGCACCACCGATGTGGAAGGTACGCATGGTGAGCTGGGTACCCGGCTCACCGATGGACTGGGCAGCAATAACACCGACCGCCTCACCAACGTTGACCAAGTGGCCACGGGCCAGATCGCGGCCGTAGCACTGGGAACAGACACCGTGCTTGGTGTCACAGGTGATCGCTGAGCGAACCCAGATCTCATCCACACCCGCGCGCTCGACCATTTCGATGGTCTTCTCATCCAGCAGGGTGCCAGCCGGTACCACCGCGTTCTCTTTGTCGGTTGGCGTGAACACGTCACGCGCAGTAACCCGACCCAGCACCCGGTCGCCCAGAGGCACAACCACGTCGCCGCCTTCAATGTGCGGCGTCATCAGCAGACCTTCTTCGGTACCACAATCGTTCTCGGTAACAACCAAATCCTGGGATACGTCTACCAGACGACGGGTCAGATAACCGGAGTTCGCCGTCTTCAGTGCGGTATCCGCCAGACCCTTACGGGCACCGTGAGTGGAGATGAAGTACTGCAGTACGTTCAGACCTTCACGGAAGTTCGCGGTGATCGGCGTCTCGATGATGGAGCCATCCGGCTTGGCCATCAGGCCCCGCATCCCCGCCAGCTGACGGATCTGCGCCGCAGAGCCCCGGGCGCCGGAGTCGGCCATCATGTAAACCGAGTTGAAGGACTCCTGAGTCACTTCCTCGCCGTTTTCGTCGACAACAACCTCACCATCTGGACCGAACACCGGCTCTTTCGCCAGGCGCTCCATCATTGCCTTCGACACCTTGTCGTTGGCGCGGGACCAGATATCGATCACCTTGTTGTACTTCTCGCCCTGGGTCAGCAGACCGGACGCGTACTGGGACTCGATTTCCTTAACTTCGCCTTCCGCAGCCTCGACCATTTCGTATTTCTCGGGCGGAATTTCGAAGTCGTTAACACCAATGGAGGTGCCGGACACGGTGGCGTAGTGGAAACCGGTGTACATCAGCTGATCCGCAAAGATGACCGATTCCTTCAGACCCACGGTGCGGTAGCAGACGTTGATCAGGTTGGAGATCGCCTTCTTCACCATCGGCTTGTTGACGATCTCAAACGGCATACCGTCAGGCACGATATCAAACAGCAGCGCACGACCAACGGTGGTTTCCACCAGATTGCTGGACTCGGTGCTCTCACCTTCTTCGCTGACGCTGACTTCGCGGATACGAACCTTGATTCTGGCCTGCAGATCGACTTTCTTGGCACCGTAGGCGCGGTGAACTTCCTTGGTGTCGGCAAAGACCATGCCTTCACCCAGAGCGTTCTTGCGCTCACGGGTCATGTAGTACAGCCCCAGAACCACGTCCTGGGAAGGCACGATGATCGGCTCGCCGTTAGCCGGCGACAGCACGTTGTTGGTGGACATCATCAGTGCCCGCGCTTCGAGCTGAGCTTCCAGGGTCAGCGGTACGTGTACCGCCATCTGGTCACCGTCGAAGTCGGCGTTGTAGGCCGCACAGACCAGCGGGTGCAGCTGGATGGCCTTACCTTCGATCAGTACCGGCTCGAACGCCTGGATACCCAGACGGTGCAGGGTCGGCGCCCGGTTCAGCATGATCGGATGCTCGCGGATAACCTCATCGAGGATATCCCAAACCACCGCCTCTTCGCGCTCGACCATCTTCTTGGCCGCCTTGATGGTGGTGGCTAGGCCACGATGCTCAAGCTTGGCAAAGATGAACGGTTTGAACAGCTCCAGCGCCATCTTCTTCGGCAGACCACACTGGTGCAGACGAAGATAAGGACCAACCACGATGACCGAACGGCCAGAGTAATCCACCCGCTTACCCAGCAGGTTCTGACGGAAACGACCCTGTTTACCCTTGATCATGTCAGCCAGGGATTTCAGCGGGCGCTTGTTGGTGCCAGTGATGGCCCGACCGCGACGACCGTTATCCAGCAGGGCGTCGACCGCTTCCTGCAGCATCCGCTTTTCGTTGCGCACGATGATGTCCGGTGCGTTCAGCTCCAGCAGGCGCTTGAGACGGTTGTTCCGGTTGATCACCCGACGATACAGATCGTTCAGGTCGGAGGTGGCGAAGCGGCCACCGTCCAGCGGAACCAGCGGACGCAGATCCGGCGGCAGTACCGGCAGCACGGTCATGATCATGTCGCCAGGGCGGTTGCCGGAGTTGGCAAAGGCCTCGAGGATTTTCAGCCGCTTGCTGAACTTCTTGATCTTGGTCTCAGAATTGGTCTGCGGAATCTCTTCCCGCAGGGTCTCAATTTCGGCGTTCAGATCAATGTCTTCCAGCAGGGCCTTGACGGCCTCGGCACCCATGCGGGCATCGAATTCGTCACCGAACTCTTCCAATGCCTCGAAGTACTGCTCATCGTTCAGCAGCTGGCCACGCTCCAGCGTGGTCATGCCGGGATCGATCACGATGAACGATTCGAAGTACAGGACCCGCTCGATGTCCCGCAGGGTCATGTCCAGCATCAAGCCGATACGGGACGGCAGTGACTTCAGGAACCAGATGTGGGCAACCGGGCTGGCCAGCTCGATGTGGCCCATCCGCTCACGGCGAACATTGGCCAGAGCGACTTCAACGCCGCACTTTTCACAGATCACACCCCGATGCTTCAGGCGCTTGTACTTACCGCACAGGCACTCGTAGTCCTTGATCGGGCCAAAAATCTTGGCGCAGAACAGACCGTCACGCTCCGGCTTGAAGGTACGGTAGTTAATGGTTTCAGGCTTTTTAACCTCACCAAAAGACCAGGAACGGATCATGTCCGGCGATGCCAGGCCAATACGGATGGCATCAAATTCCTGCTTTTGGTTCTGGTTCTTGAGAAGATTCAGCAAATCTTTCATCAGTAACAGCTCCGGATGGCGTTAATCTCGGGCGGGCACCGACGGTGCCCGCTCACGCTGCCAAAACAATTCGGCTCAGTCGGATTCCAACTCGATGTCGATACCCAGCGAGCGGATTTCCTTGACAAGAACATTGAAGGACTCGGGCATGCCCGGTTCCATACGATGGTCGCCATCCACGATGTTCTTGTACATCTTGGTCCGACCGTTCACATCATCAGATTTGACGGTAAGCATTTCCTGCAGGGTGTAGGCGGCACCGTATGCTTCCAGTGCCCACACTTCCATCTCCCCGAAGCGCTGACCACCAAACTGCGCCTTACCACCCAGCGGCTGCTGGGTCACCAGGCTGTAGGAGCCGGTGGAACGGGCGTGCATCTTGTCATCGATGAGGTGGTTGAGCTTGAGCATGTACATGTAGCCAACAGTCACCGGGCGGTCGAACTGATCGCCGGTGCGGCCATCGTACAGCGTTACCTGACCGCTGGTGTCCATGTCCGCCAGCTCAAGCATACGCTTGACCTCAGCTTCCTTGGCACCATCGAACACGGCCGTTGCCATCGGCACACCGCCACGCAGGTTGTCCGCCAGCTCCAGGATCTCGGAATCGCTGAGGCTCTCAAGCTGAACCGCAGACACCTCGTCACTGTGATTATAGATCTCAGCCAGCAGTTCGCGAATTTCGGCGACCTTGCGCTGTGCTTCCAGCATCGCGTTGATCTTGACGCCCAGGCCCTTGGCGGCAGCGCCCAGGTGAGTTTCCAGCACCTGACCAACGTTCATCCGGGAAGGAACACCCAGCGGGTTGAGCACCACATCGACCGGGTTGCCCAGCTCATCGTACGGCATGTCCTCGATCGGCATGACCGCGGAGATAACACCCTTGTTACCGTGACGACCCGCCATCTTGTCACCCGGCTGGATGCGACGCTTGATGGCCAGGTAGACCTTGACGATCTTCAGTACGCCCGGCGCCAGGTCATCGCCCTGCTGGAGCTTGCGCTTCTTGTCTTCAAAACGCTGCTCGTGCTCCTTCTTGCGGTCTTCCAGGCTCTGCTCGGATTTCTCCAGCAGTTCGTTCAGCGGCTCGTCTTTCAGACGCAGCTTGAACCAGTCATCCCGCGGCAGCTCGGCCAGATAGCTCTCTTCCAGCGTGGCGCCTTTCTTCAGGCCCGGACCACTGAGGATCTCCTGACCCTTGAGGGCGTTCATCAGACGCTCGTAAGTGGCACCTTCAACAATGCGGTACTCGTCTTTCAGGTCCTTGCGGTACTTGTCCAGCTGCTCTTTCTCGATGGACTGGGCACGCTGGTCCTTCTCGATACCATCACGGGTAAAGACCTGGACGTCGATGACGGTACCCCGGGTACCGGTCGATACCCGCGCGGAGGTGTCCTTCACATCCGAGGCTTTCTCACCGAAGATCGCACGCAGCAGCTTCTCTTCCGGCGTCAGCTGGGTCTCACCCTTCGGCGTCACTTTACCCACCAGGATGTCACCCGGGCCGACTTCGGCGCCGATGTAGACAATGCCGGATTCATCCAGCTTGGACAGGGCACTCTCACCCACGTTCGGAATATCAGCGGTGATTTCCTCACTGCCCAGCTTGGTGTCACGGGCCACACAGGTCAGTTCCTGAATGTGGATCGTGGTAAAGCGGTCTTCCTGCACAACTTTCTCGGAGACCAGGATGGAATCCTCAAAGTTGTAACCGTTCCAAGGCATGAACGCGATGCGCATGTTCTGACCCAGGGCCAGTTCGCCCAGATCCACAGACGGACCGTCGGCGAGCACGTCACCGCGGGCAATCTCATCGCCCTGCTTCACGATGGAACGCTGGTTGATGCAGGTGTTCTGGTTGGAGCGGGTGTACTTGGTGAGGTTGTAAATATCCACACCAGCGTCACCGGCTTCGGTCTCGGCGTCATTGACACGCACCACGATACGAGCCGCATCAACGCTCTCGATCACACCGCCACGACGGGCGGTCACACAGACACCGGAGTCCTGCGCCACAATACGCTCAATGCCGGTACCAACCAGCGGCTTGTCGGCGCGCAGGGTGGGCACAGCCTGACGCTGCATGTTCGCACCCATCAGGGCGCGGTTGGCATCATCGTGCTCCAGGAACGGAATCAGTGAGGCCGCAACCGAAACAACCTGACGCGGAGAAACGTCCATGAAGGTAACGTTTTCCGGCGGCGTCACGGTGAATTCGTTGAGGTGACGAACCGTAACCAGCTCATCCGCCAGGCGACCATTCTCATCCACCGCGGCACTGGCCTGGGCGATGACGTAGTTGCTTTCCTCAATGGCCGACAGATAGGCGATCTCATCGGTTACCTGGCCATCAACCACTTTGCGGTACGGACTCTCCAGGAAACCGTAGGAGTTGGTCCGGGAGTAGGTTGCCAGCGAGTTGATCAGACCGATGTTCGGCCCTTCCGGCGTCTCGATTGGACAGACCCGACCGTAATGGGTCGGATGCACGTCCCGCACCTCAAAGCCGGCACGCTCACGAGTCAGACCACCCGGCCCAAGAGCAGACACACGACGCTTGTGAGTAACCTCGGACAGCGGGTTGTTCTGGTCCATGAACTGGGACAGCTGACTGGAGCCGAAGAACTCTTTAACGGCAGCCGCAACCGGCTTGGCGTTGATCAGGTCCTGCGGCATCAGGCCTTCGCTTTCGGCCAGGCTCAGACGCTCACGTACTGCACGCTCAACCCGTACCAGGCCAACACGGAACTGGTTTTCGGCCATCTCGCCCACAGAGCGGATACGGCGGTTGCCCAGGTTATCGATATCGTCGACGTTACCCTGACCGTTACGGATGTTGATCAGAGTCTTGAGGACATCGATGATGTCTTCGTTGGTCAGCGTGCCCGGACCGGTGCTCTCCTCACGACCCAGACGACGGTTGAGCTTCATGCGGCCCACACCAGACAGGTCGTAACGCTCGTCGGAGAAGAACAGATTGGTAAACAGATTTTCAGCCGACTCTTTGGTAGGCGGCTCACCCGGGCGCATCATGCGATAGATTTCTACCAGCGCCTCAAGCGGCGAGCGGGTAGGATCAATGCGCAGGGTGTCAGACATGAACGGACCGCAGTCCAGATCATTGGTGTACAGGGTCTCAAGCTCGGTGATACCGGCGTCCAGCAGCTTGGTGAGGACGTCTTCAGTAATTTCGGTATTGCACTCAACCAGAACCTCACCGCTCTTGGTATCGACCATGTCACGCGCGATGACGCGACCATAGAGATACTCGGACGGCACTTCCAGTTCAGTGATGCCGGCTTTCTCGAGCTGACGGATATGCCGCGCGGTAACCCGGCGGCCTTCCTCAACAATGACTTCACCTTCATTGTCTTTGATGTCAAAGGTGGCGATGTCACCACGCAGACGGCTCGGCACCAGCTCCAGCTTGCTGACGGTTTCGCCAATCGTAAACTTGGACGTCTCGAAGAACATCTCCAGCATCTGCTCTGACGTGTAACCGATGGCACGCAGCAGAATGGAGGCAGGCAGCTTCCGGCGACGGTCGATCCGTACGAACACGGAATCCTTGGGATCGAACTCGAAGTCCAACCAGGAACCACGGTAAGGAATCACCCGCGCGGAGTAGAGCAGCTTGCCGGAAGAGTGGGTCTTACCCTTGTCATGATCAAAGAACACACCCGGGGAACGGTGCAGCTGGGAGACAATCACCCGCTCGGTACCGTTGACAATAAAGGTACCGTTCTCTGTCATCAGGGGCATTTCGCCCATGTAGACTTCCTGTTCCTTGATGTCCTTGATCGCCTTGTTGGACGATTCCTTGTCATAAATGATCAAGCGGACTTTCACCCGCAACGGCGCTGCGTAGGTCACACCCCGAAGCTGGCATTCCTTGACGTCGAACACCGGCTCGCCAATGCGATAACTCACGTATTCGAGCGCCGCGTTGCCAGAATAACTGGCAATCGGGAATACGGATTTGAACGCTGCGTGCAGGCCAGTTTCCTGGCGCGCTTCCGCAGCCGCTTCCATTTGCAGGAAGTCCCGATATGAATCCAGCTGAATAGACAGCAAATAGGGGACATCCATCACGGAAGGCAATTTACTAAAGTCTTTGCGAATCCGCTTTTTCTCAGTGTAGGAGTAAGTCATCTGCATTCCCCAGCTTTAGACCTGATACCTGGTATCAAGAAGCAACCATTGTTTTGCTTCGGGGCCGAGTTGCTCGGCATACTGCGCCGTCTTGAACAAGACTCTGGCTGTAGGTTGTTAGGGACACGAGGGCCCTCAAACCAATTCCGCTGCAACGCTGTATAGCATATACAACAGAAAAAGGCCGGCGGCCCAGGGCCGCCAGCCCGTCCATGCTTATCGCACGGTAGCGTTCAGAAACCCGCTATTACTTGAGCTCAACGGAAGCGCCTGCTTCCTCAAGCTTCTTCTTGGCTTCTTCAGCTTCGTCTTTAGCAGCAGCTTCCTTGATGGTGGAAGGTGCGCCGTCGACCATTTCCTTAGCTTCTTTCAGACCCAGACCGGTCAGCTCACGAACGGCCTTGATGACGTTTACTTTCTTCTCACCAGCACCGGTCAGAACCACGTCGAACTCGGTCTTTTCTTCAGCGGCAGCAGCATCGCCACCGGCAGCAGCCGGAGCAGCGGCAACAGCAGCTTCAGCGGAAACGCCGAACTTCTCTTCCATTGCTTCAACGAGTTCAACAACGTCCATTACGCTCATTTCAGCAATTGCATTCAGAATATCGTCTTTTGACAGAGCCATGACTTTCTCCAATGTAAAATGTGTAGGGTGTTCAACAGAATCAAGCTGCGTCGCGCTTCTCGTCGCGGACTGCAGCGATCACACGCGTAATCCTGCCCGGAATATCGTTCAGGCTGCGTGCGAGCTTGGTAATCGGTGCCTGTGTAACCACGGCCAGCTTGGTCAACGCCTCGTGGAGGGTTGGCAGCTTCGCTAGGCGATCGATCTGCTCCGCGCCCATCAGCTCACCGCCGACGGCCAGGGCCTTGATCTCAAACGCCTCGTTTTCTTTGGCAAAATCCTTCAACAGGCGCGCTGCGGCACCCGGATCTTCCATAGAAAACGCCAGAATAGTCGGACCTACCAGAGCTTCGTCGATGCACTCGAACTCAGTGCCGCGAATCGCAATCTTCGCCAGGTTGTTACGAACAACCTTCAGATTGACGTTTTCGGCACGAGCCTTGGCACGAAGCGCCGTCATGTCACCGGAAGTGACACCACGGTAGTCGGCCAGAACCACAGACAGAGCATTACCAGCAGTCTCGTTGACTTCAGCGACGATCGCCTTCTTGTCTTCGAGTCTAATTGCCACTGGATTTCTCCTTGATTTCGCCAGTCGGAACGACCGGCAAACCCATCATTGCCCTTGCGGGCCCCTAACGGTGTATGGGTTCAGAGAACGTCATCACACCGTCTGCGCAGGCGTTGCTTTAACCCTTGTGGCCACCGTTGCCGGTGACCTCGGGGGCCTGCGGTCTTTGACAGCCTTGGCTTCCGCCAAAACTACAAAGTGCCTACCGAATCAGGGATCAGATGTTCAGACCGCTCTGATCGATAGCCAGGCCAGGTCCCATTGTGGTCGACAGGGTTACCTTCTTCAGGTAAACGCCTTTCGACGACGCAGGCTTGGCCTTTTTCAGGTCTGCCAGCAGCGCTTCAAGGTTCTGCTTGATCGCATCGGCAGAGAATTCAACGTTACCCAGCGGAGCGTGGATAATGCCGTTCTTGTCAGTCCGGTAACGAACCTGACCAGCCTTGGCATTCTTGACCGCAGTCTCAACGTCCGGGGTTACGGTGCCAACTTTCGGGTTCGGCATCAGGCCACGCGGGCCCAGGATCTGACCCAGCTGACCAACAACACGCATGGCGTCCGGAGTGGCGATGACCACGTCAAAGTCCATGTTGCCTTTCTTAACTTCTTCAGCCAGATCGTCCATGCCAACCACGTCCGCGCCAGCGGCGGTGGCTTTCTCGGCATTGGCACCCTGGGTGAATACCGCTACGCGAACGGTCTTGCCAGTGCCGTTCGGCAGAACGGTGCTGCTACGAACAACCTGGTCTGATTTACGCGCGTCAACACCGAGGTTAACGGCAACGTCCAGAGACTCCTGAAAGTTAACGCTCTGGCCCAGCTCAACCAGCACAGCAACCGCATCTTCCACGGAGTAAACACGACCGGCTTCGACTTTTTCACGGATCAGCTTTTGACGCTTGCTCAGCTTTGCCATGTTACAGGCCCTCCACGTTCAGGCCCATGCTGCGGGCAGTTCCGGCGATGGTACGAACCGCTGCGTCCATATCGGCAGCAGTCAGGTCCGGCTCTTTGGTGGTGGCAATTTCTTCCAGCTGAGCGCGGGTCACGGTACCAACTTTGTCGGTGTTCGGACGGGCAGAACCACTCTTCAGACCGGCAGCCTTCTTCAGCAGAACGGCGGCAGGCGGAGTCTTGGTGATAAAGGTGAAGCTGCGATCGCTGTATACGGTGATCACCGTCGGAATCGGCAGGCCCGGCTCCATGCCCTGAGTCTGGGCATTGAACGCCTTACAGAATTCCATGATGTTTACACCGTGCTGACCCAGCGCAGGACCAACGGGGGGACTCGGGTTGGCCTGACCGGCAGCAACCTGAAGCTTGATGTACGCTTCAATCTTCTTTGCCATGATTCACTCCTTTGGGTTCGAACGCCTCTCGGCTCCCCATGGGTTTAATAACATAAGGACCAGACACAAAAAGCCCGCGTCACCATGGTGCGCGAGCTTTTGCCTGATCCGCTACGGCTCAGTCTTTTTCGACCTGCCCGAACTCCAGCTCAACCGGAGTGGAACGACCGAAAATCAGAACCGCAACCTTGACCCGACTCTTGTCGTAGTCAACTTCCTCCACAACGCCATTGAAGTCTGCAAAGGGACCTTCAATAACGCGTACAATCTCGCCCGGCTCGAACAACGTTTTCGGCTTGGGCTTATCGACACCACTCTCAACCCGATTCAGAATAGCCTCAGCCTCTTTCTCGGTAATCGGAGCCGGCTTCTCCTTGGTGCCACCAATAAAACCAAGCACCTTAGGCGTATCTTTCACCAAGTGCCAGGTGGCGTCCTCCATCTCCATCTGGACGAGAACATAACCAGGATAGAATTTGCGCTCACTCTTGCGCTTTTTACCGTCGCGCATTTCCACCACTTCTTCGGTGGGCACGAGAATATCGCCGAACAGGTCTTCCATGCCGTTCAGGGCAACCCGCTCTTTCAGAGTGCGCATTACATGCTTTTCGAAACCCGAATACGCATGAACAACGTACCAGCGCTTAGCCATTGCACACCCCTGTTAACCAATAAAACCGGAAACCAGAAAACTGATAAACGAGTCCATACCCCAAAGCAGCAGCGCCACCACCAGCACAAACACAACTACGATCGCCGTAGTTTGAATGAGCTCTGGCCGGGTCGGCCAAACCACCTTCCGAATCTCGACGCGAGCTTCTTTCAGCAGGGTAGCAAAACGGCGCCCGCGATCGGTCTGCAAAGCCACAAAGGCCGCAACCATCGCAAGAACAACAAGGGCGAGAACACGATACAGCAATGACTCGGCGTTGAAATACTGATTACCCACTACACCAACGGCAATCAGAACGAAAACAACCAGCCACTTCATCGCATCGAAGCGACCGGTTGAGCTATCAGCTTTTGACTCCATAGGAATCAGCTTATGTATCCGGATGTTGTGAAATGGCAGGCCAGGAGGGAATCGAACCCCCAACCTGCGGTTTTGGAGACCGCTGCTCTGCCAATTGAGCTACTGGCCTGCACCGAAAACTCAGTGCACTCACTACAAAGAAGAGCAGCCCGAAAGGGCCGCTCACTCTATTCTTACTCTACAATCTTAGCAACAACGCCGGCACCAACGGTACGGCCGCCTTCACGGATGGCGAAGCGCAGACCTTCTTCCATCGCGATCGGAGCGATCAGAGTAACGTCCATCTTGACGTTATCACCCGGCATTACCATTTCAACGCCTTCCGGCAGCTCACAGGAACCGGTCACGTCAGTGGTCCGAAAGTAGAACTGCGGACGGTAGCCCTTGAAGAACGGAGTGTGACGACCACCCTCGTCCTTGCTCAGAACGTACACTTCGCACTCGAACTTGGTGTGCGGGTTGATGGAACCCGGCACCGCCAGAACCTGACCACGCTCAACGTCGTCACGCTTGGTACCACGCAGCAGAACACCAACGTTCTCACCGGCACGGCCTTCGTCCAGCAGCTTGCGGAACATCTCAACACCAGTACAGGTGGTCTTGGTGGTCTCGCGGATACCCACGATTTCCACTTCGTCACCAACCTTGATGATGCCACGCTCAACACGACCGGTTACCACAGTACCACGACCGGAGATGGAGAAGACGTCCTCGATCGGCATCAGGAACGGCTGATCGATCGCACGCTCCGGCTCAGGAATGTAGTCATCCAGAGCTTCTACCAGCTTCTTAACAGCGGTAGTACCCATCTCGTTGTCGTCTTTGCCTTCCAGCGCCATCAGCGCGGAACCGGTGATGATCGGAGTGTCGTCACCCGGGAAGTCGTACTGGCTCAGCAGATCACGAACTTCCATCTCAACCAGTTCCAGCAGCTCTTCGTCGTCGACCATGTCGGCCTTGTTCAGGAACACGACGATGTACGGAACACCAACCTGACGGGACAGCAGGATGTGCTCACGAGTCTGCGGCATGGGGCCGTCAGCTGCGGAGCAAACCAGGATCGCACCGTCCATCTGGGCAGCACCGGTGATCATGTTCTTCACATAGTCGGCGTGGCCCGGGCAGTCAACGTGTGCGTAGTGACGGATCGGAGAATCGTACTCAACGTGAGAAGTCGCGATGGTGATACCACGCGCCTTTTCTTCCGGAGCGTTATCGATCTGGTCGAACGCACTGGCAGTACCGGTACCCCAAACTTCGTGACACACACGAGTCAGAGCAGCTGTCAGAGTGGTTTTACCATGGTCAACGTGACCAATGGTGCCCACGTTGACGTGCGGCTTACTACGCTCAAACTTTTCTTTGGACATTCGACCTATCTCCCTAATCAACCATGACCGAAACGTTGACCGGACAAATAATGGAGCTCATGACCGGAATTGAACCGGTGACCTCATCCTTACCAAGGATGTGCTCTACCGACTGAGCTACATGAGCATTAAAACTTCATCAAATTGGAGCGGGCAGCGGGAATCGAACCCGCGTCATCAGCTTGGAAGGCTGAGGTAATAGCCACTATACGATGCCCGCAAGCAATAAGTGGTGGAGGGGGCAGGATTCGAACCTGCGAAGGCGAAGCCGTCAGATTTACAGTCTGATCCCTTTGGCCACTCGGGAACCCCTCCCAATACAACCTCGTTTTCGCGAAGCTGCGCAAAACCTTAAAGTGGAGCTGGCGGACGGAATCGAACCCCCGACCTGCTGATTACAAGTCAGCTGCTCTACCAACTGAGCTACGCCAGCTCACATTCGCCTCATCAGCGAGGGCAGCATACTACGGACTTTTTTTCGTGGTTGCAACACCTTCACAACCATTTATTTCAACCAATTCAAATTGGTGCCCATAGTTCGCCCGAGCCTGATCCAGTTCCTGGGAACCTGATGAATAGGCCGCCTCAAAAGCGAGCGCGTATCGTATCTGATTTCGGGGGAATAATTCCAGTACTGCCGGAAGATTTTCTGAAATTCTTTTCTCAAGGACCCGCTCAGCGGATTCCCGGGATTCAAACAGCCCCAACGAGATCGCGTTTTCCATCTCGCCACGGGTCACCAGGTACGAATCAACGCCTCGACGCTGCACATCGCGGAACAGTTCCAACGCTGCGTCCCGGCTCGACCGGGGTGGGATGATGACCCAATGTAGAGGCGGCTGCTCAAACTCCTGTGCCTCAACCTCCGGCTCGCTGATGGCAACAGTGCTCAGATCGCCCGCCAGGGCAAGCGCGGCTTCCTCGCTGTCGAACCATCCCAGACGGAAGCAGTAGCGCTGGACCGGCTTCGGCTCGGGGATCGGAATCTCCGCCAGCGCCGGATCAGCCTCCGTTACAGGCCCACTCTCCTGCCGCCTTTCGCCAGGGACATCGCCGACCGCAACCTCCGACGCCTCATTCGCGGTACCGGTGCCACTGTGCGCAGGTTCCGGCGCTTCGACGTCACTCTCACCGGCCGACGGCGGCGGCACGGTTTGCAGCTCGGACACCCGGGGCAACCGCCCGCTCGCATCCGAATCACGCTCAACGTCGTCCGGCCCCGAGAACAACCACCAGAGCCCCAGATTGCCCAGCACCAACATCAACACCAGCCAGCGCATAATCAATCTTCCCGGACGTCAGCGGCCACAATCTCCAGCCCATCGAGTACCAGACCGGGCACAGACTCTCCCTGCAAGCCACAGCCGATCAGCCGATCCGAGTCACCACCGGTAATAAACACCTTTTCTAGTCCCAAGGTCCTCACATCCTCCCTGAGTTGTTGAACCATCCCCCGCCACAGCCACTCAACCCCGTGATGCACACATTCTGCGGTGGACGTCCCTGGTGCCGAGCCCCCCTGGACCCGGCCCTCGAAATGAATACGGGCGGCATCCTGGCTGAGGGCGCGGTACATCATATTCTGTCCAGCCAGAATGTAGCCACCGAGATGACGGCCATCCGCAGCCACGTAGTCCACCGTGACCGCGCTACCAGCATCAACAACCGCAATCCCACCGCTCACTCGGCTACGGGCAGCAACCATCGCATGCCAACGATCGGCACCCATGGTTTCCGGCCTATCATAGGCACAGACCAATCCCTGCCGCCGTGACTCAGTCCAGAAATACTCCGGTGGCACCGGAGTGATCCGTCGCAACCGCTCCTCCAGCTGCCGCCGGCCCTGGTCAGAAGCCACCGTGCTGACGGCAACCTGATTGATACCCTTACCATTCACTGGCAGATCAGCGAACAGCAAGTCCGAACCGATCGTCCCCTCTCCTTCAAAAACCGTGTTCCGGCCCCGCAACCGCCATTTGACCCGGCTATTGCCCATATCGACAAACAGCTTCATGCGTCAATCCGCAAGCTAATCTCCCCGGCTCGTACCGGGGACCGGTTACCGGCATCGTCTTCAACGAGGTAGCTGCCGTCCTGGTCAATGCCACAGCCAGTACCGACCAGTTGGCCCTGGGTGGTCACCAAAGACCGCCCCCGAAACAGATCCCGGTCAGACCAACGCTCGTGGAAACGGCCAAAGCCCTCCGTCTGGAAGGCCTCACTGGCAGCCAACACCCGAGTCACCAGCTCCGCTGCCAGAGCATTGCGGTTCCACTCCTGCTCAGGGGCGACACGAGCAAGACTGGTCCAGGCCTGATCAACATCGGACGCTTCGTGCATATGGACATTGACGCCAATGCCAATCACCACCTGGATAAAGCCCTCCTCCAGCTCCCCAAGCAGCTCGATCAGAATGCCTCCCAGCTTGCTGCCGTTGTGATAGACGTCGTTGGGCCACTTCAATTGCACGGGCCCGGTGCCGAAACTCTCAATCGCCTCCGCCAGCGCAACACCGAACACCAGACTCAGACCGTCCAACTCGGAGAACCCGCCCCGAATGCCCAACCCGAAGCTGATGTAGAGGTTCTCGCCCTTCGGGCTTTGCCAGGCCCTGCCACGTCGTCCACGGCCAGCGGTCTGACAATCCGCCAGACACACCAGAGTGCCCGTCGCCTGCCCGGGTAAGCGCCGCTGGCGCATAATTTCGGCGTTGGTGGAGTCAACCTCGTCCAGCACCATCAGCCGCAGCTGTTGCGCCAGACCATCGCCAAGCCCAGCACAGATGCGATCGTGATCCAGTAGATCGACGGGGGATTGCAGGCGATAGCCCTTACCACGAATGGTCTCAATCTCCACCCCCTGCTCCTGGGCCTTGCGAAGCTGCTTCCAGATCGCGGTTCGGCTGATACCCAGACGTTGGGCCAGGGATTCGCCGGAATGGACCTGCCCATCCGACAGCAATTCGACAAGTACTTTTAGATTCATGGGACAGAGGGTCCGGAAAACAAGCGAGTGATAGTGCCGGATTAAACACCAGGCAGCAGGAAAAAACAAAGAAGGGAAGGACCAGACGCTCGGGGCGAGCGTCTGGTCAACACACTACTGGATGGGCGTGGCGGTCAGGTTGGCCTTGATGTCGAAGTTTTGCATTTTGACACCATAGACCGCGGTTTGGGCACCCCCGATCGGATGCACCAGGTCGATGTTGTTGATGGAGAGTTCCTTGAAGCGGGCCTCGGCCTGCACCGCAAAGCCCAGAGGACGGTTCTGCATGTCCGCTGCGGTCGGGTTGGCCACATAGCGATAGCCTTCCGGCGCACCCGCATCCATGATCCGCTCGTCTCCACGGTTACCCACAACCCCGCGGGAGTCGGCACCGTCCTCCTTCTTAACCACCCGTGTCTGATAGACATCCACTGCGATGTCGCTCTGGATGCCGTAGGTGTTGTCTTCCACCCCATCGCCATCAAAATCGCCGCCATCGCTGGTGTAGATGTCATTCAACACCAGCTTCATGCCGGAATCGTTGATGGGGTTGCCGCTGCCGTCCAGCTGACGGTTGGATTCCCAGGTGAAGGCATTTTTGCGGGTATCGCTCACAGCCCGCGCCAACACATGCTTCATGCGAACGGTGACACCTTCCTCACCCCGGGTTTCCCAGACGCCACCGGAGGCCTCGCAGCTGGCCGCGTCAGACCCCATACCACCAGCGCAGACATCGCCCGCGCCACCGGGCAGGATAGTCATCGAACTGCCCTTTTCATATTTCTGCACCACAAAGCGACCAAAACTGGCGCCACTGGACTTGTCACCGACCCGGAGGTTGCCCACATCCATGGTACTCCAGGCCTCGCCCTTGATGATCGCCAGACCTTCGTCGGTCACATCAACGGTCATGTCACGGATGTGCATGTCGTAGTTCAGGTCGCTGACCCAGAGACCGGTCTGTGCGATCTCGCCGGCACCTTCGTCGTAGGGATTGGCGATCAGGGCGGCACTGCCGTTCCGGATCTGCACATCGGAATTGATGGTCAGCCCCTCGCCGCTGGCACCGCCGGCGCCCAGGGTCAGATGGCCATCGAGTTCAAAGTCGTAGGCCGGGTAAAAACCCAGCGCCAGCAGCAATTCGGTACCACCCTGCAGCGGCGCGTTCTCATCGCCAACCCGCAGACCATTGATACGATAGCCACCTTTGATACCCTCAAAGCCAACCCGCAAACCGTCAAAGAAACGGGTACCGTTCTGGACTTCATCACGGGTCACATTGACGGTCACATCACCCTGCCCCCAGGATTGCAAACCGCTGAAGATCACCCGGTTGTTGTCCTCGGTGTAACTGAAGTCCGCGAGCTGAAGGCTCCACTGGGCCCCCAGCCTCAGCCCCTGAGGACCCGCGTCAGCATGGCCTCCGCCCATCAGGTAAAGTGCGTTGGTGTAGCTCTGACCGCGAATGACCTGATCCTGGAACAGGAAGCTGACATTCAGCCGCCCCAGACTCTTGTTCTGATTACCCAGCTCAATGCGGCCGATGTTGAAGGCCCCGGACAGCCCGCCGACGGAGAGTGCCAGCGCCTCACGGCCGTTCCAGTCCTTGTCGACATCAATCCGCAGGTCGGTAAGGTTGTAGTGACCGGTGATGTCCCTCAGCCCCAGGGTATTGCCATCATCCAGGTAGATGAAGTTGGCACTGTTGATCTGGGTGTTGGAGTCGATGCGGATACCTTCCTGGCCAACCCGGCCACCGCCACCGATGTAGGTTTCACCGGAGAGGTTGAAATCCCCCTTGAAGCCGCCGTAGGAGGGCAATTCCAGGCCCGTGGAGGCATCGGTGGACGAGCCGTGATTGAGCGGATTGTCGGAATAGCGAATTGCCCCAACCTCGTAACTGCCAATCAGCTCCGGGGTGGTGAACAGCAGCTGGTCCCCCACCACGTCCATGGTCACGCCCATGGCCTGGACGTCCATGGTGATGTCGTCCAGAAATACTTCGTTACCATTGGTGCGATAACCGATCCGCCCCCCGGTCATGGTGTAGGCACTGTCGAAGGTGTAACCATCCGGGCTAAGGGTGCTACCGGGTGAGAGGCGGAAGGTGCCCTGGAGGTTGTGATCAAAGAACAACCCGCCCATCCCCACGCCGGGCGCGCCTGGCAGGGTGACGTCCTCAAATTCGATGCGACGGTCTTCAACCAGATAACCGAGGTTCAGGCTGCCGTCGGCCTCAATGTCCAGATCGATCTTGTGGAACGCACCGCCATTGGGATCGGTCGCAGAACCAATGCGCACGTTCTCCAGGTGGATACCGTTGCCATCATCAAAATAGGAAAGCCGATCGACGGTGGTCTGCAGATCCAGCTCCAGGGTTACCCCGGCCTGGCCACTGATGGAAGACATCATCGAGTCATCCAGGCTCTGCAGCTCGCCGACGGCCGGCATGGCAGCAAGCCCCAACCAGCCACCGAGCACTGGCGTCAGACAGGCGATCCGGGTCTGAGTCATTGGTCGTGCCATAGCGCCCTCTCCTTAAGGGTTACCGGTTGGAAAGACCAGCAGGTTGCCTTCCAGCGTGACGTCACCCTGCATTTCAATCGAGAAGATGTCAGTCTGCTGGAAACCGGGATCGGTTGGACGGGCAGTGCTGCTGCCAGCCAACTTGAACTGGACGTCGTTGTAACGCACCACATTGGGCAGCCCCAGCTCCACCACTTCCCGGTTGAACAGCTGACCATCCCCGGCAAAGCCGTCGTTGATTTCGCGAACCTTGAGGGTCAGGCCCTCGAAAGCGAAGCTACCGCGGATGTCATCCAACACAAACCAGCCGCCGTCCTCTTTCAGCCGGTAAGCAACGCGGGCGCCACATTTCTTACCCACTTCCTCACAGCCACCGAAGTAGCCATTACGAATCGGACCGCCGAGTTCGTTGATGCTGACATCCCCCGAAAGGTAGATGCCTCCCTGCCCGGACACATCCGACAAAGCGCCATCGTCGAGCTTGGCCAACTCGGCAGAGCCAAACTGGGGCGCCAGGGCCAGCCCCAACGCCAGCGGTATTGAGCGTGCGTACTTGAGAGTCCGTCCAGTCATGGCGCCAGATCCTTGGTTTGGATTTTAAGGTGCTGGATCAACATACCTTCAACTCTTGCAGAGCCGAAATCCCGGTTACCGACAGAGAAGTTACCGATTGTGAGATTGCTGCGGTATTCCGGATTGGTGTAGTAGTCGTTATAGAAGTCCCAGGTCGCCGGGTCGCTGCTTGAACGCAGACCGTCCGCGCCAATGGTTCCCGGGGCAGGTTTCTGGATCGCCTGTATTTCAGCTACAAAATTGCCGCTGCCATCCACGTCCAGAAACATCGGTTGGAACTCGTTCCCCAAAGCCAGTTCCAGGGCAAAATCTGACATTCGGATGCGGGAGCCACAGTTGGTACCGTCCTGTTCACACGCGTTGATCGACAGCTCCGGGGTGTAGAAATTGAGTTTAAACTGGCCCACCAGCTGGCGCCGGTCATTATCGCCCCACAACCTCAGGTAGCTGCCATCGATCACCGCACTTTGTGCGTGGATATTAAGGTTCGATGACTGATTCGACCCCACGGTCACATTCATCTGTAAACCGATATCCGGGCGTTCGCCAACAAAGGTCGCAGTGGAAGGGCGGCTTGAGCATACGCCACTGCCAGCCCCGCCCCCACCCATGCAGTTATAGCCTTCCGTCGCGGCGACCTTGGTTGGAGCTGCAATGCTGAGTACAGCCTTGTCCTGAACTCCAATGTCGTTGCCATCAACCACATCAATGGTGAAGGGGTTGACCAAACGCCCGAGATTAACGGAGCCGAGGGTCTGGCCGTAATTACTGCCCGACCCTGAGATATAGAGTTTGTTGACAACAATTTCGACGTCTTCGCCTTGGGAACTCTTAATTCCACCAATCTTAAAGACGCGGCCATTCTGAACGTCGGTACCGTGGGCGAATTTGAAATCCTCCAGTACCAGACCAATCCCGGCACCATCAATCTCCGAGAGCTCTGTCTCTGTCAGCCCCTGAAGCTCTGCCTTCGCGGCCGGCCCAGCTGCGACGCACAAGGCAATGATCCCGGCTTTCAGGAAAGGAGACTGGTGTAAGGTTGTAGTGGTCTCGCCGTGACGATGCATAGCTTTCCCCTAAAAGAGTCCACGACCGCGGTCGATGTATTCACTGCGATAACGCTGGGTTCCGTGTAGTGCTTCGCTAAGATTCACTTCTGTGGCGCCGTTGGGAATGTTGAAGAAGGCGCCAGCGGTGGCACGAACGAAGTCCTCTGGCGTGGGGTTTCCCTTGGCCACATCAGACAGCCAGGCAAGATCCTTGGTTTGGAAAGAGATGAACGCGCCATCAACGGGCCCTGTTACGTGGCGCTCACCATCAATTTCTCCCAGCTCGCCTACCGCGAAGCTGTTGTACATATCCAACTCAAAACAGGAGTCAATGCCAAGAACCCTGCAATCTTTTGCGTACACATAGATATCACCGGCCCCACAACTCCAAAACGTACAATCGGGAACAACGATTTCTGAACTCGAACCATCAGCCAAGAGGTTTTTCAATGACCAACGAGTAAACCCACGGGCATTTTCCAGTACAAAACGCTCCCCATCGGGGATACCGATGTGCTCCGCACGAATAGGGTCCAACGAGCCGATGTCAGGGTGCCCCTCTTCGCCGTAGACCAATTGCGCTTTGGTCTCCAACGGGCTTCCGCCTTCAAGCAGCGGTGTCAGCAACACGATAAGCTGATCAAAGAAATTGCCATCAGAGTCTGCATCCCTTAATCCTTCGCCTCGATCCAGAATGTTTACATTCACATTACCGGTCAGAGACTGGATGCGACCAGAAAGAACGCCCATGGACTCTCCAAAACCAAGTCGAAACCCGACGACCTCATCAGAGGTCTCATCATAGGCAAACTCAAGAAATGGGTTCTGGATTCTGAAAGGGACAATCTCACCCTCTCCATAGCGCGAGCCATCGGGCTTACGTTGCCGAGGCGCTTTGGGGTTGTCATCGAAGTAGGCCTGATTGTTGATATAGCCCAGAGCAAAATCCTCGATCAGCACATCTGAGCTGCCGGCCTTTTCGCCATCCCGCTCATAGCGACCCAATTCCAAGACATCAACGTTGGTCTGAATATCGATATCCATACCAAGGTTAACCCTGGTATAGGCCACATTTTCCTGAGGATCGGGATGGTACTGACGGTCGATCGATACGAACGCCTGCCCGGTCACTTCCGACATGGCCTCGTCCGAGATGGCCTGAAGCTCCGCAGATGCCAACAGAGGCATGCTGGCCAGCAGACAGCCGCAGAATGCGATTGGCTTGTTCATCTTTGCCTCACCTGGCCACGCCACCGGCGTGGTTATTGTCATTGTCGTTTGGCAGTGAGTGTCTCTGGTCGACTGGTTTACTATTGTTTTTGCCCAGTTCTTGACCAGATTTTATGGGCATTATGCGCCCAAGGCTGTGCGCGTCGTCATAGATCAGGCAATTTATGACAGTCTTTTACATTGCCCGACCAAAAGTGACAAAGGTTTGTCACTTGGGGCCAGGCAATACCTCAGGTTTCTGCGGGCAAGCAGGGAGGAGCATATCGGACCTCGCCTTTCTTCGTCGGAAGAGTCACCCCCGGAGACCGGTCAGCACGTCTTCGCGAAGGCTTTTGGAGGTTATCACCGACTGCAAACATCCGATCCGACGGCATCCTGCGACGACAGCTTTTCAGCGCTGCCCTGGTTGTTCCTCTCCCTAGAAAAGACCCCGGCCTCGATCGATGTACTCGGTCCGATAGCGGTCGATCCCGCCCAAGGCCTCACCGAGACTGAACTCCACGGCCCCTGAAGGAATGTTGAAGAATCCTCCGGTTCCTGTACGGATAAAATCATCCACGGTCGGATTGGATTTAGAGACATCTTTCAGCCATTCAAGCTGCTGGGTCTGAAATGACAGGAACAGCCCGGATTCCGGAGCAACAACGCGACGCTCTCCATTCACTTCCTCAATCTGACCAATGGCCAGGCTTTCAAAGTTAGTCAGTGGGAAGCAGGCCTCAATGCCTATCACCTTGCAGTCAGAAGCGATGATGTGAACTTGATCACCTATGATTTCAATCTCTGAACTCGCGCCGCCACCTATTGCGCCAAGCGCAAGTCGAATCCAAAACGGCACATCTTCAACAATGAAGCGTTCACCATTGGGCACACCTGCATGTGTCGCACGCACCGGATCGAGTTCGCCCATCTGTGGATGACCCGGCCCATAAACCAACTTTGCCTTGCTTCGCAGTGCATTCTGACGAAGGATAATGGGCCCCAATAATTTGATAACTTGGTCGACCCAATTTCCGTTTGAATCAGCGTCATCCAGATCCGCACCAGTAGCCTGGATGTTGACATTCACGTCACCGGTCAGGTTTTGAATATTTCCGGAAAGAATTCCCTGTGCCTCACCGAAGCCAAGACGCACGCCGACAACTTCGTCGGTTCCCTCGTCGAAAGCGAACTCAAAAAATGGGTTGCTGATTGAGAATGGAACAATCTCGCCCTCGCCATAGGCAGAGCCATCCTCCTTACGCTGTCGAGGTGCGTCAGGGTTTCTGTCGAAGTAGGCCTGGTTGTTGATATAGCCCAGCGCGAAGTCGTTTATCAGCACATCGGACGTGCCCGCCTCCTCTCCATTGCGCTCATAGCGACCTAGCTCCAGCACATCCGCCTCTAGCTGGACGTCGAGATCCAGTCCCAGATTCACACGGGTATAAGCGACGTTCTTCTGGGCATCGGGGTGATACTGACGATCGATAGACACAAACGCCTGTCCGGTGACTTCCGACATGGCCTCATCCGAAATGGCCTGGAGTTGCGCTGATGCCAACAGGGGCATCCCGGCCAGCAGGCCGCCAAAAAGTGAAATTGATCGGTTCATCGTTCCCTCGCCTGTCCACGCCTTCGGCATGGCTATTGTCTTTGTCGTTTGGCAATGAGCGTCTCTGGTCGACCGGCCTGGTATTGTTATTTTTTTCTCTGTTGGTCAGCGCGTTCGGGCAATGGGAGCCCAAACAGTACGCGCTGCCCTGATCAAATGGTTTGTGACAGCTTCCTCACATTGCCTGAGACAACGTCACAACGCCGTGTCAGCTCGGGCCATACAAGGTTTCAGTTTGTTGCCGTTAGAGGAGAAGAGAGGCCGTTCAGGCCAATGCAGGATCAGAGAGAACTCGTTGGCATTTCTGGAAATTCGTGCCTGTTAGGTTTGATTGGTTAAGTGGACTGATAACGGTGGCAGACGGCCTTTTTATCGCACTATGCTTTTTTCAGGCAATAAAAAACCCCAACATCAAAGATGCTGGGGTTTTCGGTATTAAGAGCCTGACGATGACCTACTCTCGCAT
>NZ_JAKZAK010000027.1 GCF_023156385.1 Marinobacter xestospongiae
CATCGGCACAGCGGCGCCTTGGTCAGAACCCTCAGAGACAAGCAGTCAGTTAACGAATTAACCAGACGGGACACTGGTCTGGGTGGTTCGCTGACAGGTTGGTGAAGGCAGGCGGGGCCGGTAGGTACAATTGCGAAGCCGTGCCGTCGGTCACTCATGCCAGTCTTGAGGCACGTACGTTCGTGCGCCAGCGCACGGTTGATCGATCAGGAGGAAACAGTCAATGCGGATAGCGGTGATCGGGGCAGGGGTCGTCGGGGTGACGACGGCTTACGCACTGGGCAAGCGTGGTCACGAAGTGACGGTGATCGAACGCCATGACGATGCCGGTCGGGAAACCAGCTTTGGCAACGCCGGCCAGCGCTCCTACGGTGTGGTGTACCCCTGGGCGGATGCGGCCATGGTGCGCCGGGCCCCGCCATGGCTGGTGAAGGCGGATGGCCCGCTAAAAATGGCGGTGCCGCCGTCCTTCGACACCCTGCGTTTCCTGCTGGCCACCCTGCGCTTTGCCCTGGCACCGGGGGTGTATGGCCTCAACAAGCGTGCCATGGTGCACCTTGGCACCTACAGCCGCCGCTGTTTTCTCGATCTGGAGCAGGAGCTGAACCTCGACTTCGACGGCGGCCACGACGGCCTGCTGCACCTGGCCAGTTCGCCGGCCCAGATGGCCGAGTACCGCAAAACCGGCGAACTGCTGGACGAGCTGGGAGTGCCCTATCAGTTATTGGGCCCCCGTGAGGTCCGGGACTACGAACCCGGCATGACCGGTGATGGCCCGCTCCACGGTGCGATCCGCTATCAGACCGACGGCACCGGCGACTGCCACCTGTTTTCCCGGGCCCTGGCCCGGGCCTGTGAGCAACATGGCGTGAGCTTCCGTTTCCAGCAACAGGTGCAGCGCCTGGTGGCGGACGACCGGCGGGTTCAGGCGGTGGAAATGACCGGCCCGGACGGTCGCAGCGACAGCCTGGCGGTGGATGCCTGCGTGGTGGCGGCTGGCTGCTGGTCGCCGGGCCTGGTGGCGCCGCTGGATATGCGGTTGCCGATCTACCCGGTCAAGGGCTACTCGCTGACCGCGCCCCTGCTGGACCCGGAACGGGCGCCCCGCTCCACCGTGCATGATGACAACTTCAAGGTGGTGTCGACCCGCCTGGGGGATCGCCTGCGGGCGACCGGGTTTGTCGAGCTGGCGGATTTTGCCCGGGACATTCCGGAAGCCCGGCTGGCCACCATTCGCAAGTCGGTGGAATCCCGCTTCCCCGGGTGTGCCGACCTGGACCAAGCTAGTCGTTGGACCGGATTCCGGCCAATGACGCCGGACGGCCCTGCCATCATCGGTCGCGGCAGTCGTGACAACCTCTACCTCAACACCGGTCATGGCACCTTCGGCTGGACCCTGTCGGCGGCCAGCGCCGAGCTGATTGCCCAGGTGATCGATCAGGAACCCACGGCCCTGTCCCTCGACCCGTTCCGGCCCGACCGTTTCCGGGTGTGATGATGACGCAGGACTGGTGGTCGCGCTGGCAGGCCCTGGATCACTGGCTGGCGCAGTATCGGCCGTTGTGGGCCACGGTGCCGTTCAGCACCCCCGAGCCAGACTGGCTCAGGGCGCAGCCGGCGGCCGCCCGCTGGCTGGAGGCGCTGGATGAAGCTGCCTGTGAGCAATACAGCGAGGATCTACCGGCGCTGGCGAAGGACCTCAGCCCGTTCTGGCCGGAACTGGCCGAGCGGGCGTCGCTGCTGGCGGTACCGGTCGCCGAGGCGCCCGCCACGCCGCTGGCGGAATCCCGTGCCCGGGACATGCCCGGCCGCAAGCGTCTGCAGGCCGGTGCTTTTGCGGCGGCGTTGACGCCACTGGAGTCCCGGCTGATCGACTGGTGCTGCGGCAAGGGCCACCTGGGGCGAACCCTGGTGGCCTGCGGTGCCGAGGCGGTGACCGGGCTGGAGTGGGATCAGGAGTTGGTGGTTGACGGCAATACGCTGGCGGCCCGGGATGGCGCCGCGGTGACCATCCGCCAGCAGGATGTGCTGGCCAGTGGCTGGTCCCTGCCAGAGGCCGACCAGGTCGTTGCCCTGCACGCCTGTGGCGAGCTCCACCGCCAGCTGTTGCGGCAGGGCAGCGAGGACGGTCTGGCCCGGCTCAGCGTGTCCCCCTGCTGTTACCACCTGGGGGTTGAGGGGCCTTATCCGTTGTTGTCCCGGCGTGCCCGCGAGGCGGCGCGGGTCAGCCTGAATGCCAGCGAGATGCGGGTGGTGGTGCAGGAAACGGTGACCGCGCCGGCCCGGGTCCGGCGCCTGCGCCAGACCGTTTCCGCCTGGCGGCTGGGGTTCGATGGCCTGCAGCGACAGGTGCGGGGCCAGGACCATTACCTGCCGGTGCCGCCCCATCCTGCAGCGCTGAACCGTGCCGACTTCCGCGATTTCTGCCTTTGGGCTGCGGAGCGCAAGGCGCTGGCGCTGCCGGTCGATATCGATTACCAGTACTGGCTGGCCCATGGCTGGCGGCGCCTGCATCAGGTGCGTTGTCACGAGCTGGTTCGCCATTTGTTCCGCCGCCCGCTGGAGCTTTGGCTGGTATTGGACTATGCCCTGTATCTGGAAGAGCAGGGGTACCGGGTCAGCCTGCGGGAATTCTGCCAGCGCCCACTGACGCCCCGTAACCTGCTGCTGGATGCCCGCCGCGGCTGATCAGGGTTTGCGGTACTGCACGCTGTCGACGCAACCGTCGCGAAAATAGACGAAGGTGAGTTCGTAGAGCCGACCGTAGTAATCGGTGTGATAGACCCAGGCCTCCTGGGGCACGCTGTGGGTTTCCGGTGGCGGCCCGAAGGCTTTGCGGACCTGCTCCCGGGTCATGCCCCGGACCACCTGGTTACGGGCAAGATAGGTGCGCAGTTGAGTGGAGTTGATGTAACGGCAGGGCGAGTCGTCAACACTGTCTGGTACCGGCGGGGTGGCTTCGGGGGGCGGTTTCGGCTCGACGTCATCGCGGGGCAGGTTGCTGTCCAGGCGCCCGCCCAGACGGTTGTCCGGAACCTGGATTCGGGTGGCGTCATCACCACAGGGTTGGTCGGCAAAGGTCACCCCGTTGCCGTTGTCGCAGCGGTACACCGGTTCAGCACCGGCGCTGCTGCATAACAAACCAGCCGTTACCAGGCTGCCAACCCGCACTGCCCGGGATAACCGGCGCCAGGGCCGATCCGCCCGGGCAGGTGCGGTTGCTGGCACTTAGTAGCGTACCTGGATGTGGGCTTCCACCCGCCGGTTCTGGGCACGCCCACCGGCGCTGTCGTCGTCCTGCAGCGGCCGGCTTTCACCATAGCCCACTGCCGTCACCCGGCTGGCATCGATGCCCAGGGCATCGGTCAGACGCTGGGCCACGGCTTCTGCGCGCCGCTGGGACAGCTTCTGGTTGTACTCGGCGGGACCGCTGGCGTCAGTGTGGCCGGCGATTTCCACCGAAGTATCCGGGTGCTTCTCCATGAACTCGGCGACCCGCCGGATCTCGGCGTCGTAGGCGTCATCGATCCGGGCGCTGTCCAGCGGGAACTGGACCCGCAGGTCGATGGTTTCGATGGTCTCGGTGACGCCTTCGCAGCCCTCGTTATCGACATCGGCACCGGCGGTGGTATCCGGGCACTTGTCCTGACTGTCCACCACGCCGTCACGGTCGGAATCGAGTTCACAGCCACGGCTGTTGACGGTGGCGCCGGCCGGGGTGTCCGGACAGCGATCGAGGTGGTTGGCAATGCCGTCGTTGTCGTCGTCCAGGGCGCAGCCGAGCCGGTCCACCGGCACCCCGGCGGGGGTGCCCGGGCACTGGTCGCTGTCGTCGTAGACGCCGTCCATGTCGGAATCCACCGGGTCCGGTGTGCCGATGGTGCGGCCAAAGGCCAGGCTCAGGCCCAGCGATACCTGGGTGTCAAAGGTGCTTTCATCGATGCCGTGGAATTCCCGCAGATCGCCCCGCAGAGACACGCTGTCGCTGATGTTGTAGCGCACCCCGGCGCCGACGTTGACCCGGGTCTCGTCATGGCTGGTACCGGCGGTGCGGACCGGGCCGTCACCGAAATCGGCGTGACCGGCACCCACGGCCAGGTACGGGTTCCAGGCCTCTTCGGCATCGGCCAGGTAGTACAGACCATCGAGCCGGTACTCGTTGAAATCACTGTCGCCGCTGACGTACTTGCGGTCGGCGTCAGCCTTGGAGTACACCCCTTCGAGGGCCCAGCGTGGCGCGAAGCGGAATTCCACCCCAAAGCCGTAAGTGCCGGTTTCACTCAGGTCGCGCTTGTCGTCAAACAGCTGGTAGCCGGCAAACGGGTTGAGGTAGATGTACTGGTTGGTTTCCTCGGCCACCGCGGGGGTGGCTACGGCCACGGCGAGCGCCGCAGCAGCAAATGGGCGCATGACGGTCATGCAGTACCTCCTGTCCATTCCATTCGTCATTATGTTGTTCTATACAATCCTAGCGTTTCCACAGAGCCTCAATCATGAAAGCTAGGCCATAATTCGGTAATTGACTATCCGTGACGAAGCCATTGATTCTCCATGCGATGAGGCACGCCCCTCAGTCGGCCGGGGAGAAGTACAGGTGGGCGCTCTTTTTCGAGAAGTTGAGCTGTTCACCGGAGTCGAAGTGGACCTCGAACGCGCTTTCCTCCTCGGTCATCACCGTACCAGCACCGAAAATCACATGTCGTAGCCGGGGCAGCGTCCACAACGGCCCGTCGCGCCGGGCGGGCTGGGCATTGGTGGTGGCCAACTCCAGGCCCTCGCGTTCAGCATAGCGCTGGCTGACCGGCGTCAGAGGGTGGTCCAGGGTCAGGGTCTGGGCGTCACAGGCCTGCTCCAAGTGGCCGCCGAGCTGGTCGCTGAGGGAAAAGCAAAGCTCGTCGACGAAGCGGCTGGGGCCCTGGTCACCATCCAGGTGGGGGGCTTGGCCACGGGGGCGGGTGATCAGGTGCAACTGCTCTCGGCAGCGGGTCATGGCGACATACAGCAGTCGGCGCTCGCTCTCCACCAGCACTTTCAGATTCTCGCCCTGACGGGGGCTGTAGGGCAGGTATTTCTCCTGTAGCCCGGGCACGATCACCCGCGGCCATTCCAGCCCCTTGGTGCGGTGAATGGTGGACAGCAAGACGCCCCCATCGCGATTCTGGCCGGCCTGAGTCATGAGGGCCTGAAGGTGGATCACCGCCTCGGCGGCGCCGATGTCGAGACTGGCCAGGTAACGCTGAAAGCCCACCACCGTGTCGATGCGTTCATCGGCGGTCTCGTGGGTCAGCGCCAGGCTGCGCAGTCCCTCGAACAGTTCGGTATCCTCGGCGTAGCGCTTGATCAGCGACGCCACCGGGCTCTGGTGGCCCTCCAGCTTGACCAGGGTTTCGCCGAGCCGGCGCAGCTTGCGCCCGGCCATCGGTGGCAGGGCATCAAACTCCATCGCCAGCAGCCGCTGACCCCATTGCCCGGGCATCCTGGCGAGGAACTGGGCGATCTGGTCCAGCTCGGTTTCCTTCAGACCAACGTGGGGGAAACGCAGCAACTGACGGGCGATGTCCAGCCGGTCGGCGTCGGGCATCTGCGCCAGGTTGCCGGCCACCAGGTGCAGCAGGCCGGTAATCGCCTGGACTTCGCGGCTGAACAGGGCGCCCTTGCCGGCATCGATGCGGTAGGGCAACTGGCGGGCCAGCAGCTGCAGTTCCAGCGCCACGCTCTGGCTCCAGACCCGGAACAGGATGGCGGTGTCTGCCAGCTGCTCCGGTGACAGCTGGGCCAGGATGGTCAGCACCGCGTCGCCATCCTGCTCGCACTCGTGCAGCCGGATCTCGGTGGCAGGGGTGCCTGGATGGGCATGGCACAGCACGTCCTTGCGGCCGCTGTTGTGATGGATCAGGTGGTTGGCCAGCAGCGCCACCCGGTGACCGTAGCGGAAGGTGTAGCTCAGGGTCTGCTCCAGAGGGCTGTCAAACTCCTCACTGAAGCGGTTGAGGATGAATTCCGGCCGGGCGCCGCGAAATTCGTAGATGGTCTGATCCGGGTCTCCCACCACGGTGACGCGGGCCCGGTCGCCGGCAACGTAACGCAGCAGCAGGTGCTGGATCTCGTTGGTGTCCTGGTATTCGTCCACCAGGATCAGGTCTATCTTGTTGGCGACCAGCTTCTGCAGCTGGGGGATCTGGTGGATCGCCAGAACCGGCTCATAGAGCATGTCGGCGTAGCTGATCCGGGCCTGGCCCTTGCGCCACTGTTCAAAACTGTGGAACAGCTCGATCAGGTAGCGGTGCTTTTCGGTGTATTCGAGTTCCTCGAACACCACGTCCACCGGCGACAGGGTGGTTTTGACCCGATCAATGAAACTGACGGCGGTTTCCACGTAGTCCTTCTTGTTGCGGCGGATCTCGTCCGCCAGTTCCGCGGGCGCCAGTTCACGGGTCAGTCGCCAGGCCTGGAACTGGATTTCCTGCTCGCTCAGGATGGCCTCGGAGAAGGCCGGCAGGTAGCCGTCGCGGACGAAACGCCGGTACAGGCGCAGGCCCATGGCGTGGTAGGTGCGGATCTCCGGCAGCGTCAGGCCGGTGTCGCGGGTGACGTCCTGCAGCTTGCGCTCGAAGTCGCGGCGGGCGCTGCGGTTGAACATCAGTACCAGCAGCCGCGCCGGATCGTGGCCCTGGGCCAGCAGGTGGCGAATGCGCCAGGCCAGGGTGAAGGTCTTGCCACTGCCCGCGACGGCGGTAATGACGGCGTGTTCGTAAGGCGCGGTGATGATGGCGCGCTGTTCGTTGGTGAGGAAATCGGGCAGGTCGGTTGGCATGGCGCCATTGTAGTCGGCAACTGGTATGGCGGTCACCCGTACACCATAATGGTCGGCTACTTGTTGGTATCCCGAGGAGGCGAAATGACCGAAGTAATGGCAGAACCGATCAACGTGCTGGGGGAGACCCTGGAAGCCTGTGGCAATGATCCGGTCACCGGCTTCTACCGTGACGGCTGCTGCAATACAGGTCCTGACGATGCTGGCCAGCACACCGTCTGCGCGGTGGTGACGGACGAGTTCCTGGCGTTCTCCCAGGCGCGCGGCAATGACCTGTCCACGCCGGTGCCGGCGTTCGGGTTTCCCGGTCTCAAGGCCGGCGACAGCTGGTGCCTGTGTGCCGGCCGCTGGCAGGAAGCGCTGGCGGCGGGCGCGGCGCCACGGGTGCGGTTGCGGGCCACGCACCAGGACACCCTGAGCGTGTGTGAGCTGGCTGACCTGAAACGCCACGCCATCGACCTGAGCTGATCATGCCCGCCTGGCCCTCTCCCGATCTGCCGGCCTGGCAGCGTTTCCAGCAGCGTTTGCGGAATCTCGGCCAGCGCCGTCTGGTTCTGCTGGAGGGGGACCGTGACGCCGCCATGGCCTGGCTGCGGCAACTGTTGCCCGGCCTGGATGGCGAGCCCCGGTTGTGGTTGGGACCGCAAGCGGCCGCGGGCGAGCTTGACCTCACCCCAGTGCGCCCGGCCCGCGCCCGGGACTGGTTGGGACGGGATGTGGCGCTGCTGGTCTGGGATGGCTGGCACGGCAACCCGCCGGACGCTCTGGCCGCACTCAGCGGCACTCTCGCCGCAGGCGGACTGTGGTTCTGGCTGATGCCACCTTGCGAGGACTGGGGCCGCTTTGCCGATCCGGATTACCCCCGTACCGGCCTTGATAACGCTCCCGATCACCCGTTTGCCGCCCGGCTGGCGACCCTGGTTGCCTACGATGCCGAGGTGCTGCGGATCGACCCCGGCTGCTCGGCGATGACGCCGCCGCAGTTGCCGGTCTCCGAGGCACCGTTTTGTCCTGGCACTACCCCCGAGCAGTCGGAACTGGTCGCGGATGTCATCCGGGTAGGGCTGGGGCGGCGTCGACGCCCCCTGGTGGTCAGCGCTGACCGTGGCCGCGGCAAATCTGCCGCCCTGGGCATGGCGGCGATGGCCCTGTTGCAGCAGGGCCGGCGCCGGGTGTTGGTGACCGCGCCCAGAGCCGAAGCGGTGGCGACCCTGTTCCACCATGCCCGTCTGGCGACGGAGGAGGCGCCGGCGGTGGCCGCAGCGGATCACCTGCGGCTGGCGGATGGCGCCGAACTGCTGTTCCTGCCGCCGGACCGGTTGCTGGCAGAGCGCCCCGAGGCGGAACTGGTGCTGGTGGACGAAGCTGCAGCGATTCCGGCACCGCAGTTGCGGGCCATCCTGCTGGGCTGGCCCCGCTGCGTGTTCGCCACCACCATCCATGGCTATGAGGGTACTGGTCGCGGTTTTAACATCCGCTTTCGCGGGGTGCTGGAGCGGGAGACTCCGCAGTGGCGCCAGCGTCAGCTTTCGGCCCCGATCCGCTGGTGCCCGGATGACCCCCTGGAGCGTTTGGTGGACCAGTTGTTCCTGCTGCAGGCCTCAGGCCCGGACGCGGTGCCGATGGACGAAGCGGTACGGGTGGAGCGCTGGTCTCCGGCCGATGCCAGCGAGCACGAACGACAGCAGGCTTTTGGTCTGCTGGTGGATGCCCATTACCGCACCTCGCCAGGGGACCTTCGCCAGTGGCTGGATGATCCCACCGCCGTGAGCTGGCGGGCCTGGCTGGGGGGCCGGCTGGTTGGTGTGCTGTGGGCGGCCCGCGAGGGCGGGCTGTCCTGCCGGCTGGCGGAGGAGGTGATGGCGGGGCGCCGGCGCCTGCGCGGGCACTTGCTGCCCCAGTCCCTGGCCAATCACAGCGGCTTTGCCGAGGCTGCGACCTGCACCCTGTTGCGGGTGGTGCGGATCGCCGTCAGCGCCGGCTGCCGCCGTAGTGGTGTGGGGCAGGCGCTGGTGGCGGCAGCCCGGGAGCACAGTAAACAGGCCGGTCTGGATGCCCTCGGTACCAGCTACGGCGCCAGTCCGGACCTGCTGGCGTTCTGGCAGCGCTGTGGTTTGCGCACGGTGCGCCTGGGGTTGCACCGGGAGGCCAGCAGTGGCGAGTTTACCGTTCAGATGCTGAGTGGCCTGAGCGCGGACGGCCAGACTCTGGTGGAAGCCATCGCCGAGCGCTTCTCGCAGCACTGGCTGATCCTGTTACCGGTAGTCTGGCCGCAGCTGGCCCCGGAACTGACGCTGGCGGTGACCGCTCAGTTGCCTCCGGCGCCGGTGCTGTCGGCTCTGGATCGACGGGAGCTGGCCGCCTTTGCCGAGGGGCACCGGGGGCTTGAACTCTCGCTGCCGGTGCTGCGGCTGCTCAGTGCCCGCCCGGACGTGGCCACGTCGCTGGGGCACCATGAGGTTGCCGGGCTCTGGTGTCGGCTGGTGCTGCAGGGCTGGTCCCCGGCGCAGGCCCAGTCAGCTGGCCTCTGCCATGGCCGCCGGGATGCTGAGCAGCGTCTGCGGGCTGTGACCAGGCAGTTTCTGCCGCATTCAGACCGGCTCTGAGCGGAACTTGTGAACCGCTCGATTTAACTGCCAAAGCTAACTGTCCAGAATGCAGGCTACGACTTCATCGTGACTGAGACCCTCAAACATGGCGGCGAATGGAACAGCCCTGCGACATCTTGTACGACTTCTACTCCTGGTGATTGGACTGCAGCTGGCCGCCTGTGCCGGTCAGCCGCAACCGGCCAACCTCGACCGGGCCCAGGCCGGCAGTGCGGAAACGCCGTTGATGGCCGCGGTGGCCAGTGGAGATCTGCCACGGGTGCAGACCCTGGCGGACCAGGGCGCGGCCCTCAATACCCTGACCGAACAGGGAACGCCGCTGGCACTGGCGGTACGGCGTGGTGAAGACCGGATTGCCTGGTACCTGCTGAGTCGGGGGGCCTCACCGGACTACGCCGGCGCGGACGGCATGACACCACTGATGCTGGCGGCGGCGGATGGTGAACGGCGGCTGGTGCAGTTGTTGCTCTCCGCTGGCGCCAACGTCAACGCTGAAAGCCAGAACGGGCAGACTCCGGTGCTGCTGGCGGCCCGTGGCGGCCACCTGGCGGTGGTCAAGGTGCTGCTGTCTGCCGGTGCCAACGTCAACGTCAGCCAGAATGGCCGCTCGCTGCTGATGCACGTGGTCTCCGGCGGCGATCTGTTGACCACCGAGGCGGTCATTGCGGCGGGCGCGGAGGTCAATTATCGCGGCGATCAGGGCCGGTCCGCTCTGGACCTGGCCCGGGCCGGCGGTTTCCGCGACATCGAGATGCTGCTGATCCAGGCTGGCGCGGAAACCTGAGGTGGGTGCCCCTGGGCGCACTAGTTACTAAACCAGATCCAGTGGCGACGGCTGGTGGCCCCACGGAGGCGCGAAACGGCTTTCCACCAGCTCTCCGGGCACCTCCCGAACGCTGCCGTGCTGCCAGCGTGGTGACTGGTCGCGATCAATAAGGCGGGCGCGAATGCCTTCCCGGAAATCCGCGGCCTGGCTGCAGTTAAGCGCCAGTGCCAGCTCCATCGTCAGACTGTCCCTGAGCGACATCTGCTGGCCCCGCTGTAATTGCTCCGACACCAGCCAGGGGGTGACCGGACAGCCCTGACGCAGGTTGGCGATGCAGGCCTGCCACCAGTCATTACCCTCATCCGCCGCCAGCAGGCGATCGACAATGTCCGGCAGGGCGCCCTGACGGCACAGGTGGGCGATCGCCTGTTCGTGTTGCGCCAGCTGGCTGTCCGGCAGCGCGGTCGGGTGCTGGCTGGCGAACTGGTTGATCAGACGGTGGAGCCGGTTGTCGTCGGCGGCCACCCGCCCGGTCCAGGCCTGAGCCTGAATCTGGCTCACCAGTGCCTGGCGGGACTGTGCTGGCACCGCCAGATCGGCGAGCCCGACCCGCAGGGCATCGCTGGCGTTCAGTTGCGCCCCGGTCAGTCCCAGAAACAACCCCAGGCCCGCCGGCAGCCGGTTCAGGAACCAGCTGGCGCCCACATCCGGCAGCAGGCCAATGCGGACTTCCGGCATCGCCAGTGCCACCTCGGGGCCCACCAGCCGGTAGCGGCAGGCGGACAGCAGCCCCATGCCGGCGCCGAAAGCGACTCCTTCAGCCAGCGCCACCACCGGCTTGGGGTAGCGATGGAGCCGGTACATCAGCCGGTATTCGCGGGAGAAGATGCCTTCGACGGTGCGGCTGTCGCCCTCGCACAGTGCCCGGTAAAGGGTTTTCAGGTCGGCGCCTGAGCAAAAGGCGGTGTCATCCCGGCTGTCCAGCAGCACCAGGCACACCTGCTCATCCTGCTCCCAGCGGTCAAGCGCCGACAACAGATCATCCAGCATGGTTTCGCTGAGTGCATTGAGGCTGGCAGGGGCATCCAGGGTCAGGTGACCAAGGCGGCCCTGCTGGCAGGCCAGTTCGTTTACCAGGATGGACATTCACACTTCTCCGTTGGTTGATCAGAGGCTCCCTCGTGTCCCGAGCGGTTAATTCGCACTAGATCAGCGAATTACCCGCTCGGGACGCTGGAACACTGCGAGCTTATCCTGTCCCCGAGTGTGACGGTAGCGCAGGGCCCGGGGAAGGGGACAAACGTCGATTGCGGGCGGTGCTGCCAAAATCCTGTTGCCCGCCGGTTACGTATGGGTCTGGTGACCCCCTGGGGGTGATACGACAACGGTTCCAAAGTCGTAACTTGATCTATCGCATTTGAGCGGTTAGGGGGCTATGTTATAAATCCGGCCCTCGGGCCCCAGGGCTTACATAAAAACCGATGAGAGGGTAGCACCCATGAAGCTGAAACACTTTGTTCTGACAGGCGCCGTTGCACTGGCGGCGGTTCCAGGTTTGGCGACAGCCGGCGATGCCGCAGCAGGGCAGGCCAAAGCGGCGGTTTGTGCAGCCTGCCATGGCCAGAATGGTGTTGCACAGATTCCCATGTACCCGAATCTGGCGGGCCAGAATGAGGCCTATCTGGTCAGCTCCCTGAAAGCCTACCGTTCCAAGGAGCGCAATGGCGGCCAGGCAGCGGTGATGCAGGCTCAGGCAGCGGCACTGAGCGATGAGGATATTGCCAACCTGGCGGCCTACTTCGCCAGCCTGCCAGCCGGCGGTTAATCCTGGTGGAATGGCCGGAGCCCGGGCTCCGGCCTTGGCCACTCAGGCGGCGCCGCGAATGATGCGGTAGCTGGGGTGGTAGGACACCGAGCCGGGCAGTTTCATCCGGTTCTGCTGTACGAAGGCCGCCAGCATTTCCTCCAGGGGCTCCAGCAGGGCCGGGTCTCCGGCAATCTCGAACGGCCCCTTTTGCTGTATCTGACGAATCCCCTGTTCCTTGACGTTGCCGGCGACAATGCCACTGAAGGCCTTGCGCAGATTGGCGGCGATCAGGTGAACCGGCTGGTTCTGGTGCAGCTCCAGCGCCCGCATGGTCTCGTGGGTGGGTTCAAACGGCAGCTGGAACACCGGATCGATTTTCAGCATCCAGTTGAAGTGGTAGGCGTCCTGCATGGCGCGTCGGAACACCGCCACGTCGTCCATACCTTTCTTCATGATCTGCGCCACCCGCACCGGGTCATCAATCACGATCTCGTATTTGCTCGCCGCCTCTTCGCCCAGGGCATTGCGGATGAAACGGTCGATCATCTCGAAATAGTCGGCGTTCTCCTTGCGACCGGTGAACACCACCGGGAAGGGCAGGTCGCGGTTGTCCGGATGCAGCAGAATGCCCAGCAGGTAGAGAATTTCCTCGGCCGTGCCGACGCCACCGGGGAACACGATAACGCCGTGTCCGGCGCGCACAAAGGCCTCCAGCCGTTTCTCGATGTCCGGCATGATCACCAGTTCGTTGACGATCGGGTTGGGGGCCTCGGCGCCAATGATCGCCGGTTCGGTGATGCCGATGTAGCGGCCATCCTTCACCCGCTGTTTGGCGTGGCCGATGGTAGCGCCCTTCATCGGTCCCTTCATGGCACCGGGGCCACAGCCGGTCACGATGCTCAGGCCGCGCAGGCCGAGCTGATGCCCGACGTCCTTGCTGTAGGTGTACTCCTCGCGGTTGATGGAGTGGCCGCCCCAGCACACCACCAGATCGGGCTGGCGACCGGCCTGCAGCACCCGGGCGTTGCGGAGAATGTGGAAGATCAGGTTGGTGATGTCCTCCGGGTCGTCGCGGCGAAAGCCGGCGGCGGAGCTGGGAATGGAGTGGGAATAGACGATGTCCCGCAGCACTGAAAATAAATGTTCCCGGTTGGCCCGCAGCATGTCGCCGTCGACAAAGGCGCTCGCCGGGGCGTTGATCAGTTCCAGCTTGAGCCCCCGGGGCTGGGGCACCAGGCGGATGTCGAAATCGGCGTGCTGTTCCATCAGGCTCTTGCAGTCGTCGGCTTCGACGCCCGTGTTGAGCACCGCCAGGGCGCATTGCCGGAACAGCCGATAGAGACCGCCTTCACTGCGGTCCTTGAGGCGGTTGACTTCGTGGTTGGACAGTATTTCGAGACTGCCCTCCGGGGATACCAGTGCGTTGATGGTGGGTTCACTCATGAACAGACGTGCTCCTGTCAGGCGAAGAGTACCGGTCCTTACCTCTAACTTAGCCCATTTCCGTGGGCGCTGATTTTGAGGCTCTGCCGGAACAGGTTACACTAAGCGCTTTCTCCTCTTTACGCCACCCAGCCAGAAGTCGATTCCCGTCATGAAATTCCTGATTCGTCCCGCGTCGGAAGTTGCGATCAAAAGCAAGCCTGTCCGCCGCCAGCAGATGCGCCAACTGCGCCAGAATGTCCGCAAGATCCTGATCCGGCTGGACCCGGACATCGCTGTCGAGGGCAGCTGGGACCGCATCAATGTGGATGTGCCGGACGACCGCAGCCTGGCCGGACCGGTGGTCGATGAGCTGGTGCGGATTCCCGGCATCTCCACCATCCAGGAGGTGGCCGCGTTTCCGTTGGTGGATATGGACGACGTCGCCGCCAAAACGGTGGAGGCCTTTGCCGCCGAGCTGGCTGGCAAGACCTTCGCAGTCAGGGCCAAGCGCACCGGCACCCACAGTTTCAACTCCCTTGATCTGGAACGTCATGTTGGTGGCGCACTGCTGAGCGCTTCCGAAGCTCGCGGGGTGAGTCTCAAGGCACCGGAAGTTGAGGTGCGTATCGAGGTCCAGCAGGAAGAATTCATGGTGGCCCGTCGCCGTCACCGGGGTATGGGCGGCTACCCCCTGGGCAGTATCGAGTCGGTCATGACACTGATCTCCGGTGGCTATGACTCCTCGGTGGCAGCCTATCTGATGCTGCGCCGGGGCCTGCGTACCCACTACCTGTTCTTCAATCTGGGCGGCACAGCCCATGAAGTGGGGGTGCGCCAGGTGGTGCACTATCTGTGGCAGCGGTACGGCTCGTCCCACCATGCCAAGTTCATCTCGGTGCCGTTTGATGGCGTGGTGGCGGAAATCATGCGGTCGGTGAATAACCGCCACTGGGGCGTGGTGCTGAAGCGGGAAATGCTGCGGGCGGCGTCTGCGATTGCCGACGGCCAGAACACCGAAGGCCTGGTGATGGGCGATGCGGTGGCCCAGGTGTCGAGTCAGACCCTCACCAACCTCAACGTGGTCGACCGGGCCAGCGAGCAGGTGGTGCTGCGGCCGCTGATTGCGATGGACAAGGAGCAGATCATCAAGGTGGCCCGTGACATCGGCACCGAGTCGTTCGCCCGCACCATGCCGGAATACTGCGGCGTGATCTCCCAGAAACCGGCGACCCGAGCCAAGCTGGTGCGGGTAGAGTACTGCGAATCCCAGATGGACCCGGCGGTATTGCAGCAGGCGATTGAGCAGCGTACCGAGACCTCGGTCGCCGACCTGATGGATACCCTCACCACGCCGGAGGACGTGGAGCTGGTGCCGACACCGGCGGTGGCGGATGTGATCATCGATGTGCGTCACCCCTCCGAAGAGGAGCGGGCGCCGCTGGATCTGCCCAGCAACGAGATCCTGCGCATTCCCTTCTACGAACTGAACCAGCAGATCGGCCAGCTGCCCAAGGATCGCCAGTACCTGCTGTACTGCGACCGCGGCTCCATGAGCCGCATGCACGCCGGCCATCTCAGGGCCGAAGGCTATAGCAACGTCAAGGTCTATGCGCCGAACGCCTAACCCTCCAGCCCCTTAAAGAACTGCTGCACGTTCGTGCTCAGTGCTTCCAGGTCGTAGCCGCCCTCCTGAACCACCAGGGTGGGCAGGCCGGCCAGGCGGATCTGGTTGCCGAGGCGACAGAAACCTTCTGAGCTCACGTCCACCTTGGCCTGAGGGTCGTTGCGGTAGATGTCGAAGCCCAGTGTCAGTACCAGGGCATCAGGCTGGAACAGCTTGATGGCGCTCAGGGCTTCCGTCAGCTTGTCAAAGAAGACCTCCTCCGGAGAGCCGTGGGGCATCGGCAGATTGATGTTGTAGCCCAGGCCTTCTCCCTCACCGCGTTCGTCCTCGTAGCCACTGACCACCGGGTAGAAATTGGTGGGGTCGCCGTGGATGGAGACGTACAGCACATCGTTGCGATGGTAGAAAATCTCCTGAATGCCCTGGCCGTGGTGCATGTCGGTGTCGAGGATGGCGATCCGCGGGAAACGGGCGGTGAGCTTCTCCGCAGCGATGGCGGCGTTGTTGAGGTAACAGAACCCGCCGGCGGCATCACGGCGGGCATGGTGGCCGGGTGGGCGGCATACCGCGTAACTGGTGCGCTCGCCGGCCATCAGCGCGTCGGCGGCGCCGAGAGCGGTCTGCGCCGACCAGTAGGCGGCCTCCCAGGTGTTGGCGCCGATGGGACAACTGCCATCGGCGAGGTAGCGGGCGGCCTCGGCGAGAATGCCGCGCAGGGCGTTGGGGGAGCGGACGAAGATGTTGGACATGACCTCATCGCCCCAGTCGTCGCCCATCTCCAGCCAGCGTGGGTGGGCGGACTTGAGGAATCTCAGGTAACTCAGGTCGTGAACCCGGGCGATGGTGCCGGAGCCCTGGTCGGCCGGAGTCAGCACCGGAACGTCCATGGCCCGCAGGCCTGCAAGCATCTCGCCGGTACGGTCCGGCACCTCCTGAGGCTTACGCATCTGGCCCCGGGTAAAGTACGTCTTGGGGATGTGCAGATCCTGTGACGGGTGGAAATAGGCTTTCATTGACCGACCTCCTGACGTTCCATGGTAGTTCGAGTATAGGCAGGGAAATCGACCTAAGGTCAAGGCGGCCAACCGTTTTTTTGTGCTGATGAATTTCTCGCCAGGTGGCTTTACACCGGCGCGGTCAACGACCAAGATGAGTCGGGTATACCCGGACAGGAAGCCGGCAGTGGTTTCCTGAGGACGGATTGCACCCCGCCTTCGATTCCAGGAGCCCGGTGCAGTCCGCCGTCGTGCACCGAACCCGTGAGGAGCGAAGATGATTCAGTCCCCCCTGTTGACTCAGTTCACCGGATACATCGACGGCCAATGGACGCCCCAGACCGACGACCGGTTTCAGGTATTCAATCCCGCCACCGGTGATGTCATCGCCGAGGTGGCATCCCTGTCGGCGGACCAGGTGAGCCAGGCTATTGAGGCCGGTCAGTCGGCGCTCAGGCTGATGCAGCCATACCCGTTGGAAACCCGTCGTCGCTGGCTGGAAGAGATCCGCGATGCCCTGACTGAACACCGGGACGAGATTGGCCGCATACTCTGTGCCGAGCATGGCAAGCCCCTGGCCGAAGCCAAAGGGGAAGCCGATTACGCCGCCGGTTTCTTTGACTATTGCGCCCGCCACATTGGTGCGCTGGAGCCTCACGAACTGCCGGAGCGGGCCCGTAACTGCAGTTGGACGGTGCACTACCGGCCAATCGGCGTGGTGGGCCTGATCACGCCCTGGAACTTCCCCATCGGCATGATCGCCAAGAAGCTGTCGGCGGCGTTGGCCGCCGGTTGCCCCTCGGTGATCAAGCCGGCCAGCGAAACCCCATTGACGATGATTGCGCTGTTCAGCCTGATGGATCAGCACACGTCGATTCCGCGAGGTATGGTCAATCTGGTGATGGGTAAGGCGTCGGTGATTGGCAAGGTGCTGTGCGACAGCCCCGAAGTGCCGATGCTGTCGTTTACTGGCTCCACCGAAGTAGGCCGTCAGCTGATTCTCGATACCGCCCAGCAGGTCAAGAAACTGTCCCTGGAGCTGGGTGGCAATGCCCCCTTCATCGTCTTCGCCGATGCCGATCTGGATGCCGCTGCTGACAATCTGATCGCCAACAAATTCCGTGGTGGTGGCCAGACCTGTGTCTGCGCCAACCGCATTTTTGTCCAGGATGAGGCGATGGCGGCGTTTGGCCAGAAACTGGCGGAGCGGGTCGAGCGGATGACCGTGGGCAATGGGATGGACGACGGCATCGACATTGGCCCGCTGATCAACCGGGCCGGCTGGGACAAGGTGCACCGCCACGTCAGTGACGCCCTGGACAAGGGCGGCCAGCTGGTGGCCGGTCCGGCGCCGGACAGCCTCAGCGGCGATAACCTGTTCTATCCGCCCAGTGTGGTTGCTGGTGTCACGTCGGACATGGCGTGCTTTCGGGAAGAAACCTTCGGTCCGCTGGTGCCCATGGCGAGCTTCCGTACCGAGGACGAGGTGGTGGCTGCCGGCAATGACACCGAGTTCGGTCTGGCAGCCTACGTCTTCACCGCCGACGCCGAGCGCGCCCAGCGGGTGGCGGCGGGTTTGCGTTTCGGCCATGTCGGCTGGAACACCGGCACCGGTCCCACCCCTGAGGCTCCCTTTGGTGGCATGAAGGCATCCGGTATTGGTCGTGAAGGCGGGTTGGAAGGCCTGTTCGAGTTCATCGAACCCCAGACCATTCCTCGCGGCGACTGACCTCCGTCCTCTAGAGCGACAGTGGCCAAAGGTCGTTGTCGACGATCAGCCAAACCGCAACCAGCAACAGGCAGGTACCGTACAGCCGGTTCTGGTTGCGGGCGAAACGCTGGCCGCTGCCCAGTCGCGCCAGCAGCGCCCCCGCCTTGATCCACACCAGGTGCATAGCCACGTTCAGCACCGCCAGCCACGCCACCAGCACCAGTGTGCCGGCTGCTCCGAACTGGGAGCGGGCGGCTTCGCCGAACAGCGAAAACATCAGCACCACCAACAGCCAGCCCTTGCCGTTCAGGGTCTGAATCGTCACGCCTTCGAAAAAGCCCAGGGCCGGCCGGGCATCCGCCTGGGCGGAGGACCCGCTGCGCAGGAAGCCTGTAGCCAGATAAACCAGATAGGCCGCGCCGGCGAGTTGCAACAGCGGCACCAGATACGGGTAGCGGGCAACCACCTGGGCGAGTCCGAAGCCCACCACCAGCGACTGCACCAGGAATACCGTATCCACGCCCACCAGGAACGGCAGCGAGCGGCGCACGCCCAGCTGTGCGCCGCAGGCGGCAAAGACGATGTTGGCGGGGCCGGGACTGAACACCAGTGGAAACATCACGCCCAGCCAGGGCATCAGTAAACTCATAGCGACTCCTCCAGATTGAAGGTTCAGGGTACGGCGCAACGGCCGCTGGTCGCTTGTACAGAATTGCAGGCAGCCGGTCAGTCGGTGCGGTAGTGGGAGGGGGGCACCCCGAAAGCACGTTTGAAGTTGCGGGAGAAGTGGCTTTGATCATAGAAGCCGCAGGCCAGGGCGGTGTCCAGTTGGCTGCAGCCCGCCGCCAGGGAGCGCTTGGCGTGATTAACCTTGAGCAACAGCAGGAACTGGTGGGGCGTGAGACCGTAACGGGCCTGGAAGCTGCGGATCAGCTGGAACTGGCTGACACCGGTGACGGTTTCCAGGGTATCCAGCGAGACGTTGCTGTGCCAGTGGTCGTGCAGGTAGTCATGGGCGCACTGTGCCGCGGGCCGGTCGAGTGCCGGTGTGGGCGTTGATGATCGCTGGCCGTGGCGACGGAACAGCTGCTCCAGACACTGGCTCAACAGGGTGTCCCGGGTCAGGCTCAGGCTTGGCTGTTCGAGGGCGCGGTGCAGCGCCAGCAGCAGGGTAAACAGCGCCGGGTCGTGGATCACCGGGCGCTCGATGATGGGTTCAAGTGGCGGGCCTCCGGCGTGTTCCAGTAGCTGCCCAAGCAGTTGGGGATCAAAGTAGAACATGCGGTAGGTCCAGCCCTGATCGGCGCCGGCAAACCCGGTGTGGACCTCCGCCGGGTTGATCGCCACGATGTGCCGCTCCGGAATCAGCAGCCGGTCACCGCGGTAGTCCAGGCCTTCGGCGCCTGCCTCAATCACGCCAATGGCCAGCTCATCGTGCCAGTGGCGGCTGAACTCAAAGCGGGTGTAGCGGGCCGACAGTAGCTCAATGCCGGGATGATCGGGGTGACGCCACAAGCTGGAAGTTTCCACGTCTGCTGCCTGCCTGAGCTAGCGGTTAGTACCCGGTCCGCGTTTGCCGATGGCTTTGGCGGCGGCCTTGAGCAGGCCACGACTGTACCGGTCGTGGAAGCTCTGGAGGAGGCCGAACAGCGGGCCGAAACGGGGCTCGCCGGCTTCGTTATAGGCCAGCGGAACCACGACGGAACCGAAGTACAGGCGGGTGGTTTGCGGCCCGGTTGATGCCACCATCAACCAGGAACGGGTGCGACCGGTAAAGTCCCGCAGCAGCAGTTGGTCGGGATGCCGGCCCTCCACTGTCCAGGCGGAGAAACGCTCAGTCTCGGCCTGCGCCAGGGCGCGGGCATCGGCATCGGATGCCGGTTTGCGGGCCAGCGCCAGCAGTCGCCGTTCGAGCTTGAACAGTGGGGTGGTGTAGAACGCCTCAATATAGTCCGCCAGGCTGACCTGTCCGGCCACCTCGGTGGTCAGGCAGTCCAGGTAGGCCTGCTGTTCCTGGTAGGGGGCCGAAAGTGCGTGTTGTGGCAGTTCCGTGGGCTGGATCTGGGGCATGGTCAGCGTTCCTGTGGGGTGGTGTCTGACGCCTGTCAATCTGAACGCAGCAGAATTCAGGCACGTGACATCCTCTCAGAAAACGCGGCTTGAGAGTATGGCTATGACACTCAGGGGCTGGTGTGCAAGGTTTGGCGAGAAACGCCCCCGCTGGGCGGGGGCGCTGGTTACTCAGGGGGTGAGGATGACCTTGACGGTATCGTCGACCTCGGCGGCATCGATGTAGCCGATACCGCCTGGGGTGGAAGCGACGGAGTTCTTCACCGCGCCGGCGTTGGCCAGCTCCTGGGGGGGCTGGCCACGACCGGTGAACACCTGCTGGGACCAGAACGCCTTGAGCTGGGCGTCGTTGCGGTTGGTGATCTTGCCGTGGAAGTCGGCCCGTACCGGGTTGCCGCTCTGAAGCTCAAACGGCACGGCTTTCTGGCCATCCGGCAGCTGCTGGCTGCGGTTGAGGTAGATATCGCGGACCTGGCTGGCGCTGATGCTGTCCGGGCCCGCCGGGTTGCCAATCACCACCACGTCGGCCAGTGCCTGGGTGGCGACACAGCTCAGGGCAAGTACTGCTGCAAACAGGGTCTTCATGGGTCGCCTCCTTAGAACGCCGAATCGATCTTGACGGTGTAGACATTGGTGCTGGATTCGGTGGTCATCGGGTTACCAAGCCCACCGGGCTTGCCGTCGAAGCCACGGGCGTGAGTCACGTCCGCCTTGATGGCGATACCGGGGATCACGTCCCAGCGCAGGCCCAGGCTGTATTCGTCACGGCGGGTGTTGAGGGCTGCCAGCGTCGGGTCCACGGCCAGCGGACGGTCGTCGTTGTCGACGGATTCAATCCAGCCAACCTTGGCGTAAGGTGTCACGCTGCCAAAACGATGGCCAACAGAGAGGTAGGCGGAATCGGTGTCCGCGAAAATGCCGTCCACTTCCACCCGGGTCACCTCCGACAGCACCTGCCAGTTACCATCGTCGTAACCAAAGCCGAGGCCGTAGAAGTTGCTGCGGTCGGAATCGGCAATGAAGAAGCCCTGGCCCTCAATGGTGGTTTCCGCGGTGGCGGCCACCGCCCGCAGGCTCCAGATGTAATCGGTCCACAGCAGGGTCAGGCCGCCGGCGTTGCGCAGGCGCACGTCCACTGGCTGGCCGGCGGTGAGGGTGTCCTCATCGGTGAAACCGCCGAACACGGTGGTGGTCAGGGAGGAGCTGTCGAAATTCAGGGTGTGGGCGACATCGGCACCTACATAACTGGTGATGTCCGCCGGCTCATAGACCGCTTCTGAGGGCCGCACCCAGGGCTGGGAATAGCCGACTTCCAGCGAGTCCGAATACATGAAGAACGGCAGGCGCATTTTACCGGCCCGCACCTGCAGGTTGTTGGTGGGGCGGTGGCTGATGTAGGCCCATTCCAGCGCCGGGTCCCAGTCTTCCTCACCACGGCCGATGATCTGCATCACCGCCTGGGTTTTGTCATTGACCTGGAAGCTGCCCTGCAGGGCGAACAGGCTCAGGTCTTTGACTTCGGCCTTGTCGGTGATGCCGGCAAAGCCGGCGTTGTTGCTGGCGCGGGCGAAACCGGTGCTGAAGAAGCCGTTGAGGCGTACCCGGTCGCTCTGGGATTGTGTTAACTGCTGTTGCAGTGCGTTCAGGCGCTGCTCGAGCTGGTCGATCTTGTCATCGGTGGTTTGGGCGCTGACGCCGGCCGCAGCCAGGCACAGCGCCAGTGGGGTGGCACGAAGGATTTTCGGGGTCATGAGGCTACTCCGTTGTGGCTGGTTTGCCCGCCGGTGCGGGCTTGTTGTTTCTGACGCTTGGAGCCTGGGGCGTCAGACCCGGAACTGCCCGGCAACGGACTGCAGGCCGTTGCTTACGTCATGAATGTCCTTGCTGGCGGTGTCGAGCTGGTGGGTGCTTTCCATCACCTGCTCGGCGTTCCGGTGCATGTCCGTCATATGCCCGGTCACCTCGTTGAAGGTGGTGCTCTGCTCGTAGGTGGCCGCTGCTATCTGTTCGTTCAGTTCGCTGATCTGCTGAACACTGGCGAGGATCTTGGTGAGGATGTCGCCGGACTCGTTGGTGGCGGTGACGCCGTCGTGGGCCCGGGTAACGCTGTGCTCCATGGCTTCCACCGCCGATGATGACAGTCGGGACAGCTCCGAAATCACCGTCTGGATTTCTTCAGTGGCCTTATGGGTGCGTACCGCCAGGCCCCGGACCTCATCTGCCACCACCGCAAAGCCACGGCCATGCTCGCCGGCACGGGCAGCCTCGATGGCGGCGTTGAGGGCCAGCAGGTTGGTCTGTTCGGCAACGGTCTGGATGGTGTCCAGCAGGCCGCCAACGCGGCTGGAGAACTCGTCGAACTGGTTCACCAGCTGGGCGGTGCCCTCGATGTCGGTCACCAGTTGCTTGATGGTGTCGACGTTGGCGTTCACCGTGGTCTGGCCGGACTGGGCGAACTTGGCGGCGTCCTGGGTCTGGTCGGAGGCGCTGGAGGCGAAACCGGCCACTTCCTCGACGCTGCGAACCAGCTCGTCCACCGAGTTGCGGGTAGAGGAAATGGCCTGGGCCTGGCTGCTGATGCGCTCCAGATTGACCTGACTGGTGGTGGCCAGCAGCTCTGCCACCGTGTTGAGTTCGCCCACGTCCTTGCGGATGGTGGCAAAGGAGGTATGGAGCTTTTCCACAAAGCGGTTGAACTGTTCCACCAGTTCCCGCAGCTCGTCGCGACCGTGGTAGTCAATGCGGGCGGTCAGGTCGCCTTCGCCGGAGGCCATGTCACGCAGTGGCTCGATAATGCGCTGCAGGCTGCCGGTGATGGAGCGGGCAATCACCACGCTCAGCACCACCAGCACCGTCAGTGCGGCGATGGCGATGGTCAGGGAGGCGGCCCCGGCCTGGCTGGCGGCTTGCACGGTGTCGCTGATCTCGCCCTGGAAGCGGGACCGGGTCAGTTTGCGCATGGCGTCCAGGTCGCTGCGCAGCTGTTCCAGGCGTTGAGCGTTGGCGGCGGCCTCGTCACCGATACGGCTGAAATCGGCGGTGCCGTCGATCACTCCGGTGGCCAGGTTGGACGCCTTGTTGTAGTAGGTGTCGAGCAGCTTGCCGAGGTCCCGGGCCTCATTGGCCAGGGCCGGGTTGAGGCGGGCGATGTCGGTCAGGTTGCCGCGGATGGTGTCGTAGTAGCCGCGGGTTTCCTGCAGCAGGTCCTTGTCGCCGGTGGTGACGGAGTTCTTCAGCTGCATCTCCATCAGCGCCAACTGGCCGAGGTTGATGGTGGTGCGTTCCAGGGTGGGGGAGAGCCTCTCTTCCACCTGGGCTAGACGCTCGGAATTACTGCGCTCGGTGACGATGGAAAACCCCTGGCTGATGCTGAACGCAAGGATGGCCACGGCCACCAGTAACGCCAGTTTGTGGGATATCTTGAGAGCGGACAGCATGGCTTGGACTCCTGACCGGGCCGTAAGGCAGCGTATTACAGATTATTTGCAGCTTGGTTCACACTACCGAAAGTGCGCAAACGTAACTGTCTGTAGTGTTTTGATGAAGGGTACGTAATTTTACCTAGGTTGGCCGCTTATGACCAGAACGTCGTATTGACGGGCGTCAGTGTCGAGGGCTGTTTGGGCTCGCTGAAGCCGAATCCGGTCCGGGCTGGTATACTTCGCCGTTGACATTCATTGCGCCCCCGGGCGCCAGGCCTGTGACGATTTCCCATGGACGTATCCCCGATCATCGACCCGCTCAACGACGCCCAGCGTGAGGCGGTGACCGCTCCCAACGACCACTTGCTGGTGCTGGCCGGCGCCGGCAGCGGCAAGACCCGGGTGCTGGTGCACCGGATGGCCTGGCTGATGCAAGTGGAACAGTTGCCGCCCACCAGCCTGCTGGCGGTGACCTTCACCAACAAGGCAGCGCGGGAAATGCGGCATCGTATTGAGCAGATGCTCAACCTGCCGTCCCGGGGCATGTGGTTTGGTACCTTCCACGGCATCGCCCACCGCTTGCTGCGTTCCCACTGGCAGGATGCCGGCCTGCCGGAGAACTTTCAGGTGCTGGACAGTGACGACCAGCTGCGGCTGGTGAAGCGGGTGATGCGGGAGCTGCAGATCGATGAGACCCGCTGGCCGCCAAAGCAGGTGCAGTGGTACATCAACAGCCAGAAAGACGAAGGCTTGCGGGCGGAGCACATCCAGGCCAATCCCAGTGACCATTTCACCTCGGTGATGGTGAAAATCTACGAGCACTACCAGCGCCTGTGCCAGCAAAGCGGCCTGGTGGACTTTGGCGAACTGCTGCTGCGGTCCCACGAACTGTGGCTACAGCGTCCGGAGCTGCTGGCCCACTACCAGCGCCGGTTCCGCCACATCCTGGTGGACGAGTTCCAGGACACCAACACCGTGCAATACGCCTGGCTGCAGGTGCTGGCCGGCCAGCGGGTGCCGCTGACCATCGTGGGTGACGACGACCAGTCCATTTACGGCTGGCGCGGAGCCAAGATCGAGAACATCCAGCAGTTCCAGCAGGACTTCCCCAATGGCCGGCTGGTACGGCTGGAGCAGAACTATCGCTCGACCCAGACCATCCTCAAGGCTGCCAATGCGGTCATCGCCAACAACCAGGGCCGACTGGGCAAGCAGTTGTGGACCGATGGTCCCGAGGGCGACCCCATCAGCCTCTACGCCGCGTTCAATGAGCAGGACGAAGCCAACTACATCGCCGATACCATTGAGAGCTGGGTGGCGGATGGCAACCTGCGCAGTGAGGTGGCGATCCTCTACCGTTCCAACGCCCAGTCCCGGGTGCTGGAGGAATCGCTGATGCGCCAGGGCATTCCCTACCGGGTGTATGGCGGGCTGCGGTTCTACGACCGCCAGGAAATCCGCAATGCCCTGGCGTACCTGCGGCTGGTGCACTATCGCCGCGACGACGCGGCGTTTGAGCGGGTGGTGAACGTGCCGCCCCGGGGCATTGGCGCCAAGAGTCTGGCGGAGTTGCGCCAGTTCGCCACCGAGCAGGGCATCTCGTTGTGGGAGGCCGGAGAGCGGCTGTTGGCGGCCGGGCAGGTCAAGGGCCGGGCCAAGACCGGCCTGCAACGGTTTGTCGGTATCATCGAGTCGCTGTCGGAACTGGTCCCCAACGCTTCGCTGCAGGGGCTGATGAAGCAGACCATCGAAGACAGTGGTCTCAAGGACCATCACGCCAACGAGAAAGGGGAGAAGGCCCAGGCCCGGGTGGAGAACCTGGAGGAACTGGTCAACGCCCTCTCCGATTTTGAGGTGGAAGAGGGGGTGGACCCGCTGTCGGAGTTCATCGCCCAGGCGGCGCTGGATGCCGGGGAGTCCCAGGCCGAGGCCCACGAAGACAGCGTCCAGCTGATGACCCTGCACGCGGCCAAGGGCCTGGAGTTCCCGGTGGTGTTCCTGGCCGGAGTGGAGGAAGGGTTGTTCCCCCATGGCATGTCGCTGGAGGAGCCCGGCCGCATGGAAGAGGAGCGCCGGCTGGCCTACGTCGGCATTACCCGGGCGATGAAACGTCTGGTGCTGACTTACGCCGAGTCCCGTCGCATCTACGGTCAGGAGAAGTTCCACGCGCTGTCCCGATTTGTGCGGGAGATTCCGTCGGACTGCCTGCAGGAGGTTCGCCTGCGCAACACCGTCAGTCGTCCGGCCATGGTGGGGCGTGCCAACGAAAGTCTGTTCAGCAACGACGCCAGTGCCGAGGCCGGTTTCCGTCTTGGCCAGCGGGTACGGCATCCCAAGTTTGGTGAGGGCATTGTGATGAACTGCGAAGGCAGCGGTCACCATACCCGGGTGCAGGTCAACTTCGATGACGGCGCCAAATGGCTGGTGCTGGCCTACGCCCCGCTGGAGGCCTGCTGAGACCAGGGCGGGCGCACTGTTGCCGGCTCAGGCCGGCTGGCGATACAGCCGGACCTGGTTGCGGCCATTGGTCTTGGCCTCGTAGAGCGCCTTGTCGGTGGCGTTGATCACATCGTCGGTGGTGGTGCCATGGTGTGGCGCGGTTGCCAGACCTGAGGAAAAGCTGATCGCCAGGCTCAGGCCGGGGAGCTGGACCGCCATCGGGCTGTGATCCCGGCGCCAGCTCATGATCCGCACGTGGGCGTCCGCCAGCGACAGCCCCGGCATCATGATCAGGAACTCCTCCCCGCCCCAGCGGCAGACCACATCCTCCTTTCGCATCCCGGCGCACAGCCGCTGGCTGACCTCCACCAGAACCTGGTCACCCACAGAGTGGCCATGGCTATCGTTGAGTTCCTTGAAGTGATCAATGTCGAGCATCATCAGCGTCACCGGATAGGTTTCCCGATGGGCGCGGCTGAGTTCCCGGGTCAGGCTTTCAAGGAAATAGCGCCGGTTGAACAGATTGGTGAGCGGGTCCCGGATGGCTTCCTCTTCCAGTTGCCGGTGCAGTTCCCGGTTCTCCGCCAACTGCGTCTCCAGGGTCTCGTTGGCCTGCTGCAGGGCAAGTTCGGCCTCACGCCGGGCGGTGGTGTCGCGGGAGATACCACATATATAGAGGGCGTTACCATCGGTGTCGGGCATGGGCGAGAGGCAGGTGTCGAAGATGCGGACCTGGTTGGCCTCGAAGCCTTCGGTGGTCTCCTCGAAGCGCAGGATGTGGCCTGCGTCGAGGACCTTGTCATAGTTGCCTGCAATGCGTTCGTACAGGTCCGGGTCGAGAATAATCTCATCCAGCCGCCGTCCGCAAAGGTCTGCCGGTTGAAGGCGCATGAACGTTGCCATTGCCTGATTGCAATAAACCAGGCGGTAGCGCGGGCCCTCCCGACGCAGGATGAAGACGTGGTCGGTCATGATGTCCATCATGCCGGTCAACAGGTGCCGGTCCAGGAATTCCGGGCCGTTTTGGGGGCTTGTCACGCGTTAAGGTTCCTGATGACTGATTTTTTATCAGAACGATAGTCTGTGATCAGAACTATAGTGTGCCCAGAACCGTAGCGCGACCAGATCCGTCGCGTTAATAGGCCTGTTGTGCCCCCCCCGGGAGCCTATGTGGGTGCCCGGTGACAGCCGTTCAGCGGTGCGATCAGGTTGCCGGCTACTGGTCCGGAACTTCCCGAATACGCCCATGCTCGTCGATGGCGACATAGACGAACAGGCCCTCGGTCACCTTGCGCTGGCGCTTGGCGCCCCGGTCCAGGGTCCAAACCTCCACCTGGATTTTCATCGAGCTGCGACCAATGTCCACCAGATCGCAGTAACAGCTGACCTGGGACCCCACCCGCAGCGGAGACAGGAACTCCATCCGGTCGATGGCCACGGTGGCGCTGCGGCCGAGGGAGACGCGACCGGCCACGGTGGCGGCCGCCAGGTCCATCTGTTTCACCAGCCAGCCGGCGTAGATGTCGCCGTTGGCGTTGGTGTCACCGGGCAGTGGCACCAGTTGTAATACCAGCTCGCCTTTGGGGGCGGGTTTATCGTCGTCAAGGGAAGTCATGAAGCCTACCTTTGCAATTTTTGTAGATTTTGATGGCTGGAGGCATGGTAGCGATCCACGCCGTCGCTGCAAGTTAATAACGGCATCATCCCATTAAAAGGCGTTGCTGTGTATTTCAGTGGCTGTAACAAAGTTGTCACAGTCCCGCCGTATTCTCCAACCATCGGCTCACCCATGCCGTTTGACTGCGGGGCAGGATTTACTCATTCCGGTAAGGACTTGGACGCGATCCGACCCGATCAGCCACCAAAAAGCAGCTAACAGCTCAAGTGATGGAGACGTACCGTGATTAAACTGAAAGCAGCTCTCGCCAGCGTTGCCGTAGCCGGTGCCATGGCAGCCGTATCTACCCCGACCCTGGCCCGCGACACGATCAATATCGTCGGTTCCTCAACCGTTTATCCGTTTGCGACCGTGGTTGCTGAGCGCTTCGGCCGTAACACCGACTTCCCGACCCCGAAACTTGAGTCTACCGGCTCTGGCGGTGGTCTGAAGCTGTTCTGTGCCGGTATCGGTACCCAGCATCCGGACATCACCAACGCCTCCCGTCGCATGAAGTCCAGCGAGTTTGAACTGTGCCAGAGCAATGGCGTCAAGGACATCGTTGAAGTCAAGATTGGCAGCGACGGCATCGTTCTGGCCAGCTCCAAAGAAGCCGAGAATCTGGACATCTCCCTGGAGCAGCTGTTCCTGGCCCTGGCCAAGGAAGTTCCGGACCCCAACGGCGGTGACCGTCTGGTCGCCAACCCTTACCAGAACTGGAGCGACATCGACGCTAGCCTGCCGAACAAGCCGATCCGTGTGATGGGTCCGCCTCCAACCTCCGGCACCCGTGATGCGTTTAACGAGCTTGCACTTGAGGGTGGCTGTGAAGAGATCCCGATGATCGACGCCATGGAGAAAGATGCCAAGGAGCAGGTCTGCCAGAGCATTCGTGAAGATGGTGCCTTCGTTGAAGCCGGCGAGAACGACAACCTGATCGTGCAGAAGCTGGCTTCTGACTCCACCTCTTACGGCGTCTTCGGCTACAGCTTCCTGGAAGAGAACTCCGGTACTCTGCAGGCTGCCACCATCAACGGCATGGAGCCGACCATGGAGAACATCAGCTCCGACGCTTACCCGGTTGCCCGCTCCCTGTGGTTCTACGTCAAGAAAGCCCACGTAGGTGTGGTTCCCGGCATCGCCGAGTACGTGGCTGAGTTCACCAGTGAAGGTACCTGGGGCGACAACGGCTACCTGGCTGACGTTGGCCTGATCCCGCTGGCCCGCTCTGCCCGCATGCAGGCGTCCGAGAACGCCAACAGCATGCAAACCATGACTGGCAACGAGCTGTAAGCTCCGCCAGGACAAGGCAGAATGACCAAGAAAAGTGCGGGGCCGGCGGTCTCGCACTTTTCTCGTCTGTAAGGAAAGCCCTGAGAAACCAGTTTATACGCGCTAGTATAAGGAGCCTCCGAGCAACTCCGAATCACCTCTGCAAGCCTTTTAGGGCCTTCAGAGCGACCCTCAATCGGTGTTGCGACGTTTTGAAAGGCAGCCAGCCTTACTGCAACGTCGCGCCTTGATTGCGGGGCGCTCTGAAAGCCAGAGCGGATTCGGAGTTGCGCGGAGGCCCCTAAAGCCTTTGCCAAGCGCCAGACAAAGAGAGAATTCATGCAACCTGCCAACCTGATACCACTGCTGGTGGTGTTGATCGCCATCGCGTTCGCCCTGGGCTATGCCCGATCCAGGGCCCTGGCGGCGCCGCTGGGTGGCATCCGACACCTCAAGTCCCTACCGTTCTATTACGCAGCCCGGGCGGCCATGTGGTGTGGCCTGCCGGCGCTGCTGATTCTGGCCTGCTGGCTCGGCTTTGAAGGCAAAGTGATCCAAACCCTGATCGTTGGCAGCCTGCCCGACGACCTGCGACCGGAGTCGGCTGGTGAGGCCAGCCTGATTCTGTCGCAGATCAGCAACGTGGCTTCCGGTGCGCTGTCGGCGGATTTTGTCCCCGAGCCCATCGCCGAGGCGGCCACCCGCCTGACCGCCCTGCGTGAAGACAGCAAGCTGATGATGACTCTGCTGGTGGTGGTGATTGCGGTGCTGGGCGGTTTCCTGGCCTGGCTGCGGATTGCACCCCATATCAACGCGCGGGAGAAGTTCGAGACCACCCTGCGGCGGATCTTTTTTGCCTGTGCCGCAGTGGCCATTCTCACCACCGTTGGCATCGTGTTCTCGGTGATCTTCGAGACCATCCGGTTTTTCGACAAGGTGCCGATGACCGAATTCCTGTTCGGTTCTTCCTGGAGTCCGCAGACCGCCATCCGGGTGGACCAGGTGGGCGCGGAAGGCGCCTTCGGCATGATCCCGCTGTTTGTCGGTACCCTGCTGATTTCCGCCATTGCCATGGTGGTGGCAGTGCCGGTGGGGCTGATGTCCGCCATCTACCTGTCCGAATACGCCACCAAGCGGGTGCGGGGTATCGTCAAGCCGCTGCTGGAAATGCTCGCCGGGGTTCCCACCGTGGTCTACGGCTTCTTCGCCGCGCTGACGGTGGCGCCGTTCATTACTGACCTGGCCGCTGCGCTGGGTTTGCAGGCGTCCGCGGAGAGCGCGCTGGCCGCCGGTCTGGTGATGGGGGTGATGATCATCCCGTTCGTGTCGTCACTGTCTGACGACGTCATCAATGCCGTGCCCCAGTCCCTGCGGGATGGTTCCCTGGCGCTGGGCGCGACCCAGTCCGAAACCATGAAGAAGGTTATCTTCCCCGCGGCCCTGCCGGGCATCATGGGGGGCATCCTGCTGGCGGTGTCCCGGGCCATTGGTGAAACCATGATCGTGGTTATGGCTGCCGGTCTGGCCGCCAACCTTACCGCCAACCCGCTGGATGCTGTCACCACCGTCACCGTTCAGATCGTGACCCTGCTGGTGGGTGACCAGGAGTTCGACAGTGCCAAGACACTGGCCGCCTTCGCCCTGGGCATGATGCTGTTCATCGTCACCCTGGTGCTCAACATCATCGCCCTCCATGTGGTTCGCAAATATCGGGAACAGTATGACTAATCCAACTTCTCAGGCGGAGATCGTCCGCCAGTCGCTGAAGCGGCGCTATCGCAAGGAACGGCGCTTCCGGGCCTATGGCATTGCCGCCATCGCCGTGGCTCTGCTGGCCCTGGTAACGCTGTTTACCGACATCATCAGCAAAGGCTACACCGGTTTCCTGAAGACCACGGTGACCCTGGAGGTGACCCTGGACCAGGACCTGATGTACCTGGAAGACGCCACCGACGATAAAGCCCTGCGCATGGCCGATTTCAAGGCGCCGCTGCTGGCGGCGTTGCAGAAAGAGGTGCCCCAGGCTACGTCCGAGCGCGAGGACCAGCGTGCCCTTAACGGCCTGGTGTCCAGCTACGCCACCAACGAGCTGAAAGACGCCCTCAAGGCCGATCCGTCAATTCTGGGGACCACCCAGACGATGACGTTCCTGGCCAGCGACGATGTGGATGTTTACGTCAAGCACAAGGGCGACACCACCTACTCCATCAAGCTCAGCGAGCGCCAGCAGCAGTGGGCCGACCAACTGGTGGAGAAGGGCGTCATCGAGAACTCCTTCAACGACGTGTTCTTCTCCCACGGCGACAGCCGTGAGCCGGGCAATGCCGGTGTGCTGGGGGCAATGGTGGGCTCCCTGCTGACCATGCTGGTGACCCTGTTCCTGTCGTTCCCGATCGGGGTGGCGGCGGCCATCTATCTGGAGGAGTTTGCGCCCCAGAACAAGCTCACTGACTTCATTGAAGTCAACATCAACAACCTCGCGGCGGTGCCGTCGATCATCTTCGGTCTGCTGGGTCTGGCGATCTTCATCAACCTGTTTGGCATGCCCCGGTCGGTGCCGGTGGTGGGTGGTCTGGTACTGATGCTGATGACCCTGCCCACCATCATCATTTCCAGCCGCGCCGCCATCAAAAGTGTGCCGCCGTCGATCCGCGAAGCGGCCGAGGGAATTGGCGCCTCGAAGATGCAGGTGGTGTTGCATCACGTCCTGCCGCTGGCGCTGCCAGGCATGCTGACCGGCTCGATCATCGGCATGGCCCAGGCGCTGGGCGAAACCGCGCCGTTGTTGTTGATTGGTATGGTGGCGTTTATCGTGGATGTGCCGGATGGCTTCTTCGATTCCGCCACGGTTTTGCCGGTCCAGATCTTCCTGTGGGCAGGCAGCCCGGAGCTGGGCTTTATCGAACGCGCGTCGGCGGCCATTATGGTGCTGCTGACCTTCCTGATCAGTATGAATGCATTGGCCATTTGGCTGCGTAAACGTCTCGAGCGCCGGTGGTAAGGAGAATCCCATGAGTACCCTGAACGCAAGTCTTTCCAACGAACAGGCCCAGCGTGATCTGGCCGAAGCGTCAGCTCCTGCCGCTGCCCCGGAGAAACCGGCCGAGAGCGTCATCGAATACGGCAAAACCGTGGGCACACCGTTCTCCGACGATCCCAAGTTCACCCTGCGGGATGTGGAGGTGTTCTACGGTGATACCCAGGCCATCAAGGGCATCAGCCTGGACATCGCCAAGAACGAGGTCATCGCCTTTATCGGTCCGTCCGGCTGTGGTAAATCAACGTTCCTGCGTTGCCTCAACCGGATGAACGATTCCATCGACATCTGCCGGGTCAAGGGCCAGCTGCAGCTGGACGGCAAGGATCTCTACGATCCCAAGAACGACGTGGTGGAACTGCGGGCCCGGGTGGGCATGGTGTTCCAGAAGCCCAACCCGTTCCCCAAGTCGATCTACGACAACGTTGCCTACGGACCGCGCATTCACGGCCTGGCCAACCGCAAGTCAGAGCTCGACGACATTGTTGAGAACAGCCTGCGCAAGGCCGGTCTTTGGGACGAGGTGAAGGATCGCCTGGATGCCCCGGCCACCGGCATGTCCGGCGGTCAGCAGCAGCGGCTGTGTATTGCCCGTACCATCGCCGTAAGCCCCGAAGTGGTGCTGATGGATGAGCCCTGCTCGGCGCTGGACCCCATCGCCACGGCGCGGGTCGAGGAGCTGATTGCCGAACTGTCGCAAAGCTACACCATCATCATCGTTACCCACTCGATGCAGCAGGCGGCCCGGGTCTCCCATCGCACCGCCTACTTCCACCTGGGCCACCTGGTGGAAGTGAATGAGACCAACAAGGTCTTCACCGCCCCGGAGCATGAGCTGACCGAGTCCTACATTACCGGTCGCTTCGGCTAACGCCGGCCACGGTGGACCAGAGAAGGAGAATACAGGCAATGCCGAACCAGAAAGACGACGTCTACGGTGATCACATCTCCCACCAGTTCAACGAAGAACTGGCGGAGCTCAAGACCCAGTTCCTGAAAATGGGCGGACTGGTTGAGCAGCAGCTGGCTGACGCGGTCAAGGCCCTGATCGACAACGACGGCCACCTGGCCGACGAAATCCGCGCCCGCGACAAGACCGTGGACCGGATGGAAGTGGAGATCGACGAGGAGTCCACCCGGGTCATCGCCCGTCGCCAGCCCACCGCCCGCGACCTGCGCCTGGTGGTGTCGGTGATCAAGATGGTGGCCGACCTGGAGCGGGTCGGGGATGAAGCCAAGAAAATCGCCAAGTTCGCCATGGGCTTGTCCGAGGAAGGCAAGGCGCCGCGCGGTTACGTGGAAGTGCGCCACATCGGCAACCACGTGGGCGGTATGCTGCACGACGCCTTGGACGCCTTTGCCCGGCTGGATTCCGAGCTGGCGCTGCAGGTGATGAAGGAAGACAAGCGGGTGGATGAAGAGTATCAGGCGGCAATCCGCAGCCTGCTGACCTTCATGATGGAAGACACCCGCAACATCTCCCGCTGCATGTCGGTGATGTGGGTGCTGCGGGCACTGGAGCGGGTGGGCGACCACGCCTGCAACATCGCCGAGAACGTCATCTTCATGGTCAAGGGAGAAGACGTTCGCCACACCTCAATGGAGGAGGCGGAGCGGGTCGTCAGTCAGTAACAGCGATTGCTCAAACGATAGCGAAAACCGGCACAGGCCTTTGCCTGCGCCGGTTTTTTTATGCTGATGTTTATTTCATGTCCGTACTGTTGTGCCTGTATATCTCGGCATGTCTGGGTTCTCTTAGAGCCCCTCCTGGTACAGGGACACGGTGGCATTCGGAGCCACAGGGACAAAGATCCCGCTGTGCTTCAGCGTCTCCCTTGCTAAAGACGTTACGCAGGCATTATCAAGCCTGCGTTGACACGCGTCACGTGACGCAATACGCTTTGGCTCATGATCAAGTCTTTCGCTGACAAAAGAACTCAAGAGCTTTACTCCGAGGGCAAATCAAAGAGATTTCCTGCGGACGTTGCTTCGAGAGCGGCCAGGAAACTCGAATACGTGAATCTGGCCTTGCAGCTGGAGGATTTGAAAGTGCCGCCCGGCAATCGCCTCCATCCATTGTCGGGAGACAGGATTGGGCAGCACGCAATTTCAATAAATGATCAGTGGCGCATCTGTTTTCGTTTTGAGGATGGCGATGCCTATGAGGTCGAAGTGTGTGACTACCACTGAGTGAGGTGATGACTATGGCTATTCCTAATACTACCGGCATGCAGCGTAAGCCAACTCACCCGGGTGAAATGCTGAGAGAAGATTTCCTGTCGGACTATGGCCTGACTGTTTCGGGGTTGGCTGAATCTCTGGGTGTCTCGCGCCAGTCAGTGAATGAATTACTGCGTGAGCGCCGTGCTGTCAGTCCGGAAATGTCGCTTCGGCTCGCCCGCTTTTTTGGCAACTCCCCGGAGTTCTGGCTGAATGCGCAGCGATCTGTTGATCTTTGGACGGCGGCGCAGTCGGTCAAGGACGAAGTGGAACGGATTAAACCGATACATGCGGCATAGCCAAGTGGGTGAAGCTGACAAGCCGTTGAATGTGGCGTTAGATTTCAAAGCCTATGACTGAGCAATATTCAATAGCTGAGAAGTTCGAGATCACAGGTAGAGGCGTCGTTGTTGTTATAGACGAGGTTACCGGTCGAGTGCCGGGAACAGTGTACAAAGTCGAATTGAAAGGAGCTTATGGCGACCGGGTTGTGGCGGAGGCGCTGAAAGAGTGGTTGTTGCGAAGATGTACGGGGTCGTTTGAAAAGGAAGCCTATTTTCTTTCGGGATTGCACAAAACTGATGTGCCAGAACATGCAGTTTTGGTGTTCATCTGATGCGCCGAAATTTAACCAGTGGTTAAGTTTGGGCGAATTGCTGTCGACAAATTTGTATAACCTGCTCTAATGCATGCGCTCCAGCAAACTCTGACACCAATACAAGGCGTGGTGGCATGAATCTATCAGGCAATGAGAATGGTTCGTTGGTCTGGATGTATGTTGTATTGCTGATGTGGATTCTGTTGTGGGCGGGGTTCAATTTCTGGGCCTTCTTTCAGGGCATACAGTGGTCGCTGGATGCTCTGGTCATACTGCTTGCAAGTCTGTCCTTTATTGGCATCTTTTGTTGGCTGATTTACATGGCGATTCTGGGGAAGAAAGTACTCCCAAAAATCGATCGGCTGGTTTACCCGGAGCGCACGGCCAACGCCCGGTATCCTGATAACCTGAAGTTAAAGATCCTGCGTTTGAATGAGTATGCGGCGGCGATTACCAGCAAACGAGCCCGCAGATTGAACCCTTTGCCCGTTGACCTGAGGCAACTGCCTGATCATTTGCGGATTCCGGTGGTGGCCTACATCCACTGGTTAAGCCTTTGTGTATTGGTTGCCGTGGTCAGTATGGGGTTGGTTTGGTACCAAGGGAGCCTCTGATCAACTACTAAGTTCTGCTCACATCCAGCCACAGCACAGTTGGGTTGGCCACCAGGCCAACCCGCCTCAGGGTGTTGCCAGCAATCGTTGCCGTAGCTTGGCGCTGCGGGCCAGCAGGCCCTCAATCCTTGCCAGTTGCGCCACCGTGGATTCCGCGCGCATGGTGCGGTTGGCGGCGAAATCGAACGCCAGCCCGACCCGGCAGTGGCCGGATTCCCGGCGGACGTTTTTTACCACTGCCAGTATCTTCTCCAGATCCAGTTGGCCGGCTTCCATCGACAACGCGGCACGCAGTTCCAGGGTGTCGCCGGGGGCGGGCTCCCGGTCCGGTTCCACCACCATCGACAGGCCTTCGCGGGTAAAATCCTCACCGATAGCCGGGTGGAAGCGTGAGAAAAGACCCCGGCGACGGCGCCACTCCAGGGTGAGCTCGGCGGCGGGCATGCGGCGATGGCGACGGCGTTCCTGCTGAGGGAAAGCGGGCATGGCGCGGGTCCTCATGACTGGCGGAAAATGTTCGCTCACTGTAGCCTGTGGATCGCTGGGAAAGCGCGAAGGCTTCCACATTTCCAGGGTTTGATGCAGAGAAAACAAACGTATGACGACACCCGCGGGTAACCGCCGAACAACGGAGCGATGGGCATGACAGTGGCGCTCAACTATCGGGTCAGTGGCGAAGGCGAACCGCTGATCCTGCTGCACGGGCTGTTTGGCTCACTGGAGAATCTGGGCGGCGTGGCCCAGCGGCTGCAGGATGAATACCAGATCCACGCTCTGGATCACCGCAACCACGGCCGTTCTCCTCACACCGATCAGATGGACTACCCGGCCATGGCAGCGGACATTCTGGCCTACATGGACCAGGCCGGCCTGGAGCGGGCCTCACTGCTGGGCCACTCCATGGGCGGCAAGGCGGCGATGCAGGTGGCGCTGAGCGCGCCGGAACGGGTGGAACGTCTGATCGTTGCGGACATTGCTCCGGTGAGTTACCCGCCCCATCACGACGTGATTCTGGAAGGGATGACCGGGCTCGACCTGGCGAGTCTGGCGTCGCGCCAGGATGCCGACCGGGCGCTGGCCCGTTACGTCGAGACGCCTGCCGTTCGCCAGTTCCTGCTGAAGAACCTGCAGCGGGTGCCGGAGGAGGAGCGCACCGAAGCCGCCCCGGCGGCTTTCCGCTGGCGCATCAACCTGCCGGTGATCGAGGCCAGCTACAACAACCTGGCTGCTGCGCCGGAAGGGGAGGGGCCGTTCACCGGGCCGGTGCTGTTTCTCAAGGGCAGCGAGTCCGCCTACATCCAGGATAAGCATCGCGAGGCGGTGATGTCACTGTTCCCGAAAGCCCAGTTGCGCATCATCAGCGGTACCGACCACTGGTTGCATGCCGAGAAGCCGGACACCTTCGCCGCCCTGTGCCGCCAGTTTCTGGCGGAGCAGTGATTGCGGGCCAACATCGATGCCGCTGGACAGCCGGATGGCGTTGGCGCCAAGACCATCGTCAGGGTTTGCTATGGTAGGTACGTGCTGAGGGCTAACTCGAACACAACTGGAAGGATTCTATGAGGTGGTTGCTGGCAAGTCTGTTGCTGTTTTTTGTGGTTCTGGGGGGATTCCTGCTGTCGCCATCGCCGGTGGACAGCAAGGCCTGGCAGGCGCCGCCGCCGCCAGCGCTGACCGATGCCCTGGCACCAAACCAGAAACTGCGGCTGGCGGAGCTGCTGGCCCGGGGCCAGGTGTACGGCCCGGAAGACACCGCCGAGGATGATCAGGGCCGTCTTTACGCCGGTACCCAGGATGGGAGGATTGTAAGGATCTGGCCGGATGGCCGGGTGGAAACCTGGCTTGAGACCGACGGTCGCCCTCTGGGCATGGTGTTCGATGCCGCCGGCAACCTGATTGTTGCTGATGCTTGGCAGGGCCTGCTGCAGGTGTCGCCGGAGGCCAAGGTCACGGTGCTGACCAGGGAAGCCGAAGGCTTGCCGTTCCGCTTTACCGACGATGTCGACATCGCGCCCGATGGCCGAATCTACTTCACCGACGCCAGCTCCCGTTTCCACCAGCCGGACTACAAGCTGGATCTGCTGGAGATGCGTCCCCACGGCCGTCTGTTGCGGTACGATCCGCAAACCCGCAAGACCGAAGTGCTGCTGCAGAACCTGCATTTTGCCAACGGCGTTGCGGTGTCCCCTGATGGCACATACGTGCTGGTCAACGAAACCTGGAAGTACCGCATTCTCAAGTACTGGATTGCCGGTCGCGACGCCGGCCAGGCGGAGATTTTTGCCGACAACCTGCCGGGGTTTCCGGACAACCTGGCGGTGGACGAGGTCGGGCGTTACTGGGTGGCGTTTCCCTCCCTGCGCAATGGCCAGATCGACATGATGCACAGCCTGCCCTGGCTCAAGGATCTGGTGGCGAAACTGCCCGATGGTCTGCAGCCCAAACCGGAGCCCTACGGCCTGGTGGTGGCGCTGGATGAGCAGGGCAGGGTGATTACCAGCCTGCACGACCCCAAGGGCACCCACCTGCAGGAAATCACCTCGGTCAATCCCAGCAACGGTTACCTATACTTTGGTTCACTTCACAATGACCGCATCGGTCGGCTAGCGTTGCGCTCCGTGCCTGGATTGGGAGAGTTCGGCAAATGACAGCAACGGCGGCCATCGACTGGGACCTGGCCACCCCCTTTATCCTCGAGATCGACGTCACCGACGCCGACACCGACCGCCTGGGTCATGCCAACAACGTGGTCTACGTGCGCTGGCTGGAAGACATCAGCTGGGCCCACATCGAAAGCCTGGGGATGACCTGGGATCGCCATGAGGCCACCGGTAAGGCGATGGCCATTACCCGCACCGAGATCGACTACCTGGCGGCGGCCAACGCCGGTGACCGTCTGCTGATGGGCACCTGGCTGACCGCCTTTGACGGCCGTTTCCGCTCTGCCCGGCAATTCCAGCTGGTACGTCCGGGCGATGGCAAGACGCTGATGCGGGCGCTATCGACCCACGCCTGTGTCGACCTGCGCAGCCAGCGGCCCACCCGGGTGCCGAAGGAATACGGCGACATCCTGGTCAGCGCACTGACCGAGGGTGGCCAGGGCCTGGTCATAAGCAACTGACACGCTCCGGCCGGCTTCTGCTAGGCTGGAGAAAGAACCCCGTCCACTGCCGATCAGGAGAGCCGTCATGGCCCACGATTCCCTGCCCCCAGAGGCCCGCGAGATGCAGCGCATCGTGTACCACCGGTTCGGTGAGGCCGATGAGCTGAGTCTGGAAACCGCGGCGGTTCCCCTGCCCGGTACAGGCCAGGTCTGCGTTCGTGTGGCCGGCGCCGGCCTCAATCCCATTGACTGGAAAACCCGCAAGGGGCTGGGTTTTGCCGCCCGCCAGATCGAGTCACACCTGCCCTGGACGCCCGGTTACGATATGGCCGGTGAGGTCATTGCCGTGGGCGATGACGTCACCACCCTGGCGCGGGGAGACCGGGTGATGGGGATGATTGGTTTTCCCGGCGACGGTGGCGGCTATGCCCAGTACGCCCTGGCCCGGGCCGATGAGCTGGCGATTGTGCCGGAGGAGCTGGATCTGGTCAGCGCTGGAGCGGTGCCGCTGGCGGCGCTGACTGCCTGGCAGGGACTGTTTGAAGTGGCGGAACTGGAGCCGGAGCAGAAGGTGCTGATTCACGCCGGTGCCGGCGGTGTTGGTCACTTTGCGGTGCAGTTCGCGCTGGAGCGGGGGGCGCATGTGATCGCCACTGCTTCGGCTGCCAACCGGGATTTCCTCAACGCCCTCGGGGTTCATGAGGTGATCGATTACGCCACCATGGATTTCGTGGACGAGTGCTATGGCCTCGACGTGGTGCTGGATCTGGTGGGTGGCGACATCGGCCGGCGTTCCCTGCACACCCTCAGTGAGCACGGGGTGCTGGTCACTATTCCCACCGTCACCGCTGACGAGATCATTTCCAGTGCCGAAGCCATGGGCCTGAAGGCCCACGGTATGACGGTCAGGCCAGAGGTGTTCCACCTGGAAGAAATCGCCGAACTGATCGAGGACGGCGATGTCCGGGTCCACGTCGAGCGGGTGTTCCCGCTAGCGGAGGCCGGGGCCGCCCAGCAACAGCTGGAACGTGGCCACGGCCGTGGCAAGCTGGTGCTGGACTGCCGCTGAGCGGCGCAGACAGTCAGCGGATCAATCGAGCCGGAGGTTAGACGGTGGACTCGCTGTCGACGTCTTTCTCCTTGCGCTCCTTGGGCGGTTGCGGCGGGATCAGGCTGATCAGGGTCCAGTCCTTGCCGGGCTTCTTCTCCAGCGCGCCGGTGACCGGCTGGATACGGCCGCGGTTGTCGATCACGAACAGCAGCAGGGCCTGACGTTCGTACTGGGCCTCGAAGTCGTCGTAACTGAATGCCTCGCTCAGCTGGGTGGTTTTCACCACATAGCCCTGGCTGGCCAGACTGGCCAGCTTGGCGTAGCTCACCCCGCCAAACAGTCCCCGGGTCCGCTGCACTTTCTCGGCGGTCTGGTGCCGGGCGGCCTGCTGGTCCTGGTCGCCTTCCGACAGGCTGAACACGCTGTTCTTGCCGAACCAGTCGAGGAAGTGGTAGGTCGCCTGGGTGTTCAGCTGCTTGTAGGGCGAGATCACCAGCAGGTTGCCCAGACCGGTGAAGTCCAGGTGGGTGGTGGCGTGTTCCGACACCGGGTTGCCGAAGTAGACCTGTAGGTTGTCCATACGGGCCTGGCGGACGTTCTCCCAGTTGGTGTCGGTGAGGGTGACCGGCACCTCGTGTTTCTGCAGGGCGGCGGCGATCTTGCGGGCCATCTGGTTGGCGCCGATGATCAGGTAACCGTAATCCGCCGGCTCCGCCACCTTCAGCAATCGCGCGATGGGGCGGGCGGTGAGGCTTTGCAGGGTGACGGTGGTGATGATCAGCATGAACACCAGTGGCACCAGGGCGCCGGCGCTCTCGTAGCCGAGCTTCTGCAGCTGGTAGGCGAACAGCGCCGACACCGCGGCGGCCACGATGCCACGGGGCGCCACCCAGCTCAGGAACAGTTTTTCCCGCCAGTTCAGGGTGGTGCCAATGGCCGCCAGGAACACGCTGGCCGGCCGCGCCAGCAGGATCAGCGCCGCCAGCACAATCACCATATCCCAGCCCAGGGCCGCCATGGCGTCGAACTCCACCCGCGCCGCCAGAATGATGAACAGCCCGGAAATCAGCAACACGCTGAGGGATTCCTTGAATTCCAGGATGCTGTCGATGGGCACCTGCTTCATGTTGGCCATCCAGATACCCATCACGGTGACCGTCAGCAGACCGGACTCATGAGCCAGCTCGTTGGACAGGGCATAGACCCCCAGCATGAAGGTCAGGGTGCCGGCGTTGTGAAGGTACTGTGGCAGTAGGTGGCGGCGCAGGGCGATGCCGTTGAGGTAACCGGCCACCGCACCGATCAGGAAGCCCACCGCCAGGGTCTTGGCAAAAATGAACAGGGAGTGGCCAAAGACGTTGCCCTGGCCCCAGGACACGATGCCCTCGAACACCAGTACCGCCAGCAGTGCCCCCACCGGATCAATGATGATGCCTTCCCAGCGCAGGATGTTGGCCAGCTTGGCGGTCGGTCGCACGGACCTCAGCAGCGGCACGATCACCGTCGGGCCGGTGACAATGGAAATGGCGCCAAACAGCAGTGCAACCTCCCAGGACACCTCCAGCGCCCAGCGGGCGGCGAGGGTGCCGATCAGGCAGGTGACCGCCGAGCCCACCGGGATCAGGTTGCGGACCATCTTGCCGTGGTCGCGGATCTCCTGGTAACGCAGCGTCAGGCTGCCCTCGAACAGGATCACCGCCACCGCCAGCGAGATCACCGGAAACAGCAGGTCACCAAACAGCGGTTGCGGGTCCAGCCAGCCCAGCACCGGCCCGGCGGCCAGGCCACCGGCCAGCAGGAACAGAATGGCGGGCATCCGTACCCGCCAGGCCAGCCACTGGCAAAACAGTGAGAGAACGCCAATGCTGGCAAGAAGCATCACAATGCTCGGCATAGAGAGATCAGTCCGTGTCCGTTGGATGGGGTGATTCGGGGCGAATCAGAGGCTCTTTGTACTATCGTCAAGCTGGGCCCGCCTTGCAATGCGATTGAGCAGGCGGGAGGCGGCCACAAAGCCGAAGGTGGCGGTCACCGGGCTGGCGGCGCCAAAGCCGGTGGCGCAGTCGAGGCGCACCGGGCCGTCGGTATCGGGCTTCTGCAGGCAGACCTCGCCATCGGCCGCCGGGTAGGTGAGCTGTTCCAGCGAATACACCGCCTCAATGCCGAAGCGACGCTTGGGATTGCGGGAAAACCCATACTCCCGTCGCAGCATGTTGCGCACCTTGGCCAGCAGCGGGTCCTGGGTGGTGCGGCTGAGGTCGGCCACCTGGATCTGGGTCGGGTCCATCTGGCCGCCCGCGCCGCCGGCGCACACCAGCGGGATCTTGCGACGTTTGCAGTGGGCGATCAGCGCGGCCTTGGCCTTGACGCTGTCGATGGCGTCGATCACACCGGTGAGGTCGTCCCCCAGCAGGTCCGCTACATTCTTCGGCGTCAGGAAACCGAAATGGGGCTCAATGCGGGCGTGGGGATTGATCGCCCGCAGCCGTTCCGCCAGGGCGTCGGTCTTGGTTCGACCGTACTGGCCGGTGAGGGCGTGGGACTGGCGGTTGGTGTTGGAGACACAGATGTCGTCCATGTCGATCAGGGTGATGGTGCCAACGCCGCTGCGGGCAATGGCCTCCGCTGCCCAGGACCCAACCCCGCCGAGTCCGACGATGACCAGGTGCGCCTGGCGAAAGGCCGCCAGTGCCCGGCGGCCATAGAGCCGTTCAATACCGCCGAAGCGGTGCTGGAAATCGGCGTCTGCGGTGGAAAGCGTGTTCTCAGCCATGTGTTGTGAATCGGTGGCCGCAATGGAGCGCAGAGTGTACCTGATGGCGGCGGCCGGCTCCATGGGGCCGACGTCGTCTACGGACAACCCCTACGCCCGGTGGCCTGGAATCGGGGCCGGTTGTGTTCGTCCGCGCGGATATCCACCGGACAGCCGTGACGGAACAGTTGCTGGGCCAGTTCGCTCTGCAGCGGTGCCAGATAGCCCTGCAGCCAGTCGTACTCAATGGTCGCCAGTTCAAGTTGGTTGTCCGCCATCGCCAGCCGGGCCAGCGCGGCGCCGGTCAGCATGGCCTGGTCGCTGCGGCCGATGTGGTTACGCCAGAGCAGCAGCTCCACCTCGCCCGCCGGCTGGCGGGCGTCTACCCGCAGGGCCGGCCGCCGGTTGTGGCGAAAACGGTTGCCGGTCAGCGTGGCCTGGATTGGCCCCTGTAGTTGCACGCCGCTGAGCTGATTGCCCGCGACCACCGAATCTGCCAGTCGCAGGCGGGCAGGGCCGTTGGCGGAGAGTGCCAGGCCGTGGCTGCCGCTGTGGCCGATGACCGATCGCAGCAGGGTCAGCTCGCCGCTGAAGCCGGGGGATTCCAGGGCCGACTTGTGGGCGCCGGCAAACAGGGTGTCGGTAACCCGGAGCCGGCTGTCGCCCTGGACACGCAGGCTGCTGTTGAGCCGGGTGTCGCGAAACTCGCTGGTGCGCACCCGCAGACGGCTGTCGATGGCATCAATGCCGTAGTGACGGTTGCGGTGGAATTCGCTGTCGCTGATCCAGGCTTCGCCCTGGCGTAGCTCTAGCCCGCTGCTGAGGTTGTCAAAGCGGCTGTGACGAGCCACCAGCCGTGCCGGTGGCAGATTGGCCGACTGGGCCTGGCTGCGGGCGAGGGTCAGGCCCCGGCTGAGATGGGCGTCATAGCCCAGCCGGTCGAGCACGGCGCCGTCGAGCCAGGTGCGGCTGCCGGCCCAGCCGGTGATGAACGGCCGGTACTGGGCGATGCGGGCGCGGGGACGCTGGCCCTGCCAGACCGTGACGGTGGCGTCCTGAACGGTGAGGTCGCCGCGGTTGATGATGGCGGCCCCGGCGTAGATGTCGAGATAAAGGGTGGTGTCCTGGACGATCAGGCCGGCATCGACGCCGATCACCACCGGGTAGCTGAGCAGGTAGCCATCCTTGTGGGGGCGCAGTACTCGCGAATCACCCAGCTGCCGCTGCAGGGTGGCCAGGTCGACGTCGCCACCACGCAGGTGAACCCCCCGTGGATGCTGCTGCTGGTAGTTGGCGATGACCGCGAACAGGCCATTGTGGGTAAACGGCTCGAACGGCCAGCTGCCCTGTTCGGAAGAAAACAGCGGTGCGATGGTGGCCTGGCCGCGGGATGACCGGCTTCGGGGCTGGGGTGGTTCGGGCCAGTTGACCGGGCTGTCGGTATTGGTGCTGAGGGCGGCGATATCCGCCATCAGGTCGGCGTGGCCGCTGCCGGGGGCGAGTAGCAGCGCCAGCAGCGCGCTGGCCAGGGTCGCGCGAAGGCCCTGGCTGGCCTGCCGGCCTGTGATCCTGTTTTGGCGCATGCCGGTCCGCCGGCCAATGGCTTTCCACCACCTCATGGCTGAGGCCCCAGGCTGGCGGCGGGATACAGCGGGGCCAGCCGGCCACCGGCCTGGCTGTAGCCGTCGACGTTGCCGGCCTTGCGCTGGTACAGGGTCCACGCCACCGAGGGGCGGGGGTCGAGATCCAGCAGCGGCAGCAGCCAGGCAAACTTGTAGTCGGGCACCGGCTCCTGTTCCTGCGCCAGCACCGGCGGCAGGCGGGTGGGGGACAGTTCGGCGGCCACCACAAACCGCACCAGTGAGCGCAGGCGCTGGCGTTGATCGGCGGACATCGCATGGCCGTTGGCGGCAGCGTGCCGGGCCAGCAGCGCCAGGGGGTTGAGGGCGTAGTTGAGGTAGTTGGTGGCGAGGTGGGCGCGGGCCACCTCGTTGGGCAGCCAGCCCAGCTGGCCACTGTCGTCCTGCTCAATCTGGCTCAGCGCCCGGTCAAAGATCCGGTAGCCCAGTTCACCGAAGGCCGGTTGCTCCAGGGCCATGGCGGTCACCACCAGCGCCCAGCCGGCCCAATAGTCGTGGTTGTTGAAATAACGGAAGTCAGGATCAAGCCGGGGCGCATACTCCCGTTCCACCTGGGTGGCCAGGGCGGCGAGCCACGCCCGTTCCGGGCCGGTGAGGCGGAATGGCTGGGCGTCGGTGCTCAGGCGCTGCAGCTTCCAGGCGGCGGTGGCGATGGCCGCCAGGCTCCACTTGCGCACCGCCACCCCGGTCTTGCTGGCGTCGGTGCTCAGCAGCGCGCCGGCGTCGGCCCAGCTACCCAGAGCGCCATGGAGACAGGCAAGGGCGCCGCGCCGGTGGCGGTCGCCGGTATGGCTGAGGTAATAGTCGGCAAAGCCCACCACCTGCTTGCTGTAGGCCTGGATCTGCGCCTTGATGGCTTCCGGTTCTGCCGCCAGCTCGGTTCTCAGGGTGGATTTGCTGGCATCGCTCTGGTCGTACTTGCTGGGCAGTTGCAGGTGGCCGGTGTAGGGCACCACCACCTCCCGCGGGCAGTCGGCGCTGACCGGCTGGGTGGGCACGCCCGCCGGCACCGCCTGTGCCGGCGCCTGGGGCAGTACCCACAAGCTGGTCAGTAGCAGGGCATTCAGGGTGCGGTTCAGCGACATAGTCGAATCTCCATCTCCGAGGCTGCGGCCGTGGTCTGGGTCGGTTCGATGAACACCGACAGCAGGTTGGCTTCGGCCAGGCGGGGTGAGCGGGACAGCGCCAGATAGTACTGGCCGCCGGCCACTGCTGCCGGGCGGCGTATCCAGACCTTATCCCGCTCGCCGTTGTCGTAGTAGGTAATAATGTAGAACGCTTTGAGGTCCGGGTCGCTGAAACGCAGATCCAGGTAACCGTCGAGACCACGCAGGTCGCGGTACTGGTCACCGGTGTTGCTGAGCACCTCGTATCGCTGATGCACCTGGAGCGCCGGTAATGGCAGGGTCTGGCGACGAATCTGGCGGTCGCCGCGGCAGCGGCCGCTGACGGCGGGCAGCAGTTGGCGATACATCAGCGGGTCATCTAGCCGGTAGTTCAGCGGCAGCTCCCACAGAATTGCCGCCGGTGGCTGTGTCGGGTCGTAGTCGGCGGAGTGGAGAAACTGCTGCAGCGCGCCGGCGGCTCCAGCCCCCGGCAGGGCATGGTTGAGCACGTCGGTGGCCAGGGCCTGTTTGAGGAAACCGTCGAAGTTGTAGTTCTTCTGGTCGTCGTCCCGTGCGGCGGAGTTGCTGGTGCCGACCAGTACGGCCTCGGGCCTTGGCGGGTCACCAAACAGTGCCGCCTGGTTCTGCTGCTGCGCCGGCCGGGTCTGGTAGGTGCGCAGGTACTGGTGGCCATAGTGATTGCCACAGATCTGGCCCAGGCCACTGTTGAGGGAGCCGCGCTTGCGGATCACCGCCCCAGGCTCGGTGACGAAGGTCTGTGGTGGCAGTCGCTGGCGCAACGGATGATCGGCCAGGGCCTTGCCCACACGCTCGGCGGTGGCGCGGGCGCCGGCGGGGGTCCAGTGATGATCGCGGCGGAAGAAGTAGTCGGCCTCCGGCGGCTGGTCCACCAGTGGCAGCATATTGGGCACAATGGCGCCGGCCTGCCGCAATTGGGTCTGGAACCGTGCCATGCCCTGACGCGCCCGCTCGGCATCGAAGCCGGCGCGGTCGTCGGCCAGCAGGCGGTCCTGATGCATCAGGCCGCGAGTGGGCTGGAGAATCATTACCAGGGCGGTGCCCTGCCGGGCGAGGGTCGACACCAACTGCCGGAACCAGGCTTCGGCCCGGGCATCCGGAAAACCGAAGTCGGTGGCGAGATCGGTTTCGCTGCGAAACAGCCAGCGCTCCTGCCCTGGTGTGATCATCCGCAGCGCTTTCATGGAGCCTTCGGCGTAGTGTTCCGGGTCCGCCAGACCGGGGCAGGCGAGGCAGCCCTGGTCGCAGGCGTCGGCGGGTGACATCAGCAGTGCATTGGGAGCGCCGGCCGGTGTGGCGAGGCCGTTGTTGTTGCTGGTGCTGGTGTTGGCACCCGTGGGCGTCGTGGCGAGTGCCAGTGCCGCCAGCCAGGGCGCCATTGTTCTGGCGGCGATCATGGGTCCCTCCGCGCCACGGTGTTGAGTTTGGCCTGGGCCACCGGCCCCTGGTCGGTGGCCATCACCAGGTAGCTGTAGCTGCGTCCCTTGCGCAGCAGCAAGGGGGCAAACTCGGCGACGGCCTGCTGGCCCTGGTAGGCGGCAAAGCCCAGTTTGACCTCGTTGATCAGCCGTTCTCCCTGTTCTCCGGGCGCTAGAGTATCCACCACTGCAATCTGGCCATCGGCAGTTTTCAGTGCCAGTGGCTGGGTGCTGAAGTTGTAGAACCAGATCTGGGCCTTGCGGGGATTCTGCGGCAGCGGTGCCTGTTGTTGCCGCAGCTGCTGGCCATCACTGATCAGGGTGGTGGCCTGGCCAGCGCTGATTGCAACGGTCAGCGCGTCGCCGTTGACGGTCACCTCGTACTCTCCCTCGCGCAGCACCAGAAAGTCCCCCAGCTGGGTGCCGCCCACCGCCTGGCTCAGGGCGTGAGCCGGTACCCTCAGCTCCGCCGGCGCCGAGGCCAGGTTGAGCAGGCGGACGAAGCCGGCGTCCGCCGGCAGGGCATCGTCATAGAGTGCCGCGTTGTCGTCGGCCCAGGCCAGCGAGGCCAGGGTCATCAGCAGCAGGGCCGCCAGTTGGGGTAACCGGTACAGCATCAGGGTTCTCCTCATCAGAACTGTTCATCCAGGGATTGCTGCCAGCTCTTGCGCTGGTCCAGCGGCTGCAACAGGGCCCGCACCGGGAATTCCCAGATCACGGTGTCCGGCTGGGCATCCCGGTGGGTGTCGGCCAGGTAGCGTTCCATGGCGGCGTAAGGTCCACGGGCCTCCACCGCAAAGGTGCTCACCTCCCGCGCCAGCGCCTGTTGCAGAAAACCGGCAAAGTGCCAGCGCTCGATCTTGCTGTAGGAGGTGCCGACCAGGTCGATGCCGCGATCACCCTGGTCGCCAAACAGCGCAGCCGAGGTGACGGTGGTCAGGTCGCCGTGGGTCTCAAAGCGGGGCACCACCTCACTGGCCTTGTAGCCCTCGGCAAGGCCATCGCTGGTGAGGATGAAGCCGGTCAGGTCGCCCTGATAGCGGCTTTCGTCCAGACGTTCGGTACGGAATGACCGGTCGCCCTGCAGTTCGGGCCAGGTCCGGGCAATGGTGTCGGCGGCGAGTCGGGCCCCGCGGGGGCTCCAGTGGGTGTCTCGGGCCAGAAACAGGCGCTCGTCATCGCCGACTGGCTGGTGAAATGCCGTGGCCAGGTCGACATGGGGCCACTGGCGCTGGTTCAGCGTTTCAATCAGGCGGGGGTAGAGACGGGCGACCGGCGCCGGCAGGGTGCGGCCGAGGTATTGCGGGTAGGTGGCCACCTTCATGGGCACCGGCACCAGAATCAGTTGTTGCTGACGCCGGGCGAGGGCCTCGCGGAACTCCCCGATGCGACTCAGGTGGCCGGTGAGCACCGTGTCCAGGCGACTGGGGTACACCAGCTCCTCGGTGGTGTAGAGCCAGTGCTGCTGGCCCAGGACAACGCCGTTTTCGCCTTCCCGGAACACCAGGTAGCGCAGGTTGCCCCAGAATCGGATCGCTAGATCCCGCAGCGGCAATTGCTGGTCGAACTCGCCTTCAAAATCCCGTGCCAGTTCGCCATCCAGGTACAGGGTCAGGGCCTGGTCCTGGCTGACGGCGTAGCGCAGCAGTTGCGGCACGCCGTAGATCATCATGGCGACCAGCAGCAGGCAGAACAGGTAGCCGTTCCAGCGGCTGGCGCGAGTCATCACGGGAAACATCGGCGGCTCCTAGAACTGGAAGTACAGGAAGGGTGAGAAGGAGTTGGCCGCCAGCCGGCTGACTGCCAGGGCAAAACCCAACCACAGCAGCCCGGCCTGCCAGCCGCGCACCTCCTGCATCAGGTAGGGCGCACCTTCACGGGCGTAGAACCGCAGGTTGGTGCGCCCGGCGATCACCAGCCAAACCACCGCCACCAGTACGAACGCGAGCGTCAGGCGGGAACTGGCCAGCAGGTAGGGTTCCAGATAGCCGGGGCCGGATAGGCCCAGCATGCCCTGGTGAATCTGCAGCGAGTGGGCCAGGTCGCCGGTGGTGAAGAACCCCATCATCATGATCATCAACAGCAGGTTCAGCAGGTGACGCCAGCCGTTGTAGGGCGTGCGTGGGGTGGTGACCCAGCGGAACCGTCGCTCCAGCAGCATCATCAGTGCGGTCACCAGCCCGAAGAAGAAGAACGCAAAGCTGGCGCCGTGCCAGATACCGGAAAGCAGCATGGTAACGAACAGCGCCCGGCCGGCGTTGACGCCACAGGCCTTCACCAGCGGACGGTAGACATAGTTCTGCAGGAAGTCGGCGAGGGTCAGGTGCCAGCGCCGCCAGAATTCGGTGAAACTCATGGCCAGGAAGGGCTGGTTGAAATTCTCGGCGAAGCGGAAGCCCATCATCATGCCCAGGCCAATGGCCATGTCGCTGTAGCCGGAGAAGTCGAAGTAGAGCTGGATGAACGCCACCGCGGTGCCCAGCCAGGCATCGGCAAAGCCGGGGTCGGGGTTGCTTAGGAAGCGGTTGGCCAGGGGCGCGAGGGAATCGGCAATCAGCACTTTCTTGATAAAGCCCAGCATGAACCGGCTGGCGCCCAGGGAGAACAGCTCCCAGCTGTGTTCGCGCTGGCGCAGCTGCCGGTCGATGGTGCGGTAGTGCAGGATGGGGCCGGCAATCAGCTGGGGAAACAGCGCGATATAGGCGGCAAAATCGACAAAATGACGGGCCGGCTGGGCGTGCCCGCGGTACACGTCCACCACATAACTGATGGCCTGGAAGATATAGAACGACAGCCCCAGTGGCAGGATGATGTGTTCCAGAGTAAAGGTATCGATGCCCAGCGGCTGCAGCAGGTCGTTCAGCACCTCGACGCCGAAGTTGGCGTATTTGAAGTATCCCAGCACCGCCAGGTTACCGATGACCGCAACAGTGAGCAGACGAAACGCCAGCCTTGGGGCGGACTGGCGGTACTGGTGCAGCCAGCGCCCAAACGCATAGTTCCAGTAGCTGACGGCGACGAACAGCAATAGGAAATCCGGTCGCCACCAGGCGTAAAACAGGTAGCTGCCGGCGAGGATCACCAGCGATCGCCACTGTGGCCGTGCCAAGTAGTACACCGCCAGGAACAGCGGCAGGTACAGGAATAGGAAGACGTTGGAAGCGAAGATCATCGGCGTGCCCTACCAGCTCATCTCGGTATTGATCAGCCATTGCTGGTCATCACCACCTTCGGTCAGCGCCGACCCTGCATGGAACAGGCCCAGGCTGGCGCTTACCTGCCAGTTGAGCTGACTTCCGGCGAAGGCGAGTGGGAACATCCGCCAGCGATAGTCCAAGTCCAAAGTTTGTCCCAGATCATGCCCCTGGCAGCGGTCGTTTCGGTCACTGATGCGTTCCAGGGGCAGCGGGCCGCTGGCGGAGCGGCAGTGCAGATTGCTGAGCATAACGGCCAGCCGTTGGCGAGTTGCCGGGTGGACTTCCAGGCGAAGGCCGTAGAACAGCGTGTTGCGAAGGCTGAGGTTAACCAGTGATCCCGCCATGGCCCCCCGCTCCCTTGGCTCAAACTGAAGGCGGTCGCTCTGCAGGCCGTTGAGGTAGAAGCCCTGAGCGCGGTCGTCGGTTATCACTGCCCGCACCGCCAGCCTGGGTTGCCAGGGCTGCTGGCGGAAGCGTTTGCCGGCCTCGCCTGCTAGGACCCAGCCGCGGACACTGTCCTTACCATTGGCGTCTTGCCGTTGTCCCTGCAGCCACAGCGCTTCAAGGTGGTAGTCGGTGACCAGAGCCCGGTCTTCACGCTGGCGCTCACCGATGAATACCCCGGTGCGGACTGCACGGATGTCTTCCCGATCGTTGCGCCAGTCGGCGCCGGAGTGATCGAGCTCTGCCATCAGCCGGACCCCGGTCCATCCCTGTGGCGCCCAGCGCCAGGCAGCTTCCGAGAGCAGATAGCCGATGTCCCTGTCCTCCGGGTCGAGCCGGCCCTCGACGCTGTTGAAACTGTGTGGCCGTTGTCCGAGGGCGACGAAGCCGCGCTCGAAGGTGTCCTGCCACTGCAGTCGCGCCGATGTCAGGCTGGTGTCCCACCACAGCGCCAACGGCGACCGATAGGGCTGGCGCCCGACGGTCAGGGACAGGCGGGGATCGTCCAGCAGCCGCTCGCGGCGGAGGTAGGCATCCCGCAGTTCCAGGCTGTCACCCTCCGGGCTGGTGCCTTCAAACAGCGCGCTGTTGCTGTCGTCATCGGTGTAGGTCAGCCACAGTCGGGTGTGAAACTGCCAGTCGGGCCAGGCCCGTTGGGGCAGGTAAGCAGTCAGTGCCGGCTGGTAGCGCAGTTGGTCGAATCCGCGGTTGTCACTCCCCAGCGGGGCGTCACCGGGGCCATAGCCGAGCTGGGCGGTAACTTTGTGCTGAAGCTGATAACGGGGCTGTTCGGTGGTGATAGTGTTGGCGGCGCCCCGGACCAGCGCCGGCAGTGTCAGGAGCAGCAGGAACAACCAGACAGATCGGAAGTGAAGGCGGCTCATATCGACTGCTCCAGGCGTTGTCGAAGAACGTGAACCAGGGCCTGACCGCGGCTGTGTTGCTCAGGGCTCAGACGGGTTTCCAGCTGTTGCCGTAACAGCCGGGCGCGTGCACTGCCCAGCAGCTCCGCAATGCGGGCGTAACCATAGCCCTTGACCGGGTCCGGGCACATGGCGCGGGTGCCAGCATACAGCGTAGCGACGCGGTAATGGGCGGCGGCGTTGGGTCGGGTTAACAGGGGTTGGTAGAGCGCCAGTGCGGCGCGGTGATCGGGTTCGTCCAGGCCACCGCTGCTGTATAGCTGTGCCATTGCGAGTTGTACCCGGTCAGGGTGGCGCGGTGCCAGGGTCTGGAGCTGCCGCTGCGCAGCTTCCGGGTCCAGGCTCGGCCAATCGTAAACCTGCAGTGCCTGGGCCCGGAGAAAGCCGGCCTCGTCCGGGTCCCGGAGGCTAATCTGTTCAATCAACCGGAAGGCGGCCTGGTGGTCGAATACATCGGGGTGGTCCAGCAGGTAGCCGGCCTTGGCCAGCAGTGCCTGAAACGAGCCCCAGGCTATGGCCTGGTCGAGCCAGAGCAGAATAGCGTTGTCGTGCTGGCGGGGTGTTCGGGTCAGGGTCACAGCGAGCATTTCCACCACCTCGGCGGGCAGCTCCGGCAAACGGCTTTGGTGGGCCTGGGCGACCGAGAGCAGGCCATCGAAGGCGTCGTCGCCGAGCATGCGGGAGTACAGCCCAACCGCCCGGGCGTCCAAGAGCATAGCCTGCCGGTAGCGCCGTTCTGCCTGCTCCAACTGGCCTCGGGCTTCCAGTAATCGGGCTTGGTAGGTGAGGGCACGGCAGTCCAGTACGCAGGCACGTTGGTATTGCCCGATCAGGTGCTCTACCTGATCAGAAGGCAGCAGTTCGGGGTACACCAGGAACAGGTCGAGCACGCTGTTGAGGGTCTCGTCGCTGGCCAGCGGGTCAAGCTGGTTCAGGCCCTGCTCCAGCAGCGCGCGGATCTGCTCGCGGAACAGCGGCATGCGATCGGCAATCTCCGACATCCCGGCCAGTGCCAGGGGCTTGCCATAGCCACGGTCAAAGGCGCGCCAGTACCAGCCGATGGCCTCGTGGGTGGTATCCAGCCGCTCCTGCGACACCAGCCGACTGGCGAGCAGACGCATGGACGGCCGATCACCGCGCTCGGCAAACCGTCGCAACGGCTCGATCACCTCGGTGTCCGGGTCCTGATGCAGCTGGTAGCGCACCTGGGGCAGGCCGGTCACGGCGGCGCCGGTCAGCGCCGGCAACAATAGCGCCGGCAACAACAGCGCCACTGCCAGGGATGGGAGGGAGACGGCTCGGATCATGGCGGCGGTCTTGCTCACAGGCCAAACGGCAGGCCGCGGTAGAGATCCACCGTGACCGGGCTGAGGTAGCTGCTGCGCGGCAGCGGCGTGTCCGGCTGGATGGTCAGCTCGATGGTGCCCTGTTGCGGCAGCAGCCGGGTGCCAACGATGTCGCCGGTCAGCGGCCCGTCCACGCCGTACACCTGCAGCGAGACCTGATCGATGGTGTTGATCTGGTCGATCACCCGGTAGGGAATCTGGGCCCTGACCGTCAGCGGCTGATCCTTTGGCAGCAGGTGCACCAGGCTGTCGCCACGGTAGGCATAGCGGTCGGTGGCAGCCTGGGGGTAGTAGACGTCGCAGTCGCAGGGACTGGTGATCACGGTCTCCAGCGGCTGTTCACCCAGCAGCAGAGCGCGTTCCTCGGCACTCAGCCGGGCCAGGGCCGGCAGTTGCTCCGGCAGCTCCTGACGGCTGGCGAGCTGGCCGGAAACCGCGGCAACCGGCGTGCCCGGGCTGACGCTGAGCTGGTCCGGAGGCAGCAGGAAGCGGGCAAAGCCGTTGTCCGGCATGTTCAGGTGGTAGGCGTTGGTGTCGACATGGGCCTGCACTGCCTCCACCCGGAACAGGTACAGGTAGAGCTTGTAGCCCAGGGCGCCGAGAATGCCCAGCCCGACCAGCAGATACACCAGGGTACCCAGTGCGGCCTTGAGGCGGCCGGCCCAGTCGCGGCTGTTATCGGCCTTGGTCTTGCGCTGCTTGATGTAGTTTTCCCGCTGCATCACCGTGAGTACGCCGTTGACGTCGACGATGTCACCGGCGAGGTAGGCGGAGATGACGTAGCGGAGAATGTCGCGCTTGCCCGGCGTCAGATCGATAAACGCCACGCCGGTCACCTCGCCCCGTTGCTTGACCACTTTGACGTCGACCTCAAGGTTGAGGCTGGCGTTGTGGATATCGAGGGTGACCTGGGCCTTGAACAGCTGGCCCTCGTGCAGCGGCTGCTCCGACACCAGCCCCAGTCCGCCGAGGGAGATGTCCTGGATCTGGCATTCGATGACGTCGGTATTGCCGATCAGCAGGGCCTTGGCCGGTACCCGGGTACGCACGTGCTGGCGCTCATCAATGGCTTCGTGGACGATGTGTGGTTGTTGGGTGGTAGTCATGACGTATTCCTCAGAGCGAGGGGCTGTGTGACAGGTAAATGAGGCCGGCCACGGCGCCCGCGAAGATGCCCACTGACGCAACCAGCATGGCTTTCGAGGACAGCGCGTTGAGGGCGGCGTCGAGGTTGCCGCCGCCGGCCAGCTTGGTTTTTTGCCGGGTCCAGCTCTGCTGGTCCATATGGAACATGGAGTAGACCTTCATCGCCGAGCCGGCGATCTGGTTGTAGTAGAGCACCAGCGGGTACAACGGGTTGATGGCGTGTCCGGACAGGCCGTACAGCAGCGTGGCGATGGTGCGGGAGATCAGTATCCACAGCAGGTAGAGCAGCAGGTACTGGGCCCCGAACAGCAAGGACGCCACCAGCGAGGCGGTGAGACCGAGCAGGCAGGTCCACATCGACACGCGCTGGTCGTACAGCACGTACATGGTGAACAGACCCAGCTGTCGCCGGCCCAGCAGGCGGGTGGTGCGGAAGTTCTGGCGCAGGGAGTTGCCGTACCAGCGGTACATCAGTTGCCGGGTGGCCTTCAGGAAACGGGGCTCCGGCGGGTGCTCCACGGTCAGGGTCAGGCTGTCGGGCACATAAAAGGTATCCCAGCCGGCCCGCATCAGGCTGAACCAGGAGGACTTGTCATCACCGGTGAGGAACTGGAAGCGGCCCAGGCGCCAGTGCTCCAGGTGGTCCGCCTCGACATCGCGGATGAAGTCCGGATCGGTGAGCACCGTGGCGCGGAAGAACGACAGTCGCCCGGTCATGGTCAGAACCCGCTGGGACAACGCCATGGAACACATGTTGACGTGGCGTTGGGCGAATCGCAGGGCGTGCCACTGGCGCATCAGCTCACTGCCCTCCACCTCGCAATACTCATTGGTGGTGAGGCCGCCGACATTGGGCAGGTAGCTGAAGAATTTGATGGCGTTGGCAACGCAGCCCGGCAGCATCAGGGTGTCACCGTCCACCACCCCTACAACCGCGTCCTCTGCCGGCATCTGCCGTGACAGCGCGCGGAAGGCGTGGGCCAGACCGTCCCGTTTGCCCGTGCCGCGGGCGCGGACGATCAGCAGCTTGATGCGATCAGGATGGCGGCAGGTCTGGCGCAGGATGTCCTTGATAAAGACTTCGTCGGCTTTCTCCACGATGGAGGCAATGATCGTAACGGGCCGCTCCAGCCGTTCCACTTCCTGGAACACCGAGCGGTAGACCTTGAAGGTGGTGTGGGTGGGAATGCGAAAGCTGGTGACCACCATGAACACCTCCGAGGGCAGCGCCCGGTCTCCCAGCCGCTCCACCGCCCGGCGCATTCGGGGGAAGCGCCAGTACAGGAAGTACATGCCCCGCAGGTAATGCATGATGGCATTGCCGTAGCGCCAGGTACCGATAACGCCCAGCAGGAAGATGAACTTCTTGTGGTCCGGGTCCAGGTAACGGGCGTCCACCGAGTCCGCCATCAGCGCGATGGCGCCGAACAGCAGCATCCACGCCATAAAGCGGCGTGCGCCCGGTGCCGGCTGGGTGCCGGGAGGGGATGCGGTCATGTCTGCGGGTCCTTCTCAAACAGCGAGTGCCGACCGGGACGGTCGGCGGGTTCGGCACGGGGTGACTTACCAGCAGACGCCTTCGAGGCTGTCGGAGCTGGCTGACGGCATGAAGCCGACGAGGTCGAAGACCCGTTTGCCCTCCGGTGGGTGTTCCACCAGGGCCTGGAACGCGGGCTCGCTGTTGCCGAGCACGATGATCTCGCCGTGATCGATCACCGCCTGCATGTCGTCCACCAGCAGCGACGACAGATGGGGAATCCGGGACTCGATGTAGTCCCGGTTGGAGCCGTGGATGCGGGCGTAATGGACATTGGCGTCGTAGATCTTCAGTTCGTAACCCTTGCCGATCAGGCGTTCCGCCAGCTCCACCAGCGGGCTTTCACGCAGATCGTCGGTGCCGGACTTGAAGCTCAGGCCCAGCAGGGCGATCCGGCGCTTGCCGTAGCCCAGGATGCGGTCGAGGGCGTACTGCACCTGCAGCGCATTACTGGGCATCAGAGCGTTCAGCAGCGGCTGGGACAGGTCGAGCTGCCGGGCGCGGTAGGTCAGGGCGCGAACGTCCTTGGGCAGGCAGGAACCGCCGAAGGCGAAGCCCGGGCGCATGTAATAGCGTGAAATGTTGAGGGCGGTGTCCTTGCAGACCACGTCCATCACATCGCGGCCGTCGATGCCCACGGCCTTGGAGATGTTGCCAATCTCGTTGGCGAAGGCCACCTTGGTGGCGTGCCAGACGTTGCAGGTGTACTTGATCATCTCGGCGATTTCGATGGGCCGGCGGATCAGCGGGGCGTCCAGTTCCTGGTAGATCTGCACCAGCGGTTCGCCGGAGGCTTCGTCCAGTTCCCCGATCACGGTCATCGGCGGCTGCTCGTAGTCAGCGATGGCGCTGGATTCCCGCAGGAACTCCGGGTTCATGGCGACGCCAAAGTCGCTGCCGGCACGCTTGCCGGAGGCTTGTTCCAGTTCCGGGATCACCACCTGGCGCAGGGTGCCGGGCAACACGGTGCTGCGCACCACCACGGTGTGGCGGCTGTCCTTCGAGCGCAGGGCCTGGCCGATCTGCTGGCAGACGGTGCGGACGTAGGTCAGGTCGAGGTCGCCATTGGCCTTGCTGGGGGTGCCGACACAGATCATCGACAGGTCACTGTCGAGCACCGCCTGCTGGACATCGGTGGTGGCGCTGATCAGGTGGTCGCGGACGCCCTCGCGAATCAGTTCTTCCAGACCTGGCTCGACAATGGGCGAACGGCCCTGGTTGATGATGTCGATTTTTGCCTCGGACACATCCACACCAATGATGTGGTGACCCCGACTCGACAGGCACGCGGCACAGACTGCGCCCACATACCCCAGACCAAGAATGCTGATTTTCATACTGCCGTTATCTCCGTCGTCCTCGACTGCTTCCTGATTGCCCGGCCCCGGGGACAGCCCCGGCGCTCTGGGGGCCAGAAGCGCCAATCCCGGGTGGAATGACGGCGGGCTCATAAGCAGAAGGTGTGCCAACTTCGTCAGGAAATTTTGGGTTGGCCTGGTTCGCAGTATCCGGACATCGGCTCGGGCCTTGATAACCGCACCTTGCAGGTGTGTGACGGGGTAGGCAGATACGGGGTGAAACAAATGTTAAACGATGTAAATTGTTGATTTCAGGTGACTTGGTGGCTTTGCATGTAAAGAAAGCTGACGAACCTGGATGGGCCTGGGAGCTGGTCGCATTAACATCGAAGAATAGGTCAGGTTTCTTTTTAATAACGTTGCGCTATTTGCACTTTTCGTTGCGTCTGGCGGACTGTTCGCTGGACCTGGCGATGGCCGGTTCGTTGTAGCTGTTTGATTTGACGGCCTTGAGGCAAATGCCGGGGGCGGACGGGGCAATATTTCCAGAGATGTAAAAAAAGCTGACGATCTGTGTGCTGAGTGATGTACTGGGCAGCACCGGAGCGGTGTGGCGGGAAACGAAAAAGGCCACGCAATGCGTGGCCGAAAGCAGTATTGCTCGACCCCAGAGGGGTGAGCCGGACTAGTTCAGAGACACTAATCAACGTAATCATTCTCTGCTATCGGCCGGGGCTGGAGAAGGTCAGAAGCTGACAGCTGTCGGTCATTTTCGGCCACGCCGGCCGGTACGTGGTGGTCGGAATTCACCAGCCGGCCGTACCGTTCTGGTAACCCCGGGCCCTGCCCGGCTTTGGCCCGATTGATGCCCGCAGAGGAGATTCCGCTATGACCGACCGTTCGATCCACAACGTTGTGCTGGTGGGCGCAGGTGGCGGCATTGGCCGGGCGCTGTTGAATGCGTTGCTGGCGGATGCCGGGGTTGAGCGGGTGATCACCCTGTCGCGGCAGGCGCTCAGCTCGTCCGACGCCCGGGTACACTCGCTGGCCTGGGACCCACTGGCTGCCAGCGCCGACGAGGTGCAGCAGGCACTGGCAGGGGTGCTGGCGCCGGCCCTCCGGATCGACACGGTGATATACGCCGCCGGTCTGCTCCACGATCACGACCTGGCCCCCGAGAAGAGGTTGCAGGATGTTGACCCGGGGGCGTTGGTGAAAGCGTTCCAGATCAACGCGGTGGGGCTGGCGTTGGTAATGCAGGCGTTGCGACCCTGGTTGGGTCGGGTGCCGCTGCTGCGGGTGATGGCCTTGTCAGCCAAGGTCGGATCGATTGGCGACAACCGTCTGGGAGGCTGGTACGCCTACCGGATGTCGAAAGCGGCATTGAACATGCTGGTGGCCAATCTGGCCATCGAGCTCCAGCGCCAGTATCGCTCCGTGGCCTGTGTGGCGGTGCATCCCGGCACCACCCGGACCGCGTTGAGTGCGCCGTTTCAGGAGTCGCTGCGACAGCTGGAGGTGCACGATCCGGAGGACACGGCGGTCAACCTGCTGCGCATCCTTAGTGGTTTGGGGAGTGATGATAATGGCCGCTTCCTTAACTGGGACGGCACCGAATTGCCTTGGTAAGTGAGCGCGGAGCCGTGCCCGGTACCAGTGAACTGCCTTCAGTTCAGCGGATAAACGGATTGAGCAGACGGGTGAAGGTACCGGTCAGCTTCAGCGGCGCGCTCAGAATCGACAGCGAGATGCAGTCGTCGTGGCCGACGGCCACCGGTTTGTGGGTGTCGTTCTGATCCAGCACCACGAAGTCCCACTGGTTGAACACGCCACTGTGATCCACAAACGCCCCCTGCAGCACGATGGTGGTCTCGGTGCCCCGGTGGGTGTGGCTGGGGGCCTTGCCGCCGGCGGTCAGCTTCTGCAGCACCACCCGTTCGGACTGCTCCGGAAAATAGTCGCTGATGTCGAACACGCTGGCGTCCGCCAGTTGCCGTTTCCAGGGCAGGCTGTTGAGGTCGTCGGTGTCGAGCAGCTTGTGCAGGGCATCGCGCGGGTCCCGTGGCATAACGATTGCTCCCGGCGCCGGCTCGGCGTCTATGCGGTCGAGAATGGCGTCAAAGGTACCGGCCGCTACCGGTTCCCTGGGCTGGCTCTCAACGATCATCGCACCCAGGCTGTCGAGGGCATCAACGCGGCTGCGACAGTGGGGGCAGTGATCCAGGTGCAGGCGGATGCACAGGGCATGGGGATCGCTCAGGGTCCCGGCGCTGTACTCCATCAGGCTCAGGGTGTCGGGGTGATGCGACGTCATGACTTCTGGTCCTGCAACAGTACTTTCAGTTTCTTCAGGGCGAGGCGGACCCGGCTTTTCACCGTGCCCAGGGGGATGTCCAGCTCTTCCGCCACGGTCTGGTGGGACTTCTGCTCCATGTAGACCTTGGCAATCACCGTGATTTGCTCTTCCGGCAGATGCACCAGGGACTCCCGAATCCGCCGTTCCGACATCAGCCGGTGCAGGGACGTTACCGGTTCGTCCTCCTGCTCTCCGGGTACCTGCCACAGGTCCTCGGTCTCCACGGTGATTTCCTTATTGGTACGGCGGAGCTTGCGCAGCAGGTCCACCCGCTGGTTACGGGCGATGGTGAAGATCCAGGTGGAGGCCGCGGCCTTGCGCCAGTCGTACAGGCAGGAGCGCCGCCAGATCGAGATAAAGACCTCCTGCACCAGCTCCTCTGCCTGATGGGGCAGACCGTTGGCGATGGCGTAGTGTTTGATCTGTGGCCCGAAGTGCTGAAACAGCGACTGGAAGGCTTCCCGGTCCTGGTGTTTGCCCACCTTTTCCAGCAGCTGGCTCCAGGGGTCACGGGGACTATCTGCCCGGTGGGCAGTTGGCTCCAGCGTCGTCACTGGACGCTCCTTGGCTTTGGCGTGGCTTGTTACGGTTTGAGTCATCATTCTAGGCACTCGTCCGGCGTCTGTCAGTGGCTACTGGTGAAAAGCTTTACGTCCGGTCGTGGCTATTGGATTCATGGCGGGGGGGGAACGGTGATGCTGTTTTGACCATTTCTACACTGTCGCCGGGGCAGACAGGTGATTGCCGTTTTGATCAATGCAGTCTAGTGTTGTTGCGGTTTGCGATTCAGGGTTTCGGAATGTCCAGGTATTCATCCGAATTGGCAGTGGATCTGCCGGTGATCAAAGCGCATTACGCTGACATCCTCTGCCAGTTGCTGGAGGAGCGGGGTATCCGGCGTCAGCCATTGCTGAAGGCGGCGGCGATCCGGTCTTCGGCTCTGGAGCATCCGGACAATCTCATCACCATCAAGCAGTTTGTTGCACTCAGCCGGACGGCGCTGGAGCACAGTGGCGATCCGGCCCTGGGTCTGGCGTTTGGCCGCCGGCTCAAGTTCACCACCCACGGCGCTCTGTCCCAGGCGGCGATCAGCAGCGACACCATCGAAGAAGCGCTGAAAGTGCTGATCAAGTACTTCCGTATCCGCTTTCCCTACATGGGGCTGGATTTCTACACCGATGGCGATGACGCCGTGATTGAGCTGAAGGTGGAACACGATCTGCAGGATTTGTACGTGTTCAACGTTGAGGTGGTGCTGGCGTCGATCATGGAGGTCAATCTGCTGCTGTTCGGCACCCGTCTGCTGGAAGGCGGCTCGTGCCGGCTGACCTACCCCAGACCCGCCCATTGGCAGGCCTATCAGGGATTGTTCGCCGATCAGGTGCGGTTTGACGCTTGCGCCAATCAGCTGCGCTTCCGGCGGCAGTTTCTGGATTTGCCCATCGCCCTGTCCAACCCGGTGGCACGGCGGGTGGCGGAGCAGCAGTGTGAGGAAGAGCAGCGCCAGCTGGAGTCCCAGACCGCCTCGGCGGCGGGCCGGGTGCGGCGGTTGCTGGAATCGGTGCGTACCGGGCGGCTGCCGGCGCTGGAGCAGGTGGCCGACAGTCTCGGGGTCTCCTCCCGGACGCTGCGGCGGCAACTCAGCGCCGAAGGCGTGCGGTTCCAGGCCATTCTGGATCGGGTACGTCATGCCCGGGCGCTGGAGTTGCTGACGGCATCCGCGGCCACCATTGATGACATTGCCGACCGGTTGGGCTACAGCGATCCATCCAACTTCGGCCGTGCCTTTCGCAAATGGGAGGGGGTGTCCCCCTCCGCCTATCGCGCCCGTCAGTCTTCCAGGTAGTCAGTCTTCCAGGTAAGTGTAGCCGTGAAGCCCGCTTTCCAGCTCTGCCAGCAGCCGCTCCTGGCTCAGGGCGTCGAGGTCACTGCGGGCAAACTTGCGGCGGTAGGCCTGTAGCAGCTGCTCCGGCTCGAAGTTCACGTAGCGCAGGATCTTCGCCACGGTATCGCCGGCGATGGTCTCGCTGATGCGGTAGCTGCCGTCCTCGTCTCGCCGGACATCCACCGAGTGGGTATCGCCGAACAGGTTGTGCATGTCGCCGAGGATTTCCTGATAGGCACCGGTCATGAAGAAGCCCAGCAGCAGTGGCTCGCCGTCATCCTCTGGCAGAGGCAGGGTGGTTTCCAGGCCCTGGCCATCAACGTAGAGATCGATACGGCCGTCGGAATCGCAGGTGATGTCCTGAATCACCGCCCGCCGTGTCAGTGGCCGCTGCAGCCCCCGCAGCGGCAGGATCGGGAACACCTGGTCAATGCCCCACACATCCGGCAGTGACTGAAACAGCGAGAAATTGACGAACAGTTTGTCGGCGAGCTTTTCATTGAGCTCGTCGATGATTTCCCGGTGGGCCCGGTTGCTGCCGTTCAGGCGCTGGCGCAACTGCTGGCAGCAGCGGCTGTAGGTACGTTCCGCGGCGGCACGATGGGCCAGCCCCAGCAGGCCGTGGGCAAACTGGGCGTGGACATCGCTCAGGGCATGCAGGATGTCATGGTACAGCTCCACCGGCGAGCGCGGGCTGTGCTGTGCCTGCAGTTCCTCCAGCGCCTGCCACAGGTCCTGCAGTGGCTGTGGGGCCGGTTCCGGCGGGGCCACGGGGTCGGCGCTGTCGGCGCTTTCGCGATCGATCACGTTGGTGATCAGCACCGCATGGTGGGCGGTCAGGGCGCGGCCGGATTCGCTGATCAGGTCCGGGTGGGGAATGCCGGCGCGGTCACACTCGGCCTGCAGGGTGTGGATAACGTTGTAGGCGTACTCTTCCACGCTGTAGTTCATCGAGCAGCTGCTGCGGGTGCGGGTGCCCTCGTAATCCACCCCGAGGCCGCCACCGATATCGACGGTGGTAACGGGGGCTCCCAGCTGGCGCAATTCGCTGTAGAAGCGCGCGCACTCCCGCAACCCGGTCTGGATATCGCGGATGTTGGCGATCTGGGAACCCAGGTGGAAGTGCAGCAGTTGCAGTGAATCCAGGGCATCCGCCTGCTCAAGGGTCTGGATCAGAGCCAGCACCTGGCTGGCGGACAGGCCAAACTTGGATTTCTCGCCGCCGGTGTTCTGCCAGTTACCCTTGCCAATGGTGGCCAGGCGTGCGCGTACGCCGATCAGCGGCTTGACCTTGAGCTGGCGGGCCTCTTCCAGGATCAGCGCCAGCTCGGACTGCTTCTCCACCACGATGTAGACCCGGTGACCGAGGGCCTGGCCGATCAGTGCCAGGCGCACGTACTCCCGGTCCTTGTAGCCATTACACACGATCACCGAGCCGACCTGGCTGAGCGCCAGCACCGCCATCAGTTCGGGCTTGCTGCCGGCCTCCAGACCGATCTGCTGACGACTGGCGGCGGGTTCGGCACGGATCAGCTCCTCCACCACCCGGCGCTGCTGGTTGACCTTGATCGGGTAAACCGCCGTGTAGCCCCCCTGATAGCCCTGGTCTGCGGCCACCTGGTTGAAGGCGTTGCACAGCCGGTTGACCCGGTCGTGGAGGATGTCGGTGAATCGCACCAGCACCGGCAGCTGACTGCCCCGAGCAACCAGGTCGCTGGCCAGTGCTGGCAGGCTGATGGCAGCGCCGGTTTCACCCCGGTCGGGCTGAATACAGACTTCCCCGTTACCGTTGACGTCGATATAGCCGTCGCTCCAGTGGGGAATGTTGTAGGTGTGACGGGCATTGGTGGAGACAAGATCGGTCATCGGGCGCAACCCTGTGCAATGTGTGCAACCTGCCTCTGGACGGGTGCCGGTGGACCCGGGCGTGAAGGCGGGATGGAAGTTCTCTCCCGGAGGTCGGGAATGGCGCCATTGTAGGGCTTCACCCTGGCCTCGCAAAGAGGGTAGCGATGACGGAGTGGCAATAGGCGTGGCAATATTCGCGGCGACCGCTTCAGCTATGCTGAAAGGACACCTACAATACCGCCAGTTCGGCCCCGTCGGGGCCTGTCATTGGCAAGGGGAGGTCCGTCATGACAACACTGAATGAAGGCTGGTTCACCGAGGTATTCCAGAACGAGGGCACTGCGTTTTCCCTCAAAGTGCGGGAGAAGCTGCACGAGGAACAGAGTGAGTTCCAGAAGCTGGAAATCTACCAGACCGACACCTTCGGTAACCTGATGGTGCTCGACGGCTGCGTCATGCTCACCAGCCGCGACAACTTCCTCTACCACGAGATGATGACCCACCCGGCACTGTTTACCCACAAAGCGCCGAAGAAAGTGGTGATCATTGGCGGTGGGGACTGTGGCACCCTGAAGGAAGTGCTCAAGCATCCCGATGTGGAAGAGGCCTGGCAGGTGGAGATCGATGAGCGGGTCACCAAGCTGTCCGAGCAATACTTCCCCGAACTGTGTGAGTCCAACGGCGACCCCCGGGCCAACTTCTTCTTTGGCGATGGGGTGCAGTGGATGCGGGACATTGAGCCCAACAGCATCGACCTGATCATTATCGACAGCACCGATCCGGTCGGTCCAGCCGAGGGCCTGTTCGCGCTGGATTTCTACCGCGACTGCATGCTGGCGCTGCGGGATGGCGGCATAGTGGTGCAGCAGAGCGAGTCGCCGCTGCTGCATGCCGATACCATCATCCGCGACATCCACAACGATATGAAGAAAGCCGGTCTGAGCCATGTAGTGACGCTGCCATTCCCGCAACCGGTGTATCCCACCGGCTGGTGGAGCTGCACCATGGGCAGCAAGGATAACCCGTTGCGGTATTTCCGCGAGGCCGATGCTGCCGAGCGACCGTTTGTGACCCGCTACTACAATGAGGCCACGCATCATGGTGCCCTGGCGCAGCCACAGTTCATGCGGGAGCTGCTGGAAGACTGAGCCTTGTTGCCGTACCGATCATAAAAAAGGGCGCCGTTGTGATGGCGCCCTTTTCTGTTTTGCGCAGCCGGCGGGGCCGGCTGCTATGGGATTACTTGGTGCTGACGAACTCCGGATAGGCTTCCATGCCACACTCGGACAGATCCACACCTTCGTACTCATCCTCGTCGCTGACCCGCAGGCCGATGACGGCCTTGATGATGCCCCAGACAATCAGGCTGGCTACGAAGACCCAGGCAAAGATGGTGATGGCGCCGATGATCTGGCCGCTGAAGCTGGAACCGTCGTTGGTGAAAGGCACCAGCAGCAGACCCAACAGACCGCAGACACCGTGGACTGAGATGGCACCGACCGGATCGTCGATCCGCAGCTTGTCCATGGTCACAATGCTCAGGACCACCAGTACACCGCCGAGGGCACCAAACAACGTGGCGGTCAGGGCGCTCGGAGTGGACGGCTCAGCGGTGATCACCACCAGACCGGCGAGGGCACCGTTGAGCAGCATGGTCAGATCCGCTTTACCAAACATCAGGCGGGCGGTGATCAGGGCGGCGATGGCACCACCGGCGGCCGCAGCGTTGGTATTGAGGAACACCATGGCAACCGAGTGGGCGCTGGCTACGTCACCGAGTTTCAGTACGGAGCCACCGTTGAAGCCGAACCAGCCCATCCACAGGATGAAGGTACCCAGGGTCGCCAGTGGCAGGTTGGCACCCGGGAAGGCGCGGATTTCGCCGTTGGGGCCATACTTGCCTTTACGGGCACCCAGCAGGATAACGCCCGCCAGGGCAGCGGCCGCACCGGCCATGTGTACGATGCCGGAACCGGCGAAGTCACTGAAGCCCAGGTCACCCAGGGAATACAGGCCAAACACTTCCGCGCCGCCCCAGGTCCAGGCGCCTTCCATCGGGTAGATGAAGCCGGTCATGACCACCGCGAACAGCAGGAAGGCCCACAATTTCATGCGCTCGGCAACCGCGCCGGAGACGATGGACATGGCGGTAGCCACAAACACCACCTGGAAGAAGAAGTCAGAGGCACCGGAGTAGATGGAGCCGCCCTCGAAGCCGCCTTCACGACCGGCGAAATCCCCCAGCACGCCGTCGACGTCAACAGCGCCCATGCCGGAGAGGAAGACATTGCCGTCGTACATGATGGCGTAGCCGCACACCAGGTACATGGTGCAGGCAATGGCAAACAGCGCGACGTTCTTGGTGAGAATTTCAGTGGTGTTCTTGGCACGCACCAGGCCGGATTCGAGCATCGCGAACCCTGCGGCCATCCACATAACTAATGCGCCGCAAACAAGAAAATAAAAGGTATCTATAGCGTACTGCAGGTGAAAGAGATTGTTTTCCATGTGAAGCCCTCCGCACGAGGCTTTTCAGGTAACTGGATGTTTTTGCGCTGGCTTGAAAATTCCGGTGGCGGTTTTAGACCGCTTCTTCTCCGGTCTCGCCGGTCCGGATTCGAATCGCCTGTTCGAGTTCGGTCACGAAGATCTTGCCGTCGCCGATCTTGCCGGTGTTGGCCGCCTTGGTGATGGACTCGATAACCTGATCGAGCAGGTTGTCGCCGATGGCGACCTCCACTTTGACTTTGGGCAGGAAATCCACCACGTATTCAGCGCCACGGTACAGCTCGGTGTGGCCTTTCTGCCGGCCGAAGCCCTTAACTTCGGTGACGGTGACACCTTGAACGCCAATCTCGGACAGTGCCTCGCGGACATCATCCAGCTTGAAAGGCTTGATGATTGCAGTCACAAGTTTCATTGCTTTCTCCTTGTTGAAGCCGTATCAACAATCGGGGGCCGGGCCCGCCGTTGCAGTCGGGATGCTGCTACCTCGCACACCAATTGTGCGGATTGCGTACCAGGTCAGTAGCATCGGATGTGCCAACGCAAAAAATCTCTTTCTATACAAAAAGTTGGAAAAACCCTGTGCCAAAATGGGACGTCAGGGCGCTCCATTATAGCGCACCGGTTTTGGTCGTGAACCATACTGGTGCGAGCCTGCCAGAGGCGATCACAGAGCGTGTCGCTGACCCTCTGGGCGCGGGCTGGCCCAGTATGGCAGGCGCGGGGGTATGATACACTCCCTCTTCGGTAGCAGGGGCGATCCCGTGCCACACTCTGGCAGAGCAATCTGGCAGAGCCATGCCCGCCGCACACAGCAAACAATGAGGTGACTCGTGAAAGGTCCGCAGGATTTTCTGTCCCAGATCCAGGGTCAGTTTGGCCAGTTCGTCCCCGACATGGCGCGCGCCGCCCGGGAAGACTTTGAAGTGCACGCCCGCGCCACGGTGATGTCCGTGCTGTCCCGTCTGGAACTGGTGACCCGGGAAGAGTTCGATGCCCAGCAGGCGGTACTGATGCGTACCCGCGAAAAGCTGGAAGCCCTGGAACAGCGGGTGGCCGAACTTGAACAACGCCAGGCCGAACCTGGTACTGCCGCCGACTAGTGCTCTCCGCCTGATTCCGGCCCCGGAGTCGATGCGCCAGGAAGGCGCACACCGGGGTTTTTCGCTCTTATCAACCAGGGAAGGTTGTCATGCTTGCCACTGTTCATACCCGGGCCTGCCTGGGTGTCACCGCGCCGTCGGTCACGGTTGAAGTTCATCTCTCCAACGGTCTCCCGGCCCTGTCCATCGTCGGTTTACCTGAAACCGGTGTGAAGGAGAGCAAGGACCGCGTTCGCAGCGCCCTGCTCAATGCCGGCTTCGAGTTTCCTGCCAAACGCATCACCATCAATCTGGCGCCCGCCGACCTGCCGAAGGAAGGTGGCCGTTTTGACCTGCCCATCGCACTGGGCATCCTGGCGGCCTCCGGTCAGTTGCCGGCTGCCGCCCTGGCGGAGGTGGAATGCCTGGGGGAGCTGTCGCTGGACGGCGCGCTCCGCGGTGTTACCGGCATCCTGCCGGCGGTGATGGCGGTACGGCAGGCCGGACGGGCGCTGCTGATTCCCCGGGCCAATGCCGAAGAGGCCTCCCTGGCCGGTGCCGAGGGAGTGGTGGCGGGTGATCATCTGCTGGCGGTGTGTGAGCATCTGGTCGGCAGTGGCCCGTTGCCCGACATCGTCCCCATGGCGGAGGACACCACGCCGCCGGATCAGCCCGATCTGGCCGATGTCCAGGGCCAACAGGTGCCGCGGCGGGCGTTGGAGATCGCCGCCGCTGGCGGCCACAACTTGCTGCTTTTCGGGCCGCCGGGGACCGGCAAGAGCATGCTTGCCAGTCGCCTGCCCGGCCTGCTGCCGGCACTGGACGACAAGGCCGCGCTGGAGGTGGCCAGCATTCACTCCATTGCCGGCCTGCCGATCCGCGCCGGGCACTGGCGCCAGCCGCCGTACCGCTCGCCGCACCACACCGCCTCGTCGGCGGCGCTGGTGGGCGGCGGCAGCCGACCCCGGCCGGGAGAAATCTCCCTGGCCCACCAGGGCATCCTGTTTCTCGACGAGCTGCCGGAGTTTGATCGCAAGGTGCTGGAAGTGCTGCGGGAACCGATGGAGTCCGGCAGCATCGTGATCTCCCGCGCCAGCCGTCAGGTGGCATTTCCGGCGGCGTTCCAGGTGGTGGCGGCGATGAATCCATGCCCCTGTGGCTATCGTGGCCATCCCGCCATTGAGTGCCAGTGCACGCCCCAGCAGGTTCAGCGCTACCAGAGCCGGCTGTCCGGTCCGCTGCTCGACCGTTTCGACCTCCACGTTGAGGTGCCGGTACAACCCGGAGAGGTGCTGTTGCGACGCCAGGGCGGGGGCGAGAGCAGTGCGGCCGTTCGCCAGCGGGTGATCGCTGCGCGCCAGCGGCAGGCCGACCGGGGAGTGATCAACGCTCGCCTGGCGGGCGCGCAGTTGCAGACCTGGTGCGCACTCGACGCTGGCAGTGAGCGGTTGCTGACCCAGGCGATTGAACGGTTGGGGCTGTCGGCGCGGGCGCTGCACCGTATCCTGCGGGTGGCCCGTACCATTGCCGACCTGGCCGGCGAAGGGCAACTGGTCCAGGGCCACCTGGTGGAAGCGTTGGGGTATCGCAAGCTCGATCGCAAGCCAGCGGGTTAGTGTTCCGTGCGGTTCATTCGCTGACTTATTGCGCCGCAGTCCGGTATGAGCCGGTGCCGCTGGTTCTGGTAAACTGTCGGGTTATTGATGACGTAATCTTTCCCACACTGACAACCAGCGGGTTGAGGACAGCCGATGACAGATCGCGACAACCAAACGGACCAACCTTCGGTCACATCCCCGGCCACATCTCCGGTTACATCTCCGGTTACATCTCCGGTTACTACGCGGCGGGGTATTCGCAGCTTTGTGTTGCGTCAGGGCCGGATGACGGTGGGCCAGAAGAACGCCTTTGACCGCTGCTGGCCAAAGTTCGGCCTGACCCGGGAGCAGGGCATGATTGACCCCCGTGAGGTCTTTGGCCGCGAGGCCCCGCTGAACCTGGAAATCGGTTTCGGCATGGGCAAATCCCTGGCGACCATGGCCGCGGCGGCGCCGGAACAGGACTTTATTGGCGTGGAAGTGCACCTGCCCGGGGTCGGGGCGCTGCTCAAGGAGGTTGAGGATCATGGCCTGGAAAACCTGCGGGTCTACAACATCGACGCCAACGACGTGATTGACCTGTGTCTGCCGGAAGCCAGCCTGGACCGGGTGATGGTGTTCTTCCCTGATCCGTGGCACAAGAAACGCCACCACAAACGCCGGTTGGTGCAGGCGGAGTTCGTCCAGCGACTGCGCCACAAGCTGCGGGTTGGCGGCATTCTGCACCTGGCGACGGACTGGGAGAACTACGCCGAGCACATGATGGAAGTGATGCAGGCGTCGGAAGGCTTTGCCAATACCGTAGAGGAAGGCGGCTTCTCACCGCGTCCGGACGATCGCCCGATCACCAAGTTCGAGCAGCGCGGTGAGCGTCTGGGTCACGGTGTCTGGGATCTGCTGTTCCGTCGCACCAATTGATATGCGGGTGAGGTGCGGGGCGCCGGCTATCTGGACGTTTCCAGTGGATGCCGGCGCTCGGCCCTAATCACCAGCAGGCCGGCACCGCCCAGCAGCAGGGCGGTGAACTTGATCATCGCGCAGAGCGCGGCCGCCAGGCTGACGCTGTCCGATGGTGCTGACAGGTTGTTGAGCAGCAGGACGTTTTCCACCACATCACAGACGCCCGCGCCGACAAACAGGGCCCGTACCGAATGGCCCACCTTGCGTTCGCGAATACCGGGACGGTCTTGCAGCAGGTAACCGGTCAGGGCCAGCAGACTCAACACGTAGATCGCGATGAACAGGAAATCGAGCCACAGTGAGACCTGAGCCCACAACATTCCCTGTTCACCCCAGCTGGTGAGGATGGCGAGAGTTCGCTCGGCGTTGGAGGCCAGCTCCAGATCAACAATGCCCTTGCTGGCCACCGGTGAAACCAGTAGCTGATTGATGGCCAGCAACGTCAGAAACAGGCCCAGGGTGGCCATCAAGCCAAGTTTCAGAGACCTTGGCAGTGGCGGCAGGGTGGCTTCGTGCTTCAAAGAAAACGCTCCAGCAGACTGTTGAGGTAGCGGTGACCCTGTTCCGTGGCCTGCAGGCGGTCCTGTTCCAGCAGTCCTTCGGATCGTAGCTGTTCCAGTAATACCGCAATCGATTGCAGTGGTAAACCGGTGCGTTGCTCAAACACTGCCTCGTCCACGCCTTGACGCAGGCGCAGCGCATTCATCATGAACTCCAGTGCCAGTTCGTCCGTCGCTATGCTTTGCTGGCCCGCGGTGCGGCTGCCGATGCGCTTGAGGTAGGCGTCGGGCTGGCGGGTTTTCCAGTAACGGCGTATCGAGCCATCGGTGCTGGTGAGCTTGCCGTGGGCGCCGGCGCCCAGAGCGAGATAGTCGCCGAAGGTCCAGTAGTTGAGATTGTGACGGGAAGCCCGGCCGGGCTGAGCCCACGCCGAGACCTCGTAATCGCGGAAGCCGGCCTCGCGAAGCCGGTTGCCGCCCTGGCGGTAGATTTCCCAGAGCCGGTCGTCGTCTGGCAGGTCCGGCGGGCGGCTGTAGAATTCGGTGTTGGGTTCCAGCGTCAGCTGATACCAGGACAGGTGCGGCGGTTGCCAGGACAGGGCGGCCTCGATGTCCGCCAGGGCCTGGTCGACGCTCTGCTCCGGCAGGCCGTGCATCAGGTCCAGGTTGAAGTTGTCGAAGCCGGCATTGCGGGCGGCTGCAATCGCCCGATGAGCGCTGTGGTCATCGTGGATGCGGCCCAGCGCCTTCAGATGGTCGGGATTGAAGCTCTGGATGCCCAGCGAAAGCCGGTTGATGCCGGCGGCGCGAAAGCCCTCGAAACGGCCCTGCTCGACAGTGCCGGGGTTGGCTTCCAGGGTGATCTCGGCGTTGTCGGCAAAGTCCAGCTGTTGCGCCAGGCCGGCAAACAGCTGGCGATAGAACTCCGCCGACATCAGCGAGGGGGTGCCTCCGCCAATGAACACGGTCTCCACCCTGCGGCCCTGGATCTGGTCGGCGTCGTGCCGCAGGTCTTCCAGAATGGCGGCGAGGTAGTCGGACTCCGGCGGGGTGCCGTCGAGGGCGTGGGAGTTGAAGTCGCAGTAGGGGCATTTGCGCACGCACCAGGGCATGTGCAGATACAGGCTGAGTGGCGGCAGCGCCGGTCGGGGTGCTGCCGGGATGGTGTTGCTCACGTCGGTGCGGCGGAGCTGTCCAGCAGCGCCAGCAGTTGCCGCAGGGCGCGCCCCCGGTGGCTGAGCTGGCCCTTGTCGGCGCGACTCAGCTCCGCCGCGCTGCAGGACCGTTCCGGTACCCAGAACACCGGGTCATAGCCAAAGCCGCCATCGCCGTGGCGTTCGCTCAGAATCCGTCCGGGCCAGCGGCCGTGGCAGATCAGCGGCGTGGGGTCGTCGGCGTGGCGCAGGTAGACCAGCACGCAGTGAAACTGGGCGCCGCGGTCGGTTTCCGGCACGTCCGCCAGGGCGGCCAGCAGGGCATCGATGTTGTCGCCGTCGCTGGCCTGGTCGCCGGCAAAGCGCGCCGAGCGCACGCCCGGTTGCCCGCCCAGGGCGTCCACCGCCAGGCCGGAATCGTCGGCCAGCGCTGGCAGTCCGGTACTGCGGGCAGCATGACGGGCCTTGAGCAGGGCGTTCTCGACGAAGGTGACCGCCGGCTCTTCCGCCTCGCTGACGCCGAGGGTTTTCTGCGCCACCGGGGTCAGCCCCAGGGGGGACAGCAGGTCAGTCAGTTCGGCAAGCTTGCCGGCGTTGTTGCTGGCGATCACCAGCCGGTTGTCGGTGTCGGTCATTCTTCGTACAGCGTGTGGGCGAATCGGATGGGCAGGTCGGTACCAGCGCCGGTGGGGCGGGCGGTGACATGGAATGTCAGCAGCTCACCGGGGCGGTACTGGAACTCACTGATGAAATACACCGCGTCGCCTTCCTGGATGCGGCGAAAGGCGAGAAAGCGCGGTTGCTGGATGTCGTTGAGCACCTTGCCCTCAACCTGGCCGCTGACGGTCTGCAGGCCTCCCAGCTCGTTCTCTTCCATGATGCTGATGTTGAGAATGCCGATCGCCTTGCTGCGGTTGAGATTGTTCTGGGCCGCCACCTCGGGCTTCAGGAAGGTGCTGGGAAACACGCTGTAGTGGACTTCGTAGTCGTCAAAAGCCACCGATTCGGCCTGGGCAGCAACGCTGGTCCAGGCCAGGGCAAGAGCCACCAGGGTACGGCGGGCGAGACGCGGAAGCGGAATCATGGTCAGTCCTCCTGGCGAGTAATGCGGTAAATGGCGATCTGGCCGAGCATATTGGGCCACAGCCGGCTGAGCCAGCGATCCTGGTGCTGGCCATCCACCACGGTGCGGTTCTTGATGCGGATGTTCTTGCGATGGCACAGCGCCTCGAAATCCTTGAACGTACACAGGTGGATGTTCGGGGTGTTGTACCAGCGGTAGGGCAGGGCTTCCGACTCCGGCATTCTTCCGCGGCGCATCAAATACCAGCGTAGTCGCCAGTAGGCGAAATTGGGAAACGTCACGATGCCCTCGCGGCCCAGGCGCAACATCTCGTCCAGCACCCGGTCGGGCCGGCGCACCGCCTGCAGTGCCTGGGTCATCAGCACCACGTCGAAGCTCTGATCTTCGAAATTCTGCAGCCCCTGGGTGTCCAGGTTCTGCTCGATCACTGCCACCCCCCGGGCCATGCAGGTGGTGATGTGGTCGGGGTTGATTTCCAGACCGAAGCCGCTGGCCTGCTTTTCCCGCTGCAGGTAGTCCAACAGGGTGCCGTCACCGCAGCCCAGGTCGAGGACATGGCTGCCGGACTGAATCCATTGTTCAATGATGGCCAGATCGGTTCTCATGCGTTCACCTCCCGGGCAACCCGGCTCATATAGGCGCCGAAGGCGTCGGTGTAGCGGGGCGTGGGGATCAGGAAGGCGTCGTGTCCCCAGGGAGCGTCGATCTCGGCGTAACTGACCTTGCAGCGGGCGGCAATCATGGCATTCACCAGCTCCTCGGAGCGTGCCGGGGTGAAGCGCCAGTCGGTACTGAACGACAGCACCAGAAACTCGCAGCGAGCCTGTTTCAGGGCCTCGGACAGGTTGTTGTCGAAGTCATAGGCGGGATCGAAATAGTCCAGCGCCCGGGTCATCAACAGGTAGGTGTTGGCATCGAAGGACTCGGAAAACCGCTCGCCCTGATACTGCAGGTAGCTTTCGACCTGAAACTCGACGTCGTAGCCGAACTTGAACGCCTGATCCCGCAGCTCACGGCCGAACTTCTCCCCCATGGAGGCATCCGACAGGTAGGTGATGTGACCGACCATGCGGGCCAGCATCAGCCCGCGTCGGGGCAGGGTGCCGTAGTCATGATAGCGGCCGTTGTGGAAATCGGGGTCGCTGGTAATGGCCTTGCGGGCCACCTCGTTGAAGGCAATGTTCTGGGCGGTCAGACGTGGGGTGGAGGCAATTACCACCGCGTGCCGCAGGCGGTCCGGGTAGGTCAGGCTCCATTGCAGCGCCTGCATGCCGCCCAGTGAGCCACCCACGACGGCGGCCCATTGGGTAATGCCGAGATGATCCGCCAGCCGTGCTTGGCTGTGGACCCAGTCAGCCACGGTAATCACCGGAAAATCGGGGCCGTAGGGGCGGCCGGTGTCCGGGTTGATCGACATCGGCCCGGTACTGCCGTTACAGCCCCCCAGATTGTTGAGGCTGACCACGAAGAAGCGGTTGGTATCGATGGGCTTGCCGGGGCCGATACAGCTGTCCCACCAGCCCGGCTTGCGATCCTCGGGGCTGTGATAGCCGGCGGCGTGGTGATGGCCACTGAGGGCGTGGCAGATCAGTACCGCGTTGCTGGCGTCGGCATTGAGTGTGCCGTAGGTTTCCACCACCAGATCGTAACGGCCCAGGGTCTGGCCGCAGGCCAGGGTCAGGGGCTCTTCGAAAGCAATGGTCTGAGGGGTCACTAACCCGACAGAGTCCGGCGGCAGGGATTCGGGCATCGGCGCGTAAGGCTTCCTGGTTGGGTCCGTTAAACGTTGGCAGTGACGGCTGGCAACCCTCCGCCTGTAGACGGGGTAAGCGATTGCCAGCCATGCAGTTTATCGGCGGCCCTGTCAGCCTGCAACCGCCGTGGGAATGGCGGCGGGATGAGCCGGCATCAGGCGATGCCGGAAATGTTCACCACTTTCTGCTGGATCAGGGTGGGGGCAGGCTTGCGGATCTGCCGCTGCATGTTTTCCGCCAGCTCGAGCTGACGACGCAGGTCGGCGATGGTGGTTTCCAGGCGGCGGCGCTGGGCCTTGCTGTCGCGCTCATTGCGGACCATGTCCCGCAGCCGGCGTACCTGGTGCTCCAGCAGCTGCTTCTGTTCCATCGAGTACTGCATGATGGGCAGCAGCGCCTCGCTGGGCCAGCGGTCGACATCCTTGCGGACGCGGGCGTGCAGCGTTCGGGCCTCGCTGACCAGCACGTTGAAGAAGCGGCGGATCAGCAGGTTCTGCTCGGTCAGCAGGTTGCGCGGGTTGAGCCGGAACCGGTTGGCTTTCTTGCGCAGCTCCCGCACTGCAATCACGTGGCGGCCGGCCCGCAGCGGAATGGGCTCCAGGTGACGGGCGCGGGTGTCTTCGTTGTAGCGGCGATAGATCGCTGACACCATCTTCTCGGCCAGTTGGCCTTCGCTGAGCAGGTTGTTGAGATCGCTTTCCAGCAGCTCGAAGAAGTGATCCATGCCCCGAGTCAGGCCGGCGGTGGTCCAGCTGGTGGTCAGGATGTTACGGGTCTTGGCAACGTGGGCCTCAAACCGTTCCTCGCTGACCAGCTGACTCAGGGCTGTGCCCTGGGACTGCATCAGCCGACGGCTGGAGCGCAGGGTGATCAGCTTCTTGTAGTAGAAGTCGTAATCGCGCTGGGAGCGGTCCGCCAGCTTGCGCAGGGCGTCACGGTCGACATTGGTGTCGGAGCAGGCGTCGTATTCTTCCTCCAGCACTTCCAGCCGGCCCATGATGGCGGCCTGGGAGTTCTGCAGCATTCCCAACAGGTCGTTGATCAGACTCTGGGTGATCAACTGCTCCTTGTGCATCAGGATGCGATCGATGATCAGCTGTTCCAGGCACGGCAGATTGCTGCGCTGGAACTTGGCCTCGTCGTTGCGAACCCGGGCCAGCAGGCCCTGCTTGGCGGACACCGGGATCACGTCGGTTTGGCGGATGCCCAGGTGGTCGGCGGTGTATTGCTGTACCCGCTGGATGGCGTCGCGGGTGTGCGCCTCGCCCTGGAGATCGTCCCAGAGCACGTCGACCTTGTTCAGCACCGCAAAGCGGCCGGCGCGATGGTCGGCGTGTTCGGTGTCGATGTGTTCCTTCCAGATCGCCATGTCGCTGGCGGTGACGCCGGTGTCGGCGCTGAGCAGGAAGATCACGGCGTGGGCCTTGGGCAGCAGGCTGATGGTCAGCTCCGGCTCGGAGCCCAGGGCGTTCAGACCCGGGGTATCAAGGATGCGCAGGCCGCGCTCGAACAGGGGGTGGCGAATGCTGATCTGGGCGTTGCGCCAGGCCGGGATCAGGACCTTGCCGGGCTGTTCCCGGTCGGTCTCCAGCATGTTTTCCTCGAAGCCCAGTTCGCGGGCCTCCAGGGGCGTCACGCTCTTGGTACGGGCGACTTCTCCCAGCACTTCCCGCATCACCTCAGGGTTGTTCTCGTCCAGCTCGTGACGAACCCAGTCCTGGGGCTGTTTGCGCAGTTGTTGCAGCGAGATGTCCTGACGACGGGTCTCGATCGGCAACAGCAGCAGGTAGTTTTCATTCTGGTTGCGGTCGAAGAACAGCTCGGTGGGGCACATGGTGGTGCGCCCGGCCTGGGACGGCAGCATGCGCTGGCCGTAGCTCGAGAAGAACAGGGCGTTGATGAGCTCGGTCTTGCCGCGGGAGTATTCGCCGACGAAGGCGATGGTGAGCTCGTCTTCGATCAGCAATTCGAGGCCGTGACGGATGCGGCTGCTGATGTCGTCCGAGAACAGGTCGTTATCCTGCAGCCAAAGCCGGTAACGGCTGATCTGCCGGATCAGTTCTTTCTTCCATGAATGGTAGGCTTCCACCTGCTGGGACAGGCTTCCGTATGTCTTCATCGCACCGACCTTTACCAGATTGTAATGGGCAATAGCAGAATATTACTGCAAAACCGACAGAAACCTGCTGCCGCCCCGACACCCTGGTCGGGCGGCGGCAGTCATGAACCTGTAAAGATCCGGGATAGTGCGTGAAAAATTTTGTTAAATCAATTGGCTGGATTCGGGTTTGCGAACTGTTTCCAATTGTGTTGCTTTGTAACTGATTGCAGGTTTGTGACCGGCTCTACAAACCTACGCCAATCGCGCCAAGGCCGGCGGCCATGGCCATGCGCTGGACCACCTCGGTCAGCACGCTGAGAATCAGGAACACGACGATCGGTGACAGGTCGAGGCCGCCAATCGGTGGCATCAGGTTGCGCACCGGGCGCATCACCGGTTCGGTGATCTGGGCCACCAGCTGGATCGCCGGGTGATGGCTGGAAGGAGCGATCCAGCTCACCACGACCACGGCGATCACCGACCAGAAGTAGATCTTGATGATCAGCCCCAGCACCGTCAGCGCCGACCAGGTCAGCAGGGTGATCGGGTTGATGCTGGGCAGGCCGCCATTGAGGGTGAACAGGATCAGCACGTAGGCCAGGGCCTGAATCAGCACGGCCAGCACCAGCGATGCGCCATCAATCCCGCCCCAGCCGGGGATGATCCGCCGCAACGGACGCAGCAGTGGGTTGGTGGCCTTCACCACAAACTGGGAAATGGGGTTATAGAAGTCTGCCCGCGCCAGTTGCAGCAGAAATCGCAGCAGCACGATCGTCAGATAGAACGTCGAGACGATCTGCAGGACAGTGATCAGAATGTGCGCCAGCATGAAGCCGAGTCTCCGTTGACGGAAGGATTTCCTGGGTTATGTGGGCAGGGCGGGGCGGATGCAACCCCGCTTGCCAGTCTCAGTCGTCGCCGGCCAGTTCTTTGGCCATCACCTCGGAGCGGCTGAAGGCGGCCTGGTAGGCTTTCTCCACCAGTTCCCGCAGGCCACCGTCCTCGAAGGTGTGGATGGCCTGCTCGGTGGTGCCTCCCGGCGACATCACGTTGCGTTTGAGCTGGGCCGGGTCGTGCTCACTCTGGGCGGCCATTTCGGCAGCGCCGGCCATGGTCTGGATCGCCAGTTCACGGGCCGTGCCCGCTTCGATGCCGGCCTTGGTCGCGGCGGCTTCCAGCGCTTCCAGCATCAGGAAGAAATAGGCCGGGCCACTGCCGGAGAGTGCGGTCACGGCGTGCAGCAATTTCTCTTCCGCCACCCACTGGGCGGAGCCGATGCTTTTGAACACCGCCTCCACGCTGGCTTTCTGGTCGTCACTGACCTGGCTGTTGGCGTACAGACCGGCGGCTCCCTTGCCCACCAGTGACGGTGTGTTGGGCATCACTCGCACCAGCGGCAGGCCACCGCCGAGCCAGTTGTCGAGGGTGGCGGCTTCCAGACCGGCGGCGATGGACACCATCAGTGGCCGGGTGTTCTGGGCCACCGGGGCGATATCGCGGCAGACGTCGGCCATGACCTGGGGCTTCACCGCCAGGACCACGATGTCGGCCTGCTGCGCACAGTAACGGTTGTCGGTGGTGATGCTGACCCCGAAGCGCTTGCGGATGGTCTGCAGGTGCTGGTCGTCCGGGGCACTGACCCAGATGTTCTCGGCGTTGAACCCATTGGCGATCATGCCGCCGATGATGGCGCTGGCCATGTTGCCGGCACCGATAAAGGAAATGGTGGTTGCTGTGCTCAAGGTGGGCTCCCAGTGTCTGTCGCGCGGATGTTTGGGTGATAACGGTCTGGCCGATGATAGCAGATTATGCCGGCGGTCTTGGTTCGCCGGGTGGCGGCCGGCGGCCGAACAGGGCGGTCCCGACGCGCACGCAGGTGGCGCCTTCGGCAATCGCCAGTTCCAGGTCACCGGACATGCCCATCGACAGGGTGTCCAGCGCCGGTAACTGCGGAGTACTGGCGTTGATGCGCTGCTGCAGTTCCGCCAGACGCCGGAAGCTCTGACGCAGTGCCGGCTCCGGGCGATCAGGATCGGGAATCGCCATCAGTCCCCGCAGCCGCAACCGGGGCAGCTCGCGGATCTGCTCGGCCAGCGTCATCGCCAGGTCGGGGTGGCAGCCGGATTTGCTGGCCTCCTCGTCAATATTGACCTGCAGGCACACCTGCAGCGGCGGCAGTGTCGTCGGGCGCTGTTCACTGAGGCGGCGGGCGATTTTCAGACGGTCAACGCTGTGCACCCAATGGAAATGCTCGGCAATGGCGCGGGTCTTGTTGGACTGGACGGGGCCGATGAAGTGCCATTCCAGCCCCGGGAGGTCGGCCAGTTGCTCGATCTTGTCCAGCGCCTCCTGCAGATAGTTCTCACCGAAAGCCCGTTGCCCGGCCGCCACCGCAGCGCGCAGGTCATCCGCCGGCCGGGTTTTACTCACTGCCAGCAGCGTCACCGAGCCCGCCTCGCGGCCTGCGCTGATTGTTGCTTTTTGTATGCTTCGGGTTACGCTCTCTATGTTGTCTGCTATGCTGCTCATGGTGTCAATCCGGCAAAATTCGGCGTTTGGCCAACACGTTACCCCCGGGCCAGGAAAATGCCAAGCGCGTGCGCTGCCTTCGGCCAGGCGTACCGTCCAGGCCTGTATCTCCTTGCCCCCAACCGGGTTGTCCGCAGGAACCAAGAAAAAGCCTTCCGAGGACCTCTATGGATATTACTGAACTGCTTGCCTTCTCGGCGAAACAGGGCGCGTCTGACTTGCACCTGTCTGCCGGCCTGCCCCCGATGATACGTGTGGACGGTGACGTCCGGCGCATCAACCTGCCACCGATGGAACATAAAGAAGTCCACGGACTGATTTATGACATCATGAACGACAAGCAGCGCAAGGATTTCGAGGAGTTCCTGGAAACCGACTTCTCGTTCGAGGTGCCCGGCGTGGCCCGTTTCCGGGTCAACGCCTTCAACCAGAACCGTGGTGCCGGTGCGGTGTTCCGGACCATTCCGTCCAAGGTGCTGACCATGGACGATCTGGGCATGGGTCAGGTGTTCAGGGACATCTCCTCGGTACCCCGCGGGCTGGTGCTGGTGACCGGGCCGACCGGTTCCGGTAAGTCCACCACCCTGGCAGCGATGCTGGACTATATTAATGACAGTCGCTACGAACACATTCTGACTATCGAGGACCCGATCGAATTCGTCCACGATTCCAAAAAATGTCTGGTGAACCAGCGGGAAGTACACCGGGATACCCTCGGCTTCAACGAGGCGCTGCGCTCGGCACTGCGGGAAGACCCCGACATCATCCTGGTAGGTGAGCTGCGGGACCTGGAAACCATTCGCTTGGCACTGACCGCGGCAGAGACCGGTCACCTGGTGTTCGGTACCCTGCACACCACCTCGGCAGCCAAGACCATCGACCGGGTGGTGGACGTGTTCCCGGCGGAAGAGAAGTCCATGGTGCGGTCGATGCTGTCGGAGTCGCTGCAGGCGGTTATCTCCCAGAGCCTGATGAAGAAGATGGGCGGTGGTCGGATCGCGGCCCACGAAATCATGATCGGGACCCCGGCCATCCGAAACCTGATCCGGGAAGACAAAGTGGCGCAGATGTACTCGGCGATCCAGACCGGTGGCTCGCTGGGCATGCAGACCCTGGATCAGTGTCTGGAACGGCTCCTGCAGAAAGGCCTGATCTCCCGCGAGGCGGCCCGGATGAAGGCCAAGATGCCGGACAACTTCTGATTGCTAAGTACAGGGAACAGTCATGGAATTTGAAAAACTACTGCGCCTGATGGTGGACAAGGGCGGCTCCGACCTCTTCATCACCGCTGGCGTGCCCCCCAGCATGAAGGTTCACGGCAAGGTGCTGCCGGTGACCAAGAATGCCCTGACCCCGGAGCAGACCCGGGAGCTGGTCTACGGCGCGATGAACGACAAGCAGCGGGCCGAGTTCGACGAGACCCACGAGTGCAACTTTGCCATCAGTGCCCGCGGCATCGGCCGTTTCCGGGTCAGCGCGTTTTTCCAGCGCAACCTGTGTGGCATGGTGCTGCGGCGAATCGAGGTGAAGATTCCCCAGATCGATGACCTGTCGCTGCCGGAGATCGTCAAGGATCTGGCGATGACCAAGCGCGGTCTGATTATCTTTGTGGGGGCCACCGGTACCGGTAAGTCCACCTCCCTGGCCGCGATGCTGGGGCACCGTAACCGCAACAGCCGGGGCCACATCATCTCGATTGAGGACCCGATCGAATTTATTCACCAGCACCAGGGCTGCATCGTGACCCAGCGGGAAGTGGGGATCGATACCGAGAGTTTCGAGGTGGCGCTGAAGAATACCCTGCGACAGGCGCCGGATGTGATCCTGATCGGCGAGATCCGCACCAAGCAGACCATGGAGTACGCGGTGCAGTTTGCCGAGACCGGTCACCTCTGTCTGGCCACGCTGCACGCCAACAACGCCAACCAGGCCCTGGACCGGATTATCCAGTTCTTCAATCCGGACCAGCATAACCAGACCTGGATGGACCTGTCCCTCAACCTCAAGGCCATCGTCGCCCAGCAACTGCTGCCGACCCCGGATGGCAAGGGACGCCGCGCGGCTATCGAGGTGTTGATCAACACCCCGCTGGTGTCTGACCTGATCCGCAAGGGTGAGGTTCACAAGCTCAAGGAGCTGATGACCAAGTCCACCGAGTCTGGCATGCAGACCTTCGACCAGGCGCTGTACCGGCTCTACGCCGACGGCCTGGTGACCTACGAGGATGCCCTCGCGCACGCCGACTCGGCCAACGACCTGCGTCTGATGATCAAGCTGGGGACCGATGCCCAGGGCGCCGACAAGCTGTCCTCCTCCGTCGACAAGCTGTCGATCCAGGGCGACTGAGTCGTCTGTAACGCAGCCAGTGCGGGCGGCCTGGCTGCGATCCTCCTCCCTTTTATCTGGCTTGCGACTTTAGTCGTAGTTGGTTGTGTCCCTGAATGAATAGTATTGGCATTTGAGGCCATTACCGTGTCGTGCGTATACTCCGCCGCATTCCAAAAAGGGGGAGTTATGTACAAAACAACACGTTATCTCGTCTCTGCCGCCCTGATTTCCGCGCCTGTCGTGGCATCCGCTGGTGGTTTCTCGCTCAATGAGCAAAGCGCCAGCGCCATGGGTGTGGCCAACGCGGGGGCTGCCGCCAACCCGGAAAACGCCACCACGGTGTTCTTCAATCCCGCCGGCATGAGTCAACTGGAAGGCAACAACCTGTCGTTCGGTGCCGCCATCCTCAACATTGACGCCGAGCTGGACCGTCCGACCGGCTCCGCCACCGGCGCTGCCGGCGCCCCGGTGGATGGCAGCAGTGGTGGTGACTTTGCTCCCCTGGCGGTCCTGCCCAACCTGTACATGACCTATGAGGTGAACGACAGCGTTGATGTCGGCTTCGGCATTCACGCCCCCTACGGCCTCAGCGCCGACTACGACAACGACTTCGTGGGTCGCTACTTCGCCGACAAGACCGAGCTCACCGCGATTGCCTTCAGCCCCTCCATTGCGCTGAATGACGGCAACGGCTTCTCCATGGGCTTCGGCGCCAACCTGATCTACGCCGAGGGCCGGCTGTCGAAGTTCCAGGACTACAGCCAGAACTACCAGCAGGCGCAGGCATCCGGTTATGACGGTCCGGCGTTTGAGGAAGGCTATTTCGATGTGGAAGGTGACGACATTGCGATGACGTTTACCTTTGGTCTGTTGTGGGAGGTCAGTGACCGCACCCAGTTTGGTCTGACCGCCCAGACCGGTACTGAACTGGAACTGGAAGGCGAGGCAACCCTCACCAACGTACCGGTGCCACAGATTGGCGCCGGTGGTCTGAACATGGCGTTCACCAACCTGGAGGAAGACGCCCGGGTACCGCTGGAGATTCCCGAGAGCATCTCCGTGGGCGCCCGTCATCAACTGACCGACAGCGTGACGTTGCTGGCCGGAGCTACCTGGGCCAAGTGGTCCCGTTTCGTGGCGCTGGACATCGAGAGCCGGGAACAGAATGGCGCGATCTCCACCGGCGTTGGCGCCCAGGACAAATTCGGTCGTCCGGGCATGATCGGCCACGTCTCCGAAAACTGGAACGACACCTGGCAGGCCAACGTTGGTGTGATCTGGCAGGCGTCCCCTGCCTGGGCATTCAAGGCCGGTTACGCTTACGACCAGACGCCGGTGGACGAGAGCTACCGTACCGCGCGGATTCCGTCTGACGACCGTCAGTGGCTGACTCTGGGTACCCAGTATGCCGATGCCCGCAGTGGCTGGACGGTCGATGTGGCAGCGGGTGTGCTGCTGTTTGACGACGTTGACGTGGATGAGCGCGAGTACAACGTGGACAACGAGCCGCTGGCCAACGCCGCCCGTTTCCAGGGTACCTACGAGCTGGACGCCTGGGGCGCCTCAGTACAGCTCAGCAAACAGTTCTGACCGGTCGCCTACCAGGCTCGACAGACGGCTCCGGCACAGCCCGGGGCCGTCAGCCCACCACCTGCCCCCGATAGATCACCTTGTTCCTTGGCGGTTCCGCTGCCACGCCAACCCGCTCCCGATCACTGCGCTCGATATCATCCGCCAGGCGCTGGCCACGGTATCGGCGGCTGCTGTCTCCCTCCGGGTGCTCCGGATCAAAACCGGGGATCTGATGCTTGAGGCTGTCCCAGGTTCTGACCAGTTGAGTTGATCGGGTGCGTCCGGCGAAATCCGCGAGCAGCTGGGGCAGCCGGTCTTCCGTGAGATGGAGTTTGACGCCGAATTCGGAGTGAATCAGTCGACGGCACTGGTGAACCAGCTTGAGCCGACCCGGGTCCAGTAACCAGCTCTGTTCGGGGGCTAGGGTGGTCATAGGTACTGCTCCTGCTGACAAGGGTCACATCCTGGCTGCGATGGCAGCCGACAGGAGAGTCCAAGCGAAAATCGTGCCGTGCCGCCACGGCGCGGTTTGAGCGTTGTTGGCGGGTGTCCGAGATAAGAAAACGCCCCAAAAGGGGCGTTTCAGACTGCTGACAAACCCCGGTTTTCCGGGGTTTGTTGCATTTGGTCGTTCTGTTTTCAGCCGACGGTCGCTTGA
>NZ_JAKZAK010000028.1 GCF_023156385.1 Marinobacter xestospongiae
TGAATGCTCCCATGCCGCCCCTGATTGGTTAAATTCAGGCGAAACCGCCAACTGGACAACTAGGCTGACAGAGGGGGTTGCCATCGGCGGTTGCGAGCGAACGAGATGGACACCGATAGCGTCTGCGGAGGTAACCTCGCCGGTGATTGAGCAGAAGTCAGCAGACGGCATAGTAGCCAAATGCCCATCGTAATGGGTGGGACAGGGTGAAGGCCTGAACTCGAAAATTAATGAGGAGCCTGTGCAGCTCAATGACTCCATATCCGACCGGACCAAGGAACATTGGCGCAAAATCAGAAGCCATCATTGGGGTAAGCAGGAGGTAATCGGCCGACTTGCTCTAAACGTTTTCGGGAAACGCCCTGTGCGGTCCCGCATGCAGGGTGTTGTGGGGACTGGGGGCTAGATACCCCCGGTTACCCGATCAGGTGATCTCAACGTGAAGCCTCCATTCTGGCGAATTGCGTGAGTAGCTATAACGTTCTGAGTATTCACTGATATAGCTATAACCATCCCGCCGCCCCGAAAGGTCTCGCAGGAACGACTGCAAGGCAGAAAGAACGCTGCCGCTACCATAAATTCTTAATATGGTTCGATTATTCCAGTCCCCGAAAGAAAAGTACTCATTCTGCTTGTTCTGGAGAGAGGTGAATAATTCAGCCTTGGCGTCTTCACGAGTAATCTCAACTACAAAGTCCGAATCAGAAGCCATCGAACTCGGCTCCTCTGAGCTCACGGCCTTACCGACATGATCTGCAAACAGCAAATAATCCTCTGGCTTGCCATAGAGAACGAGGTCGTCGATCAATCCATTTGGCCGGAACATCTGCCTTGCTTCGATTCTCACGACTGTCTCACCTAACGCAAAAATTTGCGGCAATTTTGGAGTGGCGAAGCCACGGAGAAATTGTCCGGCAACATTGCCTTGTTAGGCATATTGACTCGAACGTTTGCGGACCAGCCTGAACTCATGGGGGTAAAGGTATAGGCCGCCGTACAGGCAGCCACCGTCCTCTTGCACCCAGTAGCTAACGCTAATTTGTTGGTCGTCGTTAACAAATTCATCAATCTTGTAATCATTATTGAGCATCGCCAAAGTATGCGGTTTTTCGTCGTCGGCAAGGATGCTTATGATTTCGTCCCGTATATGGATGACCTTGACCACGTCTCCGAGATTAACCAAATTTCCGTCAATGTCCTTCATATCCGAACCCGCCTAACGCTTGCAGCATGCGCGCCCTTGGAATGTAGCCGAAGGCGCAATGTAAAGGGCGTCGCCGTGCCTGCACTGGTTAGTTTATCGACGACGGCGCGCAGATCGTTACTTGCTTGACTCAGGTTTCAAATGCTCTTCCCACGGCAACTCAAAGTCATCTACAAATCCCTGAACATGTTCTGGTCTTTTGTATTTATCGGAAACGTGCTTTATCACTCGCTCTAGCATTTCTTCCGTGGATTTTTGTCTATTCGGGGTAAAAACTCTGCCCTCATCAAGGTCAAGTTGCTTTTTAACGTTTTGGATATGGACACGATTCCGCACTTGGCGTAGCTCGTCTAGCTTTTCATACAAGTCAGACCCAGACGCCCCCAACAAGTCGTGCTTTTTTGCCGAGGCAATATAGGTTTGCAGTTGGTCCAGAGTCTTACTCCGCACATCGTCCAATACCTGAGTGGCGATATTTTGAACGCCCTCACTCGTATGACTTTTGATCCGAAAGAAGAGGTCATGAAGAAGAGCCTCGATTATTGAGACCAACGTGATGGTTATTGGCTTGCAGAAAAGTCGAGCTTCCGACGGCGAGGCTGCATTTTGCGCCGCGTAAAGAGCCTTAAGACAGTTCAGGTTGTAATTGATGTTGTCGCCGGTTTTGAACTCGCCAATAAACCCGCTATTCACTTTGAACATTCTTTCACCTCTTCCTTGTCATGGTTCCTGATGCTGATTTTCGAAAACTAACATTGATTCAACGTCACATGACGTGTTTAAACACGTCACCATACGCAATACCCCGACACATTCCCCCACCAACGCTAAACGCAAACCCCCGCCCTGGCAAGGGCTTAGCACTTTTGCTGCTGGTTTTCGCGGCGCGAAATGTGTCAACTGCCATAGTATCCCGATGACGGTGTCGCTTTGGGTATCATGGCCTGTTCGTATAGTGATGGGCGTTTCGTTGTCGCCGTTTCATCCCATGGCATAATGCATCAACACTGTCTCGGGCCGTCTCTTAACCTGTGTTCCCGGGAAGGCCGGAGCAGGGAGGTCGTATGGCATCAACTATCCAGGGTAAAGAACCAAGGGTGTTTCGGGGTTTTCGGCGGTGGCTGCTGGGGTGTGTTGTGCTCGTCGGTGGGCCGGTTTGGGCGGAAATGGCTGTGCCGGTTTCGCTCAGTGTTGCCTATCCCGCTGGTGAACACCGGCTGTCGGTGTCCCGCAATGGTGATGCGTTTCTGGCCTATGCGGCCCACCCCAAGATGATTCCGCTGGCGCCTGGGACGTTCGATGTGCAGGCGCTGTATGAGCAACTGGCGCCGCACCTGCATCCGAATCTGCCTCGTGAACAACGCCCCGATCCCGAGGCCATTTACGGCATGGTTCAGGTTCGCGATGGCCAGGGGCGGACCTCGCATTATCTGATCTTTCAGGCGGACTCGTGGGTCGGGCCGTTGTTCCAGAAGGCCCGGGACAACGTTCAGGAAGACGTGCCTTCCTGGTGGCCGCCTTTATAAGGCGTGCGTCATGTCTGCGAGCGCTGCGGACCCTTGCTTCCATCCCGCCGCGCAATCTCCATCCAGCGTTCTGACCCGTGCTATGCTGCGGCCGTATCCTGCTGAATAAAGAGAAGAAATGGTTGAGGTATCAAACTACCCCGGTTTGCCATGGGGCGTCCGCTGGCACCTGAAACAGCATCGCCTGGGCTGGCATTACTTTATTGGCGCCCGTCAGACCCTGCGGGTGATGATCGGGCTCATCTGCCTGATCTGCTTGCTGCCGTCCGCGGTGATGGCGGTGGTGCTGGAGGGTGGGGAAGGTGTGTTCTATGCGGTGGTTGCCGGGGTGCTGGCACTGGCAACGCTGATACTGACCGGTGTACGGCAGCACCTGGTGTTCGATGCCACGGAACAGGCGCTGGTGGAGCGCCGTGGCTGGTGGCGAACACCGCGGAAGGAGCGGCAGCGCTGGTTGCTGGCCGACGTAACCGCAGTGGTTGCCCCGATTGCTTCGGTGGAGCAGGGCTGTCAGTTGGAGATTGTTGACCATCGCTACACCATTGGCAGCTGGGACGATACCGCTGCTCTGGCTCGCTTTCTGCGGACTGTCTATGGGGTTCGGGCGATGGATCGGGTGACCTGCTGGCCCGAGACACGGCCCCTGGACGCTGAGGCTGCCGAGACGCCGAGCCCGCAACCAACGGGCGTTCAATCAACCACCGCTCAATCAAAGAGGCCCGGCGCGACGGTTTCCGGCACGGCTTCTCCGATGCCCGAGGCGGCTGGCTCACCGGGTCACTATGTACCGGTCTGGGATCAGCGGCCGCTGTTAAAGCTGGCGCTGGCGTTTCCTGCGTTCGTGCTGATCGGGTATGGCCTGTCGTTGCTGGGAGGATAATGGCATGAGCAAATGGAAGATCGTCTCGCCGACTCAGGGGCGTCTGGTGTTTGGTCGCTGGGCCTGGTTGATGGCTGTACCGCTGATGCTGGTGGTGATTCCACTGGCAGTATTCGGCATGCCAGCGGAGAACGGCGCCATTCTGGGCTGGGCGACCGCCGCCACGCTGGCCTGGCACGCTCTCTTCGGTTGCCACAAGCTGGAGATCGATCTGCAACAGGGTGTCTTCCGGCAGTCCATTCGCAGCCTGTATCCGGCCGCGCAGCTGGAGGTACCGCTGGCGGACGTTGCCGGCTTCTGCACCGCCGCATCGCTGCTGGAGGCCCGGCGGTATGATCTGGTGCTGGTCACCCGTCAGGGTCAGCGCCTGCCGTTGCTGCGCAGGATAGGGCGCTCCCGGGCGGAGACCTATGGCAAGGATCTGGCGGCGTTCTGTGACCGGCCCTATCGGCGGGAGTGGGAGGCGAAGTGAGCAAATTCAGATGCTATCGTTAAAGCATAGATTCCGGTTCTTCCAGCAGGGTTACCACTATGAAAGTCGCCGTATTCAACACCAAGCCCTATGAGCAGGAGATCTTCGAGCAGCTCAACGAAGATCATCAGCTGACGTTTTTGGAGCCGCATCTGAATGCCACCACGGCTTCCCTGGCGGCAGGGTATCCGGCGGTGTGTGCGTTTGTGAACGACGATCTTTCCGGGCCGGTGCTGGAGCAGTTGGCGGCGGCTGGTACCCGGGTGGTGGCGTTGCGATCCGCCGGGTTCAATAACGTGGATCTGGCGGTGGCGGAGCGGCTGGGTATTCCGGTGCTGCGGGTGCCGGCCTATTCACCCTATGCGGTGGCCGAGCATACCGTGGCGTTGATGTTGTCGCTCAATCGCAACCTCCATCGCGCCTACGCCCGGGTCCGGGAGGGCAACTTTGCGTTGCAGGGGCTGATGGGGTTTGATTTTCACGGTCGCACGGCGGGCATTGTGGGTACCGGCAAGATTGGCCGGGTGCTGGCCCGCATTCTCACCGGGTTTGGTATGACGGTGCTGGCAACGGACCCCTATCCCCATGATGAGTGCCTCAGCCTGGGGGTGCGCTACGTGGAGCTGGAGGAACTGCTGGCCAGGTCGGATGTGGTGTCCCTGCATTGTCCGTTGACGCCGGAAAGCCGTCACCTGATCAACGAAGCGGCGATCGCGCAGATGAAGCCGGGAGTCATGCTGATCAACACCAGCCGGGGTGCACTGATTGACAGCCGGGCGGTGATCGCCGGACTGAAATCCGGCCGGATCGGTCACCTCGGGCTGGACGTCTACGAGGAGGAAGCCGATCTGTTTTTTGAGGACCTGTCAGACCAGGTCATCCAGGACGATGTTTTCAGCCGCCTGCTGACCTTCCCCAATGTGGTGATCACCGCGCATCAGGCGTTCTTTACCCGCAACGCCCTGGAAAACATTGTCTCGACCACGCTGGCCAACCTCGACGAGTTCGACCGCACCGGCGAGTGCGGCAACCGGGTGATTCAGTCACAGGTGGCCGGGTAGTCCGGTCACCTGTGCCCAGTTGCTCAGCCGGCCCCCTCAGAAGCTGACCTTGCCATCGCTGATGTACTGCTCCTGTGCCGGAGTCACCAGGGTGTATTCTTGGGTTCTCGGCAGCCAGACGTACACATCATCCTCCGCTTTGGCGGTGCTGTAGCCCAGTTTCTGGATGTCGACCTTGCGGTACTTGAAGGTGCCGGTTTTCTCGATGCCGTCGGTCACCCGGATGAAGACGGGCACCGCATAGGCCGGCAGGTTGTCGTTGAGGTAGGCGAACAGTGCCTGGATGTCGAATGACGCGCCGCCGTTCTGGGGCACCAGGGTGACCATGCCGGCTTTGCCGTTGGTGTGGGGAATTTCGACGCCGTAGACGATGGCTTCTTCCACCATGCCGGAGCCGTCAATGATGTTTTCAACCTCGGTGGTGGAAACATTCTCGCCCTTCCAACGGAAAGTGTCGCCCATGCGATCGACGAATTGCAGGTGGCGGAAGCCAATCTCCTTCAGCACGTCACCGGTGTTGAACCATTCGTCACCCTTCTTGAAGGCGTCGCGGAGAATGGATTTCTCGGTGGCTTCTTTCTGGGTATAGCCCTCAAACGACCACTTCCTGGTGATTTCTCCGATCAGTAGACCGGGGTCCCCGGGTGCGACTTCTTCCATGAAACCCTGATCGTTGCGGATCGGGTCGCGGGTACCCTCGTGGAACTTCACCAGTTTGTAGGGCGCGGTGGAGAAGCCCACGGTGTTGTCCATGTTGAAGAAGTTGCTGAAGCCGATGTTGCCCTCACTGGAGGCGTACAGCTCGGCCACGGTGTCGATACCAAAGCGCTCCTTGAACGGTTTCCAGATGGACGGTCGCAGGCCGTTGCCGATCATTTTGGTGAGGGTGTGGTAGCGGTCCTGGTCGCTGGCAGGCTGGTTCAGCAGGTAGCGGCACAGCTCGCCGACGTAGCCGAAGGTGGTGGCCTGGTAGCGGCGGATGTCGTCCCAGAACGCGCTGGCGGAGAACTTGCGCCGCAGGGCAATGGCCGAGCCACCGGCCAGCACCGAGCCCCAGCACACCAGCAGCGCGGTGCCGTGGTACAGGGGCAGGGTGCAATAGAGTACATCCTCCGGCTCCATGTTCAGGGACATCAGCCCGAAGCCGCCATAGGCCTTGATGAACTTGCGATGGGAACCGGGAGCGGCCTTCGGCAGCCCGGTGGTGCCGGAGGTAAACAGGTAGATGGCGGTATCACCCAGGGTGGGCGGGTCCAGTACCACCGGGTCGACACCACGGAAGCTGCTCACCTGCTCCGCCAGGTTGGCGTAGCCTTCAGGGGCATCGCCAAACACGTTGAGGGTGTTGGCATCCGCGAGGAACTGGAACGGCTGCGGGTGGTCCAGCTGGAGCTCGTCCCGGACGCCGTCGAAGGCGTCGGTGAGTTCCTCGCCCACCACCACCATCTTGGGTTCGATCAGGTTGATGCTGTGAGCCAGTACCTTACCTTTCTGGGAGGTGTTCAGCATGGCGCAGGCCACGCCAATCTTGGCTGCGCCGGCAACCACCGCCAGCAGTTCCGGGCGGTTTTCCAGGAACACCGCAATGGCGTCTCCTTTCTGCAGGCCCTGGACGCGGAAGAAGTGGGCATAGCGGTTGGCCCACTCATTGAAGTCGCCCCAGCTGATGCGGAAGTCATCGCTGAGAATGGCCGGCCGGTTGCGGTAACGCCGGGCATTGCGTTCAATCAGCGTGCCCAGGGTCAGGGGCTTCTGGTCGTCCTTGACGGAGTAGTAGTAGAAGCCCCGGGCAATGGTGGGAAAGCGCCGCAGAATGCCAGGCAGACTGCGGACAAGGTCACGTGCGGAAACGGTATGTTCGGTCATACGATCATCCAGTTGGTACGTTGTTATTGGTATGTGCCCGGAAGATCGACGCTTCCGGGTCAGTCCAGGAACAGGTCCGGCAGCAACGGTTTGCTGCCGTCGCCATACCGGTAATGCTCAAAGTCAGTGATGCCATCCTGTCGCAGCAGGTCCTCGTCGATCAGCGCCTGGCCGGTGAGCGAGTGGTCACCGCGGCACAGGATGCTGAGCGCCGCATCGGCCATGATCTCGGGCTTGCGGCCCTGGGCCATCATCTGTGGGCCGCCCACTTCGAACTCGATGGCGGCGGTGGCAATCAGGGTTTTCGGCCACAGCGCGTTGACGGCGATGCCATGGCTGCGGAATTCCTCGGCCATGCCCAGGGTCAACATGGTCATGGCGTACTTGGTGGTGGTGTAGGGGCCATACTGGGCAAACCACTTGGGTGCCAGGTTCAGTGGCGGCGACAGGCTGAGGATGTGGGCCTGGTCGGACTGCTTCAGCCACGGCAACGCCGCCTGGCTGCAGGTGAATACCGCGCGGGCGTTGACCTGGTGCATCAGGTCGTAACGGCTGGGCTTGAGCTTCTCGACGCCCTGCAGGCGGATCGCGCCAGCGTTGTTGACCAGCATGTCGAGACCGCCAAAGTGCTCCGCAGCCTCATCGATGCGGGCTTTGACCATGGCGTCGTCCCGCACATCCAGCACCAGTGGCAGGGCCTGGCCGCCGGCCTCACGCACTTCCTCGGCTACCGAGTGAATGGTGCCCGGCAGCTTCGGGTGTGGGGTGTCGGACTTGGCGGCAATCACCACGTTGGCGCCTTCCCGGGCGCAGGCGAGGGCGATGGCGCGGCCGATGCCACGGCTGCCCCCGGTGATAAAAACGGTTCGGTTGGTCAGTCGGCTCATTGTTCGGGTTCCTTCGATGCGTGTGTGTCGTCACTGTCCGTGGGGGTGATCTCTACCAGCAGTTGCTGTCGGCGGACCTGGTCGCCCTGGCGGGTGTGGATGCCGGTCACCTGGCCGTCCCGATCGGCTTTGACCGGATGCTCCATTTTCATGGCCTCCAGGATCACCACGACATCCCCCTGGCGGACGGTTTGTCCCTCCGTTACCGGGACGTCGACAATGGCGCCGTCCATGGTGGCCAGGATGCGTCCGGAGCCTGACAGGGCATCCACATCCGGCGGCTGATGGGTACGGTCGCGGAATCGGGCCGACTGCCCGAACGCCTGCAAATATAGGTGATCCCCCGAACGCTGATATTGGCAACGTTGACGTACCCCATTGTCGATATAGCCTAGCTCGCCGTTTGCGACGGTCAGGATGCTCAACTGGTACTGGTCGTCGCCCAGGGTGACGGTGAGCTGATCCTGCTGACGCCGGACCAGTAACTCGTAGTGGGCGTCATCGGTGGCCAGCCGCATCGGTGTTACCGTAGCCAGGGCGTTGCTCCAGCCCTGCTGGTCCGGGTTGTCGCTGAGGATGGCGGCCGCCAGTGCCAGTTGTTTCAGTGACGGCTCCGCTGTGTTCAGTGACGGATCGTCTGCGAAGTGCTGCGTCAGGAACGCGGTGGTGGCTTCGCCGGCGCCGAATACGTCGTGGTCAATCAGCCGGCTCAGGAAGTAGCGGTTGGTGGTGACGCCGAACACCCGGGTGTCTTCCAGCGCCCGAACCAGCCGGCGACGGGCCTGGTCCCGATCCTGTCCCCAGGCAATGACCTTGGCGAGCATGGGGTCATAGTGGGGGGGGACGGTATCGCCGCTGCCGATGCCGCTGTCCACCCGGATGCCTTCGCCACGGGCTGGCTCAAACAGCGACAGGTGACCGGTCTGGGGGGTGAACTGGTTGGCCGGGTCTTCGGCGTACAGCCGCACCTCAATGGCGTGACCGTTCAGGGTGATCTGGTCCTGGCTCAGGGGCAGGGGGGCGCCTTCGGCGACCGCCAGTTGCCACGCCACCAGGTCCTGGCCGGTCACCAGTTCGGTGACCGGGTGCTCCACCTGCAGGCGGGTGTTCATCTCCAGGAAGTAGAAGTTGCGCTCCCGGTCCACCAGAAACTCCACGGTGCCGGCACCGCGATACTGACAGGCCAGGGCCGCCTGTACCGCCGCCTTCCCCATGGCCTCTCGCAGTTCCGGAGTCACGAACGGTGAGGGCGCTTCTTCCACCACTTTTTGGTGCCGGCGCTGGATGGAGCAGTCCCGCTCGCCCAGGTAGACGGCATTGCCATGGTCGTCGGCAAACACCTGGATCTCGATGTGGCGGGGTTCGATAACCGCTTTCTCCAGAATCAGCTCGTCATCACCAAAGGCCTGCTTGGCTTCTGACCGGGCGCGGGCAATGTTGTCCGCCAGCTCTGATTCCTCATGCACCAGCCGCATGCCCCGGCCACCACCACCGGCAGAGGCCTTAATCATCAGTGGGTAGCCGATGTCACGGGCGGCGGCGATCAGTTCCTCGTCGCTGGCGTTGTCGCCCTCAAAGCCGGGCACCACCGGTACACCGGCGGCCTGCATGGCGATCTTGGAGCGGCGCTTGCTGCCCATCAGTTCAATGGCGGCAGCGGGTGGGCCCACGAACACCAGGCCGGCGTCGGTGCAGGCGTTGGCAAAGTCGGCGTTCTCCGACAGGAAACCATAGCCGGGGTGAACGCAGTCCGCGCCGGTCTTGCGGGCGGCCTCCAGAATGGCATCGGCGCGGAGGTAGGAGGCGGCCACCGGGGCCGGGCCGATATGAACAGCCTCGTCAGCGGCTTTCACGTGCAGCGACTGGGCGTCGGCGTCCGAGTACACCGCCACCGTTCGGTAGCCGAGGGCACGGGCAGTGCGGATGACCCGCACCGCAATTTCGCCGCGGTTGGCGACTAGCAGTTTCTTCAGCATGGCGAGTCCTCAGTGTTGGTCGTCCGGGCCGGTTTCAGCCCAGGCGGGTGGACGTTTCTGCATGAACGCCATCGTGCCTTCGGCGCCCTCGCTGCCGCGGACCGCGGCCGCAAACTGCTCGGCGGCGTCGTCCAGCAGGCTGTGCATTGGTTCCTTGCCGACCCGGTGCAGCAGTTGTTTGGTGTTGGCGGTTGCCGCCGGAGCGCAGTGGCGAACCCGGTTCAGAGCCTCGGTGATGGCGGCGTTGAGCGCTGTCTCATTGGCGCAGAGCTGATGCACCAGGCCCAGTCGTACCGCCTCTTCGCCATCAATGCGCAGCCCCAGCAGGGCCAAGCGTCGGGTCTGGGTCAGGCCGATGCGCTCCACCACAAATGGCGCAATCTGGGCCGGAATCACCCCCAGGCTGGTTTCCGGCAGCCCAAACCGGACGCTGGGACCGGCGATGGCCACATCTGACACGCAGGCGAGACCGAAGCCTCCCCCCATCACGGCCCCTTCCAGCACGGCGATCACCACCTTGGCGGATTCGTTGACCTGCTGGATCATGTGGCCGAAGGCGCGGTTGAGGCGGTAGAACGGGTCCTGCTCGCCGTCACCGGCCGGCTGGCTGCGGGCGCCCGCCATGTCCTTGATGTCGCCACCGGCGCAAAAGTGGCCTTCGCTGCCCCGCAGCACCACCGCGCGAATTGAATCGTCAGCGTTGATCTGGGTAAACACGGTGGCCAACTCCGCCACCATCTGCAAGCTCATGGCGTTGCGGGCCTGGGGCCGGTTCAGGGTCACCAGCAGGGCATAGCCCTGGCGAGCCAGGGTCAGGGTTTCGCAATGGGGTAGGTCTGTCATGGCTGTTCTCCCGTGGCCTGGCGCCGGTTACTTTTTCTTGCCGGGCAGGGTGCCCATCATTTTGCAGATAATGCCGAGCATGATTTCGTCAGCACCGCCGCCGATGGACACCAGTCGAACGTCCCGGAAGGCCCGGGCCACCGGGTTGTCCCACATGTAACCCATGCCGCCCCAGTACTGCAGGCAGCTGTCAGTGACTTCGCGGCCAAGACGGCCGGCCTTGAGCTTGGCCATGGAGGCCAGGCGGGTGACGTCCTTGCCTTCAATGTGCAGCTCGCAGGCCTGGTAGGTGAGGGCGCGCAGGGCCTCGACTTCGGTTTGCAGCTCGGCCAGGCGGAAATGAATGACCTGGTTGTCGATCAGCGGCTGACCGAAGGTCTTGCGCTCGCGGCAGTACTCAATGGTTTTGTCGATGCAGCTCTCCAGCGCCTTGATCACGTTGGCCGCGCCCCACATGCGTTCCTCCTGGAACTGCAGCATCTGCATCATGAAGCCGGTACCCTCGGCGCCAATACGGTTACGTTGGGGCACCCGGACATCGTCAAAGAATACCTGCGCGGTTTCCGACGACCGCATGCCGAGCTTGTCCAGGTGGGTGCTGAAGCTGATGCCGGGGGAGTTCATTGGCACGATGATCAGCGACTTGTTCTTGTGCACCGAATCGTCCGAGGTGTTGGCCAGCAGGCAGATGAAGTCGGACTGTGGCGAATTGGTGATCCACATCTTGGAGCCGTTGATGACGTAGTCGTCGCCGTCCTTGCGGGCTGTTGTCTTGAGGCCCGCCACGTCGGAACCGGCGCCGACCTCGCTGACGCCGATGCAGCCGACCATGTCGCCGGCGATGGCAGGGGCCAGGTAGTCCCGCTTCAGTTCATCGGAACCAAAGCGCGCCAGGGCCGGGGTGCACATATCGGTTTGCACACCGATGGACAGCGGCACGCCACCACACAGCGCCAGGCCGAATTCTTCAGCCGCCACCAGGTTGTAGCTGTAGTCCAGCCCCATACCGCCATATTCTTCCGGCTTCTGGATGCCTAGCAGGCCCAGGTTGCCCAGCTTCTTGAACAGGTCATGGATGGGGTATTCGCCGGCTTTCTCCCACTCATCGCAGTGGGGGTTGATCTCTTTCTCGACAAAATCGCGGACGGTCTTGCGCAGGGCGTTGTGTTCGGCGGTGAATTTCATGGTTCTCTCCGTGTGTTCGGTTATCAATCTTGTTGTCAATGAGATACTGGGCGCTTGCGGGCAGCTCATTGCCCGTTGCCCGGTTGGCCGATATTAAAGCCGGGCGACACCAAAGCTGTTAGGGCGAAGCGGCCTGGCCTCTGCTTCTCGGCACACCGACAGCGCCAGTGCCAGCACTCGCCGGGTATCCCGGGGATCGATCAGGCCGTCGTCCCACAGGCGGGCGGTGCCAAACAGGGCGGTGGAGCCTTCCTCCAGTTTCTTGGCGGTGGCCTGTTCGAGGAACGACAGTGTTTTTTCGTCCGGCTCAACGCCACTGCGCCGCTGTTTGTCCTCGGCGACAATCCGCATCACCTTGCCGGCCTGGGCCGGTCCCATGACCGCTGTGCGGCTGTTGGGCCAGGCGAAAATGAAGCGAGGGTCGAGGCCGCGGCCACACATGGCGTAGTTGCCGGCACCGTAAGAGCCACCCACCACCACGGCGATCTTGGGCACCCGGCAGTTGGCGACGGCCTGGATCATCTTCGAGCCGTGTTTGATGATGCCGTTCTGCTCGGCATGGGTGCCCACCATGAAGCCGGTGGTGTTGTGAAGGAACAGCAGTGGCGTACCGGCCTGGTCGCAAAGCTGGATAAACTGCGCCGCCTTGGTGGCGCCGTCCGGGGTGATCGGGCCGTTGTTGCCGATCACCCCCACCGAGTGGCCTTCAATGCGGATGGTGCCGCAGACGGTCTGGTCATCCAGGTTGTTCTTGAAGTCCATGAAGCGGGAGCCGTCGGCAATCCGGGCGATGATCTCGCGAACATCGTAGGGGCGTTTGGCGTCGGACGGTACGACGCCGATCAGCTCCTCCGGCGAAAGCTGGGGCTCCTCCCAGCTGGGCTCCTGGCGGGCGGGCAGCTGTTCGTTCCAGGGCAGGGACGCGAGGATGTTGCGGGCGTAGCGAATGCCATCGGCATCGTCCTCTGCCAGGTATTCGGCAGTGCCTGCGACCTGGGCGTGCATTTCGGCGCCACCCAGTTCTTCGTCGGTGGCGACTTCCCCGGTGGCGGCCTTCAGCAGCGGCGGCCCGGCGAGGAACATCTTGGCCTTGTTACGCACTGCGATCACGTAATCCGACAGCCCGGGCTGGTAGGCACCGCCGGCGGTGGCGTTGCCGTGGACCACGGTTACCTGGGGAATGCCGGCGGCGGACATGCGCGCCTGGTTGGCGAAGCCGCGGGCGCCGAGCACAAAGATGTCGGTGGCGTAGTTGAGGTTGGCGCCTCCGCTCTCGGACAGTGACACCACCGGCAGTTTGTTCTCCATGGCGATCTGTTGCAGCCGCAGGGTCTTGTCCAGTCCGGCGGGGGTAATGGTGCCGCCCTTGATGGCGCTGTTACTGGCAACCACCAGGCAGCGAATGCCACTGACGCTGCCGATACCGGCAATGATGCCGCCGCCGGCCATGCTGCCATCCTTGTCATCGTGCATCTTGTAGCCGGCCAGGGAACACAGCTCCAGAAACGGGGTGCCCCGATCCAGCAGCCGGTTGATGCGGTCCCGTGGCAGCAGTTTGCCGCGTTTGGTGAATTTCTCCCGGGCTGACTCGGCCAGGTCGAGCACTTTCTGTTCCACCTCACGCCAGGTCTGGATATGGCCTTCCATGACCTCGGCGTTGTCGCGGAACTCGTCAGACTCCGGGGTGAGGGTGCTGGTCAGTACTTCCATCGGGTTGCTCCTCAGTCGTCGCTGAGCACTTTTGGCGTGCTGCTGCGATGGAAACCGTTGAAAGGCTCGTTGTTGTTGGCGTCTGGCAGTGGCCAGATCGGTGAGCCCTGGGAGGCGCCGCCGTCGATGCGCAGGCAGTCGCCGTTGATGAAGGCTGCCCCCGGGCTGAGCAGGAAGCAGATGGCGGCACTGATCTCCGCCTCGGTACCCATGCGTTTGAGCGGGACGTGAGTGGCAAGGTTGCGAATCCAGTCCCGCATTGCCGCCGGGTAATTGTCCATGCCGCTGGAGGCGATCCAGCCCGGCGCCACGGCGTTGACCCGGACTCCGGAGTGACCCCATTCATAGGCGGCGGTCTGGGTGAAGTTGACCATGCCGGCACGGGCGGCGCCGGAGTGGCCCATGCCCGGCATGCCGCCCCACATGTCGGCAACAATGTTGACGATGGCGCCGCCCGACTTCGACAGCGCCTGGGTGTAGGCCTCACGGGCCATCAGGAAGCCCCCGGTCAGATTGGTGCGGACGACGGTTTCCCAGCCTTTCTGGTTGATGCCGGTCAGCGGCGAGGGGAACTGGCCACCGGCGTTGTTGACCACTGCGTGAAGGCCGCCGTGTTCCTGGATGATGGCTTTGACCGTGGCGCTGACGGACTCTTCCTCGCGGATATCGCAGACGTGGGCGCTGGCAATACCGCCGTCTTCTTCAATCTCCGCTTTCACGGCCTCCACCTTCTCGGCCTTGCGACCGACCAACGCCACCCGGGCGCCCAGAGAGGCGAGTTCATGGGCCGTGCAGCGACCGATGCCGGAGCCGCCCCCGGTAACAATGACGGTCTGGCCTTCGAACAGGCCGGGACGAAGTACGGATTGATAGCTCATCAGTGGCTTCCTTTTTTCACAACGGCGGACGCAATGGGGACCGGGATTTCAAGTAGCTGCTGGGCAAAGGCCTTGCCCTGGGGATCGATTCGCAGGCTGGCAACACCGCCGCCGCCCAGACTGTGCTCCAGCAGGAAGTTGAAGGCATTGAGGCCCGGCAGTGCCCAGCGCAGCACGCGGCCGGTGTCCGGGTTCAGGGTGTGTGCCATCCACTCCGCGACCCGCTGTTCGGTCAGGGCTGCGGCGATGTAGGGCGCGTACTCGGCCCGGCGGGCGATCACGCCGATGTTGCTGTGGTCGCCTTTGTCGCCACTGCGGGCCCAGGCCAGATCGATCAGGCGGACTTCGGTATCGGTGGCCGGGGCGGCGATGGCCAGATCCTCGTCCGGCAAGGTGGCGGGATCGAAGCCGCCAGCGGTATCCACAGCAATCGGGGTGATCTCACCGTTCAGGTCGACGGTGACCGTCACGGAGGTTTTGGCGACCAGGCAGGAGTACAGCCGAATCTTCGGCCAGACCGTCGGCCGACCTCCGACGATTCCGGTGAGCCCTGGCGCCATGCCGGTCGCGGCCTGGGCAATTTCGCGGGAGAACAGCACCAGGGCCTCTTTCTTGGCATGGGCAACGCTGATCTTCACCACCACCTCGCGGCATTGTCCGCCCTGACCGTGGGCGCCGTAGGTGGCCTCGGTGCCGAGCAGTTCAACGTGGGTGTCGGCGTATGGGGGCAGGTCCCGTTGCTCGAACATCCGGCCGGTCTTGGCCAGGATGGCGTTGGCGACCCGCTCGGCCTTGGCGGGGGCATCGATACCGGCCAGCAGGAAGGTGACGGTGCACTTGAAGCCGTCGGGCCAGGTACCGGACACCTTGTAGCTGTCTGTGGGTTTGCGCCCCCGGGCTCCGGTGACCCGGACCCGGTCCGGTCCCTGCTGCTCCAGCTGGACCTGGGTGAAATCGCAGCTAACGTCGGGCAACAGGTAGGCGCGGGGATCGCCGATTTCGTAAACCAACTGCTCGGCAACGGTACCGTAGGTAACCTGGCCGCCGGTGTCGTCGGGTTTGGTGATCACCACGTTGCCGTCGGCAGACACCTCGGCAATCGGGAAGCCCATGTCTTCATAGCCGTCGGCGACCTGTTGCCAGTCGGTAAAGTTGCCACCAGTGGCCTGGGCACCGCATTCCAGCAGGTGGCCGACCAGGCTACCCTGGGCCAGCCGATCGTAGTCGTCCCACTGCCAGCCGAATTCGTGCACCAGTGGTGCCAGCACTAGCGCGCTGTCGGCCACCCGACCGGTGATTACGATGTCCGCGCCCTGGGCCAGTGCGGCCACCAGGCCCGGTGCACCCAGGTAGGCGTTGAGACTGACCATCATCGCGGGCATCGGCGCGCCGGTAGCCAGCTCGGTGGTGCCGGCGTCGGCCAGGGCTTTCTTCTGGGGCAGCAGATCATCACCCAGGACCAGGGCAATCTTCAGCTCGATGCCGGCCTTGTCGCAAAGCGCCTGCAGGGCATCGCGACAGGCTACCGGGTTGACCCCGCCAGCGTTGCTGAGCACGCGAATGCCTTTTGCCTTGATGTCGGCCAGCAGTGGGCCCATCACCGTCTGCACGAAATCCCGGGCATAGCCTGCGCCCGGGTCTTTCATCTTCTGACCAGCCATGATCGACATGGTGATTTCAGCCAGATAGTCGGAGACCAGGTAATCAATGTTGCCCTTGCTGACGAGCTGTCGGGCGGCGGTTTCGGTATCGCCCCAGAAGGCGGCGGAGCAGCCGATGCGAACGGTGCCGGGATTGGTTGGATCTGCCATGGCTTGTTGTCCTTTCCTGACAGTGGAGTGACGAGGTGCCGAACGTCCCGACGCTCTGGTTTGTAGCGGCCAGGGGTGGCGTGAAGGCAGCCTTGTCGATTGTTGTGCTGGCAAGATACCAAGCAAGCGCTTGGTTTGTAAACAGGCCGAATCCGGGTAAACTAGGGGATCTGCCCCGAATCGACCGGAATTGCCTGTGAACCAAGACACCATCCTCAAGACCCTGATTGCCGACAACGTTGTTTCCGACCCCGCCAGCGCCCGTGGGCGCCTGCTGAAAGAAGCCGCTAAACTGTTCCGTGACAAAGGCTACGAACGCACCACGGTGCGTGATCTGGCGGCCGCGGTCGGTATTCAGTCCGGCAGCCTGTTTCATCACTTCCGCTCCAAGGAAGACATCCTCAAGGCGGTGATGGTGGAAACCATCCAGCTCAACACCGCCCTGATGCGGGCTGCCGTGGAGGCGGCGGATAGTCATGAAGACAAGCTGAGGGCACTGATCCGGGCGGAGCTGGAGTCGGTGCTGGGGCAGACCGGTGAGGCCATGGCGGTGCTGGTGTTCGAATGGCGCAGCCTGTCTGATGGCGCTCAGGCCGAGGTGCTGGCGTTGCGGGACATCTACGAGCAGTTGTGGCTGGATGTGCTGGCAACGCTGGCGGAAGCGGGAACGATCAAGGCCGATGCATTTGTGGTCCGCCGATTGCTGACCGGCGCCCTGAGCTGGACTATTACCTGGTACCGCCCGGACGGTGGCATGGACCTGGCGGAGCTGACCGATCAGGTGATGCTCACCCTGGCGGTCTCTCACTGAGTTTTACTTTTATCTGGTACGTTTGTACCACTGCTGATTTATGCTTCAACCGATTGTTATTTATTGTTTTATTGATGAATGTCAAACCCGTTGGTGAAGGGCCATTGGCCTCATCGGCATGATTTTTGGGCATTAGAGCCATTTCTGTCGGACAAGGTTCGTCGCATCCTCTGCACTGTGAAAATCAACCTATAAGAACAATGCAGACACGGGGCGAACCATGACTTCCTCCTTGCTCAATCTGACCGAAACCATCCGCGGCAGTCGTCTTTCCTGCGCCTGGCTCCGTGGCGGGGTGCTGGCCGCCCTCACTGTCCTGGCCGGCTGCTCGGTCAATCCGATCTATTCCACCACCGGTATTGTGCTGTCAAACTACTCCGAGGGCGAGGCGACGCCTTACGTGTTGCAGATGGAAGACTCCCATCTGGCCTGCAGCCTCGGCGAGGGAGTGGACCCGTTGCTGTATTCGTTCTCCCGGGTGACGGATGCGCCCGACAGCACCGGTTCCCTGCTGATGCTGCTGGCGGCGAACTGCTCCGAACAGCGCGCCTGGGAAGAAGAGTTGCGCTACCTGCGGGCGGACTATCAGGGTGATGTGCCGGCGGCCAAGGATGCCCGCGAAGCCATGAAGCGCCTCAATGCCGAGATTGCCGCTCGCCGTTATGAGGCCTTCCTGCGGGCGATGCGGGCATACGACTACGATCCCTCGCTGGACAATCCCGCCTGCCCGGATTTCTCAACCGAGCAGGACGAACTGACCTTCCTGTTGGGCCTGCTGACTGGCATGCAGGCCATCGTCAACGATGCCAACTCCGGCGCCATGGCCGGTGTTCCCCGAAACATTGCACCTCAGGCTGAGCGTGCGGCCCAGTGTCTGGACAACCAGCAATGGGCCGGTCTGCCCAACGCGGTGCGGGCACTGGTGTGGCTGCTGATTCCCGACACTCAGCCTGCCGGCGCGCAAGACCCGTGGCAGGTCTTCGCCGACAGTGCCCGGTTGGGGGTCGACAATGGCATGCGCATTTCCATGGCTCTTGAGGCGGTGGCGGCAGAGACCTTCGGTCGCCCGGACGTCCTGGAAACGGTGCTGGCACGCTTTGCCGATTCCGAGAGTGGTTTTGAGGTACGGGAAGAATACCGCCTGGTGGATTCGGTCGCCGGTGAGGTGGTGCAGTTCATCTCCGACAAGCACTGGACGGCCAACTATGGCTACCGCACCCCCCAGCGCTACTTCGGCCAGCTGAGCGAGCAGAGCCAGCAGGCGCCGGCGGAAGTGATGGACCTGGAAGGACTGTTGTAATCCGGCCACGGCCGGACCGAACACACGGCTGAATCAGCCTGAGAATCTCTACGACAAGCATAACAATGACCCGGAGGTCACCCATGATCCGTAAATCCCTTGCTGCCCTGACCCTGTCCCTGGTAACGCCGCTGGCTGCTGCCCAGGAGCCGGTGCGGATGTGCGTGTTTGACGTCATCGGTGCCAATGGCGATGTCTTTAACATGGTCAAGGACTACGCCCTCGAGATGAAGAGCCACGGTGTCGACTTTGAACTGCGTCCCTACACCGATGAAGGCGTCGCGGTCGGGGATTTCTCCTCCGGTCAGTGCGATGCGGTTGCTGCAACCGACCTGCGGATTCGTCCGTTCAACCGGTTTACCGGCAGTGTCAGTGCGGTGGGCGCGATCCCCACCTACGATGACCTGCGCACCCTGCTGGCGACCCTGGCCCAGCCCAAGGCGGCGCCGCTGATGAAGCAGGACGGTTATGAGGTTCTGGGGATTGTACCGGCGGGCGCCGGTTACCTGTTCGTCAACGACCGCTCCATCGATACCGCCGGTGAACTGGCGGGCAAGCGGATGGCGACACTGGATTACCAGAAGGACGCCATCCACATGGTGAACTACGTCAAGGCTACGGTGGTGCCGTCGGACATCACCAACTTTGCCGGCAAGTTCAACAACGGGTCGGTGGATACCGCCTACGCACCCGCTTTCGCCTATGAGGCGCTGGAGCTGTACAAGGGCATCGGCGATACCGGTGGCATTGTCGATTACCCGCTGGCCCAGCTGACCATCCAGATCATCGCCCGTGATGAGGTGCTGGATGACGCCACTGCCCAGCAGGCGCGGGAAGTGGCGTGGGGCATGTACGGCCAGGCCATGGATCTGGTGTCGCGTCTGGAGAGTGCCATTCCCGAGGACAAGTGGATCAACATTCCCGCCAACGATGTGCAGGGCTATCAGGAAATGTTCCGTGAGAACCGCCTGCAACTGCGGGACGGCGTCAACGGAGCCGAGCAGGTCTACCATCCCAAGATGATGAGCCTGCTGAGTAAAATCCGCTGCGCCAGCAATCCGGCCGCCTCGGAGTGCACCGCCGGCAACCGCGAATAAATGTTCGGTATTTGATAATAAGACCAAAGGGCTGAACCTCCATGATCTCCCGCGTACTGTCGACCGCCCGGACCACCACGTTGTATCCCATGCATCGCCTGCATGGGATGGTCCTGCTGCTGCTCCTGCTGTTCACCCTGCTGCTGGGGATGGGCAATTCGCTTCACAGCCGGTTGCTGTGGGTGGGTGAGCAGACCTGGCCCAACTACTACCTGCTCAATCCGGACGCCACCGCGCCGGAGTGCGATCTCAGCATGGATGTGGACACCGAGGTGCAGCGCCGGCTCGACGCCTACAAGCCCGATCCGGATGATCTGTTCAGCTCGCCGCCCAATGCCTCTGCCCTGCGGGAATCCCTGCAGCGCAACCTGGCACTGTGCGAGCAGAAGTTTGCCGCCTTCGAGGAAAACCAGAAGCACGCCACCCCGGCACTGGCGGCCTTCAAGACCGTGGAGCAGGGGCTGGCGGATTTCCTGCTGGATAACATCGACCTGATGAAATACCTGTTCATCGCGATGTTCGCGATGGCCGCGGCGGTGTCTGCCCTGGACGCCGATCACATTGCCCTGCGGTTGCCCCGTAACCGCTCGGAGTGGCGATTGAGTCAGGGTGTCCAGTTGCTGACCAACGGTCTGATGGTGGCGTCCCTGCAATCCTACGCCGGCCGGCTCAGCACGACACCTGGCTCGGAAGACGTCGCAGCGCTGCAGCTGGCCTGGACGCTGGTGTTCGGGCTGTTTATGGTGATCAACGCCGTGCGGCTGCTGTGGGTGCCGGAACGCATGCGCGCTGGCGGTCTCAATGCCTCCTCCCCGCTGGTGATCCCGCTCTACTGTGCCATGGGGCTGATCGCCATGAGTTACTTCTTCTTCGTGGACGGTTACAGCTCGGGTCTGGCGATCTATTTCGGCATGATGAGCAACCTGTCGTCGATGTTCATCAACATCGGTCTCTACGTGCTGGTGGGTATGGCACTCAAGCAGACCCGGCTGCCGGAGCTGCTGATCAACGTCATCAAGCCGTTCCAGTTGCCGGCGCCGTTGCTGGCGTCGGTGATGATCTTTGCTACCGCATTCCCCACCGCATTCACCGGGGCGTCCGGCATCTTCATCCTGGCCGTGGGTGGGGTGGTCTATGACGAACTGCGCCGTGCCGGCGCCGGGCGTCAGCTGTCGCTGGCAACCACCGCCATGTCCGGCAGCCTGGGTGTGGTGCTCAACCCCTGTCTTCTGATCGTTGTGGTCGCTGCGCTTAACAAGGAAGTGACCACCTCGGAACTCTATGGCTGGGGGTTCTGGGTGTTCCTGATGTCCGCCTGTCTGTTCTCTTTCGTTGTCTGCAAGACCGAGGGTAACTGGAAGCCCAAGCCCCGGCCGGGTGCCCTGCGGGAATCCCTGGCCCAGCTGCGTCCGTTGCTGCCCTATGCCGTGGTGGCCGGTCTGGTGATCCTGACGGTCTGGCTGCTGCTGGATCTGCGTTTCAACGAGTACAGTGCGCCGCTGATTCTGCCGCTGGTGATGCTGGCGCTGGTGTTGCTGGATGCGGACAAGGACAACCGTGATGACGGCCAGTCCCGCGGTGGTGCCTTCTGGTCCCGCAGTACTGCGGCAGCCAGCGACTCGGCGGTGCACATTGGCGCGCTGCTGGCGCTGATCGGATTTTCGATCTGTCTGGGCGGGATTCTTGAGCGTTCGGAGATCGTTCACGCCATCTTCCCTGAGCATCTGGACAACCCCTGGCTGGTGATGCTGGTGGTGGTGTTCATGCTGACCTTTATCGGCATGGTGATGGACCCGTTCGGGGCGGTGATCCTGGTCTCTGCCACCATCGCCCAGGCAGCCATCAACCTGGGGATCGATCCACTGCATTTCTGGATCGTCTGCCTGGTGGCCTTTGAGCTGGGCTACCTGAGTCCGCCGGTGGCGCTCAATCACCTGTTGACCCGGCAGGTGGTGGGGGAGACCGAAGTGCTCGCAGCCGAGCGCACCGGTTCCTTCTGGCACCGCTACGAGCGCCTGCTGCTGCCACTGCTGGTGATGGCCACCACGCTGCTTCTGGTCGCCTTCATTCCCATGTTCTTCTACGTTCTGTGAGGCGCTGAGAGCTCTCAACCCTGGCCGGTTCCGGGACGTTCGGACCACGGAACCGGCGCCTTGCGCTCTGCCGCCCCATTCCGGGCGGCTTTTTTATGGGCGGATTCTGCCGTACGCTCGTACTCTGATTAGGGTGTATTGCGGCTGGAGGTGGATAGCCAATGGTTTCCGGGGCAGTGATCGGCAGATTAAAAGCAATGGCGGTGTTGGCAGCCTCTCTGGCGCTGTTCGCCTGTGGTGGAGGTGGCAGCAGTAGCAGTGGCGACGACGGCGGTGAGGGCGGTGATGGCGGAGGCGACGCGCCCTCGGGTCCGGCGTTGTCCGGCACCATCACCATTGAAAGTCGCACCCGGGTGGACTCCGATACCGCTGATGACAGCCGCACCGGTACTGCTGTAGAGAATGATCCCGTGGCGCTGGCCCAATGGCTCCCCGAGACCGGTACGGTGGGCGGCTACCTCAGTGCCACCGCAGGGGTGTATCCGGATGACGGCCTGAACGGCCCGGTGTTTTCCTACAATCAGGACACCATTGACAGCTTTCGAATTCGGTTGAATGACGGTGACCGGGTGGTGTTGCAGGTGTTTGCCGCCAGTCCGGTGGACCCGGAGGTGGCGATGATCATATCGCCGCCATCGGGGGGCGATATCTGCGGCAATGACTGCTTCGGGCCGCCGCCGTTCAGCCATCAGGTGTCCCTGCCTGATGGCGAGACGGTTGAGCATGTGGTGCGCATTGGTGCTGCCGGTGGCGGTCCGTTTCGCTATGTATTGACGGTGTCTGCCGAAGGCTCCCAGGCAACGTCGGCGGCGTTCCCCGAGCCGGCGCTGGTTGAGGATGAGGCAATCGTGGTGATGGACACAGCCACCACCGCAGCGCAGGGCGCGGGGCCACTTCGCTCGGCGGCAGCCGGTGGCCCGGACTACCGCCCTCTGGCCCCTGGCGTGTGGGCGGTTACCCGGCCGCAAACAGCGGCCTTGCGCAGCCAGTCAATGGATCGGCGGGAGGACACCGTGGCGTGGATTCGCTCGTTGCGGCAACAGCCGGGGGTCCGGTTGGCGGAACCCAACTACCGTTATCGCAGCCTGGCGGTGAATCCCGGTAACAACAGCCTTTACCGCCTGCAGTGGCATTACCCGCTGATCAGCCTGCCTGTCGCCTGGCAGTCCGCGCCCAATGGTGGCCAGGGCGTTGGGGTGGCGGTGATGGACACCGGTCTTCTCAGTAGCCAGCCCGCCAGTTATGGCAACTGGCATCCGGACCTGGCTGCCAACGTTATCGGATTCAGCGGCGAGATCTTGGACTTTGTCTCTGGCGAGCTCGACATCGATACCGAGGACAATCAGCAGCGCGACGTCAACCCGGCAGATCCCGGCGACGGCCGAAGCCAGGCCAGCAACTTCCATGGCACCCACGTCGCCGGCATCGTGGCCGGAGTGGACAACCAGCAGGGCATCGTCGGAGTCGCGCCAAAATCCACCCTGTATCCGGTCCGGGTGCTGGGCCGTGACGGCTCCGGAAGCACCGCGGATCTGGTGGCAGCGCTGAACTGGGCCGCTACCCGCAGCGATGTCGATGTCATCAACCTGAGCCTGGGCGGCTCCGCGCCCAGCGACACCCTGCGCCAGGCCATTGACCGGGCCCACAACGCCGGCAAACTGGTGGTTGCTGCGGCCGGTAACGAGGGCACCGACCAGCTGACCTATCCGGCCGCGTTCGAGCGCGTGGTGGGTGTTGGTGCAGTGGACGGGGCCAAGGTGCGGGCGTCCTACTCCAATATTGGTGGATCGGTGGATCTGGTCGCTCCGGGCGGGGATGCAACCCGTGACGCCAACCTGGATGGTGACGCCGATCTGATCATCAGTGCCTGGGGCGACGATTCCCAGGGGCGTTTCGAACCGATGTACGCCGGCCTGCAGGGGACTTCCATGGCGGCGCCTCATGTCAGCGGTGTCTATGCCCTGATGAAGGGGGCTGCCCAGGACCAGGGGCTGGACGTTACGCCGGACGACTTTTTTGCCATGCTGGCCAGCGGCGAACTGACCGATCCCCTTGGCAACCGCACGGAATACGGCGCCGGGCTGATCAACGCGGTCAAAGCGGTGGATGCGGCCCTGGCTGGCGCGACCCCGGTGGTGCTGGCGGCGGAGCCGTCGTCGCTGCAGTTCAGTGAGGCCCGGGCGACCCAGACCCTGAACCTGACGGTGTATCCCGCCGGCCAGCCGGTGACGGTGCAGTCGGTGGCCAGCGTCCCCGGGTGGCTGTCGCTGTCGCCGCAACCCGTCGTGGGGCAGGCGCCACCGGAGACCCTGCAGGTATCGGTGGATCTTGATCAGCTGAATCAGGACACCAGCTACGCCACCGAGCTGGCCTTTAGCTACGACGCCGCCGGCCAGCAGCGGGAGCTGGCGGTGCCGATTACGGTGCGCCGTGTTGACCCGGAAGATCAGCGGGACGCCGGTCGTCACTACGTGCTGCTGGTGGACCCGGACGATGAGGTGGAGACCCAGCAGGCCGTGGTGGTGGTCAGCAACGGCCAGTACCGGTTTGAGTTCGCCGATGCCGCGCCCGGGGAGTATCTGCTGGTGGCGGGGACGGACATCGACAATAATGGCCGGATCTGTGAGAACGGCGAGGCCTGTGCCGAGTATCCGGTCATTGGTTTGCCGGAGCCGGTGGCGCTTGGCGAGGCGCCGGTCAGCGGGGTGGTGATGAACACCGGTTTCCGCCGACCGACCCTGTCAGAAATGGGGCTGCCTCGCTACGGCTTCAAGGGCTACCGCGTGCCTCGTCCACAGCATACCGCCACCAGACACTATCAGGGAGGAAGGCCATGAAAACCAGTTTCACCGCCGCGTTGGGGATGGCCCTGACCGGGCTGCTCAGTGGTTGCGCGCTGTCCGGCGATAACGTGGATAGACCTGCGTCTCCGGCCCACGAGGTGGCGGCATCGCTGCATTGCGGGTTGACCGCCCCCGGTGCGGTGCTGGTGCAGAGCCGGGAGGATCTAAAACGCCTGGCCAGTCTGCCCGGTCTGGGCCTGAATCTGGACCGCCTGCCAACAGAGGATCTGGAGCAACAGCCGTTGGTCGTGGTGGCGCAGGGCCAGAAACCGACCGCCGGCTATTCGGTCTCTCTCAAGGGGGCCGGGCTGAACGGCGACCGGCTGCTGCTGGCCATGTCCATTTCTGAACCCCGGGCCGATGCCATGGTGGCTCAGGTGCTGACCACCCCGTGTGTGGTGGTGGCGGTGACGGCGGAGGGCTGGCAGACCCTGACAGTCGAGGGCCAGGGCTTGCCGGAGATTACTCGCCAGCGCAGCGCTGATACAAACAACCGTTGATCTTTGCCGGCAAATCCCTAAGCTAGGTAGCCTCAGAAAATGCTGTCCTGGTGGTGCCGAGGCACACGCTAGGTGAGCTTGTGGCGTACCGCCGTCCCATCAGTTGGCCACAGCTGCCAACCCGTTGCAAAATCGCCTCCGGAGTTGTTCCTCACCTATGAGCCAGAAAGAATACAACGCTGATGCCATTGAAGTCCTGAGTGGCCTTGACCCGGTTCGCAAGCGGCCTGGCATGTACACCGAAACCAGTCGCCCGAACCACCTTGCCCAGGAAGTGATCGATAACAGTGTCGATGAGGCCCTCGCCGGGCACGCCCGCCGTATTGATGTCACCCTGTACAGCGATGGTTCTCTCAGTGTTGAGGATGACGGTCGCGGTATGCCGGTCGACATCCACAAGGAAGAGGGGCTGCCCGGGGTTGAGCTGATCCTGACCCGGCTCCACGCCGGCGGCAAGTTTTCCCAGGGCAACTACAACTTTTCCGGTGGCTTGCACGGGGTCGGTGTGTCTGTGGTGAACGCCCTCTCCAAGACCCTGGAAGTGACCATCAAACGGGATGGCCAGGTCCACCGGATGACCTTCGCCGACGGCGAGAAAGCGTCGGATCTGGCGGTGGTGGATACCGTTGGCAAGCGCAATACCGGTACCCGGCTGCACTTTCTACCGGACGCTTCCTACTTTGATTCTCCTAAGTTCTCAGTCAGTCGCTTGCGTCACAACCTGCGGGCCAAGGCGGTGCTGTGTCCCGGTCTGACGGTCACTTTTCTGCAGGAAGCCACCGGCGAGAAAGACGAGTGGTACTACGAAGACGGCCTGCGAGACTACCTGCGCACCGCCCTGGCGGACATTGAGGCGGTGCCGCTGGACCCGTTCACCGGGAGCTTCTCCGGCAACACCGAAGAGGTGGACTGGGCGTTGCAGTGGCTGCCGGAAGGCGGCGAAGCGGTGACCGAGAGCTACGTTAACCTGATTCCCACCGCTCAGGGCGGGACCCACGTCAACGGCCTGCGGACCGGCCTGCTGGAGGCCATGCGGGAATTCTGTGAGTTCCGCAACCTGCTGCCGCGGGGGGTGAAACTGTCGCCGGAAGACATCTGGGAGCGCTGCAGCTACGTGCTGTCGTTCAAGATGCAGGACCCGCAGTTCTCCGGCCAGACCAAGGAGCGGCTGTCGTCCCGGGAAGCGGCGGCGTTTATCTCCGGTGTGGTGAAGGACGCGTTCAGCCTCTGGCTCAACCAGCACACCGACGTGGCCGAAGCACTGGCGGAACTGTTCATCAGCAACGCCCAGCGACGTCTGCGAGCCAGCAAGAAAGTGGCCCGAAAGAAGGTGACTTCGGGACCGGCACTGCCTGGCAAACTGGCGGACTGTTCCGGCGCTGATACCAACCGCTCCGAGCTGTTCCTGGTGGAGGGGGACTCGGCCGGGGGCTCCGCCAAACAGGCCCGCGACCGGGAGTTCCAGGCGGTGATGCCGCTGCGGGGTAAGATCCTCAATACCTGGGAGGTGGATTCCGGCGAGATCCTGGCCTCTCAGGAGGTTCACGACATTGCCGTGGCCATTGGCGTTGATCCCAGCTCGGACCAGCTTGATGGGCTGCGGTACAACAAGATCTGTATCCTCGCGGATGCGGATTCTGATGGTCTTCACATTGCCACCCTGCTGTGCGCGCTATTCGTCAAGCACTTCCGTCCGCTGGTGGCCGCCGGCCACGTGTTTGTGGCGATGCCGCCGTTGTATCGGGTGGATCTGGGCAAGGAGACCTTCTATGCCCTCGATGAACACGAGAAGCAGGGCATCCTCGACCGCCTGGAGGCGGAGAAGCGCCGCGGCAAAATCCAGGTTACCCGCTTCAAGGGGCTGGGTGAAATGAACCCGCTGCAACTGCGGGAGACCACCATGGCCCCGGATACCCGCCGGCTGGTGATGCTGACGCTGGAAGAGGGCGATGAGACGGACGAGCGCATGGACATGCTGCTCGGCAAGAAGCGCGCCTCGGACCGGCGCAGCTGGCTGGAAAGCTACGGCAACCTGGCGGACCTGACGGTGTAACCGTCGGGCCTGCCGGTTTATTCTTTTTGGTGCTTTAAAAAGCAGCTTTTATTCTTTCTCCCCAAATTTCATCTTCGCTATCCTTGCCCTTTTCCAGACTGGATCGATCGGATGGACTGGCAGGGCTGGTTTTCCCTGGGCCTTGCGGGCCTGGCGTTGATAATCATGGTGACCGGACGTGTGGCACCGCACCTGGTCATGCTGGGTGTGATGGTGCTGCTCAGTGCCAGCGGGATCATTGACGCCAACCTGGCCCTGGCCGGGTTCAGTAACACTGGCCTGATCACCGTGGTGGCAATGTTCGTGGTGGCGGCCGGTATTCATCATTCCGGTGGCGTCGACCTGGTGGTCCAGCATCTGCTGCGCTCTCCCCGCAGCGTACGTTCCGCCCAGGCCCGCATCGCGGTGCCGGTGTCGCTGCTCAGTGGTTTTCTCAATAACACCCCGGTGGTGGCCACCATGATTCCGGCGGTGCACGCCTGGTCCCGCAAGATCGGTATTTCCCCCTCCAAGCTGATGATGCCGCTGAGCTATTCCGCCATCCTCGGCGGTACCCTGACGCTCATTGGCACCAGCACCAACCTGGTGGTAAACGGTCAGTACCAGGAGCTGACCGGCGAGGCCGGGTTCTCGGTGTTCTCCATCACCGCGGTCGGTCTGCCGGTGGCGGTGATTGGCCTGGCCGCGATGCTGTTGGTGTTGCCGCGAATGCTGCCGGATCGCAAGGATCAGCAGAAGTTCGGCTCGATGCGTGAGTTCACCCTGGAGGTGGCGGTGGCGTTTGACGGGCCACTGGTGGGCAAGAGTGTTGGCGAGGCCGGGCTGCGGGAGCTTGAACGGCTGTATCTGGTGGAAATTGAGCGGGATGGCAGCGTGGTGACGGCGGTACCGTCGGAAGAGCGGCTGTGTGGCGGTGACCGCCTGGTTTTCGCTGGCGATACCCAGGCGATCTCGGATCTGCTGCGGATCAATGGCATTGTACCGTCCGTTCACGACGATGAGCCCTCTCTCAGCAAAGACCGTGCTGAGCGCTGCCTGGTGGAAGCGGCCCTGTCACCGCAATCCGATGTGCTGGGCCTGACCATCCGGGACGCCCGCTTCCGGGATCGCTACGGCGCGGTGGTGCTGGCGGTGGCCCGTGGCGGTGAACGGGTGTCGGGCAACCTGGGAAATATCCGTCTGCGCCCGGGGGATGTTCTTTTGCTGGAGGCGCGACCGGCCTTTATCAGTCGCCAGCGTTACAACAAGGATTTTCTGCTGATCAATGACCTGGGGACCGAAACCCCTCGTCATGACCGTGCCTATGTGTCCTGGGGCATCCTGGTGGTGCTGGTGGGTGCTGCCGCCCTGGGCTGGCTGTCGATGCTCAATGCGGCGCTGCTGGGTGCCGGTCTGATGATTGCCACCGGCTGTTGCTCGGTGGGACAGGCCCAGAAGGCGGTGGATGTGCCGGTGATACTGACCATCGCGTCGTCTTTTGCGCTCGGCGGTGCGCTGCAGGTAACCGGTGCGGCGGAGCTGGTGGCTGCACAGATCCTTTCTGTCAGTGCTGGCCACCCGTTGCTGACCATTCTGCTGGTCTATCTGGCGGTTTCTGTGCTCACGGAGGTGATTACCAACAACGCTGCCGCAGTGCTGATGATCCCTATTGTGCTGTCGATGACGGCCAGTCTCGGCGTCGAGTCGGAGCCGTTTGTGATTGCCGTGATGATGGCGGCGTCGGCCAGCTTTGCAACACCGCTGGGGTACCAGACCAACACCATGGTGTTCGGCCCCGGCGGCTATCGGTTCATGGATTTCGTGCGCATTGGCCTGCCGTTCAACGTCTTTGTCGGGTTGGTGACCGTGGTGGTGATCGCACTGGTGTACCAGGTGCCCTGGTAAGTACGGGGGCTAAAGACTGGAGCTCAGATGTTCCATGCGGTTGGCCAGCAGATCGCAGCACAGCACCTGAATCCGGCCATGATGGTTGTACGCCAGCGACAGGGTGACGCACATATGGGCGCCGGTGACTGAAAGGTAGGGGCTGGTGACCTGGAGGATGTTGGGCTGGGCAAGGGCATCCTTGAGGTAATTCTGGCGGAACCAATCGGCGCTTTCGGTGTTCTCCAGCGGCTGGAAGCGGGGATCGACCTGATAGCGGGAATCCGCGGCGACCACCGTATCCTGCAGCTGTACGCCGTTGGTGTCGATGAGGTAGCAGCGGGAAACCGCCGGGTGTTCAAGTAGCGATTGGCAGGACCTGTCCAGGGTGCTGCCCTGTTTCAGCAGGGTGATGGCGGTCAGGAAATAGTCGCTGAAGAAGCTGACGATCTGCTGGGACGGGTCCAGTTGCAGTTGCTTGCGGCTCTTGTAGTCTGCCAGCAGGGTTTCAAAATCCGGAGCCTTGCTGGCAATGCTGGGGAGTTCCGTGCTGGGATGGCTGAAATAGTAGCCCTGGACAAAATCGACCCCCGCATCGATGGCAATCATGGCCTGCTCGTGGGTTTCCACCCCTTCCAGCAACACCAGACAGCCGGACTGATGCAACAGCGATACGATACCGTTGAGAATCTGTCGGGCCTTGCGATCGTCCGTGGCTCGGGTGATCAAAGTGCGGTCGAGTTTGACGATGTCCGGTGACAGGTTCCAGATCCGCTCGAAGTTGGAGTGTCCCGCGCCAAAGTCGTCGATCGCTGTCAGGCATCCCAGTTGCTGGTAATAGCTCACCGTCTCCCGAAGCTGCTCGGCGTCATCCGTTGGTTGTTCCACTATTTCCATCACCACCCTATGGGCGGGTAGTCCGGTCTTGCGTAACAGATTGCCGAAGAAGGAGTCGTGTTGCCGCCCGGTGGCGACGACCCGGGGGGAGACGTTGAGAAACAGCCAGTTCAGGCTGTCGCTCAACTGGGAATAGTTCTGTACATGCAGGTGGCGGCACAGCCGGTCCAGAAACAGATTCTCTGCGGCGTCCCGCGGCAACTGGAACAGGTGGATCGGCAGCACGCTGGCAGCGTCATTATCGAAGGCTCGCACCAAGGCTTCGTATCCGATGATCCGTTTATGGGAAATGCTGAAAATCGGCTGTAGTGCAGTCTTCAGGGTCAGTCCCTGATAGCTGGCTGTCCAGCCCTCACTGCCCTGGGTCAGCAGAGAGTCAATCAGATCGTTTTCGGTGCTGGCCAGTTGGTCGGGCAGAAACTTGGACATGGTGCTGTACTGATGAGTCTGAAACGGAGTGATCGGTCGGTGTCAGCGTCAGAGCGCCGTGGCACGAAACGGGCGTACGTGTGCATTTCGTGGGGAGGTGCTCAGGGGATATCGAGTGCGGCAGCAGGTAAGTTCATAGCGACCCTGGGAAGTACCGAAAACGTGAAGAGATTGCCAGACTTTACCAGAGCTTGCCAGTGGATTTGGCAAGAGTTTGCATATTGGCCAGAAGCAGGTCCGGAAAACAGGGGAGGGGCAGAGCGCTGCCCTGGCGTGGGCACTGGGTGCCACGCCAGCCAGGCGAAATCTCAGTTGTTGCTGGGAACAACAACGTGTTCGTCAAATTCGACTTCCATGATTTTATCTCCTGTCGGGTGGTCGCTGATGGTTGACAATTCTATTAGGTGTATTAATTCCATCAATCAGTAAAACCCGCATACGACAAAAGCTTAGCCGCAAAAACGTTACCGATTTGTAGGGGAACTTGCGGGGCTGGCTCCGATCTTACGAAACTTCAGGGTGACGGCGGCATGCAAAGGAGAGTGCGCCCTAATTAACTTGTTCAATTAATTTGAACCTGGAAGCCAAATAATTTCGTTTTATTTTTCATTGGGCTGGCTCTATCATTCTTCTCATTACTGACGTATTTGATTGATCAAACAGGAACTTTATCAATGCCGCTGCGCAATTCCTCCAGCCGATATGGGGCTGTCCACATCCTGCTTCACTGGGTGATCGCAATTGCGATCTTTGGTCTTTTCGGGCTGGGTTATTACATGGTGGATCTCAGCTACTACGATGACCTGTATCGCACCGCGCCGCACATTCATAAGAGTATTGGGGTGCTGGTGCTGCTGGCCATGCTGTTCCGCCTGGTGTGGAAAGTGATGAACAGCAATCCGAAGGCGCTGCCGACCCATCAGCGCTGGGAAGTGGTGGCGGCTCACGCCACCCACCATCTGTTGTACCTGCTGATTTTTGTGGCGTTGGTCAGCGGCTACCTGATTTCCACCGCCGATGGTTCCTCCATCGACGTGTTTAACTGGTTTTCGGTGCCTTCCGTAACCGGTCAAATCAAAGGCATGGAAGACGTTGCTGGCGATGTGCATTACTGGGTGACCTGGGCGCTCGTCATTCTCGCGGCGGTGCACGGTCTGGCCGCGCTGAAGCATCACATTCTCGACAAGGATGAAACCCTGAGGCGAATGCTGGGCCTGTCGCCGCGCAACTGATCCAGCTCATACATTTAAACCCCATGCCTGTTAGGCATGACATCAAGGAGAACGTTATGAAAAAACAGTTGCTTGCTTCTGCTGTTGCAGTGACGATGGCCGCGACCACGGTTCAGGCGGATGAAGGTTCTGGCAGTTACGCTTTTGACGAAAAAGGCACTCACCAGTTCGTCATGTTCAAGATCTCCCACCTGGGTTATAGCTGGCTGTACGGCCGTTTCAACGACTTTGACGGTCAGTTCAGCTTCGACGCCGACAATCCGGCCAACAGCTCCGTGAACGTGACCATCGACACCGCCAGTGTGGACTCCAACCACGCAGAGCGTGACAAGCACATCCGCAGCGAAGACTTCCTGTACGCCGATGAATTCCCGGAAGCGACCTTCACCAGCAAGCGCATTGTGGTGGATGAGGATGGCGATGAAGCCGACATCATCGGTGATCTGACCCTGCGTGGCGTCACCAAGGAAATTACGCTGGAGGCCGAGCTGATCGGTCACGGTGAGGACCCCTGGGGTGGCTACCGCATGGGCTTTGAGGCTGAAACCGAACTGCGCCTGTCGGACTTTGGCATCCCGATGAATCTGGGGCCGGCGTCTGAAACCGTCGAGATGATCATCTCTGTTGAAGGTATCCGTCAGTAACGGGTCGCCTTCCCGGTCGCCCGGCCACTGTGCCGGGCGGCAATCCTGCCAGTTGCTCCTTCCCCGTTCCTTGATCTGCCGTTAATCCGGGGCGCCCTAAATTCGGAAACGACGAACCTCTTCGCTCAGGTTTTTTGCGTGTTGGGCCACGTCCTGACTGATCTGGCTGATCTCCCGTGACCGGCCGGCGCCGGCATCCGCCAGTTCGCTCACCTGCGTGACGTTGCGATTGATCTCATCCACCACCAGGGTCTGCTGCTCGGTGGCGGACGCCACGCTCAGGTTGATATCGCTGATCCGTTCCAGCGCCCGTACGTTGGTAGCCAGTGCGCCTTCCGCTGCACTGGCCAGTGTCTCGGTATCCGCTGCCTGCTGGCTGCTGGTCTCCATAACCTCAACCACTTCGGCGACACCGCTCTGCAGGGTGGAGATCATCTTCTGGATGTCTTCGGTGGAGGACTGGGTGCGCCCGGCCAGGGTGCGCACCTCATCGGCGACAACGGCGAAGCCCCGGCCCTGTTCCCCGGCCCGGGCCGCCTCGATCGCTGCATTGAGGGCCAGCAGGTTGGTCTGCTCGGCAATCCCACGAATGACATCCAGCACCGAGCTGATGTTGTCCGAATCCTTTGCCAGACGTTGTATGACCTCCACTGCATTGCCAATCTGGCTGACCAGTCGTTGCACCTGGTCGGAGGAGGCGCGGACCTGATTGGCGCCTTCGTCGCCGCTGGCTTTGGCTTCCCGGGTGGCTTCTGTGGCGTGGGCTGCGTTGCCAGCCACTTCCTGGATGGCGCTGTGAAGCTGGTTGATGGCCGTTGCTACCTGGTTGATGGCGTCGGTCTGCTGGCCCACGCTGCTGTCATTGTCGGAGACCTGGCCGGACAGGTGCTGAGCGTCCTGACCGAGTTGTTCGGCCAGCTCCTTATGGATCGCACCATCGACTGGAGATTGTCCAGTACCTGATTGAAGCTGACGGCCAGCTTGCCCAGGTCATCCTGTCGCTCGACCGGAATGCGGCGGGTGAGATCACCTTTGCCCTCGGCAATATCGTCAAAGCGGTGCCTCAGCCGTCGCACGGCCACCAGGATTGAGCGGGCAAAGAGTACCGACAGGCCGCCGCTGATCAGCAGGGCCACGGCGGTCACCGTGAGGGCGAGCGTGTTGTTGGCATTGCCCTGGGCAATGGCGGCGGTGGTTGTGGCTGAAGCCTGCTCGTCGGCGAGCATGCCGACCTCGTCGTAATAGTTGCGCAGGGTGTCGAACTGCTGGCTGCTGGTGGTGCGCAGCAGCGTTTGGGCGTCGTCGAGCCGGCCCTGATCGGCCAGCGTCATGGTCTCCCGGGCAGTGCCAAACCATTGCTCAAACGCGCCCTTGAAGCCTCGCATCAGTTGGTGGCCCTGGCGGGAGTCGAGCCGATCTGCCGCCAGCTGCAGCCGTTCCAGGGCTTGCGCGCTGTTCTCGTCGAAGCTGTCCTGATGGCTGCTCACGTCGCGGCCATCGGCCCTGGCGTTCACATACGCCATCTGCGCAACCAGCGCCTGGTAGAGGTCCCGGTCCCCGTTCAGGGCAAGGCTGATGGCGGGCAACAGCCGTTCGCTGGAGTGTTCGGCGTTGGCAATCAGGGTGCGGATACCGTGGACACCGAGGGCGCAGGTAATGGCAATGGCGATTGCCATCAACGTCAGGGGCAGGCCGATCTGGAGGTGTAGACCGAGGGATGACATCCGTTTCATGATCGGGCTCCCTGAATAGTGTCGGCGTCACAGGGCCAGGCTTGATCGGGGTGTGCCTGCAGCCGCGGATTTGCCGTCAGCAGAAGGCAAAACGATCATTTTTGGGGGAGGTATTATCCCCTGGTACGGTTGCCCTGAACGCAATGAGGCTGTGTTTTCCGCACGATGGCCGTGCGTTGGTGATGTTGCGACTGTTCGGTGCTGTTGTTTGCTATTGAGAGTTTAGCAGATCAGGGAGAGGGTGCCGGGAAGGCGAAGTCAGCTGTCAGCAGAACGGCAGAGGTGGCGTTCCCGGAGGAACTGGGCAACAAAAATGATGGCCCAGATCAGCAGGCCGGCCCACAGGTACGGCTCGGTCATGTGCAGGGTTCCGCTGATGGCAAACTCAACCAGGAGCATCAATGCCAACGCCAGGGAACCGTTGATGAACGCGGTCAGCATGGCGCGAAAACAGGCTTTCAGGGTTGGAGTCATAGTGTCTGCCCGGTCTGTTTTTTACACAGGTAGCCCACGGTTTTTGCTGAGGACCGCCGGGCAGAATACGGTCTGCCCCCGGGAGCCAACATTCGTGAATTCCGCTATTGGCAATCAGACGCTGATGTTGGGCTTGATTTTCAAGGAGATGGCGACTTTTTGCTCGGGGATTGGTGTAACTGCGGTCGGCTCCATATAATGAGCGACCAACCTGAGGAACCGCCACGGCGGTGGTCAGAACTCATTACAGTCAGCAAGAGGCATCCATGCCAGAGTTTCAGACGACGGATGAGGGATTCGAGCGGGTCTCTCTCAAGGAATACACCGAGAAGGCTTACCTCGACTATTCCATGTACGTCATTCTCGACCGGGCGCTGCCCAATGTCGGTGACGGCCTGAAGCCAGTCCAGCGGCGCATCGTCTACGCCATGTCGGAACTGGGGCTGAAATCCACGGCCAAGTACAAGAAGTCTGCCCGTACCGTGGGCGATGTGCTGGGTAAGTTCCATCCTCACGGCGACAGCGCCTGTTATGAGGCCATGGTGCTGATGGCCCAGCCGTTCTCCTACCGCTACCCGCTGGTGGACGGCCAGGGCAACTGGGGCTCGCCGGACGATCCCAAGTCGTTTGCCGCCATGCGTTATACCGAATCCCGGCTGACCGCGTTCTCGGACGTGCTGCTGGGAGAGTTGGGGCAGGGCACAGTGGATTGGGTGCCCAACTTTGATGGCACCATGGAGGAGCCCGCCACCCTACCGGCCCGGCTGCCTCATGTACTGCTTAATGGCACCACAGGCATTGCAGTGGGGATGGCCACGGACATTCCACCCCATAACGCCCGGGAAGTGACGGCCGCCTGTATCCGGTTGCTGGACAGTCCTGAGGCGACGGTGGAACAGCTCTGTGAACACATCAAAGGGCCGGATTTTCCCACCCGCGCTGAGGTGATAACCCCTCGCCGCGATCTGCTGCAGATGTACCAAACCGGTCGTGGTTCCCTGCGTATGCGGGCTCGCTGGATCAACGAAGGTGGCGAAGTGGTGATCACCGATCTGCCGCACCAGGTCTCCGGCAACAAGGTGCTGGAGCAGATTGCCCAGCAGATGCAGGCCAAAAAGCTGCCGATGGTGGCGGACCTACGGGATGAGTCGGATCATGAAAACCCAACCCGTCTGGTGATTGTGCCCCGCTCCAACCGGGTTGATCTGGAAGGGCTGATGGCCCACCTGTTCGCCAGCACCGATCTGGAGAAGACCTACCGGGTCAACGTCAATGTCATCGGCAACGATGGTCGCCCCGGCGTCAAGGATCTGCGCACGCTGCTGACCGAGTGGCTGGACTATCGCCGGACCACCGTTCGCCGCCGCCTCAACCACCGTCTGGACAAGGTGCAGGCTCGACTGCACATACTCGCCGGCCTGTTGATTGCCTACCTCAATATCGATGAGGTCATCGAGATCATCCGCACCGAAGACAAGCCCAAAGCGGTGCTGATGGAACGGTTTGGTCTGACCGATATCCAGGCCGAGGCCATCCTGGAGCTGAAACTGCGTCACCTCGCCAAGCTGGAAGAAATGAAGATCCGCGGCGAGCAGGATGAGCTGGCCGCTGAACGGGACGAGCTGCAGGCCATCCTCGGCTCCGAGTCGCGGTTGCGGGATCTGATCAAGGGCGAGCTGGAAGCCGATGCCGAGAAGTACGGCGATGACCGTCGTTCGCCCATTGTCGAGCGCGAAGAGGCCCGGGCCTTCAGCGAAACCGACCTGGTCTCCAACGACCCGGTGACGGTTGTGCTGTCAGAAAAGGGCTGGGTGCGTGCCGCCAAGGGCCACGATATCGAGCCGGAAGGGCTCAGCTACAAGTCCGGGGACCGCTTTGCCCTGGCCGCGAAAGGGCGGAACAACCAGCAGGCGATCTTCCTTGATTCCACCGGGCGTGCCTATTCCCTGATGGCTCACAGTCTGCCATCGGCGCGGGGCCAGGGTGAGCCCCTGACCGGTCGGATCAACCCCATCTCCGGTGCCACCTACGCCGGCCTGCTGATGGGGGAGAGTGAGCAGAAGGTGCTGCTGGTGACCGACGCCGGCTACGGTTTTGTCACATCCCTCGGAGACATGATCAGCAAGAACCGCAATGGCAAGGCGGTGGTGACGGTGCCCAAGGGGGCTCGCATCATGCAGCCGGTCTGCGTACCGGTGACCGAAGACCCGCAGTACCTGGCGGCGATCTCCAATGAGGGGCGCATGCTGGTGTTCCCATTGAGTGAGCTGCCGGAGCTGGCCAAGGGTAAGGGCAACAAGATCATCAGTATCCCCTCGGCCAGGGTTCAGAACCGGGAAGAGTTTGTCGTGGCGCTGGCGGTGTTCGGCGAGGCGGATCAACTGGAGATCCGTGCCGGCAAGCGCAAGATGGGGCTCCAGTTTGCGGATCTGGAGCATTACCTGGGTGAGCGCGGGCGCCGCGGCCACAAGCTGCCCCGCGGACTGCAGCGGGTAGATGGTATTGAGGTGATCCGAGCCGCGAAACAACAGGAGTTGGGCGACCGTGAGTGAACTGGTACTGATTAACGTGTCCGGGCGCGACAAGCCCGGGCTGACGTCGGAGATCACCGGCATCATGGGGCAGTACGATGTCCGAATCCTCGACATTGGCCAGGCGGTCATCCACGACCATCTGACCTGGGGCATCCTGGCGGAGATACCGGACGAGGCCAATGCGCCGCCGGTGATTCGCGATCTGATGTTCCGCCTTCACGCCCTGGATCTGCAGGTGCGTTTCGCGCCGATCACGGTGGAGGAGTACCAGCAGTGGGCTGCTGGCCGGAACCGGGCCTGCTACATCGTCACCCTGCTGTCCCGGGACATCAAGGCGGAACAGATTGCCAAGGTATCGGCGATCACCGCGCGCCATGGTCTCAACATCGACAACATCAGCCGTCTGTCGGCGCGACCGTCGCTGGACCCGACGGAGAACCGCATCGCCTGTGTCGAGTTCTCGGTGCGCGGCACGCCCTCGGATCTTCAGCAGCTGCGGGGGGATTTCCTCCACATCGCCGCTGAGATGAATGTCGATATCGCCTTCCAGGAAGACTCCATCTTCCGCCGTAACCGTCGGCTGGTGGTGTTTGACATGGACTCCACGCTGATTGAGGCGGAGGTGATTGATGAGCTGGCGTTGGAGGCCGGCGTTGGCGATCAGGTCGCCGAGATCACCGAGAGAGCCATGCAGGGCGAGCTGGATTTCAGTCAGAGCTTTGCCGAGAGGCTGGCACTGCTGAAGGGGCTGGACGAGTCGGTGCTGGAGCGCATTGCCGCTCGCCTGAAACTGACCGAGGGCGCCGAACACCTGATTTCCAGGCTGAAGTCCCTGGGCTATCGCACAGCGATCCTGTCGGGCGGTTTCACCTACTTTGCCCGTCACCTGCAGCAAAAGCTGGGCATCGACTATGTCTATGCCAACGAGCTGGAGATTGTGGATGGCAAGGTTACTGGCGAGGTGTCTGGCCAGATCGTTGATGGCAAGCGCAAGGCCGAGTTGCTGCTGGAGATTGCCGACAAGGAACACATTTCCCGCGAGCAGGTGATCGCGGTGGGGGATGGTGCCAACGACCTGCCAATGCTGAGTCAGGCCGGGCTGGGGGTGGCATTCCGTGCCAAGCCGCTGGTCAAGGAATCCGCCCGCCATGCGATCTCGACCCTGGGCCTGGATGCGATCCTGTATCTGATCGGGTTCCGGGAGAGTGAGAACCACTGAACCGGCAGGACAAAAAAAAGGGCGCCCGCGAATCGGCGCCCTTTTTGTTCGAACCGCTCCGGCTTACTCGCCGAAATCGTAGTTCATCTGTGGTACCGGGGCCTGCACGTAGTAGCCCTGGATGTAGTTGACGCCGGCCTGCCAGAGGGTGGCCAGCACGGTGGCATTTTCCACCATCGGGATGATGGTCAGCTTGCCGGCGTTCTGCAGGCTCTGGACCATTTCCTTGAGCTGTTCCTTGGCCTCGTCGTTCTTCTGCAGTTCTTCGGTGAACGAACCGTCAATCTTCACGTAATCCACGTCAACGTGCTTGAGGGTGTTGAAAGGGTTGATAGCGCCGCCAAACTGGCTCAGGGAGATCTTGCAGTGCAGCTCGTGCAGTGAGCGTACGAACTCCTTGGCCTGTTTCATGTGATTGGTGGTGTCGCCCTCGCGCATCTGGAAAATCAGCGCATCGCCAGGCAGCCGAACCGCCTTGAGGGCGACGCTGAGCCAGGCACTGAAGGTCTTGTCCACCAGGGTTTCGGCACTGACGTTCAGGAACAACCGGGTGTCGTGGCCGCGGGTGCGGTGCGTCGCCAGCTGTTTCACGGTCTGCAGGATCACCCAACGGTCAATTTTGACCGCCATCTCTGACGGGCCAGCCGGTGGCAGGATGTCGTAGGGGGAGACGTCGTTGCCTTCAGTGTCAATCATCCGCACGGTGGCTTCGTAGTGCTCCTCACCCTCGCCACGGAGGTTGATGATGGGCTGGAACAGCAACCGGAAGCGATCTTCATCCAGGGCTTTCTGAATTTCGTCCGCCGCGGTGATTTCACCCTTGCCTTCCGCCGCCGGGTTGTAGGCCACCACGCCATTGCCGCTCTCATGGCCTTCCAGTTTGCGCACGTCCGCCGACGCCGCCAGTCCACGGCCCAGAAGATCGTTTGCCTTGGGCGCGTTCTCGGTGATCGCTGCAACACCGATGCTGGCCGTCATCTGGATGGTGCGGCCGTTGACTTCAAACAGGTAGTCTTCGATTTTCTTGCGCAATTGCTCGCAGCTTTCCATCATCGACTTTTCGTCACAGCTGCGATCGAGGATGCCGAAGGCGTCGTCGCTCAGGCGCGCCAGCAACTGGTCTTCGCCAACGTGTTCCCGCACCAGGTCAGCGACATCACTCAGCAGCAGATCGGCACCGGCAATACCCACCAGGCTCTTGTTGGCGGTGAAGTTGTCCAGTGAGACATAGGCGAGGGCGCCGTTTGGCGTCTGTTCACCGATTGCATTGGCAAGTTCATCCATGAAGTGCTGGCGGTTATAAAGTCCGGTGAGCAGATCCTGGCTGCTGATCTGGCGGAGCTTTTCTTCCAGCTCTGCGTCGCTGTGTTCCGGCTGGATAACAATCTGGGTGCAGGGCTCGCTGTCGTAGGTGGCGGAGGATACCGACATGGTGACGTTGAGCTCGTGGTCGTCGCTCCGGCGCGCGACGCAGTTGAGGGTCATGCCGTCCTGCCGGGTTTCGGCGAACTGCTTCATGAAGCCCTTGTATTCGGTCTGGCTTGCCGGCGTCAGGGTATCGAGGATGGGAACGCACATCAGCTCGTCCAGGTCGTCGTAACCGAGGAACTCCATGTACGACTGGTTGGCGTAGATGTGCATGCCATCGTTGATGTAGGCGATGGCGTCCTTGGAGCTCTCCAGCAGCAGCTGGCAGCGTTGCTCGGCTTCCCGCAGGTGTGCTTCCAGCGAACGACGACGGCGGCGCTCGTCCAGCGCTGCCAGTTCGCGCTTCACTGCCAGCAGCATCAGGTCATTACAGTCCGCCGGGACCACATCCATGGCGCCGCCCTTGAGGAACTGGACCGAGCGTTCCCGGTTGAAGTCAGACGTCAGCAGGATGAAGGGCACATCCTTGTCCATGCGGCGGACCAGGTTCAGGGCATCTTCGGCGGTAAACTCCTGGTCCACATCCCGGGCCAGCAACAGATCCCAGGTTCCGGATTTCAGCGCCTCCTCGAGGTCTTCCTCAGAGGTGATGCGATGGGCCCGGGTTGCCCGTCCGGCGTTACGGAGCAGGCTGACCAGCGATTCGGCATCGTTCTGGGAAGGATCAAGGATGAGCAGGTGAACCGTGGAATTCTTTTTCTGCATGCTGTTGGCGTCTCGATGTGTCCGTATAGTGTGGCCGATACCCTGTACCCGCGACTGGGCGCGGTTACGGTGCAGGAAAGCGTGTCGGTGATTCGGGCGAAGCCTGGCCGCTTCCTGCCGGGCGAGTTGCGAGCAGAGCGCCGTCGGTATGGTCGCGATGTCTCGCGATCACAGCGCCGGGCCAGGTGCCTGGGTACCTTAACATAAGCCGAATGATGAAGGGGATGCCCTTTAATAACAACCCTTGACGATGCCCGGATAGGGCTTGGTCGGCTGCTTGTCCGCATCTTGCAATTCGGTTGCAGGCAGCAGGCCCTGAACGCCTACAGCGATGGCCACAGGGAGTTGAACTCGTCTTCGCTGGTGCCGTCAGGACGGCTTTGCCGGGACGGACCGGGTGTCGTGCTGCGCTGGAGCTTGAGTTCGAACTGGCTGACACTGCCGGTGGCGGCGACCCGTTTGGATAACTGGCCCTGGTCCTCCCGGCCATCGTGGATCAGATGGATACGGCTGCCGGTCTGGAACGGCAGTCTGGGGGTGATCAGCGTCGCGGGCTGATTGATCACGCTGATTTCCGGCAGCATCAGGCCGCGTAGGTACTCACTGCTGGTGCCCACCTTCTGGATCAGTTTGACGCCGCAGGGCGAGGCGCTGGGTGCCAGCAGCTCAATGCCCATCTGGGTGCCCTGGTTTCGGACCTGTCGAATCCAGCGCACGATGGCGACACTCCAAGGCTGGCTGGTCTGTTCCCGTACCCCAAGGATTTCCCCGGCCTGCATGGAAGGCGGAATGTTGGCCCCCCAGGACACGCAATAACCGCCGGGGCTGGTGTTGACCAGGGCCGCCTTGTGGCAGGGAGGCCGTTTGGCGTCCTGCTGGGGATTGCTGGTGACCGAGCCGCTGCTGCTGCGGAAGTTGATGGGGGTGTCGGCGGAGTACAGCCGTTCTTCATTGGGGCCGGCATCAAACGCCCCGGACCAGGCGTCGTTCTTGCGGCGCGACGAGCTCATGAAGACGTTCTCGTCGTCATCAACATCCTGCTCGTTGCCGGCCACAAACTGGGTGAAGTTCTTCTCGCCGGCAATGTAGTAATGTGCTGCCGTCAAGCCAACACAGAGTTCAAGCGAGCCCTCGCTGGCGATGCGGTTGAAGCTGCGTTTGGTGAGAATGCCAAGGGCCTGGCTCAGGTGGGTCAGCAGCGTATCGCTGATGCCCTGGGGGAGCCGGAACTCGGGTTCGTAGTCCCGGTTGTGCAGTTCCAGATGCTGATACAGGTACTCGGCAATGCTCTCAGACAGCTTGCGGGTATCAAAGCCCAGCAGGTCACCGGAACCGGTGTTCGGCGCAAGGCTGCGGTAAATCGGCGAACTGTCCTGTTCCATGTTCACCACAAACAGGCTGTCGCTGCCCTGATCGGTGGTGCACAGGGCCAGTTCGGTCCAGTTCTCGAACAGATCGTAGGTCTGGGTCAGTTCGTTCTGGCGTAACTGGTTGGGGCGGGCGCAGCCGAGCAGCAACAGGCGCTTGTAGCTGTCTGCCACGGAGCTGCTGCGGCGATGCTGCAGGGTGTCGTCCTCGATGGCCGCTTCGGCGATCTTGTTGCGCGAGGCAAAACGGAAGATGCGGTGGCATTCGAGCCAGCTGCGTGCCGGGCTGGGGCAATAAAGCTGGTGTGCTCGCACTACGGTTGCGGCCAATTCGGAGATGGCCCGATGGCAGCACAGGGCAACGGCCTTCTTGGCTTTCTCGAAGGTGCTGTTATCGGATGTGAATTCCAGAATGCACAGCTTGTAACCATTGGCCAGGTGCAGTTGAAGGGCCTGGTTCAGGTTGGCAATCTTGCGCTGCTTTTCAGGCAGTGATACGGCGTGGCCGAGATAATGCCGGGCCAGCTCGCCGCATACGAAACGAATCTTCGGGCGCAACAGCTCCAGTAACTGCAGGCGCACCTGAGGCGACACGAACAGCTGGTTCAGCTCGATAATGGCGTGATAGAGCTGGCGCGATGACTCGCCGACATTGGCCATGGGCAAGTTGGCTACCCACCCCTTGAAGGCTTTCGGGGACGCATCGCAGAAAGACAGGCTTGCGATCTTCTGCTCGGGGACTGTCAGGTCAGGTCTCAGGGTCATTCGTCCGAGTGCTCATGCCGTAGGGTTGACGCCGAACTATCCATGTACTGGCGGCGTATTGCTGGTCAGATCGTAAGCAGAAAAAACGCCGGAATTACAGTTCGTTATTTGTGGTTATTCTGCACTCTAAAATAGCAGAGCCAGAACGAAAAGCCAGCAAATCACCGGTTTACAAAAATTGACAATTGTGGCCGGCAAGGACCTGCGGTTTATTCGGCGTCCAGGTTCAGTGGCGTTTTGGCGGTTCGTCCCGGCACCTCCCGAACCAGCCTTGGCACCAGGAATCCAGGCAGTCGCTCCAGCAGCTGGCGTGCCAGGGCCCGGGCCTGATCATCATCCACGTCAAAATGGTGGGCGCCGAGCACCGGGTCGAAGGCGTGCAGGTAGTAGGGCAGCACGCCCGCGTCGAACAGCGCTTCGCTGAGCTCTGCGAGGGTGTCTGCGTCGTCATTCACGCCCCGCAGCATCACGCTCTGGTTCAGCAGGGTGACGCCGGCCTGTCGCAGTCTGGCCAGGGCGTCGCGAGTGGCCGCGTCAATCTCATTGCCATGGTTGATGTGAAGTACCATCACGGGCTGCAGTCGGGTGGCGCTGAGCCAGCCCAGCAGTTCCTCGGTCACCCGTTGTGGAATCACCACCGGTAGCCGGCTGTGAATGCGGATGCGCCGCAGGTGTGGGATCTCGGCCAGATCGCGGACCCAGCGGGCCAGGAGTCGGTCGTTGACCGCCAGCGGATCTCCCCCGCTGAAGATCACCTCATTGATTTCCGGCGAGTCGGCGAGCGTAGCAATGGCGCGCTCGCGATCCGCCGGTCCAAGTCGATGGTCGTCGTAGGGGAAGTGGCGGCGGAAACAGTAACGGCAGTTGATGGCGCACTGGCCGGTAACCATCAGCAGGGCCCGGCTGCGGTACTTGCGGATCAGCCCGGTGCCGGCGGTCGCCTGATCTTCCTCCAGCGGGTCGAGCAGGTAGCCGGGGCGGGTTTCCGCTTCCGCGCCCAGCGGCAGTACCTGGCGCAGCAGCGGGTCGTCGGCATTGCCCGGCTGAATTCGTTGCAGGTAGGGGTGCGGTACCCGGATCGGAAACAGGCGGTGACCGGCGGTGGCGCCCTTGAGCCAATGTCCGGCATCCAGACCCAGTTCGCCCAGCAGCGCTTCCGGGGTGGTAATGGAGTTTGCCAGGATCTGTTGCCAGCGGTCGGAATCGTTATCTTGTTGGCGGGCTTCTATACGGACGGGGGTTCGCTGTATCATAGCGAGCTTTCGATTCCCAACAGCATCGTTTCGGGCGATACATCTTGTTCAGATATGCCAGCCGATGCATGAGTTTCAGTCGACACATCAGTTTCAGGTGATATTAACATGGCTTCCTATTCTACCAACGAATTTCGCAGTGGTCTCAAAGTATTATTGGATGGCGACCCCTGTGTGATCCTGGACAACGAATTCGTCAAGCCGGGCAAGGGCCAGGCGTTCAACCGGGTCAAACTGCGGAACCTCAACAACAACCGGGTCTGGGAGCGTACGTTCAAGTCCGGTGAGAGTCTGGAGGCCGCCGACGTCGTTGAGCAGGACATGGAGTACCTGTACACCGACGGTGAGTTCTGGCACTTCATGGCCACAGACGGTTCCTTCGAGCAGCATCCTGCGGATGAGAAAGCGGTTGCTGATGCCCTGAAGTGGCTGAAGGAACAGGATATTTACACCGTGACCCTGTATAACGGTGCCCCGCTGTCGGTGACCCCGCCCAACTTTGTTGAGCTGGAAGTCGTTGAAACCGACCCCGGTATGAAAGGTGACACCGCCCAGGGCGGCTCCAAGCCGGCAACCCTGTCCACCGGCGCCGTGGTTAACGTTCCGCTGTTCATCACCATTGGCGAAGTGCTGAAGGTGGATACCCGTACCGGCGAGTACGTCAACCGCGTAAAGAGCAGCTAAGTTTCCTGCCATGACCGCCAACGAACGCTGGCAACCCACCGCCTCGTTGGCGGACCTGCAGGCCCGGGCTCTTCAACTGGCCTACCTGCGGGACTTCTTTGCTCGCCGGGGTGTCCTCGAGGTGGAAACCCCGGTGCTCGGTCGCCACGGCGTGACCGATCTCAACCTCGACAGCATTGCCGCCCGGTTTGCGCCGATTGCCGGCGACTCCTGTGACCAGGGGTGGCTGCAGACGTCCCCCGAATACCACATGAAACGGCTGCTGGCGGCCGGCAGTGGTTCCATCTTTCAGGTCTTCCGCGCCTTCCGTAGCGGCGAGCGAGGCCATCGTCACAACCCCGAGTTTTCGTTGCTGGAGTGGTATCGCCCCGGGTTCACCGATCAGCAGCTGATGGCGGAGGTGGCCGACCTGGTGTGTGGCTGGCTGGGGTGTTCCCGTCCCGGGGTGTTGAGTTATCGGGATGCCATGCAGCGCCATGCCGGGATTGATCCGTTTACCGTGGCTGATGAGGTGCTGGTGCAGCGTTGTGGTGCCTGGGTGGGGGAATCGCTGGCAGCTTCGCTGGATCGGGACACCCTGCTTGAACTGGTGATGAGTCATCAGGTAGAGGTGGCGCTGGCGGAGGAATCGCCTACCTTTATCCATCAGTACCCGGCCAGCCAGGCAGCGCTGGCGCGGATCTCACAGGTCGACGGCGTTGCGGTGGCGCACCGCTTTGAGCTCTACATTGGCGGGCTGGAACTGTGCAACGGTTACTGGGAGCTGACCGATGCGGACGAGCAGCGTGCCCGTTTTGAGGCTGATAACCGCGCCCGTCTGGCGCAGGGGAAACCGGCCATGCCGGTGGATGAAGAATTGCTGGCGGCGTTGTCCGCAGGCCTTCCGGACTGCGCCGGCGTGGCGCTGGGGCTGGACCGGCTGCTGATGCTCAAGCAGGGGCGGGATGCCATCGACGATGTCGTGGCATTCCCTCTTGAACGAGCTTAGGTATTGACGGTTCAGGCCTTGCTGCCGAACGCCTGTCCCATGCGAACCACATCTCCGGCGGCCAGTTCCGGCTGCCAGCTCACCGCACCCTTCGGCATCACCATCACCACCGTTGAGCCCAGACGGAAACGGCCCATCTCGTCGCCCTTGGCGAAGCGGATCGGGTCCTGCTGGGTGTAGCGGCTGGTGGTGACCGATGGCGTGCCCGGGGCCACCACACCGGCCCAGGTGGTTTCCACGCTGCCAACAATCATCGCGCCCACCAGAACCATGGCCAACGGACCGAACTCGGTATCGAACATGGCGACCACCCGCTCATTACGGGCGAACAGGTTGGGCACGTTGGCGGCAGTGACTGGATTCACTGAAAACAGCTTGCCGGGAATGTGGACCATCTCCCGCAAGGTACCGGCCAGTGGCATGTGGACCCGGTGGTAGTCCTTCGGAGCCAGATAAATGGTGGCAAACTCGCCCCCGGCGAAAGGAGCAGCGCGCTCGCTGTCGCCGCCAAGCAGCTCCAGCAGGCTGAAGTGCTGGCCCTTGGCCTGGAACACCCGATTGCCGTCGATGCGGCCCAGCTGGCTGATAGCGCCGTCCACCGGGCTGGTCATCACCTGCTGGTCGGCAACCACCGGACGGGCGCCGGGCTGAAGTTCGCGGGTGAAGAACTCGTTGAAGCTGGCGTAGGCGCTCGGGTCCTGCTCCAGGGCCTCGCTCATGTCGACACCGTAGCGCTGGATGAACCAGCGAATGACGCGGTTCTTGATCTCTGGGGAGCGGTCATGGTCCGCCAGTTTTCCGGCCAGTCGGGAGACCGCCAGTTGAGGAGTAAGGTATTGACTTAAAACAAATAACTTGTCGAACATGAATCGCTACTCGTGCCAGGGCAGCGGCAGATTCTAGCAAAGACTCCGCATCGGCGGACAGTCCGGGAAAAATGTTTGTTATTTTCGCCGTTTGCGAATGCCCTTGCTATGATTGGAGCGGCTGCCATTGGGATCGGCGTTTCCGATCCAGGTATTCAGTAATAAAGGTGTTGGTAGAGTCTATGGCATTAATCCTTGGTTCAATCATCGTCGTGGCCTGTGTCCTCGGGGGCTACGTACTCCACGGCGGTAAACTGCCGGTACTTTGGCAGCCTACGGAAGTCCTGATCATTTTCGGGGCGGCGTTTGGTTCCTTTGTCATTGCCAACCCGGTCAATATCATCAAGCAGGTGTTCGTTGGTGTGATGCGGCTGATCACCGGCTCGCCCTACAACAAAGCGTTTTACCTTGACCTGCTCAGCATGCTCTACGACATCTTCGACAAATCCCGCAAGCAGGGGGTGATGTCGATTGAAGAAGATATCGACAACCCGGACTCCAGTGCCATCTTCAGCCGTTATCCCGCCGTACTCAAATCCAAGGAGCTGATGGCGTTCGTGACCGATTACCTGCGCATTATCTCTGCAGGCAATATGGCGCCTCACGAGCTGGAAGGCATGATGGACAACGAGATCGACAGCCGCCAGCACGAGCTGGAAGAGCCGGCCCATGCCGTCAACAAGATTGCGGATGCGCTCCCTGGCCTGGGGATCGTGGCGGCGGTGCTGGGTATCGTGATCACCATGAACTTCCTCTCCGAAGGTCCGGAACGCATCGGTCTCAGCGTCGCAGCCGCGCTGGTGGGGACCTTCCTGGGGATCTGGATGGGCTACGGCTTTGTGGGGCCGACCTCCATTGCCCTGGAGCATGCGGTGAAGTACGAAGTGAAGGCCTACGAATGCGTCAAGGCCTCGGTGGTGGCGACGGTGTCTGGTCAGGCGCCGCAGATGGCGATTGAGTTCGGCCGCAAGGCCCTGCCGACCCACAAGCGACCCGGGTTCCAGGAGCTCAACGACCACGTCCGGTCGAAGTAGCGCGACCGGCCCGGGTAATGCCGCCGGCCTGGTGTCGGTGCAGTCTAACGATCAGCAGGTGCAGTTTTGGAAGAAAGACCGATCATCGTCAAACGGGTGAAGAAGGTGTCCGGGGGCCATCACGGGGGGTCCTGGAAGGTAGCCTTTGCCGACTTCGCTACCGCCATGATGGCGTTCTTCCTGGTGCTTTGGCTGACGGCTACCGCCACGCCGGAGCAGATCGAGGCGGTTGAGGGTTACTTCCGTGATCCGGTCGGTTTCACCGAGGGCGGCTCCCCCAATCCGGTGGACCTGGAGGGCAGCGCCTCGGTGGTGGAGTCCAGTCAGGCCGACATCGCGGATCAGCAGATCGTGATTGAGGATGAGACCATCGAAGAGCTGGCGGATACCCTGGAGCAACGCCAGATGGAGCAGCTGTTCCAGGATCTGCAGGAGCAGATCGAGCAGAGTGAAACGCTGCAGGAATTCAAGGACCAGCTGCTGATCGACATCACCGATGAGGGGCTGCGGATCCAGATCGTCGACCGTTCCCAGCGCCCGATGTTCGACAGCGGCCGGGCCCAGCTCAAGTACTATTCCCAGGACATTCTGTTCGAACTCGCCAAGCCCTTGGGGGCGGTGGCCAACAAGCTCAGTATCACCGGCCATACCGATGCCACGCCATTCAGCGGCCGGCCCGGTTACACCAACTGGGAGCTGTCGGCGGAGCGGGCCAATACTGCCCGCCGTGCGTTGGTGGCCGGTGGTGTCGGGTCTGATCAGATTGCCCGCGTCGTGGGGTTGAGTGATTCCGTGCTGTTTGACCAGAGCAACCCGAAAGCGCCGGTGAATCGCCGCATCTCCATCATTGTGCTCAACAAGAAAGCCCAGAAAGACATCCGCGACAACGCCGGCGGTCAGCCCCTGATTGATCTGACCGAACCCAGTGCGGCAGAGCGTCAGCAGGCGCAGGACAAGCTGGAAAGCGGTGACTGGTTCCAGCCCAAGCCGGAACCGGATGCCGAGGAACTGAGCTGGTAGATGGCGGAGAACAGGGGCGGCTCAGCCTCCCTGTTCTTCCATGTCCTGCAGAATGCGGTGGAAGCTGTGCAGCCGCTCGGGGCTGATGCGGCCGTCCCGTGCCGCTTCGTCGATGGCGCAGCCGGGGTCGCCCTTATGACGGCAGTTGCGGAACCGGCACAGGCCAATCACCTCGCGGATTTCCCGAAACCCCTGCTCGATATCGTCCGGCGACATGTGCCACAGGCCGAACTCGCGAATGCCCGGCGAGTCGATCAGATCACCGCCACAGTCCAGGTGGAACAGCTTTGCGGTGGTGGTGGTGTGCACGCCCTTGCCGGTGCTCTGCGAAACCGCGCCCACGCGGATATCTTCCTCAGGCAACAGGGTCTGGATCAGTGACGATTTGCCGACCCCGGACTGACCCACGAACACGCTGGTGCGCCGGGTCACCAGCTCGGTGACCTGGGGGGCCGGAGCGCCGTCTCCGGCGTGGGCGCAAGTCCGTTCTACCCGGTAACCGAGGCGCTGATAGCGGGCCAGCAGCTGCTCGATGTGGTCACGGTTGTGGTCGTCAATCAGGTCTTCCTTGTTCAGCAGGATCACCGCCGGAATGTCGGTCAGTTCCGCGGCAACCAGGTAACGGTCGATCAGATTGTCATGGGGTTCCGGCTGTGGCGCGATCACCAGGATGATGTGGTCGATGTTGGCGGCCACCGGCTTCAACTGGCCGTATTTGTCGGGCCGTTGCAGCAATGACTGGCGTTCGCCGCGGGCCACGATCACCCCGCTCTGGTCGGCGCCGGGGCGCCACACCACCCGGTCACCGGTGACCAGGCTGTCGATGTTGGCGCGCACGAAGCAGCGGAAAAGCTCGCCCTTGCGTTCGCCCTCCAGAGCCTCGATGTCCAGTTGCTGGCCATAGTGGGCCATCACCAGGCCGGCCTGCTCGCTGCCGAGTTCGCCGGAATCGAGCTGGCGGTCGATGTTGCGCTCTTTGCGCTTGGCCCGCTCGGACCGCTCAGACTGTATTTTCTGGATGCGCCACTGCTGTTGCTTGTTGAGTCGACGTTTAGCCATGAAGAAGTTATGCCGTAAAAGGGACTGTCGGATTCCAGTGTCGGGGGCGGATTGGTGTAACATCATACGCGAATCGTCGCCCGTCTGTCTGGCCGGGCGCTCACTCTATCGACCACTGGAGACGCCCCATGGCCGCTGCCGATCGCCTGGTTTGGATTGATCTGGAAATGACCGGACTCGATCCGGAGCAGGAACGCATTATCGAAATCGCGACTATTGTCACCGATGCCAATCTCAACATCCTCGCTGAAGGCCCGGTTATTGCCATCCATCAGCCCGATGCTGTGCTGGATGCGATGGACGAATGGTGCACCCGCACCCACGGTGAGAACGGCCTGACCCAGCGGGTTCGCGACAGTCAGACATCGGAAGCGGAGGCCGAGCAGCAGACCCTGGCGTTCCTGCGTCAGCATCTGGAGGCTGGCCAGTCACCGTTGTGCGGCAACAGCATTGGTCAGGATCGTCGCTTCCTGGTGAAGTACATGCCCGCACTGGAGGGGTTCTTCCACTACCGCAACCTGGACGTCAGCACCGTCAAGGAACTTGCGCGGCGTTGGCGACCTGACGTACTGGCCGGTGTGCGCAAGAAAGGCTCCCATCTGGCTCTGGACGACATTCGCGACTCCATCGCCGAACTTCAGCACTACCGCGAGCAGTTCTTCCGCATGGAGCCCTGAGTCAGGGCGTCGGCGCGGAAATGGTGGCCGGATTGATGCCGTGCCGTGCCAGCGCCCAGTGCACATGCTCCTGCACCAGCGCCGACGGGAAATGCGCCCGTTGCTTCAGTGCCTCCACAACCGGAATGGTTGAGGGGGCATTGCCCAGACCGACCGCCAGGTTCCGCAGCCAGCCCTCATAGCCGGTGCGGCGAATGGCCGACCCTTCCGTCCGTTTGAGAAATTCCGCCTCGGTCCACAGAAACAGCTCCGCCAGTTCGGTATTGTCGAGCTGATGGCGGGGATGGAAGTCGTCCTCGTCACTGACCTTGCTGAACCGGTTCCACGGACACACCAGCTGACAGTCGTCGCAACCGAAGACCCGGTTGCCCATCAGTGGTCGAAGCTCCTCGGGAATGCTGCCTTTGAGCTCAATAGTGAGGTAGCTGATGCAGCGTCGGGCATCGAGGCGATAGGGGCTGGGGAAGGCATCGGTCGGGCACTTGTCGAGACAGGCGCGACAGCGGCCGCAGTGTTCCTTGTCGTACGGCTCGTCCACCGGCAGAGGGGCGCTGGTGAAGATCTCTCCCAGAAAGAAGAACGACCCGGCCTTGCGGCTGAGGATCATGGTGTTCTTGCCTTGCCACCCCAGGCCCGCCCGCTGCGCCAGCGCTCTTTCCAGAACCGGGGCGCTGTCGACGAATGCCCGGTAGTCGTAACCGGCCACGGCCTCGTCGATCCGCTTGGCCAGGGTGGCCAGGCGTTTGCGGATCAGCTTGTGGTAGTCCCGCCCCAGGGTGTAGCGGGAAATGTAGGCTTTCTCCGGGTTGGCGAGGACATCTTTCGGGCTGTCCGGTGCGCTGAGGTAGTCCATGCGCAGGGAGATAACCCGCAGGGTGCCCGGTATCAGGGAATCCGGGGTGTAGCGTTTGTCGCCATGATCGGCCATGTAGGCCATTTCACCGTGCAGGCCCTCGGCCAGCCACTGCTTCAGGTGGTCACCGTGAGGGCCGGTATCGGGCAGGGTGATACCGACGTCGGCGAAGCCCAGTTCCTGGGCCCATTGGCGGATAAGGTCCGGCAGGGACTCGAGGGTGTCAGTCATGGTGTTGGCTGGGGAGGCGGATCTAACCAAATTGAAATTGATTAAGTTATGACCTTTCTATCTGTTTTGCTATTCTTTACAGACATCTGGCCTGTTAACTTAAACTGGATTCTTTACCGGGGTTGCGGCGATGAATGATGCTGGTAGCCACAGCTTACCAGAAACCCTCTATTCCGCCGATGCGGTGAGGGAAATTGACCGTTATGTGATCGAGGGTGGTCACGTCGACGGCTTCGAACTGATGCAGCGCGCCGCCGCGGCTACCTTCCGCCATCTGGTCAAGGTCTGGCCGGAGCCGGGATCATTGCTGGTGCTGTGTGGCGCCGGCAATAACGGTGGCGATGGTTACCTGGTTGCCGCCAGTGCCGTGCGCCACGGCTGGTCGGTGGTCTGCGTGGCGGTCGCTGATCCGCAGCGGTTGCAGGGCGATGCCCGGCGGGCCTGGCAGAAGGCCGAGAGCGATGGTGTTCCGGTACAGCGCTGGCAGGATCTGGAGCCGACCGTGGCTGACCATCTGTTTGACGGTGCCGGCCTGATTGTGGACGCCATGCTTGGTACCGGCGTGCGAGGCGCGCCGCGGGGCGATTTCGCTGACCTGATTGCACGTTGCAATGCGATTGCTGCGCCGGTGTTGGCGGTGGACTTGCCTTCCGGCCTGGATGCGACCACCGGCCAGGTGGCGGGTGAAGCGGTGAAGGCCGACCTCACCGTCACTTTTATTGGCCTCAAGGCCGGGCTGTTCACCGCTCAGGGGCCGGCCTATACCGGCCGTGTGGTATTTGACGATCTTGATATTGAGGCGCTGCTACCCCAGAGCGGACAGGCGCCGCAGGCCTGGCGGCGGAACTGGCAAAGTCTGGCGGTCAGCTTGCCGCGGCGACCGGCGACGGCTCACAAAGGCCGCTTTGGCCACCTGCTGGTGGTGGCCGGAGATCGCGGTTTCGGTGGTGCAGCGCTGTTGGCGGCAGAAGCGGCCGCCCGTTCCGGTGCCGGCCTGGTCACTTTGGCGACGCGACCTGAGCATGTGGCTCCGGCGTTGACGCGGTGTCCGTCGCTGATGGTTCAGGGTGTGATCCATGGCTCTGAACTGCCGCCGTTGCTGGCACGAGCCACCGCGGTGGTGTGTGGCCCGGGGCTGGGGCAGGGCAGTTGGGGGCAGCAGATGCTGCAGCAGGTACTGGTCAGTGAGGTGCCGCAGATTCTCGATGCCGACGCCCTTAACCTGATGGCGACCCGGGTGCCGGTCAGGGCCGGCAACCATGTGCTGACGCCCCATCCCGGCGAAGCCGCGCGACTGCTGGGAGTGTCTGTGCCGGAGGTGGAGGCGGACCGACTGGCGGCGGCAGTGAGTCTGCAGCAGACTTTCGGCGGCACCGTGCTGCTCAAGGGCGCAGGTACCGTCGTTGTTGGCGACGAAGGTCTGCCCACGGTGATTGACGGCAGCAACCCTGGCCTGGCCACCGGTGGAATGGGCGATGTGCTGTCCGGTATCATCGCCGCGCTTCTGGCCCAGACCGGCGACCCCCGGGCGTCGGCGGAGATGGCCGCAGCCCTGCACCTGGCGGCGGCGGATCGGGCGTCGCGGCAGCGCGGCTTTATGGGGTTGTTGCCGATGGATGTGATTGACCGGTTACCGGAACTGCTGGGCACGGCCGAAGGCGTCGTGGCACCGGCAGGCCCTAACAGCGGAATGCTTGAATGACTGAAGTAAGCGATAGTTCGCCCTACCGGCGCGAGCTGGCAGACGAAGGCGAAACCGAGCGGCTTGGCCGTGATCTGGCGGCTGCAATCCTGGCCAGTGGTCACGGCTTGACCGTGTTCCTGGAAGGTAACCTGGGCATGGGCAAGACCACGCTCAGCCGGGGGCTGTTACGGGGGATGGGGCATGGCGGATCGGTCAAGAGTCCGACCTACACGCTGGTGGAGCCCTATGAACAGCTAAAGCCGGTGGCCTACCATTTTGACCTCTATCGCCTGGGCGATCCGGAAGAGCTCGAGTACATGGGTATTCGGGATTACTTTCTCGGCGAGGATATCTGTCTGATCGAATGGCCGGAACGGGGGCAGGGCATCCTGCCGGAGCCAGACCTGGAAATCGAGCTGTCGACCTCCGGTACCGGGCGCCTGGCCCACCTTAGGGCCGGCACCGAGCGGGGTGAGTACATCATCAGTGAACTGCAGGGTCGGGGGCGACCTGGAGACTGAGGAACTGTCCGATGCAGAAGCGAATCAGAACACAGGGGAAGGCCGTGCTGTTGGGCGCATTGCGAGGGGCGCTGACAATCTGCCTGTTGACTGCCGCGGCGATGGCCCAGGCCGCGACCCAGGTGGAAGGCGCACGGCTGTGGCCGGCACCGGATCACACCCGGCTGGTGCTGGATACCGGGGCCCAGGTGCAGCACAACATCTTTACCCTCTCGGGCCCGGCCCGGGTAGTGATCGACATCAGCGATGCCGAGCTGAAAACCAGCCTTTCGGAGCTGGATCTGTCCGGCAGCCCGATTCAGAGGATTCGCAGTGCCCCCCGCAATGGTTCGGACCTGCGGGTGGTGCTGGATCTCAAGGAATCCGTGCGGCCCCGCAGTTTCGTGCTGGAGCCCAATCAGCAGTATGGGCACCGGCTGGTGCTCGACCTGGTGGGAGAGTCCGCCGGCCGTGGCCAGACTCCGCCCCAGCCAACACTCAGCGACGACCCCTCCGGCAAGCGTGACATCATTGTGGTGGTGGATGCGGGGCATGGTGGTGAGGACCCGGGTGCGATCGGTCCCCGTGGAACCCGGGAGAAAGATGTGGTGTTGCGCCTGGCCCGCAAACTGGCGGAGATGATAGAGGCCCAGCCCGGGTATACCGCCCGCCTGACCCGCACCGGCGACTACTACATCGACCTGCGCAGCCGGACCCTGCTGGCCCGACGCCACAACGCAGACCTGTTTGTGTCGGTGCACGCCGATGCCTTCCGCACGCCGCAACCCCGCGGGGCGTCGGTTTTCGCCCTGTCCCAGCGCGGCGCCACCAGTGAAACCGCGCGTTGGCTGGCGCGTTCGGAAAATCGTTCTGACCTGATTGGCGGCTCTGGTGGAGTGTCCCTGGATGGCAAGGACGATACCCTCGCCGGAGTGCTGCTGGACCTGTCGATGACGGCGAGCATCAATGCCAGCATCGGCGTGGGCGACTATGTGTTGCGGGAGCTGGATGATGTCACCCGCCTGCACAAGCAGAGCGTGGAGCAGGCGGCGTTTGTGGTGCTGAAGTCACCGGATATCCCTTCGATTCTGGTGGAGGCCGGCTTTATCTCCAACCCGGACGAGGAGCGTAACCTGGGCAGCTCCAGTTACCGCGACCGTCTGGCGCGGGCGGTGCTGGGCGGTATCCGCAACTATTTTGAGCATACCCCGCCGCCGGGCACGCTGGTGGCCTGGGAGAAGCGTCAGGGCAACGAGGGTGGCAGTTACCGGATTCGTCGCGGTGATACCCTGTCGGCCGTGGCCCGGGACAACCAGACCACCGTTGGTGAACTGATGCGTCACAACGGTCTGAGCAATGACCGGGTGGTGGTCGGCCAGACCATCCGCATTCCCGCATCCTGAGGAACTTTGCAGAGTGTGGTGACCACGGATGAGTCGGTTGCCGCCCTTCTGCTATCATCGCAGCACTCTGATGGTTGTTGTTGAGCCATCCATCTTCCGGGCAGGCAGCCCTGGCCTGTTGGTCAGTCCGTCTGCTTGCCGTCACCCTTGCCGTGCCAGGAGAGTGCGCCCCCGATGTCTTCGATCAAGCTGTTATCCCCCCGACTGGCCAACCAGATCGCCGCCGGTGAGGTGGTCGAGCGGCCGGCTTCCGTATTGAAGGAGCTGGTTGAGAATGCCCTGGATGCCGGTGCGGGCACGATCGACGTGGATGTCGAGCAGGGGGGCGTCAAGCTGATTCGGGTCCGTGACAATGGCGGCGGTATTCCCGAGGCCGATCTGCCGCTGGCGCTCAGCCGTCACGCCACCAGCAAGATTGCCAGCCTGGACGATCTCGAGGCGGTGGGTTCCCTCGGTTTCCGGGGCGAAGCCCTGGCCAGTATCAGTTCAGTGTCGCGGCTGTCGCTGACCTCGCGGACGCCGGAGCAGGACGCCGCCGCCCGGGTGGAGGTGGAAGGCCGGGACATGGATGCGCGGATCTCACCAGCGGCGCATCCGGTGGGCACCACCGTGGAAGTGCGTGATCTGTTCTTCAACACCCCGGCACGGCGCAAGTTCCTGCGCACCGAGAAGACCGAGTTCAACCATCTGGAAGAGTGTCTCCGTCGCCAGGCCCTGGGCCGGTTTGATACCGGCTTCAGCCTGCGTCACAACCAGAAGGTGGTGCAGAGCCTGCGTCCGGCGCAAAGTCAGCTTGACCGGGAGCGCCGTATTGGTGCCCTGTGTGGTCAGAAGTTCATTGACAATGCGGTGGTGATCGATGCCGAAGCCACCGGTCTCAGACTCTGGGGCTGGGTGGCGTTGCCAACGTTCTCCCGCAGCCAGGCTGACCTGCAGTACTTTTTCGTCAACAGCCGGGTGATCCGGGACCGGCTGGTGGCCCACGCGGTGCGCCAGGCCTACCGCGATGTGCTCTACAACAACCGCCATCCCGCTTTCGTGCTGTATCTGGAGGTCGACCCGGCCAGTGTTGATGTCAACGTCCATCCCACCAAGCACGAGGTGCGGTTCCGCGACGGTCGCCTGGTCCACGATTTCATCTTCCGAACCCTGCACAAGGCGCTGGCGGACGTGCGCCCGGACGATCACTTTCGCGGCGCCGTGGCCCAGTCGATGCCGGCCGCGCCGCAGCCGCAAGCCGAACCCGGCAGTGGCGGTGCCGCGACCATCCATGCCGCAGCGACCGCCAATGCCGCACCGACCGTGCCTACCAGTTCGCTGTTTGCCCAGCCGGCCCAGGGACGCCCTGCGGAGTCGGGCGGAACGACCTGGGAGGCGCGGGACCAGATGGCGTTCTACCAGTCCCTGAACGATGGTGGCGGCGTGACACAGGCAGAATCATCCCAGCCCGTACCCGGCCACCTGCAGGCGTCGCCCACACCGCCCCAGGGCGAAGGCGAGGAGCCCCCGCTGGGTTACGCCGTTGCCCAGCTGCACGGCATCTACATCCTGGCACAGTCTCATCAGGGCATGGTCGTGGTCGACATGCACGCGGCCCACGAGCGCATCACCTATGAACGCATGAAGCTGGCGCTCGACGCCCAGGACCTGAAAAGTCAGCCGTTGCTGGTGCCGCTGTCACTGGCGGTAAGCCAGAAAGAGGCCGGGCTGGCGGAGAGCCATGGCGACGACCTCCAGAAGCTGGGGCTGCTGGTGGAGCGTATCGGTCCGGAGACCATTGCGGTGCGTCAGATTCCGGCGCTGTTGCGGGGAGCGGATGCCGAACAGCTGGTGCGCGATGTGCTGGCGGATCTGATTGAGCATGGCCAGAGCGAACGGGTGGAGGCGATGACCCACGAGCTGCTGGGCACCATGGCCTGCCACGGCTCGGTGAGGGCCAACCGCCAGCTCACCATTCCGGAGATGAATGCGCTGCTGCGGGACATGGAGGCCACCGAACGTAGCGGCCAGTGCAACCATGGTCGCCCGACCTGGGCGCTGATGACACTCTCCGAGCTAGACAAGCTCTTCCTGCGGGGGCGTTGATACTATGACGGATACCAGCGCTGCGCCACCAGCGATCCTGTTGATGGGACCCACCGCGTCCGGCAAGACCGATCTGGCCATCGAACTGACCCAAAAGCTGCCTTGCGAGCTCATCAGCGTCGATTCGGCAATGATCTACCGTGGTATGGACATCGGGACAGCCAAGCCCACGGCCGAGGAGCTGGAGCAGGCGCCCCACCGGCTGATCGATATCTGTGACCCGGCCGAGGCCTATTCCGCTGCCGACTTCCGACGTGATGCCCTGGCCGAAATGCAGGCCATTACCGCTAAAGGTCGTATTCCGCTTCTGGTTGGCGGCACTATGATGTACTTCAAGGCGTTACTCCATGGCATGTCCAATCTGCCGTCCGCCGATCCGGCGGTTCGCCAGGCCCTGGAGGATGAGGCGTTACAGCGGGGCTGGGCTGCCCTGCACGGGGATCTGGCGGCGCTGGACCCGAAGGCGGCTGAGCTGATTCACCCCAACAACCGGCAGCGGCTGCTGCGGGCGCTGGAGGTGATCCGCCTCACCGGCCGGCCGATCTCCGAGATCTGGCAGGCGTCTGCCGGCGCTGGAAATGAAAAACGTGAAGGTATCGAGGATTACCCGTATTTCACCCAGTGGCAGGCAGACGAGCCGGGCGCGCTGCCGTATACTGTTACCCAGCTTGCGATCGCTCCAGGCGAGCGGCGTGTGCTCCATGAAAGAATACGTCTCCGGTTCCTGAAGATGCTGGATCAGGGCTTTCTGGACGAGGTCCGGGGCCTGATGGCAAGAGGGGACCTGACTCCCGAGCTTCCATCCATGCGCTGTGTTGGTTACCGCCAGGCCTGGGAATACCTGGCAGGCGGTTGCGATTACGATGAAATGGTGGCAAAAGGCGTGGCCGCGACCCGGCAACTGGCCAAACGGCAGTTGACCTGGTTGAGAAAGTGGCCGGATGTGAACTGGCTGGCATCGGAAGCTGAGGATAATGTTGAGGCTGCCTTGAAAATTATCAGGCTTCGCACCACATTTAATTGACTATTGACGATCTGCTTTTAATAAATAAACAGGAGAATACACATGTCAAAAGGGCATTCTTTACAAGACCCTTACCTCAACGCATTGCGCAAGGAGCGTATTCCGGTATCCATCTTCCTTGTTAACGGTATCAAGCTGCAGGGCCAGATCGAGTCATTCGATCAGTTTGTCATCCTGCTCAAGAACACCGTTAGTCAAATGGTTTACAAGCACGCAATTTCTACCGTCGTGCCGGCCCGTAACGTACGGATTCCCCAGCAGAATCCAGCCGGTGAAGGCGAAGCCGAAGGCTGATTGCCAATCTCTGCTGTACATTCCGGCCCTGCGGCCGCATTCAACCCGCGTATTCCGGCCCTGTCGATGACAGGAACCGGTGCGCGGGTGTTTACGTTTTCAGGCGCGATCGCCGAATACTTTCGATTTTCCCTGTCGCTGGCCCGGCCAAGTGGCCAGCCGGCCATCCACCGAATACTGGAGTCAGTCACTCTTGTTTGAACGTCCTGATGTAGGTGAACGGGCGGTCCTGGTCCACATCGACTTCACATCCCAGAGCGAAGGTGAAGACCTGGGCGAGTTCACCGAACTGGTCACATCCGCCGGCGTCGAGCCGGTGGCGACAGTCACCGGGTCCCGCAACCAGCCCAGTCCCCGCCTGTTTGTAGGGGAGGGCAAGCTGGACGAGATCCGTCAGGCCATTGCCTTCAACGAAGCCGACGTGGTGCTGTTCAACCATGCCCTGTCTCCCAGCCAGGAGCGCAACCTGGAAAGGGAGCTGAAGTGCCGGGTGCTGGACCGCACCGGTGTTATTCTGGATATATTCGCCCAGCGGGCGCGAACCCACGAAGGCAAGCTGCAGGTTGAGCTGGCCCAATTGGAGCATATGTCCACCCGACTGGTGCGGGGCTGGACCCACCTTGAGCGTCAGAAGGGCGGGATCGGCCTGCGCGGTCCGGGTGAAACCCAGCTGGAAACCGACCGCCGCCTGCTGCGTGAACGTATCAAGTCGATTCACCGGCGTCTGGGCAAGGTGCGTAAACAGCGCGATCAGGGCCGCCGGGCCCGTCAGCGGGCGGACATCCCCACGGTGTCCCTGGTTGGTTACACCAACGCTGGCAAGTCGACGCTGTTCAACCGGGTGACCACGGCGACGGTGTACGCCGCTGATCAGCTTTTCGCCACTCTGGACCCGACGTTACGCCGATTGGAACTCCCGGACATTGGCGGTGTCGTATTCGCCGACACCGTGGGCTTTATCCGTCATCTGCCGCACAAACTGGTGGAGTCATTTCGGGCCACTTTGGAAGAAACCACCGACGCCAGCCTGTTGCTGCATGTGATTGACTGCAGTGATGAGCGTCGGGACGACAACATCGACCAGGTGGAAAACGTCCTGATTGAAATCGGTGCGGACGAGGTACCCGTATTACAGGTATTCAACAAGATCGACCTGCTGGAGGATTTTCAGCCGCGGGTGGATCGTGACGAAGACGGGGTGCCGGTGCGGGTATGGGTGTCTGCCATCTCGGGGGACGGCCTGGAATTGCTCACGGATGCGGTGGTGGAACGGCTGGCGGAGAATGTGGTGCATCATCACGTACAGCTTCACCCCAGGGATGGCCGATTCCGCTCGTTGCTGCATCAGACCGGCTCGGTGCTGAGTGAGCGCCACCTCGACAACGGCGATGCGGTGATCGAGGTTCGCCTTCAGGAGCGGGACTGGCTACAGTTGCTAAGGCGTGCGGGGATCGAACCGGAACAGGTTCAGCTGGTGTCTCCGGACACTGGTCCGGCATCCCGATAAACCGGTTGCTATTGCCCGAAAGGGCAATAACTCCTAGTATTTGCAGCCATTCGAACAGTTTGGAACGGAGAGGACTATGGCCTGGAATGAACCGGGTGGAAACCGTAACGACAATGATCCCTGGGGAACCGGGGGCGGTCGTGGCGGCAATGATCAGGGACCCCCAGACCTGGATGAGGCTCTGAAGAAAGGTTTGGACCGCCTCAACAAGATGCTGGGTGGCAAGGGCGGTAACTCCGGCAATGGCTCCGGCGGCTCCAGCAGCAGCGGCGGCACCGGATTCGGTGCACTGCTGGTGGTGGCTGTCATCGTATTTGCCATCTACGTCGTCTGGCAGTCCTTCTACACCGTTGATGAGCAGGAACGGGCCGTGGTGCTCCGTTTCGGTGAGTACAACAAGACTGAGAATCCGGGTCTGCGCTTCAAGGTGCCGTTGATCGATAACGTCACCAAGGTGCGGGTCACCAATGTGCGTAACGCCGAATCCCGTGGCCAGATGCTGACTCAGGACGAAAACCTGGTCACCGTCGACCTTCAGGTTCAGTATCGCGTTGCCAGCGCCCGCGACTACGTACTCAACGTGCGTGATTCCAATCAGGCTCTGGCATTCGCTACCGACAGTGCCCTGCGTCACGAAGTGGGCAGCTCCCAGCTGGATGACGTGCTAACCGAAGGTCGGGCCGAACTGGCGGTGCGGGTTGAACAGCGCCTGCAGAGCTTCCTGGAAGAATACGGCACCGGCCTGGAAATCGTCCGGGTCAACGTTGAAAGCACCCAGCCTCCGGCGCCGGTGCAGGATGCCTTCCGCGAAGTCCAGCGCGCTCGGGAAGACGAGCAGCGTCTGAAGGAAGAGGCCGAAACCTACCGCAACAAGGTGGTCCCGGAAGCTCGGGGTCGCGCACAGCGGATGGTGGAAGAGGCTACGGCCTACAAGGAAGAAGTCATTGAGCGGGCTCGCGGTGAAACGTCGCGCTTCCTGGAAATGCTTGCGGTGTACCAGCAGGCGCCCCGGGTTACCCGTGAACGCATGTACCTGCAGGCCATGGAAACGGTCATGTCCAGTACCAGCAAGATTCTGGTGGATACCAAGGGCGGCAACAACATGATGTACCTGCCTCTGGACCGTCTGGTGAACCAGGCTGGCTCCATCGGTTCCCGCAGTGGCGGAAGCAGCAGTGGTTCGGAGCCGGTGATCACCGAGAGCGACATCCGTTCGCTCACCGATCGGGTGATCCAGGAGCTGCAGAATCGTCAGAACACCAGTGTACGTAGGGGGAGATAATCATGGGGCCTAAATCTGTTGCCGGACTGGCAGGCGCCCTGTTGGTGATCCTGCTGGTTCTGTCCAGTGTCTACATCATCCCGGAAACCCACCGCGGCGTTCTGCTGCGGTTCGGGGAGTTGATTGAAACCGACATCCAGGCGGGCATCCACTTCAAGGTGCCGCTGGTGGACGAGGTGCGTCAGTTTGACGTGCGGGTGCTGACCAACGACCTGCCGGCCAAGCAGTACCTGACCATCGAGAAGAAACCGCTGGATGTGGACTCCTACATCGCCTGGCGTATTCGTGACGTCGATGAGTTCTACCGGGCCACCGGTGGTGATGAGCTGCGGGCGCAGTCGCTGCTTTCGTCCCGCGTCGACAATGGCCTGCGGGACGAGTTCGGTATCCGCACCATGCACGAAGTGGTCTCTGGTCAGCGTGATGAGCTGATGCACACCCTGCGTGACCGGGTCAACGAAACCTCGGTGACCGAGTTCGGTATCGAAGTGCTGGATATCCGGGTCAAGGCCATCGAGCTGCCGGGGCAGGTCAGCGAGAACGTCTACCGCCGTATGGCGACAGAGCGTGAGAAGCTGGCCCAGGAGTTCCGGTCCGGTGGTCGTGAGGCCGCTGAAGGCATTCGTGCCGGTGCCGACCGTCAGCGCACGGTCATCCTGGCCGAGGCTTTCGCCAAAGCGGAAGAGCTGCGCGGTGAAGGCGACGGTGAGGCTGCCGCAATCTACGCCGATGCCTACAGCTCCAATGAAGACTTCTATGCCTTCTACCGGAGCCTTGAGGCTTACCAGAAGACCTTCGCAAACAAGGAGGATCTGATGGTGATCGACGCCGACAGCGACTTCCTGAAGTTCCTCAAGGACCCGCGCGGCGCCAGCAACTAAGCACAGCGCCAGCCGACAAACCGGAATGCTTCCGCATTCCGGTTTTTTTGTGGCTGGCAACCGTGTAAACTTCTGCCGGTTTTGGCCCGGATTTCTGATCCGCCCGGGCCTGACCCTCAACTTTCCGAATCCCGGTCCGCGCCGAGGCCACCGGGACCGAAGACGGACACTAGAATCTCATGACAGTATCAGATCGCTGGTTACTGCCGGACGGGGTAGAAGACATTCTGCCGCCACTGGCAGGACGGATAGAGTCGCTGCGTCGGGACGTTATGGATACCTGCCAACGCTGGGGCTACCAGCTGGTAATCCCGCCGCTCATCGAATACCTCGAATCCCTCTTCACCGGCACCGGTCACGACCTCGAACTGCAAACCTTCAAACTGACCGACCAGCTCACCGGCCGGATGATGGGTGTGCGTGCCGACATGACACCGCAGGCGGCGCGGATTGACGCCCATACCCTGCGCGAAGACGGCATTACCCGTTTGTGCTACGCCGGCCATGTACTCAACACCCGTCCCCGTCACATGCTGACCGGGCGGGCGCCCATCCAGGCAGGCTGCGAGCTGTTTGGCAGCGGTTCTGAGGCCGCCGACCTGGAAGTGATCAGTCTGATGCTGGCCACGCTGCGGGTGGCGGGTCTGCCGCGGGTCCACCTGGATCTGGCCCATGTGGCGATCTACCAGTCCCTGATCGCCGAAGGCGCGTTCAGCAGCGAGATGGAAGCCACCATCTTTGATGCCATGCAGCGCAAATCGGTACCGGAGCTGAACGAACTGCTGGGTGACTGTCCGGCAGACAGCGCCGGTGGCCGGCTGCGCCGTCTGGCGGCGATCTGCGGCGGTATGGAGGCGCTGGCCCAGGCCCGGGACGTGCTTGCGGGTGCCTCTGACGACGTTGTGGCGGCGCTGGATCAGCTGGAGCGGGTGGCTACGCTGCTGAACCGCGATTTCCCTGAAGTGGGCGTCGGATTCGATTTCTGCGAACTGCGAGGCTACAACTATCACACGGGACTGGTGTTTGCCGCCTACGCCCCGGGCCACGGTGATGCGGTTGCCAAAGGCGGTCGCTACGACGCCATTGGCAGCGATTTCGGCCGTGCCCGTCCTGCTACCGGTTTCAGTCTGGATGTCCGGGCGCTGGTGGCGTTGGGCGAGCGGGTTCTGCACCGGGCCGGTGCGGTCTGGGCTCCGGCTTCCGAAGATACCGCCCTGGCCAGGGTGATTGCCGGCCTTCGTATGACCGAAACGGTGGTGCAGGCACTGCCGGAAGACACCGATACCGACCCGCGTGGCCGGGGTTGCGACCGGGTCCTGGTCCAGCGGGATGGTCAGTGGGTTGTCGAGCCACTGTAAACGTTTAGTGTTATCCACGGTGTGGCCGGCACGGGGTTTGACCGGCCATATCATTCATCGAGTGAACCTTTTCGCCGTCACCGGCATTGTCGGAGCGGACACTGAGAGAGAATCATGGGCAAGAATGTTGTAGTACTGGGCACCCAATGGGGTGATGAAGGCAAAGGCAAGATTGTCGACCTGCTGACCGAGGAAGTGGCGGCGGTCGTACGCTTCCAGGGCGGCCACAATGCCGGTCATACCCTGGTCATCGAAGGCAAGAAAACAGCTCTGCACCTGATTCCCTCCGGTATCCTGCGGCAGAACGTCAACTGCCTCATCGGCAATGGTGTGGTGCTGTCTTTGGACGCCCTGTTCAAGGAAGTTCGGGAGCTGGAGGAGCGTGGTGTGGCGGTACGCGAACGCCTGAAGATCTCCCTGGCCTGTCCGCTGATCCTGCCGACCCACATCCGCATCGATCAGGCCCGCGAACGTGCCCGTGGCAACGACAAGATCGGCACCACTGGTCGGGGCATTGGTCCGGCCTACGAAGACAAGGTGTCCCGCCGTGGCCTGCGGGTGGGTGACCTGTTCAACGCTGCCAGCTTTGAGACCAAGCTGCGGGAAATCATGAGCTACCACAACTTCGTGTTGACCGAGTACTTCAAGGAAGAGGCGGTTGATGTGGACGCGGCTCTGGCGGAACTGCTGGCCCAGGGTGAGGAAATCCGGCCGATGGCGGCCGATGTGACCGACCTGCTGCACGATTACCGCAAGAAGGGTGAGCACATCCTGTTTGAGGGCGCCCAGGGTTCTCTGCTGGATATCGACCTCGGTACCTACCCGTACGTGACCTCGTCCAACACCACCGCTGGCGGCACCGCCACGGGCTCCGGTTTTGGTCCGCTGTTCCTCGATTATGTGCTGGGAATCACCAAGGCCTACACCACCCGTGTTGGTTCCGGACCGTTCCCGACCGAGCTGTTTGATGAAGTGGGCGAGCGCCTGGCAATCAAGGGCAATGAGGTGGGTACCACCACCGGTCGCGGACGTCGCTGTGGCTGGTTTGATGCCGTGGCACTGCGTCACGCCATCCAGATCAACAGCGTCTCCGGTATCTGCCTGACCAAGCTGGATGTGCTTGACGGCCTCGACACCGTGAAAGTCTGCGTCGGCTACCGCACGCCCAATGGCGAGATCCAGCGTCCGCCAATTGGCTGTGACAACTACGCCGACATCGAGCCGATCTACGAGGAACTGCCCGGTTGGCAGGAGAGCACGTTCGGCATCACCAGTCTGGAACAGCTGCCGGAGAACGCGAAGGCCTACATTCGCTTCCTGGAGCAGCAGATTGAGGCGCCGATCGACATCATCTCTACCGGCCCGGACCGGGTTGAGACGGTGATCATGCGCCACCCGTTCGGCCAGTAAGTGACCGGACAGCCGAACTCCCGGGTTCGGCACCACAAAAAAGGCCAGCACCGACGTGCTGGCCTTTTTTGTTTTACCGGGCGGCAGTGGCGCTCCCTGGGGCTTCTTCGCAATACCCTAGGGCTTCTCCGCAATAATGGTCGCGCGCCGGGGGCCGGGGTAGCCCTCAATGGTTCTGGAGGGATCGTCGGGATCGAGGAAGTCCGCCAGGGACTGGAAGCGCATCCAGTCCGTGGTTCGTTGTTCCTCGGTGGTGGTGTCGGTTACGTCCACCACCCGGGCCTGACGGAAACCGGTGCGGTCCAGCCAGCGCAACAGGGTGTCGCAACTTGGCAGGAACCAGACGTTGCGCATCTGGCCGTAACGGTCCTCCGGCATCAGGCTGTAGCCTTCAGGGCCGTCCACCACCAGGGTTTCCAGCACCAGTTCGCCACCCCGGCGCAGGGTGCTTTTGAGCTCCAGCAGATGGTCCAGGGGGGATCGGCGATGGTACAGAACACCCATCGAGAAGGTGGTGTCGAAGGCTTCCAGCCGGTCTGGCATGTCTTCCATGCGGATCGGGAGCAGGTCGACGGGGACCTCGCCTAGGTAGCGTTTGACGCTGAGGAACTGGAACAGGAACAGCAGGCCTGGATCGATGCCCACAACCCGGCGGGCACCCAGGCCGGCCATGCGCCAGCAGTGGTAGCCGGAACCGCAGCCGACGTCCAGAATGCGTCGCCCCTGCAGGTCCGACAGGTACGGCGCTACCCGATCCCACTTCCAGTCCGAGCGCCACTCGGTATCAATACCCACGCCAAAGAAGTCGAACGGGCCCTTACGCCAGGGCATCAGGCCCCGGAGCCCGGCTTCAAGTTTTTGACGGGCGTCGTCCGCCAGAGTTGACGTGCTCAGGGTGACGGCGGAGCGGTTCAGATCGGCTTCAACGTCTGCCACCGCCGGCAACTGCTGCAGGGCCTGCTGCCAGCGTGCCATATCGCCGTGGGGATTGGATTCGAAGCGCCACACCAGTTGCTGCCGCAACTGTTCCGCCCAACTGCCGAGGTCGTCCTGTTCCAGGTGGGTGAGCAGGTCCTGATAGCAGGATTGCCAGTCAAAGGTAGACACGGTTAGCCCTTACTCCGGTGATTTGGTGGCCAGCATGGAGACGAAATTGAAACACTGATACCACAGCATCACCTGATCGAAACCGGCCTTCAGCAGGCGTTGCCGGTGTTCCTCCAGCGTTTCGGGGATCAGCACCTGTTCCAGCGCTGAACGTTTCTGGCTGATTTCCAGGTCGGAGTAGCCATTGGCGCGCTTGAACTCGTGATGCAGCCGGGTCTGACTGTCCTGCTCTTCCTGGCAATCGAAGCGGATCTTCTCCGACAGGATCAGCGCTCCTCCGGGACGGGTGGCATCGGCAATCCGGGTCAGCAGTGGCAGGCGCTGGTCCGGCGTCACGAATTGCAGCGTGAAGTTGAGGGTGGTGACCGAGGCATTGGTCAGCTCGGTGGTCAGGATGTCCTCGCACTTCAGAGTCACCGGCAGGGGATGGTCGTCGAGGGCGACATAATGTTCGCACCGTTCGATCATCGCAGCGGAGTTGTCGACGCCGATCAGTTGGCAGTCATCGTGGCGGATGCCATGACGCATGGCCAGTGTGGAGGCGCCCAGCGAGCAGCCCAGGTCATAGCAGTGGCTGCCGGGCTGAACGTACTGGTCGGTGATCACCTCAATCATCGGAATGATCGTGGTGTAGCCGGGCACCGAGCGGCGAATCATGTCGGGAAATACCCGCGCCACCGAGGCATCAAAACGGAAATCGCTCCGGGGTTGGGCCTGGGCGAACAGGCGGTCGGTTTCCTGCATTGGTGGTGTGGTCTTACTCATGATTGGGGGCGGCCTCCGGTGTGGTCGGGGCAATCTGGGTATGGATGGCGCCGCAGCGCACGCCCCGGTTCTTGTAGTCCACCAGTATGGCGCGGAATGACGGGTCGACATCCGAGGCGATGGCCAGGTAATCCTGAATGCACACCGCATGCAGTTCCGATGGCTTGTAGGACATGCGGTAGTCGTTGTCCGGAGCCAGGTGGATCGCCTTGAATTCGCCCACCGGGGCATCGCCCTTATTCTCGGAGTGGGCGATTCGCCCGGTCGACTCCAGGGCGACCACGGTGCCGATAATGGTGATGACAAAAACAGCGATCAGACTGCGAGCGGAATAGCGGGCCTCGTTCTGGCTCATGGTGTCTCCTGGTTGAGCAATGGAAGTATCAGTACTGACCGGGCAGGCTCAAAGGCGGCCCCTGGAGGGCTGCGAGCTGCTCCCGGAGGGCAAGGATCTGGTCAGACCAGTAGCGGGGCTGCTGGAACCAGGGGAAGAAACGGGGGAACGCCGGGTCGTCCCAGCGCTTGGCAAGCCAGGCGCTGTGGGCAATCTGGCGGTAACAGCGCAGCGGTTCAATCAGCAGTCGCTCACGGCGATTGAAGTCGCGGAACATCTCATAGCCTTCCAGCAGCTCGGCAAACTGGTTGCCGCGCTCGTGTTCCTCGCCGTTAAGCAGCAGCCAAAGATCCTGGATCGCAGGGCCGGTGCGGCAGTCGTCCAGATCCACCAGCAGGATCTGCTCATCCCGGACTAGCAGGTTGCCGGCATGGCAGTCACCGTGCAGTCGCAATGTCGCCACCTCCCCGGCGTCGTCGATCAGGCGGGCGCACTGATCGATCAGGTCGGGAATCAGACTGTCCCAGGCCGGGCGCAGGTCCCGTGGTATCCAGTCCCCCTCGGTGAGAAAGCGGCTGTTATTGGTGATGCCGGCCAGCAGATCAAGATGCTGGCGATGTTCGAACGGCCGTTGGGCGCCCACGTTGTGGAGTCGGCCGAGCCATTGGCCCAATCGGTACAGGGTATCGGGCGTGCTGGTGTCCGGCGCCTGGCCGCCCCGCTGCGGGAACAGGGCGAAGCGGAAATCGCCGTGGCGTGCCAGGGTGTGGCCGCCGGGCATGGTCAAAGGGGCGACCAGGGGAATGTCCGCGGCCACCAGTTCTGCACTGAACTGATGTTCCTCCAGAATCTGCGCGTCACTCCAGCGACCAGGGCGGTAAAACTTGGCGATCAGAGACGGGCCGTCTTCAATCCCGATCTGGTAGACCCGGTTCTCGTAACTGTTGAGGGCAAAAAGCCGACCGTTGACCACAAATCCTTCCGCTTCCACCGCGTCGAGGATCTGGTCGGGGGTCAGGTCATCGTAGGGATGGGCGCTGTTGTTGGTCATGGCACTTCCTGGGCTGACGGGATGGACTTGGTCGCCGCTACTGCTGCGTTGGCAGCCTTGCTGAGGCTGACAGTCGCACCGGGGCAAAGTTCATCCGAGGTTCGGTCGGGCGCCAGTATAGCGGGTTCCGGCTGTGCAGACGATGCCGGTGTGGTGCTCTTCCGGGTGTCGGCGGCCTCTGCAATACTGCAGGTCATGGGAAGTGGTGTTGAGTCAGAGGAGCAGCGGGTGGCAGAAACAGAACAGCTGGTGGTGGATACGGTGGTGATCGGCGCCGGTGTGGTTGGCCTGGCGGTCGCCCGGTCATTGGCCCTGAGAGGGCAGTCGGTGTGGTTGTTGGAGGCGGGCGCGCACTTTGGTGAGGGCATTTCATCCCGCAACAGCGAGGTGATTCACGCCGGCATCTACTATCCCACCGGATCACTCAAGGCGCAGTTGTGTGTCCGAGGTCGAGAGCAGTTGTACGCCTATTGCCGCCAGCGCTCGGTGTCCCATCTGCGTTGTGGCAAGTGGATTGTGGCGGTGTCGGACGGTCAGGCTGATCAGCTTGAGGGCATCCAGCGTCAGGCTGCGAATAACGGCGTGCCGCTTACCTGGCGGGACGGTGCCGACCTTGCGGATTCGCTTCCGGACGTTGCCGCCGCTGCCGCACTGTTTTCACCGGAAACCGGCATTGTCGACAGCCACCAGCTGATGCTGGCGCTGCTTGGGGATCTGGAGGCGGCTGGCGGTACGCTGGTGTATCGCACCCCGGTACTGTCGGCGCAAAGCGGTCCTGAGGGCCATCGGTTACAGCTCGGTGGCGAACTGCCGTGTCAGTTGGTGGCCAAGCGGGTGGTGAATGCGGCGGGGCTGTCGGCGATTCCGCTGGCGCGGCAATGGGCGGGCTTCCCGTCGCACTGCTGCCCGCAGGCCCATTACGCTCGCGGTGTCTATTTCAGCTACAGCGGCCGTCATCGCTTCGAGCAGTTGATTTATCCGGTGCCGGAGCCTGGCGGCCTGGGTGTACACCTGACGCTGGATCTGGCCGGGCAGGCCCGCTTTGGGCCGGATGTGGAATGGATCAACGAGCCTGATTACACCGTTGATCCGGCCCGGGCTGCGGCCTTTGCCGAGGGCATCCGTCAGTGGTGGCCGGGGCTGGATGCAAGTCGCCTGCAGCCTGCCTACGCCGGGGTCCGGCCAAAACTGCGAGGCCCGGGAAAGGGCAACGCTGACTTTCTGATCCAGGATCAGCGCGAGCATGGTGTGCCAGGCCTGGTGCACCTGTTCGGGATCGAATCACCGGGACTGACTGCCTGCCTTGCCATTGCTGATGAGGTGGCAGAACGGCTGGTTTGATCCGAGTTGGTTCAATCAGAGCCTGTTAATCTGGAATTCGACGCTCAGCCCAGCGGCGTCCGGGCCAATGCCCAGACCTGAATATCGCTGACTCCGGCGCGACTCAGCGCCCTGGCCATGGCACGAGCGGTGGCGCCGGTGGTCATGACGTCGTCAACAATCGCCACCCGGTCAGGCACGGGGCCCCAGACCTGGAAGGCGGTACCAAGGTTGCGCAGTCGCTGTCGACGTTGCAGGCCGGCCTGGGGCTGTTGCGGGCCCACGCGACGCACAGTGCTGGCAGACCAGGGCAGGTCCAGGTGGCGGCCTAGCTGCTCGGCAATGTCTTCCGCCTGATTGAAGCCCCGGCGCCGCTGTCGCCAGGGGCGCATGGGCGTGGGTATCAGCAGTTCAGGCAAGTCACCGGATGGCGCCAGGGCGGTGCCGCACTGCGTCAGCCAGGCCTGCACAAGTGGGTGTCCCAGGCTGGGCTGGCGGCGGTACTTGTAGCCGCTGATCAGCTGGTCAACTGGAAAGCCGTAAAGCCAGGGTGAGATGGTGTGCCGGAAGTGGGGCGGCCGGGCCTGGCAGTCACCGCACAGGGCGGCTGCCGGAGTGCTGGCTGGCAGGGGCAGGGCGCAGCACCGACAGGGCGTGCGGTTAACCGGCAGGGCGTCGAAACAGGCCTGACACAGACCGGTTGGTGCCGGGTCCAGACAGGCAACACAGAGGTTGCCGGCATCCAATACCCGGTTAACCAATGGTGGGAGATGGGTTGACAGCGCTCTAAGTCCCTTTATCATTTGTGGTCTCCGTCAACCATGGAATCCAACAAAGTTAACAGGACCTGACCATGACCGCCACAGCCCTCCGTCACGACTGGACCATCAAGGAAGCCCGCGCCCTGCTGGAGCTGCCGTTCAACGATCTGATGTTCCGTGCCCAGGCGGTCCATCGCCAGTATTTTGATCCCAACGAAGTACAGGTCAGTACCTTGCTGTCGATCAAGACCGGGGCCTGTCCCGAAGACTGCAAATACTGCCCCCAGAGCGGCCACTACAACACCGGTCTGGAAAAGGAAAAGCTGCTGGAGATCGAGCGGGTGGTGGCTGAGGCCAAGGCCGCGAAAGACAAGGGCGCCTCCCGTTTCTGTATGGGCGCAGCCTGGCGCAGCCCGGCCAAGAAGGACATGCCCTACGTGCTGGACATGGTGCGTCAGGTCAAATCCCTTGGTCTGGAAACCTGCATGACCTTGGGGATGTTGCGGGAAGACCAGGCCCTTGAACTGGCCGATGCCGGTCTTGACTACTACAACCACAACCTCGACACCTCCGAGAAGTACTACAACCACATCATCACCACCCGTACCTACCAGGATCGCCTCGATACCCTGGACAACGTTCGCCGCGCCGGAATGAAAGTCTGCTGCGGTGGCATCATGGGGATGGGGGAAGATCTGGACGATCGCGCCGGTCTATTGGTGCAGCTGGCCAACCTGCCGCATCATCCGGAAAGTGTGCCGGTGAACATGCTGGTGAAAGTCGAGGGGACCCCTCTGGACAACGTTGACGACCTCGATCCGTTCGATTTCGTCCGCACCATCGCCGTGGCCCGCATCATGATGCCGGAATCCCACGTGCGGCTGTCTGCGGGCCGGGAGAATATGAATGACCAGATGCAGGCCCTGTGTTTCCTGGCGGGCGCCAACTCCATCTTCTATGGCGAGAAGCTGCTGACCACCAACAACCCGGAAGCGGATCACGACCGTGAGCTGTTCCAGCGCCTTGGCATCCGGCCGGAACAGCGGGAACAGGCCCACACTGAGGAAGAGCAGGTTGAGGCGCTCAGCGAGGCAGTAGAGTACGAGCGTACCCGTCACATGTTCTACGACGCCACCCGGGAATCTGCCTGAGGCTGGTCCATTGCGGGATTTCGCAGCAGAACTGAACGCCCGGCATGAAGCCGGGCTCAACCGGACCCGGCGCCTGGTTCGTGGTCCGCAACAGCCTTCGCTGATAGCCGATGACACGTCGCTGCTGGCATTCTGCAGCAATGACTACCTTGGTCTTGCCAGCCACCCCGAGGTTTGCGCGGCGCTGACTGCGGCAGTGTCGGACGCTGGCGTTGGTGGCGCGGCGTCTCACCTGATCTGTGGTCATCACGACTACCACCACCAACTGGAGCAGCGCCTGGCCGACCTGACCGGGCGAAGTGCTGCGCTGTTCTTCTCCACCGGCTATATGGCCAATCTGGGTGTGATTTCTGCCCTGGTGGGCCGGGGCGACACGGTGTTCTCGGACCGCCTCAATCACGCCTCCATTATCGATGGCTGCCTGCTGAGCCGGGCGCGAATCCAGCGCTATCCCCACAACGACATGGATCACCTGGCGGACCGACTTGCGGCCACCTCCGGCCACAAACTGGTGGTGACCGACGGGGTCTTCAGCATGGATGGAGACATGGCGCCCCTGCGGGAACTGGCGGCCCTGTGCCGTGAACACGACGCCCTGCTGCTGGTGGATGACGCCCATGGCCTCGGTGTGCTGGGGGAGCGAGGCGCCGGGTCGCTGGAACACCTGGGTCTGTCTGAACAGGAGGTGCCTTTGCTGATCGGCACGCTGGGCAAGGCGGTAGGCACCAGCGGGGCTTTCGTCGCCGGCCCCCAGCTGCTGATCGATTACCTGGTGCAGAAAGCCCGCACCTACATTTACACCACCGCCATGCCGCCGGCAGTGGCAAAAGCCACCTGTGCCGCCCTGGATCTGGTGGAGCAGGGCCAGGCCCGTCGCCGGCACCTGGCGCACCTGATTCGCCGATTCCGCGAAGAAACCCAGGCTCTCGGCTACCAGCTGATGCCTTCCGCAACGCCAATCCAGCCGATCATGGTGGGCGACAACTGGACCGCGCTGGAACTCAGCCGGCAGTTGGAGGATCGGGGACTGCTGGTGACCGCCATTCGTCCGCCCACGGTGCCGGAAGGCCAGGCCCGGTTACGGGTCACTCTGAGCGCTGCCCACACCGATGCCGATCTCGACCGCCTGCTGACGGCACTGGCGGACTGCCGGCCAGAGCCGGAGGCTTGACATGGCAGGGCACGGTAACCTGCCAATCCGGGTAATCGGTGGCTGGGGCGTGGACGCCACCATGCTGGCAGCGCTGACCAACGACTGGCCCGGCCCGGTGACCCACCTGAACCTCGCCGGCGATCTGTTGACCAACCTGTCCCCTGATGCCAGCGGCGTTGAGTCCGCTGCCCGGCGGCTGTTGGCACGTTATCCTGAACCAGCCCTCTGGCTGGGCTGGTCCCTGGGCGGGCAGATTGCCATGGCCGCCGCAGGCCAGGCCCCGGACACGGTGTGTGGCGTCGTTACCCTGGGGGGCTTTCCCCGCTTCGTGCAATCCGGGCACTGCTCGCCGGGGATGGCGGCAGCGACCTTCGAGGCGTTTTTGCGTCAGTTTGACGACGACAGCCACCGTTGCTGGCAACGGTTTCTGGCGCTGATGGCGAGTGATGGCCAGGGGCGTTCGGATCGACGGGCATTGCGGCGCTGGCTGCAGTCCGGTCCACCCCAGAGCGATGACGACCTGGCCCTGACCCTGGGCTGGCTCGCCGACAGTGATCAGACTCTGTTGTGGCAGAACCTGACCACGCCCGCGCTTCACCTGTGGGGAACACAGGATCAGGTGGTATCCGCCACCATGGCCGACCAGCCGTTGGCTGCGAACAGCCGTGCTCTGCTCATTGAGGGCATGGATCATTGGCCTCGGGACGAGGCGGGGCAGGTCTGCCGGCAACACCTCCTTACGTTCGCTCACTCCCTTCAGGAGACTGTGCAATGACACTGATTGACAGCCACCGTCCGGAAATCGCCAGCAAGCACGTCGTGGCGCGGGATTTCGGGGCCGCCTCCGACTCCTATGACTGTGCGGCCAGACTGCAACGGCACATGGGTGAGCGTCTGCTGGCGCAGCTGCCGCGGACGCTGTCGGCCAGCAAAGTGCTGGACCTTGGCTGTGGCACCGGACAGTTTGTGCCGGCTCTGAGCGAGCGCTACCCCCAGGCGCGGGTCACCGGCGTTGATCTGTCGCCGGCCATGGTGGCCCATGCCCGTCGCCAGCGGGCGGGGGATTATCAGTGGCTGGTGGCCGATGCCGAGCGGCTGCCCCTGGCCTCCGGCAGTGTCGATGCGGTGTTTTCCAACCTGATGATCCAGTGGTGCGCCGATCCCCGGCCGGTGCTGGCGGAGTGCCTGCGGGTGCTGCGCCCCGGGGGCATGCTGGTCTGCTCCACGCTGGTGCAGGGTACCCTGAGGGAACTGGCGGCCGCCTGGCAACAGGTGGACCCGGGAGTGGACCACGTCAATCGCTTTGAAGCCTGGCCGGCGTTGCTGGAACAGGTGATGGCGGTCGCCCCGCAGGCGGCGGTGGAGCAGGAGACCGTGACATTGCCCTACGAATCCCCCATGCAGTTGCTGGCGGAGCTCAAATCCCTGGGAGCCCAGTACAAAGGGGATGCTCGCCGCAAGACCGTGACCGCTCCGGGGCGGTTGCGGCGTCTGGCGCAGCAGTATCCCCGTCGCGATGGGGAGGTGCTGGCGAGCTATGAGGCCGCCTATATTACTTACCGGCGGCCGGACTGACGGCAGCGATCAGCCCGATTCGGTGCAGCTCTTTTTTCACTGATCAGGACCCCTTTCCACTGATCAGGACTCCACTCGACTCACCAGGACCCTCGTCCACTGACCAGGATTACAGTCCACTGAACAGGAACCCACCATGGCCAAACAGACTTTCTTCGTGACCGGGACCGATACCGGCGTTGGTAAAACTCTGGTGTCAGCAGCGATTCTCCATGCCGCCCGTAACCTCGGCCTACGTACCCTAGCGATGAAGCCCATCGCGTCCGGTTGTGAGCAGACGCCGGATGGGCTGCGCAACGAAGACGCGCTGATGTTGATGGACGCCATGACCGAAACCCTCAGCTACGATCAGGTTAATCCTCTGGCCATGGAGCCGGCCATTGCGCCTCACGTGGCAGCGGCGATGGCGCAGCGCCGGCTCAGCGCCGAGCGTCTGGTGGGATTCTGCCGGGGACAGCAGATGCAGCCTGCGGACCTGATGCTGATCGAGGGGGCTGGTGGCTGGCGGGTTCCGCTGAACGAGCGGGAAACTTATGCCCGGGTTCCGCAGCTGCTGGAGCTGCCGGTTATCCTGGTGGTGCCGTTGCAGCTGGGGTGCATCAACCATGCCCTGCTGAGCGCCGAAGCGATTCGTGCCGATGGTTTGCCGCTGGCGGGCTGGGTGGCGAACCGGCCGCAGGAGACTCCGATGAGCTGTGAGCAGGATACCCTGGAGTACCTGCAGGCCCAGCTGCCGGCACCCTGCCTGGGTGTGCTGCCTTGGCAACCGCAGCCGGACCCGGTAGTGCTGGCAGAGTCTTTGGGATTGCAGGCAATCCTGGGGCGGGGTGAATGATCATTTGATTGAAAATTGAACAGGGGTGTGGCTTAATGAAAACAATCTGAAGGTCAATCAGGTGGTCGTCGATATGATCAACAACACGCTAGCGATCGGTATCCAGGGTGTTCAGGAAGGTATTCAGGGCATGGACAACGCCGCCCGCAGGATTGCCCGCGGCGGCACCGATGGTCCTCAGGGCAGTGCGTCCGGCAACGGCGACCTGCTCGAGCCTATCGTTGATCTCAAGCTCTATCAGCGCAGCGTTGAAGCCTCCGCGCAGGTGGTCAAGACCGCTGACGAAACTCTGGGCACCTTGCTGGACATCAACGCCTGAGCGTTGATCGCGGTTCACATCCATGATTTCAGGTGCCTTGCCTTCCTCTCCCGTCGTCAGTCCCTTTCAGGGGACCAGCACTCCCCCGCGCCCTCAGGCCGAGACGGGAGAACGTGGTGAGGCACGGCCTACCGAACGATCCGAGCAGGCCAGCCGTAGCGCCCAGGCTGACACCCAGCTGACCGAAGCCGAACTCAAGGAACTCACCAAGCTCAAGGCCCGGGACCGCGAGGTGCGTGCCCACGAGACTGCCCACCAGTCCGTTGGCGGGCAATACGCCGGCGCACCCAGCTACACCTACCAGCGTGGGCCGGACGGCGCCCAGTACGCCGTGGGTGGGGAAGTCTCCATTGATATCGCCCCGGTAGAGGGCGACCCGCAGGCCACCATCGACAAGATGCGTATTGTCCGCGCCGCTGCCCTGGCGCCGGCGGAGCCGTCCAGTCAGGATCGGACGGTGGCGGCGGAGGCGACCCAGATTCTGCTGCAGGCCCAGGTCGAGCAGTCCCGCGAATCCCGGGAGTCATCCGATGATGAAGCGGCGAACGAAGTCGCGGACCGTCAGGGCGATGCTGCTGCCGACACCTACCGATCCATTTCTCGCTCCACCGCTGCCGATCAACCGACCGATCTCGTTGGTTTTCAGGCAACCGCCTGATATTCCGAATAATAATTTTCAGTATTGGATGAGTCCGAGAGGGCCTGTTGCTGCCTGCGCGGGATAAATTTGCGATCACACGCTTGACAATTCCGCACCTACAAACGTATGTTTCAAACACTTGTTTAATTGATGCCTGAGTCCGGTTGGCGAAGGTGTCCGAGCAATCCTGATGGCAGTGTGCTGCGTCGAGAACCTGCGCAGCAAGAACCGATAACGAGGTGGATTCCATGCCTGAATACAAAGCGCCCCTGCGTGAGATCAAGTTCATCATGAATGAGCTGCTGGACAGCGAGCAGCATTACGCCAGTCTGGAGGGAGGCGAAGACGCGACTCCGGATATGGTCGACGCCATCATCCAGGAAGGCGCGAAGTTCGCAGAGCAGGTTCTGTCTCCGCTGAATGCGGTTGGCGACCAGGAAGGCTGTAAGCTGGCTGACGATGTCGTCAAGACGCCGACCGGCTTCAAAGAAGCTTACCAGCAGTACGTCGAAGGTGGCTGGCCGTCCATGACCGCCGATCCCACCTATGGCGGCCAGGGCCTGCCGCACTCCATCGGGCTGGTCATCAGCGAGATGGTTGGTACCTCCAACTGGTCCTGGGGCATGTACCCGGGTCTGAGCCACGGCGCCACCAACACCGTTGAAGCCCACGGCACCGAAGAGCAGAAGCAGACTTACCTCACCAAACTGATCAGCGGTGAGTGGACAGGTACCATGTGTCTGACCGAGCCACACTGTGGTTCTGACCTGGGTATCCTGCGCTCCAAGGCCGAGCCGAATGCGGATGGCTCTTACAACATCTCCGGCACCAAGATCTTTATCTCTGCCGGTGAGCATGACATGGCCGAGAACATCGTCCACATCGTTCTGGCACGCCTGCCGGGCGCACCGGAAGGCACCAAGGGCATTTCCCTGTTCATCGTGCCCAAGTTCCTGCCTAACGAAGACGGCTCCGTTGGCGAGCGCAACGCGGTTTCCTGTGGCTCTCTGGAGCACAAGATGGGTATCCACGGCAACGCCACCTGCGTTATGAACTTCGATGGTGCCAAAGGCTGGCTGATTGGTCCTGAGAACCGCGGTCTGAACTGCATGTTCACCTTTATGAACACCGCCCGTATCGGTACTGCCATCCAGGGTCTGGGTGCCGCCGAGCTTGGTTTCCAGGGCTCACTGGCTTACGCCAAAGACCGTCTGGCCATGCGTTCCCTGAGCGGTCCGAAGAACCCGGAAGGTCCGGCCGACCCGATCATCGTTCACCCGGACGTGCGTCGCATGCTGATGACCCAGAAAGTGGTCGCAGAAGGCGCCCGCGCCCTGATCTATCTGACTGGCCAGCAGGTCGACAAGACCCACAGTGCCAAGTCCGAAGAAGAGCGTAAGGCTGCCGACGAAGCCCTGAGCTTCCTGACGCCGATCGCCAAGGCGTTCCTGACCGAGATTGGTTACGAGTCCGCCAACCTGGGCATGCAGGTCTTCGGTGGTCACGGCTTCATCTCCGAGTGGGGCATGGAACAGAACGTTCGTGACGCCCGCATTGGCATGATCTACGAAGGCACTACCGGCATCCAGGCGCTCGACCTGCTGGGTCGTAAGGTGCTGATGAGCCAGGGTGAGTCGCTGAAGTCCTTCACCAAGCAGGTGCACATCTTCTGCAAGGAAAACGCTGACAACGAGCAGCTGAAGGAATTCCTCGAGCCGCTGGCTGCGATCAACAAGGAATGGGGCGAGTTGACCATGAAGGTTGGTATGACCGCCATGAAGAACCGTGACGAAGTAGGTGCGGCGTCAGTCGACTACCTGATGTACTCCGGCTACGCCGTCTTCGCCTACCTGTGGGCGCGCATGGCCAAGGTGGCGCTGGACGCCATGGCCGAAGGCACCACCGAAGAAGCGTTCTACAACGCCAAGGTGCTGAGTGCACGCTTCTACTTCAAGCGTCTGCTGCCTCGGACCAAAGGCCACGCTGAAATGATGCTGGCCGGTGCCGACAGCCTGATGGATATGCCGGAAGAATCCTTCGCCTTCTAAGGCGCGGGTGATTCGACACCGGAAAAGCCCGCTTCGTGCAAGCGGGCTTTTTTATGGGTCCCGACAGCAGTTGTGAGACCGGGCCCAAAATTGGGTAGAATAGCTCCCTACAAAAACATCAACAGTAACGGGCACACACCTGCCGGTGCATTTTTACCCTTCGCACCGTTTACCTTTAGTGTTTGAATTCTGGAGAGAAATAGATGGCTGACTATCAGGCGCCCCTGCGTGACATGCGATTCGTCCTCAACGAGGTTTTCGAGGCTCCGGCCCTTTGGAGTTCGCTGCCCAAGCTGGCGGAGAACGTTGATCCCGACACCGCCGATGCAATCCTGGAAGAAGCCGGCAAGATCACCAGCGGCGTATTGGCACCGCTCAACCGCGAAGCCGATGAGCAGGGCTGTAAATGGAACGAAGGGGAAGTAACCTCCCCGGAAGGCTTCAAGGAAGCCTACCAGACCATCGTGGAAGGTGGCTGGAACGGCCTCGGCGGCAACCCGGAGTTCGGTGGCATGGGCATGCCCAAGATGCTGGTGGCCCAGTTCGAGGAAATGATGCAGGGTGCCAACATGTCCTTCGGACTGGCGCCGATGCTGACGGCGGGCGCCTGCCTGGCGCTGAATGCCCACGGCAGCCAGGAACTGAAAGAGAAGTACCTGCCTAACATGTACTCCGGCGTCTGGTCCGGCGCCATGGACCTGACCGAGCCTCATGCCGGTACCGACCTGGGGATTATCCGCTCCAAGGCCGAGCCCAACAGCGATGGCTCCTACAATGTAACCGGCACCAAGATCTTCATCACTTGGGGCGAGCACGACATGGCGGAGAACATCATCCACCTGGTGCTGGCGAAGCTGCCGGACGCGCCGGCCGGTCCCAAGGGCATCTCCCTGTTCCTGGTGCCGAAGTTCCTGGTCAACGACGACGGTTCCCTGGGCGAGCGCAACAGCTTCAGCTGTGGCTCCATTGAGAAGAAGATGGGCATCAAGGCCTCGGCCACCTGCGTGATGAACTTTGACGGTGCCAAGGGCTGGCTGGTTGGCGAGCCCAACAAGGGCCTGGCGGCGATGTTCACCATGATGAACTACGAGCGGCTGGGTGTTGGCATCCAGGGCATCGGCGCTGCCGAGGCGTCCCTGCAGAGTGCCCGTGAGTACGCTCTGGACCGCATTCAGAGCCGGGCTCCTACCGGTGCCCAGGAAAAGGACAAGGCTGCCGACCCGATCATCGTGCATCCCGACGTGCGCCGTATGCTGATGACCATGAAAGGCTACGTCGAAGGCGGACGTGCCTTCTCCACCTACGTGGCCCAGTGGCTCGACATTGCCAAGTACGCTGAAGACGACGACCAGCGCAAGCATGCCGAAGGCATGGTGGCGTTGCTGACGCCGGTGGCCAAGGCGTTCCTGACCGACCGTGGTCTGGACACCTGTATCCTTGGTCAGCAGGTCTTTGGCGGTCACGGCTTTATCCGTGAGTGGGGCCAGGAGCAACTGGTGCGGGACTGCCGTATCACCCAGATCTACGAAGGCACCAACGGCATCCAGGCCCTCGACCTGATGGGTCGTAAGGTCGTGGGCAGCCAGGGCAAACTGTTTGAGCTGTTTGCGGCTGACGTCGCCAAGTTCGTTCAGGACAACAGCGATGATGACGCCCTGCGGCCTTATCTGGAGTCTCTGTCCGCGGCGCTGGAACGGCTCTCGGACGTCACCGAGGCGGTGATCGCCCAGGCGGCAGAGAACCCCAACGCCATCGGCGCGGCCTCTGTGGACTACCTGGACCTGTTCGGTCTCACCGCGGTAGCTTACATGTGGGCGAAGATGGTGAAAGTCGCAGCGCCGAAGGCTGAGGGCGATACTTCCGGTTTCTACACCGGTAAGCTGAAGTCCGCGCGGTTCTACTTTGACCGCCTGCTGCCGAAGACTGTGTCACTGGCCGAAGGCATTCGCAGTGGCAGCGACTCCATGATGGCACCGACCGCAGACGAGATCTGATCGCGGTCAGCTCAGGCTGACACCATCGTGTGGTACACAAAAGGCGGGTGACGACAGTCCCCGCCTCAGACTGCTGACAAACCCCGGTTTTCCGGGGTTTGTTGCATTTGGTCGTTCTGTTTTCAGCCGACGGTCGCTTG
>NZ_JAKZAK010000029.1 GCF_023156385.1 Marinobacter xestospongiae
GTCAGTTGTCGGTATCCCATCACTGCTTCACTTTGGTCGGTAAAGCGAATGAGGGTACCGGCAGCGACCCTCCTTCCTCTACCTCGTTATCTCAAAGTGCTGCGGTTATTGTCTGACATCAGGACGTTAACGACTCTTTTTAGTGCCCAAGGCAAAGGTTTGGACTGGTCTTCATCTTTGGCATGGATTAGGGGCGCCTTCAATTCTCAAGCTCAACTGACTGAGGCGCGCCGGCTTTTTATGTGCGCATTACCCGAGCGAAACGGGGGTGCACTTCATCGATTCTGCTGGATGATCCTCGCGCTTCGTAAAGGAGCCAAAACAACGTTAAACTAATTCCCAATTGCAAACAGGCATGGTTCAGAGCTTTGACAACCAAATCGGCTTTGGGGCTGGATTACATCGCCCAACCAACAACGCGCCGGGCATACAAATCCATTTCGACAGCCGGATAGCTCCACCGCTGGCCGCTCCAGAATAGAGTAAGGATCAGGTCGTAGTCGGACGATTTCCATGCCTGTCCTCTCAGAACCGGGTCAGCGCATTCCCAACCAGTTCTACGGCGCCGATGTGAAAGACCCAGACGGCAAGAAACTGGCGTTTCTCCACTTCGGCCAATCCAAAAAAGCCTCGAACAGGCGAGGCTTGAAGGGGAACACAGGCTTGCAGATCGGCCCGTCGGCGGCCGACTGTCCTACTCCTTGATGGCGATACCAATATTCTTGGTCTGCACGTAGTTAAAAAGAGCTTCGCGACCTTTTTCGCGACCGTAGCCGGATTTGCCGTAACCTCCAAACGGCGTTTCAACACCGCCGGCATACCATTCGTTGACGAAAATCTGACCGGCTCTCATGTCCCTGGCAACTCGCATGGCTTTATGCACATTGGCGGAGTATACCCCACCTACCAGGCCGTAATCGGTGCCGTTGGCGATGGCCAGTGCCTCAGCCTCAGTGCGGAACTTTAGAACCGCTACCACCGGACCAAAGACCTCATCCCGGGCAATTTCCATTTCGGGAGTGACCTCGGCCACCACCGTGGGTGCCAGAAAATAACCGTTGCCTTCCAGGCGCTGACCACCCGCGGCAATTATGGCGCCGGCCTCCCGGGCCCTGCCACACATGGCTTCCGCCTTGTCCCGCTGCTGCCGGGAAATCATCGCACCCATGTTGCGCCCGAACTCCGGAAACTGGCTGCCGGCCCCGACGGTCAGACTGTTCGCCATCTCCGCCACGCGACTGACCACCTGATCGTAGATCGATTCGTGCACGATCAGTCGCGACAGGGCGGAGCAAACCTGGCCGGCATTGAAGAAGATACCCCAGCGGACATCCTCTACCAGTGCGTCGATATCGGCATCCTCGAAAACTAGGGCAGCGGATTTGCCGCCCAGTTCCAGCACGCAGGGCACCACGTTTCTGGCGGCCGCTTCGGCGATGGCGATGCCGGTGGGCACCGAACCGGTGAACACCAGCTGATTGATTTCCGCGTGCCCGGAGAGCGCTGCCCCAGCCTCCTTACCGTAGCCGCACAGAATGTTCAGGGCGCCGGCCGGCAGACCGACATGCTCGCCAGCCTCGGCGATGTACCGAACCGAAAGGGGGTCTAGCTCCGGCGTCTTCACGACGCAGGTATTGCCGGTAGCCAGGGCTGCCGATATCGAACGCGCGCTCATCTCCAGTGGGTAGTTCCATGGAATGATGTGGGCGGTCACCCCGTAGGGCTCGTACACGGTGAAATCATAGTACTGGCCACCGAGGGGTATCGAACGCCCTTCCAAGGTTTCGGCCTGGTTTCCGTAGTACTCGAAATAACGTGCCGCGCTTTCAATTTCCAGCCTGGCCTCCCAAAGGGGCTTACCCGCATCCAGGCATAGGACACTAGCAATCTCGTCAATGTTATCGAGCAGGTACTGACCCATACGCTGGACCAGCCGACCGCGTTCCACCGGCCGCAAATGTCGGAACTCGCCCTTTTGATGACAGCGTTTGGCCGCCTGGACCGCTAGATCCACATCCTCCGCTGATGCGCACTCCTGCCTGGCAATTTCCTGATCGGTAGCGGGGTCCAGCACCGATATGGGGCTGGCGCTGCCGTTGACCCAGGCACCGTTGACGAAATTCGGCCAGCGTTCGCGCGGCAAAGTGGATTGTTCAGTCATCGAGAGCCTCCCGTACCCAGTTGTGAATGGTCATTAGTGAATGTTCAGACATCACGCCTTCGGCGGGATCGACCACCAAAGGACCACCTGTGTAACCGCGGCTTTTAAGGCCACGCTGAACCGACTCAACCAGCACCAGATCTTCGGCGACGGTAGTGTCGAAATCCTGCTTGGCCAGTTGGCGAATCGCATCGGATTCTTCACCGCCTACTGTGTACCAGCCGCGATAGACCTTCACCTTGTCTACACCGGCGGGCACCCAGTGATAAGTGTTGAGCACATTACCCGGATAGACTTGGAAGGAGAATCCAGGCCACAGGAACCACGATTTATAGCGGGTGGCATAGGCGTTGGCCTCCGGATCAATCATATAAGTCATACTCTCGAGATTCTGACACTCGGTGGTGTGCTGCAGCGTATAGCCTACGTGCTTCACGTTGTAGGTTTCCGGCTTGATCACGCCGTCAACGAAGGTTTTGTGGTTGGCGCTGCAGTGGTAGCACTCGGAGTAGTTCTCCACCGACACCTTCCAGTTGCAGTCCTCTGAAATCTCAATGAACTCAAGCGGTTGCAGATCGTCGATTTGTGGCACGAATTCACGCAGCTCTTCACGCACGCCAGGGAAGACTTCATCCATGGGTTTGGCGTTGGGGTCGAGATTCACGAAAATGAAGCCGCAGAAAATTTCGGTGATAACCTGAGGTAAGCAGATCTTGCTTTTGTCAAACCCGTTGACCGAATCCAAATTAGGGCCGTTACGCAGCTGGCCGGTCAGGTCATAGCCCCAGGTGTGGTAGGGGCAAACCAGCATACGGGTGTTACCCGACTCGTTTTGCACGATTTCATGACCGCGGTGCTGACACACGTTGTAGAACGTGCGCACCTCGTCTTTGCGGTCGCGCACGCAAAACAGGCTTTCGCCGGCCACTTCCAGGCGGAAGTAATCCCCCTTGTTGGGGATCTGCGATACGTGCCCCGCGAACTGCCAAGTAGTCGCCAGCAGTGTCTGCCTCTCCTTCTCGTAAATGGCAGGATCGGTATAGTACTTAGGTTCGAGAGCGTAGATTAAATTGTTGTGATCTCTCATTGCTAATATCTCACTAAAAATAGGCACTTAAGTCATTACTAACGACGTTTTTGATCGCACGAATCGAACTGCATCCATGCACATTTCTGACGATACGCCAGGACTATCAATAAAAAAATTTATTTTTAGCTTACAAGTCATTTACTTTTATTGACCAGATGTTTCGGCGAGAGTAACGCGCCGGGTAGCCTGTGTTTTCTGCTATTGTCAGTCGACCAAGGGCCCTTTTGCAGGCAAGAAAACATGACGGCAGACCGTCAGCAGAACAAGCAACGCTGGGAGATGTGAGCGTGGCGGATTACCATGGCGGGGATTGGCCTTAATGACCTGACGAAAACTCGGCGAAAACGCAGCGGTCGGAGGAGGCGGTCAGGGGCACGGCGAACGTATACCGGAGGGGGGCTGTGAGCTGCTCTTTGAGCAGAAGTCGACCCCGGGGGGAGCTGCAAGCACAGGCCCCGGGGTCGTTCGGTCGAAACGATCCTACTTGTTGCGCAGGTAGGCCGGCTCAGCCTTCTCATTGCCGGTTGACGAAATTGGCTCGTCTCTCAAGCCTTTGATCACCGAGTAACAGGCGATCAGCAGCACGATAGCAAACGGCAATCCAGTTGAGACGGTCATTGCCTGCAATGCGCTCATGCCACCACCAAGGATCAGGGCAACCACAACCACGCCGGAGCTCATGCACCAGAAAATCTTCTGGGGTGTCGGAGTGTCCATCTTGCCGCCGGCAGCCATGGAATCTAGCACCAGCGCGCCGGAGTCAGCGGAGGTGATGAAGAAAATCACGATCAGCATCATGGTGATGAAGGAGGTGATTTCCGCCAATGGCAGGCGATCCAGCATCACGAACAACTTCAGAGGCAGGTCCGCTTCCTTGAGCGCGTTGTAGCTTTCGTTGAAGTACATATCCAGGCCCAGACCACCAAATACACTGAACCACAGGATGCATACCGATGAGGGCAACAGCAGCACCGCAATCATGAACTCTCGAACCGTGCGTCCTCGGGAGATACGGGCGATGAACATGCCGACAAATGGGCTCCAGGCCACCCACCAAGCCCAGTAGAAGGCGCTCCAGCCAGCTGCGAAGTTCTGGTCTTCACGACCAATTGGATTGGAAAGCTCTGGCAGGTAACGCAGGTAAGCCATGAAAGAGTCGCTGATGCCAGCCAGAATCTGCAGTGTCGGCCCCACCGTCACAACGATTAGCAGCAGAATGGCCGCCAAGATCATATTGAACTCAGACAGCCTCTTAATGCCAGCCTTGATACCCAACAAGACCGAGACCAGGGCACCACCGGTGATCAATATGGCAATGATGATCTGTGCTAGGTCGCCGTCGGGGAGACCAAACAGGTAGTTCAGACCGGACGCGGTTTGAGCGGAGCCGAACGACAGCGTGGGAGCAATGCCGAAAATAGTCGCCACAATCGCCATTACATCAATGACATGGCCCGGCCAACCCCAGATACGCTCGCCCAAAATCGGATAGAACATCGAGCGCATGGTCAACGGCAATCCTTTATTGAAGGCAAACAAAGCGAGGGCAAGAGCCATGAAGGCGTAAATACCCCAGGCATGAAGTGCCCAGTGGTAAGCCGAGGCCGCCATACCGACACTGCCGGCGGATTCCTGATCTCCAGCGGTTCCAGCCAGCGGACTCCAGTCCGTCCGCACCCCATTATCGCCCACCACGGCGCCGTTGTAGGAGTCAAGTGCGTGGGTCAGAGGTTCAGAAACACCGAAGAAGATGAGGCTTGTCCCCATGCCCGCTGCGAACAGCATAGAGAACCAACCGAGATACCCATAGTCCGGTTTGGCATCGGTTCCACCCAACCTGACGTTCCCCAGGCGGCTGAAGGCCACCAAAACGCAGATCACCAGAAAGATATTGGACACCATGATGAAGAAACTGCTCAGCTCTACCGTCAGCCAATCACGCATGGCGACAAAAATCACTTCGGCAGCGTCCTGAAAAGCTATCGCGAAAAACGCGATAGAAAGAACGATAATGCCCGCGACAATGAATACTCGGTTGTGGACGTCAAAAAAGATCGGGCCAATGCGGGATTCTATGTTGTCTTGGCCCAATTCATAGTCGGTATCGATGCGGTTTGCCCGGCCTTCCGGCAAGATCACTTGCTCTTTATCAGACATTGAAAATACTCCTTTATATTTGGAATTTTTCCCAATAACCGTGGCGCTCCTGTATACCAGCAGGTCGGCAACGACGGGTGCTTGTAGACTGGAGCGGAAAGATCAGGAGAACGCGATTGCAGGCTCGCCTAGGACCGACAGGTCAGGGGCAACACCGAGTCCCGGTGCCTGGCTGACCGACGCAAAACCGTCCTTGACGAAGTAGGCTTCGCTGGACAACTTGGGGCCAACATAGTCCGCCAGATTGCAGACGTTCATGATGGCTGACCGGTCGGTGGCGCTGGCCAGATGCATCAGCGCGCTGGTGGTGATGTCACTGCCCCAGGTGTCTTCAATCACCATCTTGGTGCCAAGTTCCAGGCACAGATCACGGGCTCTGCGGGTGGCACTGATGCCACCGAATTTCGACAGTTTCAGCGCGGCCGCGTCCATGCAACCCAATTGGTGGCCATGAAGCAAGCTGTGAATGTCGTGCGCGCTCTCATCCAGCTTCATAGGTAACCCAGTGGCATGGCGCACCACGCTGCAGCTTTCAATAGTCGCGCAAGGCTGCTCCAGCATCACGTCCAGCGACGACAGCGCGCGACCGGCCCGAATGGCATCCAACTGACTAAAACCGCAGTTCCAGTCACCAAATACCAGCGGTCCATTGCCCACTGCGTTTCTTACTGCTTCCATGCGCCCAACGTCCCGACGCCAATCGTTATCGCTGCCGAGCTTAACCTGGAATTGACGTATACCTTCCCGGTAACCCTCTTCAGCAATCGCTGCCATCTTGTCGGGGTCGGTGCAGGTAATGGATTTATACAGCGGCAGCTTTTCGGTTTGCAGACCACCCAACAGACTATACAGCGGCAGGCCGGCGGCCTTGGCGGTCAGGTCCCAGAGCGCAATGTCGATGGCTGATTTAGCGTACACATGCCCGATCAGGTGCCTGTCCAGCTTTTTCATCAAAGCTTCCGGGCCAATCGGGTCGGCACCGATCAGCACTTCGGCCATCTCGGAAATGGCGGGGATGACACCATCGGCGTATGCCGGCAGGTAATGGGGAATCGGACAAACCTCACCCCAGCCACTTATACCGGCATCCGTGTCGATTCTTAAGATGATAGAGGGCACCGACAGGCAGGTTTTGCCACCGGCCATGTAGTAGGGAACATGGCTAATGAGATCGATTTTCCAAATACTTATTTTTGTAATGCTGGTCATGATGTTTGTCCCTATGGGTTGAACTTACATATCGAGTACCAAAACCTCAGATTTTGCACGTGACACACATACACACATGCAATCGCCTTCGGCCCGTTCTTCGTCATCGAGCACGCTATCCCTATGGTCTATTTCGCCTTCCAGAACATCGGTAATACAGGAACCGCAAAGCCCCGAAGAGCAGCCATAGTGAACATCGAAGCCCTTGCTATTGAGCACCGAAAGAATGCTTTCGTCGGAAGGAATGGCGATGTGCTCGCCGGTTGAATTGATCACCACCGTGAAAGCGGTGTTGTCCACTTCTGCCGAAGAGATGGGAGCGGAGAATCGTTCAAAAAACACAATTCCACGTACCTGCTCGCCGCTGACATCCTGAAGGCGTTTGAGCAGCACTTCCGGGCCACAGATGTAGTAGTGGGTGTTCTCCGGGTAGCTCTGGACGAACGCCTGTAAGTCCAGATAGCCGTCAGTGTCATCACAGTGGAGTTGGTAATTCGCGCCCAGATCCAAGTCCTTGAATAACCCGTGAAAGGCTGCGTGCTCTTTGCTACGCACCAGGTAATAGACACGGAATTCACGGCCGGCTTTCTTTAGTTCGCTGGCCATAGCGTAGATTGGGGTCACGCCAATGCCACCGCCTATCAATACGACAGGCTGATCGTCACTCTGTAGCGGGAAGTTATTGCGAGGACCGGCAATCTCAAGTTCCGCACCTTCCTGCAAATGGTGCATGGCCAGTGAGCCGCCGCGGCCGTTGTCTTCGCGTTTCACCGCGACGGAGAACGATTTCCGGTCCTGCTGCCACTCCCAGACCGAATAGTTTCGAACCAGGTCGGGGCCCAGCACCACATCGACATGACATCCTGCATCGAACGCGTCGAAAACGCCGTCTATGGCCTCAAAGGTGAAGCTGCTGATTTCATCGCTCAGATCGATTTTTTTTGTCAAACGGGAGCGAATTGTATTAGCCATGATGTCGATCCTCTTACCTAACCAACGTTATGGATTACAGCCATCCTTCACCGATAAACCGGATGATTCTGCACCACTGGTTGCCACCCGAAGCGAGTGGCTTTATTTTTCGCCAGATATGTCTGGCTTTATGGCCTACGGCTTGTCCTGTTTTCCGGTTACCAGCGCCTGCCGGGCCAGTAGCCGCTCCGCCCGCAGGGCCACCGGCAGGTCAATCATCTTGCCGTCTACCGCTGCTACTCCAAGATGATCCCGCTTCGCCTGCTCGAAGGCAGCCACGATGCGCTGGGCCTGCGCCACGTCAGCAGCATCCGGCGAGAACAGACGGTTAAGCACCTCGATCTGAGCCGGGTGAATGGCAAAGCCACCAACAATGCCCAAGGTCAGCGAACGGCTGACGCTGGCCTCAAAAGCATCAATATCGCGAAACTCGGCTATGCTGCCGACGTAACCGAGCAGCTCAATGCCCGCAGCCTTACATGCGATGTTCACCTGCATGGTGGGTACCAGCAGGCTGTCCCAGCAGGGAGTCATGCCCATATCGAACGACAGGTCTTCGGTACCGATGCTCAGTGCCAGCAGACGGGCATCGGCAGAAGCGATTTCCGGCGCGTTGAGCAGACCGGCCGGGCTTTCTACCAGCCCGATAATGCCGATCTCTGTGTCGGCCAGTGTCGCAGCGACATGCTGCACTTGTTTGGCAGATTCCACCTTCGGCAAGACCAACAGGTCGCAGCCAGCATCGATTACGGCTGGCAGGTCCAGTGCCAGCAGCTCATCGGGCGCGTTGACCCGCACCGCGGACTGCTTGCCGGCCGCGCGTATCCGCTCGCAGTGGCCTGCGAGAGCCTGACGGGCCTCCGGTTTACTGCTCGCCGGCACTGCATCTTCCAGATCGAGCACGATGACATCTGCGGCACCGACGACAGCTTTGGAAACCAGCTTGTCGTTTTGGCCTGGCACGTACAGAAGTGAGCGCATGATTCCTGGGGTTTTCATGATATTTCCTCCACGGGAGCCAGTCCGGATACCGTTGTCTGCTGTGCTGTTTTGAACAGATCGGTGGCCGCCAGAACTGTGCTTTCCTGATCCTGAAGCAGGGCTCTGGCCTGTTCGGCTGGCAGTCCGCAGTCACACACTTTCTGCAACAACTGGTCCTCGGTCATAGGCCGTTCGGCGCCACCCGGCACCGCCAATCCCTGGGCGGTGAGCTGGGTGCCACTTGCCAAGGTGACCACCAAGGTCTCCGGGCTGCTGGGCCCAATATCACCGGAGTGGCCTTCCGGCAATTCGTAGAGATCCAACTCCACCATCGCGGCCAGGGTACGTAGGCGGTCATCACGAAACGCCTGCTCTTCGAAATCAGCCGGGGTTACATGACCCCGAAGCAGGCCCGCCGCCACGCAATAGGGCACTGAGAACCGCGCCTCGGCATCGTTTTCGGGCAAACCAAAACGGGCCACCTGATAAAAAGGCCGCGGGATCCGGTACTGAATGCGGACAATGGCGTCACCCGGCACCAGCTGACGAGAAAGGTTTTCGCCACTCTGTATCGGTCGCTGGGTATAGGCGCAGCTCGGCCAGAGTTTACGGATGACGGGGAAAAGGCGAACGCCCTGGCCAAGCTGCGCGCGGGCCATGGCCTGATCGAATCCCGGCGAACTGTTGGTGCCGTATAGGTGGATAAAGCCCGAGGGAATGTCCCACAAGTCGGTATTGGCCGTCGCGCCGGCCTTGGCCATCAGTGCCGCCCGCAGGCCTGCCTGGGCAGCTAGGCCTTCGTGGATGGCTTTCGCATGGGAGCCGGTCTGTCGCAGGGTGCCGGCTGAGGAGCTGGACGCCAAAGCCATGGCGTTGGCCATTTGCTGGCTGGTGAGGTTCAGCGCACGGCTGACCCCGGCAGCAACACCGACGGGGCCTAAAGTCAGCGTCGAATGCCAGCCTTTGTCGTAATGGCCGTACCCCAAGGCCTGCCCCATTTGAACCACGGCTTCGTGGCCAACCAACCAGGCGTCACACACTTCCCTGAGCGTCAAGTTCCGGGCCACCGCTAAGCTAAACAAGGCGCTGAACAGAGGGCCGCTGGCGTGGCTGGAACCGGACAATTCGTAATCGTCGAAATCCAGTGCGTGCACACGGGCGCCGTTGAGCAGCGCGGCGGCGCTCAAGCTGTGGGCGCGACCACCACCCACGGACACCACCGCACCGCCGTCGCCGTCCTCGTCGAGGGCCGCAGCCACTGCCTTGGGCTGATGCATGTCACGGCCGAGGAACATGCAAGCCAGCGTATCGACCAAACTGAACCGGGCAACCGACTGCGCCTCCTCGCACAGGGCCAGCTCCGGCGTGGTGGCCCAGGTGCAGAACTGCTTGGAAAAAACGGATTGGCTCATAGCGTCACCTCACTCCTGATCCTGGAACACGGCTTCTGCCTGCATGGCAAGCGCATCGTCGTGACGGCGGGCCCATAGTTTCATGACATCGCCTTCGCGCCGGCCTTCAATCCGGAACGGGTGGTTGGCGGTGATTGGTGCCAGCCCCCTGAAATTAAAGCTGTCGGGATTGCGCCCCATGGTTCGTGCAGCCAGGTCCACCAGCAAGGTAGCGGTCAACGGTCCATGGAATACCAGGCCCTCGTAGCCTTCCACGTCGCGGGCATAGTCGACGTCGTAATGAATGCGATGGCCATTAAAAGTGAGAGCCGAATAGCGATACAGCATCACTTCGGTGGGCGATACCTCTTCCACCACTTCCGCATTGTCCGGCGCCAGCTTAGGAGCAGGCTGGGGTGCGTCGGCGGCGGGATCTTCGCGGTACACGATGTCCTGCTCTTCAGTAAAGGCCAGATGGCTTCCGGAATAAATTTCGTGCAACACGGTGACAAAGCACAGGACGCCAGTGCGGCCTTCTTTATGGGAGATGTTGCGAATGGTGGACACCTTCCGCACTGGCTCGCCGAGGCGCAGCGGCGCGATGAATTCGAAACGGCCACCCGCCCACATCCTACGAGGCAGATCCACCGGGGGCAGGAACCCACCTTTTCTCGGATGGCCGTCCCGGCCCAGTAACGAGGCCGGCTTGGCCTCCAGAAAATACAGCCAGTGCCACAGAGGCGGCAGTTCGTCGCCTTTTTTCAGCACGGCGTCCCGATCCAATGTTGCTTCCATGAACCGAACGGGCTGCAGGCGCAGTTCGTCATCGAAGGTTTCACTGCGACCCAGCCAGTTCATCACGTTGGTGTCAGACATTTGAAGTTTCCTCTAACTGCTGCTTGGAAAATTCCTGGCGAACCCGTTCGGTATCAGACCCGGTGGCCGGGGCAGCCGCCGTTGTGGCTTCCCCACCTGCATCCAGCCAGCGAATGGGCTGCGCCGGAATGCTGACCATGGAACCTGAATCCGTGCCGACATTCCGGCGCCGCAGTGCCGGGTGCTGGCCCAGGGCGGCCACGCTGTTGACTGCCCCGAAGGCGATGCCGGCTTTACTGAGCCGGGCCTTGAATTCGTTCTGGCTGATAGTGCGGGTTACTGATGTAATCAGCTGCTCCAGCTCATCTCGATGGACAACCCGGTCGTTGTTGGACTGAAAACGGGCATCGTCGGCCAGAGCTGGATCGCTCAGCACGATGTCGCAAAAGCGTGGCCACTCTCGGTTGTTCTGGATCGAAATTAGGGTCAGCTCGCCGTCGTTGGTTTCAAAGGCACCGTAGGGAGCCATGCTTGGATGTTTCAGCCCTACACGCTTCGGCGCGCCCTTGCCGTATTCCTCGTGCATCAAGGGCACGCTCATCCAGTCGGCAGCCACGTCGAACAGGGACACCGCCAGGGCCGATCCCTGGCCGGTGCGCTCACGTTTGAGCAGCGCTTCGAGGACGGCGGCGTGGGAGGTCATGCCGGCTCCAATATCGCAAATGGACACCCCGATCCGGCCCATTTCGTTGACACCGCCACTGATTCCGGTCAGTCCGGATTCCGCCTGGATCAGAAAGTCGTAAGCCTTGAGATGACTCACCGCATCGCTTTCCCCGTAGCCGGTGATGTCGAGGGTAATCAGGCGGGGGTAATCGCGGCGTAGGCGCTCGGAGCCGAAGCCGGCCCGGGCGATGGCACCCGGCGCCAGGTTCTGTACGAAGACATCGGCCTTGGACAGCAACTGCTCAAGCAGCTCGGCGTCGTCATGCTCCCGAAAGTTCAGTACAACCGACTCTTTGCCCTGGTTGGTCCAAGTGAAGTATGAGCTGGAGCCGTTGGCGGCCCGGTCATAGTCCCGGGCAAAATCACCCTCTGCCCGCTCAACCTTAATAACCCTGGCGCCAGCCTCCACCAGTCTGGCCGTGCACAATGGGGCCGCAAGAGCCTGCTCAATGGATACAACCAGCAATCCTTCCAGTGGCCGCATGTTTACCTCCGCCGAATGTTTAAGAGATCCAGAATTGGATGACTTTTGGTCTACCTCTGGACTATAAAAACTTCTCCGACGAAAAAAAATTTACTTTTTATTTGCTGCTAGTAAATATTTTTTTTACAGTTCGATCGATCGTAAGGCTAGGCAGCTGATCGCTGACCGGCCCGCGCGGGCGCGGCTTTCTGAGGTGATGGCTGCTCGAACATCGACTGAAGGTGAGGACTATGTACAAATTTCCACCCCTGTACGCCTTGCGCGTCTTCGAAGCCGTGGCTCGATTGGGCGGGGTCAGAATGGCGGCCCAGGAGCTGTGCGTAACGCCCCCTGCCGTCAGTCATCAGCTAGCCAAGCTGGAGGAATATCTGGAATCACCCTTGTTTATCCGCAAGGGACGTACCTTGCTGCTCACCGAAGTGGCCCGCGATTACCTGACCGAAATTCGTCCCAGTCTGCTGGCTATCGGCCGCGCCACCGCCATCGCGTCGCAAAAGAAAAACCGGGAGACCCTCACGGTTGCGGCTCCGCCATCGCTCACCACCAAATGGCTGATTCCGCGTTTGGCACGGTTTTCCGAGGCTTTCCCCCAGTACGATGTCCGGCTGCTCGACCGAATGATTTTGGCGCCGGAAGAGAAGGGCATAGACATCGCGATTGAATACCGCTTCGAAGAGGACCCGCACTTCACCACGCGCCTGTTACTGAATGACGAAGTAGTGGCGCTGACGAGTCACGAGTACGCCCATAAACACGACCTGAGATCCATCGAGGACTTGCGTGGCCTGACCCTGATCGAGACCGAGCGCCGGCTGAATTCCTGGAAGTCGATCCTAGCGGATTTCCCCTGGGTCAAGGACCAACCGTTTCTGTCGGTGGGCTATTCCCTTCACGCCTTTGAGGCTGCGGCTCAAGGCCTTGGGGTTGCCCTCGGCAACCGCATCAATGCCGAGGGTATGCTGGAAAGCGGTGAGTTGTGCGTGCCGTTCGAAATCGACGAAACCCAGTTGCCGCCACTGCCACGTTACTTCCTAAGTATCCCGCCGCACAAAGAACGCTGGGCGCGGGTGGCAACCTTCGTCGACTGGCTGGAGCAGGAACTGGCGGTTGAAACCTCCATTTGACGCTAGCAGAACAGAAAAGGGCGCCATTCAACACACAAACCATGCACACTGGAGTCACCCTCTCAGCTTGGTCTGGATGAACGCAGTTCGAGACCTAGCCACTTTGGCGACAATCGGCTGTTGGATTTTCCTCCGGTCCCCGCGCATTCACTACCCGAACCACGAGTCCATTGGACTTGCGCCGATGCGTGTGACACACCTTAGCCTCAAATCAGTGGCTCGGACCTGAATGTTCGCTTTGCGACCATAGTGATCGAAGACTGGTTCACGCAGGTTGCTTGTGCAGCGTACAGTTATTGACAGAACTCCAAGGAGGCGCGTTCGCGCCTCTTACTGCAACTCCCCCAAGCTCGATAGCCTGGTCGCGGTCCTCAGACTGAGTGTTGCGACTGATTGTCCACTCATAGATTCTGGTAACTACTCTCCCAGCAGAACCAATCAAGCCGTGGAGCTTTTGCGCGACTTCATAATATTTGGTCTCGCTGGGCCTCGGGATCATAAGAGCTCGTAAAGGCATGTCCTTCTGAGGAAGGCAAACACCGCCCATCAACTCTACGTAGCGTTTCCATTCTCCGTTGTCGGCGGCCTGTTCCAAATCTGCGAGTAGCCCTTCCTTTAGCTGCTCCGTATTCCTTAGGCGCCGGAGTTCGCGATATACCGTTACGCTTGGAGCACCCATGAACTGGAACTGGCGAATACCCCAGATACTAGCCCAGGCTCTGATTCGGGCAGCCGATTCAACAGCGTCATTGCCGTAGGAATCTTCGCCTACCTCATAGCCGTCGATCGATTTGGAGATATATTTCGTTACGTAGCCCGTGGCTCGACCTTTTTCCGGGTCAATTTCCTCTATCACAAATCGGTTCTCGGCGGCGCCATGTTCTTCTCCATCCTCCTGGAGTGCGTGCTCGCGGAATACCTGATTTGCTACTGGAATAGCTTCCTTATCCATGAACATGAGCAGGTGCCAGTGAGGTGTGCCGTCGTGGTGGGGCTCTACCGTTCTGATTCCGTACCAATCAATACCTTTTCGTTGCAGAGCCGCACGTACGCGAGCCCCCTCTGTCAGCCTAGTTGCGGCGATTTTCAACCCAGTTGTCCAGTTGGCGGTTTTGATAGGCTGGTCCGCCCGTTTGGCACAGGGGTCATTCATCGCCTCAATAAAGCCAGCCCAATCGCTTTTATCCACTGCTTGTCGGGCCTTCTCTACAACCTCATCATCGGCATGCTCCAAGCGGCGCAACTCACGCCAGACGGTTAAGGGTGGTCCGCCGACCTGTTAAAACTGACGGATTCCATAGACTTTGGCCCAGGCACGAATACGGGCGGCAACGTCTTTGGTCAGGATTCCATACCAGTCCTCGACATCCTCGCAGTTTTCCTGAGCCTTCGCGGTCGCTGCGCGTTCACTCTTGCCACATCGAGTCATGCCGTATAGATTTTCTCCGACTTCTTGGTATAAATCGTATCGCTTCCTAAGCGATTAAGAGGTGGTCAATGTCAGAGCTTTTGATTACATCTGCAAGACATATAATTGGCCATGTATTGGAGATAAAGTTTAACGATGGTTATTCTTCGGTTGTTGATTTTGAACCATTCATATTCTCTTCCAAACATCCAGACTATGAGCCTTACCAGTCGATTGAAACGTTCCTGAACTTCGACATTGTGGATGGCAACTTAAACTGGGATGACTATACGATGATATTTCCAGTAGCTGACCTTTATCAGAATCGAATCATCCGACTCCCGGAATAAACGCCTTAGTCGGGTGGCAACCGGTTTCAGGAGATCAAGACATGGATGACGGTTACATCAAATCCGCCACCGCAACAGTGCAGAATGGCGTGGCAAAAGCCGACGGCAAGTTCTCAGTCACTACAAGCAGTATCCATTTTGAGCCTTACAACAAGGAATTTGGGCTTGGTCCATACAAACTGGACCGGAACGCGGTGGTAGAGGTTAAAAAATGCTGGGGCAAGGGGGGTGGAATCCTTCCGGTCACCTCCGATGGTATCGAGCTGACGCTGGAGGACGGGAGCGCGTATCAGTTCATTGTCGCCAACCCGGACGATTGGCTGGCGCTGCTTGGTCGATGAACTGCAGGCCAATCAAGATCGACCAGGCTGAAGACTGAAACGGTAGAGCGCACCTCCGCTCCCAGGTCCATCCGCTCCAATTGCGGTAGGAGGGGAGCAAAGGCACGCTCCAGCCGGATACTCGGCAATGGGCTCGTTAGAGTCAAGAACCCCGGCCTTCCTGCCGCAACAAGTGTGACAAGCAACCTATTCAACCTGCACAGGACTTCACGGCGTAATCAACACCTGCTTCAATGTCGGTTTTGGTCCCGCCAGGGACCTTTCGCCAGTCGGGTGTTCCGTCTGGCGCCGATACAAGGAGTACGGATGGACCCGATACCAACGAAGACCCTGCACTGGCAGACACCTGCGGGCGCGAGGCGCACCGTCACCTGGATGGAGGCAGGGGACCCCGGTGGTTTTCCGCTGATTTACGCCCACGGCAATCCCGGCTGTCGGCTGGAGATTGAGTTTTTGCACCTGTCAGCCAAGGCCCATGGCTTTCGGCTGATCACCATGGACCGGCCCGGTCTTGGCGGCTCTTCGCTGGTTCAGCCCTACGATCTCACCCGCTTTGCCGCCGACACCGAGCGACTGGCTGACGAGCTTGGGCTCGCCGGTTTTGCGTTGATGGGCTGGTCCAGTGGTGGGCCAATGGTACTGGCAGCCGCTCACGCTCTGCCGGAACGGGTGCGGGCAGTCGCAGTGGTCGCCAGCTACACCAATTTTGGCGACTGGCCGGAAGGCAAGGAGTTGCTGGACGACTTCCAGCTGCGTGGTCTGGTGTGGCTTGAAGATCGCCCAACGTTGGCAAACCGAGTGCTGTCTGTGGTGCGCTGGACGGATCTGGAACTGCCTAACTTCTACCTCAAGCTGGCCAGGAGAGAGATGGCCCCCAGCGACCGTCAGCAGCTGGAGGACGATGCCCGCGCCGACCTGTTCATCCGCATTCAGCAGGAAGCGCTGCACCAGGGTGTGGAAGGCGCCATGCTGGATCTGGAGATGCAGTGGCAGCCATGGCCGTTCAGCCTGCGTGAGGTGGAGGTACCGGTGCAGCTGTTTCAGGGTCGGGCCGACACCTTTGTTCCCTGGCCGTTTGCCGAACACATGGTGGGCGCCCTGCCGCGGGCGCAGCTCACACTGGCTGACGAGTACGGCCATCTGATGCCCATGGCGCCGGAGGTGCAGCGCCGCATGTTCCGGTCACTGCAGCCGTTTTGTCAGTAGCTCAGCGAACTGATCCGAGGTGCTCCAACCAGACGGGGCACTGAATGTCTTTCCCGACCCGGCCATCCGGACCATTGGCCCACCGGGTCGGGGACGCCACTCGCTTGCCCCTGCTTGTTGTGATGCGCTCCGTGCATCACGTTTTATCTCCACGCCTGATCAGTACTGCATCACCTCTACGGTCTGGGAGAAGGAAGTGCCCGAGGAGATGCCACCGCCAACAATGTAGAGCCGATCCCCCAGGGTGGCGGTGGCGGCACCGTGCTTGGGTGCCGGCGATTTGGTCAGGCTGCGCCAGCTGTTGGTGGCCGGATCGTATTCCTCGGCTTCCTCAAACACGCCGGAGGCGGTGTTCGGGTCCTGCTCACCACCGATTACCTGCACCTTGTTGTCCAGGGTGCCGACGCTCATCGCCCGGCGACCGGTGGGCATGGGTGCGCCCGCGCTCCAGTTGCCGGTACCGGGGTTAAATATCTCCACCGAGGTCAGCGTGGGATCAGCGGTGGCGCCACCGGCATCACGGGTACGGCCACCGAAGACGTACAGCTTGCCATCCACGGCCGCAGAGCCCGGATTGTCGCGACGGGTCTGCATGGGCGCAACGCTGCTCCAGCTCTGGCTGCCGGGGTCATAGACCTCCACCGAGGCCAGGGACGCGCCGTTGTCGTCCATGCCACCAACCACGTAGATCTCGCCATTGAGCACTTGGGCGGTGGGGCCGGAGCGACCCACCGCCATCGGCGGCAATGAGGTCCAGCTGTTGCTGCCGGGGTTGTATACTGCGGCGTTGGTCACTGCACCGGAGAACGGGCCGGTGGAGCCGCCAAAGACGTACAACTGGCCGTTATGGGCGACCACCGCCGGGTTCTCAACGCCAACGCCGGGCAGGTCCGCACCCTGGCTCCAACTGTCAGTGCCGGTGTCGTAGATCCACAGGCTGTTGAGATGGCCGGTGTTGTTCTTGCCGCCCACCGCGTAGACCCGGTCGCCAATGGCGGCGCCTGAGGCGTCCAGCAGCGGCACTGGCGTATTGGCCACGGTGCTCCAGCAACCCAGGCTCACGGGCACCAGGGTGGTGAGCTTGTTGCCGCCGAATTCACCCACAAACAGGGTGCCACCCGGGCCCACCGTCATTGGCAGTGGATCGTTGAAGCCGGTGATCAGGGGGCTGCCGTCCACGGCCACCGTACCGGCCTGTCCCAACTCGACGCGGAACACATCGTCACCCACCGAATAGTTGGTGATCAGCAACTGGCCGTTGAGATACTCGCCCACGCAGCCGGTGCCACCCTGGAACTCGACAATGGCGTTGGACGACTTGTGATCTCCCAGGTTGAACAGCGGCGGCACGTAGTTGGGCAGTGGCGCTACCTGCTGGTAGGAGCCGTCTTTGAACACGCACTCATCTCGGTAGGGGTTGGGGTGGCCGTAGTATTGGTCCTGCTCGATCAGTAGCAGCAGATCGGGCTGGGTACCGGGGTTGTGGCCGCCATCCAGGTAGCTTGCGGTATCGCCAAACCCGAGGCACTGAGGCTGCGGGGTGGGCGGATAGGTACCGGTCACACCCAGGCCGTTGTCGGTGGCGTACATGTTGCCGTTGGTGTGGAACACGAAGTCATAGCTGTTGCGCAGGCCGGTGGCGTAGGTCACCACATCACACGGCGGCGGCCCATAGATGTCGGACGTGTTGGCACAGCTGCCATCGAACGAAGGCGAGAACACGTTGGCCACCAGGATCGCCGCGCTCAGCGGCTGCTCGGCGCGATCGCCAAACTCCGAGTTGGAGTTGTTGGGCGCCCCGGCGCCGGTGTTGCCGCCCATGGCGATGTATAGCTGGTTGTCGTCCGGGCCGAAGTGAATGGAGTTGATGGAATGGTTGGCAATCGCCCGGGGCAGGCCGGTGATGACATGGTTCACATCGGCAAACCCGGCTCCGCCCAGGGTGGTGACCATGCCCGAGTTGGCCTCGCCGTTGTTGACGGAGGGGCTGGAGTGGGCCACCCAGAGTTCCACGTTCGAGGCGGTGGAGAAGGGCGAGACGGTGATGCCGAGGGTAAGGCGGTTACCGACACTGTTGACCAGGGTATCGATAACTTCGTCGTCCACCACGTTCATGTTGGTATCAAACGTGAGCGCGTGGATGGTGCCAAACAGTTCGGTCACGTACAGCCGGTCGTCCGGGCCCCACACCATCGAGGTGGGGAAGCTGACGTTGTAGTTGCGGCGGATGAAGTCCACCACCGAGTTGGGCGACAGCGTGGTACCGCCCACCTGCAGGGTGAACTCGTCGAACCGGTACACCGCAGGCTGTGGCGCCTTGCGATGGGTGGCAAAGATGCCGGTGAAGCTGCGGGTGCCGATTTCCGGATCGATACCGGCGGCGTCGAAGCTGAAGAACTCATCCGGGGGCGACAGTGTGCCCACCTGGATGGCGCTGCCGTCCTCGATCTTGTACCCCAGATCGACGTTGCGCTGGTAGGGGTTCACCTCCATGAACAGGGTGATGTCGGCGTCGGTGAGGCCGTCAACGCGAATGTTCTTGGTGGCCTCGGTGACACCGCCCAGCTCCATCAGATAGTGCAGGATCAGCCCCCGGGGCGTCGACATCACCACCAGCTTGATGTAGTGATCCTCGTCGTTGCCAAACCACAGCCCGGCCTGCTCGTAGTTGCCGGTACCGACCGGCACATCCAGCATCTGGGCGGTGATCAGGGTGATCTGGTTGGGAGCGGCAAACCCCACCCCGAGCGCATTATCCAGATCGTTCTCGGTGCGGTACTGAATGCCCTCGGTGGTGGTGAATTCCAGTACCCCCTCAAGGAACTTCATCTCCAGGTTGCCGGGTAGGTAGCCGCTGCCGTTGGAGGGCTTGTCCAGCCAGGTAAAGCCGGTGCCCCAGCCATTCTTGTCGGCAAAGTAGCCCTGGCCCTCGGTGAAGGTGAGCTGGTAGGGCAGATCCACCCGCACGTCTGAACACTGAACCGGGGCGCACTTGCCGCTGCTGGACAGCGACATGGTGACCGGCACATCAACCGAAGGGCCCGATGCCGGGGTGATGGTCAGGATTGCGCTGTAGCTGCCTGAGGCCTGGCCGGTGCTGTCCACGCTGACCTCCACCAGCTCCGGCGTGGTACCGGACGTGGGCGTGGCCGAGAGCCATGGCATATTGGTGCTCATGGTGAACGGCTCGTTGCTGCTCTGGGAATGGCTGACGTCAAGAGTCTGGCTGGCGATGGCGGCATCCGGCGCGCCGGTGAAGGTGAGGCTGGTGGGCGCCACCAGAATGCCGTGGTTGCCTTCGGTGATGGTAAAGGTGAAGGCCAGCGAGGCCGGATTCAGTCCGGCTGCCTCGGCAGTCACCGTGCCATTGTAGGTGCCGGCGGTCAGGCCGGCGGGATCGGCGATCACGGTGATGGTGGCCGGGGTGGTGCCGGAGTCGCCGGTGGCACTCAACCAGGGTGCGTCCGAGCTCAGGGTGAAGGTGGGGCTGCTGCCATCGGAACTGGTCAGCTGCACGGTGTGCTCCGCCACCGTGGCGTTGTCCACGTGGCGGGAGTCGGCGAGACTGCCCTGACTGAACGACAGCGTTGGGGTGTCATTGGCGACGCTGAAGAAATCCGACAGCACGTGGGTGCCGTTGTCCGTGGTGACCACCTCCGCGGTCAGGGTATGGCTGCCATCAGCCAGTGTGGTGGTATCAAACGGCTGGGCCTGGGTACTGGAGCCACCGGCAAGATCGTAGGGCGCCAGGTTCTCGGTCTGGGTGGGTGTGCCGGTTGCCTGGGGATTGTCCAGGTAGAAACGCACCTGGGAGACGTTGCCCAGGTCCGGTACAAACACATAGATGTCGCCCACGACCGTTGCGCCGTTGAGTGCCATCGGATTGCTGCGGTCCGGAGACGGACTGAGCATCAGCTCAAACTGGCTGGGTTGATCCGGAATCACCTCCAGCTGAACCTGCATGGAGCCGCTATTTGCTCCGCTGCCGGTGGCTGTCACGGTGGCGGTGTAGTTGCCCGGGGCGAGGCCAGCCGGGTCCATGGTCAGGGTGACCGATAGGGGAACCGTACCGGAGGTGGGGTCAACGGTCAGCCAACTGGCGTCGTCTGACAGGAACACCGTGTCCGCAAAGGCCGAGGTCGCATCCACCGTGACCGACGTGGTCTGGGTACTGTTGTCGCTTTCCAGCGTCGTGAAAGAGGCACTGCTGTTGCTGAAGGTCAGGGACGGATTGGCGTTATTGACGGTGAACGCTGCAGACAGGGTTTCGAGGCTGTTGTCGGTGTAGGTCACCTCGGCGTACACCGCATGCTGGCCGTCCGCCAACTGGGTTGAATCGAAGGCATTGCCGTTGCCATTGCCTACCGTGCCGTTGAAGTCGTACGGCGCCAGGTTCTCGGTTTTCCAGGCACCTGCCGGGGGCGGGGCATCCAGATAGAAGCGCACCCGCTTGACGCCAGACGCTGGACTGGCGTGAATGTACAGGTCGCCCGCCACTTCACTGCCGTTCAACGCAAACGAGGCAGAGCGGTCAGGCAGGTAGCTGACCTGCAGGGTGGGCGCCGCCAGGGCAAGTGCAGGCAGCGTCGCCAGAAGCATCAGGGCCAGTGCCACCCCGTATCGGGCCCGGGCGAACAACCCGGGCCCTGGTTGAATCATGCCGAGCCAAAGCATCCGAAATACGGTCGACATCCGCAAATGCCTGCCGTTGAGATCGTTGTGTTTGTTGTAATTCATCGGAACATCTCCTCACCGGCGCAGCAGCACCGTGGCAAAAGGAGCCGAGCCTAGCCTTCACTTCCCCGACAGCGTCAAGCTCGTACCCGCTTATAATAAAAAACAGGTAATAATATAAATAACCGCAGTACGTATTCGTTCACTGATGCCTACGCATATTTGGTGCCAGAGACTGCTTAATTATGGAAATACCAACAAATATGGAGGGCATTTAAAAACCTGCTCGTCGAATATGTAAGATTCTCTGACAAGACAGAAAACAATTCGTAAACATAACCGAATATCAGTCACCCGAAGGGGGAGGGAAAAGCAATGAAACGTAATTATGGCGATCTGCTTATTCTTGAAAGGGATAATCGAAATTCCGGTTAAGCGTGTTAATCAGAGGCTTCATAAAAACAGATAATAAAAAAGCCGCCCTGATGTGGGCGGCTTTCAGTGTCAGGCGGGTGCTGCAGGATTATTTCACGTCTGCAGACACCACATCTGATTTATCACTCTCATTGTTTTCGGTATCAACCACCGAGACCGCAAAATACCAGGTACCGGTTTCAGAGACCTCAATGGTTTTCTCCGTGAGATCGCTGGAAGCGGGCACCGAACTGGTCAAGTTGCCGGCGGACTGACCGTAGTAGATCTTGTAGGACTTGATCTCACTGAGGGAGAGGCCCTGACCATCGGTTCTGGTGCCTGGTGCTGTCCAGCTGACGGTAACGGTTTTGGCATCGGGTGGCGGAACCGGGTCCGGATCCGGATCAACGATGATCGAACCACCTCCCACGTCCTCAAGGGTGTAGGGATCAAGCCCGGACTGGTAAGCCTCCAGATTGGAGATACCGCTGGTGTTGTTGACCAGACTGGCATCGGCGACATAGGCACTCAGGCCATAACGCAGCTCCCAGCTGTCGGGAATACCGTCGGAATCGGTATCCTGGGTACTTGTCGATGCCGGATCGGGGGACTGCACGGTGTTCATCAGATCCACCTGCTGATCAGTGGTGGTATCTTCAATGGTCAGCCGGGCAAAGGCGCTCCCCGAACCTTCGTAGTTCTCCATGACCACGGTAACCGGCTCGCCGGCATTGAGATCGGTGTAGTAGTGGTTCTCCCGCTCACGGGCATCTCGCCAGTCGTCCACTACGCGCTCGCCATTAACGTAAAGGCGGGCACCGTCGTTGGTCCGGACAATGAACTTGTAGCGAACCGCACCACTGGTATGGGGCGGTGTGAACGAACCGCTCCAGCGGACGCTGAACTCATCCGAAGGCATGCCGTTCATCGGGGAGCCTTTATCCCAGTCGAAATCGATAACGCCGTCTTCGCGGGTTGCGAAGAACTGGTCGAACTCGCGACCGTTGTAGTACTGCCCGGTAAATCCGGCCACCATCACATCCTCAACCACCGGGACTTCCTCGGCGCTGTTGGGGGAGGTGCCAGCGAGGTATTCATCCAGATTTGAGTAGCCATCGCTATCGGCATCGAGGGCGGCATCGGTGGCATCGAGAGGGTTCATCTCAAAGGCGAACTCGGCACCGTCGGGGATGCCGTCGTTATCGCTGTCCGGATTGCCTTCGGAGGTGCCGATGAGAAACTCATCCGCTGCCGCCAGGAAATCACCGTCCGGATCTGACGTTGCGTCACTGGCGTCGTTGGGATTGAGGCCGTTGACCACCTCCCAGTTGTCATAGAGCCCGTCCTGATCCTGATCCAGGGGAGGGAACTCCTGCCTGAAGGCCAGGCCTTCACGACCATCCAGGAAACCAACGCGGTAGCCTAGCGAGTAAGCTCCTTCATCCGATACCGGGGAGTCATCAACCGTGGTGGTTTTGGCGTAAGTGTGCAGGTAAGAGCCATCGATGATCTGGCGGGTAAAGCCGGGTCCTTCCCAGGCAACGGTAAAGTGGTCAGAGCCACCGCCTTCCTTGAAGCGAACCTCAAAGTAGTACTTGCTGTTGGCATCCAGCCTCTGGGGGCCCGACGTTTGTGAGCTGAACTTATCGAACTCGTACTGGCCGCTGTAGCTGGGCACCGACGCAATTTCCGCCGCGCCGCCCGGCGAGTTCGAGCTGCTCAGGTACAGCTGGGTTTCATCGTCACCGGATACGTAAAAGGTGTAGTCCCCGGAAACGGGTGGCTGGATATAGCCTCGAACGAGGGCGCCGTAGCGTCCCCCACGGTCCTTGGGCAGATCCAGCTGGGTGAGTTCGCCGATTTCGTCCGGGTTATCGGGGTACTGGGGCTGGCTGGTCATGTCAATGACGTCACCGCCGTCGATGGTGTTAAAAAAGTAGACCTGAACCTTGCCAGGTTCGCTGGTCTCGGGAATCGCGGCGGTTGGTGGCAGATCTTCGATATTGCGGGTATGCCAGCTCTGGCACCCGCTGATCAGTATCACCGCGCCACTCAGTAGAGAAATCTTTGCAATAGACATAATCCACCCGCTGATTGGTATTGTGAACCGCCTGTTAAGTATTGTTTCAGGCTGTAATCGCTGCCAGTCGAAAGTAGGATTTTTTTGGTATTTGGAGTTGAGCCTTAGATCGGAAAATTCTCAGTCAGGCACGGATCAGGCGTGCTGATGCGGCCAATTGACGGCGAACGTCGATATTCCTGCCTATGCTTGGAGAAGCGCTGGCCACTCACTCCAAGCCCAACCGTCGGGAGGTTCCGCCATGACCGCTTTGAGGTTCACCGCCTGTTTCTGGCTGCTGCTGGCCTTCAGTCCGTGCAGTTACGGCGGCACCGCATCGGTGACTGCCCTGATGGAGCGTTCAGGTCTGGCGGAGCAGGTACAGCGGATACCGGCCTCCGTCCGGGCCGGCCTGGTTCACGCCCAGCGCCTGGGTGATCCGCTGCCGGAAGCCACGTTTGATGCCATGATCAGCAGCGCCCGTCGCACCATCGTCGCCCACGACATTCTGGCGGCGGTTGAACAGTCCCTGGCCCAGGCGCTGAGCGAATCGGAGATCGAGACGCTGCTGGCCTGGTACCAGTCGGATCTGGGACGGGAAATCATTGCGGCGGAAAAGCGGGTGGCTTCGGAGCAGGCCCAGGCCGAGATGTTCGCCACCGCGCCCAGCCTGTACCGGGACCAGCAACGGGTCGCCTTTGCCAGGCAGCTGGACAACCTGTTCCAGGCTTCGGATATGGTGATCGGGCTGCAGGCCTACACCGGCACGGCGGTGTTCTCGGCACTGACGCTGGGCGAAACGCCGAACCACGAGGTGGACATCCAGGCGGTGCAGCAGCAGATCCTGAAAGAGATTGAGGCCTCCCGGCCGCTGGTGGAACAGGGCATTGTGCTGTCGTTCCTGTACGCCTACCAGAACCTGGACATGGCCAAACTGGAGAAGTACCAGTCGTTTCTGGAACGGCCGGCCACTCGCCGCTTCAACGACACCGTGGCCGACAGCCTGAACCAGGCTCTTCAGGCCGGCATTACCGACTTCGCCCGTCACCTGGCGAAGCTGCTGTCCGGGGATCTGCGACGTAGTTGATCAACGGTTGATCAAGGGTTGATCAAACGCTAAGTCAGAGTTGAACCAGAGTTAAACCAGAGTCAATCAGACGCGCCAGAAGGCGCACCTGCTGATGGCCGGTCGAGAAGCCCAGGCGGCAGGATCACCCGATCACCCACCGCTAAACCGTGCCGCTTGAAGTAACCCTGGTTTACCTCCAGGGCTACCGAGAACGAGGCGCCCGCCGGGTAGGTGGGGCAATCGTCGCCACTGGGGCAGGGTGCCATGGCGCGGATGGCCACGATCTCACCGCTGGCCTTGAGATACGCGATATCCAGGGGAATCAGGGTGTGATACATCCAGAAGCCGAAGTCAGCCGCTCTCGGGGCCGGGTAGAGAAACAGCATGCCGGCATCCGCCGCCAGAGTCTCTCGTCCCATCAGCCCCTTCTGGCGCTGGGCGGGGGATGCCGCAATTTCAACCGAGAGCGTCGCGCGCTGGCCATCCCGGGACACCAGTTCGAGCTGAGTCCGTTCAAGCGGCCGGGTCTGGTGGGGCTCTTCGACCGAATCGGCCTGGGGCGGCCGGCAGCCGGCCAGCGTTGCAAAAAGCAATCCGCTGACCGAAAGGGCCAGGCTTGCCTTGAGGTATTGCCACTGCCAATGCCGCCGCTGACCCATGGTCAGGTGCGCAGACGGTAGCCGGTCTTGAAGATCCACCAGATCGCGGTGAGACAGGCCATCATGAACACCAGAGTCATGCCCACGCTGATGCCCACATGGATGTCTGAAACACCGTAGAAGGCCCAGCGGAAACCACTGATCAGGTAGACCACCGGATTGAACAGGGTCACGGTCTGCCAGATCTCCGGCAGCATGTCGATGGAGTAGAAAGTGCCGCCCAGGAACACCAGTGGCGTCACAATCATCAACGGCACGATCTGGAGCTTCTCGAAGCCGTCGGCCCAGATGCCGATGATGAACCCGAACAGGCTGAAAGTGATCGAGGTAAGCACCAGGAAGGCCACCATCCATACCGGGTGGAGTACGTGGTAGTCCACGAACAGCCGGGCGGTAAGCAGAATGATGGCACCGAGGATGACGGACTTGGTGGCTGCCGCCCCCACATAGCCCAGCACCACCTCAACGTAGGACACCGGCGCCGACAGCACCTCGTAGATGGTGCCGGAGAACTTCGGCATGTAGATGCCGAACGAGGCGTTGGAAATGCTCTGCATCAGCAGCGACAGCATCACCAGGCCGGGAATGATGAAGGCGCCATAACTGATACCATCGATATCCCCCATCCGTGAACCGATGGCGGAGCCAAACACCACGAAATAGAGTGAGGTGGAAATCACCGGCGAGGCCACACTCTGCATCAGGGTGCGCCACATGCGGGCCATTTCAAATCGGTAGATTGCGCGAACGCCGTGTAGATTCATGTCAGTCTCCTGCCCGTACGCGCACGCTACTCGTGCACCAGTCCCACAAAAATGTCTTCCAGCGAGCTTTCCCGGGTCTGCAGATCCCGGTATTCGATGCCCAGATCCCCCAGCTGCCGCAGCAGACGTGCCACGCCGGCCTGCTCCTGCTGGGCATCGAAGGTGTAGATCAGCTCGTAGCCATCCTCCGACAGCGCCAGCGGCTCCAGCGCCAGTTCGCCCGGCAGGCTCTCCAGGGGCTGTTGCAGCAGCAACCGCAGCTCTTTCTTGCCGAGCTTGGCCATCAACTGGTCCTTGTCTTCCACCAGGATGATCTCGCCCTGGCGAATCACCCCAATGCGATCCGCCATTTCTTCGGCCTCTTCGATGTAGTGCGTGGTGAGGATGATGGTCACGCCATTGTTTCGCAGGCCCCGCACCATCTCCCACATGTCCCGTCGCAGTTCCACGTCCACGCCGGCGGTGGGTTCGTCCAGGAACAGGATGCGGGGTTCGTGGGACAGCGCCTTGGCGATCATTACCCGGCGCTTCATGCCACCGGACAGCGCCATGATGCGGTTATCACGTTTGTCCCACAGCGACAGGTCCTTGAGCACCTTCTCGATGTGGGCCGGGTTCGGCGCCTTGCCGAACAGCCCGCGGGAGAAGGAGACCGCGTCCCAGACCGTTTCGAAGGCGTCGGTATTCAGTTCCTGGGGGACCAGGCCAATGCTGCTGCGGGCGGCGCGGTAATCGCGGACGATGTCATGGCCGGCAGCTTCGACGGTGCCGCTGGACAGGTTGACGATGCCACAGATGATGCTGATCAGCGTGGTCTTGCCCGCGCCGTTGGGGCCGAGCAGGGCAAAGATCTCACCGCGCTCAATGTCCAGGTTGACGTTTTTTAGGGCCTGAAACCCTCCGGCGTAGACCTTGTTCAGATTCTTGACGGAAATATCCGGCTGCACGGTTACACCCCTGTATTGGGTCGATCAAAAGGCGAAAGTTTCTCATGGTTTCGTGTGGTTGCGGAAGAGGCGCCAGGCGTTACAGGGCCGCGGCAAGGGCAGGCTCCCTAGGAAGTTCGCCCCAAAACCTCCATAATGCCCCGCTTTCCACTGTTGGTCGGGGTAGAGGAGACACACGTTGCTCAGAGGTATCGCAATCGCTGCGCTGATCATCGCCATTCTGGCTGCGGCTGTACTGGGCCCCCGCTGGCTCATGCGGCAGACACCGGAAGATACCGGTCAAGGGCCCGAGTCCAGTTGCAATCTGATCACCGAAGACTGTCAGTGGCAGAGTGACGGCGACCAGTGGCAGCTTGCTCTGAAGGAGCTGGCTTTCGTGAACGGTCAGCACCACTACCACATTGAGCTGACCACCACTGCCAACCCGGAGCGGCTGCACGGTGTGCTGAGAGGCGAATCCATGTACCTGGGCGAGTACCCGGTCCCCCTGAGCGCCACGGGCGAGGCTGGCCGCTGGGAAACCCGTTTCACCGCGCCGCTGTGCACGGTACAGGACACCATGGTTTGGCGGATAGACCTGGAAAACCGCAACGGCCCCCTCAAGAACGTCCCTTTTCGGCTGATTTTTGAAGCCAGTGGGCAGTGACAGGCGGCCAAATCGGTGTAGAATCGGCCCATCCTACGACCTATGGCTCATGGAAGACCCGAATGGAATATGCATCCAGCCTCCAAGGCGTCCTGCTGCGCAAGATCCAGAAAGCGGAACAGGACCTGCTGCAACTGAAGCTCGACTACTGCCGATTCGTGTTTGGTCTGACCCATCGTTCGGAAGTACGGATTGGCGATCAGGTCTTTCAGGTCACCACGGTCGACGTTGACAGCATGAAGCACCAGCCCGACGGCAGCTACACCCGGCCCACTCTGTCAGGCATCCCCAGGGGCGAGCCGGCCCAGACCCCGCCGCAACCACTGGGCGATCAGTGGACCCTGGTTGCCGCCGAATAGCCTTCAGCCCGGCCCGGCAACCGCCAATACCGCCAGAGCCCGTCTGGCCCGCGTACGCAGATCACCTTAACCGCCGTTCAAACCGCAACGTAACCGGTCACGCCCTCAGACAAAGGCGTAGCTGGTGATGGCGGTCATCAGGGCGTCATCGGAAGGGACAAAATGGTGGTCACGCCAGTGGCTGGCGCCGTCCAGGCCATGTCGGAAGCAGGCCAACATGACTGAGGAATCGGTGAGGGTGGCCAGAGCCTGGTGGGCGCTCACCGGCGCCAGGCCAGTCTTGCGATGGATCAACTGGACCGTAAGGCCGGCGATGGCCTCGCTGTGACGATCCTGGGGCGCACACAACGCCACGGCCGCGCCGTACAGCCAGGCCAGGGCATAGCCCTGCAAGGCCTCGGGGGCATCGCCCAGATCCACTCCCTGTTCACGACAGACCCGATCCTGGAGGCCAAGAAGGATGTGCAGCTGGGTCAGCAGGTCCGTGCGGTCCACGCCGAGGCGGCGCGCGGTGCGCGTCGGGGGCTGGCTGGCGGGAGCGGTCGGATAGGAGGGCGCGGAAGGCATCGACATGACGCCGGCGTTGTCCAATGCCACCGCACGGCCAAAAGCCGGCCCCTCGGTTCTGGCCAGGGTTGTCATCCTGAATGCCAGTACCCCCAGCAGGGTCGCCAGTCCCAGTTCCATGGCCACTGCCAGATAATCGACCATTGCTCTTAAACCCACCGCGTAACATTAGTTGCCTGCATTGTAACAATGCGTAACCTTCAGCCAAGCGAACGAAGGGGCCATTTGGGGCAGGAATTCGCCCTCATGCGCGGAACTGTGAACCAGGTAGCAGATAGAACGTGACGCCACTGCTGAGCCGGCGAGTGGCGCAGCTAAGTCAACGTATCAACCAACAGGCGCTAGCACGTTGGCAGGGTCTGCAGCGCCAGCCGTGCCCGAATGGTTCGGGAGAGTTTGTCGATCACCAGGTTCAGCAGGGCGGTAAAGACAATCAGCAACAGCGCCCGATCGAACTGGATGTTCTGGATGGCACTGTCGACGTAGAAGCCGAGGGTGTAGATTCCCAGTATGCCGAGAATGGCGGTCTCCCGCATGATGATCTCCCAGCGATAGAACAGCAGTGCCAGGAACGAGCGGTACAGTCGCGGTACCAGTTCGTAGCTGTAGCGGCCAAAGCCCCGGGGCGCATCGGGCCGCAACTGCAGGGTACTGGACTGGCGACCGACCAGGTGGGCGATGATACCGCCGTTGTGCAGCGCCAGAGCGACAATGGCCGGCAGCATCGACGGCCCCCACAGCTGCAACAGAATGTAGGCCAGCACGTATTCCGGTGTGGAGCGCAGGATAACCAGCATCACATGCCCCCCGGTCCGTCGCACCGGCCCGGTGAAGTGTTTTGATATCAGCGGAAAACAGACCAGCGCGATGATGCCGGACAGCACCAGCGCCACCTGAGTCAGCACCAGGGTGTGCCAGAGCCCGGGCAGGGCATCGCTGACTGCCACATCCGCCAGCCAGACCAGCAGTCCATCCATTCCCTCACCATGACGCAACGGTGCCGGCACGATGTCGGAGGTAAAGAACCGGGTGACGTTGCCCCAGACAATCGGAAAACCGTCTCCCAGGAAGAACGGCGCCGCCACGATGTAGGCGGGCAACAGCGGTCGCCGTAACCACAGCGGTATGGTGGCGATCAGCACGTAGAACAGGATCAGCATTGCGCCGGCTTCTGAGTACAGTCCCTGAGAAAACGAGGCTTCCAGATAGAACCCCAGGGTCGGCAGGCCGACAAAGCCGAGGATAGCGCTGGACCGCAGACCGCACTCCAGCCGATAGGCAGTGTAACTGCACAGCTGCTGCCAGCACTGGGGCACCCGGGTGTAGAGGAAGGTCAGCCAGGCGCCGATGGCTGGCGGCAGGGTCCGGCCTGGCTCAGGGTCGGTCTCGTCCAGCATCTCGGAATACACCTTGGCGAAGATGCCGGTGTAGGGAATGGCAATGGCCAATACCCCGGTCAACGGGTGAAAACCGAAGAACTGCAGGAAGATCAGCGCCCAGAACAGCTCATGGATGGCCCGCACAAACGCACAGCCCATTCGCACGGCACGCCAGCGGAACGCCAACGCCAGCAGAAAACCAAAGGTCGCCCCCAGGCTGACGCCGACAAAGGCAAAGGCCACGGTTCGCAGCAATGCGGTTGCCAGCCCCTGGTAGGAGAAGAAATCCGGGGTCACCATGCCCAGGAAGAAGCGCCCCAGATCCCGCCAGGGGTTTACGGCAGTGATCGATATGTCGGCCACCATCAGGCCGGCCAGGGCAATGGCCAGGAAGATCAGGCTGGTACGAAGCGTGGGCGCCAGGGTCATGGGTCAGTACAGCGCCAGCAGGTCAGACTCGGACAGTTCATCGGCCCGCCGATCGAGCGCGATGTGACCATCCTGGATACCGACAATGCGGTTGCAATAAGCCAGCGCCAGATCGATGTCGTGAAGGGCGATCAGGCTGGTGGGAAAGCGGGCACGCAGCAGCTCCATCACTCGCGCAGCCATGGGGCCGTCCAGAGCCGATACCGGCTCATCCGCCAGCAGAGTACGGGACCGGTGGTAGAGTGCCCGGGCAAGGGCGGTGCGCTGACGTTGGCCGCCAGACAGCGCCGCAACGGGCTGCCACAGCTTGTCGCCCATCGCCACCTGATCGAGGAGATCGCCAATCTCCTGCCGGTCCCTGCGGAAAGGCCGGAACAGGGTTGCGGTGTTGTACCACAGCGAGCGTTCATCCAGGCGCCCCATGAACACGTTATGGAACACCGGCAACGGCTGGACCAACCCCAGATCCTGGGGCACCAGGGCGGCATGCCGGGCACCGTGCTGGAACGCCAGCTTCAGCAGCGTGGACTTGCCTGCACCGCTCTTGCCAACCAGGGCGACACGGTCACCCTCGGCTACCTTCAGGGAGATCGGCCCCAAGACAGCACGGCCGTCAAAGACGGCCGTGAGATTGGACAGTTCCAGGCCAGACATTACTGCAGGATACCGATCTCTTCAGCTACCTTGCGGATCGGTTCATAGTCGTCATTGTCGGCGGGAATAAAGGCCTCGCGGGGGAAGCTTGCCAGCAGTTCCGGATCATCCAGTTCCAGCAGGGCGGTGCGGACCCGGTCCTTGAAGCCCTCGCCAAACCGTTCATCGACATCACCACGCACGGTCCACTGGTAATCCGGGTAGCCGGGGGTACGCCAGATGACCTTGACGGCATTGGTATCGATGTTGCCATCGGCCAGTTCCTTCTCCCACACCGCGAAGTTGAGCGCACCCACTTCGTAGGTGCCCGCTTCCACCAGTCGCAGGGTGCGAGTGTGGTTACCGCTGTAGCCAACGCGGGCAAAGATGTCTTCAGGTGCCTCACCAAAGCTTTCCCGCAGGAAGAATTCGGGCATCAGTCGGCCGGAGGTGGAGCCCTTGGAACCAAAGGTGAAGGTACGATCCCTGATCGCTGCCGGCAGTTCGTCGGACGCTTCCAGACCGGTGCTGCTGTGGGCGATGAAATAGGTCTGGAAGCTCTCGTCCTCAGCGCCCTGGGCCAGCGCTTCGGAGCCCGATACCAGACGGCGGGCCTGAACCCCGGACAGGCCACCAAACCAGGCCAGTTGCACCTGGTTGTTACGGAAGGCGGTGACCGCAGCGGCGTAGGACTTTACCGGTACGTAGCGGACCTCGACATCAAGTTCCTCCGCCAGGTAGTCGGCAACTCCCTGAAAACGCTCAATCAGCTTGGTTTCATCTTCGTCCGGGATGGCGGTGAAGACGAAGGTGTCAGCCTGGGCGGCGCTCAGGGGCAGGGCGGTCATGGCCAGCGCGCAGGCGAACCGGCGGAGATGTCGAATCAGCATGGAAAGATTCCTTGTTCTTTTTGGGCCCGGGACAGGGTCCTCGGGTCCGCTTCCGGGGATGGGCTCAAGTGCGCAAAGGATACACGGAATCGCCGATGACAGGTACAGCCGGCCCGGCCGTCAGGTACGAGAGAGCAGCGTCACCGGCTCCGGTTCGCCAGACCGGGCGACAACCTGACCAACAACGGTGGCCTGCTGATAGCCCAGCCGGCGGAGTTCCGTCACACAGGCCTCGGCGTGTTCAGACGGTACCCCGGCAAGCAGGCCGCCTGCAGTCTGGGGATCAAACAACAGTGGGTAACGGGGATGGGCAAGCCAGACCTGCTGATCGCGAATGGCCCGGCGCAACCGGGTATTGGCGGGCTGCAGCGAGCTGAGGATGCCTGCGGCAACAGTTTCCTCGGCACCTTCAAGCAGGGGAAGGCGATCAATCTCAAGCTCAACATCCACGTCTGACGGTTTCACCATTTCCACCAGGTGGCCCAGCAGGCCAAAACCGGTGATGTCGGTGCAGGCCCGGGCACCGTGGGCCCGGAGGCACTGGGCTGCCGCCTGGGAGGACTGGTCCATGGACGCCAGGGCACCATCGATCCAGCGACCACGGGCGGCCAACTGGGCATGGGCGGCAAACAGTGTTCCGGTGCCCAGGGGCTTGGTCAGGATGAGGCTGTCGCCCACGGCCAGACCGGCCTTGCTCATCACTTGCTGCGGGTCAATCAGGCCATTGATGGCAAACCCCAGAGCGAGCTCCTGGCCCTCGCCGGTATGGCCACCCACCAAGGCGCAGTTGGCCTCATTGAGCACCTCAACTGCGCCGGACATCATCTGGAACACCACGTCTTCGACTTTCGATTCGATACCCTGGGGAATCGTGGCAATGGCGGTGGCACTCTGGGCCTCGGCCCCCATGGCAAAGATGTCTCCCAGGCTGTGGTTGGCGGCGATGCGACCAAGCAGATAGGGGTCATCGATAAATGCCCGGAAGAAATCAACGGTGTGCACCGTTGCCTTGCCCGGCGGCACCGTCAGTACGGCGGCATCATCCGGTGCATGGAGGCCGATTAGCACATCGTCCCGTTCCACCGGTTGCAGTTGCGCCAGGGCCCGGGAAAGCACGGTGCCACCTACCTTGGCGCCACAACCACCGCAGCGCATGGCGAGCGCCGAGATTGCCTGCTGGGCATCGGCTTCGGAGCGGGCTGCACGGGTATCCGCCGCTGCCGAATCCATCGCCATCGGTTCCAGTTCGTTGAAACGCGCCATGAAGCGACGGTCAATCCAATCCTTCCAGCGCCAAAGCCATCGGCCGCTGGCCGACCAGCCGCCCCTGGACGCGACTGCATAGCGATCCCCGGTGCTGATCAGCGCCAGCCAGCTGCGCTGGGGGCGATACGGCCGGGGTGCCTGTGCCAACGCCAGGCGCCGGAGGTTGTCCGCCAGCGGCGGTCCCTGGCGCACGGCAAACACCCCGGCCTTCTCCCGGGGATGATTGATCATGTGAGCGATGTCACCAGCGGCAAAAATGCGCTCATCGGTTTCGGTCTGCAGGGTATCCCGAACCCGGACAAAGCCCCGCTCGTCCACGGCAAGACCACTGTCGGCCAGCCAGGCCGGTCCGCCGGCACTGGTCACCCACAACACTTCGTCCGTGGCAATGCGCTGACCGGCCTCGGTCACCAGCGCTCCGGCGTCCACGGCCACCACACGGGTGTTGAGGTGAACCTCGATTCCCCGCTCCGCCAGTACCGAGGTGAATCGCTGCCGGACCTTGTCGTTGTGGGTTGGCAGCACGCTGTCAGCCGCATCCAGCAGCAGAAAGCGGAGCGCATCGGGGCCCCGTCCCAGCTTCGCCAGCGCCCGCTGCAACCGGTACTGCATGGCCAGCACCAGCTCGACACCGCCGGCGCCGGCGCCTACCACGGCAATCGCTTGCGGTGCCTGATTCTGTTGCACGCGGTTCAGCAGTGCCTGCCAGTGGCGATCAAACCGGTGGATCGGCTTAACGGGAACGGCGCGGTCCAGGGCACCAGGGATATGGGCGACACTGGGGGTGGAGCCGATGTTGATGGACAGCAGATCGTAGCGGACCGGCGGCCGACTCCGACACTGGACCTGACTGTTCGCCCGATCGATGAGGGTCACCTCGTCCCGGTAGAAGCGGGCACCGGCGAACTCCGCCAGGCGACTCAGATCAATATGGACGTCATCAAACGAATAATGCCCGGCAACGTAGCCGGGCAGCATGCCAGAGTAGGGGGTGTGGGTATCCCGGCAGATCAGTGTCAGACGCACTCCGGGAACGGGGTTCATGGCGAATCGCCGAAGAACCCCGACATGGCTGTGACCGCCACCAACCAGGACTATATCCTGTAAAACAGGTTGTTCGGTCGTTCGCATCAGAGCAGTTTCTTGGCCTCACTTGACCAGTCACTGAAGCCTTTCATTTTGGCGAAGGCCTGCAGTTTCTCCTGCTCGGCGGCGGAAGGGTTGGCAATCTGTTCAATGCTGGTAATGCCGGCATCCTGCATTTTCTTGGCGGTCGCCGGCCCAATGCCCTTGACCAGAGTCAGGTCGTTCTTGTTCACGGCTTTCGGCGCCTTGGTTGCAGCGGCCTTGGGTGCCGCTTTGCCATTGCCCTTGGAGGCAGGCTTGGCTTTCGGCTTGGCCTTGGCAGCAGCCGGCTTTTTCTTGGCCGGCGCGGCCGTCTTCTCAGCGGTCTTTTCAGCGGCTTTCTCGATGGTCTTGGCGGCCTTGGCAGCGTCTTTGGAGACCTTTTTGGCAGCGCTCTCGCCTTCGTTGGTGGCCAGGCCAAGTCGCTCCATCACGGTGTTTTGCAGATCATGCAGCTCACCCAGGCGACGGTCCATTTCTTCGTGGAATCGGCGCATTTCCCGCTCACGCAGGTCGTCCACTTCCCGCAGCAGTTTCCGCACCGGTTCCTGGATCTGGTTCTGCAGGGTGTCGAACTGCTTGAGGGCGTCGTTGATCAGCTTCTCGATTTGTGAGGAGGTTTTCTCGATCTCCTTGTTCACCTTTTTGACGACCTTGTCGACGCCTGCCTTGTCCTTCTTTGACTCTTTTTTCGCCATAACTAGGGTTCCCCTTGGTCTATCCGTGTTTTTGAGCCGTTGTGCATCGGCTTTCTTCGTGATTTGCGGAACTGAATGCCAGATCCCGCCAGCCGCCCATCGCGGTCTTCAGGTCGCGGGACTTGAGCGCCGGCCCGGTCCGCCGGACCGACGGGAGCGCAGCGACTGCTTCTTGCCCACCACCTCGCGAATTCGTTCCAACTGCTCCGCCAGCAGGGCTGGCTGGGGAGACTCACTGATATTGAAATCAACGGAGTAGAAGAAATTGCTGCAATGCTTTCTGCGTTCGGTCACCAGACCGCTGACCCCTTTGGCGCGGATGTTGTCGAACGGCATGGTCATCACCAGATCCAACGGCAGCGTATCGCCCGGATTGAAGATTTTATCGGTTTTGAGGACACATCCGAACTGATCAAGATCAAAGACCTGCGCTTCCACCAGCTCCTTGCGGAAGAGCCCGTGCTTGATTCGGAATCGGGCAATCAGGTCAGGTATGGCTTCTTTCATCGAATCAACATCCAAAGTCCTTGAAGGCAGGTCAGACGGTAAACCGTTCTGTCAGCCCTGCCACAGCTGTGTAAACAATAAACAGCACGTCCACATTTTGCAACGCGGTCAATCCTATAGCGTTCGCGCTTCAAGCGGGAACTCATCTTGTGCCAGCACCGGCCTCCATCAGGAGGTTTCGAAGCGGTACAGGTCGGGGCGGCGGTCCTTCAGGTTGGTGACCGAGCCCTCGTTCCTGACCAGCTTGAGCTTCTCCAGGTCCATGTCGGAGAACATGATCATCTCGGTGTTGGGTGTCGTCTCCGCCATGACGGCATCGTGGGGGAAGGCGAAATCCGAGGGCGAGAATACCGAGGACTGGGCGTACTGCACATCCAGGTTTTCCACCTTGGGCAGGTTACCGACACTGCCGGTGATGACCACATAGCATTCGTTCTCGATGGCTCTGGCCTGAGCACAGTGCCTGACCCTCAGGTAGCCGTTCTTGGTATCGGTCCAGAACGGCACACAGATGATATCGACGTCGGCCGCAGCGGCCATCCGCCCCAACTCGGGAAACTCGATATCATAACAGATCATGATGGCAACGCGCCCGGCGTCGGTGTCGAAAACCTCGAACTGGTTACCGCCCTCGATGACCCAGTCTCGACGTTCGTGGGGCGTGATGTGGATCTTGCGCTGTTCATCCACCCGACCATCCCGGTGGCAGAGGTAGGACACGTTGTAGACTCGGTCATCTTCCAGCAACGGCATGGAGCCAGTGATGATGTTGATGTTGTAGCTGACCGCCATTTCCGACATCTCATCCCGGAACTGTTCGGTAAAACCGGCCAGAAAGCGGATCGCGCGGGTCTGGTCCACCTGATCGGTCAACCCCATCAGAGGGGCATTGAAGAACTCCGGGAACAGGGCAAAGTCACTTTTGTAGTCCGACAAAGCGTCCACAAAGTACTCCACCTGCCGCAGCACTTCCTCCACCGAGGTGAACTCCCGCATCTGCCACTGGACCGCCCCCATCCGCACCTGGGTTTTGCGGGTGTTGATCACCGTTGACGGCGGCGTGTACAGAATGTTCCGCCACTCCAGCAGGGTGGCATAGCCCTGGGACTTTTCGTCCTCGGGGAGGTACTTGTGCATCAGCCGGGTGACCTGGAAGTCGTTGGCCAACTGAAACGTCAGAATCGGGTCGTAGATCTCACGCCGGTCCACCCGCTGAATGTACTCCTCCGGGGTGTACTGGTCCGCGTACCGGTAATAGGCGGGAATGCGACCGCCGGCGAGGATCGCCCGCAGGTTCATCGACCGGCACAGTTCCTTGCGGGCCTCGTACAACCGCCGTCCCAGTCGATAGCCCCGGTAATCCGGATGAATAAACACATCCAGCCCGTACAGCGAATCCCCCTTGGCGTTGTGGAGGATTTTCTCGTTGCGGAGGATCAGATCGTCGTAGGTGTGGGGGTTACTGAAACGGTCGTACTTCACGCACACCGTGAGCGCCACGGCAACCAGCTGGCCGTTGTCCTCAATACAGATCTGGCCCTCGGGGAACTGTTTCACCAGGGTTTCGATGGTCTCCTCAGGCCAGGCCCCGCCGATGTCGTCGTAAATCTGATCCATCAGCGTCTGCAACTGGCCGTAGTCCCCCACAGTCAGGTTGCGCAGGTTGAGGTGCAGTTCTTCATGAGCCATCGATGCAAACTCCGTGATTGTTCAAATATCGGGCTAAAACGGTCGAGAAAAGTGACGAACTGTCACTTTGTGTAGGTTTTACAACTTTTTTCCAGGAATCCGGTAAAGATTTCCCGCCAGACGTCGTAATTCAAACCGGACGTAAAAAAATAGTCTAGCTTGGAAATATGAACGCAGCGTTCATAAAGAAGTCCGTTCCTGAACAAGAGAGAACCTCCATGAATCGCCTTTCCTTTGGCCAAAAACTGTTAACGTCTTTCGGCGTCCTGCTGGTGCTGGTCATCGGCGCCTACGCCCTGATCAGCGACTCGCGCCTCGAGGACACGACAGATACCTATGTCAACGCGCTGATTGAAGATACCGTTGCCCAGAGTACGGCAAGCATTGCCGACTGGCTCAACACTCGCCTGAGCACCACGGAAGCGGTTGCGGATGCCCTGGCCACGGCCAGGAACCAGCAACAGGTGAGAGCGATCCTGCAGTCTGCCACGGCAGGGGTCGGATTCAAGGACGTTTACATCGGCCAGGATAACGGCGTGATGCTGATGCGCAACGACGAAGTCTCCGCAGACCTGCCGGATGACTACGATCCACGCCAGCGCCCCTGGTACAAGCTCGCCAAGAGCCTGGGCCGGGCGTCGTTCACCGCACCCTACATTGACGCCGGTACCAGCCAGGTGATCATTTCGTCCCTGGCGCCGGCCCCCCGCGGCGACTTCGCTGGCGTGGTCGGCGGCGACGTCACCCTGGAGAGCATTGATGCCATGCTGTCCACCGTTACCCTTGCCGACACCGGTTACGCCACCCTGATCGCCAAAGACGGTACGGTGCTGTACCACCCGCAGCGGGAACTGGTGGGCAAGCACATCCGCGAGCTGCTGGGCGAGGACCCGGACCTCAGCGGTGACCAGGTGGCCTATGATATTGATGGCACCAGTTGGTTGGCCAGCTTCCATCGCATCAAGGACGCCCGGGCCGTGGAATGGTATCTCGGCACCTTCGCCAATGAGGACCTGATCAACGGTCCGCTTTACGATGCCCGGGTTACCGGCATTATCGTGGCAATCGTGTCCCTGGTGGTGACGCTGATTCTTCTCAACATCGGCATTCGGGTGCTGATGAAGCCGGTCCGCAACCTGGGCGATGCCATGGCGGACATTGCCAGCGGCGATGCCGACCTCACCAAGCGTCTGGAAGTCAGCAGCAACGATGAAATCGGCAAGCTTGCCGACAACTTCAACAGCTTTGTCTCCAACATTCAGGAAGTGGTGCGGGACGTCCAGAAGGGAACCCAGGAACTGGGAGGCAGCGTCGGCTCGCTGCGTCAGACCGCCAGCGCCAGCCGCCACAGCGTGGAAAGCCAGCAGGCCGAGATCGACATGATCGCCACCGCGATCAACGAGATGTCTGCCGCCGCCGGCGAGATTGCCCAGAACGCCCAGCAGACCGCCGATGCCGCCAACAACGCCGACGAAGACTCCCGGGCTTCACTGGAGACGGTGGCCGCCTCACGGGATGCGGTGCAGCGACTGTCCGAGGAGATCACCTCGGCGGCGAATGTCATCGATACCCTGGGTAAGGACGTGTCTGAAATCACCACCGTGCTGGAGGTGATTCAGGGCATTGCCGAACAGACCAACCTGCTGGCGCTCAACGCCGCCATTGAGGCGGCCCGGGCCGGGGACGCCGGTCGTGGCTTTGCGGTGGTGGCGGATGAGGTCCGTAACCTGGCGAAGCGCACCCAGGACAGCACCGAGGAGATCAACAATATGATCGAACGGCTGCAGAAAGGGGCCAATGACGCGGTCGACGTGATGCAGGCCTCCACGGCTGTATCCAACGTCAGCATGGAGAAAGCCCAGGATGCAATGGAAACCCTCAACCGCATTGCCGAGGCGATTACCTCCATCAGCCAGATGACCACGCAGATCGCCACCGCGTCCGAGGAACAGACATCGGTGACCGAAGAGCTCAATGCTTCCATCACCCGCATTGCCGACCAGGGCCAGGAAGCGGCAGCTGCGGCCAGCGAGAACGATGTCTACAGCGGCCAGATCGAAACGGTTGGCCAGACCCTGCATCACAATGTGGAGCGTTTTAAGGTTTAGCGCGTCTTAACCGGCGTTACGCTGGAGCGCTGCTGGCCCATCCGGACCCGCAGCGTTTCCAGTGCCCTGCGCCCGATCTCACTGGACTCCCGCCCCAGATAGGGGTTGTTCAGCAGAAGAACCTGGCGACGGTCCAGCGCCAGCACCTCAAGGGCTTCGCCGTAGTATCGATTGAGATAACGGGAGAAGCTGCCATCCTGGATCGCTCGATCCATTCCCAGCTGCAGTCGCTGAGCCAGAACATGGTCTTCTGGGCCGACAAAGAAATAGGACAGCATGGGGTAGGCAATCAGTAGGGACGGTTCAATCACCAGCTCCGGGTCCTGTTCCAGCTCCAGATCAAACAGCACTTCGCTGACGCCCCGGGCAAAACAGTCAAACCGGTCGTTCCGCAGCATCTTGAACAGGGTTTCGTAACGGGAATGGGTCACCACCTGAACACCGTTCACCTGCAGGATAGTGGCATCCGGCCAGTGCAGGCCCTGGCCAATGCGCAGCCCGCGGTCACGAAGATCGTCGAGGGAGGCGACACCCTCGAACCGGCTCAGCGCATCTTCCATCACCACGCAGACCCGGAATCCCAGCAGCCCGCCGTCGATTGGCACCGGAATGGCCAACAGATCCTTTTCCCGTTCCACGGATGTTGCCACCGCAGCGAGATCCAGAACCCGGGGGTGGTCCCGGGTCAACTCAAGCAGGGCCCGACCCTGAACCATTTCAATACTGCGGGTCAGCCGGAAACGGCCGTATTCGGGAGTCTTCGACAACGCCAGCGCCACCAGGGCGCGAATGGCCGGGCTGTCGTAATTGCGGTACCAGAGGGTGATGGTGCGTTCATCGGCGGGCGACAATCCCTGCGGCGTGAGAGGGCGGGCCTGGATGGGAGTGCAGGTGATCAGCAGCGCAAGGAAGCCACCCAGGTAAGCGTGCCAACCCTGCCAGCTCTGCCAACCCCGTCGTCGCTCCTGGCGTCTTGCCCTCATTCCACCGTCATCCTGTCTCCACGTGCAAAGACCAGTCTAGAGCTTTCGGTGACAAAGTCAGTGCAGTTGTGTAAAAAAACCATAAAACAATGACAAATCAGCTAAAAAGGACATCGTATGGCTCTGATTGACCAACTGATCGACGCTGCCGGCCACTGGGTTGCCGGCAGCGATCCGAAAGCGCCCATCACCCGCCCGACAGCCTGGTTACGGAAAACTTCCGGCTACGCCGCCATCAATCGGATCATTGCCAGTGCAATCCCGTTCACCCGCCGCAACGGGTTTCGGGTGGAGGAGCTGCGCCCAGGCTATGTACGGGCCCGCATCACCCTGAAGGGCAATCGAAACCATTTTGGCAGTCTGTACGCCGGCGCTTATTTTCTGGTTGCTGAGATCCCCGGCGGGGTACTGACCCTGTTCGACCTGGGGCCTGCGTATGTGCCAATCCTCAAGGAGATGACCCTGAGCTTCAAGCAACCGGCAAACTCCGATGTGACGGTAGAATTTGAGCTATCGAGGGAACAGATTGAACGTCTGCAGGCCGAGGCCGATCGTGACGGCAAGACCGCCTTCACTCTGGAGGGGGTAATGCGGGACGACAGGGGAGAGGAAGTTGCCACCTCCATCGCCCACTATCGGGTCCGCAAGAAAGGGCACCGCTGATTCAGGCGGCGCCAAGTCTTGCCAATTCGGCCAGGAAGGTCTCGCCGTATTTTTCCAGCTTGGCGGCGCCGACGCCGTTAACCTCGGCCAGTTCTGCCATGGTTGCCGGTCGTCGCTCGAGGATCTCCAGCAATGTGGTGTCATGAAAAATGACGTAGGGAGGCACACCCTGCTGTTCGGCCAGGGTCTTGCGACAGGCCCGTAACGCCTCCCAGCCTTCCGGGTCGGTAACGTGGTGGGTGGTTTTGTTGGAGCCTGAGCCACCGGCACCGCGGGTGCGCTTGGCCACCGGGTCCTTGCGCAGCCGGATGGGCTGTTCCCCGCGCAGCAGTGGGCGGCAGGCCTCGGTGAGCTGGAGTGCGCCATAGCCCTCCGGGTCCGCCCGCAGGTAGCCGTTGGCCACCAGTTGCCGGAACACCGACTTCCATTCGTTGGCGCTGAGCTCCTCGCCGATGCCGAACGTTGACACCTTGTGGTGGCCGGACTGCCGGATACGGTCGTTCTCGCTGCCCCTCAGCACGTCAATCAGGTAGGTTACGCCAAACCGCTGTCCGGTCCGATAGACGCAGGACAGGGCCTTCTGCACCGCCAGGGCGCCATCCCAGGTTTCCGGAGGGGTCAGGCAGGTATCGCAGTTGTTGCACGGCTGCTCCAGTTCGTCTCCGAAATAGCGCAGCAAAACCTGACGGCGACAGCCGGTGACTTCGCAAAGCCCCAGCATCGCATCCATTTTCTGGCGCTCGATGCGCTTGAACTGGTCGCTGCCCTGGGAGCCCTCCAGCATCTGGCGCAGTTTGATGACATCCTGCAGGCCGTACACCATCCACGCCGTTGACGGGTTGCCATCCCGGCCGGCACGACCGGTTTCCTGGTAATACGCCTCCAGGCTTTTCGGCAGGTCGAGGTGCGCGACAAAGCGGACATCCGGCTTGTCGATCCCCATGCCGAAAGCGATGGTGGCCACTACAATAACGCCATCTTCCCGCAGGAAACGTTCCTGGTGTCGGGCCCGGTCTTCCGCCGGCAGACCCGCATGATAGGGCAGGGCCGTGTAGCCTTTGTCCGCCAGCATCTTCGCGGTGGCTTCCACCTTGTTCCGTGACAGGCAGTAGACGATGCCGGCATCACCCTGATGTTCTGATTTAATAAAATCCACTAGTTGCTTGTTTGCGTTAACTTTTGGAGTGATGCGGTACTGGATGTTGGGGCGATCAAAGCCGCTGATGAAATGCCGGGCCTCGGTGAGCGACAGGCGCTCGGCGATCTCCTGGCGGGTACGCTCATCGGCGGTGGCCGTCAGGGCAATGCGGGGAACGTTCGGAAACTGCTCGGCCAGCATCGTCAGGCCCAGGTAATCGGCCCGGAAATCATGGCCCCACTGGGACACGCAGTGCGCCTCGTCAATTGCGAACAATGCCAGGGAAGCCTGGTGCAACAACTCCAGGGTGCGGGGCTGCAATAGCCGCTCCGGCGCACAGTAAAGCAGGTCCAGTTCACCGGTCATCAGGGCATTTTCGGTGGCCCGGGCCTCGTGGAAATCCATGGTGGAATTGAGAAACGCCGCCCGCACGCCAAGCTGTTGCAGGGCTGCGACCTGGTCCTGCATCAACGCGATCAGCGGCGATATCACCACCGCGGTGCCTGGCCGAACCAACGCCGGCACCTGGTAACACAGCGACTTGCCGCCACCGGTGGGCATCAGCACCAGGGCGTTGCGCCCCGCCACGACTTCGGCCACCACATCCCCCTGCAAGGGACGGAACTGCTCGTAACCGAAGACCTGGTGAAGAACCTGTTCCGGAGACTGCTGGGCCGAGTCGGGCCGGCTGGGGGAGAGTTGCTGAAAATCCATGCGGCGCTGTGCTTCGTTGAACGATGGGTGGAAAGGCGCGGCTTCCAGGCAACCGGAAAGCGACCGGCCAGAAGCGGCGTTATCATATCAGAAAAGGGTGAGGCAATTGAGGTATTGCGATAGGTAACCGGCTACAATAGCGGCATTTTGCTGGCCGCAACGGCTTGCCGCCAGCCGCTGATCCACACCACAACCAGTTACGGATCAGCGCGATAAAGAGCACAACCCAACTACAGGATATCCATGCAGGAATTTGACGCGATACGCCCCTACTCGGATGAGGAAACCGAGGAAGCCATTCAACGTCTGCTGGGGGACGCCGAGTTTCTCGACCTGATCGCCCGATTCAAATCGCCCACCCTGAGTCGCTGGCTGCCCGGCCTGATCCGCGGCCGGGTGCGCAACTGGCTGCGCGACACCTTTGGCGGGCTGACCCGTATTGATGACATCCAGGCCCGGCTCTACGAGCACGTAGAGCAACTGGTTGACCACACCACCACACGGGTGACCCACACCGGGCTGGACAAGCTGGACCCGAACACCCCATACCTGTTCCTGTCCAACCATCGGGACATTGTTTTCGACCCGCTGGTGGTCAACTACCTGCTGTTCCGCCACGGCTTTGCCACCACCCGCATTGCCATCGGCGACAATCTGCTGCAGAACCGGGTGTTCGCCGAGTTGATGCGGATGAACAAGAGCTTTGTAGTGCGCCGCAATGTCTCAAGCCCCCGGGAAATGCGGGACACCTTTCTGACGCTGTCGTCGTTCATCAGTCACAGCATTGAAACTGGCCACAGCGTCTGGATTGCCCAGCGGGAAGGGCGCGCCAAAGACGGCTTGGACCTGACCGATCCGGCCATCATCAAGATGTTCTATATGAGCCTGAAGAAGCAGGGCCTGGCGTTCAATGACGCCATGGACCGGCTGCGCATCGTGCCGGTGTCCATCGCCTATGAATATGACCCCTGCGATACTGACAAGGCCCGGGAACTGGAAACCCGTGCCCGCACGGGCGATTACACCAAGCAGCCCGGCGAAGATACTGACCAGATCATCAAGGGGCTCACCGGTTTCAAGGGCCACGTTCATGTGCATTTCAGCGATCCCATCAAGGACGCCCCGGAAACCCCCAGGGAGCTGGCTGCCCGTATCGACACCGACATGCACGCCAACTATCACCTGCATGCCTCCAATCTTGCCGCTTATGAGCTGCGCAGCCAGCACCCGGATTCCCACAACAGTCTGCGGGAGACCACCGACGCGCTGGTAACGGCGGAAACCTGGAGCCCCGCCGAGCTGGACGCTGCTGAGCAGGAACTGAGCCGCCGCCTGAACAGCTGTGACGAACCCTTCCACAGCTATCTGCTGGACATGTACGCCAACCCGGTCACCAGTGCGCTGAATACTCGCGAACCGGAATCAGCCACTGGTCCGGCGACACAGGATTAACAGGAGAAATCGATGTTGGAACTTGAGGTCATTGAACGGGAAACCCGAGCCAATCCCGACGCCGCCGTCATCTGGCTGCACGGCCTGGGCGCCAGCGGCCACGACTTCGAGCCGGTGATCCCGGAACTGGGGCTGCCCGACGACGCGGCCATCCGCTTCATCTTCCCCCATGCTCCGGTGATGCCGGTGACCATCAATGGCGGCGTTGCCATGCCGGCCTGGTACGACATCAAGGCAATGGACATTGACCGGGTGGTCGATACCGAGCAACTTTGTGCGTCGTCAGATGCCGTCGGCCGGCTGATTGACCGGGAGATCGAATGCGGAATTGCCAGCGAGCGCATCATCGTCGCTGGCTTCTCACAGGGCGGGGCGGTTGCCTACCAGCTCGGCCTGAGCTACGCCAAACCGCTTGCCGGTGTGCTGGGACTGTCGACCTATTTCGCTACCGCCGGCACCCTGACACCATCCGAAGCCAATCGTCAAACTCCCATCCGCATTTACCACGGCCAGTTCGATCCAGTGGTGCCGGAGCAACTTGGTCGACGCAGCGCCGAGCAGCTGAGCCAGCTTGGCTATGCCGTCGAGTACGGCACCTTCCCGATGGATCACAGCGTGTGCCTGGAAGAGATCATCGAGATTGGCCGGTTCTTTGGTGAGCGCCTGTCGCTATAGCGCCAGCCTAAGACGTCCCTTGCCCCCGACTGGCCGCACCTACGCGGCGGCCGGTTTTCCCCAGCCGCTTCAACAACCTGGCGAAGTGCTTTTCCTTTCCCCCAAGTCAACTGTACAATATTTGACCTGAATCATATGCCCGCAGATTTGATCGAACTATAAAAAGTAGAAAGGCAGACGGGCAGGGGGGATTCGATGGAGTTACGTCAGAGCAAACGGTTTCCCGGCAGGCTGACACTGCTCATCTACCGCAAGGGCCGACTCGTCGCCTCAGGCATGCTGAGAAACATCAGCAGACAGGGCCTGTTCATCTCGACCCGGAACCCCAATCTCGACCTGAATCAGGACGTCGAGATCGAGTTCCACCTTCATGATCCGGACGTCCGGGGCTATCAGCGCGTGGACGCCACGCTGGTCCGCTGCAGCCCTAATGGTCTGGGTGTCGAATTCAAGGAGCAGGGCGATAACCCTGGCCCTGAGCTACGCTCCCTGCTGCGCTGGGTACGGGAAACCAACTTCCTGATCCCGACGGGCCTGAGCCGGCACGCCGCCTTCAAGTAACGGCGGCTGACGGTTACCGGTTCGGTTCAGCTTCGCCAGAAGGCGGGTGACAGCACCACCACCACACTCAGAATCTCCAGCCGGCCCAGCAGCATCCCGCCGCACAGTATCCACTTGGCCGCGTCCGGTATGGACGCGAAGTTCCCGGCCGGTCCAATCACACTGCCCAGGCCCGGCCCCACATTGGTCAGCGAGGTGAGCGCGCCGGAGAGACTGGTGGTGAAGTCCAGGTGCAGACTCGCCAGCGCCAGGGTGATCAGCATGAAGCAAAGCAGGAAAATGAAGGTGTAGGCGATCATTGAGGCGATGATTTCATCACTGACGGCCCGACCATTGAAGTTGCGCGTCAGCACCGCCCGCGGGTGCAGCAACCGCATCAACTGCTCCCGCAGTACAATCAGCGACAGCTGGAAACGGAAGATTTTCATGCCACCGGAAGTGGAGCCGGAGCAGCCGCCGATAAACATCAGGAAGAAGAACAGCACGAACGAGAACGATCCCCAGGCCGCATAATCCTCCGAGGCATAGCCCGTGGTGGTCACCACCGAAGTCACATTGAACAGGGTCGAAATGTAGCCGGACGCCAGATCAAAGTCGTCGTTGATGTACCAGCGATACAGGGTAAGGAACAGGGGCACCAACAGCAGGATGGCAACAAACAGACGTACCTGCTGATCCCGCCATAACACGCCATGCTGGCCATGCATCTCACGTACAAACAGGAAGAACGGCATGCCGCCAATCATCATGAAGAAGGTCGCTTCCAGCAGAATCAGGTCGGAATTGAACTTGCCCATCGACAGGTCAGAGGTGGAGTAGCCCCCCGTCGCAATGCTGGTCAGGCCATGGTTAAAGGCGTCAAACAGGCTCATCCCCGAGGCCCAATACGTCAGCACCGCCAGGATGGAGAACACCACGTACACCAGCAACAGCCCGCGGCTCAGGGTTTTCATCCGCGGCAGCGCCTTGTCGGTCCACTCGGAGGATTCGGTGGCAAACAGCCGCATGCCGCCCACTCGCAGGAACGGCAACACCGCCACGAACATGCCGATGATACCGATCCCCCCAATCCACTGCAGGATTGAGCGCCAGAGCAGCAGATCCTGATCCATGGTATCCAGCCCGGTGAGCACCGTGGCACCAGTGGTGGTGATACCCGACGTCGACTCGAAAATGGCATCGGTCAGGGAAATACCGGCATTGTCACTGAGATAGAAGGGCAAGGAGGAGATCAGTGAGATAATGAGCCAACTGCTGACCGTCAGTACAAACATGTAGCGGGGCTTGAGATCCCTTGGCTTGCCATACGCAAGCAAAATACCCAGCACGCCGAGCGCAAACACCAAACCAGCCGATTCCGCGAAGGCGACGGCGTTGGGGGCATCGTTACCGAACAGCAGCAGGGGAGGCAACGTCATGAAAATGCTCAGCAGCACAAACATCACGCTGATGATGAATATGACGGGATAGAGGTTTCTCAAGGGATGCCCTAATTGGCCAGCTTTAAGACGTGCGCCAGAATACCCTTGGCGCTACCCTTCTGCAATCACTCGCGAGCCCCGGAAACACAGCGCTCCAGGAGGACATAGTTGAACCACCTAGCTCACCTGTTCCTGTCTCCGCCCGACCAGCAGGCCCGCATCGGTAACCTGTTGGGCGATTTTGCCCGTGGCGTTGACCCGGACACACTGCCTGCACAGGTCCGTCTTGGCTGGCAACACCACCTGGCGGTGGATGCCTTTACCGATCGCCACCCGGAGGTGCTGGCCTGCAAGCGCTGTTTCTCGGCCCAGCGCCGCCGCTTTGCCGGCATCGCCTTGGATGTGCTGTTCGATCATTACCTGCTGCGGCACTGGGACAGGTTCTGCGACACGCCCTCCGAAGTTTTTATCCATGAGGTCTACCGGGACCTGGAACGGGGCCGCTACCTGATGCCGGACACCATGGCCCGGACCACCGCCCGCATGGTCCAGCAGGACTGGTTCAATGCCTACCGGGACCTTGACCAGGTGGGCCTGGCACTGGACCGGATTGCCCAGCGTATTCGCTTCAGCAACCGTTTTGAGGGAATGATCGAGGAACTACGCCCCCTGGACGCCACTCTGGAAGCCCATTTCCTGGCATTCTTTCCCCAACTGCTGGCGTTCAGTCAGACGGCTGAGCCATCAGGTTTCCGGTAAGCCGGTGGGCATTGTCCAGCGCCCGCTTCAGATCGCACTCGCGATAGTTCACCACCCGGTTCCGGCCACTGGCCTTGGCGGTATAGAGGGCGTAGTCCGCGGCCACAAACAGGCAGTCAGTGTCTTCAAACTCGCCGGGATGCATGGTAGCAAAGCCAATACTCACGGTCAGGCTGAATCCAAACGCTGTTTCTTTCTCAATCGTGGCGCGAACCCGCTCGGTCAGCACCGCCGCCTCCTGGTCGGAAGTATCCGGCAGAATCAGCACAAACTCCTCGCCACCGTAGCGGCACACAGTGTTGGGCTTGCGTACGCGGTCCTTGAGCAGACTGGCCACCATCTTCAGGGCGGCATCACCGCGGGAATGGCCACGGCTGTCGTTGAACGCCTTGAAGTGGTCAATGTCGATCACCGCCAGGGTCAGGGGGGCATCGGTCTGGCCAGCGCGGGCGTACTCCTGGGCAATCTGCTCGTTGAAGAAGCGGCGGTTCTTCAACTGGGTCAGGGCGTCGGTGAACGACTCGGTCTTGAGCTCATTGAGCCGGCTGGCGACGGCCAGACTGAGCAGCACCATCTCCAGCAGCGAACCGATCTGGAAGGCGTTCTGGGTAAACGCGTTGTGGGGTAGCAGCCCAAATGTCTTGGCCATGTAGATGTAGACGCCGATCAATAACGCAGAGAACGCAATCATGTAGTAGCGGGCGGTGCCTGTGCCCCGGGCCAACGCCATCAGCCCCAACACAAACATATGCACGCACGCGATGACGGTCAGCACCGCCAACGGCACAATCACCCAGCGATAACTCAGCAACAGTGAGATCAGCATCATCAGCGCCGACGCCCACTGGAGCACCACGGCGAACTGGTCCGCCCGGATCGACTGGGCACGGGTATTGAGGATGGTTCGGGTAAAGAGCACACCGCCGAACAGGGAGATCGACAGCAAGACCAGCAGACTTTTGTTGGCAACCAGCGGCAGGTCCGGCAGCAGCAACTGAAAGGAGAGGCCGTTGTGCAGCGACATGTAGAGGCCGTAGCTGGTCAGGTACACCAGATAATAGGCAAACGCCCGTTCCCGCACCGTCAGGAACATGAACAGGTTGTAGAACAGCAACACGATGAAGCCACCGTAGTACACCCCAAGGGCCAGATATTCCTTGGTGACCAGATTCATGAGATCAACCTGGCTGTGGGCGAACAAGCCGATGTTCATTGAGCCCTGAGACTCGAACCTCAGATAGTAGGTGGACTCACTTTGAGGGGGCAGGGTGACCGGAAACAGGAACAGACGGTGTTCCACCGGCCGCAGGTGAAACGGGCGCATATCGCCGGTAGACACCAGTTGCCAGTGTTTGTCCGAGGCCGGCGCCCAGAAGTCCAAATGGTCAATCAGTGGGTAATCCTGGCGGATGAACAGACGCTTGGGTTGATCACTGGGATTGGCAAGGGTGAACTTGACCCACCAGGCAGCTTCCGTAAACCCGAAGTTGGCCGAGCGCTCACCCAGGGGCGAGAAGCTGTCCAGCGTCCGGCCCAGCCGCACCTGCTCAAAGGTGTACCGGCGTTCCGGGTCTTCCAGTAGCGATAAGGCCGATGCCAGATCAATCCGTTGCTGATCCTCGATAACCACCGGGGCCCCAGGTGTATGGGGCTCTGTGGTGACGTCATCCGCCACCACCATCGAAGCCAGCATCATCAATAGCATCGTCAATGCCGTACTCAGCGGCCATTGGCGGTCGGATCGGTTGTTGTGTCGTTGATCCGCGTCCATCTCGTCTCTGCCGTATCCCTTCTGGAACCGATGCCGCCAGAAAGCCGCACCCGAGTTTTGATTGTTGTTACTTACGGAGCCTCTGATTGACTCCGAATCGCCTCTGGCAAGGGCCGTAACGCCGCAGATGCAGCCCTCAGAGCGTGCCCTAAACGGATCAGTCTAGCCACCTTTGGAGGTATTTTGTAGCAAACAGAACCGTCTCCGAAGGCCCATCTTCTCACTTCGAGCCCTTCACCTTGAATTCTTCACCTTGAATTCTTCACCTGGAGCTCTTCACCTCGAACTCCGCCTCGGCGAGGACGTCCCCGGCTTCCGTGACCACTTCAACTCGCCATTGCCCGGTCATGTCACGGTTGATGAACTTGCCCGAGGAGGCACGCATCGCATCGGAGAAAGGCATGATCCGCACGCGGGCGACCCGGTCGCCCTCTCGATACCAGTCATGGAAATGCAGCTGACCATTCAGGTTGCGGGTCTCGGTGAACAGATAAACCCGCATCAGGCCGTCGGCGTTCATCGGCAGCACCGCCGGTATCGCCTCGGTCGGCTCCTTGTTGTCCAGAGCCAAGGTCAGGCGGGCCCGGACAATATGGTCCGACAGCAGAGTAACCGTGGAAGGTGCCTGGTCGTTCCGGCCAATCTCCGGCGCCGTCGCCACGGCGGACTGAGCTTCGGCTTCGGCTTCGGCTTCGGCTTCGGCTTCGGCTTCGGCTTCGGCTTCGGCTTCGGCTTCGGACGCATTGTCATCCAGGGAGTCGTGTTCCACCAGTGGCGGCGTCACTGTTTTTTCAGTCGCTGTACCTTCAGCCACTGCTTCTTCAGTCACTGCCTCTTCAGAGTCCGGCTCGGACGGGGGTGCCGCGGCCGCAACTGGCCGTTCCGCCGCCGGTTTCGGCGTTTCCGGCGGCGCTGCCACAGCAACCGGTTCTGGTTCAGCCTGCGCCACCGGGGCCGGGGTGCTCTCGCTTTTGCCTGGCCGGGCCGGTGCTGGATAGATCAGGTGCATGATCCCCCAGGTCACAAGGGCAACCACCACAACCAGCAGAGCGATTGCTCCGAGTATTCGCTCCCAGTGATAGACCACATAGTCCTGGGCGTTGGAGCCGGACTTGCTGGAACGGATCGTTGCGCTGCCAGAATGGCGAGGTTGCGGTTGAGTCTGGGCTTCGTCTTGCCGTGTCATTGGGGGATTGGGTCCTGAGTCTCGTTGGATCATGATTGGGTGAGGATTAGAACATATGTACCACCAGCGGCTCAGTGCCGCCGTTAACGCTTTGGGAATCCGGCGCGCTGAAATGGCCGTAACGGCTGAACATTGACGGCAAGGGGTTGAGTGCTAATCTTTTGTCGAGCCTGCGCTTTTCATGTCTGGCACAGGCGCTTGGTCAGGGAAGAGCGATTGATTAAACATCTCCCCCTTTGGCAACCCGCCAGCCTGCTCCTGCTGGTCAGTGCGTTAGCGGTGGTTTTTCAGACCCACGCGCAGGCTTCCGTACGCTCGGAATATGAGCTCAAGGCGGCGTTCCTCTACAACTTCACCCGCTTCGTCAGCTGGCAACTGAGCCCTGATGATGCGGAGACGGACCTGAACCTCTGTGTGTTTGGCGACGATCCGTTCGGGGAATTGCTCGCCCCGATCGAGGGACGCTCCGCTCAGGGTCGCACAATTTACCTCAAATACCCATCCCAACTTGTTGATATGAATGACTGTAGCGTTGTTTTTGTCAGCCAGTCTGAGGCTCGAAGACTGCCCCAGTTGATAACCGCAGCAGGCGAAAGTGATCAGCTCACGGTGAGCGATATACCGGATTTCGCGCGCCAGGGTGGCGTTATCGGCTACGTTCAGCAAGGCAACGTCATCCGTTTCGAAATCAACCTTCGGGCTGCCGAGGCATCGAATCTGACCGTCGATTCCCGACTGCTGGAACTGGCTGTGAGAGTAATCCAATGAGTCTCAGCTGGCATTGGCGCGACTGGCCATTGAAGGCAAAACTGCTGTTCCTGACGCTCTCCACCAGCGCCCTGGGCATTGCGCTTGTCTGTTTCAGCCTGGCAACGCTGGAAAGCCGCAACTATCGCAACCAGATGGCCTCGGAGCTGGATACCATCGCCTCCATTCTCGCCGAACAATCCGCCGCTGCGGTGCTGTTCGAGGACCGGGGACAGCTCAACAACATTCTCAAGAGTCTGCAGCGCATCGACACCATTCAGCTGGGCTGTATCTACGACACCGCGGGCAATCTGCTCAGCGAGTTGGCGCAGACCAGCAACGCCGGTTCCTGTCCCGATCTCGCCATGCCGCAGCGCCTTGGCTTTACTGACGATCACTACCAGCTGCTGGCCCCCATCACCGTGGACGATGACACCATCGGCCAGCTGTTCCTGAAGTGCCACCTGGAGGTTCTGGATCACCACATCCGCACCTTCGCCCTGGCGGCACTGGGCATCGGTCTGGTCATTCTGGTGTTCGTTGCCATTGTTGCCATTCGCCTGCAGCGGGTGATTGCCCAGCCGATTCTCGCGCTGTCGGACACGGCCGGCCAGATCACCCAGGCCCACGACTACTCGCTGCGGGCGCCGGTCGCCGGCAACGACGAACTGGGCCAGCTCGGCAAGGTGTTCAATGAGATGATTGGCACCATTGAAAGCCAGAACCGCCGTATCCTCAACAGCCAGCGGGAACTGGAGCGCACCGTAGAAGAACGGACCGCCGAGCTGAGCCTGGCCAACCGTGAACTGGAGGCCTTCAGCTACTCCGTTTCCCACGACCTGCGCCAGCCGCTGCGGGCAATCGACGGTTTCTCCCAGGCCATGCAGGAGGACTGCGCGGGCCAACTGGACCAGACCGCCCGGGACTACCTCAGCCGGGTCCGCTCGGCCGCCGTCAGAATGGGGCATCTGATCGACGGCCTGCTGATCCTCTCCCGGGTCAGCCGCCAACCACTGAACTATGAGACCGTGGACATCAGTGCGATGACGTCCGAAATCTGCCGGGAACTTGTTGAAATGAATGGAGATCCGCCGACCAGAATCGATATCCAGCCGGACATCCGGGTTGGGGGAGACAGCCGTCTGCTCAGGATTGCGTTCCAGAACCTGCTGGAGAACGCCTGGAAGTACTCTGCCAAGAAGCCGGAGCGACGCATCGAGATCACCGCCGAACCCGGCCAGCATGCCATTACCATTTCCATCCGTGATAACGGCGCTGGCTTCGACATGAAGTACGCCGAGAAACTCTTCACGGCCTTCAACCGGCTACATAGCCCGGCGGAGTTTGCCGGCACCGGTATTGGTCTGGCCACGGTGTATCGGGTCATCCGGCGCCATCATGGCAACGTTTCGGCGCATTCTGTGCTGGGAGAGAGCGCCACGTTCCATGTCAATTTGCCACTCCCGGCTTAGGCGAACTATGCTCGAAGAGGTGAGTACGTCGTCTCTCTAGCCAGATAAGGACACTCTCGGGCATGGATGAATACTCGATCCTGGTGGTAGAAGACAATCCCGATGATCAGGTTCTGACCGTACGGGCCCTGAAACAGGCCAGCAACGGCAGCGAGATCATCGTTCTTGAGGATGGCCAACAGGCCATCGACTTCCTTTTTGGTCCCAACAGCGACCCAGACGCTGTGCTCAGGCTTGGCGTGGTTTTAATGGACATCAAGCTGCCACGGGTCAACGGCCTTGAAGTCCTGCGCACCATCCGTGCCGAGCCCACAACCAACTGGCTGCCCGTGGTTATGGTGACGTCGTCGGACGAACCCGGGGAGCAGATTGAGGCCTACCGTCTCGGCGCCAACAGCTACGTCAGAAAACCCGTTGATTTTTCGGAGTTCACCAACCACATGCGGATTCTGGCCAGCTACTGGCTGCAGGTGAATCGCCTGCCACCACCGGAACTGGTGCCGAAAACGCCACAAACGAAAGGTATCTTCAGTGGCTGAGATTCAAGAACACCGGAATCAGGAATATCTGAAACTGTTGCTGGTCGATGATTCGGAAGACGATGCTCTGCTGTTGTTGCGGGAACTTCGTAAGGGAGGGCTGAAGCCAGACTACAAGCTGGTGGATAACGAACTCGATCTGGCCGACGCCCTCAAGGAGCAACCCTGGGACATCGTGATCACCGATCACAACATGCCCGGATTTTCATCCTTCCAGGCATTGGAAGTGACTCGCCGCTTTTCCGACGATCTGCCGGTGATCATCGTCTCCGGCACCATCGGCGAAGGGGTGGCGGTCAGCGCCATGAAAGCCGGGGCGCAGGACTACATCATGAAGGACAACCTGTCGCGGCTGATCCCGGCCATCGACCGGGAGGTCCGTGAGAGCTATGTCCGCAAAGCCAAGCGCAAGGCCGAATCCACCCTGGAGCACATGGCCTTCCATGACAGCCTGACCGACCTGGCCAACCGACGGGAGTTTGAGCGGCGGCTGGCCACGGCGCTGGAAGATGCCCGCGAGACCGGGCGCCAGCACGTGCTGCTCTATCTCGACCTGGACCAGTTCAAGATCATCAACGACACCTGCGGCCACATTGCCGGCGACGAACTGCTCAAACAGGTCTCAGGGCGACTGGCACAACACATCCGCTCTGACGATACCCTGGCGCGGTTGGGCGGCGATGAATTCGGTGTGCTGCTGCGGGGCTGCGATGCGGTGCATGCCGCCAAAGTGGCCGAGGCACTGTGTGAGGAGGTGCGCGAGTACCGCTTTGTGTGGCAGAACAAACCCTTCTCGGTTTCCCTCAGCGTCGGCATGGTGGTGATCAACCGGGATTACGACACCACCGCCGAACTGCTCAGCCACGCCGACCTGGCGTGCTATGCCGCCAAGGATCGTGGCCGCAACAACGTGCAGGTCTACAAGTCCAACGACAAGGACATGCAGCAACGCCAGACCGACATGCAGTGGACCAGTCGCATCCAGCAGGCGCTGCACAGCCGGAGTTTCTGCCTCTGCCACCAGGAAATGGTGGCACTGCAACCGGAGAACGCCGACGGTTTCCGTACCGAGTTCCTGGTTCGACTGAGGCAGGGCAATGACATCATCCCGCCCGGCGCCTTCATTCCGGCCGCCGAGCGCTTCAACCTGATGCCGAAGATTGACCGGCAAGTTATTGAAATGGCGTTCCGCTACCTGGACCAGACCGGCCTGGGTCGGGAACCGACCGGCACCTATTTCATCAATCTGTCCGGCAACTCCCTCGGCGAGGCGGACCTGTTCGATTACATTCGCGCCCTGGTACGCCAGTACAACATTCTGCCACCGAGGATCTGCTTCGAGATCACAGAAACCGCAGCCATTGCCCACCTGAACCTCACGTTGGGCTTCATCCAGCAGACCCGTCAGGACGGGTTCCAGTTCGCGCTGGACGATTTTGGTTGTGGCATGAGCTCATTTTCCTACCTCAAAACCCTGCCCGTGGACTATCTCAAGGTGGACGGCAGTTTCGTGCGCAACCTGCTGGAAGACCCCATCGACCTTGGCATCGTGGATGCCTGTAACCGGGTAGGGCATGCGGCGGGCCTGAAAACCATCGCCGAGTTCGTGGAGAACGACGACATAAAACAACGCCTCAAGGAGTTGGGGCTGGACTACGCCCAGGGATTCGGCATCGCCAAGCCTAAAATGCTGGAATAGCCCCAGGCGCAAGCCTGTCGGGGCACAAGGAGTGCGTCATGTTCGAGAACGGAGACCTCATCCTCCGCTACCTGGAACGTTTGGGAGTACGCTGCGTTTTCGGTGTCCCCGGCGGCAGTATTGAACCGTTCTACAACGCTCTGGCCAGGAGCCAGCGGCGCGGAGGCATCCACGCTGTCACCGCCCGCCACGAGACCGGAGCCGCCCTGATGGCCGAGGGCTATGCCCGCGAGACCGGAACCCTCGGGGTGTGCTGCGCCACCGCGGGTCCCGGTGCCACCAATCTGATTACCGGCGTGGCCTCCGCCTACGCTGACGGCATCCCCATGCTGGTCATTACCGCCCAGACATCGCTGGAAAAGTTCGGTCAGGGCTCGCTGCAGGAAACCTCCTGCACCGGCATCAACACCGTTGAAATGTTCGCCCGCTGTACCCGCTACAACACCCTGGTGTCCCATTCGGCACAGCTGGAGCCAAAACTGCTGCAGGCCATCAGCCAGAGCTTCAGCAATACTCCGGGGCCGGTCCACCTGAGCATTCCCATCGACGTGATGCGGCTGCCGGTCCCGGAAAGCCTCGATACCGGTAATCTTCGCGCGTTCACCAACCACAGCGTGGCGCCGAGTCAAACCTGCCTGCAGGCACTGCTCAAGGAAGTGGCGGAAACCGACCGGGTCACCGTGGTGATCGGTGAGGGAGCCGCCAGTGCTTTGTCAGAGTTGATGGCGCTGATAGAAGCGCGCCATTGGAAGTTCGTGGCCACACCTCGTGCCAAAGGCCTGGTGGACCATTTCCATCCGCTGTTTCGCGGCATCTTCGGCTTCGCTGGCCATGAAAGCGCCGCCGAGGCCCTCAAGGTCAATCAGGCTGAGCGGGTCATTGCCGTTGGCACCGGGCTGGACGAGGTCTCCACCGCCGGCTGGGACCCAACGGCCATCCTCTCCGACCGGTTGATTCATCTGTCTCCCAATCCCGAACACCTGACCCGATCCAACATGGCCCGGCTGGTCATCCTGGGATCACCGGAACTTATGCTCAAGCCGTTTGCCGAAATGCTGGCCAACGATCCCCAGCGTACGCCCTCAGTCGCCCATATAGAGGATGACGGCTTGCCAGCGGATGTCAGCTACGACGACCGCGGCAAATGCGACATGCAACCCGGCGCCATCAAACCCCAGGCCCTGGTGACACACCTTGCCCGCAGTTGCCCGGCTGGCACCCGGGTTGCGCTGGACAGCGGCACCAGTTTTCTCTGGGGCATCCACTACTGGAACGTCTCCCGCCCCCGCAACCTCCCGGCCTCCGCCTGCCTGGTCCACCTGGGGATCGGCTTTGCCACCATGGGCTGGGCCGTTGGCGCCTCCGTTGGTATTGCCGCGGCCAATCCGGAGCAACCTGTGGTGTGCGTCACCGGAGACGGTTCCTACCTGATGGCCGGGCAGGAGATCACAACCGCACTGCAGGAAAACCTGAACCTGCTGATGATCGTGTTGAACGACTCGTCACTCGGTATGGTGCGCCATGGCCAGTCCCTCAGCGGCGGGGAGTCCATTGCCCACGATCTGCCTGACATCAACTACGCCCGGATCGCCGAGGCGATGGGCATTGAGTCCTATCGGGTGGAATCGACAGAGCAACTGCTGGCCCTCGACCTGATGGCCATCTTCACTCGCCCTGGACCCTGTCTGCTGGATATCCGTATCGACCGGGATGAGTTGCCACCGATGGGCTCCCGCATGAAAGTGCTCACTGGAGCAACACCGTAAGCCATCCGCCCGGAAATCAAACGTTGCGAGAGGGAGGCCCACCGATGACCTCGGAGTTTGTCTACCATTCCCATTTCTGGCTGGAAGAACCCGAGCTGGACAACCCCTTTGCCGCCCGCCACTGCTACTGCCATGGCTACGATGTCTATGGCCAGGTGATCACCCGGGCGGGGTGGTTTGAATACTTGCTGCTGCTGTTTCAGGGCCAGCGACCGAGTCCTGAGCAGTGCCGGTTACTGGAAACCCTCGCCAAGGTGCTTGCCAACCCCGGTCCCCGGGACGCCAGCGTGCGGGCAGCGATGAACGCAGGCGTATCCGGCACTACGCCGAGTTCCGCCCTGATCGCAGCCCTGGCGGCGGGTTCCGGCCAGTATGGCGGGGGCCAGGAAGTGACCGTCTGGCTACAGTGGTGGCAGGCTCTGGGTGCAGATCTGCCGGCCTGGCAGGCGCGCATCGCCAACCCGGAGGTGGAGGAGATTCCTGATATCTGGTTGCCAATGGAGCACTGCCCGGGCTTTGACCCCAATGGCGACAGCACACCGACACCGGTCTGCCAGGCCCTGGACGCGCTTGCCACCCAGGCCCCCGCCCAGGGTGCCGTGACGTGGCTCTCTAATGAATACCAGGCCCTTGAACAGGCAACCGGTTACCCCCTGGCGATGGTCGGTGTAGCGTCTGCCGCCCTGGCGGATCTTGGGCTAGAGCCGGACCAGGCCACCATGCTGTACCTGATCCTGCGTCTGCCCGGGGCGGCGGTCCATGCCCTGGAGCAGAAGCGACTCGGCTGGAAGCTGTTTCCGTACTACGGCCCCGCCATCCAGCTACTGAACGATCCAAACACGCCAGACCCGGCCCGGGAAGGAGTTTCACCATGAGCCATCAACGCCTGCTGGCCACGGAATCCACCTGGCCAACCCACCGTGGCAAGGCTTACCTGTCTGAGCGGGTCATCATGCATGGCCGGGATCTGCATCACGAACTCGGGGACTGGCATTGGCATCGTCTCTGGCTGTACAGCATCCTCGGACGGGACCCGGGCGAGCAGGTTGCGGCCATGCTGAACTTTTTCTGGGTAGCCACCAGTTACCCGGACCCTTCGATCTGGCCCAACCATGTGACCGCACTGGCGGCAAGCGCAAGGGCCACGGCCTCCACCTCTCTGGTGGCCGGCATTGCGGTTTCCGAAGCCTCCATCTATGGCCGCCGGCCAGAAGTCAAAGCACTGGATTTCTTTTACCGTGCCGGGCGCTGGTGTGACGAGGGGAAAGAACTGGAAGCGTTTGTGGACGCTGAGAAGGCCTCCGGCCGCATTCTTTATGGCTACGGCCGGCCACTGGCTAAGACCGATGAGCGGATCGCCCACACCATGGACAAGGCCCAGGAACTGGGACTCGCCCATGGCCGATTTGTACGCATGGCGTTTGATGTCCATCGCCACCTGGAGAACCGCTTCGGCTACTCCATGAACGTTGCGGCCGTTAATGCGGCACTTTCTGCCGACATGGGCCTGAGCTGCCAGGAGTACCAGCTGTTCGCCTCACTGGCGTTTACCGCCGGCATGGTGCCCTGTTACCTGGACGCCCGGGACCAGGCCGAGGGCTGTTTTCTGCCTGTACGCTGCGACAGCGTGGTCTACCATGGTCCTGACAAGCGGGAGTGGGGCGCAGAGTAGGCGAACGGCCTAGTGCCCCGTCTGGAAGTCAACGAATTAACCAGACGGGACACTAAAACCGATACTGCAACTCGCCAACCACACTGCGGCCGGCCATCGGGAAGTCGTTGGGAATCGAGGGCACCGGACTGGCGAACGGGCTGGGGTCACGCACGTCTTCATCCAGCAGATTGCGTACGGTCAGCGAGGCGTCCAACCCTACCCAGCCAAGATCCGATCCTCTCAGGGACAGGTCCCAGGTGGCGGCGTCGTCCACTGGTTTGCGGCTGTCACCGGCTACCCGCTTTTGTTCCCCCACCCAGTTGACCTGGCTGGACAGCTGCCAATCCGGCACAAAACGCCATTGAATCCGACCGTAAAGCTGATGGTTGGGCGCTTCGCCCACCGGTTCATCGGTATCCTGATCGGTGGCCCGTTGATAGGCGTAGTTGGCAGCCAGAGTCAGATCGGTCCGTGGTTCGTAAAGTGTCTCCATTTCGACACCATAACCCTCACGTTCGCCGACATTGGCATACTTTGCCGCAACCTGGCCAACCTGAGCCATGGATGTGATCAGATCATCAATCCGGTAGTAGAACAGATTGGCTCCGTACGACACCGACGAGGTGAGTTGGTGAGAGAAGGCTAGCTCCAGGGTATCGATGGTTTCCGGGTCCAGATCCGGATTGCCAACGGTAACCGGGTTGTTGGCCACATACAGCTCATTGAGTGAGGGGGCCCGGAAGGCTCGTCCGTACAGCAGCTTGGTGGTCAGCGAATCGGTGGTGGCCCAGATCAGCGCGATCCTCGGATTCACCGTGCTGCCGATATCGGTGTAATAGTCATAGCGAACGCCACTGACCAACTGCCAGTTCTGTTCGAACTGCCATTCGTCCTGCAGGAACAGGTAGTAGTTGACCCGGTCTTCCTCCGGCATCCAGACCTGGCTCGGGTCATCCGAGACATCTTCCACATGCCCCTTGGGACTCAGGTCGGGGTTGAAGTTCTTGCGTTCAGACACGTCGTACAGATCGGCCCAGAAGGCGCCGATGCCGGCCTGAACACGGTGGTGATCAAAGCCGTTGTAAATGGAGCTCAGGTCAAACCGGGCCTGGTTCTCCTCGTACCCGGGGCTGCCAATCAGACCGTCGGGAAAAGCGCCGCCAAAGGCACCGGCGGGGTAGAGCACTATGTCTGTCTCCGGGTCCTGGCTGATATGGAACACGCTGAGCCGTGCTTCCAGGTCCAGGCCATCCATCACATCAATCCAGGAATAGCTGTAATCGGCGTTGACCCGGGTCGAACCATACTTCCCTTCCGGGTCCAGGGCCTGGGCAATACCCGGACCGGTACCGACATCGCTGCGGTCCTGCAGCCCCATGTGAAAGGTCCAGCGCTCGTTACCCGCTTCGAACCGCAGATCGATCTGGTCGACGCCCGTATTCACAGGTCCCGGCGCCAGGGAGGCGGTGGTGCCGAAGACGGAATCAAAATTGGTCTGGGCATCGTGATCGATGGTCTCATCCCAGCCGTCGGTGGTCTGATACTCCAGCACCAGGCTCAGGCCGATGTCGCCAACCTCCGTGGCCGATTCCAGCCAGCCACCCTGGGTGTCAAAGCTGGCAACCCGGCCACCAATCACCGTTTGCGGAATATCCTGAACATGCTTGGTGATGATGTTGATCACACCGGCGTAGGCATCGGCACCGTACAATGCCGATCCTGGCCCGCGAATGACCTCTATACGCTCTATAGCCTTGACCGGCATGCCCCCCCAGGCGTTACCCCGATTGCCAAACATCATCGTGGTGGCGGGAATGCCATTGATCAGCATCAGCGCCTGGGGATTGAAGCTGGAGGTGATGCCTCGGAATACGTACTTCGGCGAGAACGCCTGGTCGGAGTGATTGACGTGGAGCCCCGGTACCGTTTCCAGCACCTGATCGAGATCGGTTGCTCCCATTGCCGCGATATCGTCGGCCTGGATCACCGAGGTAACGGCGGCGGCTTTATCCAGTGGCGTGCTGGTGCCCGACGCGATCGATACCACCCGAATCTGCCCCAACTCCTCCAGTGATATGTCCCACAAACTGTCTCCCATATCCGAAGACAACGCAGTAGCAGGCATCAGTGACAACGATGCAGCGACGACCAGGGGCAGGGAAGCAGGTGCTCGCAGCGGCAGGGGAGTAAAGTAACTTGGCATGAGGCGAATCAGCTCCTTGATGACCGATTCCTGGTCTCGGGTCCTGGTAGCACAGGTTCCATTCCAGTTACTCGCAGTCTAGTACCATCTGAAATTTAAGCAAAAACGACCACCTGACAGATTCCTGGAACCGCCGCTGTCGCCTCCGAGCCCACAGCTCCACCAGATACGCTACCTTCTCTATACAGCCCACGGCCAATTGAGGAGGCTCCGATCATGACTGTGAACATCGTAACCCTGTGTGGCAGCGTTCGCCCCGGTAACTATACCGCCATGGCCCTGGCCCTGGCCGAAGACGAGCTGCGCCGTCACAACCAGGTCACCGTCAACCACATTGACCTGACCAGCCTGGATTTGCCGCTACCCGGCCTGGAAGCCAGAAACCCTGAGGCTATCAAGCAGTTCCATCAGACCGTGGAACAGGCGACGGGGGTTCTTATCGCCTCACCGGAGTACCACGGTGGCATCAGCAGCCCGATGAAACTGGCCATCGACAACCTGGGGTTCCCCAGCATGCTCGCGGGCAAGCCAGTCGGCATCCTTGGTGTTGCCGCCGGCATGATTGGTGCTATCAAGTCCACGGAACAGATACGCGCCATCTGCGCCCATGTTGGCGCGGTACCGCTGCCACTGGCGGTATCCATTGCCCATGTTCAGCAGGCGTTTGACGATACTGGCCGCTGCACCGACGCCAACGCCGAAAAAAACATCCGCCGCGCGGCTACCAATCTGTTGGATTACATCAATGACGCGATCTGTCCCAAGGTGAGCCTGGAGGCCATCCTGCGGGAACAGGAACAGAGCGATTGAGGCGCCACAGTGATCTGGAGCTCACAGGTTCCCCGGGGTTCAGACCCGGCGCTTACGCCCGGCATTGCGGCGACGGGACTGCTCGGCATTGACGTACACCGACTCCGTAAAGGTGGCATTGGCGTGCCCCAGCTCCTCACTGATATGGCGGATATCCCCACCGGCTTCAATCGCCTGACTCGCGCCGGTGTGACGCAGGTAGTGGGTTTCAGACTTGATCGCCAACAGTTGTTTGGCCTCATCGTAAAAACCCTCGGCCTCCATACGGTCCGCTGTGCGCACCATCGCCTGTTCGTACAGCCGCTGCACCTGACGCTTGCCAATCGCATCACCCTTGCGGGATGGCAGAATCGGCATCGAATCGCCCGGTACGGGCAGAGGTGAGGGGAGATCCAACACACTTCGCCAGCGCTTCAGGTAGGGCAGATAGGCATCCGGCAGGGTTACCTGGCGGGCCTTGTCGCCTTTGCCGAAGACCGTATACACCCAGTACGGCTCGCCATCCACAATGGTGCGCCGGAAATCACCGAATGTCGGCGTCCGCCACTGCCCCTGATCCGCCTGTCGGGGAGCCAGCTCGCTGACACGGAGGAACAGGCTTTTCATCGTCACAATCACAAACAAATGGCGCTCGTAACGTTCATCCCGGTCCGCCAGATCGGTCAGTGTTTCCAGCAGAAACGACCACTGCCAATCCGTCAGCCGCCGGACATCCGTACTTTCGTTTCCCTCAAGTCGGGGCTTGGCACTGCGATCCCGACGACGCACATCAAGCAACGGATTGCGATCCAGATAACCACGAATCATCAGATGCTTGAAGAACGTCTGCAACGCGGTACGGCTGGCGTTCAGACTGGCCTGGCTGATGGAGTAGGGGCCGTCGTCATCGCGTGAACGAAGCGCCAACGGCCGCCAGTCGGGATTGGAAATACGCAAGTCATCCTGGTCCAGGAAGGCCGGATAAATACCACGGGAAATCCAATGGTTCGGCGGATTCTTGAGGAAGGTGAAATAACTGGTGACCAGATCCGAATCGGCCTGATGAAGATGACGACGGGCAATGACCCAGGTGTAATTGAGGAAGCGCTGGACCTCGCTACGAAAACGGCCATAGGTTCCTGAAACGTCAGAGTATTTCACCAGAAAGCTGCGACAGATATCAAAATCCTTACGCACCGATTCCAACTCAAGAGGCAGGGCACTGAGCCCGGAACTCAGCCCGGGGTAACGGTCAAGCGTGGCCTGATCGTGGATCAGCTCAGCCGTATCGAATAGTGGAAAGCCCGGGAAACCAGTGGAGTGACTCATCAAGAACAACCTGAAACTAGATTCAGATCTAACTTTAAAGATTAAAGCACGGAATATAAAGGACTTATGAAGGTGACACGCAATGCCCAATACTCCTAAATATTGGACATTGGAGAAATGCGCGAATACAGCCCCGTACCCGCCCAGATCCCTGACAGCCCTGACAGCCCTGACAGCAACAACAAGCTCCGCCGTCCGCGCCCATGTCCCATGTCTCGTATCCCGTGAATACTGCCGACACTTCCGCCATCGTGCTCGGGATCTACCTGCAACATCAACACTGCTTCGATTCTCTGGGCAGCAGAACCAGCGCTGAAGTTAGCCGAATCAACCAGGAGAAACACTCTGAGCGCATGTCGTTTGAACTGCGGGGAGAACTTCAGAGAACCAAAGGCCCTTGAAGAGCAGGTGCGGTGCACGTTGCCGGTTTTATAGAACGCAGGCCAGCTTTACCGAATACAGGGAGTTTCTTGACCGAACACAAGGAACATGCCGTGCCTGCTGGTGAGGCTAGACAGGCTCGAGCCACCATTCAAAAACAGACCAACGACCCAGGAGGGCTTTCGAGCCAGATACTCCGTTGTCCAAAACTCATAGAACCCAGGCAGGCCTTGGCTCAGAAGCCTGCGTTGACGCTGAAGATTCCTTCTACACCGATTGCGCACCTGAGTAGGTGGATTACACCCTGAATAGATTGGCCAGCCATCTGCCAAGTTTATAGCTTGGGCTTACATCACATAACTGCGCATAATGTATATTATGTTAAATGGTGTCTTTGAGAACACACCAATCCTTGCCAGAGCGGTGCTATTCCCCGTCTCGTGTGATGCTCTCTGTTCCCGAGTCTGTGATTTTTTACCATCGGGCTCAGGAGTTAATCAGAGGCTCCCTCGTCACCCGGGGGAGTCTTGGAGCCTCACCCGGGTGATCAATGCGTACTTCTAAACACCAACAGGGGGTTCGCCAGCAATAATCGTGCGCTGCATTTCCCGTCTCATCCCTTTGTAATCAGCCATGGGGTAATGCTGAGTACAGCGGTTGTCCCACATGGCCACGGAGCCCTTCTCCCAGCGGAAACGGCACAGGTTGAGCGGATCCTGGACCACTTTTTCCTGCAGGTAGTTCAACAGCGTTTCGGATTCGTCGAAGTGCATGCCCTGAATCGTGATCGAATAGACGCCGCCAAGGAAAAGTACTTTTTTCCCGCTTTCCGGATGCACGGTCACCAGCGGGTGAAGCTTCGACGACTTGGCGTCCTCGGTGCCGGTTTTCACCTTCATGTTTTCCAGCGTTGAACATGTTTGACCTCTATGCGTCTCAAAGAATGTTGTTATTAGCAATCTGATGCCCGAAGATTTCCGCTGAACGAGTCAGGAAACCTTGTACATCCATACTATTAACGGTGCTGAAAAGAGAGAATGTGGCCAGGCGTCGTAATTCAGTGAATTGAGGTCAGCGTGGGGTGCCCTGGTGGTCGGCAAGCCCGTCATCCGCCTCACTGCCAACCGGAATTCAGCAAACCGGGGCGCATTGGGTTCTGCTATAATCGGCGGAAAAGTTGTCCGAAAATTATAAAAGAGAAAGTTGAATGCTCCCGGCTTCCGAACGATCCAAGTATTACTATGCAGCAGATTATTTGCTCACCTTGAGAGACTTTTGTTTCGACAACAATCTTGATTTCATGACTGCGTTGACTCACGCCGGGAAGTCCACTGACCTGGTACTCAACCCACCTTTATATATTCCGCTTGAACTGTTCAGCAGCATTTGTGCAAACATTGCGGAAATATCCAGCCACCCGTTCGCCATGGGGCAGGCATTTGGGCGGCAGCTGGCGTCTAAAAATGCCCATGGGCGACTGGGGTTGGCCATGCGAAATGCGCCCGACGTCTATCACGCGATCACACTTCTCGAACAGTTCAGCGAGACCAGAACCAACACCCTGCTCTATTCCGTTCACAAAGATGCTGATTTCATCTACTGTTTTGTGAAGCCAAATGAAGGCTTGGGAGAGTTTACCGAACCGGCGATAGAGCACTTTCTGGTTTTAACGAGCCTTTTTAATATCATCTATTTTATAAAGAAATCAGTGGAATCAGGCAGCAAAAGCTTCGATTCTCAGTTATTCATTGAAGGTCAACTGGATGACTTCGATACCTTGGACTGCGGCCAGGGCATCTACGTTCGACAGAACGTATCGGTTAACGCCATCCGCATACCACGATACATCGGCGACTCAAGAATACAGTTTTCCAACCACACGCAACTTCAGGAGCTCACACTCCTCCTTAAGAAAGAACTCGCTACCGGTCCAAATGAAAGCCTGACGGAACACGCGAAATACATTGTTCGCCACGTTGGCTGGGATCATACGTCCATTGAGCGTATTGCATCCGAACTTAATATCTCTGTTAGCACTCTACAAAGACGGCTGCGAGAAGAAGGGACAAATTTCAAGGAGATCAAAAATGAGGAGCGAATCGAATGCGCCAAACACCACTTGCTGTTCAGCAAAAACACTCTTGAGTTTATTGCCGAAAAGTTGGGGTATAGCAATTCGTCCAACTTCTCCAAATCCTTTAAATCGGCTGTTGGAATGCCTCCGGCCGACTTCCGGAAACTGTATCAATCAGCCAAGTTTCTGCCTTAGTTGATGTATCTGTTTCGATGAGGCTTTTGCGCACTTTCCATCTGACCTACCAGACTTCCTTGCACGGCCGAAGATCGATTTCGTGTGTCCAGGCAGTTCGGTGCTGTTGATAGAGCTGCCAGTAGGTTTCGGCAATGTCGTCAGGGTTGAGGCTCCCGCTTTCCCCCTTGCTGTCAAGCATACCCGGCAGCACACTCCGCAAACGATCGCCATTCACCATGCCATCAATAACTACGTGAACCACATGAATGCCATGGGGACCAAATTCCCTGGCCATGGATTGGGCCAGGCTTCTCAACCCAGCTTTGGCGGCTGAAAAACTGGCAAAGCCGGCCTTTCCTCTCATTGAGGCGGAAGCGCCCGTAAACATGAGCGTTCCCCTGCCATTGGGCTGCATGTACTTGATGGTCTGCTGACCAATAAGGAAGCCGGACAAACAATCCGCACGCCAACTTTTTTCGAGGTGCTCCGCCGTTACATCCAAAAATTTACCCGGGCGATTTGTACCAACGTTATGCACCACCAAATCCAGGGCAAAACCGTCTTGTTTAACTTGCTCGAATGCCCCTTCAATCTGTTCCTTGCTTGTCGCGTTGGCAACGACCGCCGTCGCGTCCCCACCTTGCGCACGTATGGCTTCAGCGGTTGCCTGGATCTTTTCTTTATTTCGCCCCGCGACATACACCTTGATGCCTTCTCTTGCAACGCGCTGCGCAACTGCGCCCCCAATGCCCGAGGGAGAGCCGCCACCAAAAATCAATGCCGCTCGGGGCGAATTTCTTGCGGCCGGCGTGAATTCGCGAACCTTGTTTTTCAGCGCGTTTTTCAGGATCTTTTCAATAATCACTGCCGTGTCCTTAAAATGCTTCTTTGAAGGGACGTAGGTCTATTTCATGGGTCCAAGAGTTCGGCTGCTGCCGATGAAGCATCCAGAACGCCTGGGCGATTTCATCCGGGCGCAACGCGCCATCCTCGCCTTTGAGCTTCAACGCCAGCTTCCCAAGTCCCTTTACGCTTCTAATAACGTCGCCATCGATGACGCCATCAATCACGATGTGGCCAATGTGGATGCCCTGAGGGCCAAATTCCCTCGCCATCGACTGAACCATGGCGCGCAGCGCTGCTTTCGCTGACGCGAATCCAGAGAACAACGGTTTTCCTCGCATGGAGGCACTGGCGCCGGTGTACAGGATCGTGCCGAGTTGATCGCCGTGGTTTTCATCGATGTGTTGCTGCATCAGGCGAATCGCAGCCTGGCCCACCAACATGCCGCCCAAAACGCAACGGCGCCAATGGCCTTCAATCAACCGCACATCGTGTTCCATAAACGGCGCGGGCAGGTTCCTTCCGGTGTTATAAACCACCAGCCGGAGCACGGTGCCGGAATTGCTGACCTGCTCAAAGAGCGCGGTGATATCCTCATCTATGGTGCAATCCATGATCACCGCCGTGGCCTGCCCTCCGGCAGCAACGATCTCATCAACAATCAAATCCAGCTTTGCGGGTGTTCGCCCTGCGATAAATACATGCAACCCTTCGCGCGCGGCTTTGACCGCAATGGCTGCGCCAACGCCAAGGCGTGCACCAACTCCAATAATCACGGCAGATTCTGATACCATATGATTTTCACTCCTCATGCACGCATGGGTGTTTCCTGTTGGTCCAGCCGATCCCGCCCAAAGAATACTCATCTGCGACTAAAACGTCGGAGCGTTCCCTTAAAACCGGGTGTTGTACTGGACACTGAAAATGTTGGCTTTTGAGGACTGAGAAGCCTCAACTCTCGATGTTTCGGGCCCCAAGGCCGCATGCTCATTGACCACCGTGCCCTTCCCTTTAATGTAGGCTACGCCAACGTCAATGCTGGATGCCGAATCCAGGTCAAACGTCGCACCGGCTGTAAGCCACTGGCGGTCCGTGTCCGGTATGCTCAATGAACGATGGTCTTCCGGTGCCGCCCCTTCGTCGAACGCGTACCCTCCCCGGAGCGTAATCAGGTCGTTCAGCCTGTACGTCACGCTGGCACTGTAACGGAAGCTGTCGTCGAAGTTTTCTTCCCGCAATGGCAGCAGGTTTCCGTCCGACAGATCGATATCCAGGTGGTCAAAGCTGCTCCATTCTGTCCAGCCCACACTCGACTGGACAGACAGGGATGGCGACAGATGATGGTTAATCGCCAGCTCGGCCATCGCGGGCAGTTCCAGGTCCAGTGACGCCGACTGGTTATAATCGCTGACAATGTCCGATTCGATCTCGCCGCTAAGCTTGAGCTTTGTTTTCGAACGATAGCTCAGTCCCAGGGATGTAGACTCGAGGGCTTGCCAAAAGACGCCAACGTTCCAGCCGACGCCCCAATCGTCGCCTTCCATATCAACGATTTTCCCGCCCGATGGCACCAATCCCCCAGTCGCGGCAGCCAGGGAAGCAGGAACCGACGTGGACAAACTGGCCTCCGCATACGTAGCGCTCACCCCCAGACCGACGCTCAGATCATCAGAAACCTTGTAAGCCACCGTCGGGTTAATGACGGTGCTGGTAATCTCTGACCGGTCTGCAAAATGCAGGGCGTTGTAATCCTCACTGTATTCGGTCGACAGCCCAAAGTTGGCAAAGATGCCGAGTCCCAGGCTCCATTTGTCGTTCAGCGGTGTGGTGTAAAAAACAGCCGGCACAATGGCACCGTCAGACACTTCACTGTCCGACGCATCCGTAGTGACTTCGTTCGGACCAACAGTGTTTGTAACCTCGCCCTCGGAGTCGATATTTGGGTCGATGTAGCTGCCAAACAGACTTAGCTCACTGGCATCGAACATAGCGATTGCCGCAGCATTGGATGGCAGAATACTGCTGTTTTCCAGTATTACAGCCTGGCCTGCGAAGGCTCTTCCAAGCCCATTGGAACTATGTTCTTTCAACTCAAAACCAGCTGCAGTTACTTCTGTATTTGCTGTCAAAAATGCTGTGGCTGCATAGGCCAAATTACGACGATTCATTGATTGTCCTAAAAACTGAGAATTATGCATAGAGTTGCTGGATAGACAACAGAGATTACCTGTATGATTACAATCAAAAAAGTACTTTTAAAAGGTCATATTATTATTTTCAGTGCTATTTAAATTCCAGCTCTGACATCTGATTTATAGTGTCAAGACAAACTGACTTTATATGATTGACAACAGCAAATTCAGGCAAGCCTGCTGTTTTTCCATTCCAAACATCGCTTAGTTCAACTTTAACATCATTACCATGTTGCGTAATCGTCCACTGCCCGTTATATGGGTCTACCCTCACCAATTCCATGGGATCTTCTAAAAAAGAATAATCTGAAGTTAGGCGAATCCGTACTTCATCAGGTGACTCATGAACAAGTTCTTGAATCATCACTATATATCGATCATTAAGCGGGAAAGGCATTTCATTGACTAGAGTGGCCACCTGACTACTTTCATTTATCTTCACGATAAGCTCAGCATTTATTACACCACCCAACCAGTTAGGCATACCATCCAGATTAAAAATCAAGTCTTTAATTTGGCTAACTTTTGAGTTCGGCACTACCGTCTCAAGATAAGTTCTAACAAATTGTTCATCGCCCGAGTGAGCAAGATCTATTGAAAGCTGATCAGATCTATAGACATTCTCGTAGTTCAGGCTATCTACGTTCAGACTTTGAGCAAGCCCAATTACTGGAAAAGAAAACAAGATCAATAAAGCAAATCTTATTTTATGAATTAGATTTACCATCATTACTCCGGATAGCCATTAACGGCTTTTTAAAGATTGCAATCAAATAAATGGAAAGGTCAAAAAAACATCTACCCGACATCTGACACCCTGATTAAGATGCTCGTTTTTCCATCCCGGCGACTTTTACAAGAAATCCTGAAAATAGTGTCGGGGAGCCTTCATCACCATTTAATATCATATGATATTAAAAAGTTATGAAAGCCATAGCGCCTACTACTAGGCGTTATGGCCTGCCTGCAACCATTGGCATTGGTCCTCCTCACCCGGTTCGGGAAGCACCTCTCCGCCCTCCATAATCCAACTGGCCGGCACCTCGAACAGCGATAGTTCCATTTGATGCTCGGGAACTCTCATCAACTCAGATATCTGACTTATCTGTTCCTGACGTAGAGTGTTATTCATCTCCCCTGTTCGCCCTTTCCTTACATTTCCAATGATATTTAATGTGATTCCGCCTGCCAGCGGTACATTTTCCATAAACAATACATTTACAAACGTTTCCGGTGCGCCGGTAATTCCACAGTGCACATTCATGATCAGGCTTGCCAACTCCTGTCGCTTTGGTACAGGAATTGAGGCTTGCGTTGAAACCATATATAGGGGCATGATGGCCTCCTTATAAATATTTCAAATTAGAGATTTACACTAGAGTTCAAATACCCTTTCTTGATTTTTCCGGCGATCAACCCCGTAAGGATCTTTATTTGGGTTTTGGTTCTTGCTGATTTTTCAAATCGGGTAGCCATCGATTTCGTGAAGGCCTTTGACTGAGACATATCGGAAACAGCCAGAATGATTTCATTCTTGCTACACCCGGTGACGTGCTGCCATTTTGCACACACTTCCGCCATGAATGGATGTCGCATTTCATTCGGCATGCCATTCTTGACGGGAATCTGAACAGTGGATGCGGTTGACAACTTCCCTGCCAGATAAGACTGCTCATAGGGGATTTTCAGCCAGAAAAAGACCAGTTTATTTCCCGAACCAAAATGTGTCTGATAGGTGCTCGTAATCACCGATTCCAATTGCTTTATCTTGTTGTGCCCAATAGAGCCATCCTGAATTGAGCAAGTGACCGGAATAATGTTCATCTTTGCCGACCTTGAGTCCGATTTGGTAAGAGCATGGATTCATCATAAATCCCATGAGAGCAAAAAAAACAATGAAATAAGTTTACTCCCCCTCAAAAATTCGAGAATAGGCATCCACAGACCGAGAGATTCCGTTTTTTTGTCACACAACCAAAACAAGTTCATTACCCAGGTGTCAGCGTTAATCGGTATTTTTATCAGGACGGCAATTACCTGGAGACACAACGAAAATGTCGAACCACAGTCCACTCTCTAAACACCTGAAGCTACGTTCAGGCGCAGTACTGAAAAACAGGATCTGCAAATCGGCCATGAATGAGGCCATCGCCACTGGCGAAGGCCGAGTGGTTCGTCAGTTCGAAGTGCTTTATCGCACCTGGGCTGAAGGCGGCGCCGGATTGTTAGTGACTGGTAACGTCATGGTGGATCAGCGCCATGCCAACGAGCCGCTTGCGGTGGCTGTTGAGGATCGGCGTGACTCCTTGCTGCTGGAACTCTGGGCGAAAGCAGCAAAATCACATGGGGGGCAAATCTGGGCTCAGCTGAATCATCCGGGAAAGCAATCTCCGAGTTTTCTAAACAGCGAGCCCGTTGCCCCTTCCGCGATCCCGTTGGCCAGTGAGATGTTTGTTCCTCCGAGGGAGCTGAAAGAAGCCGAAATTCACGACATCATTCATCGGTTCGCCAAGACAGCGAGTATTCTAAAAGAGGCTGGTTTCGATGGTGTCCAACTCCACGGCGCTCACGGCTATCTGATCAGCCAGTTTCTGTCACCAAACCACAACAAGCGCAAAGATGACTGGGGTGGTTCTCTGGAAAACCGAATGAGGTTTGTTACCGAGATCTATAAAGCCATTCGCACCAAAGTGGGCAAGAAGTTCTCCGTTGGCATCAAACTGAATTCGTCGGACTTCCAGAAAGGCGGATTCACCAATGATGAGTCCATTGAGGTGTGCAAGAGTCTGGACAAGCTTGGCATCGATATGATTGAGATCTCCGGCGGAAGCTGGGAGAACCCGGTTAATCGGAAAGGCAACCTGAAGGAAAGCACCAAGAAGCGTGAAGCATACTTCCTCGAGTTTGCGGAACAACTCAAGCTAGCAGTCAAAGCACCCATCATGGTTACCGGTGGCTTCCGAAGCCAGCGAGCAATGAATGACGCGATTGAATCAGGGGCTATTGACGTTGTCGGTCTCGCACGACCGCTCGCGGTCGACCCAAACATGCCCAACAGACTGTTGAAGGGCCGCAATTATGTGTCCTCCGTTCAACCCATTTCGACTGGAATCAAGAAAATTGATGACATGGCGATTATGGAGATTAGTTGGTACACCGATCAGATTCGCCGGATGAGCGAAGGCCTCAAACCCAAGACCAAAGTCTACGGTGCATTTTCTGCCGTCGCGACGATTTACCAGTTCTGGAGGCGTGGCCAGGCGGTTAAGCGTGTCCGAGCGTAGCGAAAGGCGTGTCGCCTGTCGCTGGCCCCGGGCGCAAGAGTCCGGGGCTTCAGAGCATATGACCTGGCCAGGCGTCACTCTCCTACCTGTCGTGTGGCAGCATGTATTGCGAGAAGATGGCGACAATCTCTTTGACAATGGGCGAAAGCAAAATCTCCGGTTTGACCAGGCACTTGCATTGCCAGAGCACTTCAGTCTGAAACTCCAGTTGTGCCAGTTCTCCACTGGCGAATTCCTGCCTAAACAGTGTCTCGGGGCCCGCTGTTATGTAATCGGAGTTTGCCACTATGGATTTAGCTGTGCTGTAGTTTTCACAGAGGATATCTGGCTCGAGACTGGTCCTCTGAACCCGAGCCGAGATCTGTTGGCCGAGGCTTTTAGGGATATTTGGCAGCACAGACTTGAAGCGTACAACATCCTGAAGACTGATCACTTTTTGTGAGGCCAATTCGTGCCCCTCACGGACGGCGGCCACAATTTTATCCGAAGTGCATAATGGAACTGAAAACTCATCAGGAATCTCGTCATCGGAGAAAGGACCTATCGCTATATCAATCTCGCTCTGCCTGAGTTGGTTTAGGAGTGCCTGTTGTGACAGGGTGACCACTGACACTCGGAACTGATAGTTCTGTTCCGAAAAATCCAGCAATACCTTGGGCAACATGATCTGGGAGATGATCGGGCCCACCCCTATCCTGACAACGCCTCCAACCTTGTTCGCCATCAATTCCAGTCTTCTTTCAATGATGCTGAGCTGCGTTCTCAACTCATCCCCTTCACGAAGCAGGAACCTGGCCGCCTCGGTAGGCGCCATACCGGCACTGTCCCTGCTGAAAAGCTCCATGTTGATCTTGTGCTCCAGGCGGCTGACTTTCTTGCTGAGCGTTGGTTGGGAGACGTTGAGGAGCTCCGCAGCCTTGTTGATGCTACCGACTTCGCTGATCACGCGAATCATTGTTATGTCTGATATATCAATCACCTAAAAATACCCTGATCAAATTGTTGTTCTGCATATCCGGATACCAAATGCCAATGCTCTCGAAGGACCTACCCAGCGAGGAATAGTGCGCCCTATGCTGGGCTAAATCATACACCCGCACCTATTCGATTCCTTGCCCCCTGCAGGAAAAACTTTTCATTTAATTTTAAACCAAGCCTCAATTACTGTTTGCTTAACGAACAATTAAGCCAGGCCATGCACTGCTTCGCCTGGCAAGGCCAAGGAACACAACAGAGATGAACCGCAACGGGATGAAGTCAGCCAGCGATCAAGAGCGTCTCGTACGCACCTATCCAAAAGATGAGGTACCGGTGCACGAGAGTACCTATTCTGCCATCAGAGGCAGCGCGGAACAGTATCCAGGCAAAACGGCTATCTCATTTTTCCTAAGCGGCGATTCGTATCAGGAAGCTCACCATATAACCTATCAAACGTTAATAGAGAAGGTTACCCAGACAGCAAACTTCTTTCATTCCCTGAACCTCGGAAGTGGCGATGTTGTGGCCCTGATTCTACCCAATGTGCCCGAGGCTCACTACGTGATCTGGGGAGGCGAAGCAGCGTGTCAAATTCTGGCAATCAATCCTTTGTTGGAACCGGGCCAGATCAAAGAACTGGTCAGCTCAGTCGGTGCCAAAGCCGTAGTCACCATGAACCCCATAACCAATATTGATCTGTGGGACAAGTTGCAGGAGATCCTGCCGGCGCTTAGTTCGATCGAACATGTCGTAGGGGTAGATATCGCCCATTATGTGAGGGGCGTGAAAGGTCTTGCTGCAAAAGCGATTCAGTGGCAGAAGCGCTCTGGAATCAAAATGTCTGCCGGGAAATGCTACCACAACTTTACCGGAGCGATTCGGTACCAAAACAAGCAAGGCCTCGATTTCAAGAGGGCCTACACGCCCGAAACCATCTCCTCGCTTTTCTGCACCGGCGGCACAACGGGGTTGCCGAAAATCGCCCGGAGAACCCACCAGAATGAGTTGTCGAATGTCCTTTCTGTCGTCACTGCGAACCGTTCGCTGTTGACCAAAGATAAAGTGATCCTCGGGGGTCTGCCGCTATTTCACGTCAACGGTGCTCTGGTAACGGGCTTACTGCCCTTCTCTCTTGGCGCGACCGTCGTCATGGCGACGCCCCAGGGCTATCGGGGGGCAAAGGTTCTGGAAAAATTCTGGGATATTGTCGAGCACTTCAGAGTAAACGCGTTCAGTGCCGTGCCAACGGTCTATTCGGCCTTGATGAACTACCCGACCGAGGGCAAGGACCTCAGCTCTCTGGAGGCGGGAATCTGTGGCGCCGCTCCAATGCCGGTTGAAACCTTCAAGTCTTTTCAGGAGAAAACGGGTATTAAAATTCTCGAAGGCTATGGACTGACGGAGGGCACCTGCGTCAGCAGCCTGAGCCCCTTCCATGGCGAGCAAAAAGTAGGCTCAATCGGCGTGCGTGTTCCGTTTCAGGACATGGAGTGCGTCCAAGTCGATGGCGAAAAAATCGTTCGACGGTGCGAAGTAGATGAAATCGGCGTGCTGGCCATCCGCGGAGCCAACGTGTTCCAGGGGTATCATCTGGATCACCAGAATGCCGGCCTATGGCTTTATGATGACTTGGGTAATCGATGGCTTAACACTGGAGATCTGGCCAGGCAGGACGCCGACGGCTATTTCTGGCTGACGGGACGAAAAAAAGAGCTGATTGTTCGCGGCGGCCACAACATTGAGCCTAAGCTGATCGAAGAGATCCTTTGCCGGCATCCCGCGGTTACCTTGGCCGCGGCAGTGGGCAAACCCGATGCCCATGCCGGTGAGGTTCCGGTGTGTTACGTACAGACGAGCCCAGGGCACCCGGCAACGTCGGCCGAGCTGTTGGCGTTTGCCGGTGAGCACATCGCAGAAAGAGCGGCGATTCCCAAGGAGGTCCATATTGTTCCTGAACTGCCTGTTACGGCCATTGGCAAGGTGTACAAACCTCAACTTGAAATGCAAGAAATTGAAAAGTGCATTGCCGCGCTGGCGCAACAGGAGATTCCTGGACAAGCCGTTGAGATCAAAGTGAAGCAGGATCCGAAACACGGGGTTCTGGCCTCAGTTGCTCTGCCCAACGCCGATGAGGAGATCAAAACTAACTTCGCGAAGCGTCTCGGCGAGTACACCTTCAAATCATCCTGCAACTAAATCGTAACCATCTCTTCCCGCCCAACGCAGTGTCCGGTTGTACGGGGAGCTTTGCGCCTGCCAGTGATCTCGGCGGGCGCCTTTTTCGAGCCAGCCTGATAATTCATCCCCCGCCCCAACCTTTACCCCCGAATTCGGCGTACCCTGCGCCCGATATGCAATTTCTTCGTACCCCTTCGGCAAACTAATAATTATCGCCAGATAATTCTTTTACTTACCCTAGACAAGCACGAACGATAGACGCCAGACCAGACCAGACCAGACCAGACCAGACCAGACCAGACCAGACCGGGCCCATAGGTCAAGCCACTAAAATACGTCAGGTAACATTATGAGCACCATTGAGAAACTCCCTATTGAGCAAGACTACTCCTACCTCAATGACCGGTTGATCGCGCAGCAGGCCGCATTTCTCGCCAACCCCATGCCGAGCGCTCAGCAACGTATTGAAAGCCTAGATAAGCTCAAGCGCATTATCATAAACAACTCGGATGCCATTATTTATTCCATAAGCATGGATTTTAGCAATCGCTCCGAGTCAGAGACGCTGCTGGCCGAAATCTTCCCCTTGCTTGATGCGATTGAATACAGCAAGGCCCGAATTAAAAAATGGATGAAGGCGCAAAAGCGCAAGGTGCCTATGACGGTGATGCCGGCCAGCGTGTCGGTAATGTATCAACCGCTGGGTGTCATTGGAATTGTCGTTCCCTGGAACTTTCCGTTGTTCCTTGGGCTTTCGCCCCTGGTCTCGGCGCTGGCCGCTGGTAATCGGGCGATGATTAAGATGTCCGAGTTCGCGCCCCGTACAGCCGACCTGGTCAAGGACATTATTGACAGGGAATTCAACACCGATGAGGTTGCTGTATTCACTGGCGAAGTGGACGTGAGCAGCGAATTCACTAAGCTGCCCTTCGACCACCTTGTGTTCACCGGAGCAACCCCTGTCGGCAAGATTGTCATGCGGGCGGCAGCGGAGCACCTGACACCGGTCACCCTCGAACTGGGCGGAAAATCACCAACCATCATTCACGAATCATTTCCGATCGAAGAAGCTGCAGAGCGGATCGCCTTTGGCAAAGGCATGAACGCTGGGCAAATCTGCGTGTCGCCCGATTACATTCTGTGTCCACGCCATAAAGTGAATGCGTTCGCTCAAGCCTTTGTTAAAGCCATGAGCCGCAACTATCCAAATTTGAGATCCAACGAAGACTACACCGCCATTATCAATGACCGACAACTGACGAGACTGCAATCCTACTTGCAGGACGCGAAAGAAAAAGGTGCTCAGATCATCACCATCAACCCGGCGGATGAAACCTTCGAGAGCACCCGAAAGTTCCCGATGACCCTTGTGCTCGACACCACGGCGGACATGCTCGTCGAGCGAGAAGAAATATTTGGGCCGATCTTGCCGATCAAGGCCTATGACAGCTTGGATGAGGCCATTCAGTACGTAAACCATGGCCTCAGGCCTCTGGCGCTCTACTACTTCGATTGGGATAAGCAGCGGTCGGACGAAGTCCTGGCCAGGACCCATTCAGGCGGTGCCTGTATCAATGACACCTTGAGTCATGTCACCGTAGACGACGCCCCATTTGGCGGCATTGGGCCTTCTGGCATGGGCCATTACCATGGCAAAGAAGGCTTCATTAATTTCAGCAAAGCCAAAACCGTGGTGCGCAAAGGACGCATCAATACTACCAAGTTTGTGGCGCCGCCATGGAATAAACCTGCCTACAACCTGCTGGTCAAGCTTCTCTGGTTCAAATTCAAAACGCTGCGCCGATGAGTTGGCTCTGGAGTGACGATTACTGACGACCAATTTAAGAGAACTGATATGGTTGATAACAAAAACAATCATCCAACCTATGACTTTGTCATTGTTGGAAGCGGCTTTGGCGGATCGGTCAGCGCCTTGCGTCTGAGTCAAAAAGGCTATCGGGTGCTGGTTATTGAAAAAGGCGCCTGGTTCAAGGACAACACCTACGCCAAGAATGCCTGGAACCTGAGAAAGTGGTTGTGGATGCCCCGTCTCGGCCTCCGGGGAATCATGAAGATGACCGTGCTGCGCCACGTCACTGTCTACTCGGGAGTGGGCGTTGGTGGAGGCTCGTTGACCTATGGTGCGACATTGCCAACACCCAAATCCAGTTTCTTCAAGTCAGGCTCCTGGTCAGAGCTGCAGGATTGGGAACAGGTACTGAAGCCGTTCTACGCCGAGGCCATGAGGATGCTGGGCGCCACCACCAATCCGACGCTTACCGATGCCGATCGCGTGATTGAAGACCTGGCTATCCAGCTTGGAAAGGAAAAAAATTTTCAGCCCAGCCGTGTCGGCGTATTCTTTTCGGACAAGGGTCAACAGGGCAGCTTCGTGGCCGACCCCTACTTTGGCGGCGAGGGGCCCGAACGCAAGGGATGTGTAGAGTGCGGCGGCTGCATGACCGGCTGCCGGCACAATGCAAAAAACACCCTCGACAAAAACTACTTGTATCTGGCTCAAAAGCTGGGTGCCAAGATTGCCGCTGAACGCGAGGTGACCGACGTCATGCCTGCCGGCAGCTCCGACGGCCGCGATGGTTATTTCGTGTCCTTAAAAAGCTCAAAACCGTATGGAAAACTGAACTCTGATGTCATCCTCACGAAAGGCGTTGTATTCGCGGGTGGCGTGCTTGGCACCGTCCCTCTACTGCTTAACTTGAAAGCCTCCCATTCCCTTCGCCATTTATCTCCTCAGCTGGGCGCCGACATACGGACCAATAACGCTGAAGTCAAACAATAAGTGCAGCACCACTCGTTGGTAGTGCCCCGGAATATTCTCCCCAGAACACCTCCGCCGGTG
>NZ_JAKZAK010000003.1 GCF_023156385.1 Marinobacter xestospongiae
GCAGCCTGAGCCAGGGAAACAACCGAATCATAGCTTAGGGACACCATCAGGTTGTCCAACTGATTGGGTCCACCTCAACTGCGACCATATCTACTGCGCCTTCCGCAAAAAATGCTTTCGAAACAGGAAAATTCATCAAAACATCATTATCTACACATTTCAATTCGTCTGTTTCAGAGTTGTAAATCCAGGGCTCTGGGAAATCAGTGTCTTCACCACAAACTAAAATCGCAGCCAGTTTCCCATCCTCTGACACATCGAAGCTGTAGACATCAACCCCATCAGGAAGTCTGCTCTCTATGTTTTCCGGAATGCTATTAGTTTTCATCTTCTCTCCAAGTTGGCCATATATTTAACATTGATTCAACGGCACATGACGTGTTTAAACACGTCACCTGACGTGATATCCCGCCACATTTCCCCATAAAACCTATATTCCAATTCGTACTCTATCAAGCACTTAGCGAGATTATTCCAAGATCCGTTTGCGTGAAATGTGTCAGATGCAACAATATCCCGCCAACCGCATGAGGTCTTCGGGGTCTTGCCTTTTGCCAACGGACAGTGGATAGCATTTGGCTAAGTCAGCCAGAACATCGGGTGGGAGAAGTCGATCCAGGTTCAACATGCTGTTCCTCACATCCTTTAGAGGTGTCATCCGGCTGACAGATCGGCCATCGCTCCGGAAGACCAGGTGCTGCCATGGTCGGCAATGGGCTGCTGGCGACTCCAGGGCCAACCACCGGCGCTTCATGACGCTGTGTTAGGTAAACGCTATATGGCTCTGCACTGTGTGGCAAGGGCGTGCAACAGAGTTTGACAATTGGGGTGTGAGGGATGGTGAGAACATGGCACGCTCGGCATTATAGGGCGGGCCGTGTGAGAGGCCTTTGGGCCTGCCGGTTCCGGTTACCGGTCTGCTAACCCACACGGTTTTACCCCTCCCCTGTTTGCGACAGAGGGCGGTCTCAGAAGGCCATCATGAAGGGGCTCTACCCTGTCGATATCGGCCATCCGGCTGAGGTGACCTATGCAAAGACCGAGTACCGTAAGAACCGCCAACGGCTGACCCTCGAAGGATTCAAGGCCATCCACGCGATCTCGCCGTTCTGGATGCAGTTTGCGATGGAGATCTCCCTGGTGACGCTCCAGGGCCGTAGTGAAGTGCTCAACATGAAGTTTTCTGACTACCAGGACGGCCTGATCAAGGTGGTCCGCCAGAAGACGAAGAAACACGAGCATGCCCACCTGGAGATCGACTGCCCGCAACTGGCTGAGCTGATACCACGAGCCCGGCAGTCCGGGATTGCATCGCCCTACATTGTTCACCGGCGCCCGTCCCGCAAGATTCACTCTGATGAGCGAGACCACTGAACCCAAATACTCCCCAATCACTTTACCGCTGAGTTTCGTCGTCTCCGCGATGAGACAGGGCTGTTTGATGGAATTCCCAGGGAGAGCCGGCCGACCTTCCACGAGATTCGTTCACTCGGGTCGTGGATCTACAAACAGCAGGGGTATGACAATGAAAGCTATATCCAGCCGCTTATGGCTCACGCTGATGAGCGGATGACACAGGGATATCAGAGGGGGCATTCCCAGGATTGGGTCCGGGTAAAAGCCGGGTTGGACCTGGAGGAGATACTGGCGGGTTAGCGTGGTATTTCGGAGCGGTCGCTCCAGAGATTGGGGGCAATCTGCAGTACTGTATAAGCGTTTTGTTTTCCGAAAATATTCCGAAAATAAAAAAAGCCAGTTCTCACGATCTCCGTAAGTAACTGACTTTCTTTGCAGAATTGGTAGGACCACCCAGATTCGAACTGGGGACCTCTACCATGTCAAGGTAGCGCTCTAACCAACTGAGCTATGGTCCTGTGTCCTGCAACGGGGACGCACTATAAGGATTCACGGTGGGTGGGTCAAGTCTTTTCTTCAAATTTGTTTCTGAAACAAAAAAATCCCCCGGAAACGGACGCTCCCGGGGGATTTTCAGGCACTGCCCTGCTCACCGAGTCGTGATCAGAGGCGGTCCACTTCGGCCTGCTCGCGCAGGTATTGCTGGTAGGCGGTGTACTCGCGCTGTCCCTGCAGGGTCGCGAGGAAATCGTCGATCTGCTGGAACTGCGGTCCCTCCTGGTCCACCTCGCCCTCATGGACGCTGTCCAGGGCGATCACCGCGACCGCACCTCCGGTACTGGCAAAGCCGTAAACGGCCTCCTCAGCGGCTGGACGGCCCAGAGAGAAGGCCTCGCCTACCACAGCCGGATGCACTGACTGGGTGTTGCGCGGCTGCTCGTCAAAGCTCTGCCACTCAATGCCAAGCTCTGTGATGCCCTCAATGTCCGCCAGCGACTGGCCGGACTCCAGCTCCTCAATCAGCTGGGTAGCACGCTCGGCCAGGGCCTCGCGGGTTTTCTCGGCTTCCAGTCGGGTGCGGATCTGGGCTGCAACCTCCTCCAGCGGCAATTGGCGGGCCGGATGGTGCGCTTTCACCCGCGCAACCACGGAGACGTTATCCCCCACATCGATCACTTCGGTGTTATAGCCGTCTTTGAGGGCATCCTCGAAGTACAGCTGACGCACCAGACCGGCATGGTCGAACGGAGCCATACCGCCATCGCGGGTAACGCCCTCACGCTCACGGATCTCCAGACCCAGAGCCTCCGCCGGCTCGTTCAGATCATTGGCGCTGTAGGCGATATCAGCCAGCTCAGAGCGCGCTTCGGCATAGGCCTCATCGGCTTTCCGTACCGCCAGCTCACGACGCAGATCCGCCTCCAGCTCAGCCAGTGCCGGGACCTCGCTGTCGCGGACATCCAGCAGCTTGATGATGTGGGTACCGAAACTGGTCTGGACGGGCTCTGACACCTCTCCAGGCGCCAGCTCGAACATCGCCGCCTCATAGGCATCGGCAAACACGCCGCGACCGGCAAAACCGAGATCCCCGCCATTCTTGGCGGATGCCACGTCGGCCGAATAGGTCTCAGCCAGGGCAGAGAAATCCTCACCCGCTGCCAGCTTTTCCTGCACTTCCGCGACTGTTGCGTCAACATCGTCAACGCCGCTGATCAGGATATGGGCGGTGCGGCGCTCTTCCGCGGCCAACTCTTCTGCGCGTTTCTCGTAAAGTGCGGCAACCTCTTCCTCGCTGACGCTGTCAGGATCAGCCAGGGACTCCAGGCTCAGTGCCACATACTGGGCATCGATGCTTTCCGGCTGCATGAACGCGTCACCGTTGGCGTCGTAGAAAGCCTGAACATCCTCATCGGTGACCGCCACGGAATCCGCTACCGCGGTAGCCGGGATCGAGGCAACACGGAAGCTCCGGGTCTGGTTCTGCAGGCTCATCAGTTGCTGTGCGGCCGTCTTGGCCACAAAGCCACTACCAGCCAGGCCGGAGCGGATCTGGCCAACCACGTACTGCTTACGGAGGAACTCGCGAAATTCAGCGACTCCCATGCCCATGTTGCGAACCACCATCATGAACTGGTCACGGTTGAACGTGCCATCCACCTGAAATTCCGGCATCTGGGTAATCAGCGCGTCCACGTCGGCATCCGTCAGGGTCATGCCCTGGTTTGCCGCGTCCTGGGTCAGGATGCGATCCTGAATCAGGTTGTCGAGTACCTGGCGACGAATGCTGTCCTCATCAAGCAGCGACGGGTCGGGCTCTTCCATCTGGGACAGCTGGCGCTGGCTCTCAATCTGAACCAGGCGATTGAACTCCCGCTCGGTGATCGGTTCACCATTCACTGTTGCCACTTCCGGCTCGCCGGAAAAGCCGCCGATGATCGCATCCATCCCCCAGATGGACAGTGACACGATCAGTAACGTAATGATTATCTTGGCAATGGTGCCCTGGGCATTCTCACGAATATCTTGAAGCATGGTCCTCCCGGATCGCCATCCGTTTCGCCTAGCGTCGATGGGGTGCGGCGAATACTGGCGTCAGGCCTCTGGTATCTCAAACATAAAAAAGGCGCACCCGATGCGGGATGCGCCTCCATATTCCTGGGGCGGCCTCTCGGAACCAGTCTCCGGGCCGCCTGGGCGACATCATCAACGACACCGCCGGAGAAAGAGCCTTACTTAACGGCGTCTTTCAGGGCCTTACCAGCTTTGAAGCCAGGTACTTTAGAGGCCGGAATCTTGATCTCAGCGCCAGTTTGCGGGTTACGACCGGTGCGAGCAGCACGCTCTTTCACCGAGAAGGTACCGAAACCGATCAGAGTCACCTGATCACCTTTTTTCAGAGCGTCAGTTACGGAGTCTGTCATCGCGTCCAGAGCGCGACCCGCGCTTGCCTTGGAGATGTCAGCGGACTCTGCAATTGCATCGATTAGTTCGGACTTGTTCACACTAAACCCCTTCGATTTCAGGTTGAAGATGTTATAGATATAAGTTGGCTATTCTTTAGGACGTTCCCGACTATCGCATAAGCGGTCAGAGAATTCCATTCTTCACTTTTTTTATTCCATTCGGTTGAAAACCGGAATTCGGAATAGGCATAAACTGCGCGGGAGCCCTTGGTATTGGCTGCTTCACGGCGAAACAGTTATACCAACGGGCTCTCCAGCGTGTCAACAACGCCGCCGAGGATTAGTGCGTATTTATCCGCTCGGAAGAATCGGCATCATCGTCTCTGGATTTGCCTGATCCGGCCTCAGCTGACACCTGTTCGCTGAGCGGTTCAGGGCTGTAAGCCAGGGCAATATCCAGCACTTCGTCGATCCATGTTACCGGACGGATTTCCAGAGATTCCTTGATATTATCCGGTATCTCCTTGAGATCGCGGACGTTTTCTTCCGGAATCACCACGGTCTTGATGCCACCGCGGTGCGCCGCGAGCAGTTTTTCCTTGAGCCCGCCAATCGCCAGCACACGCCCGCGAAGGGTGATTTCACCGGTCATGGCAACGTCTGCGCGGACCGGAATCTGCGACAGTGCGGAGACCAGCGCGGTGCACATACCGATACCGGCACTGGGACCATCTTTTGGCGTTGCGCCCTCGGGAACGTGGACGTGCAGGTCGTAGTTCTCGTGGAAATCGTCCTTCACACCAAGCCCGACGGCACGACTGCGGACCACGGTCAAGGCCGCCTGGATGGACTCCTGCATGACATCGCCCAGCGAACCGGTCTTGACGACACGGCCCTTGCCCTTGGTCAATGCGCACTCAATGGTCAGCAGTTCACCGCCAACCTGGGTCCAGGCCAGGCCGGTCACCTGCCCGATCTGGTTGGTCTCTTCCGCCAGACCGTACTTGAACTTCTGGACACCGGAATAGTCTTCCAGCATCTCCGGGGTGATGGTCAGCGTCTTGCGTTCGCCGGCCTCCACATGCTCCCGCACGACCTTGCGACAGATCTTGGCAATCTCCCGCTCCAGCCCCCGCACACCGGCTTCCCGGGTGTAGTAGCGGATCAGCGATCGCAGGGTCTCTTCCGGCAGATCCAGCTCCTTCTCGGTCAGCCCGTTGGCCTTGACCTGCTTGGGCACCAGGTACCGGAGGGCAATGTTGACCTTCTCGTCTTCGGTGTAGCCGGGGATACGGATGATTTCCATCCGGTCCAGCAGCGCCGACGGAATGTCCATGGAGTTGGAGGTGCAGACAAACATCACGTCTGACAGATCGTAGTCCACTTCCAGGTAGTGATCGTTGAAGGTGTGGTTCTGCTCCGGGTCCAGCACTTCCAGCAATGCGGATGCCGGATCACCCCGGTGGTCCATGCCCATCTTGTCGATTTCATCGAACAGGAACAGCGGGTTCTTGACCCCGACCTTGGACAGCTTCTGCAGCAGCTTGCCGGGCAAGGCGCCAATGTAGGTCTTGCGGTGACCGCGAATCTCAGCCTCGTCACGCACGCCACCCAGTGCCATCCGGGTGTATTTGCGATTGGTGGCCCGGGCAATGGACTGGCCTAGGGAGGTCTTACCAACCCCGGGCGGCCCTACCAGGCACAGCACAGGGCCTTTCACCTTCTTCACGCGGCTCTGGACCGCCAAGTACTCCAGGATGCGCTTCTTGACCTCTTCCAGACCGTAGTGATCCCGGTCCAGAATTTCCTGGGCCTTCTCGAGGTCATGGCGAACGCGGCTGCGCTTCTTCCAGGGCACGGCCAGCATCCAGTCGATGTAACCCCGTACCACCGTCGCCTCGGCGGACATGGGCGACATCATCTTGAGCTTGTTGAGTTCCGCTTCGGTCTTCTTGCGGGCTTCTTCGGGCAGCCCGGCTTCTTCCAGGCGCTGCTCCAGCTCCTCGAAATCACCACCACCTTCACCCAGCTGGCCCATCTCCTTCTGGATGGCCTTCATCTGTTCGTTGAGGTAGTACTCCCGCTGGCTGCGCTCCATCTGTTTCTTGACGCGGCCACGGATGCGCTTCTCTACCTCAATCAGGTCAATCTCGCCGTCCAGCTTGCCCAGCAGCAGGTCCACCCGCTGGCGGACATCCAGCGCTTCAAGGAGTTCCTGTTTTTCAGGGATGCGAAGCTCCAGGTGCGCGGCCATGGTGTCCACCAGACGCTCCAGCTCGGTGATGCCGGTCAGCGCATTGGAGACTTCCGACGGCACTTTCTTGGAGAGCTTGACGTACTTTTCAAACTCCTCCATCAGGGTCTTGACCAGTACTTCGCCTTCGCGCTCCGGCAACGACTCTTCGTCCATCAGGATCGCGGTGCCGGTCAGGAACTCGCCCTCCTCCATGGTCTGGATGCGAGCACGGGTATTGCCTTCCACCAGCACCTTGACGGTGCCGTCCGGGAGTCGCAGCAACTGCAACACCGTGGCCAGAGTCCCCATTTCGAATACGTCTTCCGGGCCCGGCTCATCGGTGCCGGCATCCCGTTGTGCCACAAGAAGGATTTCCTTGCTGCCCTCCATCGCGGCTTCGAGCGCCTGAATTGATTTGTCGCGCCCCACGAACAGCGGAACCACCATATGTGGGAATACCACCACGTCCCGCAACGGGAGCATTGGGTATTCTTGTACAGACTCTTCGGGGATCAGGGTCATAAGAAATCCTCGGGTTTTGTTTCTTTCAGCTTATCACCCTTCATTGGGGCGCTTGGTAAAATTGCAATATTTTTGCAGGAGGAATTGCGTCGGGGCTGTCCGTCAGGGCCAGTCGGCACGCGGGGCCAGGTGCCCCGACCGGCGACACTAACAGCCGACCACAAAACGGAGAGGAAAAAAAAGGGCGTTGCCGCCCTTTTTCATATTGCTGAAACCTGCCAACGATCAATCGTCGGAAGCCGCCTTGGCATGATCGGAGCTGGCGTAGATCTTGAACGGCTCGGAGTCGCCATCAATCACGCTTTCGTCGATCACCACCTTGGTGACATCGGTTTCAGAAGGGATCTGGTACATGGTGTCCAGCAGGGTGGCTTCCATGATGGACCGCAGACCCCGGGCGCCGGTCTTGCGCTCCATGGCCTTGCGCGCAACCGCACGCAGTGCGTCTTCACGGAAATCCAGCTCAACCCCTTCCATATCGAACAGTTTCTGGTACTGCTTGGTCAGCGCGTTCTTGGGCTCAGTGAGAATCTGAACCAGCGCTGCCTCGTCAAGCTCGGTCAGTGTGGCCACCACCGGCAGACGACCGACAAACTCGGGAATCAGGCCGTACTTCACCAGATCCTCGGTCTCGACGTCCTTGATGATGTCGCCCGTACTCTTGCTGTCATCCTGGCTCACGACTGAGGCCGTAAAGCCGATGCTGCTGCGCTCGGAGCGATCCTGAATCACTTTGTCGAGGCCAGCAAAGGCGCCACCGCAGATGAACAGGATATTGCCGGTATCCACCTGCAGAAATTCCTGCTGGGGATGCTTGCGACCGCCCTGTGGAGGTACAGACGCGACCGTTCCTTCGATCAGTTTCAGCAGTGCCTGCTGAACACCCTCGCCGGACACATCCCGGGTGATCGACGGGTTGTCGGACTTGCGGGAAATCTTGTCGATCTCATCGATGTAGACGATACCGCGCTGAGCCTTGTCGACGTCGTAATCGCACTTCTGCAGCAGCTTCTGGATGATGTTCTCGACATCCTCACCCACGTAACCGGCTTCTGTCAGCGTGGTGGCGTCCGCGATCGTGAACGGCACGTTCAGCATCCGCGCAAGGGTCTCTGCCAACAGGGTTTTACCACTGCCGGTAGGACCGATCAGCAGAATGTTGCTCTTGCCAAGCTCGACTTCGGCCTTGCCTTCGCCGTAACGCAGCCGCTTGTAGTGGTTATACACTGCGACAGATAGAACAATCTTGGCCCGGTCCTGCCCGATAACATACTCATTCAGCGTAGTGCGAATTTCATCAGGCGTGGGCAGACGATCACTCGCCTCTTCCTGTGAACTCTCCTGGATCTCCTCCCGGATGATGTCGTTACACAGGTCGACGCATTCGTCGCAGATGAACACCGAGGGCCCTGCAATGAGCTTACGGACTTCATGCTGGCTCTTTCCACAAAACGAGCAGTACAGCAACTTGCCGTTATCGTCGCCCCTGCCGTTTCTTTCATCTGCCATTGACTTACCTCTGGTCTGGATTTGTCGACGCACTCACCAATTACGTCGACAAATGGTGATGCGATTGGTTCCAGTATTACTTATTCTGAACGCGCTTATCAAATATTGCATCGATCAGGCCGTACTCCTTGGCCTGGGTCGGATCCATGAAATTATCGCGCTCGGTATCCCGCTCGATGGTCTCCAGATCCTGGCCAGTGTGCTGGGCCAGAAGGGTGTTCAGGGTGTGGCGGATCTTGAGGATTTCCTTGGTGTGGATCTCAATGTCCGTGGCCTGGCCCTGATAACCGCCAAGTGGCTGGTGAATCATCACCCGGGAATGCGGCAGACAGGCACGCTTGCCCTCAGCGCCACCGGCGAGCAGGAATGCCCCCATGCTAGCCGCCTGACCAATACACAGCGTATTCACGTCCGGCTTGATGAACTGCATGGTGTCGTAGATGGACATACCCGCAGTGACAGAACCGCCAGGGCTGTTGATGTACAGGTGAATGTCCTTGTCGGGGTTTTCCGACTCCAGGAACAGCAGCTGGGCCACCACCAGGTTGGCCATGTGGTCCTCAACAGGCCCCACCAGAAATACCACCCGCTCTTTCAGCAGACGGGAATAGATGTCGAACTGCCGCTCACCCCGGGCAGTCTGTTCAATAACAATCGGCACCAGGCCGGCGCTCGTTACCATTGCCGGACCATCAATCGGTTTTTGCATCATGATGCGCCTGAACTCCTTCTGGACGTATTGTGACCACCCGGTCACCGGGGTTTGGTAGATTGTTCGTTATGTAAAGAAGAAAGGATCAGCCCTTCCCCCTGGATGACTGTTACCGGGGCATTACTTTGCCACCCCCAGCCCAAGATGAAAACAGCCGGCATGACCGGCTGTTTTCTTTTCTCGCTCGCGAAGCCATCAGGCCCCAGTCTTAACGCTGGGGCTGACCGGCCTTGACGGCGTCTTCGTACTTCATTTTCTTCTCTTTCACCTTAGCCTGCTCGAGGACAAGGTCAACAACCGCGTCTTCCAGAACCACAGATTCGATCTGGGACTTCTGCTCGGCGTTGTTCTGGAAGTGGGCAACAACCTCTTCCGGCTGCTCGTAAGTGGAGGCGATCTCCTGGATCTTCTCCTCGACCTTGGCATCATCCGCCTTCAGGTCCTTGCTCTTGATCACTTCCTGGAACAGCAGACCGGTCTTGACGCGACGGTTCGCCTGCTCTTCAAACAGCTCTTTAGGCAGCTGCTGGAAGTCTACCTGGCCACCGAAACGCTGTACGGCGTCCTGACGCAGACGGTCGATTTCCTGGTCAATCAGCGCCTGAGGCACTTCCAGTTCAGTGGTTTCCAGCAGGCCGTCAACAACGTCGTTCTTGACCTTGTTGGAGATCGCCTGCTTCAGCTCGCGCTCCATGTTCTTCTGAACTTCGGCACGGAAGCTTTCTTCGCTGTCGGCTTCAATGCCGTACTTCTGGAAGAACTCTTCATCCAGCTCAGGCAGCTGCGGCTCTTCTACTTCGTGAATCTTGATTTCGAACTTGGCAGGCTTACCGGCCAGCTCTTCGTTGTGGTAGTCCTCCGGGAAGGTAACTTCAATTTCCAGCTCTTCGCCGGCCTTACCGCCAACGATGGCCTTCTCGAAGCCCGGAATCATCTGGCCAGAGCCCAGAGTCAGGCGGTGACCTTCAGCCGCGCCACCTTCAAACTCTTCGCCGTCAATAAAGCCCTTGAAGTCGATGGTCAGCACGTCCTTGTTCTTGGACTTGCGCTTCACGGACTTCATGGTGGCCTGCTGACGACGCAGGTTGTCGATCATGTTGTCGACGTCTTTGTCGGTGATTTCGGAGGTCGGCTTTTCAATGCTGATTTTGCTCAGGTCGCCCAGCTCGATTTCCGGCAGCACTTCGAAGATGGCCACGAACTCGAGGTCCTTGCCTTCTTCCATGGACTTCGGCTCAAAGCGCGGCCAGCCAGCCGGAGCAATATCCTGCTCTTCAAGTGCCTTCATGTAGTTGTCGCGCATGACTTCGCCGACGATTTCCTGGCGAACGCTGGCACCGAAACGACGCTTTACAACGCTCATAGGCACTTTGCCCGGACGAAAACCGTTCAGGCGAACGGTACGCGCGGTTTCCTGAAGGCGCTTTTGAACCGCCGCGTCAATTTCCTGGGCGGGCACACCGATTGTCATGCGACGTTCGATGTTGGATGTCGTTTCTACAGACACTTGCATGGAAGTTCCTCGAATTACCGGTCAGTAAGTGAATGAATAATTACCTGCGCCCTGGTCACTACCTTGCCGGCCGTCAACCCAGGCAGCGCAAAATTAAAAGCGGTAGTCTACCACGGTTTTCCAGGCGGAGAGAAACACGAAATGCCGCGAAACCTGTCGCCAGAGCAAAGCCTACAAAGGAGAAGGCACAAAATGCGCGAAGGCAAAACAAACTACAGAAAGGAATAAAAAATCAGGGGGATAGGTGGTGCGAAAGGAGAGACTCGAACTCTCACGGGTTGCCCCACTGGAACCTAAATCCAGCGCGTCTACCAGTTCCGCCACTTTCGCACATCAAGCACAGAATCGATGCCCTAATGACATCTTAAAATTCTGATCAGCGGGAAATCAACAAGGAGGGAAAGTGGGGTGGACGAAGGGGTTCGAACCCTCGACCGCAGGAGTCACAATCCTGAGCTCTACCAACTGAGCTACGTCCACCACATTATCACTTCAAACTTTAACGCTTTGAACTTTGCCTTGACCTGGACCGCTTATCGACCGGCCGACGGCTTAATGGCACGCCCGGCAGGATTCGAACCTGCGACCCACGGCTTAGAAGGCCGTTGCTCTATCCAACTGAGCTACGGGCGCTTAACCTTTCACCCACTTGAATATCCAGAATGGAAATGGTCGGGGTAGAGAGATTCGAACTCCCGACATCCTGCTCCCAAAGCAGGCGCGCTACCAGACTGCGCTATACCCCGTTCAACCTGAACAACAAGTGCCTCAGCAAAGTTGGCGCGCATATTACCGTCGGGTTTCCGCTTCGTCAACAACGATTTGGAATTTTCTTCAGATAATTCCGCCAGCAGCCAATTGCCGATGCCACTTTTTGTGATTCTACCACTACACCTTCCACCACTACACCTTCCACCACTACACTCTCTACCTACTAACCACTACACTCTCTACCTACTACCTAACACTAGCGCCACACTCTCTGGCAGTGCACTCGTTACCACCATATCCTCTACCTTCTATCCTCTACTACACGCGCTATCACGACACGACTACGACACCGATACCACCCATGGGCGCTGCTACCCTCATTGCAGCCTGACACGACAGCGGCCAGCGGGTGATAGAAGAACGGCGCGGTGAATTGGAGTAGACGACGAACCATGAGACAATGCGCCGCTTTATAAGGCTGGACCCAAAGATATCGACATGACTGCGAAACTGATCAACGGAAAAGAAATCGCCGCCCAGGTCCGACAGCAGGTTGCCGCGGGCGTTGAGGCCCGTCGCCAACAGGGACTGCGCGCGCCCGGACTGGCCGTGGTGCTGGTCGGCAATGACCCCGCATCCCAGGTGTACGTTGGCAATAAACGTAAGGCCTGCGAAGAAGCCGGGATTATCTCCCTGTCCTACGACCTGCCGGAAGACACCTCTCAGGAGGCCCTGGAGGCGCTGATCGAAGAGCTGAACGAGAACACTGCGGTGGACGGCATTCTTGTTCAGCTTCCCCTGCCCTCTCATCTGGACGCCGATCCGATTCTGGTCAAGATCCGCCCGGACAAAGACGTTGACGGCTTTCACCCATTCAATATCGGGCGACTGGTCCAGCGTCGGCCAGAGCTGCGCCCGTGCACACCCGCCGGCATCATCACCCTGCTGGACAGCGTCGGCACGCCCTATAAGGGCCAGCATGCAGTGATTGTCGGGGCCTCCAACATCGTAGGCCGCCCCATGGCCATGGAACTGCTCCTCAAGGGCGCCACCACGACCGTCACCCATCGTTTCACCGATGACCTGGCACGCTTCGTCTCCGAGGCTGACATCGTCATTGCCGCCGTAGGCAAGCCCGGCCTGGTGAAGGGCGAATGGATCAAGCCTGGCGCCACGGTGATCGACGTTGGCATCAACCGGATGGAAGACGGCAAGCTACGTGGTGACATCGAGTTCGAGGCCGCCGCAGAGCGCGCTGCCTACATTACTCCGGTGCCCGGAGGGGTTGGCCCGATGACCATCGCCACCCTGCTGCAGAACACGCTGTACGCCGCCAACGAGCTGCACACGGACTGACCGGGCAACGCTGCATCCCATGCCTGACCGCTCTGCGAGCAGGCAATAAAAAAACCCGCCGGATTGGCGGGTTTTTTATTTATCGGTCGATTTACTGACCGTACTTGGCTTTCGCCTTGAGGCGGTAGGCATGCAGAAGCGGCTCGGTATAGCCGTTCGGCTGCTCACAACCCTTCAGAACCAGCGCCATGGCCGCTTCGAACGCAATACTGTCATCGAAGTTCGGAGCCATGTTGCGGTAGGCAGGATCACCAGCGTTCTGCTGATCAACAACAGCGGCCATGCGCTTCATGGTTTCCTCAATCTGCGCTTCGGTGCAGATACCGTGATGCAGCCAGTTGGCCAGCAGCTGGGAGGAAATCCGCAGGGTTGCACGGTCTTCCATCAGGCCGACGTTGTTGATATCCGGCACCTTGGAGCAGCCTACACCCTGATCGATCCAGCGCACAACGTATCCGAGGATACCCTGGGCGTTGTTGTCCAGCTCCTGCTGGATGTCTTCAGCACTCAGAGAAGACGGATCTGCCAGAACCGGTACGGTCAGAATATCGTCCAGCGCAGCGCGCTGACGGTTCGCCAGCTCTTTCTGCACGTCGAATACGTTTACCTGGTGGTAGTGCGATGCGTGCAGAGTGGCCGCTGTCGGGGACGGAACCCACGCCGTGTTGGCGCCAGACTTCGGATGGCCGATTTTCTGCTCGAGCATGCCAGCCATCAGGTCCGGCATTGCCCACATTCCTTTACCGATCTGGGCAACGCCGGAGAAACCGGTTTCCAGACCAATATCGACGTTCCAGTTCTCGTAGGCGTTGATCCAGGCAGCCTGCTTCATTTCGCCTTTACGGATGAACGGCCCCAGCTCCATGGAGGTGTGGATCTCGTCGCCGGTCCGATCGAGGAAGCCGGTGTTGATGAAGACCGCGCGATCCTTGGCCGCATGGATACAGGCCTTCAGGTTCACGGTTGTGCGGCGCTCTTCATCCATGATGCCAACTTTCAGGGTAAAGCGCGGCAGACCCAGGGCGTCCTCGACACGGGCAAAGAACTCGTTGGTGAAGGCGACTTCTTCCGGACCATGCTGCTTGGGCTTAACGATATAGACAGAGCCCTTGGTGCTGTTCTGGAACTGACCAAGCCCCTTGAGGTCGTGGATTGCGATCAGCGAGGTGATCAGGCCATCCATCAGGCCCTCGGGAATCTCGCTGCCGTCTTTCAGCAGAATCGCCGGGTTGGTCATCAGGTGACCAACGTTGCGGACGAACAGCATGCTGCGACCTTTCAGGCTTACTTCGCCACCGTCTGGCGCGGTGTAAACGCGGTCTGCGTTCAGCTTACGGGTCATTTTCTGACCGCCCTTCTCGAAGGTTTCTTCGAGATCGCCTTTCATCAGGCCCAGCCAGTTCTTGTAGGCGACGATCTTGTCGTCGGCATCAACGGCGGCAACGGAGTCCTCGCAGTCCATGATGGTGGTCAGAGCTGATTCCATCAGGACGTCTTTGACGTGGGCGCCGTCATCTTTGCCAATGGAATGACTGGCGTCGATTTGAATCTCAAATCGCATGCCATTCTTGGCCAACAGGATACCGGTCGGCTCTGCCGCGGAACCGACATAGCCGGCAAATCCGGACTCGTCTTTCAGACCGGTGACATCGCCATTCTGCAGTTTGACGGCCAGCTTGCCACCGTCCACGTAGTATTTGGCGGCATCCTTGTGGCTGCCAGCGGCCAGCGGAGCGGAGCTGTCCAGCAGGTTGCGGGCCCACTCGATAACCTTGGCGCCGCGCACCGGGTTGTAACCACGACCTTTCTCGGCGCCATCGTCTTCAGAAATGGCATCGGTGCCGTAGAGGGCATCGTACAGGCTGCCCCAACGCGCATTGGCGGCGTTGAGAGCAAAACGCGCGTTCATCACCGGCACAACCAGCTGCGGGCCGGCCATGGTGGCGATTTCCGGATCAACGTTGGCGGTGTCGATCTTGAAGTCGGCAGGTTCTTCGACCAGGTAGCCGATGTCCTTCAGGAAGGCCTTGTACTCGTCCATGTTGATGGACTGACCTTTATGATCCCGGTTCCAGGCGTCCATTTTCTCCTGGATTGCGTCACGCTGAGCCAGGAGTTCCTTATTGCGGGGAGCCAGCTCGTGAATGATGCTGTCGACGTTCGCCCAGAATTTGTCGGCCTCAACGCCGGTGCCCGGAATCGCTTCATTGTTCACGAAATCGAACAGGTTCTTTGCGACCTGAAGGCCGCCGACTTGCACGCGTTCTGTCATCGTTGTTTGCCTCAGTGGTTTTACTGTGTTCCCTGTTTACCGGATCGAAACGCCCGGTTATTCGCTCCCGGCTAACCGGGAGTTGGGGAGCCACGGATGAACTCCGGATCATCTCTGGTCTTCAGAGCGGTTCACAATCAAGGCGCGACTTTGCAGACAGGCTGGTTGCCTTTCAAAAAGTCGCAACGCCGAGTGTGAATCGCTCTGAAGGCCCCGAAGGGCGCGCTCTGAGGGCCGCATCTGCGGCGTTGCGGCCCTTGCCAAGGGCTATCCGGGTGCGGCCCAGACCATTGGCTGCGGACCACGCCTTGCAGCTACAGCCCTCAGATCGCGCAGAGACGATTCGGAGTTCATCCGTGGCTCCCTGCGCTATCTTTCTAGGCGCGGCATTGTACGTTAAATCACGTATAAATTCATGCCTGGAAATGACCGCCATCAACCCCGGCGCCAGCTGGTGCCCTCTCGTGAATCGTCCAGAATCACGCCTTTACTGGCAAGCTCATCCCGGATTCGATCGGCCTCTGCGAAATCCCGTCCCTTGCGGGCATCCGCCCGCGCCTGGATCAGCGCTTCGATCTCCTCGGCGGTCAGCTCTCCGCCGGTATCGGCCTGGAAGAACGCCTCCGGGTCCTGCTGCATCAATCCCAGCACCTTGCCGAGCCGGACCAGCACGGCGGCGCTGTCGGACGCCGCCTGCTCGTCGCCCTGGCGCCGGTGCTGATTGATTTCCGCGGCAACACCATGAAGCACCGCGATCGCACCGGCGGTGTTGAAGTCATCGTCCATGGCCGCCTGGAACTGCCGGTCATGGGCGGTGTCTGCCACATCTTTGGCAGGTACCAGACCACGCAGGGCGTGGTAGAGCTTGGTCAGGCTGCGCCCGGCTTCGGCCAGATTATCTTCGGAGTAGTCCACCTGGCTGCGGTAATGGCTGGACACCAGGAAGTACCGCACCACCTCGGGGGGATAGCTCTCGAGGATCTCACGGATGGTGAAGAAGTTGCCAAGGGACTTGGACATCTTCTCCTTGTTCACACGAATCGCGCCGGCATGCATCCAGGTGCGGGCAAATTCCTGCCCGGTAGCCGCCTCAGACTGGGCAATCTCGTTTTCATGGTGCGGGAACATCAGGTCCGGCCCGCCACCATGGATGTCAAAGGTGTCTCCCAGGCAGCAGGTCGACATGGCGGAGCACTCGATGTGCCACCCCGGGCGACCATCGCCCCAGGGCGAGTTCCAGCTCACCTCGCCGGCTTTGGCAGCCTTCCACAGCGCGAAATCCGCCGGTGAACGCTTGGCCTGCTCGACATCGACCCGCGCACCTGCAAGCAGGTCATCCAGCTTTTTCTTGCTGAGCTTGCCGTAACCGTCAAACGAGTCCACGGCAAAGTAGACGTCCCCATTATCGGCCACATAGGCGTGATCCTTGCTGATCAGCGTGCGGATCATCGCGATGATGTTGTCGATGTGGGCGGTGGCCCGGGGCTCTTCCGTCGGCGGCAGAACCCCAAGTTTGCCTTCATCCTCGTGCATTGCGCTGATCATGCGCTCGGTGAGATCGGTATAGACCTCACCGTTCTCCTCCGCCCGCAGCAGGATCTTGTCGTCTATGTCGGTGATGTTGCGAACGTAATGGACGTCGTAGCCGCAATGCCGCAGGTAACGGGTAATCACATCAAACGCCACCAGCACCCGTGCATGCCCCAGGTGACAGTAGTCGTAAACCGTCATGCCACAGACATACATACGAACCTTGCCGGGTTCGATGGGCTGGAACTCTTCCTTCTGCTGGGACAGCGTGTTGTAGATTCGAATCACGTTAACGGCCTATGGACTATCAGTTTTTGGCTTTGGCCCAGGAATCCCTGAGCGTGACGGTACGATTGAAAACCGGACGACCGGGCTCGGAGGCATCGGCATCCAGGAAGAAATAGCCTTCCCGCTCGAACTGGTACGGCAGGTCATTGCGGGGCTGGGCCAGGCTTTTCTCAACCCGGGCACCAGTCAGACTAACCAGGGAATCCGGGTTCAGGTGATCCAGGAAGTCGCCTTCCTTGTCACTGTCTGGAGACTCATGGTTGAACAGACGATCGTAAAGATTGATGTCCGCTTCAACACTGTCGCTTGCGGACACCCAGTGAATCACACCATTGGGTTTGTACCCCTCCGGGTTAACGCCCAGGGTGTTGGGATCGTACTCGCACTTGAGCTCGACGATGTTGCCTTCGCCGTCGCGGACCACCTCGCGGCAGGTCATCACGTATCCGCCACGAAGCCGTACCGCCTGATCCGGTGCCAGACGCTTCCACTTACGCGGCGGCTCTTCAACGAAGTCTTCCCGGTCGATATACAGGGTGCGGGTCCAGGGTACTTCGCGGGTACCCATCGCCTCGTTCTGCGGATGCACCGGCAAGGTCAGGGTTTCAGCCTGGTCTTCCGGGTAGTTGGTCAGGGTCACCTTGAGCGGGCGCATGACGCACATGGCTCGGGGCGCGCGGGCATTCAGGTCTTCGCGGATGGCGAACTCGAGCATGCCGACATCGACGGTGCCGCCAGCCTTGTTGACTCCGATCATGTCACAGAAGGCACGGATCGACTCTGGCGTGTAGCCCCGTCGACGCATCCCGGACACCGTTGGCATCCGCGGATCGTTCCAGCCTTCAACCACACCCTCATCCACCAGGCGCTTGAGCTTGCGCTTGCTGGTAATGGTGTAGTTCAGGTTGAGACGGGCGAACTCCGTTTGCCGCGGCCGTGCCGGCGGCGTGATGTTATCCAGTACCCAGTCATACAGCGGCCGGTGATCCTCGAATTCCAGCGTGCAGAGCGAGTGGGTAATCCCTTCCATCGCGTCGGAGATGGGGTGGGTGAAGTCGTACATCGGATAGATGCACCACTTGTCACCGGTCTGGTGATGGTCAGCGTAGCGAATCCGGTACAGGATCGGGTCGCGCAGGTTGATGTTGGGCGAGGCCATATCGATCTTGGCCCGCAGCACCAGCTCACCATTGGCATACTTGCCCGCGCGCATGTCCCGGAACAGCTGCAGGTTTTCCTCAATCGGACGATCACGGTCCGGGCTGTTGCGACCCGGCTCGGTCAGGCTGCCACGGTACTCGGCCATCTGCTCGGCGTTCAGGGAGCACACATAGGCCTTGCCCTTCTCGATCAGCTCTTCGGCAAAATCGTAGATGGCGTCGAAGTAATCGGAGGCAAAACGGATATCACCGGCCCACTCGTAACCCAGCCACTGGACGTCTTTGCGGATCGCATCGATGTATTCCTGGGATTCCTTCTCCGGGTTGGTGTCATCAAACCGAAGGTTACACTCGCCCTGGAACGTCTCTGCAATGCCAAAGTTCAGGCAGATGGATTTGGCGTGACCAATGTGCAGATAGCCATTTGGCTCCGGCGGAAAACGGGTAACAACCTTGCCGGCGTGCTTGCCACTGCTGATTTCGTCTTTAATCAGGCTTTCAATAAAGTTGTGGGCTTTCTTGGAATCGGCGCTCATACGATCTCAATTTCGTGGGACGGTGCGTTTGGAACCCCGGCAAAACGGGGCCAGCTTTGCTTGGGTGGTGCTGAAAGAGCCACTGACCAGGCTCCCGTTCACTCAGAAGCGATCCGGAGTCCGTCAGAGGATCTTTAGCGTAAACGCAGTATTATACGCATTCCCTCGTCAGGCATAACCCCGGCCAACACCGACACGTCGTCGCACCCGGAAAAAACCGGGAAGCCCTGACGCCACCTGAAGCGTTACGTGGGTGAAAGAGTTACGTACAATAGATCCTTAAGGGCAATAAAGGCAGACTGGCCCGCCCAGAAACGAACCCGATTCATTGCTGCGTCCCGCTGGTGACGGCACGGCGCGCTCCCAACGACACAGGAAACCAGAATGATTCTGCTGAAAACCTCTCACGGCGACATCAAGCTTGAGCTGGACCATGACAAGGCCCCAGAGACCGCCAAAAACTTCGAACAGTATGTCCGTGATGGTTTTTATGACGGCCTGGTGTTCCACCGTGTGATCAGTAACTTCATGATCCAGGGCGGTGGATTCGAGCCCGGCATGACCCCCCGCAAAACCCGTGAACCGATTGCCAATGAAGCCAATAACGGCCTCAGCAACATGGCCGGCACCGTTGCCATGGCTCGCACCATGGACCCTCACTCCGCCACCGCGCAGTTCTTCATCAACGTACAGGACAACGGCTTCCTCGACCACACAGCAGAAACCGCCGAAGGCTGGGGATACTGTGTCTTCGGCAAGGTGGTTGAAGGCATGGACACCGTCAACGCCATTCGCGCCGTCCCCACCACCATGAAAGCCGGCCATCAGGATGTCCCTCATGACGATGTGGTCATCGAGAAAGCCGAGGTGCTGGAGGATGGAGGCGCAGCGTGACCACGCTGTTCATCTCAGACCTCCACCTGGAGGAAGACCGGCCGGATATCACCGAGGCATTTCTGGCGTTCCTGGCTGGCGAAGCCCAGGGCGCTGAACGCCTCTACATTCTTGGTGACTTTTTTGAGGCCTGGATAGGTGATGACGAGCGGACGCCGCTGCAGGAGCAGGTCGCATCGGCTTTGCGCGCCCTCAGTGATCAGGGTACCGAACTGTATCTGATGCACGGCAACCGGGATTTCCTCATCGGGGATGACTACTGTCAGCGTATCGGCGCCACCCTGTTGGATGACCCGACTGTGGTGGACCTGTACGGCACGCCCACCTTGCTGATGCACGGCGACAGCCTGTGCACCGCTGACGTGGAATACCAGAAGTTCCGCGCCACCATGCGCAACCGTCAGTGGCAGATCATGTTCCTGCAACGCCCGCTGGCTGACCGGCAGACGACCGCCCGCCAGCTGCGGGAGATCAGCATGGCCAAGAACCAGGGCAAGGAACAGTCGATTATGGACGTCACCCCGGAAGAGGTGGTCAACGTCATGGAAGAACACGGCGTCCAACGTCTGATCCATGGCCACACCCATCGGCCGGCGGTTCATGACCTGGTCGCCAATGGCCAGCCCGCCCAGCGCATCGTACTGGGTGACTGGGACCGTCATGTCTGGTGGCTGACGGTCGCCCCGGGCCAGGAGCCGGCGCTGAACAAGCGCCCTCTGAACGAACAGGGCCAGTGTTAGCGGCGGGAAACAGGCGTCGCACAAAGAAGCCCCGCCAAGGCTACGACGCCTTTGGCGGGGCTTCCCGGGTGTTCAATTTTTCGACACCACAATCACCGTCAGGCGGTGGCCGGTGTCATCCTCAGGCGACGGCGTGTGACGGACACACCGATCAGCCCCAACCCCAGCAGCACCAGCGTTGACGGTTCCGGCACAACGGTGGTCGGCGTGTCATCGCCAGGCACATTCGGGTCGTCCGAACCGAAGGTGATGTTGTCGAACCCTACCTGGTTGGCGGTGCCGGAGAAATCGATTGATTTCGCGGTTCCGGAAAAGGTCACGTTGCCAACATCGAAGTTGCAGAACTGGCCTGACGGATCGCCAGTACAGTTGTTGGCTGTGCTGTTAGCAACCAGATCAATCTGTCCCAGCAGGGAACCACCGGCATTCTCCTGGTCCCACACCGTCACCGATGCCGCCTGGGAGGTGGTGTAATAGAAAGAAAACCCGGTATCAAACCCCGGCGAGTAGTTCAGGATGGACGAGCCCGAGAGGAAAAACATGATGGTGTCCGGTGAGGGTTCATTTGCGAAGTTGCCGTTACCTCCGGCATCCCCGTCAACCACGCCCAACGCGTTGTCGCCAAAGCCAACGCCGTAGTTGGTTCCTGAGTTGCCATCGGAGTCCGTCCCGCCGTTATAGAAATCCTGGATCTGCGCCTGATCCCCAACCCCTTCAAAATCGAGGGTAAAGGGCACCGCATACGCGCCACCTGCCATGCCGAGCAGCAATGCGGCGCAGCCACCGCGAGTCCATTGGTTGTTGGTAGTCATGGTTATCTCCTTGGCCGGGGATTACTGAACCCAAACAACTCCCCCAGGCGTTGCTGTAAACCCATGCGAAAAACCAGCCAAGTTTTCATCTTATTGGTTTTAAAAGGTATTAAATGATCGATCTGTGCAACCTGTAAAGCATATTGACACACCGACACCCCCTTGGGAGCGCCCGGCGAAGGCATCAGGCCCGTGTCCCGGGTAGCCCGGCGCCACGCCGGATTCGACGCACATTGAGGTTGATCAGGTGCCTGATCACACAACGAAAAGCCCACCGCTTCCAACCACTGAGGTTGCCTCCCCGCTCCCGGTAGAACTGGTCGGGCTGTTGATAGCGGCCAAAGTCCTGCGCGATGCCGAGCCGTTGGATGTAGGTATTGCCGCCGGTCCATTCATTATCAGGCGATGACAGACACCTCGACGCGATGCCGAAGCCAAAGAACGGCCCCCGATGGCCTGAAAAACGCCTCTGAACCCGGGCAAGATAGCGCTGGTCAATGATGTAACCCTCCAGCTCCAGCCAACGACCGCCCACCCGCGCCTCCACCCAGCTGTGGATGATCTGATCCGGCGCCAACCCAAACAGATAGTCCGGGATTGCCCCGCGCTGAAGCTCGTTGTAGATGGTAAAGCCATGCAGACGGGCCGGAATCCCCACCGCCCGGAGTAACGCCATTAACAGCGTGCCCTTGGTGTTGCATTGACCATAGCCGTCCGCCAACACCTTACTCGCCGAGAGGTCATCGCTGGCGTTGTAGCCAAACGGAATCTGGTCACGAACAAACAGGTAGATGGCCCTGGCCACCTCAGGCTCAGGCAGCTCCCGCCAGCCCTGTTGACGCACCAGGCGTTGAACATCCGGGTGCCCGAAATCCAGCATCGTCGTTGGCTGCAGGTATGGCGACTCGTTCTGACTCATTGCGTTCTCCAGCGGTCCATGGGTGTTGGAGAAACAGTACCGCCCTATCCCATCGCAAACTTGAACAAACTGGCTAAACAGAAACCTGCTGGAGCGGATTCGTGCGGCCCAGATCAGCTGCGCGAACGCAGGCGGGATGCCTGACGGATTGAGAGACCGAAACACCGACGAAAGGTCCGACTGAGGTGGGCACTGTCGGAAAAGCCGGCCAGGTGGGCCGCCTCCGTCGCAGCCTTCCCTTCTGCCATCGCCGTCACCGCACACAGAAGACGACGCCACAGCAGGTAAGGACGCCAGGCCATGCCCACCTGGTCCCGAAACAGGTGCAGAAACCGGCCCTCGGACAACGCCATCGAACGGGCCGCGTCTGCGGCCCTCCAGCCCTGGGGCTTGAGGCAACGGTCGACCGCGAAGCACTCATCCATGGCCTGCAGCAACCGGCGGATTCGGTGGTCCCCCACCGCCGTCATGGCGGGCCCGGGCAGGGGCAAGCCAAGCCGGGAGCAAAGCAGTGCCATCGCCGGAACCAGCCAACCGTCTGCCAGCGAGGTTTCCGCCGCCGAAGGTGCCAACTCCGGTAGCGGCAAGGTAACGCAGTCCTCACCATCAAGCCGGCGACCAAGCACCTCACCCCAGCATGACTGCGGCTCGATCAGCAGCAACAGCCCTTCGGACATCGCCAACCGATGAGGAACGCCTCCGGCCACCAGCGCCGGTTCCCGACCAGCAGCTCGCTGTCACCACGGGGCCAAACCACCTGCGCCGCCACGTGGGCATGCTCTTCAGCCTCGAGCGCCCGGCCGACAAACAGCAGCACCCCCGGCATCACCCGAACCTGATCAGTCATGGGGTTGCGCTCTGCAGGTACACAGGCCGGAAAGCGAATTCAAAGCTAGACTGCAGATACACCATCTACTCTCCTGTAGAAGGCTGGTGGCAACACTCGCTGCCGGAACACAGCCTTTTGCCAAGGAAATCAACATGCTTCTTGTCAGTCTCGTTTACGCTTCCAGTGTTTCAGCGTCGGTAGACGAACAGGCCGTCGCACGGATTCTGGAAACCTCCCGTGCCTACAACGAGCAATACGACATCACCGGTCTGCTGTGCTTCAATCACCGCTATTTCCTGCAATGCCTTGAAGGCTCCCGCACCCGCGTCAATCACCTGTACCAGCGCATACTTCAGGACCCGAGGCATTCCGACATACTGCTGCTTGATTACGCCGAGATCGAGCAGCGACGGTTCGATCAGTGGGCCATGGGCTACGTTCCATCCGGGCAGTTGGCGCGGCAACAGATCCTCAGGTTCTCCGGAAAAGCGGAGTTCAACCCCTATGAGATGACCGGCGCCAGCGCCTGCGGACTGCTAGCCGAGCTTGGCAGCCTCTGATCACCGCGGCCATTCAAATACCCGCTGGTTCTTGATGTGCCTGAAACCCTCGGCGAGATAGAACGCATGACTGTCCTCCCGTTCGTCCCGACAACGCACGCGCACAGGCATGCCCAACGAGTCTCCCCAGGTTGTCGCCCGGGCCAGCAGCGACGAGCCAATTCCGCCCCGTCGCCGGGCGGTTTCAACCACCAGCCCCCCGACTTCAACGAAGGGCACCGTACCGACCCGGCGGGCGATGAACGCATGCATCCAACCAACGACCGCACCTCTGGCCATAGCCGGGTTGGCAGCGCTTGCCAGCTCAGCAACCCAGACCCGATGATCAGGCAGCGCCAGCAGTGTCTTTAACGCCCGACGCGAGTCCACTCCTTCGCCGTCAGGCACCAGGGCTGCCGCCAGACGCAATACCGCCTGGCTGTCGGTCGGCCTTGCGGCGCGAATAGTCACTGGCTGATCATCCTGGGTCACAGTTCTGTTCTCATCGATGGCCATCACCCGAGCAAAAGAGTTCGTGCCGTGTCAGTGGGGTCTGAAGAGCTTACGTGCTAGATTCGATCTCTCACAATAGCTCAGAGAACGGGAATCGCTGAAGCCTCTCTGTGCAACTGGGATCAAGACGCCTCAATAACCGACGACCGCCATCATGCAACACACTCACGATCTGCTGCTTCTGGGCATCATTATGCTGCTCGGACTGGGAGCCCACACGCTCGGGGGGAAGGTCCACGTTCCCCGGGTCACCCTTCTGTTGCTGCTGGGTGCCCTTGCCGGCCCGGCATTGTTCGACGTGATTCCATTGCAGGCAACCGGCAGTTTCGAACTGATTACCGAGCTTACGCTGGCGATGGTCGGCTTTCTGTTGGGGGAGCGGATGTCTCTGCGGGATCTCCGGGAAGGCCGGGAAGCGATCGTGCTCAGTCTCACGGTGACGCTGGTGACGGCGCTGGTGATGTTCCTGGCGGTATGGGCCTTCACCGGCAACCTGCCGGCTGCGCTGCTGTTGGCCGCGATTGCCACCGCCACCGACCCGGCAGCCACCCTGGATGTGATCCGCGAAGCCGGCGCCAAAGGCCCGCTGACCCGGGTGGTTACCCAGGTGGTGGCCATTGACGATGCCTGGGGCGCGATCCTGTTCAGTATCCTGCTGGTGTTTGCCGAGCTGGTCGCCGGCAATGGCAACAGTATCAGCGACCTGGTGGCCCATGGCGTGACAGACGTCTTCGGTGCCATGATCCTCGGGGCCACCATTGGCTGGCCCATGGCCTGGCTCACCGGTCGCCTGAAGCCTGGCGAGCCGATGCTGCTGGAGGCGGCCGGCTTTGTATTTCTGGCCGCCGGCCTGGCCGGATACCTCGGGGTGTCCTACCTGCTCACCTGCATGACCCTGGGCGTGGTGGTCGCCAACCGGGCCCACCATCACGTGCGTCCGTTCCGATCCATTGAAGGGGTAATCGACCCGTTCTTCGCCCTGTTTTTCTTCCTCGCCGGCTACAGTCTTGACTGGGCGCTGTTGCCCACCTTGGGGCTGCTGGGATTGGTCTACCTGCTGGCGCGGGTTGCCGGTCGACTGGCCGGAGGCTACCTGGGTGGTGTATTCGCGCGCTCCGAACCGGTGGTCCGGCGCTACGCCGGCGCCTGCATGCTGCCCCAGGCCGGCGTTGCTCTGGGACTGGCCCTGGTAGCCACCGAGCGGCTGCCGGAACTGACCCTGCTACTGCCACTGGTGATCGGCGCCACCGTAATCTTCGAGCTCGCCGGACCGGCCATCACCGCCTGGCAGCTGCGACTGGCAGGAGAAACCAGAAAAAGATAGCTGTCACCTCAGAGGCGCAATTTGACTTGAGCGCCTGGGCTCAATAAAGAACGACGCCAGGTAGGACCCCCACACGCCCAGCGGCGAAAGCAGGCACGCCAGCCCTCCCCACACAATGGCACTGCGCCCCATCCGGTGGGCAAACACACCAATGGCGAAGAAGTAAACGATAAGACTGATCAATCCCACCAGAACAGCAGGAAGCGCCCATAGCGGGGCATTGGAGAAATCGTCGACCAGCCAGACAGGCACAATCAAGGCAATATGCCCCAGCCAGAAAGTAGCGTCGACAAGCCACCGCCCCGGCTTACTCACATCATCCATAACAGAACGTCCTTTTCTTCCTTGTTGTTCTCTTCCCTGGCCTTGTCCAAGGCCACCGCACTGACGCGGGACATCAGATTACGCGGCGGAACCGTATCGGGCAAGACCACAACATCAGCCCGCCGTCGCTGTCAGCTCACTGACAATCGACCCCAGGGAGCTAATCCCGCCACAGCGAGTGCTTCTGCAGCTTGCGCTGTAATGTCCGTCGGTGCATGTTCAGGGCCCGGGCAGTGGCGGAAACATTCCCGTCGTTCTCCGTCAGTACACGCTGGATGTGCTCCCACTCCATCTCTTCAACGGAGGGGGGCTCCGGCCTCAGCTCCGGCGGCGCTTCCAGGGCATCGAACCCGGCAATCAGCTGATCCACCGTCACCGGTTTACACAGGTAATTGACGGCACCACGGCGCATCGCTTCCACGGCTGTAGCGATACTGCCGTAGCCGGTCAACACCACCACCTTCAGATTCGGCTGACTGTCGAGCAGCAATGGCAATAGCTGCAACCCACTGTCCCCGGCCAGGTTCAGGTCCAGCACGCACTGGCTGTAATGCTGCTCTGACAGCCGCTGTCGGGCTTCCTGCGGCGAATGGGCAACATCCGCAACAATACCCCGGCGGTCCAGAGACCGTCTGAGCACGTGAAGAAAGGCCTCGTCATCGTCGATCAGTAACCAGTTTGCGATGTCAGCCATGGTTTGTCCCCTGTTCTGCCAGCGGCAGTTCGATGATCATCGTGGTGCCGCCAGGCTCCACCCGTGCCTTGAGCGTGCCGCCCAATCGCTGGATGGTGGCATTGGACAAAAACAGGCCAACCCCCAGGCCGGTATCAGAGTCGACAACCCTGGCACCGGGGGCACCCTGGAGCGTGGTCTCCAGGCCATCACCGTGGTCCTGTACCACCAGTTCCAGCCGTCCGGCGACGTCCCTGACGGCAACCCCCACCCAGTCCGGGCTGGCAGTCAGTGCATTGGCAAGCAGGTTGAGAACGGCCTGGTCCAGCGTTGCATCCACGGCGATGGCAGAGGTCGGAACCGTCGCCTGCCACTCCATCGTGGCACCTGGCCAGAGCAGGGTCGCCGACTCCCGCAGCCGCCTGATCCAGGCCGCAACGGAAATCACTTCCAGCTCCGCGGCGCTGGCCTGCCGCGCCGCTGACGTCAACTGGCGGAGGTGACCGCTACACAGATCCAACTGCTGGGCCATCAGCGCAAGGTCTTCCTGCTGTCCCGGCCTCGTCTCCCCCGCCCTCAGGTCATCCACCAGCAGCGAGAGGGTATTGAGGGGCGTATTGAGGCGATGGGCGACGGCCGCTGCGGACAGCCCCAGAGCAATAACCTGCTCGTCCCGCAAGCGGCCTTCACGAATCCTCGACAGCTGGACCTGCTGTCTCCGCAGGCGTTGGGCCAGTGTCCCAACCACCAGCAGCAGGATCGCCGAGGTCAACACAAACGTCAGCCACATACCAAACAGGTGCAACTGGGCCATGCTGCTGCCATGGTGGTGATCCATGGTCACCGGCAGGTACCAGCGCGCCAGCACCGTATAAAGCGCAATACCAAGCAGGGTCAGCCCGATACTCTGGGCCAGTGGCAGCACCACAATCGCCACCGCAATCGGTAACAGCATCAGCGATGTCAGTGGGTTGGTGTAACCACCGATCAGAAACAGCCAGCCGCCGATCATCAGCAGATCCAGCGCCAGCCCGGCCGCCACCACCAGGGCAGACGCCGGCGGCCAGCGCTCAAACCACAACCAGCCGCCGACCGCCAGGGAGGCATAGATCAACGTCAGCCAAAGCGCTTCCCCACCCTGGGCCAACGACACCATGCTTTCCGCCACCGCCAACGCCAGCAACTGGGCCGCGGCCATCGCCAGCCGCAGCCCGAGAAGGTAGCGACCTGCCTGCTGGAATCCGGATTCTGAATAGGTTAACCAAGCCATAACCCGCATTCTAACGGCTTTTCCTTTGGGAATACCTACTTGGAGATGCGGCATTCTGTCTCAGGCCAGGCGCGGGCCCGCTGATTACTATTGGCGCCACGTTCAATTCAGGAGAGACAGCCGTGAAAGCAGTACACAGACTGACGCTGGTTTGGCTGGCAGGGGGCGTGGCCCTGCCGTTGGTATCGGTGGCCGGAGAGCCCGCGACCGCATTGCCCTTGATTCAGGTTACCGGCGACCGATGGCAGTCGCCCGCCAGCGAGGTTCTGGTGCCGGAGCCGGTGGCGAGACTGGCCGGTGACGCCTCGGTTTCGCTGTCCCGTATGGGCGGCCGAGGCCTTGATCCGATCATCCGTGGTCAGGGCCGGGACCGTGTCGATGTGCTCCTTGATGGCATCCGCGTCGAAGGCGCCTGCCCCAACCGGATGGACCCGGCCACCAGTCGGCTGAGCTCGGCGCTGACACCTCTGCTGGATGTACGCACGACCAATCAGACGCTGCGCTGGGGACCGATTAGCGGTGGCCAGATCATGGCCACTACCGCCGCTCCCAGGTTCGCCGACGGCGTCTTCACCGGTCACCTGACCGCCGGCGGATCGGATAACGGCAGCGGCTCAATCATCAATGGCAGTGCCGCCCTTGGCAATGAACGCAGCTGGGTGCGACTGGCCGGAGGTCATGACAAAGCCGATGACTATGACGACGGCGACGGCAACCAGATCCGCAGTGCCTTCACCAACCGGGAGGGTCGACTGGACGCAGGCTGGACCGCTGACAACGGCTTTTACCTTCAGGGTTTGCTGCGGCGACAACAGGAGCGTGACGTCAAGTACGCGGGCTCGGGCATGGACGCCCCCAAAACCGATACCGACATCGCCCGCCTCACCCTGGGCAGCCCGGTAGGGTCCGGCGACTGGGAACTGGTGGCGTGGCAGGCGGATGTCGACCATCGCATGGACAGCGTCAGCCTGAGAACCTCCGGCATGGCGATGGTCACCGATTCCCAGACCCGAACCCAGGGACTGCGCCTGACGCTCGATCAAACCGCATCGGCCCAAACCGGTTGGGCGACTGGCCTGGATCTGGAGCGTAACAACTGGGAAGCGGAACGCTTTGGCGGGGATGACCTGGCGATGCTGACCTCGGTGATCTGGCCCGACGTGGACCGGGACCGCGTGGGCCTGTTTGCAGAGGCCAGCCACCGGCTCACACGCCACTGGCAGCTGGGTGGCGGTGTCCGCTACGACCGGGTGGAAATGAGCCCGGACTCCGCCGACAAACCATTCGGCATGGGCATGATGAGCAACTCTGCCGCGGCGATCTACCAGCAGGTCTATGGCACCACCGAACTTGAGCAGACCGACCACAACATCAGCGCGTTCCTGGACAGCCGCTGGCAGTTCAAGCCGGGTCACGCCCTGGAAGTAACGGCCAGTCGCAGCGTACGCAGCCCCGGCGTGACCGAGCGCTACCTGGCGAGCTGGAGCATGATGCCCGCCAAGCGCTGGGTCGGTAACCCGGCGCTGGACACCGAGAAACACCACAAACTGGAACTGGCGCTTGAGGGTCGTGAGGGAGCACTGAGCTGGCGACCCGCCATCTGGGTGGATCAGGTGGAGGATTTCATCCTGCGCACCCGCAATGCCGATCAGGTGTCGGTCTACCGCAATGTCGACGCCCGACTGCTCGGCGCCGAGGCGGAGGTAAGTTGGCACCACGGCCCCTGGCAGCTGGCCAGCACCCTGGCAACGGTTCGGGGCACCAACCGTGACAGCAACAGCGCTCTGCCCCAGATACCGCCGCTGCAGTTCAGCCAGACCCTGGATTGGCACAACCAGGGACATCAGCTCGGGATCGAATGGCAGCTCGCCCGCCGCCAGGACCGGGTGGACCTGGGGTCCGGACAGGATGCAGACACCTCACCAGGCTACGGGGTGATCAATCTGACCGGTCTTCACCCGCTGATGGAAGGCCTGTCGCTGACCTGGGCTGTCGACAACCTGTTTGACAAGACCTGGGCCCCCCATGTCAGCCGCGCCAACACCGACCCGTTCAATCCCGAAGCGATTCGGGTGCACGAGCCTGGCCGCACCCTGCGGGCGGCACTGACCGCACGCTGGTAGTACTCAACTCAGGTAGAGAGCACTCAGGCAGAGAGCACTCAGGCCGACAGTCCTCAGAAAGATGGCGCTCAGGCGACAGGCAGGCTGGTTCGGTGAGCCTGGCTGTAGTCATCATGCAGTGCCTGCACCCGTTCCGCTTGGTCGGTTCGGGTGTCTGCGCCCAGGTGCATCAGGTAATGGCAGGCAGCGAAGTCGGCTGCCTTTTGCTGATAACTCTCCACCCAGGCCTGGCGTTCAGCCATGCGATCCTGTCGGATCGGCCAGACACCGGATTTGGGTTTCATCCGATCCAGCTTCATGCGCCAGGGTTTCGGGCTGACCCGGGCTCGGAAGCAGCGCTGATTGCGGCACATGGCAATGTAACGCGGGTCGGAATTGAACTCGGAGAGAAGCTTGAGGGTACGCTCACTGGTCGGGTCGAAGGTCTCATTCAGCACCAGTACGCGATAGCCCATCGGTGTGCGGTAGACCTGAAGATTCAGTTGCGGATGGGCCATCGATACACGCCGGATGTTGGCCAGTGCGCGCTCTTCCGGGCTCTTTCGCCACGTCATCACCGCGGCAAACAGCAGCTTCGCCAATGGCAACGCCAACAGCAACCCGACGATACCGCCCGCCAGCGCCAATCCCAGGCCTCCCGCGCTGGAGCCGGCCAACCAGCCCAGCGTTGCCAGACAGACGATGGCGGTGAGGGTGTAGAGCTCGGAAGACGTCGGTAATACATCAATGTCGGCAAAAAACACATCCGACGTATTCAGGCACAGGGCACCATAACCATTGCGGGAAATCACCACATCGCCGTGACGGGCCACAACCTCCTCACGAATCGGCAGACCCTCGGCGCCATTGTAGGTAACCTTGTGATCGACGCGGCGAACGGTACCCCGTTCAACCAGTTCCTCAAGCGCTTCGGCCAACCGGGTTTGGGCATGCTGCCGGGCCTCCGCCTCGCTGCTGTCGGACCAGCCAAAACGTTTTACAGTAAACTGCCGGCCGTCGACCCTGCGTCGTTCGCTGGCTTCAGCCCAGAACTCTGGAACAATCATCCTGTCCTTCCCTGCGATAATGCATCCGTCAATACAGAGCCCAGACGGGCCCACTTCCCTGTCAGGCAGACCAGCACAGGATGACGTCGTTACGGGGCACTAGCCCGCGGCCAAAACGTCCGTTCGCGCCGCCATAATGAAGTCATTGCGATGGAGCCCCCCAATCTTGTGGGTCCACCAGCGCACCGTGACCTTACCCCATTCCACCAGCAAGGCCGGGTGATGGCCTTCCGCTTCCGCCAAGTCTCCGATCCGGTTGGCAAAGGCCAGGGCATCGGCGAAATTGGCGAGTTTGAAGGCCCGACGCAGCTGGAGCTCACCATCCAGCTCAACCACCTCCCAGTCGGGCACTTCCTTCAGCAGTGCCGACCGTTCGGCGCCAGAAACCTTAGGGGCATCAGCTCGACAAGCCTCACAGGCCTGCTCTTTCAGATTGCTCATTGCGGTCTCCCTTCGTGGCTAGTCGTAAAATCTCAGCTCGTCTTACTCATCGCTGGTCGTACTCACAACTGGTCGCACTCACAACTGATCGTACACTCAGATCACACGTTGTAGAACGAGCGATACCAGTCTACGAACCGGGCAATGCCGTCTTCAACGGTGGTCGATGGCTTGTAGTCCACATCCTCGATCAGCGCATCCACATCGGCGTAGGTGGCCGGTACATCGCCCGCCTGCAGTGGTAGCAGGTTCTTCTCGGCCTTACGGCCCAGGCGCTCCTCAATGATCTCAATAAACCGGGAAAGCTCCACCGGATTATTGCTGCCAATGTTGTAGATTCGATAGGGGGCACGACTGGTACCCGGGTCCGGCTTTTCACCGGACCAGTCCGGATTGCCGGGCGCTACGTGGTCCAGGGTGCGGACAACGCCTTCGACGATGTCATCAATGTACGTGAAGTCCCGACGATGGTGGCCGTGATTGAACACATCAATCGGCTCCCCCGCCAGAATCTTGCGGGTGAAAATGAACAGGGCCATATCCGGGCGCCCCCAGGGGCCATACACGGTAAAGAACCGCAGACCGGTGGTGGGCAGGTTGTAGAGATGGCTGTAGGTGTGGGCCATCAGCTCATTGGCTTTCTTGGACGCCGCATACAGGCTCAGGGGGTGGTCGACATTGTCGTGGACAGAGAATGGCATGGCCTCATTGGCGCCGTAGACCGAACTGCTGGACGCGTACACCAGGTGCTTGACGTCGTTGTGCCGACAACCTTCGAGGATGTTCATGAACCCCACCAGATTGGCGTCTACGTAAGCATGGGGATTCTCGAGGGAATAGCGCACACCAGCCTGAGCCGCCAGGTGGACGACCCGTTCCGGCTTGTGGTCCCGGAACACCGTTGCCATGACGTCACGGTCGGCCACGTCTTCCCGTACTTCGGTAAAACCGTCCCGTTCTAGCAGACGGGCCAGCCGGGCTTCCTTGAGATTGACGTCGTAATAGTCGTTGACGTTGTCGACACCAATAACTTCATCGCCACGATCCAGCAGTCGATGGGCCAGATGGGAGCCAATGAAACCAGCGGTACCGGTAACCAGGATTTTCAAGGTGATATCTCCAGGGTCAAAAAGGGATTCCGATGGTCCAGCATCGGTCACTGAGGTTAGTTTAGCGAATGCAGCCTGTTGCCAGTAGTGGCGCTGAATAATGTGGTGCCTCAGAAACAACAAGAGCGCCCCAAAAGGCGCTCCTGGTGACAACCATCATTCAACCAACCGCCGCTTCCGGTGTCAGAATGACAGGCCGGCACTGATGAAGGGGCCGGACACATCGATGTCGAAGCGATCGCTGCCGTCTTCATAGTCCACTGCGATCTCGCGGTAGCCCAGACGAAGCTGAACCAGCGCAATCTCGTACTGGCCATAGGCGTTGACGTCGTACATCGAGTCACCGTCAAAACTGATGGCGTTGCCTTCTGCACCCACCGATACGCCGGTGAACGGCAGATCAAAGCGGGCAGCCACATAGCCCATCGGCACTACGGCATCAACCTTGGTGGTGTCGCTGATAGCACCACCGACCTGGGTAACCACCAGCTCGCCGCTGAAGTCCCGGGCAGTGATCCCCAGGTCCAGGTTGACCCAGTTGTCGAGAACTTCGTAGTACAGCGTCAGATCCGTCTGCTCGAACTCCAGGTCCGATGTCACTGGCACACCGGCGCCAATACCGCCAAAATCGGTAGTCAGTTCGCTATCGCCTGACTGGTCCAGAGAGCTGTGAGCAATCCGGACATTTGGCAGCAACGGTACCGGGTGCTCCAGGTACAGGGCGATGGTCGTGTTGCTGTTATCCCCCAGATCGAGATCGTTCTCGACATCCAGCAGGTCACCTTTCTGGCCGGCTTTGCCGGCCACTTCCGCGTCCCAGTAACTCACCGAGGCGCCGGCCCCGATAATGTCCGCCTGGGCCAGTGGCGCCGCCGCCAGCAAGGCTCCGAGCGCCAGAATACGATTACGCATAACTATCCCCTTCACTATACCATTGAGGTTGGCTACCAATGATTGCACATCGGCGAGGCTGACGAATCAGTCAAACGTAATGCCAAGCCGGCGCCCGACTTCCTCATAGGTTTCGATAACGTCGCCCAGGCCCTGACGGAAGCGGTCCTTGTCCATCTTCTTGCGGGTTTCCTTGTCCCAGATCCGGCAGCCATCGGGGCTGAACTCGTCACCCAGCACAACCTGGCCACCCGCGCGTCCGAACTCCAGCTTGTAGTCCACCAGCAACATGCCGGCATCATCGAACAGTTGCTTGAGCACACCGTTGACCTTGTAGGTCAGCGTTTTCATCTGCTCAAGATCTGCTTCCGTTGCCCAGCCAAAGCTGACCGACAGAGACTCGTTGACCATCGGGTCGTGCAGTTCGTCGTTCTTCAGGAACAGCTCGTAGGTCGGCGGATTCAGGGTCTGACCTTCCTCTACGCCCAGACGGCGACAGAGACTGCCCGCCGAGATGTTCCGTACCACGCACTCCACCGGAATCATGTCCAGGTTCTTGACCAGGGATTCGGTGGAAGACAGCAGCTTCTCAAAATGGGTTGGAACGCCAGCGGCTTCCAGTTTGTCCATGATGAAGGCATTGAAGCGGTTATTGACCATGCCCTTGCGGTTCAGCTGCTCTTTCTTCTCGCCATCAAAGGCCGAGGTGTCGTCACGGAATTCCAGAACGAACAGATCAGGGTCGTCAGTGCGGAAGACCGATTTGGCCTTGCCCGCGTAAAGCTCTTCGCGCTTTTCCATTGGTATCTCCGGCAGCGGTGGCTCAAAGCCACCGTGGCTGCTCAATATAGGTGATCAAATAGTTCCGTCAGCAGCAGCGTGGCGCGATTGGCGCCGTCGTGATCCGGCGCCCGGCCAGTGGTCACCTGGATAGCCTGCCCCTGCTGTTCGAGATTGACGTAGAAAGTGTACTTCGGCTCCGGCTCGTCAGCGAACCAGCTGAACATGCCCGGGTCGAGCTCTTCACTCGAGCGATAATCGACGTAGAAGCGCCCCTGGCTGCGGTCAAGGTCAACCACAGCGACCTCGGCCTCCCGCAGGGCCCGCTGGACCTCGCCCCAGGCCCGGTCAAAGGCCAGATCCATCCGAATGGCACGGGGAATCTCATCCTCCGACACCAGTTTCACCCGCGGCTCATTGCTGATGCCCAGCGCCGCACGGGAATAGGATTTGGTGTCGGCCCGCGCCTGCAGGAAGGTGGCCAGATCCTGAAGCAGGTTCTTTTCCACGGTTTTGTCATCCGTGCGCGGTTGCCAGGACATCAGCTCGTCGGGGTTGCCCTCCACCACACGGGGGCGCAACTGCACCTCGGTGGTCTTGCGACGGACACCCGGCGCAACACGGGCCTGGACCAGAATCCGAGGCTCATTGGCCTGGCCATCCTCAAGCCCTACCAGAGATCGGGCACGACGACTGAAGTTCACCAGTTCACTCTGCACCAGGCCGAGCTGGGGACTGTCCTGGGCAACACCGAAGCCCCGCTCATTGAGGTAGGCGGTGACACCAGGCCAGACCTGGCCTGGCACTTCGTTGATCAGCAGCCAGGCCTGGTCGTCGAGTTCTTCGATCAGGTAGTTCTGCTCGAGGATATCGGCCGTCATGTCGGGTGGTCGCGGCAGATCGCCGGCGTACATGCCACCGCTGTCGGCGCTATCAATCTCGCGAATGGGGTAGGCGTTGCCGATCCGGTCACGCTGACGTTCGTCGATCGTTTTCAGCGGCTCACCAGCGGGGGCGTTGACGTACTCCAGGGAGCGGTCGTCCACCGCACTGCACCCTGATACCGCGACCAGGGCGCAACCGACCGCCAGACCAGCAAAAGCACCGCGGGAACGCGGTGCTGTCCTGAACGGTTGAACCATCAGGCATCTCCAGTTAGTGCGTTGACTCAGAGGACACCAGCGGCGTTGAGGGCGTCTTCCACTTCGCTGTGGAATTTTTGATCAAGCACAGTCAGCGGCAGGCGGATACCTTCGCCAATCAGTCCCATCCGGGCCAGTGCCCACTTCACCGGAATCGGGTTCGCTTCCAGGAACAGTTTGCGATTGAGCGGATTCAACAGGTCATTCAGGCGTGCGGTTTCATCCCGGTCACCGGCGATGACAGCCTTGCACAGATCGGCCATGGCCCGGGGCGCGACGTTGGCCGTTACCGACACGTTACCCTTGGCACCGGCCAGCATCAGGTCAGCCGCTGTGGCGTCGTCACCGGAGTAGACGGCCAGACGACCTTTGACCGCCTCGATCAGTTCGGCACCACGGGGGATGTTGCCCGTGGCGTCCTTGATGCCAACGATGTTGGGAATGTCCGCCAGACGCTCCACAGTTTCGTTCATCATGTCGCAGGCGGTACGGCCAGGCACGTTGTACAGCATCTGATTGACCGGCACGGCTTCGGCGATGGCACGGAAATGCTGGTAGAGTCCTTCCTGGCTGGGCTTGTTGTAGTAAGGCACCACCAGCAGGCAGGCATCGGCCCCCAGCTTGTGCGCCTCAGTGGTCAACTCGATCGCCTCGCGGGTGCTGTTGGCGCCGGTACCGGCAATCACCGGAATACGGCCGTTCACCCGTTTGATGATGTGACCAATCGTCTGGCAGTGTTCTTTCGGGTCCAGGGTTGCAGATTCCCCAGTGGTGCCGACCGCAACAATGCCGTCGGTGCCATTTTCAATGTGAAAGTCTACCAGTGCGTCCAGATGCTCCCAGTGGATACTGCCATCCGGATGCATGGGCGTCACCAGCGCGACGAGGCTACCAGTAATCATAAAGACTCCGTCCAGATAAAACGGTTATGGTAATGTTGGGTGCCAACCGACACAAGGGAGCCCTTGCATAAAGTCATGATTCCCAGTGAATCACCCTACCCTGCATTCACGCCAGCAGTGACGGGCAATCCGGCCCGGGGAGTGAACCGCCAGACGCACCGTCGCCGTATGACGTTTTTGCAAGACTTTCTTGCAAGACTTCCCGGTTGCAAGACTTTCAGGTTGTAAGACCTTCAGATAGTAAGACGTCCCAACTCGCAAACTATATCTCGAACAGCAAACAGGAGTTCCCATGCCCACTGTCGAACTGAATCAGCCAGTCGCCGAATTTGAAGCGCCAGCAACGGAAGATCAAACCGTCCGGCTGTCCGACTTCCGCGGCAAGAAAAACCTGGTGATCTATTTTTACCCCAAGGACAACACCCCGGGCTGCACCACCGAGGGGCAGGACTTCCGCGATCAGCACGCCGCTTTCGAGGCCTGTGACACGGTCGTGTTTGGTGTCTCCCGGGACAGCCTCAAAGTCCACACCAACTTTCGCGCGAAGCACGAGTTTCCGTTCCAGCTGATCTCAGACAAGGATGAAGAACTGTGCCAGCAGTTTGATGTGATCAAGCTGAAGAAGCTCTATGGCAAGGAATACATGGGCATCGATCGCAGCACCTTCCTGATCGACAAGGAAGGCGTCCTGCGCCGGGAGTGGCGCAGCGTCAAGGTCAAAGGGCATGTTGACGAAGTGCTGGCTGCCGCCCAGGAAGTGAACGGCTAACATCGCATTCAAAGACCAGGGTTACCGACAGCCGGCAACCCGGGCCTTCCAATGGGCTGGCGCCTCGTCAGCCCACGTCGTCAATCGGCCCCAGCGGCTCTCGCTTGACCGGCCAGGCGGAGAAAATCGCCTTCAGCATGGTTGCCAGAGGGATCGCAAAGAACACCCCCCACAGCCCCCAGACACCCCCAAAAAACAATACCGCCACGATGATGACCACCGGGTGCAGGTTGTTTACTTCAGAGAACAGCACCGGTACCAGCACATTGCCATCCAGCGCCTGAATAATGCCGTACACCACCATCACCCAGATGAAGTGACTGCCCCAACCAAAGGCGAAAAGCGCAATCATCGCCACCGGAATGGTTACTACGGCGGCGCCGATGTAGGGAATCACCACACTCAGCCCCACCAGCAGCGACAGTAAAGCGGCGTAGGGAACGCCCAGCAGTTTGAACGCAACGTAGGTGGCGCCACCAACGATCAGGATCTCGACCGCCTTGCCGCGGACGTAATTGGCACACTGCAGATTCACTTCTTCCCAGATGTGCAGCATCAGCGGCCGCTGGTGAGGAAGCAGACGGGCCAGTGCTCCCAGCAGCAGCTTGCGGTCCTTCAGGAAAAAGAACACCAGAATCGGGACCAGCACCATGTAAATGAGCACGGCCAGCAGATCCGGAATGCTGGAGAGCGAGAAGGACACCAGCCACTGAGTCATCCGCGCCGCTTCTGACGTCACCTCGTGGTAGACGGTGTTCACCGCGTCAATAGAAATCAGGTTCGGGTACTGATCCGGCAGCACCTCCATGTAGCTCTGTAACTCACGGAAGATGCGAGGCGCCTCCCCGGCGAGCGCAGTGACCTGGGTCCACACCAACGGCATCAGACCAAACAGGAAACCCAGCAGGATACCCATAAACACCAGGAAAACGCCGACAATGGCAAGCGTCTCCGGCACTCCCCATCCCATCAGCTTGCTCACCAGCCCCTGCAGGATGAAAGCCACGATCACCGATGCAATCACGGGCGCCAGCATGGCACCAAAGAAGACCACTGCCAGGGTACCCACCACCAACAGCAGTAGCAGGATGACAGCTTCGTCATCTGAAAAGTATTTATCGGCTAGACCACGTAGAATTCTGACCATGAACGGCTCCGGCAGGGACTCAGGACTGGCCGCACTCTATCACAAAGCGATAGCGGCCTTCGGTTTCGGATTGGCTGATTAGCCGATGGTCGGACATCGCCAGGTAGGCGGGAATATCTCGGGCCGAGCCTGGGTCGGTAGCCAACACTTCCAACTGCTGCCCGGCCACCATGGCGCTGAGCTCCAACTTGGTCTTCAGTAAAGGCATCGGGCATTGCAGCCCTGACGCATCAAGCAACTTGTCTGGCATGATTCGGTCACAATTCGGATGAGGCAAAGGTAAAGTAGTAAAGGCAACACAGCGAGGGACCGGTGAACCACCCGCCCCCAGAAGGATTCTGAACGCATTCAGAGCATCCCAAGACCCTCTGAACCAGGCCTGACTGTCGACAGGACGACCATCGCCCGATCCAGCGGCCAAGTATGACGCAGCCAGGAATAGTACCGCATTATGGCTTACCGCAAACAGCTTCGCACCGTAACCGGCACCACCTGCTCCGCTTTCAGGTGCCGGTTTCGCCGTCGATTTGCCGCGCTGGCCATCTGCAGCCTGCTGGCCACGCCACTGGCGGCGACCGATCAGGCCCTGCCAACCATTGGCGGCCTCGGCGGAGGGCTGATTTCCGAACAGCAGGAAGCCGAAATCGGCCGTCAGGTTATGGGGTCCATCCGCCGTTCCGCACCGCGCATCCAGGACCCGCTGGTGGCGGATTACCTGGAATCGATGGTCCACCGCCTGCTGCCCTCGGTGCCTCTGGGCGACAAGCACCTGACCCTGGTGCTGATTGACAGTCCCGATATCAATGCCTTTGCGGTACCCGGCAACATCGTCGGTGTGAACGGCGGCCTGTTTCTCTACGCCCGCAGCGAGCAGCAGTTTGGCTCCGTTATCGCCCACGAATTGGCCCACCTCAGCCAGCGCCACTTTGCCCGCCGCCTGGAACAGCAGGAAACCAACGCCCCGCTGGCGATCGCCGGCATGGTCACCGGCATCATTCTGTCCGCCGTCACAAAATCCGACGTCGGCCTGGCGGCCATTGCCGGCACCCAGGCCCTAAGCATCCAGAACATGCTGCAATACAGTCGCGCCCACGAACAGGAAGCCGACCGGATCGGTCTCGACATCATGGCGGATGCCGGCTTTGACCCCCGCGGCATGCCGGCCATGTTTGAAACCATGATGCGCCAGAACCGGTTGCAGGGAAATCAGCCGCCGGAATACCTGTCCACCCACCCGCTGACCCAGAGCCGGGTCTCGGACACCCGTTCCCGTGCCGAGCAGTACCCCATCACGCAGGTTGCAGACCGGCTGGAGTATCACCTGGTCAGAGCGCGCCTGCAGGCCCACTACGCCACCACGCCGGAACACGGCGTCGCCTTCTTCGAGCGCCGCACTGCCGGCACCCCGATCGGCGAGAGCCCCGCGGATCATTACGGACTGGCAGTCGCCTATCTGGGCAATCGCCGGCCTGCCGAGGCCGAATCGACCCTGCGACAGCTGCTGGCGCACCAGCCCGGCCGCATAACTTACCAGGTGACGCTGGCCGAGGCCCTGCTCGCCCAGGAGCGCGCCACCGAGGCCAACGCCCTGATGCACGAGGCACTGGGCCGCAACCCGGAGAACGCTCCGATCACCGACATGCTGGCCCGCACCGAACTGGCGGATGGCAATGCCCGCGCCGCCAGCGGCTATCTGCGCACACTGATCAGGCAATATCCGGAACGGGAGAATCTCTGGCTGAGACTGGCGGAAGCGGAAGGTCAGGCGCGGAACATCGTTGGTGTGCACGAAGCCCGGGCGGAGTACGCGATTCTGATGGGGGATCTGGAATCAGCCCACCGGCAACTGCTGGAGGCGCAGGAGAAGGCGCCCCCGGGGACGCCATCCTACCAGAGCCTGTCATCAAGACTGAACGAGGTCAGCCAGGCTCTGGCCAAACGCCGCCGCTGACGGTGGACTGAATGCCCTCAGGCGTTGCCAGCGGCCTTGAGGTTCATGTCGGCGGTGAAATCCAGCATGCGCTTCAAAGGCGCCAGCGCACGCTCTCTCAACGCGTCATCCACGTGCACCTGCTGATCTCCAGACTCCAGCACATGGAGCAGGTTTTCCAGGCCGTTCATCGCCATCCACGGGCAATGGGCACAGCTGCGACAGGTCGCGCCGTTTCCGGCCGTAGGTGCTTCGATCAGGGTCTTGTTGGGCGCCAGCTGCTGCATCTTGTAGAAGATGCCGTTGTCGGTGGCAACCACGAACTTGTCGTTCGGCAGGGTCTGTACTGCATGAATCAGCTGCGATGTGGAGCCGACCACGTCCGCCATCTCCACCACCGCATCCGGCGACTCCGGGTGCACCAGAATCGCCGCATCCGGGTACAGGGCTTTCAGATCTTCCAGCCCACGATGCTTGAACTCTTCATGCACGATGCAGGAGCCGTCCCACAGCAGCATATCAGCGCCGGTGGTCTTCTGGACGTAGTGCCCCAGATGTTTGTCCGGCGCCCAGATCAGCTTCTCGCCACGGGCATCCAGGGACTCCACAATGGCCTGGGCACAGCTGGACGTGACCACCCAGTCCGCCCTCGCCTTCACCGCCGCGGAGGTATTGGCATACACCACCACGGTCCGGTCCGGATGCTGATCGCAGAACGCTGCGAACTCATCCGCCGGGCACCCCACATCCAGCGAACAGGTTGCCTCCAGAGTCGGCATCAGCACCCGCTTTTCCGGCGTGAGGATCTTGGCAGTCTCCCCCATGAACTTCACACCCGCGACGACGACAGTGGATGCCGCATGGTCACGACCGAAGCGGGCCATCTCCAGCGAGTCAGCCACACAGCCGCCGGTTTCCTCGGCCAGTCGCTGAATGTCGGGATCGGTGTAATAGTGCGCCACGAGCACGGCATCCTGATCCTTCAGGGCCTGGCGAATACGCGCTTCCAGCGCGGCCTTCTCATCGCCACTGAGGGTTTTTGGCTCTGCCTGGTGGGCCAGATGCTCCTGTACCAGAATTCGATCTTCGGCTCGTGTCATGGTCTACATCTCATCCGTTATTCTTCAGCCCCATTGTACCATCGGACAGGTTGATTCATGACCCTGTCACACTGGGCTGTTATTGAGAAGACTGGGTAACCCGAGTAGCTGGAAGCCACTTGGAGTCTCCCTGGAGACATTGGTATCTTTGGGCAAAAAAAAAGAGCCCGAAGGCTCTTTTTTCCAACCAACCCGAGAAGCCCGGATGGTTTATTT
>NZ_JAKZAK010000030.1 GCF_023156385.1 Marinobacter xestospongiae
CAAACCGTCACCAGCACGCCTAGCTCTTCGGGTTGTCAGTGGCTCAGTAAGTCAACGAATTAACCAGACGGGACACTAGTCCTTGGCTTTCAGCGCCTCAGCGTATTGCGCCAGCAGCGCCGGATCATGGCTGGGGTACTCCGGCGCCAGGCCCTGCAACTGCTCCGCCACAATGCGCGCCACCAATGCCCGCGCCACCGGTTTGCGGTTGGCGGGGATGATGTGCCAGGGCGCAGCGGTGGTATGGGTCGCCGCCATGGCTTCCCCCGCCACCGCGCGGTACTCGTGGCGACGGCGCCAGGCATCGATGTCCGACGACTCGAACTTCCAGCGCTTGCGGGGCTTGTCCAGACGCTTCAGCAGACGGTGGCGGTGTTCCTCGTCGGACAGGTGCAGCCAGATTTTGACGATGGTGGTGCCTTCCTGCACCAGGTGGGATTCGAAGCTGCGGATGGCGTCATAGCGGGCCGGCCAGTTGTAGTGCTCCGGCGCCCGCACCGGCCACAACCGCTCCGCCATCACCGCCTCGTGGTAGCTGCGGTTGAAGGCCACCATCTGGCCCAGTGCCGGCAGCATGGGCACCGTACGCCAGAGAAAATCGTGGCGCGCTTCCAGGGCATCGGGGCGACTGAACGACCAGGCGTGGAAACCGGCCGGATCGGCGTAGGTGGCCAGGGTGCGGATCAGGCTGTCCTTGCCGGAGGCGTCGGTACCGTGGAGTACCAGCAGCAGGGCATGCTTGCCGTTGGCCCACAACCGGCGCTGATGCTCTCCGATCAGATCAAGGCTGGTCTCCAGACAGGGCAGCTCGAACGAGTTGTCGATGTCTGTGGGATAGTCCTTGAGCTGGACCCGGGCCGGGTCCAGGTGAAACTGGCGGCTGAACGGCGTATCCGTCATGGTAATGCTCCTCATCCGGCCGGCTGGGGTGGCCGGAAGTCAAATGGTAAACTGGGCCGCAAACGCCAACTGCAGCCCGCGAGTGATTCATGAGCCGAAAGAAACGCGACATTCCGGTGTTCGAGCACCCGATCATTGAAACCCACTGTCACCTGGACTACCTCAAGGACCAGCCACTGGATGACATCCTGGCCGAGGCCCGCCGGGTCAACATCGAGCGGGTCGTGACCATCGCTGTTTCCCCCGACAACCTGGCCCGGGTGCGGGAACTGAGCCAGGTCGCGCCCTGGCTCTACGGCACTCAGGGCATTCATCCCCACGACGCCGAGCAATACACCGACGCAGTGGAAGCGGAGATTCGCCAGCACGGCGCCGACGACAAGATCGTCGCGGTGGGCGAAATCGGTCTCGACTACTTCTACGACAACGCCGATCGGGCGGTACAGCGTGAGGTGTTCCGGCGTCAGCTCCAGATTGCCTGCGACCTGGATCAGCCGGTGGTCATCCACAGTCGCGAAGCGGATGACGACACCATCGAGATCCTGCAGGACTTCGAGGCCTCCCTGACCCGCCGCGGTGTCATCCACAGCTTCACCTCCGGCCCGGGACTGGCCCGTTACGCCATCGACCAGGGCTGGTGTCTGGGATTCAACGGCATCGCCACCTTCAACAAGGCGGAGAACGTCCGTGACATTATCCGCATGACGCCGATCGGGCAGATCCTGCTGGAAACCGACGCGCCGTTCCTCACTCCGGTGCCCTACCGAGGCCGCGAAAATGCGCCATGCTACCTACCCTTTGTGGCCGAGAAGGTGTCCGAGGTCAAGGAAATCCCCGTTGACGAGGTGGTGCGAACCACCTACCACAACAGCTTGAGGACCTTCCATCGTCTCGCAGGCGCCAGCGCTTGATCCGCCCGCCATTGGATTTATAGTGAAGGTTGAGGCCGGTTACGCATTGGTAACGGGTTCATGATCAAGGCAGGAGAGGGTGCATGATCAAACGAGTGCCAGTAACCGCGTTGGAGGTGGGGATGTACATCACCGACCTCAACAACGACTGGATCCCCCACAACACCCGCAATCGCCGCGGTTTCCTGCGTAACGAGACCACCATCGCCAAGATTCGCCAGATGGGGGTGGAATTCGTCTACATCGATACCGCCAGGGGCAAGGACACCCAGGACAGCGAGCCGGCCCGTGAGGTGGACGCCCGCAATGCTGCGCTGCTGGACGACGTCGGTGCCCTCAAGCCGCTGCCGAAAAGGGTACGGCCACTGGCGGATGAAATGGTGATCGCCCAGCAGATTCATGGTGAAGCCCAGAACCTGGTGGGCAATGTACTGCGGGACGTCAAGCTGGGCCACGCCATCAACATTACTCCGTTCAACGAGCTGGCCACAGAACTTCAGGAATCGGTGTTCCGTAACCATAACGCGCTGTCCTGCCTCGGTCGCATCCGCGACAAGGACAACTACCTGATGGAACACTCGGTCAACCTGAGTGTGCTGATGTCGCTGTTCGGCAAGGCCATGGGGTGTTCCGCCGACGTCCAGCACCAGACCATCATCGGCGCCCTGCTCCATGACATCGGCAAGATCCTCACCCCAGAGGAGATTCTCCACAAGCCCGGGCGCCTGAGCGCCGCAGAATTTGAGGAAATGAAAGCCCACGCCCGCCATTCCCGCGACATCCTGCTGGCCACCGAGGGCATTGGCGAACTGACCATCCTCACGGCCGCCCAGCATCACGAAAAGATGGACGGCACCGGCTACCCGGAAGGCCTGCGGGGCGATGAAATTTCTGTCTACGGTCGCATGGTGGCGATCTCCGACGTGTACGACGCCATCACCGCCGATCGGGTCTACCACAAGGGCATGACGCCCACCCAGGGTCTGAAGAAACTGCTGGAGTGGAGTGGCCCTCACCTGGACTCGGCGTTGGTACAACAATTCATCCGCTGCATCGGGCTCTACCCGGTGGGCTCACTGGTGCTGCTGGAGAGTGGCCGGCTCGGCGTGGTGGTGGAGAGCAACGACGACGACCAGCGCCTGCCGGTGGTGCGAGTGATGTACCACACCAAATTCCGCATGCCGATCACTGTGGAAACCCTGGATCTGGCGAGTCCGGGCTGCCAGGACCGTATCGTGCGGGCGGTTGACCCGGAAGACTACCAGATCAACTTGAAGAAGTTTCTTGCGCTCTAATGAAGCAGCTTCCCGTCAAAAAAGTTTCTTCCCGCCTGAAAAGTTCCTCCCCGCCTGGCTAGCCGGAGGAGCACATCAGTGCACTTCGTCTGAGTCACTGGCTTTCTGGACGATCAGGTAGGCGATGCTCATGGTCAGCACGATCAGCGCGATGCCCCACAGGTAAGAGGCGTCGACGGTGTCCAGATCGAGGATGATCACCTTCCGGGCGATGGCCATCAACGCCGTCGCAATCACGATCTTGACGTGGATGACGTTGTCACGCAGGTAGATGGTGATGTTGATGAAAATCTCGATGGCGATCAGCACCGCCATGAAAGCGCCAAAGGTGGCCAGCATGTCGGAGATGGTGAGGATGTAGACCGGTGGCGTGACCAGCTTCTGGTACAGCGTCCAGCCCACGTCCACCACACCCATCAGAATCACCAGCACCATCAGGATCGCCAGCAGCCGCACGGCAATCCTGATAATGGCATTGAGCCCTTTCAGCAGGGCCGGGTCGAACCGGTCCAGCAGGGTCGCTTCCGGGCCCTTTTCCGGGGCCCGGTCTTTGTCATCCCTGGCAGCGTCGTCGCTCATTCAGGCGGCGATCACGGGGCGGAAGGATGGTTCACGGTACGGCTGTTCACGCTGTTGCGCCGGCGCTTCGAAGACGTGGAAGGCTTCCGGACCGAACGGGTCCAGGGCGGTTCCGCGGTAGACGTAGTGATCGGGCACCGGCTCGCCGGAGAAGGCAACACGGAACTCGTACTGGCGCTCGGGGATATCCACCTTGAGCGGTTCCTCCACCCAGAGATAGACGGTTTTTTCCGGGACCACGTACTCACAGCGTACCACCTGGAAGCCCTCACGCAGGGTCAAGCGGTTCAGTTCGCGGCTCACCTTGAGTGCATACTTGTGAATGGTTTTCATGATGCCTCTCCTCATCGTGGGTCGACAGGATCATCATTACCGGATACTGGAACAGAGAAAAGCAGATTGCTTCGTTACTTCAATCAGCTTTTTTCGAACGATTAACAGTCTCTGATCAACCCGCCCCTCAGGACGCCAACGACTGCCCACAGATCGCCGCCACCGCCGGGTGACTGTTGCGACGACTGCGACTTACAGCGTACAACTGATCCCGTACCTCTGCCACCTCACCCACCGCCGCTACCTGGTACTGACGGCAGACCTCGTCCGCAATCACCGTGGGCGCAGCGAACACGCCGTAGCCCTGATGGCCAAACACCTTGATCAGCGCGCTGTCGTCGATCTCGGCACGGATGTCCAGACGGATGCCCTGCTCATCAAACCACTGCATCAACTGGCGCACGTAGGGCGCCTTCACCGCATTGGCAAGGAAAGCCTGGCCCTGCAGGCTGTGGGGAAAGCCGGTCTGCAGGGTGGCGGCCAGATCCGGTGTTGCGAACAGGGTAATGGAGGTCTGCCCCAGCGGGTGCACGTAACAGTGATCGTCCATGCCGGCGTCGGGCTCGCGATCCGTCAGCACCACATCCAGCTGTCCGGCCTTCAAATCCTGCAGCAACTGGGACGGACGGCCACTGCGACAGCTCAGCCGCACCGGCCGTGTCAGGGTCAGTGCCGGTTCCAGCAGCTGGTAGGCAATCAGTTTGTGGATCGACGCCGCGACCCCCACCGTCAGCCCCAAGGCACGCTCGTCCGGCCGGGTATCGAGCACGGTCTTGAGCTCGTCGGCAATGCGGAACATGTCATCGGCGTAGCGGTACACCATCTGCCCCAGGTCGGTCAGCACCAGGCGGCGGTTTTCACGCCGGAACAGCAGGCTGTCGAGCGAGCTCTCCAGCGCGGTCAGCTGGCTGCTGAGGGTCTGCGGCGCCAGGTTGAGCAGTTGCGCCGCCCGCGCCAGCGACCCTTCCCGGGCAATGACCCAGAAATAGTACAAATGCTTGAAATTCAGGGACTGCAACATTCCACGGGTCACCCCAGTGACAGGAACAACCCCATCAGTATTGGCGACAGGAAGGACAAAATAAAGCCGGAGGCAATCGCCACCGGAACGCAGGCCAGACCACCGCTGCTGCGGATGATGGGCAGGGTGAAGTCCATGGCGGTGGCGCCGCCATAGCCGATGGCCAGGGCCGGGTGTCGACCAATCACCAGCGGAATCAGCGCCAGGGCGATGATCTCCCGTAAGACGTCGTTGAGGAACGCTACCCCACCCCAGGCCGGGCCCAGAGCGTCACCCACCACGATCCCCGACAGCGAGTACCAGCCAAAACCGGAGGCCAGCGCCAGGGCATCGTGCCAGGGTATCGACAGCAGGGGGCCGAGCAGCAACCCGATCAGCAGGGAGCTGATCACCACCGCCAGCGCAATTCCCAGACCCTGGCGGTTCATCAACAGCTTACGCAGGGACAGGCCAGCGTTGCGCAGTTGCACACCGATCAGCAGCAACAGCAGCATCAGTGACCAGGTCGCCAGGTCCTCGACCCAGGGCAATGCCGGCAGCAGCCAGGCACCGGCGGCCACCCCGACCAACACCGCCGAGAGCGGTTTCAGCGCCGCCAGAAACAGCCGTCGGTAGGACGTTTCCGTCGCCCCCTCAGCCGCCACCACCGTCATCGGCTGCCAACGCTGCCACAGCCACAGCGCCGCCAGGTTGGCGAGGCCCAGGGCAACCACCAGAATCGCCACCTGCCCCAGCATGGTTGCCAGCTGCTGCCACAGGCCATCCATTTGTCCCAGGCCCAGACCCAGCAACGCCAGGATGAAATACACCAGCCCCTCCACAGCGTAATGGATCACCGTCATCACCGTACGATTGTCCAGGGCCAGGGCAAACCCCAAAAACAGGGGCGCAAGAATGATCAGCGCATCCAGCATAACTCTCTCACTACAGGCGTGGAGGCCCGATACCGGGCCAGAGACAGGCAGGGCCCTTGGCGGGCCGGTGAAATGGGGGACTGGAGGTCAGTGCAGCGGTTGGCTGCTGCGGTCCTGGACCAGAACCCAGGGCGCAATCACCACCGCCCAGAGTTCGGCATTGCGGTCATACCAGGCCTGGGCCATGGCCGGCGGCACGTCACCGACCTGGCCGGCGGCCATCCAGGCATCGAATTGGGTCTTATTGTCGGCCACCAGCTCGGCGGCGACATCCAGCAGGTCGAGGTCGGCGCCGACCCGCACCACGTGGCCGCGGGCGTAGTAGGTCTGCAGGTCATGCCAGCCAATGCGGGAGGTTTCCAGATTGAGTTTGGCCTTGAGTTCGTCCCGGGACTGGTCGCTGGACATGGTACGCCTCGCCTTGCGGTTGTCAGTGAGTGAAAACGGGCCGAAAGTGTCGGCCATCTGCCGGCGTTTGGCAAGGCCGGCCAGCCGCCATGCCGGTACGCGCCCAGCGGCTAACCGACATGCTGGTCCCAGATGCCCTGGACCTTGTCAGACAGGGTCATGGGATCGAACGGTTTGGCGATCACATCAATGGCCCCCAGAGCCTTGTAGGACTCCACCTCCGATGACTGGACCTTGGCGGTCATGAACGCCACCGGCACCTCGGCCAGGCCAGGTTTCTGGCGCAGCGCCTGCAATGTTTCCGGGCCGTCGAGCCGCGGCATCATCACATCCAGCAGGATCAGGTCGGGCTGAAAGCCGTCCACCCGCGCCAGCGCATCCTCGCCCGATTCGCACAGCATCACCTCAAACCCGCCCACCGAGACCAGGGCCAGTTCCGCCACGGCACGAATGTCCGGTTCATCTTCCACGTACATGATGCGCTTCAACTCAGCCATGGTCTGACTCCTCATCCCTCAATGTGTCCGCCCCCGGATCGCGCTCCGATCCCAGCAGCGGCAGCTCAATGTAGAACGTCGCCCCGCCACCAGGGGTGTCCTCAAATCCAATATCGCCGTGCATGCCCTCCATCAGTTGCTGGCTGATCACCAGCCCCAGCCCGGTGCCTCCGGACTGCCGCGAGTCAGAACTGTCGGCCTGGGCAAAAGCGCTGAACAGCCTGTCGCGGAAGGCCGCCGGCACACCCCGGCCCCGATCCTCAACCCGCACCCGCACCCGTTCGCCCGAAGGCTCTACCAACACCCGAACCGCGCCATCGGTATGGGAGAACTTGATGGCATTGGACAGCAGGTTGGTCATCACCTGAATGAGACGACGGGGGTCCGCCCGGACCTGCAGACGAGTGTCCGCCGCTTCCAGCAGGCACTGGACCTGAAAGCGATCAGCGTAACTGCGGGTATCGTCCAGCACCTGTTTCAATAAGGGCAGCAGATCACAACGTTCCAGTTCGAACGGCATCTTGCCGGCCGCCAGTTTCTCCATATCCAGGATGTCGTTGATCAACTCGCTCAACCGCTCGCTGTTGCGCAACGCCAGGCTCACCATGTCCTGGGCTTTCTCCGGCAAGGCGCCTGCGACGCCCTTGCCCACCATCGACAGGGCAGCGGTGATCGCCGTTAACGGAGTACGCAGTTCGTGGCTGACGGTTGACACAAACTCCCGTTGCATCTGCGTCAGCCGCTTACGCTCTGTTATGTCCTCCACTATCGACCAGATCAGTTTGCGACCGGAAGCATCTGTCAGCAGAGTTCCATGCAGCATGACGGGGTACCGGTGGCCATTGCGGTGTACAAATTCTTTCTCGTAGGGGCCGTAGTGCCCTCTGTTTTCCAAGCGTTCCAGTTGCACCGCTTCCTGGTCGGCATAGTCCTTTGGTGTGACATCCCAGTAGCTCAGCGACAGGAACTCCAGCCGGCCGTAGCCTGCAGATGCCAACAGCGCATCGTTGACCTGGATGAACTGACCAGTGTCGAAATCGTTGAGAGCGATACCCACCGGCGACAGTTCGAACAGCGCCCGCAACCGGGCCTCACTCTCCTTGAGCCGCAGCTCCGCCGCTTTCTGGGCCGAGATGTCTGTGTGGGTACCGGCCATGATCAGCGGATCACCGTGGATATCGTGGGCCATGACCCGACCCCGGGCGTGGACCCAGACCCAATGGCCATCCTGGTGGCGCATGCGGAAGGTCGCGTCGTAGTAATCCGAAGCACCGGCAAAGTGACGACGCAACTTGATTTCCGCCTTTTCAAGATCGTCCTCATGGAGCAACCGGCGCCAGGTCTCCACGCTCAGTGGACTCAGTTCCTCCAGCCGATAGCCAATAATCTCGGCCCAGCGTTCGTTCAGGGTCAGGGCATCGGTCTGGACGTTCCACTCCCAGATACCCGTGTCGGTGGCCCCAATCACCATTTCCAGCCGACGCTCGCTCTCTCGCTGACTGCGCTGGACCCGGGTCGCCTCCCGCAACTGCCCAATGGTCCGCAACAGCGGACCCAGCTCCCGCTCCAGGGTCCGGTCGTAGCCCTGTTCCCGATTCGCCAGCCCCAACATTCCCACCAACTGACTGCCATGATAGATCGGCAACCCCATAAAGGTATGGATGGGCGGATGACCGTGGGGCACGCCGCTGCCGCGGGAATCATTAGGCAGGTCGTTGGCCAGCACCGGCTGGCCGGTGGTCATGACCTGGCCGAACAGAGTGTCGAGGTTGTGGAACTCCAGCCCCTCGTTGATGTTGTCACGATAGAAGGCCCGCGAGGCTTCATCCCAGGCAATGTTGGTAATGGTGTCGGTCTTTAGGTATGGCTGCCCCTCGGGGCTTTTTAGTATTTCACCAATAAAGCCAAAAGCACTGTCAGTGAAACGTAAAATCTCGTCCAACAGCTCAGTAAACGCCTGAGGATTGTCCGGCCGGTTAATGAAGCTGGCCTGCGCTCGTGCCACCGCCAGTTCGATAGCCCGCAACCGGGAAAGGGTCTGATCCACCTGCCAGCGCTCCAGCACCGCTGTTGTCCAGCCACTGAGCAGTTCCATGAAGCGAAAGTCGTAGTGGTTGAAGCCCGTGGGTTCCCGTGGCGAGGGTGAAGAGAAGTTCAGGGTACCGTATGGCTGGCCAGCCACCACCAGCGCTGTGCCAAGATAGCTCTCGAGGCCGAACTCCCGGTAACAGGGGTGACTGGCGTACTGGGATTGCCCCATATTTTCAATGGCCAGGGTTTCGCTGGCATCAAGGGTCAGACTGCAATACGTATCATTAAGATCAAAGGCCTGGCCATCGTGGAGCGTGTCCGGGGGAGAGGCATGAGCCAACACCGTGTATCGATCACCCTCGATCTGGCTGATGATGCCAAATGGTAGCTTCAGGTAATCACACCCCAGCCGCAGCCCCTCCCGAAGGCAGTCGATGGGATCACGTCGGGTGTCGTTGTGAATGGCCGAGAGCGCCTCCAGGGTACGGTAGTAGCTTTTTTGCTGACTCTGGCCAATCTCCGCCTCGATGCTGTCGGCCAAATCCCGTAATAAACGACGATCATGAGCGGACAGGGTCCGGGGCTGGCTGTCGATGATGCACAGGGTACCGAGCCGAAAGCCATCGGCGGAGTGCAACGGCGCGCCGGCGTAGAAGCGGATGTTGGGGCTGCCGCACACCAACGGATTGTCGTGAAAGCGGGAATCGTGCGCGGCGTTCTCCACCACCAGGATGTCCTCGTTGAGAATGGCGTGGCCGCAGAACGACACACTGCGTGGTGTCTCCAGAGCATCCAGCCCCTGGCGGGATTTGAACCATTGACGGTCGGCATCTACCAGGGAGACCAACGCGATTTCCACACCAAACAGCCGTTGTGCCACCCGGGTCAGGCGATCAAAACGTTCCTCGGCAGGGGAATCCAGCAGCCCGGTGGCACCGAGGGAACGCAACCGTTCAGTCTCGTTTTCAGGTATCTCTGGCGCTCTCAATCACCTTCTCCTTCCCGCCTGTTCGTGGTCGTCTCGTGGCAGTCCTCACCGACTATCTCACTCCGGCCCAGGCTCGTGGTCGGCGGTATCGGCGAAATCACTCGGGTCCAGGCCAGCGAAACGCAGTAGACGCTGACATTCCGGTTCCGCCACCCGGCCCTGGGCAACCAGGGCCGCGGCACGCATGGCAATCCGGTCCTGTTTGGCGCCGCCCCGGGGCAGGAAATAGATCGCGCCAATCAGCTCCCTCAACTCCAGTGGCAGCCGCCACTGCACCTTGAGGCGATTGCCACAAGGCTGGGACCAGTCCTTCAGGGCCTGGTCAATCCGCTCATCGGTTAGGCTGCCGCCACCGGCCAGATACTGCTGCAACACACTAAGCACCACCAGCTCGCCGGCCCGGCTCAACAGGCCTGCGGTAAAGGCTTCGTTCGCTGGTAGTCGCAGCTGGCGAAACATTGACTGGGCGTAGTGGGCAACGTCTTCGCTCTGATGCTGAAAGGCTTCAGCACGTTCCCGCAAGCCGGCGTCGCTGAGAGCATGGGTATTGTCCAGCGCCAGCCCCAGGGCAATGTCCAGGGACATTCGCGTACCCACCAGCCGGATCGCCTCCGACAAGGTCGACACCGGCTCGCCGGACCGTCGAAAAGAGTTGCGATTAGCCACATCCAGCAACCGGGTGGTGAGACCGGTTTCATCCCGCCAGCGCTCCGCCAGTTGGTTGGCATCCAGGGGCTCGGCTCGATCCATCAGGTCCAGAACGTCCGCCGGCGCCAGGGTCGTGGGCAGCTGAAAGTGGACCTCGCAGGCGGCCTTGAGCATGGCTTCCAGGTCACCGTGATCGCCATCGTCGTCCTGCTCGGGGGGCAGGATGGTTTTCAGCCGGTCCCGGACCATCTCCACGCTGAAGGGTTTGGAGACAAACCCGCTGATACCATGATGAGCCGCTGCCAGTACCGATTCGCGGTCACTGCGGCCGGAAATCATCAGCACCGCCACTTCGCGATCGTCCTTACGGATCTGTCGCACCAGCTCCAGCCCGGAGCCGTCCGGCAGGTTCCAGTCGCAGATCACCAACTGGTAGCGACCGGGCAGCCACTTGTTGCCTGCCTCTGCCACCGAGGTCACGATGTCGGCAGACAGCCGCGGGTAGATCCCCGCCAGGATGGTTTCCAGCAGCTCCGCCATCAACAGGTCATCCTCGAGGATCAGGGTATTCATCAGGCTCCGGTCTCCTGGTCATCACGGTGGTTGGGGTCCTGGGACTGATACAGCGTCACCCCATTGCGACCGGCTCGCTTGCGCTGGTAGAGCGCTTCGTCAGCGGCGTTGAGCGCGGCCTCGGCGGAGGCAAAGTTCCGCAGGCTGGCCACGCCGGCGCTGAGAGTCACCTGAAATTCCTCGCCATCACCGGCAAACACCAGACCGGCGAACTGGCCACAGACGTCCTGGAGGATTTCCTCCGCCACCTCGGCACTGCAGTCCGGCAGGATCACCACAAACTCTTCGCCACCGTAACGGCCAATAATGTCGGTCTTACGCAGCCGGTGACGCAACAGGTTGGCAAGGGCGCGGATCACCACATCGCCGACGGCGTGACCATGGCTGTCGTTAACCCGCTTGAAATGGTCCAGATCGAGCATGGCCACCTGGGCCGCCAGGCCATAGCGGCGACAGCGATCAAACTCCTTCGCCAGCTCCTGCTTCACTAGGGAGTGTTTAAGCAGGCCCGTGAGGCTGTCCAGAGACGCCAGTTTGGAGAGCTGGCGGGCACGAACACAGCGGGCCTTGACCTCCTTCACCAGGCGGTGGTCACGAATCGGCTTCTCGATAAAGTCGTCCGCCCCTTCGGCGATGGCGGAAATCTGCTCGTCCCGGTCCTGCTCGCTGGACAGATAGATGATGGGCAGCCCCAGCCACTCCGGCTGGAAGCGGATCATCCGCGCCAGGTTGATGCCGGAATAGTCCCCCATGTGGATATCCATCAGCACGATGTCGGGTCGGTACTCCGACAACCGGCGGATGACGTCGGGGGGGTGGGTGACGGTCACCACTTCCAGGCCGCCGGCCTCCAGTACCAGCCGGTAGTGCTCCACCAGCTGGTCGTCGTCATCGACGATCAGCACCTTGCCGCCCTGGCGCTCTTCGCGCTCCTCATTGAGCTGCTGGATGCGATCCGCCAGCGCGGGAATATCCACCGGCACGGTGAAGAAACCGCCGGCGCCGGCATCCGCCACCCGGTAGCGGACATCAAAGGATTCGTCATGGGCCACAAAAACCAGCGGCAGGTCGCTGTGGCGTTCCAGTTCCGCCACCACCCCATGCACCGCGTCCAGCAGATCCGCGTCGGCCACCAACGCCGCCAGATTCTCGCCGGTACTGGCATGATCACGGCGGTAGCCATCCGGACTGTCAAACACCGCCACCCGGTAGCCATAGCGTGACAGCCCCTGTTCAAGCTCCCGACGTACTTCGTCGTTGGCGCTAATCAGGTCCACCCGCTGCAGGGCGCCGTCCTCCGGCTCGGCCACCGCCCGCTGCAACAGCGGAATGGCGCAATCGCCGGCGTCGGCCTTGAGCAGGTCCGGCAGGCTGTCCAGGCGCTGGTAGAAATCCTCATCCAGCACCGTGGCGAGCAATCCGGACAGGTCGTCCGAATCCATCTCCACCACCTGCTTGAGGGTCTCCTCCAGCTTGCGGGCCTGACTGCCCAGGGCCTGGAAACCAAAGGTGCCCGCCGAGCCGGCCAGCCGATGCAGCCATTCATACCCCTGCTTGAGGGTCCGGATGCCGGCGGCATTGCCCTCCACCGCGTGCAGTTTGGCCACATTGTCGTCCAGTTCCACCACCACCCGGGCGACGAACTGGGCCTTCAGCGCCTCCAGTTTGTTGACGACGTCCTGGTACCCGCCACTCGGCATCAAATCCCCTTAACCACTGGTCTTGAGTTGGCAAACGCTGCCCGATCCACTCCGCTGGATCGGGCCGGTCTCTGGCCAAACTATAGCGTGCCTGCCGGGTGGTGACGACCGCACTTAAGGCTCAATCCGCCGAAATCATCTCCCGGATCACATAATGCAGGATGCCGCCGTGGCGGAAGTAGGTCGCCTCGTTGGCGGTATCAATCCGCGACAGCAGCTGGCAGCGTTCTTCGCGACCATCCGGGTACGTTACCGTCATGGTCAGGCTGGCGGCCGGCTCCGGATTCCCGGCCATACCGGTGATGGTGATGGTTTCCTCGCCGGTCAGTTTCAGCGACTGACGGCTGACGCCCTCGGTGAACTGCAGCGGCATCACCCCCATGCCAATCAGGTTGGAACGGTGGATTCGCTCGAACGATTCCGCCACCACCGCCCGGACCCCCAGCAGGCGGGTGCCCTTGGCGGCCCAGTCACGGCTGGAGCCGGTGCCGTACTCCTTGCCGGCGATCACCACCAGCGGCGTATGGTCATCGGCGTAGGTCATGGCGGCGTCGTAGATCGCCATCTGCTTGCCACTGGGGATGTGGCGGGTGAAGCCACCTTCCACATCGTCCAGCATTTCGTTGCGGATGCGGACATTGGCGAAGGTGCCCCGCATCATGATTTCGTGGTTGCCCCGCCGGGAGCCGTAGGAGTTGAAGTCGCGGGGTTGGACGCCCTTATCCTGCAGATACCGTCCGGCCGGGCTGTCGGCCTTGATCGCCCCTGCCGGCGAAATGTGATCGGTGGTCACCGAATCCCCCAGCAGCGCCAGAATGCGGGCGTCGTGGATATCATCCACCGGTTCCGGCTCCGCCCCCATGCCTTCGAAAAAGGGCGGATGCTGGATGTAGGTGGACGCTTCGGTCCACTCATAGACCTTGGCATCGGGCACCTGGATCGAGCGCCAGGTGTCGTCGCCTTCAAACACCTCGCCGTACTCTTTGTGGAACATCTCGGTTTCCACTTTTGCCACCGCCTCGGCGATCTCATCCTGGCTCGGCCACAGCTCCCTGAGGTACACCGGCTTGCCATCCCGATCCACGCCCAGCGGATCGCGGGACAGGTCCACCCGGACATTGCCGGCCAGGGCAAACGCCACCACCAAGGGCGGTGATGCCAACCAGTTGGTCTTTACCAGCGGGTGCACCCGGCCCTCAAAGTTGCGGTTGCCCGACAGTACCGAGGCCACCGTCAGGTTGCCCTTGTCGATGGCCTGTTCGATGGGATCGGGCAACGGCCCGGAGTTGCCGATGCAGGTGGTGCAACCATAGCCCACCAGGTTGAAGCCCAACTGGTCGAGAACCTCTTGATAACCGCCGACCCGCAGGTAGTCGGTCACCACCTTGGAGCCGGGCGCCAGCGAGGTCTTGACCCAGGGCTTGGTTTGCAGCCCCCGGGCCACGGCCTTCTCGGCCAGCAGGCCTGCGGCCATCATCACACTGGGGTTGGAGGTGTTGGTACAGGAGGTGATGGCGGCGATGACCACCGCGCCTGGGTCCAGGTGCAGCTCCTCGCCGTTGAGCTGGAAAGGCTGGCTGGCGGCGTGACGATAGCTTTTCTCCACCCCGACCGCGGTCTGGCCGCCTTCCGATTGCAGGCGGCTGTCGGACTCCGCCGCCGGACCTTCGTTGGTCTCCATCAGCAGTTCAAAGGCCGACTTCATCTGGCTCAGCGCCACCCGGTCCTGAGGCCGCTTGGGACCGGCCAGGCTGGCTTCCACCTCGCCCATGTCGAGTGCCAGGGTGGTGGTGTAGGCCGGCTCCTGGCCGGGTTCCCGCCACAACCCCTGGGCTTTGGCGTAGGCCTCCACCAGCTCGATCTGGTGGGCTTCACGACCGGTCAGCCGCAGGTACGCCAGGGTCTGCTCGTCCACCGGGAAAAAGCCACAGGTGGCGCCGTACTCCGGGGCCATATTGGCTATGGTGGCTCGATCAGCCACTGGCATGTCCTTGAGGCCATCGCCATAGAACTCGACGAACTTGCCCACCACGCCGTGGTTGCGGAGCATTTCGGTGACCGTCAGCACCAGGTCGGTGGCGGTGATGCCTTCCCGCAGTTTGCCGGTGATCTTGAACCCAACCACTTCCGGAATCAGCATCGACACCGGCTGTCCCAGCATCGCCGCTTCCGCTTCGATGCCGCCCACGCCCCAGCCCAGGATGCCGAGACCATTGATCATGGTGGTGTGGGAATCGGTGCCCACCAGGGTGTCAGGGAAGGCGTAGGTCTTGCCGTCGATATCGCGGGTCCAGACCGTCTTGCCGAGGTATTCCAGATTAACCTGATGGCAGATGCCGGTGCCCGGCGGTACCACCCGGAAGTTGTCGAACGCCTGCTGGCCCCAGCGCAGGAACTCATAACGCTCGCGGTTGCGTTCCATTTCGATGGTGACGTTGTCACGAAAGGCCGAGGCGTCACCGAACTTGTCCACCATCACCGAGTGGTCGATGACCAGATCCACAGGCGATAGCGGATTGACCAGCGCAGGGTCCTTGCCCGCCGCAGCCACCGCCTCACGCATCGCCGCCAGGTCGACGACGCCAGGCACGCCGGTGAAATCCTGCATCAGCACCCGCGCCGGCCGGTACTGGATTTCGGTGTCGGAGTGACGGCTGTCCAGCCACTGCGCCATGGCCTCCAGATGCTGGCGGGTGACGGTATCGCCATCCTCATGCCGCAACAGGTTCTCCAGCAGCACTTTCAGTGAGAACGGCAGTCGCTCCAGGCCCGGCAGGGCACGGGCCGCCTTGGGCAGGCTGTGGTAATGGTAAGTCTGGCCAGCCACGTCCAGCTGGCTCAGGGTCTGCAGACTGTCGGGATTGCTCGCTTGCGTTGCCATGGTGCACATCCTCCGTATCTGGTCGGGGTCGGGTTCAACCATGTTCCTACTATTGGGACGGCCGCGCGCCAGGTCAAAGTCACCGGGCTTATAGCCACCATAGCCGCGCTGAATGGGCCGGCGTCGCGACGCGCCGCAGCGCCGATGAGTCCAGGGTACTTCTGACTAACCCTTAGAGCTTGAAGGCCTGCATCTTCGCCGCCAGCTCATCCGCCAATCGGCGCAGATCGTCCACTTCCCGGTGACAGGCTGCCATGTCGTCGCTGGAACGGCCGCTCAGCTCGGAGATATTCTGGACGTTGCGGCTGATCTCTGCGGTAACCGAACTCTGTTCCTCGGTTGCCGCCGCCACCTGCTGGCTCATGCCCACGATCTGTTCGACGCTGTCGCCAATCTGGTCCAGGGCCTCGCCCATGCGCTCGGAGGTGGCCACCGTCTCGCCAGTGGCCTGCTCCCCCGCCGCCATCGCCGACACCGCGCGACTGGAGCCGCTCTGCAGGCGCTCAATGATGGCGCGGATCTCCTGGGTTGAACTCTGGGTTTTCTGGGCCAGACCACGCACCTCATCGGCCACCACCGAGAAACCACGACCGTGCTCTCCGGCGCGGGCCGCTTCGATGGCGGCGTTCAGTGCCAACAGGTTGGTCTGGTCGGAAATGTCATTGATGACGTCGATCACCCGCCCAATGTCCTCCACCTCGGTGGCGAGCTGCTGGATGGCGGTGGCGGAATCGCGGATGTCCCCGGCCATTCCGCTGACCTGGGCCACCGAACTGGCCATGTCACTGCGGATGGCGCCGGCATGCTGGCCCATGGCCTCCAGTTGGGCGGCGGTATCGTTGGCGTTACGGGCAATCTCCTGCACCGTGGTTTCCATCTCATAGACCGCTGTCGCCACCGACTCGGTCAGCCGGCTCTGCTCTCCGGCCCGGGTGCTGTTGGCGGCGATCACCTCGGAAATCTGCTCGACAAACGCCTGCAACCGGTGGGCGGTCTCCAGCAACGCCAGGATCATCTCGTGCTGGGAACCGACAAAACTGTTGAAACCTTCGGCCAGTTCCCCCAGCTCGTCCTCGCTGTCCACGTCAAGGCGCTGGGTAAGATCACCCCCGCCCTTGCCGATGTCCTTGAGCGCCCGGGTGACCCGGGTCAACGGCTGGGTCATCTTGGTAGCCACCAGCGCCACCAGCCCCAGGAACACCGCAGCCACCAAGCCCCCGGCCACCAGTGCCAGGGTGGTGGCCTCAGCCAGGGCACCATAGATTTCTGCCGATGGCACTTCCACCACAACCCGCCAGTCCCCCAGGTTCAGGGGCTGACTGGCGGCAATGAAATCGTCACCGTCACGCTGGAACTCCACCAGGGTGTAACGGTCCTGGCCGGTGATCTCGGCGGCGGCCGCTGCCGGCATCATGTTTTTCAACTGGCCACCGGTGCGGGCCAGTTGCGGATGGATGTTGACCTGTCCTGACGCCGACACCAGGTAGACAATGCCGGAGTCGCCAAAACGGAACTCGCGGATTCGCTCGGCCATGCGCTGCAGGCCAATCCCAATTCCGGTGACCGCCAGCGCTTCCCCCCGGTCCGCCATGCGAACGTTGATGAACAGGGTGGGCTTGCCACTGGCCTTGTCCACATCCAGCGCCAGCGCCAGATCCCGGCCACTGTTGAGGAAGCCGTAGAACCAGTCATCCTGGCCCCGACGAACGGTGCGTTCGATGCCATCCTGGGTGTAGTAGCGGTTGCTGGCCGCGGAGACAAAGTGCGCCGAGTCCGCACCAACACGCTGGCGAACCCGCTCCAGAAAACGGCTGACCGGGTCCAGCTGGGTGGCGGCCTCGCCCTGGCGAATCCAATCGTGCAGGAAGGCATTGTCGGCGATCATCTGGGAAGCGGTGATGGCCGGTTGCATGTCCCGTTCCACCGAGTTGGCGATGGCTTCAACGCTGGACGGCAGCGCCGAGCGCAACAAATAGCGGTCCAGCACACCGTTCATCTGCCAGATGTTCAGTGCGATCAGGGTCGCGGCGCTGATCAGCAGCGCGGCGCCCATACCAACGATCAATTTCAGGCGAATACTCATAACGGCTTGGCGGGCTCCTGGAATACGGCAAGGAAAGGGATGTCCCGGTCAGTATAGTCAGGCTTGGCGCGCTGGCACTGACCGGGGTCAGGAGGGATGGCAGAAAACCCGGTGTTCAGTGCTGACGATCACCGTACAGCTGGGCATACAGGCCCTGGCGGGCGATCAGTTCGTCGTGATGACCCTCTTCGATGATCTGGCCATCCTCAAACACATAAGCCCGGTCCGCCTGCTTCACCGCGCTGAGCCGGTGGGCGATGATCAGCGTGGTGCGCTGGCTGAGGAAAGCCGACAGCGCCTGATGAAGCTGGAACTCGGTTTCCGCATCCAGTGCCGAGGTCGCCTCATCGAGGATCACAATGGACGGGTCCGACAACACCATGCGGGCTATGGCCAAACGCTGGCGCTGGCCACCGGACAGGCGCACGCCCTGGCGCCCCACCAGGGTGTCCAGCTGCTCCGGCATCGCTGCTACGGTGTCGGCAAGCTGGGCGATCTCCAGCGCCTGCCACAGCGCTTCATCCGGTCGCTCCCGCCCCAGCGTCAGGTTCTGGCGGATGCTGTCGTTGAACAGGGCCGGATGCTGCAGCACTGTGGCCACGTGCTCCCGCAGGCAGTCCAGTCCGACCCGCTGAACCGGCACACCATCGATCAGCACCTCGCCGCGATCGGGGGTGTACATACCCAGGATCACCTGCACCAGGGTCGACTTGCCGCCGCCACTGGCGCCGACCACCGCCACCTTTTCCCCCCGCGCCAGATGCAGATCGATGCCCCGCAGGACCGGTTCACCGTCGCCGTAGTGGAAGTGCACATCCCGCAACGTCAGGCTGACGGTGTGACGATCACGGAAAGGGTTTTCCAGCGCCGGGTAGCGGGGTTCCTGTTTCAGTGCCAGCAGCCGGTTGATGCGGCCCAGGGCGGCATTGGCGGCGTAGAAGGCGTACTGCATGTTGAGGATTTCCTGCACCGGCGTGAGCATGAACCAGAGATAGCCAAAGATCGCGAACATCATGCCGATGCTGAGATCACTCAGCAGCACCGTCACCATCGCCGCGGCGCGGAATACGTCGACGCCAAACTGGAACAGGGCAAAGCTGGCCCGGGCGGCGGCGTCGCTGCGCCATTCGAACTGGATGGCGTGGTCCCGTACGGTGCGGGCCCGGCCCACCAGCTGGCGCAGGTAATGGGGCTCGCGGTTGGCCGCCCGCAACTGGTGGATGGCATCGAGGGTTTCCGTGAGTGCCCCCTGGAACACCTCATAGGCCTGGTTCTCCTCCCGCTTCAGTTCCTTGACCCGCTTGCCGATGCGCATGGTGGCGAAGATCACCAGCGGGTTGAACAGCAGGATCAGCAGCGCCAGTTGCCAGTGTACCCACAGCAGGATGGTGGCGGTGGCCACCACCGTCAGGCTGGCCACCAGGAAGCGGCTGATGGTGGTACCGAGGAACTTGTCGACGGTGTCCAGATCGGTAACGAAATGACTGCTGACCGCCCCCGAGCCCAGGGTCTCGTACTCTGCCATCGACACCCGTTGCAGCCGCCCCAGCAACTGGGAGCGGATACGGAACACCACATCCTTGGAGATCTTGGAGAACTCCCGCGACTGCAGCACGTTGAAACTCAGCGCCAGTAGCCGCAGCAGCAACGCCGCCACCACCATCATTGCGATGTAGGCCACGGGCTGCTGCCATGCTGTCGGCAGCAGGGTATCCATGGCCGGCAGCACCGGCCCGCTCTCCTCCAGCAGCACCTCGTCCACCAACACCGGCAACAGCAGCGGAATGGGAACACTCACCATGGTGGCCAGAATCGCCAGCAGGTTAGCCCGCACCAGCCGGCCCCGATGCCGTAACGCCAGCCGGGCAATGCCACGCCAGTCGTAGCCTTGGGGGGCGTTACCGGCGGCCTGATCGGTGGCCGTCACGGCCTGGAGTGCAACGTCGTTTGAGTTCTTCAACCTTCCTCCTGACAGCCCATGGTCACCTCGGGCCGGATTTTGTGGGTCTGGCAGTGGAGCACAACCCGCGCTTCTGCGATCATGGCGAGCGGAACCTACCCCTTTTGACGACAGGACGCGCACCCGTACCGTGAAACACGACTGCCATTACCATCCCGGCGCCCCCGCCAAGTGGCACTGCGGCGACTGCCAGATCCACTACTGTAACCGCTGCATGCCCGATGCCGACAGCAAGAAACAGCATGGGCTGTGTCCCCGCTGCAATCGCAGCATGCGTTACCTGGGCGCGGCCACCGCGGTGGAGCCGTTCTGGAACCGGCTGGGGGCCTTTTTCCGCTACCCCTTCCACTTCGATCCCCTGCTGGTGATCGCCATCTGCACGCTGGTGCCGCTGATGCTGTCCGCCAGCCTGGTGGGGCTAATTGTCAGCCTGGTGCTGTTCGTGGCGCTTCTGAAGTACACCTACACGGTGATCAACCACACCGCCGAGGGCCACATGAAACCGCCACCACTGGCGGTGGCCTTCACCGGTGACGGTTTTGGCATCGTGTTCCTCCAGTTGCTGGTGTTTGTGCTGTTCGGGGGCCTGGTGGCCGCCGCCGGCATGCTGGCGGGCCCGATTCTGGGACTGTTCGCCCTGGCCCTGGTGGTGCTCGCCATTCCCGCCAGCATCATGGTGCTGGCCATGGAACAGTCGGTGGGAGCGGCGGTCAACCCGCTCAACCTGGCGGCGCTGATTTCCCGCATCGGCTGGCCCTACTTCCTGCTGTACGGCTACCTGATCCTGCTGACCCTGGCGTCGGGCGCGGCCCAGGACTTTGCCGTAACCCATTTCGCGCCCTGGCTGGCGATGCCGCTGTCCGGTTTTCTTAACAGTACCTTTACCCTGATCCTGTTCCATATGCTGGGCTACCTGCTGTTCCAGTACCAGGAGGAACTGGGGTTCGCCAGCGACCTGCAGGACGACCAGGATCAGAGTGCCGACAACCACCGCGACCGCAGCCAGCGGCTGGATGCCGACATCGACATGGACCTCAAGGACGGCCGTTACGACCGGGTCCAGGGCAATCTCAAAGAGGCCCTCAAGCGCAACCCCCAGGACCCCAAGCGCCTGGAACAGTTCTACCGGCTGCTCTGTGCCCGTCAGGACGACGCGGAGCTGTACCGCTACCACGGCCGCCTGCTGGGCTGGCTCGCCGACCGCAACGACGGCGCCGGCCTGGTCGACATGCTGGACGCCCTGGAGCGGGTCGAGCCCGGCTTTCGCATCGACGACCCGGTGCTCGCGGTCCGCTGCAGCCGCAGTCTGTACCAGCACGGCAGCTACCGCCGCGCGCTCAAGCAGCTGCTGGATTTCCACAAGCGCTTCCCGGACAGTGACCAGCTGGCCACAGCCTACATCCTCGCCGCGCAGGTACTGGCCAACGGCCTCAAGCAGTGGGAAAAGGCCAGCGCCTTCCTGGGATTCGTCAAAAAACAGTGTGGGGATCACCCCCAGGCCGCTGGGCTGGACAGCTACTTGGAACAGGCCGCCCGCCGCGAGCCCCTGAAAGGCCCGAAAGCGAGCTTTACCGTCGACGGCTAAGGAGCCGGCTCAGGCCGGCGGCAGGGCCGTCAGGATCTGGCGGTAATGGTTGGCCCGGGGCGCCATCTGGCGCTTGTCGAATTCATCCGCCAGCAGCCGGCAGGCCTCTTCCACCAGCACGCCTTCGCCGCTGCAGTGGCGCAGCCGCTCGAAGGCCTTCTCGGCCTGTTTCAGGTCATCGGCCCGCAGGCAGGCGAACAGGATGCGGTTGTGGTCCTCCGCCGCCAGCGGGTGGTGGCTCTCGCCCTTGCCGAGGAATTCCTGCCACACCTCCACCATGCGCTCGGGCTGCTTCTGGGTCAGCAACTGCCCCATCAGTTCGCGGGTGCGATCACGATAGGCTTCCTGATCCGGACGCAACTTGGCAAGCTGGTACAGGTGCTCCAGCAACACGATGCGTTCCGGGTAGCGCTGCCACAGCGCCTCAAACTGCAACCGGGCCTGGTCGAACTCCATCCGCGCCAGGGTCGCCATGGCCTGGCCGTACCCTTGGGTAAAGCGGTCGTCGATTTCCTCCTGCTCCGGCTCGTAGAACGACTCCCGCACCTGCAGCCAGCTCTTGCCCAACAGCAGGATGATGCCAGCGCCCGCCACCAACCCGCCGGCGTGAGCCATGTAAGCCACCCCGGTGGCACCGGCGAACCAGTAGTCGTAAATCTCCTTGCCCAACCAGACCGGCAACAGCGCCAGCGCAGGCGCCCGGAAATAGTTGAAGTACACACCGAGAAAATAGAAAAAGCGGATGCGTTGCAGGCCATAGATCGCCACATACATCCCCATCAGCCCGGAGATGGAGCCGGAAGCCCCCACCAGCGGCACCGTGCTGCCGAGGGAGAAAACCGTGTACACCAGCCCTGACAGTACCCCGCACACCAGATAGGACAACAGATAGCGACCCACGCCGAGGGCTTTCTCGACGGTAAACCCGAGCAGGAACAGGAACACCATGTTACCGATCAGATGCCCCCAGCCGCCGTGCAGGAACTGGTAGGCAATCAGGGTGGACGGTGTCAGCTCGGCAGGCTTGAGGCCCAACTCGTTGGCGCTGAGGCGGTCCAGGTAGTCGCTCTGGATCTGGTCGTGGTGTTGCTGCCAGTATCGCCGGTCGGCACTGGCCAGCAGAATATCGAGGTTGTCTTCCATGTATTGGTGGAACGGCGGGTTAAACAGCAGCGTCGCTGCCACCCACTGATCCTCTCCGTCCACCAGCGCTTGTTGGAACGCCTGCAGCTCATGCACCCGGTCGGATTCCCCGGCCATTCCGATCTGGCGCTCCAGGTAGGTCTCGTACACAGGCGCTTCCAGGGTCAGCAGGTCCGCCTCCAGGTAGTGCTCCAGCGCGGCCTGCTGCAGGCGCGGGTCCTTGCCCTGGTAGAACAGGAAAATCAGCAGGCAGGCCAGCATCAGGCCGAGGGTGGCCAGGGGCGGACGTTTCCAGTTAATGGTGTTTTCGGCGGGGACAATCAGCATGGGCGGTCACAATTCATCACAGTTCGGTCGGGGTGCGTCCGCTTTTGTACCACAGCAACGACAGCATTTCGCGTTGAAATACCTCCTGACAGCCGAGGTTGTGCACCTCAGCGCAACGAGCCGGCACAACCGTCCATTCGCCTCAGGAGAACACACCATGTCACACAACCGTCATATCCATCGCGTTCAATCACCCCGGCTGGCAGGCTCGCTACTGGGGAAGGTGGGCTGGCGCAGTGCCTGCGGGGTGCTGCTGGCCACCAGCCTGATCGGGTGCAGCAGCCATGAGCCACAGATCGAGACCGTCGCCAAGGCACCCACCGCCGTTCAGGTCGAGCCAGCCGATCCCGCGCCAATACTCGACCATTCTCCAATTGCCGCATCAGCCGCGAACGCCAATAGTGATAACAAACAACAACAATCGGCGGACCACCCGACAGAGGAAACAGAGATGACAGTGCTCGTACTGGACAACCCGGAACTGCTTGCCCAATCCGCCCACCTGGATGCGGCCGCCACCCTCGCCGCCGATGCCGTTGAAGAAGGCCCACGCAAGCCCCACCGCCTGCGCTTCCACTACGGTTTCGACAAGCACCAGCTCAGTGACGAGGACGAAGCGATCCTGCGCCAGCACGCCGCCTATCTGCGGGCCCATCCGGAGGTGACGGTGCGAATTCACGGCCATACCGACAGTTTCGGTGCCGCTGACTACAACACCTTCCTGTCACGATTGCGCGCCAACGCGGTGGCCAAGCTGTTGAAAGAGGAGGGAGTCCGGGAAGCTCAGGTGCAGATCAGCGCCTGGGGCAGCAGTCGGCCACTGGCCCGGCCTGACGACCACTCCGCCAACCGCCGGTTGGAGCTGGAGTACCACAACGAGCGCCTTGCCAAGGCCCAGTGAGAAATGGCGGCGATGGCACCGGCCGCCCCGGTGCCATCGGCTGTGCTTGAAGGGAACTGCGGCCAGTGATCAGTAATTGGCCTGAAAGACGTTCAGCATCACCGCCACCACCATCGCCAGCAGTGCCAGCCAGGTCAGCAGGATACCGCCCAGTCGCGCCGGGTGGGCACCACCGCGACCCTGGATCATGCCCCAGGCGTGCAGGAAGCGCCCCAACACGAACGCCATCCCCAGAGCGTAGATCCACTCCACCATGACCCCGTTGAGCTCGCCGATGGCCAGCAGGATCAACGCAATGGGGGCGTACTCGGTCAGGTTGGCCTGGGCCCGTACCGCCGCTTCGAAATCCCGATTGTCGGTCACACCGACGCCTTTCTTGTGACGCAGCCGGAACATCGCCACCCGCACGGACAACAACACCAGCAGAATGGTGCAGACACAGGCGAAGACCGCCGACACCGGTAGAATCATCGTCAACCCTTCTTCAGTTTGCCCACCAGGAACAGCAGCAGCACCGCCCCTACCGTCGCGGTGACCAGCTCACCCACCGCCCCCTGGGACGCCAGCCCCAGCAGCCGGAACACAATGCCGCCCACGAACGAACCGACGATGCCGATCCCCACATTCGCCAGCACGCCGAAACCACGGCCTTTCATGATCAGCCCGGCCAGCCAGCCGGCGACGCCACCAATAATCAGAAACAGGATCAGATTCATCATCCGCGACCTCCCGAGTCGTCTCCATGGGCTTCAAGACTGCCGCGATTTTCACGCTGCTTCAAGCAGTTCCGCAATGACGAACGGTTAAGGGTCAGTGGCTCGCCAACTCGGCGATAACCTCCGCCATCTGGTGACGGCAGCGTTCCATCAGCTCGGGAATGTCGGCGTTGGTGAGGCCGGTGGTTTCCACCGGCGGCAGAATACGGACAGCAACCGACTGGTAGCGCCCCAGCGCGCCTTCGGTGCGACCGTGATAGGGCTGGGCACAGACCATGGTGATGGGGGCGCCGGCAGCGACCGCGGCGTGAAAGGCGCCTTTCTTGAAACGACCCAGCTCGGCACCGTGACTGCGGGTGCCTTCGGGGAAGATCCACAGGCTCTTGTGCTCGCGGGTGATGGCTTCGCTGGTGGCCTGCATCGCCGCCACCGCTTTATGGGACTTGGCGCGATTGATCAGCACATTGCCCCCCAGCCAGAACACCTGGCCAAAGAACGGTGCCCAGACCAGGGCGGACTTGCCCACCGTAACCGCCCGCGGTGGCAGCAAATCCCCCAGTACGAACAGGTCATCGTTGTGCTGGTGATTGGCGATGATCACGGTGGGACGGTCGTGGGGCATGTGCTGCCAGCCATCCAGGGGACGCTTCAGCCCCAGAATCCGCCGGCCAAGACGGGCCAGCCAGCGGCCAAGGACGCGGTTATTCTCCGGATTGAAGGGCCGGGCCAGGCAAATCGCCAATCCCAACAGACACACCACCGGCACCATCAACCAGGCCAGAAATTTTCGCACCACACCCATTGCACGTTGTCCACTTGATAACCAAACACAAACCCCGTCGCGACCGGACCAGGGCAATGGTCGGGCCGGGACGGGGTCCACAGGGCGAACAAGTGTACGCCAAAAGTGCTCAGCTGTCCGTTACAGCGTGTGCCACCGAGGCCACCTCCGGCACTGCGGTAGTGACCCGCTGGGCCTCGACCACGTACCGCAGCGGGCCGTTGGTATTGAGGCTGTCGAAGGGGTAGCAGGTCACCAGCAACAGGCCGTCCGGACCCAGGGCATTGAGATCCACCCCCTCCTGACGACTGTCGACGATACGGATCGACGCCACCTGGTAATCCTGCCACTGGCCGTCCCGCTGCTGCAGTTGCAGCCGGGTACCGGCAGCCATCGCCTCCAGCGCCCGAAAATGGGTATCACGATGGCCGGCGATCATCACCGGTCCGTGATCACCGGTGCGCACCAGGCCAGGGCCAAAGGCGAGGCTTTCGCCATGGACACCGTCCAACACGATCCAGGACAGATCCTCGTCCGGCAGCGCCAGGCGGGCCACCGGCCAGGTGTCGGCCCAGGGCCAGGGTTTGGCGTCGGTCTGCCGGGCCCGGCTTTCCGACCAGGCCATTTCCAGCAGCTCCTGGGCCAGCATTGCCTTGGCGGGAATCCACAACCCCGCCACCACCAGCATCAGCGACGCCAGCGCCACCACCGTCAACCAGCGCCCGCTCATGACCGGACTCCCGCCCGGCGGCGCCGGAACAGCCCCGCCAGCCCACTGAGCACCAGTCCCAGCAGCCCCGACGTCAACAGCAGCGGAGACCAGGTGGCGGTCTGGGGGTAACGTATCATCCCCGGCTGGCTGCCATCCGGTAGCAGGGTCGGCACCTGATCCTTGGCCAGAGCCTGGTTCATTGGACGGACCGGGGTACGGTCCACCGCCACAAAGCTGGTGAAACGGGTCACCAGGCGATGGGCCAGTGCCAGCTCGGTGACCTGGTCACGAATTTCAGAACCCACCTGCCCGGACAGCGACTGGTCCATCAGGCTGTCGATCTTCTCCGCCGCCCAGTAGCGGTGCAGGCCCTGCCCCGGCGCTGCTTGCACAAGATCGAGCGACTGCTGCCAGCGGGTACCATCCGGCAGCCGGCCGGACGCCTCCAGAGTGCCTTCCAGGCCTTCGCCGTCAGATGCCCGCACCACCTGGATCAGCGGTTCACCCAGAAACAGGTCGCCCGGTCGCTGGGGGAGCGCCTCCTGCTCCGACACCCCATCCGGCCACTGGCTGGCAATGTCGGTCATCACCGGCGCCTGCATCTTGGCAAACAGTGTGTCCAGCGGTCCAGAGACGTCCGCCAGGTCACTGATGGCGGTGTAGGTCCCGCGGCCAAAGCGGGCGGCCTCACGCATGAAGTGCATGTTGGGCGCCGATCCAATCGCCACCGTGAACAACCGGCTACGCCCCAGCTGGCGCTGAATCTGGCTGAACAGGGCCGCTTCGTTACCCACCGCACCGTCGGTCATGAACACCACCTGCCGAACATAGCCGCTGCGGTCTTCATCGTCGGCGTCGGCAAGCAGCGCGGCGTCCAGCGCCGGTGCCATTTCGGTGCCGCCGTCGGCATGCAGGTCCTGAACGTAGCGCCGTGCCCGCGCCAGGTTGGTGGCCGACGCCGGTACTGACGCCATGTGCAGGGCCTGGGTTTGACTGTTGAACTGGATCACGTTGAAGCGGTCTTCCGGCTGCAGGGTATCCAGCCCTCGCAGCAACGAGGCCTTGGCCTGACGAATCGATTCACCGGCCATCGAGCCGGAGGTATCAATCACGAACACCAGTTCCCGGGGTAGGCTCCGGGCCTGTTGCTGCCCCGGCACCAGCATCGCCAGCAGGTACTCTTCACCCTGCCAGTGTTCGCGGAACAGGGCGGCGGCCGGTGCCTGGCCACGCACCGGCGTCCAGCGCACCACCAGGTCGCGGTCCATTGCAATCGCGCCCTGGGTCGGCGCCACCACCACCTGGTCACCGTTCCAGGTGCTGTTTAGGCCATGACTGGGGCTGGTGACGTTGCCGATCGGCAGACCGGCGTTGAGGGTCAGTCGCACACTGGCCTGGTGGCTGCCGGCCGGAACATCGTTCTGGCTGACGGTGAACGGGCTGATCTGGTCGGCATCCGGTACCTCGGTGGTAGCGGTGGCCCAGCCCTGTTGCCACTGGGTGGACTGCTCGGTCAGCGGTTTGCCCGGCATGTAGCGGGGTGTCAGCGTGGTGGGCAGGCGCAGTTCAAACTCACCGGACTGATAGCGCACCGCCTGCTGGTAACGCAGTTCCACTGACACCGCCTCACCGGGGGGAATGTTGGCTAGCCGGGTGGTGAACAGGTTGGGCCGCTGCTGTTCCACGGTCGCGGCCTGGCGCCCTTCGTCCCGGGCTTGCTGGTACTGGCGTTTGGCCTCCTGGCGGGTATGGATCTCGCCTTCGATCACCCGCTCACCGGCGATCATGGTGAGGCCGTAGACGCTGGCGTCCTCCGGCAGCGGGAACACGAACACCCCCTCCTGCCACTGCTGGCTGGTGTTGGCGAACTTCTGCACCAGCCGGGTGTCGGCAATCAGCCCGCTGACGGTCACCTGGTAGTCGGTGGTCAGCAGGGTGGCTGGCTGTTGCCACTGGCCCTGGCCATCAATGAAGTGGAATGCGCCAGTGCCCGGGGCTTCCGAGGCGTCGGCGAACAGCGGCTGGACAAACAGCAACAGCGCCATCGACAACCACAGGCCGACGCCTTCGCTCCAGCGTGGCAGACGCCGACGACGGGGCTGCAGTGGCTTGGCGGGACGGGCCGGAACCCGGGCGGGAGGAATGCTGACCGCGAGTAGCATGGTACCTTTCCTTGCGTGATGGATGAGATGACCTCATTTCACACCGCCGAGCCGGCGATCCGGTGGCGCAATCGGGGCAGCCCGATGGGGAAAAGTGATGAATTGTGGCAAGCTGGCGGGATGCCCTTGAGCCCGCGGGCGACCGTGATTTAATAGCAGGCACCCAAGGACCACTCATCCCCACACGACGCACGGACATGAAGCGACACATCTGCCTGATTGAAGACGAACCCGCCATCCGCGAGAACTATCGCGATGCCCTCGAGCGCCGCGGCTACCGGGTCACCACCCACGGCGACCGGCCCGCTGCGCTGCTGGCCCTGAGCGCCCAACTGCCGGAGCTGGCCATCATCGATGTGGGTCTGGGGGACGAACCCGACGGCGGCTTTGCCCTGTGCCAGGAGCTGCGCCAGCGCTCCGCCACCCTGCCGATCATCTTCCTCACCGCCCGTGACAGCGACATCGATTCGGTACACGGTCTGCGCCTGGGTGCGGACGACTACGTCACCAAGGACATGAGCCTGGATCACCTGCTGGCCCGCATCACCGCTCTGTTGCGGCGCGCCGACGCCTGGGCCGAGGCGCTGAAACAGCCTGATGAGGTGATCAAGCGTGGTCGTCTGAGCCTCAATGTGGATCGGATGACCGTGACCTGGAACCAGTTGCCGGTGGAACTGACGGTCACCGAATTCTGGATGCTGCACTCCCTGGCCCGCCACCCGGGCCATGTCCGCGACCGCGACCAGTTGATGTCCGCCGCCAGCACGGTGCTGGACGACAACACCGTGACTTCCCACATCAAGCGCATCCGTCGGAAGTTCCAGCAGGTGGACGCCGACTTCGATGGCATCCAGACCGCCTACGGCATGGGCTACCGCTGGAATGCCCACGAGGTCTGACGCTTGAGTCTGAAACGCCAGTTACTGATTGCCAGCCTGCTGACCCTGCTGATTCCCTGGCTGGGGCTGCAGTTCGTGCTGGAACTTGACGGCGCCCTGCGCCAGCAGGCCCAGGGCCAGCTGCTGGAGCAGGCCCAACGCATGGCGGTACAGACCAATCCGCTGCTGCAACGCCAGCCGGCGGTGTTCCACGGCACCCCGGCGCTGTTTGCCCACACCCTCAGCCACGCCCCCAATCTGGACGGTTTTGGTGACGACTGGCCCGGCTATGACGAGGAATTCGACGACGGCCCGCTGGACGACCCCAATACCCCACTGGGCTGGCAACTGGCGGTGGACCGGGACCACCTGTATCTACTGGTCAAGGCCCGCCGGCCCCAGCCCCGTTACTTCGATCCGGGGCAGCCGCATCAGCCCCACGATCACCTGCGCCTGGTGTGGACCCGCTCCGGCGAGCGGGTGGAGCGCCTGATCCGCACCCCGGCACCCGGGCCTGTGGTGGGCTGGCAGCCTCAGGACGATCCCCGCCCCGACTACCGCATCCGCGGCTTCTGGCAGGCCCATGGCAACGGCTACCAACTGGAACTGCAACTGCCCCGGCCAGAGCCCGGTGAGCGCTTCAGTTTTGCCATCATCCAGCCGGATCAGGCCGGCGTACCGCCCAGCCATGGCCCCGGCCTGACCACGCTGCCACGGCTGGTCACCCGCGCGCCACTGCTGGAACAGGCGCTGACCCGGGGCCTGGCCCCCGGCCAGCAGGCCGCCATCCTCGACCCGGCGGGTTGGCGGGTGGCCTGGAGCGAACGACCGGCAGCGCCGGATTCCCCGGACTTCGACAGCCTCAGCCCACTGCAGATCGTTGAGCGCATCAGCCTCAATGGCCTGCGGGGGCTGGTGCGTTTCTACCAGCCCAGCCCGGCGCGCTGGCCGCTGCTGGCGGACCGACAACCCATCGAACAATTGCCGGAACAGGGGCTGATCGACAATGGCGATGGCCCGGCACTGCTGGTCAGCCAGCCGCTGGCGGATGGCCGCCGGCTGGTGCTGGTGCAGTCGCTGGATCAGTTGCTGACGCTGTCCGGCAGCGCCCTGGGAACGGTGATCGCCCGCAGTACCTTGCTGGTGATCGCGTTGATGCTGGTGCTGTTGGGCTATTCCAGCTGGCTGTCCTGGCGCATCACACGGTTGCAGCGGGCGGTCAGCAGCAGCGTCGACCAGGACGGCCGGATCATAGCCGCCCTGCCCCCGGTACGGGGCCGCGACGAAGTGTCGGAATTGGGTCACCAGTTCCGTCTGTTGATGGACAAGTTGCAGGGCTACACCGACTACCTGGAGAGCTTTTCCCGCCGCCTCACCCACGAGTTGAAAACCCCGGTGGCCATTGTCCGCTCGTCCCTGGACAACCTCGCCCACACCAGTCCGACGGCAGACCAGCAGGCCTATCTGGACCGGGTGCGCCAGGCCACCGAACGCCTGAGCCAGATCCTCCAGGGCATGAGCGAAGCGGCGCGGCTGGAACAGAGCTTTGACCACGCCGAACACGAGCCCTTCGACCTTGCCGAAGTGGCGACCCAGGCCACCCATGCCTACCAGGCGCTGTCCCCCGGCCATCGCATCCAGTACCAGGGCCCGGACCAGGGCTGCCAGTTCCACGGCTCGCCGGAGTTGCTGGTGCAGTTGCTGGACAAACTGGTGGACAATGCCCGCGACTTCACCCCCACCGCCGGGCTGATCGAAATCCGCCTGAGCGCCGATCCCGGCCACTGGCGGCTGGCGGTGTACAACCAGGGCTCCGCCCTGCCGGACGCGCTGGCCAGCGAGATTTTCAACCCGTTCGTGTCGCTGCGGGACAGCAAGGGCGAGGGCCACCTCGGCCAGGGCCTGCTGATCGTGCGACTGATCGCCGAACACCACCAGGGCGAAGCCCGGGCCAGCAATGCCGATGACGGCGTCGAGTTCAGCATCCTGTTGCCCAGGCCATCGCAGGCGGGACACGCCTGACCGTCAATCCAGCCCTTGCCAGCCCCCGCGGATTGTCCTAGTGTCCCGATCCTTGCCGGAAAGTCGTAAGACCCTGGTCGTCTACTGCCCGGGGCGGTAATCGCCTATGGTCAGGGCACGGGTCCGGCGTCAATCCAGCCGGCGCAGCAACAAGGAATCTCCCCCGTGACTTCCCAGCCCCAGACGCTCAATTTCCATCCCCTGCGGGGAGAACTCTACGACGAGCTGCACTCGCGGCCATTCCAGGTGCTGCCCTGCCCGGCGGCGGTGACTCACATTGCCCTGCTGACCGATGACGACCAGCGCGACGCCCAGTTTCGTCACCTCCAGGAGCTGCACGTGCTGCTGGGCGAGCCGGCCCCCACGGCGGAGGTCAGCTGCTTCGAGGCCACCTTTGGCCACCTGCGGGTGCGGCGGGAAACCCATATGGAGTTCGCCTCCTACACCTTCATCAACCTGGCCCCCGGCCCCCACCACCGGCCCTTTGAACACACCGGTGCATCGCTGCTGCCAAAAGGCTGGCTGGAACGCCTGAGCGGCACCGTGGTGGCGGCGTTCCACCTTGACCTGCAGACCGTCAACAGCAGCCCCAACAACGATCTCGGGCTGGTACGGCCGTGGTTTGAGGGCAAACGTCTGGTAGGCAGCAGTCCCCAGGAAGGCAAGGCCCGGGTGTGGGGCAGCTTCAAGCTCCACAGCGACGGCTTCGGCCGCTTCATGGTGCTCAACCAGAGCCTCTCCAACAGCCAGCTCGGGCGTCTGACCCACCGCTTGATGGAAATCGAAACCTACCGGCTGATGTCCCTGCTGGCCCTGCCCCAGGCCCGCACCATCACCCCGAGGCTGAACGAGATGGACCAGCAACTGGCGGAGATAACCCAGGCTCTGGCAGACAACCGCTCGATTGACGAGAGGGCCATCCTCGCCGAACTTACCGACATCGCCGCTCGTATCGAAGCGTTCCGCGCCCAGTCCACCTTCCGTTTCTCCGCCACCCGGGCCTATCACCGCCTGGTGCTGACACGGCTGGAGGAGCTGCGGGAAGACGAGCTGTCCGGCCACCTCACCATCACCGAGTTCATGACCCGGCGGCTGACCCCGGCGGTGAAGACCTGCGAAAGCGTTGGCGACCGTCTGGAAGACCTGTCACGCCGTGTCGACCGTGCCTCGGACATGATGCGCACCCGGGTCGAGCTGGCGATCCAGAGCCAGAACCAGCAGCTGCTCGCCTCCATGGACCGGCGCTCGAAGATTCAGCTGATGATGCAGCACACGGTGGAAGGTTTCTCGGTGGTGGCCATCAGCTACTACCTGATCAGCCTGCTGAAGATGGCCCTGGACACCGCCGCCGCCAGCGGCTTCAGTTTCAACAAGTCACTGGTGCTGGGCATCGCCATTCCGGTGATTCTGCTGGCAGTGTTCCTCGGCATCCGCTTTATCCACCACCACTTCATCAAGCTGGCCCGGCGGGAGTAGCCGCCATTCAGGCCGGCTCACTACCGTCCGCTGTTTCGCCACCAAACTGGCGGTAGAACTGCTGGGCGGTGCGACCATTGCGGACACCGCGGCTGGTGGCAAAGCGAATGGCCTCCCGGTGCAGGGCGTCCCGGTCAGCCACCGCCGGGAACAGGGCATCCACTGCCTGCAGATAGACGTCCTGGGCAAAGGCATAGAACGACAGCTGGAGGCCGAAACGGTCCGCCAGCGAGACCTGCTCTTCGATCGCTTCCGACGGGTGCAGTTCGCCGTTGTGGACCTGGCTGTTGAGGTTATCGGCCATGTATTCCGGCATCAGGTGACGGCGGTTGGAGGTGGCATAGACCCGCACATTCTCCGGCGGCAACTCCAACGACCCTTCCAGCACGCTCTTGAGCGCCTTGTAGCCGGACTCACCGGTCTCGAAGGAAAGGTCGTCACAGAAGATCACGAACCGGAACGGCTGCTCGCAGAGGTCATCGACAATTTCGGGCAGGAACACCAGATCGTCCTTGTCCACTTCCACCATCCGCAGACCCTGGTCGCGATAGCGGTTCAGCAGTGCCTTGATCAGCGACGACTTGCCAGTCCCGCGGGCACCCCACAGCAGCGCGTTGTTGCTGGGCTGGCCGGCCAGAAAACGCTCGGTGTTGCGGGCCAGGGCCTGCTGCTGTCGTTCGATGCCGGTCAGTTGGTGCCACTGGATCGGGTCCAGCCGGCGGATCGGCCTGAGGCCCTGACGATGGCGACGCCATACCGCGGCTGCGATACGGGGCCAGTCGGGGGATTTGGGCTGGGTCATGGGCGGTCTCCTGTTTCCTCCCCGGGCGGGATGTGGAACACTGCCGCCAGGGATCTGAACTGAATCAGGAGACTATAACGCACATGGCCGTCAAATCTGTCGCTCTCGTCGCCCACGACAACAAGAAACGGGAACTGGTGGACTGGGTCTCCAGCAACCAGCAGCGGCTGGCACCGCTGGCGCTCTACGCCACCGGCACCACCGGCCGGCTGCTTCAGGAGCGATTGGGGCGGGACGACATCCACACCCTGCTGAGCGGCCCGCTGGGCGGCGACCAGCAGATTGGCGCCAAGATCGCCGAGGGCGAAATCGACCTGCTGGTGTTTTTCTGGGACCCGCTGGAACCCCAGCCCCATGATCCGGACATCAAGGCCCTGCTGCGCATCGCCGCGCTGTGGAACATTCCGGTGGCCTGCAACCGCGCCAGCGCCGAGTTCATCCTCAGTTCCACCTGCATGACCGACCCCGGCCACCGTGCCCAGCGGCCGGACTTCAGTGATCACGCCCGGCGGCGGGTGGAATAGCCCCGACCACCCGGTTACACTGACTCCAGCGGGGCTCGCCCCCGGCGGCGCAGGAAGCGCCGAGTCGACCCACACCGCTACATACGGTGTGGCCACAGACCCATGCCCAGGGATCGGGCAGGAGCAAACCAGCCATGCCTCTCACCAGCTACAAGCCACTGGCCGTCGGCCTGTTGGCCATGACCCTCTCCGGCCTGAGCCAGGCCGCCATCTATCGCTGCAGCCAGAACGGCCATACGGTGTTCGCCGACCGCCCCTGCGGTGACAACACCGAAACCGTCGCCGTCGATCCGGTCACCACCGGCGGCCGCCTCGACACCGGTACCGACGTGGAGTTCTACCAGCCGCCCGAGACCAGTCGCCGCCAACAGGCCCCGGGGTGTCCGGTTGGCTACCTGCAATCCACCGAACTGCGACGCCTGCGGGTGCAGTCGCGGGTGCGTGCCGGCATGAGCGAGGACCAGGTTCGCTACATCCTTGGTGATCCCGCCCAGCGGGCCGGCCAGTGGTGGGTTTACCGCCGCAAGGGCGAGGAAACCGGCCGCTACCGCTTCCGCAACGGCTGCCTCGACAAGTGGCGTTAAGGAGCCTCCGCCAGCAGATTATCAATCGCCTCGCTCAGCTCCGGGTCATCGGGCGTCACGGTACTGGGGAAGCGCGCCACCACGTTGCCGCTGGCATCCAGCAGGTACTTGTGGAAGTTCCAGCCCGGCGGCTGGCTCTGGCGATTGATGGCCTGGAACACCGGATTGGCATCGGCACCGGTGACCGCGCTGGGCGCCACCATGGTGAAGCTGACACCAAAATTGACGTAGCAGATCCGCGCCGCTTCCTCCTCACTCTTCGCCGCCTGGCGGAAGTCATTGCTGGCAAAGCCCACCACCGCCAGCCCCCGGGAACGGTATTTCTGGTACAGTGCCTCCAGGCCCCGAAACTGGGAGGTGAAGCCGCAGTGACTGGCGGTATTAACCACCAGCATGGGCTTGCTGCCGGCGACTTCGCACAGATTCACCGTGTCCTGCGAGTGCAGCCGTCGCAGGTCGTGATCAAGCCAATCCGGGCAGGTTGCGGCCATGGCCACCGGTGCCGTCAGTGTACTGGCCAGGATCAGCATCGCGGCCAGGGCAGATCTGGCAGGTAAGCGCGTTATCATGATGGTATCCCCACATCGTCAACGGTGTTGTTCTGAAGCCATACGGTATCAGCTTAACAACGGTTTCACGGCGCAACGGCGCCGGAGGTGCCAGTGACTCCGAGCAATCCCGATCACGAGCAGCCCCCCGCCCCGGCGGACCTGGCCGATCCACTGTATTACCTGCACAACTTCGACACCCTGGTGGCCTGGGTTCGCGAGCATCACGATGACCTGCTCACCGCCGACGAACGCCGGCGCCTGGACCGTCTTGCCGACCTCAGCACCGCCGCCCGCGCCCTGTTGGTGAGACTGGTAATGCGTCGTGGCCACTGCTTCCGCACCGACCGCCTGGCCTACCCGGAACTGGAGGCCACCATCGACGACCTGATTCAGGAACTGACCGGTGACGACTGGCTTCTGCGTGATCCCGAACTGTTCCTGCCTGACGCTGCCCGCCTGCAGACCCTGGCCGAGTTACGGCAGCGCTGGCTGGGGCGGCCGGAAGCCGACGGCCTGCCCCGGACCGTGGGCAAACAGGTGCTGGTGGATACCCTGACCGAACGCTTGCCCCATGCCGCCAGGGCCAACCACTGGGGACTGCCGGACACGGTGGCGCTGACCACACCGGAGCTGTTTGATCGCCTGCGCCTGCTGTTCTTCGGCAACCTCTATCAGGACTGGTCGGACTTCGTGGTGGTGGAACTGGGCCACTACCGCTACGAACCGGTGCCACTGACCCCCGCCCTGCGCGCCGTCACCCAGCGGCAGCATCTGGACGACTACCTCACTCTGCAACAATGCCGGGAGTTGCTGGAGACACACCCGGCCCGCGAGGTGTGGCCCCAGTTGCCAGCCTGCGACCACGACAATCCCTGGCTGATGGCCCGCTACCACAGCCTGCTGTATGAACTGGGCATTCTTGCCGAACGCCAGGGCGATCCGGAACTGGCGTTGACCGCCCTGGCCGACAGCGGCCACCGCGAGGCCCGCCTGCGCCTGGGACGGCTGCTGGAACGCCAGCAGGCTCTGGAGAGCGCCTGGAACCTGGCCACCGACGCCCTCGCAGCACCTCGCACCGACAGCGAACGTCGGGGTATGCAGCGTCTGGCCCAGCGCCTGGCCCGCAAACTGTCCCGGGCGGCACCCGTGGCACCGGCCCGCCCCGAACTGCAGCAGTGGTCGCTGGCCCTGCCAATCAGCGACGGCTCGGTTGAAGCCGCGGTTGCCGGGCACCTGGCGGGGCCCGACGTCACCGTCCATCACACCGAAAACCGGCTGTTCACCGCGCTGTTCGGGCTATTGTGCTGGGATGCCATTTTCCTGCCCGTGCCCGGGGCCTTTTTCCACCCGTTCCAGATGGCCCCGGCGGACCTTAACCACCCGGACTTTGTCCGTCGCCGTCAGTCCGAATTCGAGCGCTGTCTCGCCGGGCTGGCGGACGACAGTTACCAACACCGTATCCGCCAGACCTGGCACCGCAAAGCCGGCACCCGCAACCCCTTCGTCCACTGGCCCACGCTGTCAGAAGCACTGCTCGATGCGGCCTTCGCCTGTATTCCCGCCGGCCATCTCCATGCCCTGTTTACCCACCTGCTCAGCGACCTGAAGGAGCATCGCCGGGGCCTGCCCGATCTGATCTGTCTGGACCGGCGCCAGCAGTGTTATCAGCTGGTGGAAGTCAAAGGGCCGGGAGACCGGCTTCAGGACCATCAACGCCAGTGGCTGGAGTTCTTCACACGCCAGGGCATTCCCGCCTCGGTCTGCCACCTGAACTGGCTGGACGACGGAGACTGTGCCTGACGGGCATTTCGCGCTACAGTCCCAATGATTCTCTTTCCTGTTCCGGCGGCCCGGCCGCTCAGCAGGGCACCGCAGTCGCCGCCGCGATACCGGCGCTCAACCACCAACAACGGAGGAAACCACCATGGCACGGATCTACGACGACAACTCGCTGTCCATCGGCAACACCCCCCTGGTCAAACTCAACCGGGTTGCCAATGGCGCCACCATCTGGGCCAAGATCGAGGGTCGCAATCCCGCCTATTCGGTGAAATGCCGTATCGGCGCTGCCATGATCTGGGACGCCGAGAAGCGCGGCGTGCTCAAACCGGGCATGACCATCATTGAGCCCACCAGCGGCAACACCGGCATCGCCCTGGCGTTCGTCGCCGCGGCCCGGGGCTACCCGCTGGTGCTGACCATGCCGGCCTCCATGAGCCTGGAACGCCGCAAGGTATTGAAGGCCCTGGGTGCTGAGCTGGTACTGACCGAGCCCGCCAAGGGCATGCCCGGCGCCATCGCCAAGGCTGAGGAAATGGCCGCCGCCGACCCGGACAAGTACTTCCTGCCGCAGCAGTTCGAGAATCCGGCCAACCCGGCGATTCACGAGGAAACCACCGGGCCGGAGATCTGGAACGACACCGACGGCGCCGTCGACGTGTTTGTTGCCGGCGTCGGTACCGGCGGCACCTTGACCGGTGTGTCCCGCTACATCAAAGGCACCCGGGGCAAAGCCATCACCACCGTGGCGGTGGAGCCCAGCGATTCCCCGATCATCACCCAGACCCGTGCCGGCGAAGCGCCCAAGCCCGCCCCCCATAAGATCCAGGGTATTGGGGCCGGCTTCGTGCCCAAGAACCTGGACATGGACCTGGTGGATCTGGTGGAAACCGTCAGCAATGACGACGCCATGGCCATGGCCCACAGACTGATGAAAGAAGAAGGCATCCTCTGCGGCATCTCCTGCGGGGCGGCGGTTGTGGCCGCGGTGAGGCTCGCGGAGCGGGCGGAGTTCCAGGGCAAGAGCATTGTCGTGGTGCTGCCGGACTCGGCTGAGCGTTACCTGTCCTCCGCGCTGTTCGCCGATACCTTCGGCGATCTGGAGAACGTCCAGTAAAACCCTACGCTGCCGCCTGGGGTGTCACCAGGCGGCGTTTTCCCTGCCTTCAACCGCGCTCACACCGCCTGATCGGCCACCGGCTCCGGCTGCTCCGCCAGCGACCCGGCACAGCGTCCGAACTGGAAATCCCCCAACGCCAGGAACCGTGTGCGCAACCAGTAGCGCCAGGTTGAGAACGGCCACAGCGCGAAGTTCCTGCCATCGGCCTGCTGGTACCAGCTGCTGCAACCGGACGTCCATACCGTGCCTTCCAGACCTCGGGCAACCTCGTCGTTGAAGTTGCACTGGGCGCCCTCGGTTACATCCACGTAGTCGGCGCCACGGGCCGTGACGGTGTTCATCAGATTGACGATGTAGTCCGCCTGGCATTCGATCATGAAGATGATGGAGTTGTGCCCCAAACCGGCATTCGGCCCCACCAGCTGGAACATGTTGGGGTAACCGTGGACCATGGTGCCCATGTAACCCTCGACACCGGCCTGCCAGTCCTCGGCCAGGGTGTGACCACCGGCACCGCTGAGTTCGAAGCCCTTCATGTAGAGCCGGGGATCGACCTGAAACCCGGTGCCGAAGATCAGGCAGTCCGCCGGGTGCTCCCGACCGTCCGCCGTTACCACGCTGTTGGCGCGCACTTCACGAACCCCCTCAGTGACCAACTCGACGTTGTCCCGGTTGAACATCGGGTACCAGGCATTGGAGATCAGCACCCGCTTACAGCCAACGGTGTAGTCTGGGGTCAGCGCACGGGCAGTATCCCGGTCTTTGACCTGCAGCCGGATCGACAGCTTGGCAAGCTGTTGCAGCCCCTTGGCCAGCGAAGGATGGAAGATTGGCCAGACCCGCGCTTCGTTGCTCCAGTACAGGCGGGCCCGGTGTAGCTTGCGCAGCAACGGGTAGCGCCGGAACAGCGCCTTCTCCAGCCCGAAGTAGCGGCGCTCGTCGCGGGGGATCACCCAGGCCGGGGTACGCTGCAGGACCGTCAGTTTCTCCACTTCCGGCGCGATCTCCGGGCAATACTGAATGGCACTGCCGCCGGTCCCGATGGACACCACCCGTTTGCCCCGCAGGTCGTAATCATGGTTCCAGCGGGCGGAGTGGAACTGTTCGCCCTGGAACCGGTCCAGTCCCGGAATGGCCGGGTACTGGGGCACATGCAACGGCCCGGAGGCCAACACCCAGTACTGACAGTCAAACCGGTCGCCGCGTTCGGTGGTGATCTGCCAGCGGGCGGTGTCCTCCTGGTAGTGGGCGGCGATGACCTCCTGGCCGAAACGGACCTTGTCCCGCAGGCCGTAGGCCTCGGTGGTGTCGAGGATGTACTGCTGGATCTCCTGCCAGGGTGCGTAACGCTTGCTCCAGTCCGGTTTGCCATGGAAGGAGTAGGAATACAGGTGAGACTGGACGTCACAGGCACAGCCCGGGTAGGTGTTGTCGCGCCAGGTGCCGCCAACCTCATCGGCCTTCTCCAGGATCACCAGGTCTTCGACGCCGGCCTCCATCAGTTTGATGGCCATGCACAGGCCGCCGAAACCGGCGCCGACGATGACCACGCCGGTGCGCTGGACGGGAGAAGATTTGCGGGAAGAATGTTGTTTTTGGTTCATCTGTCATACCTCAGCAATTGCGATCAATGCTGCGAGTGTATGACGCTCCCTGTCGGGCCCGTGGGCCAGAGCGGGGTCATTCGGGGACACCCCCGGACGCCTTTGACCCAGGTCAAAATTCAGTCATCATGGGGCCACGGAGCCTCGGCTTAATGCCACCGAAGTCCTCACGCTTAACGTGCCACCGTAATCCACACGTTTTACGTGCCACGGTAGTCCTCACGTACCATGGTCCTTACGTTTAACGTATCACCAAAGGAGCCAGACCGTGTATCTGTCCGTGCAACTGAGCTACTACCCCCTGAACGACGACTACAAGCCCCCCATCAAGGACGTCATCGCCCGCCTTGAGGCCAGCGGCCTGGAAGTCCATGCCAACCGCATGAGCACCCAGGTGTTCGGCGACTATGACACCGTTATGGCGGTGCTGGCCGACACCATGAAGTGGTCGTTCCAGACCTTCGGCAAGGCGGTGTTTGTGGCCAACTTCCTGGAAGGGGACCGCCGCCCCAGGGCCTAGCCAATCTGGAGCGACAGTTGTTTTAGAGAGGCTAGTCAACCGAGTCCGAGGTGGAACTGAGGGTTCCCTGCAGGGCCTCCACTGCTTTCAGCACCCGGCTCATCTCGGTCTGGGTTTTCAGGTCCAGACCCAGCTTGCCCTCCATGGTCTGCACCAGCGGCACCACCGACTGTTCGAAGATGTCGGCGAAGGCCTGCAGCGCTTCGCCGAGGCCAGCCGGACTGGCCACATTGACGGTCACCGCCGGCTCCACCTTCAGGTCCTGCAGCCCGCTGCGGAAGGAATCCGCCACCTGGCTGAGCGCCTCCAGGCTCGCCACCGCAGGATCGGGGCCGGTATCGGCCGGGTTGTCCTCGGGCACCAGCTGCCGCAGCTGTCCCAGCGCTTCAACAATCAGCCCGAGCTGACGCACCACCTTGACGCCGGTTTCCTCATCGCCCCCGGCCTGCTGATGGCGACGGAATTCGGTGCAAATAGCCTGCCACCGCTCGGCTTCCTGCGGGCTCAGGGTCCCGCGCATCTGCTTGAGCTTGAGCAGGTTCTCCTCCGCCCCCTGGGTCAGCAGCTGGGCCTCGCCGAGGTAGTGGTCGTCGATCAGGGCATCGAGTTCGTCGTCGGTCATCACCGGTGACAGTTTCTCCGCCAGCTTGTTCATGTTGCGGTAACTGCCCTGCAGCTTGAACGTCGGTTCAGTGCGGTAAGCCTCGGCCTGGGCGCTGGAGGCGATGTAGGCCTGGTTGACCTGCAGCACCACATTGCGCACCTGGATCATCTTCTTCAGCAACGCCACAATCTCTTCCCGTTCCGCACCGCTGTAGTCGTGGTCAAACTCCGAGCTGGGCACATCCCGGCCACCCGCGATGTCGGCAAAGCGGTAGAAATCGTCCATACCGCGGGTGGCCAGCGGCGCCAGCACCGAGTTGGAGCTGAGGCTGTTCTCGATGTAGGACAGCTCGAACACCTCTTCCATGCCGCTGAGCACGTCCCCCAGGTTGTAGATGTCCGCCCGGTTGGCCAGCATGTCGGGGATCTGGAAGGTCTCGCCACTCTCGGTGTAGGGGTTACCGGCCATCACCACGCAGAAACGCTTGCCGCGCAGGTCGTAGGTTTTGGTGCGCCCGCGCCAGACCCCTTCGATGCGACGACTGCCGTCACACAGGGAGATGAACTTCTGCAGGAACTCGGGATGGGTGTGCTGGATATCATCCAGATACAGCATCACGTTGTTGCCCATCTCCAGTGCCAGGTTGAGCTTGATCAGCTCGGCCTCGGCGGTGGAATGGGGCGCCTTTTCCGGGTCCAGCGAGATCACATCGTGGCCCAGACTGGGGCAATTGATCTTCATGAAGATCAGCCCCAGGCGACTGGCGACGTATTCCATCAGCGTGGTTTTACCGTAACCCGGCGGCGAGATCATCATCAGCAGGCCCATCAGGTCGGTACGACGGTTCTCCCCCACCGTGCCCATCTGCTTGGCCAGGTTGTCACCGATCAGCGGCAGGTAGCTCTCACTGATCAGTTTGTTGCGCACGAAGGACGACAGCGGCTTGGGCCGGAATTCCTCCAGCCGCAGGCGGTTGCGCCATTTCGCCAGCACCTGCTGGCGCACGTCCTGCAGCCGGGTCCAGGCCGGAATTACCTCCTCCTGGTGACGGCGCACACGCTGGCTGAACTCATCCAGCTGCAAGCGGAAGCCACGGTCGACAATGCGGGGGTGCTGTCCCAGCAGGCCGTCCACATCAAACGCCAGTTCGACGTTCCGGGGCTGGGTGCTGACGCGCTTGCCGGCGTTGAGAATGGCAATGGCCTCGGGCAGGTAGTGGCTGTCCTGCTGGTGACCGGCCTTGGTGGCCCAGGCCTGCAGCCAGTGGGCGGTAATGCGCCAGCGGGCGCCGGGCTGGTCGCTGACCACCGTCAGCGCCTCTTCAAACTGGCTGAAGTGACCTTCCCGCTTCATTTCGCTGACGAAACCATCCACCAGGGTGGCGGCATACTGGGTGACCTCAAAGCCACCGCTTTCCTCCGCCAGCTGCAGTATCAGGTAGTCGGCAGCGTTGCGGATAACACTGGCCTCCCCCGGGAGTTGGTGGTCACTGACAAAGGCCGCCAGCGCCGGCTCAATCTCCTCCACCAGGGTCGCGATCAGCTCCCGGGAATGCATCATGCGGCTGAGTATGCCGGCTGACAGACAGCGGGACCGCAGCGTCCGGGCCTGTGCCTCGTCCTGCGACCGGCGGGCCCAGAACAGCATCGCCAGCGCCCGGGCCTGGGGACTGAAGCGCAGCAGACCGGCACTCTGGGTGGCGGGCCACAGGGTGCTGACAATCAGCGCGGCGTCATGGTCATGAATGCCCTTCTCGTAGCCCTCCCGGTAGCGGGGCGAAGCGAAGCGGCGGATGTAGTCGATCAGCTCCTCCCGGTCGGCGACGTTGACCGGGGTCTGTCCGGCCCCCGCCAGCTCTTCCATCACCAGGTAGGCCAGATACTCGCCGCGGTAGACCTGCTCCGATTCCGAAGGCTGGCTGACATCCCAGTAGGCTTTCAGCGCATCCAGTTCCGGCTCATCGATGGGTTCGTAATACTGGGTGCCGGTAAGGTGCAGCATGACCTTGCCGTCCCGGGGTACCAGCGTCAGGTCCACTTCCTGATGGTTGACCGAAAAGCGGTGGCGCGGCCCCAGACGAATCACCTGACCACCGTCTTCATAGATGTCAGCGCGATCGCGGACGCTGCGCAGTGCGGCGTCCCGTTCCGAGCGCAGGCGACCTTCGCAGTCGTCCGCCTCCATGTTGGCGCCGAGGTCCCGCAGCTCCTCCGCCATACTGCGGACCTTCGCCACCATGGCGTCGGAAGCGAAGAAGGCGTGCAGCTCTTCCTGGCTCTCGAAGCGCTCGGTGCGCCGGTTGACGTTCTTGAGAATGCGGCTGGCGGCGTCGGTGAGGGTGTTGATACGACGCTGGCGCTGATCCTGTAACTGCTGGCGGCGAGCCTCGATGCTCTCGTGCGCGGTCTCCCGCTGCTCCAGAATGGCGGTAAGGAATTCGTCGTACTCGCCGAACTGGCTCTCCAGCTCCTGCAACTGGTCCAGCATCCGCGTCATCAGGCCATCGCAGGCATCCGGCTCGGTGAGTGCACCGACACCGTTGGCCAGGCTCTGCTCGAACAGCCGCATGCGGGCAGCAAACTGGGCCTTGGCCTCCTCGCTGCCACGGGCCTTGAGACGGATCTCCGCCTCCGAACGTTGCTGGTTGATGGTGGCGTAGATGCCGGAAATGTTCTCGGTGATCTGGGTCTCCAGGCTGGCGTTGTCGCCCGACAACGACGCCAGCATGCCCTGGATCATGTCCAGGCCCGCGGTCAGCTCGCGATACTGCTCGACACACTCTGCCAGCTGATCACGGGACTCTGCCTCTTCGCAGCGGGTGGCCAGTTCCGCCAGGGTCTGGCGGTAGCCGTCCAATGCCGCCGGGGTGGCCAGAAACTTGAAGGTGCGGTCGGTCAGCCGTTCCTCGGCCTGGTCCAGCTCCGCTTCCAGTTCGCCGATCTCGGCCTCGTCGATGTAGCGGCGGTCCCGCAGGGTGCGGACCTTGCCGCGGTGATCCCGCAATTTCTTCAGGTGGGCGACAAACACATCCGGCGTTTTCCAGCTGTCGGGTTTGAGATCCCGCAGCAGGGCACCCTGCTCCCGAGCGGTGTCCTGCACCGCCGTTGCGGTCTGGGCACGGATGCTCTGGACCTTCTCGTATTCGTCCAGCATCAGCTCAGCGGTCTTGCGGACTTCTCCCAGCCGTTGCGCCAGCGGGCTGGCAGGCACGTCTTCGGAATCGGCGATCTCACTGATCCAGTAGAACTGATCCAACACCCGGTCGGTGGTACGGATCAGCGAGGTGAAATGCTGCTCCGACACCTGAGGCCGCTCCACCAGGCCAACAACGGTGTTGAGTTCGGCAATGCCCCGCACCAGTTCCGGGTTGCCGATGCGGCCCAGCAGGGAATCGTTATTGACGCTGTCGCGGGCGTGGTAGCACTCTGACATGAACGGTGTGGTCCACACCTGCAGCGGATGTACCAGGGTGGGCTCCTGGTCAGCGTTGAAGATGGCCAGGTGGCCATTTTCGAACAGCGCGAAGCCGTGGCCGATCATCGGCGTGTCAGCCTGCTTGCGAATCAGGTTGTAGCGGTACAGCACCACCTGGCCGCCGTCCTCGCCGTAGAACACGTAGAGCACGTCCTCGCCGTTGGGGGAACGGATCATGCGCTTGAAGCGCAAATCCGCCGCCGGCACGTCAAAGGTCTTGAGTTCGCCACTGGCCAGGTAGTAGCCCGACGGGAAGATCAGGCCGTGGTTCTCCGGCAACTGCACCACCGAGCCACCGAGGGCATCGATGCGTTCCACCTGGCGGGTGCTGCGGTTGTACAGGTAATAGCGCCAGGCGTCCTCGCCGTACGGCAGGATGCGCACCAGAATAACCTGCTGCAGGTCGGCGTATTCAAAGGTGGCGTCGTCGAGGGACTGGGAGTCGGACACCACCGGGTCAGCAAAAATGCCCTCGCCGGTGTTGGTGTTGTTCTCGATCTTGAAGGTGATGTCGCCGCGCAGGTTGTCGATGAACAGGGTGTCAGCAATGTTCAGATGCGGCGCCCGGCCCTGGACCTGGCTGTCGCGGCCGGCGGTCTGCCATTCGAAACTGAAGCGGTCCGGGAACACCAGGTCACGTTCACCGCGGTTGTCGATGTAGCGATTGACCTCTCCGGTGGCCGTCAGCTCCCAGCGGAACACCCGCCGGTCACTGAGCTTCTCGCCAATTCGAAAGGCCATCAGCAGCATGCCGTTGAGGATCACCAGCTGGGCCAGGGTGGCATGGCTGTAGTACTGCTGCAGCTCACGAAAGTCGGTGCGGAAACGGTCATCCGCCAGGAAGCTGTCTGCCACCGAGGCTTCGGTGACCTCAAAGCCGTCGTCCGAGTCCTGCAGATGGTAGAGGCTGAACACATCCTCCAGTGCCAGCGCCTTGCGCAGACCCAGCTGAACGTTGAAACCGAACAGCAGGCGATCACCGATGCGGACCACATCCCGGGCCACCGAGTTGCTCTCGGTGCGTACCCGCCCCCGGCCCAGCACGCTCATGCCGGCACTGCCGAACACCTCGGCACGGGCGGCGTTGAGGGCCTCGACATCGGCCCGGAGTTGCTGGCCCTGGTCTTTCAGGCGCCGCTGGATGGTTTCGAAGGCAGAGCCTTCCCGGACGATGTCCTCAAGTTGACTGCGATCCGTCGACATGGCGATCTTCCTGGCTAGCGAAATCGGGAAATGGGCAGGGGCTGTGGGGCCGGCGCGCACTGGCAGCCGGCCCCAGGTGCCATCAGGCGTTCTCGGTGGAGTCCGCCGACGGCTTCTTCAGTGCCCGCTCGCTGATGCCGGCCAGGGCGGCCTGCAACGCGGGGGATTTGTCCAGAACACCCTGGACGGTCTTGCCATAGCCCAAACCGGTAGCGAACTTCTCGAAAATATCGCCATCGCCGCCGATCATCTCGAACTTGGCATCTTTCAGCGCGGCCGACATCACCTTGCCATTCTCCAGCATGCCGATGCGCTGGGCTTCGATGGTGGCCATGGTTTCTTTCTCGTGCACTTCCAGGTTCATGCGGAACTGCTCGAAGTGACGGGCCTCTTCGGACATGTTGTCGTAGGCCTTGAGTTTCTCCACCAGACCATTGGCTTCTGCCTTGGCCATGGCTTCGCGGGACTTAGCCTTGGCCAGACCCAGCTTCTCTTCGCCTTCGGCCTCGGTTTCAAGCCGCTGCTCGAGCACCCGCACTTCCGCCAGACCGGCATCCTCGTCGGCCTTGGCCTGGGCGGTGCGCACTTCCGCCGCCACCAAGCCTTCGGCGCGCTGGGCGTTGGCCTGGGCTTCCTGCACCTGGGCCTTGGCCAGACCGTCGGCAGCAGCCTGAGCCTGACGACCACGGGCCAGTTTCTCTTCCGCCGCCGATTTCTTCTCGGCCGCATCCAGATCCGCCTGGGAGCGGACCACCACTTCCTCGGCTTCCAGCTTGGAGCGCTCGAACGCCGCCTCGGCGGATTTCAGCTCCTTGACCTTGCTCTCTTCCGCTTCCGCTTCGGCCGCGACCACGGTCTGGACTTTCAGCCGCTCCGCCTCGGAGCGGTTGCGGACGTCCTTGATGTTTTCTTCCTCTTCCGCCACACCGCGCTCCACGGCGATGCGCTCGCTGGTAATGACCGCAATCTCCTTGCGTTCCTCTTCCAGCGCCTTCTCCATGCCGATGCGCTCCACTTCCACCGCGCGCTGACGGTTTACATCCTCCAGCTCCCGGGCCTGCTGGATGCGGACGTCCTCAATCTGGACCGCACGCTCGCGGGCCTTGGTGGCCATTTCCACCTGCCGCTGCTTGTTCTCCTCGGCGATCTGGACTTCCTCGTCGGTCTTGATCCGGGCCGACTCGGCCTTGGCACGCTCCTGCTGGCGAACCTGCTCGGTTTCCGACGTTTCACGGGCCTGCAGGGTTTCGATCTCACGCTGCTGACGGGCTTCGGCATCGGCCTGGGTGCGCTCCAGTTCCAGCGCAGCTTCCCGCGCGGACACGTTCTTGCGCTGGATTTCCAGCTCCTGGTCCCGTTCCAGCCGGTTGGTTTCAACGTTGTGGAGAGCGGTGATCTCGGTGATCCGGCGAATACCCTCGGAATCGAGGATGTTGTGGGGATCGAGGGAGCTCTTCGGGGTCTGCTCCAGGTAGTCAATCGCCACGTCTTCGAGGATGTAGCCGTTCAGGTCCTCACCGATGGTTTCGACGATGGCATCGCGAAAGCGCTGACGCTCCTCAAACAGCTGCATGAACTCCAGCTTCTTGCCCACGGTCTTGAGGGCTTCACTGAACTTGGCGTTGAACAGCTGATTGACCGCTTCCCGGTCCGAGGCCCGGCCCACACCAACCGACTTCGCCACCCGCAGCACATCCTCTGCGGTTTCGTTCACCCGCAGGTAGAACGCCACGGTGATGTCCGCACGCAGGTTGTCCTTACAGATCAAACCATCCTTCCCTGTGCGGTTCAGCTCCAGGGTAATGACCGAAATCTTCATGGTTTCGGCGCGATGGATCACCGGCAGCACCATGGCCCCGGTGAAGTAGACCTTCGGCGTCGCCGACATGTCATTGACGATCAGCGCCTGACCCTGGTCGATCTTGCGATAGAACGCCTTGAACAGCGTCAGAATGGCCAGGATCGACACCACCAGTACACCGATGGTGACGAGGACCGGCATAATCCACGACAAGTCCATTTATTGTCTCTCCTGCGTTGGTTGAGGGATAAATCGGGAAACGGGTTTACGGGGCTAGCCGGAGCTTCCGGCCAGGAACTCTGCCTCGGTCACCACCCAGTACGCCTGGTGCTCCGGCAGATACTCCACCAGCACCGCGCGGTCGCGCCGGGCCAGGGAGGCATCACTGCGAATCTTCAGGATCAGGTGGGCGCCGTCCCGGTGGACTTCCGCCCGCCCCTGTCCCTTACTGGCATTGAACGACAGCACGACGCAACCGGCGCCGATGATCTGCTTTTCCAGGGGGCGCTTGTAGGCACGACGGAACAGTGGCCGCAGTGGCCGCACCAGCACCGCAGTGGCCAGCAGACCGGCCACCAGGGCCAGTGGAATCACCACAAGGCCAAAGAGGATATGGCCCCAGCCGGCACCGAACAGGGATCCCAGCATGAGATCTGCGAAATAGGCGGTGAGCCAGGCACCGAGAAACAACAGCGTCAGCACCAGTGGTAACGGCACCCCCTGCAGACCCAGGGTCACCATCAGCCCGCCCATGTCAGAGGAAGCATCGAGATCCACGTCGGCGTCGCCGCCATCCAGATCCACCAGACCCACCAGGGAAATCAGCCAGTAGATCACCGCCACGGCCAACAGCACCGTGAACAGCACGGTGGGAAACGAGAATGTGACGGCAATGAAGGCTTCCATGAACTCCACTCTCCCTGGCCTGGACTATACTGGGCAGCGCGACTGGCTGCTGGGTAGTATGCGACATATTCTGTCACGCGGTGGTCAACTTATACCGCACCCTTTCGATTTATTGCAAATTCTTTATTGTCCGTTATAGACTGATTCCGGATGACATAACATGTCACTCGTAACCGACGGTTCTGCACGGAGTAGCGCCTTTGCCGACGCCGGGCCACGGGACGAGCCACTCGAAAAGGAGCTTACTGTGGACACACAATCCCTCATTCTTTCCCTGGGAGACGCCACCCACGCTGGCCGGACATTTAATGTCATGCCGGTGACGGGCGACGACCCGGTGCTGCAGATCGTGGTCTCCGGCGCCGAGGAGACACCGGTGTACCTTACGATCACCGATACCCAGATTCTGTGTCTGGTGTATCTGTTTGAGCAGAACGAGATCCGTCCGTCGGCCCTGGCGGACCTTCATGAGAGCATGCTGCGCATCAGCGTGCCCATGCCGCTGAGCGCCCTGGGCAAGGTCGACAACCATTATGTGGTGTACGGCGCCCTCAGCCCGACCTCCAGCCTTACCGAGGTCATGCAGGAACTGGTCACCCTCGCCGATAATGCGATCGACCTGTTACAGACGTTTGAAGACTTTCTGGAATGATCAGGGGACGATGACATGAAAGCCGTGTTGAAGAAATTGCTGACCGCCATGCGCGGAAGCGCCAATGAGCTTGGCGAAGCCATCATCGACAACCAGGGCAGCCGGATTCTGGAACAGGAGCTGCGGGACTCGGAGCACGAACTGGCCGAGGCCAAGAAGGAACTGGCCGCTCTGATGGCGGAAGCCGCCTCCCTAGCCCGCCAGATCGGCGAGGAAACCAGCGCCATCGAACGTCGCGAACAGGACGCCCGCAAGGCCCTGGGTGCCGGCGAGGAAACCCTGGCCCACGAGGTTGCAGAGCGGATTGTCGGCCATGAAGGCCGGCGCGCGGAACTGACCGCTGCCCGGGAAACCCTGCTGGTTCGCATCAGCGATCTCAAGGAGCGGATGCAGCAGTCCGAGAAGCAGCTGGCCGAGTTCCGCCGCGAACTGCAAGTCGTGAAGACCAATGAGCGGGTACTGCGCACCACCGCCCAGATCGATACCAACATCAACAGCAACCAGTCTTCCCTGAGCACCGCCAAGGCCACCCTGGAACGCATCCGCGAACGCCAGGCCCGGGAGGAAGACCGCCAGAACGCCTCCGTCACACTGGAGAAGGAACTTAGTGGCGCCGATCTGGACGAAAGGCTCAAGGCCGCCGGCATTGATGGCGAACAGGACTCCGTCAACGACGTCCTGGCACGCCTGAAGGCGAGCAGCAGCGGCAATACCCCGTAATTGATACAGGCCTGTCACAGCCCGGTCACGGTTCGCCGTCACCGGGCTGTTGCCTGTTGGAGAGAGCATGAACAAACCCAAGGACTGGCCAGAGGAAACCCGGGCCATACAGGCCACGCAACTGGCGTTTGACCTGTCCAGCGACATCCAGCGCGCCTTCCGCGTTGCGTCGGCCATGCAGGACCTCAACACCTCGGCGATGGTGCGCAAGGTGCTGCAGCTGCCCTACCGCAAGAAACGTATCCGACCACGGCTCACCGTCACCCTGCACGATGACGACTTCGTCCAGCTCGCCGAACGCTACGGCCTGCCCGCCAGCGACCGGGCGGCCATTCGCCAGTGCGTCGCCGACGAGCTCAGCGCCTTTGCCAGTCGCTTCCTGACCGATCCGGACGCCGATACATCTGTTAAATAGCGCGACAATTTTTTAGACTTGGGGGCTTTTGGAGTTGCCCGTTGGTGACTCGCATTCAAGGAAGAAAGCCCGTCATGACAGACTTCGCGCTGACCGAAGAGCAACGCCAGTGGCTGTTCGGACTGAGCAGCCCCATGGTGGCCATCAATGTCGATGCCGAGGCCAGCTACCTCGAGCCGGCCATGTGGCCCGACCACAAGACCCCGGAGTTCCTCGCCCTGGAGGATTCCTGGGGCATCAGCAACCGTGACGACCTGCTCAGCACCGTGGCGCAAATGACCGACGACGGCCACGCCACCAGCATTCCCACGGACTACTGGCGCTGGCCCCAGCAGACTCCCTCCGAACGCGCCCAGGCGCGGGCCTGTCCCGACCCGGAACCGCAGCACCTGCTGGAGACATTCGTTGACCGTACCGCGGTGCTGACCGGTCAGGGCGGCATCCGCGCCTGGGATCTGGCCCGCATGGGCTTCCTGCTGCGCAGCGGTTACTTCCTCAGCTACCTTGATGAAGCGGAAATGCTGCACCTGCATCTGCAGCTGGCCCTTCGCGCCCGCTACTGGTACCAGTCCTGGGATCAATACCTTGCAGGCTTTCTCTGCGGCCGGCTGCTGTGGCGGACCCTGAACTGCGACAGCGCCGACGAGGTCGCGGAGCTGTTGCTCGGTAATGCCGCCCAGGAGTGGCTCGAGCCACTGTTCCGGGAGCTGAACACCGCCTTTACCAACCCTGCCAACAGCCTGCCCTGGGACCTGGAGCTGCCCCACAGCGAACGTCCCGACAGCCTGCCGGAGATGCTGACATGAGCGACAGCCCCTGGAGCCAGCTGGGGCTCGAGCCCACAAACGATACTCGGACAATCCGCCGGGCCTACCGTCAGCGTCTGCCGGAGCACCCGCCAGAGACAGATCCGGAAGGGTTCAAGCGACTGCGCCAGGCTTATGAGGAGGCCCTCGCGCTCGCCACTGAGCCCCAACCCGAGCCTGAGACTGAAGCCGAATCGGAAACCGCCACCGACGAAGCACCGGCTCAGGACGCAGCCGATGAGGCACTGCAGGCCGCACAGGCCTGGTTCGACCACCTCAACACCCTGTCCGCGGCGGCGGAGAGCCGTTTCCACATTACCAGCTACCAGACCCATCTGGCACAACTGGACGAACTGCCGCTGGCGGCCATTACCCTGTTACCAGCGCCGACCCTGGATTGGGCCAGCCAGCGGGGCTATCTGCCCAAGGCGGTATTGCGGGCACTACGGGACCGCTTCCAGTGGCCACAGCTGGTCAATCGTTACGAGCCCCAGGAAGCCCTCGAGGTAGACCGTTTCCTCACCGCCCTGGACCAGGACGACCCGTTCAATCTGGAGGTGCTGTCGGCCTGGCCCAGCCACGCCCAGGAAGGCGCCATCCGGTTGTTTGCCGCCCTCGCCCACGGCCTGCGGCACGGCGACGTCAACAGCCTGCGCCAGTTGCTCTATCTGCCAGCCGTGCATCCGCTACCTCCCTGTCCACGGGCGCTGTGGCTGTTGCTACGGTGCTATCAGGCCTGCCAGCTGCCGGTCCCCGACGCCTGGCTGGCCACCGCCAGAACCCTGCACCAGTGCGCAGACCTGGCCACCGAACTGGACCGGGACTGGCTGCTGGCCTCGCTGCTCGCCCACAGCGGCCAGACCGGGGCCGCCCTGGCGGTCATGACCCCGCACCTGAGTGCCGGCGCGGCACCGGATCTGCGCAGCTGGCTGTTCCAGCTGTTCCAGCACCAGCAGCCGGAATGGCTGCCACTGTGGACTCTGCTGCTGCGCCCGGACCTGAACGACCCGGTGGACGCCGGCGATGCGCTGCAATTGCTGGCCGCCCAGCGCCAACTGCTGGAGCGGGAGGACAGCGACGCACTGATGGCCCGGCTTTGCATTCGAGACGGCCTGTGCAGCGGGTTTCGTTATGGCCTGCCCCCCAGTGTCGACCGCCGGCACGACGACCCGGTCACCCTCAGCCATCTCTATGGCTGGCTGATGCAGCTGCAACAGGGCGTTACGCCTTTTGATACACCGTTCGATGCCTCGAAACTGGACCTCTGCGGCCTGCAGGCGCAGTTGCCGGACGACTACCCGGCAACCCGCCTGGCCCTGGCGCTGCTGCACGAGCACCAGCAGTTACTGTCGGCACAGAGGGTGCTGCAGGAAGGGCTCGATCAACCCGAGCTGGCTCACGAACTGCAGACCCGGCCGGTCAGCGTACGGCAACGGATACTGGCCCGGGACCTGACGCGACCGCTGCCGGAACTGCAGCGCCTGGCGGAAGCGGCCGAACTTAACCTCGAGGTGGACGACGATCAGCAGGGACAAGCCTATGAGGACCGGCTGGACTGGATTCGCCGCCGTCTCCACGCCGGTGACCGTCACTGGTGCAGTCGCGCCAGCCTGCCAACGGACCCGGAAGCCGCAATGGCGTGCCAGCGACTCGGGCTGGTGCTGGACATGGAGCCGGCCTGGTTGCTGGAGCCTTTCAGTCAGCCACTGCTGCAGACCGTGGCCGAGCAGCCCGAGGACTCGGTTTTCAGACTGCTGGCCCGCACACTGCTGGCGTTCCAGCAACAGGAGCCCAACGCCGACGCGGTCAAGGAGCTGTGCCGACAACTGGTGCTGCCGCTGACGGACGCCGGCTTGCGCGACGCCTTCGCGCGACTGCTGAACACCCCCAGGATGATCACACACCTGATGAACGGGCTGTACCTGGAACCGGGCCTGCCGGACGCGTCCTGGGCCCCGGTAATGACGGCCTTGCTGGGCACCGAGCCCGCCAATGGCATCGACCCGCTGTATTACCACGCCCTGCTGACACTGAGACCGGCCCAGGCACCGCCAGCCCTGACAGCGCAGGTCAAGCAGCACACCCTGGCGCTGGACAACGTCAACCTGCGGGGCCAGGCCCTGCTCAGCGATGCCCTGAACATGCCGATTGCCGAACTCAAGGCGCTGAAAATCTGGCAGGCGGACGAGCTCGCCTATACCGGAGCCGCCCTCAACACCCTGGCGGCCCTGAGCTCCAGCCACCCCAGCCAATGGCCCCACAAGGACGATGCCGCCACTCTGCTACAGACCTATCGCGGTGAGACCGAGGACTCCGTGCCGGTGCGGGTGCGATTGCTGTGCGGGCTGATCCTGGGTCAGCTGGAACACCACCTGACCACCCTGAAGCAGCAGCCCGGTGACTGGTCTTCAGAGCCCTGGCGGCGGCCGTTCAGCTTTCGCGGCCGACTGAGCCGGCTGGACTTTTTCCTGCATACCCTCACGGTGATGGCGCCGGGTCTTGGCCTGCAGGCCCTGTACCCCGACGCAAACGCCACACTGATCTCACTGCTTATGATGGCTGGCTTTGTTGCGTTTCTCAGCGGCATGACGCGACGCCTGCGGGACATCGGCCTACACGGTCGCCGGCTTGGGTTCGCGGTGCCAGTGTATCTGGTACTGCTGGTGGCCGTACCGCCGGTTGCCATCATCATCCTGCTGTTCAAGGGATCGGCCGTGCCCAAGCATTCCCTGGCCCGCGACGAGCAGCCCTGGCTGACCCAAATGGACCACCTCTATCAGGAATCCTGACACTATGAGCGAGCAGCCCTCCGTCCGCCCGGACGTGGCCATCGGCATCGACCTGGGCACCACCAACAGCCTGATTGCCGTCTGGAAAGACGGTCAGGCCGAACTGATCCCCAACAGTCTGGGCAAGACCACCACCCCCTCGGCGGTGAGTCTGGACGACGACGGTACGCTACTGGTCGGCGAGGCCGCGGCCGCCCGTCGGATCTCCCACCCCCATCGCACCGCCGTGGCGTTCAAGCGCCTGCTCGGCAGTGACCACCAGCACGAGCTGGGAGACGGCCACCGCTATTCCCCCACTGAACTGTCGGCAATGGTCCTCAAGAGCCTGAAGGCGGATGCGGAACAGCACCTGGGGCACACCATCGAGGAGGTGGTGATCTCGGTACCCGCCTATTTCAGCGACGAACAACGCAAACACACCGCATTCGCCGCCGAGCTTGCCGGACTCAAGGCGGTGCGACTGATCAACGAGCCCACAGCCGCCGCCATGGCCTATGGCCTGCATGACCAGGAAGAGCGGCTGTCACTGATCTTCGACCTGGGCGGTGGCACCTTCGACGTCACCCTGCTGGAGTACGACGGCCCGATCATCGAAGTGTGCGCCTCCACCGGCGACAACTACCTTGGGGGCGAGGACTTCACCCGCGCCATCGTCGACGCCTGCCTGGCCACCTGGGAACTGAAAGACAGCGAGCTTGAACCGGCCGCATTGGCGCGGCTGACCGCCCAGGCCGAACAGTTGAAGTGCCAGCCGCCAGGGCAGCGCGGGGAACTGCGCTGGCACTGGCGGGATCGCGACTACCGCTGGCAGCTCCCGGAGCGCGAGGGCCCCTGGACGCCACTGCTGCAGCGGCTGCGGCAACCGATTGAGCAGGCCCTGCGGGACTCCAAACTGGACCCGGGCGCCCTCGACCACGTGGTGCTGGTGGGCGGCGCCACCCGGCTCAAGGAAATCCAGCAACTGGTGACCCAGCTGTTCGGCAAGCTGCCGCTCCGCCACCTTGACCCGGACACCGTGGTGGCCCTCGGTGCCGCTGCCCAGGCCGCCTGTCGCCTGCAGGATGCGGCGGTGCGGGAGGTCATCCTCACCGATGTCTGCCCCTACACCCTCGGCATCAGCACCACCATGTCGGTGGATGATCAATACCTTGGCGGCCTGATGTCCCCGATCATCGAGCGTAACACCACCATTCCCGCATCCCGGGAAAGCAGCTATCGCACCCTCCACGACAACCAGTCGAAGATCCGTATAGATATCTACCAGGGCGAGCGGCCGCGGGTGGCGGACAATATCCGGATTGGTGAGCTGGAGGTCAGCGTGCCAAAGGCACCGGCGGGTGAGGAGGCAGTGACCGTGCGCTTCAGCTACGACATTGATGGCCTGCTGGAAGTGGATGTCACCGTGCAGTCCACCGGTGCGCAGACCAGCAAGCTGATCGACCGCAGCCCCAACGGGCTGAGCGACGCCGACCGGGCGCGCTCCCATGAACGGCTCCAGGCGATCAAGATCCATCCCCGTCAGACCATGCCCAACCGCACCCTGCGGGCCCGGCTCGAGAGCGCCTATGCCCAGGCCCTGGGTGAGACCCGGGACCAGATTATGCACTGGCTGAACCAGTTCGACGCGGTACTGGAACGACAGGACCCGGACGAAATCCGCGATATCCGCCTGGCGCTGGAAGACGCCCTGACCCAGCTGCCGTGACTAGTGTCCCGATGCCCCGGTTGGCGCCGGCTGACGCACCCGCAGATAACTGGCAAATCGGGGCAACCCCGTGGCCGTCAGACCGAAGTACTTGTAGGTCACCAGCGCACCGATGGCCGGAGGATCTGCCCGCTCGGCATCGCTGAAGCCGGTACCAAGGCGGAACCGACGACCGTCCGAGCGCTCCACCAGCAAGGCACCCAGCATTCCCTGGTACTTGCCCTGCCCTGGCAGGTGCGCCACCACTACCGCCTCGGCATCCCGGTGGCGCTTCACCTTCAGCAACGCCTGGCTGCGCCCTGCCCGGTAGCGACTGTCCCGGTGATGCAGCATCAGCCCTTCACCGCCGGCGGCAATCACCTCATCGAGACGGGTCATCAGGGCAACGTGGTCGGTGGCCGGGCGCTGGTCGATCAATGCCACATGGGGCGAGGGAGAAGGCGTCAGCAGCGCCCGTAAACGTTGCAGGCGCTGACCGAAGGGGAGCCGGCTGGCCGGCAGGTCAAACACCATATAGCGGATGCGCTGCCATTCCTGTCGCCGCGGCTGGAAACGCCGGACGGCGGCGGACAGCTCACTGAAGCGGCCCCGGCCCAGCCACAGCTCACCGTCCAGGGGCACGTCGGGAAAGTCCTCCACAAACCAGGCCGGCGCCGGGTATTGGTGGCCCTGGCGTGACCAGAGCCGCTCGCCGTCCCAGTAGGCGCGAACACCGTCGAGTTTCTCACTGACCCAGTAGCCCGACAGCGATGCGCCGGCCTGGTAGGTCTCCGCTAGTTGCAGCGGTGGCGGCGTCTGGGCCCAAAGCGAGACCGGCAGCCACAGCAACAGCCACCAGATCGGGTTGCGATTGTTCATGACACCTCCCTGTGTCGATTGCGTTGTCTGTTACCCCGCCAGGGCGTTAACGGCGCTTGGGCGTCCAGGCCCAGATCATCTCGACCTCGATCGGCTCCTTGGCCTCAGCGTCGTGGATACGCACAGCAACGGCGGTCTCGCCCTTGTCCTCATCGCGGATACGCTGCTTCTGTTCTTCGGTCAGAAAGGCCTCTACGGTCATGTCGCCTTTCGCTCGCTTGGTATACTCGGCGTGGACCGTCTTGATTACCGGTATTTTGTCGTCCGGCACGTTCATGCCCACCAGAAAACCGGTGGCCGACTCCGCCAGCAACAGCGAGGCCACAGCATGAACACCGCCGATGTGGTTCTGTACCCGACGCTTGTTGGCCAGAGTGATGACGCAGCGGTTGGCGTCGAGACTGAGGATGCGGATGCCCGTGGTACCCGTGAAAGGCACCGCCTTGCCAAAGAACAGGGACAGCGCCCGGGGACGGGCGATGGCCGGCAAAGAGTTGATCCGGTTAACAATTGAGGCAAGACGGTTGACGGCCGCCATGGCGTTCCCTCCATATTTGGGTTCAGCTATCTTATAATTCAGCGCTGGACAATAACCCATTCGTCGAAGGAAAGAAACGCGACGCCGCGTAGCCTGAGACCCACAACCTCCCTACTCACAAGGAAACCAATATGAGCGACCTGAAAGCCAAGTTTGACGAGGCGGTCAACTACATCCAGACCGCCGAAGGCGATTTCAAGCCGTCCAACGAAATGAAACTGGACTTCTACGCCCTCTACAAGCAGGCCACCGAGGGCGACGCCAGCGGCAAGCGCCCGGGCATGCTGGATGTGGTTGGCCGCGCCAAGTACGACGCCTGGGCCAAGCTCAAGGGCACGTCAGCCGACGACGCCATGCAGCGCTATATCGATCGCCTGGAAGCACTCAAGAACCAGGGCTAAACTGTAGCAAAGGGCGACCACCACTACAGCCCGACAACGTTTGAAGGTTTTTTGCCACCTTCAAACGTTTGTCATACGATGCGGAGATCATAACAACAACAATGTTTGTGGAAGACGAACCATGCAACTGATCGAAGCGTTGGAGCATGCCCAGCCGGGCCTGCTCAGTCGCGTATCCCTGGCGATCCGCCAGCACCAGCTCAACCAGCGGACTGAGCAGAACTACCTGCACTGGATTACCCGCTTTGTGCTGTTTCACGACCTCAAAGACATCGAAGCCCTGGAGGCGGATGACCGCCAGCAGTTCCTGAGCTATCTCGGCGAACGTATCGAAGTGTCCCGCGCACGGCTGAACCAGGCCAAGCAGGCCCTGACGTTCTTCTACGAGGACGTACTCGGCAAGCGGGACGACGCCACGGCCGCCGCCTGAACGCTCTCAGCCCGGCGACGCTCCTGTCGTCAGGGCTGCCGCCAGCTCAGACCGCCCTTCAGCGGGCGGTAACGTTGGCGCCGTAGGTGTTGTAGGTACGACCAGGGGATGGCTGGATGGAGTAGGTATTGCCATTCACCTGCCCGGGAATCACCCGCGGGTTGCTGAAGCGAATCTCCACCGGAATCTCCGAACGCCCCAGATCGGTCCGATTGTCCGATGGCTGCAGCGCCAGCGGGTCCAGATAGAAATCCTCTTCGGTTTCCGCCACCGGCACACCGGCCGCCGGAGCCTCCAGTCCGCCCTCAATGATGGTGTTGGCCAGCGACTCCTCTTCCAGTGACTGGAACGGAATCGTGTCCATGGTAGACCGCTCCCGGTAACCGAAAGGGTCTTCGGATTCCTGGGCGGCGTCCTGAGCGTAGGTGCCGGCTGAATACAGCCCCGCCAGCGTGAACAGGACCAACACGGTTGATCGGTTCATGCTTTCCATCTCTTTGTTTTCCTTGTTTTCTTCGCGGCTTTCGTGACTGCTGGTTTTGGCGACGGTTAACGCTACCCCTTGCACGGTCGCACCGGCAGCCATGGGTGTGATAGCCCAAGTGCGGAGGCCAGCAGCCAGCGTCTCGTAGTGACGACTAGTGACAATTTTTGAACAGTTTATCGACAATTAAAGCAACCCGATGGAGAGTTCGCCAATTCTGTGACCCTATTCACGGGTCCGATCAGGCCAAATTTTCACCAATCGTTGCATTGCCCCTGAAATACACAGGGTCTTACGGTCATCCATCGCTCTGATACACTCGCCCACACAGACAGTCACCAACGACGACTCACACCATGCGCGCAAAACTCATTACCCGTGATGGCTTTGAAGCCCTGAAAAAAGAGCTGGATTACCTCTGGCGCGAGCATCGTCCCGAGATCACCCGCAAGGTGCAGTGGGCGGCCAGCCTGGGCGATCGCAGCGAAAACGCCGATTACCAGTACAACAAGAAGCTGCTGCGACAGATCGACCGCCGGGTGCGCTACCTGCGACGGGTTCTGGCGGAGCTGACAGTTGTGGATGCCGCCCCGGAGCAGGAGGGCCAGGTGTTCTTCGGCGCCTGGGTGGAGATTGAAAACGAAGAGGGCGAGACCAAGCGTTTCCGCATTGTTGGTTATGATGAGATCTTCGATCGCAAGGACTACATTTCCATCGACACACCGATGGCCCGAGCACTACTGAAGAAACGGGTGGACGACGAGGTCGAGGTGAACACCCCCCAGGGCCCGGCCTATTGGGTCATCAACGCCATTGAGTACGAACACCATAAAAAAGCCCCGTAAGGACGGGGCGAAGGCTAGCGCTGTGCTGGAGGGTCAATGCGCCCATCTGCGGAAGGGCACATGCCTGAGTCTTGCGGAGACTCCAAGGAGCCTCTGACTCACTCCGAATCATCTCTGGCTTTCAGAGCGGTTCACACTCAAGGCGCGACGATGCAGACAGGCTGGCCGCCTTTCAAAGCGTCGCAACGCCGGGTGTGGATCGCTCTGAAAGCCCCGAAGGGCGCGCTCTGAGGACTGCATCTGCGGCGTTGCGGCCCTTGCCAAGGGCTACGGCCATTGGCTGCGAACCGCGCCTTGCAGCTACAGCCCTCAGAGCGTGCAGAGACGGTTCGGAGTGAGCCAGAGGCTCCTAACTACACCTTCTACTATACGGATTGACAATTACTGCAGGGTGGCCAGGCCATTACGTTTCCGACAGACCGGAATTAGGTTGTGCATCCTAAAAATAGCCAGTAGGTTTGGCCACAATCCCTATTAGCCACGTTTCGGAAGATTGCCATGAACACCAAGCAACTGCTCGACACCGCACTCACCGGCCTGGATCACCTGGGCTATCAGTTGGACCAACTGGGCATCACCGGTAAGGTCAACCGCCACAACCTGGCGGCGTTTGTCATGAACGAACAGAAACACCTGGAAGGCGAGTGGGACAGCATTCAGGCCCGCATTGACCGTCGCCGGTCGCAGCTGGAAGGCCTGCGCCATCAGGTGGAAACCCGTGCGGAATCGGTGATCGGGCCACTGCGCTCGCGCCTGGACGAACTACGGGGCAGCCTGCGCGGCTAAAAGCCCGGCCGCCGACGCGACCCAAGCAGCCTCTGCTTAACTACTCTTGCTTAACTACTCTGCGGAGGAGAGTTCGGTCGCGTCGGCAGTGGTCTCGTCGTTATCGCCTTTGCCCTGGCCCGCTTTCTGGCGCCGGTTCTGTTTGCGGTAGGCCGGCAACTGGATAGTGACGGTCAGCCCCGGACGTTCTTCGCCCGGATGGCTGTCGCTGAGCAGAATCTGACCCTGATGGATCTCCGCCACCGCACTCACCAGACTCAGTCCCAACCCATTGCCAGGCAATGACCGGCTCTTGCCGACCCGGTAAAAGCGCTGGAACACGTTCTTCTTCTCGTCATCGGGAATACCGATGCCGCTGTCACTGACCTCAAACACCACGTAGTCCCGATCCCGGTACACCGACACCCGAATACCACCCTGCTCCGGCGTATACTTGATGGCGTTGTCGATCAGGTTGCTGACCATCTGGAACAGCAGGTCCCGGTCGCCATCGATCATCGCCTCGTTATCCAGGGACTGCTGGAAATCCTGCTGCTTGTCTTCCGCCACCGCCTCGTAAAGCTCACAGGCATCGGTAACCAGCAACCCCAGCGACACCGGTTTCATGTCGGCGGTATTGCCACGGGTCTCGAGGCGGGCAATGCGCAGCAGCGCGTTGAACGTCGACAGCAACTGATCCGCTTCCGCCACCGCCCGGCCGGCCTGTTCCCGGGCCTCGTCGTTGTCCACCGCCATCAGGGTGGTCTCCAGCTGGTTACGCAGACGGGTCAGCGGGGTTCGCAGATCGTGGGCGATGCTGTCGGAGACATGCCGAATACCTTCCATCAGGTACACGATGCGATCCAACATCTGGTTGAGGTTTTCCGCCAACTGATCAAAGTCGTCGTCGGTGCCCCGGGTGGGTATTCGCTGGGACAGGTGACCGTTCATGATCTTGCGGGAGGTGTTGTTGATCACCTCAATCCGGCGCGTGGTGCTGCGACTGATCATGAAACCGCCGAGCAGCGCCAGGGCCAGGGTAATCCCCATCCCCCAGTTGATCGCCGTTTCGATCACCCGTTTGAGTGCGGACAGGTCGTCCACGTCCCGACCCACCAGCAGCCGCAACCCGCCCTGGACCTCAAAGATTCGGGCACGAGCCAGCCTTGGCGGACCCTGCCAGCCAACCGAACCATTGAGGGTGAAATTGATCCAGCCGCTCTGCGACTGGCTACCTTCCGGCCAGGTGGTGAGGTTGCCGGCCAGCTTCATGTAATCTTCGGTGGTCACGAGGTAGAGGGACTTGCCGTTGGGGTCCCGTGCCACCCGCTCCCGAATGATGGTGATCAGGCCGTTGATGCCGCGACCGCGGTACTGCTCCGCCAGACCGGCGATTTCCGCTTCAATGGTCTCGTCGGTCTGGGCGGCCATAAATCCCGCCGTACGCCAGTAGATGAACGCCAACAACAGAAAGACTGATGTGGCGAACACCACCATGTACAGCAGGGCGAGCTGAAAGGTGGATGTGCGGAGCTGACTAAGCAGTTTCACGAAGCATGTATCCGGCACCCCGGACAGTCTGCAACAGCGGAGTGTCGAATTCCTTGTCTATCTTGGCCCGCAGGCGACTGATGTGAACGTCGATGACATTGGTCTGGGGATCAAAATGATAGTCCCAGACTTTTTCCAGCAGCATGGTGCGGGTCACCACCTGGCCGGCGTTGCGCATCAGATACTCCAGCAGCCGAAACTCCCGCGGCTGGACATCGATGTTCTGGCCGGCCCGCTTCACCGTCCGCGCCAGCAGGTCCATTTCCAGATCCGCCACCCGCAGCACGGTTTCAGTCTCGGCGGCCTGGCGGTTACGCCGTACCAGGGACTCGATCCGGGCCAGCAGCTCGGTGAACGAGAAGGGCTTGGTGAGGTAATCGTCACCGCCACCACGCAGGCCTTCGACTCGGTCATCCACATCGCCCAGGGCACTGAGGATCAGCACCGGAACCTGGTTACCGGTGGCGCGAACCGTCTTGATGATCGACAGACCATCCATCCCCGGCAGCATGCGGTCGACGATCATGATGTCATAGTCTTCGCTGGCCGCCATCATCATGCCTTCCTTGCCATCCGCCGCGTGGTCCACCACGAAGTCTGACTCTTTCAGTCCCTTGATCAGATAGCTTGCGACGTCCTGATCGTCTTCAATTACCAGCGCTTTCACTCAAAAGCCTCCAGGTTCTTGGAAAATCATAAAAACAGGTTACGGTCTTGCCTCAATGACAACCAGTTACGATCTTGTAAGAGGGTGTCGCCATTGGCGACGGTCACAGCCCGCTTAATTCCGGGCCCGGGCCAGCCAGGCCAGGGACTCCTCAGTACGCCCAGACGGGCGGTATTCGGCGCTGACCCAGCCGGTATAGCCCATCCGGTCTAGGGCCCGGAAGATCGCCGGGAAGTGGATCTCCCCGGTGCCCGGCTGGTGCCGTCCGGGGTTGTCGGCGAACTGGATATGCCCCACCTGCGGCAGGCAGCGTTCCAGCGTGCGGATCAGGTCCCCCTCCATAATCTGCATATGGTAGAGGTCGTATTGCAGCTTCAGGTTGTCGGAAGCCACCTCAGCGATCAGCCGCAGCGCCCGCGCCGAAGTGTCCAGCACAAAACCGGGCATGTCGACCCGGGAGTTGATGGCCTCCACGCACAGCGTGATGCCTTCCCGCGCCAGCTGCTGATTGGCCCAGTCGACGTTGCGCACCAGGGTATCCCACACTTCCGCTTCCGCCACCCCGACCGGCGCCAGGCCCGCCAGACAGTTGACCCGCTCGCAGCCAAGCGCCTGGGCGTAACCGATCGCCTGCTCGACACCGCGACGGAACTCATCCACCCGCCCCGGCAGGCAGGCAATGCCGCGCTCCCCGGCGTCCCAGTCACCGGGCGGCAGGTTGAACAGCACCTGGGTCAGCCCCTGATCGTGGAGCCATTGGCGCAGCTGCTGCCGGCGCCAGGGGTAAGGAAACAGGAATTCGACTCCCTCGAACCCGGCCTGGCGGGCGGCAGCAAACCGCTCCGGGAACGGCACTTCGTTGAACAGCAGGGTGAGGTTGGCAGCAAAACGGGGCATCTCGTTACTCCCTTGATCCAGAACCGGACCCGGCTGGACCGGGGCCAACGACTCCCAGGCGAGTGCCGTTGAGGTGTTCCAGCTCCAGCAGCAGGCCACTGTGATCCACTTCGCTGTGGCCATTGGCCAGCAGCGACTGGTAACTGTTGTGCACCTGCTGTGCCAGCGGCAGGGTCAGTCCCTGGGCCCGGGCCTCGTCGAGGATCATCCGCAGGTCCTTGAGCTGGATACGCGCTGGCGCCCCGGGCTCAAAGTCGCGCTCAATCATCCGCAAGCCATGCTGATCCAGTATCCGGCTGTTGGCGAAACCGCCCAGCAGCGCCTGGCGCACGGCCGCGGGATCGGCTCCGCCACCGGCGGCCAGCAACAAAGCCTCGGACACCGCTCCGATGGTAATCCCAACAATCGCCTGATTCGCCAGCTTCGCCAGCTGCCCGGCCCCGACCGGACCAATGTGGGTCACCGAACCCAGCGCCGAAAGCACCGCTGAGGCCTCCGCCAGCACCGCGGCCTCGCCACCGGCCATAATGCTGAGCTCGCCAGCCTCCGCACCCCGGGTTCCCCCGGACACCGGCGCGTCCAGATAACGAATGCCCCTCTCCTGTAGGCGAGCGCCATGGTCCCGGGCCTGGGCCGGGGCAATGGAACTCATATCAATCACCAGGGCACCCGGCGCCAACGCCGCCAACACGTCCGGCGCCAACAACACCGCCTCCACCACATCGCCGTTCTCCAGCATGGTCACCACCACATCCGCGCCAGCCACCGCCTCCGCCGGCGTGGCGGCGATGTGCGCCGCTTCCGCGAAGGGCTCACACTTGCTGACCGTGCGGTTCCACAATCGCATGGCGAACCCCGCCGCCAGCAGGTTGCGGGTCATCGGCGCCCCCATCAGGCCAATGCCGAGAAAAGCAACGGTGGGTTGTGTCATGACGGAAAACTCCGGGTGGCGGTGAATGGCAGATACAAAAACGCCACCGGGTCGCAAAACCCGGTGGCGTTGGTAACAACGGTGTGAGCTGCGCGCCCGATCAGGCCGCTTCGCTCATCTGTACGCGAATTTTCTTCATCGCGTTTTTCTCCAGCTGGCGGATACGCTCGGCGGACACGCCGTACTTCGCCGCCAGCTCATGGAGCGTGGACTTGCTGTCCGACAGCCAGCGTTCCCGCAGGATGTCCTGGCTGCGTTCATCCAGGGACTCCAGCGCGTGCATCAGGCGGCTGTTGGAGTCCTCGGTCCAGTCAGACTGTTCCAGCAGGGTGGCAGGGTCAGCGCGACGATCCTCCAGATAGTAGGCCGGAGCCTGATAGCTGCTGTCGTCGTCATCGTCCATAGGGCCATCGAAGGAGGTGTCCTGAGAGGCCAGACGCCCTTCCATTTCCCTCACGACATGGGGTTCCACACCGAGATCGCTGGCCACCGCCTGCAGCTCGTCGTGGTTGAGCCAGGCCAGACGCTTCTTCTGGCTGCGCAGGTTAAAGAACAGCTTGCGCTGGGCCTTGGTGGTCGCCACCTTGACGATGCGCCAGTTGCGCAGGATGTATTCGTGGATCTCGGCCTTGATCCAGTGCACGGCAAACGACACCAGCCGAACACCGTATTCGGGGTTGAAGCGCTTAACCGCCTTCATCAGCCCGACGTTGCCTTCCTGGATCAGGTCGGCCTGCGGCAGACCGTAGCCGGAATAGCTGCGGGCGATGTGAATGACAAAACGCAGATGTGACAGCACCAGCTGCCGGGCAGCATCGACATCACCGTCAAAATGCAGGCGTTCGGCAAGGTCGCGCTCTTCATCGACTGTAAGCACCGGAATCCGGCTCGCGGCCTGAATATAGGCGTCGAGATTGACTCCCGGAACCAGTTTGTCAGCCAACTGTAAACTTGTACCCATGCTTGCCCTCCTACTTAGGGACTTGCAAATATAGCAACTAATGTTTTGACCGCCAAGAGCGCTCAAAGTTCCCTTTACGCCAACATTAACCGTTTATAAACAAACTGTTAGATATTCCAGGGACATCAGCGACGATTTGAAACTACTGTGACAGCGCCGATTCCGACATACGGTGTTTCCACAACACCGGTTCGACCATTGTCCATCAACCAGTCACCCCCGCCGGTATCTTTGGACCGGATTTCAGGCACTTGCCGGTAGTCGCCCTTACCCGGCGCAGGCCATGCTCAGCCGGCACCGGAGGGCATACCGGGCTCAATGGCATCGAGATGGCGCTTGACCGCCACCCAGGCCCCCAACCAGCCCAGCACCATGGCCACCAACAACAACCCCAGGGCGCCTTCGAAGGATAGACCGGTCAGCTCAAAATTGCTGCGATACAATCCGGCCAGCCGCTCAATCGGGCCACTGAGCCACCACAGCGACAACTGCAGCAGCACCCAGGCCACCAGGCCACCGCCCAGCCCAAACCAGACGCCAGTGTACAGAAACGGCCGGCGAACAAAGGCATCGGTCCCCCCCACCAGCTTGGCCACCAGGATTTCATCACGCCGATTCTCAATGGCGAGACGAATTGTGTTGCCAATCACCAGCACTACGGCCGCGCCCAACAGCATCGCCAGCACCCAGACACCCCGGGCCAGCAGTTCCGTCATCCCATTGAGCCGCTGTAGCCAGCCCAGATCCACCTGTACCTGGGCGACCCCTGCCAGCGCTTTCAGCTCCGCCGCCAAGCGCTCCACCCCGGCGGCCGTACGGTCGCTTTCCGGTGGCGTCACCAGTAGCGTGTGCGGCAACGGGTTGGTATCGAGGTAATCCAGGGCGTCGCTGAGACCTGAGCTGTCGCGGAACTCCGCCAGCGCCTGCTCCCGGCCTATCAGCTCGACGTCGTCGACATCACCGCGACTGCCCACTTCCAGTTGCAGTTGCTCAGCCTGGGCCAGGGACAAGCCGTCCTCCAGGTAGGCGGTCAGCCGCGCACTGCTCTCCCAGCCGGCACTGACCCCCTGCAGGCTACCCAGCAGCAGTAACAACCCCACCGGCAGCGCCAGCGCTACGCCCATCACCAGCCAGGTCATCAAGCTGGCCACCGGGGTACGCAGCAGTCGCCGGGCACTGTCTGAGGCCACCTTACGGTGATGGGCAAAATAGCTTTCCGCCGCGGAACGGCTTTCGCTGCGGGAACGGGCGGCACCGCGACCGCGTTCGGGACGACTACGGCGGGATTCAGTGGCCATCGGCAGACTCCATAGTCGCACCCGAGGCGACCAGTCGGCCCTGCTCCAGGGTCAGGGTGCGGCGTCCCATGGCATCGATCAGGGCGATGTCGTGACTGGCAATCAGTACCGTAACCCCAACCTGACTGAACTGTTCAAACAGGTGCATGATGTCGGCCGAGAGCTCGGGGTCCAGGTTACCGGTGGGCTCGTCCGCCAACAGCAGCGGCGGCTTATTCACCACCGCCCGGGCAATGCCCACCCGCTGTTGCTCACCACCGGACAGCTGCATCGGGTTCATCCGCTCCTTGTTGAGCAGACCCACCTTGTCCAGTGCCGCCCGCACCCGCCGACCGATATCCCCGGCCGGCACGCCCATCACTTCCAGCGGCATGGCGACGTTGTCGAACACGGTGCGGTCAAACAGCAGCTGGTGATTCTGGAACACCACACCGATGTGACGACGGATGTAGGGCACCTGGCGCCGGGGCAGGGTATTGAGAACCTGGCCGCCCACCACCACCTGACCGGCGGACGGCCGCTCCATCAGCATGATCAGTTTGAGCAGGGTGCTCTTGCCGGCACCGGAATGGCCCGTAAGAAAGGCCAGCTCGCCCCGGGACAGGTGAAAGTTCACCTGTTTCAGGGCCGTATGGTCGCTGTCGTAGCGTTTACTGACCTGCTGAAACTCGATCATGGCTTCGGACTACCCAGTCAGTGACAGGAGACGACGGTCGTGGCGAATTACTCTTCGAACAACGCGTCGACAAAGGTTTCCGCATCGAAGCTGCGCAGGTCATCCACCTGCTCACCCACCCCGATGTAACGGATCGGCAACTGCAGCTGACGGGCAATGGCAAAGACGATGCCGCCCTTGGCGGTGCCATCCAGCTTGGTCAGGGTAACACCGCTGACTCCCACCGCCTGCTGGAACACTGTCGCCTGGCTGAGGGCGTTCTGGCCGGTTCCGGCATCCAGCACCAGCATCACCTCGTGGGGCGCACTGTCGTCCAGCTTTTTCATGACGCGAACCACTTTTTCCAGCTCGCTCATCAGGTTGTCCTTGTTCTGCAGACGTCCGGCGGTGTCGGCAATCACCACGTCGACACCCCGGGACTGGGCTGACTGCACGGCGTCGTAGATCACCGACGCACTGTCCGCCCCGGTGTGCTGGGCCACCACCGGCACCTGATTGCGCTCGCCCCAGACCTGCAACTGCTCCACTGCCGCGGCCCGGAAGGTATCCCCCGCCGCCAGCAGGACCGACTTGCCGTCACGCTGGAAGTGCTTGGCCAGCTTGCCGATGGTGGTGGTCTTTCCCACTCCGTTCACCCCAACCATCAGGATGACGTACGGCTTCTTGCCGGCGTCCACCTGCAGTGGCTTGGTCACGTCCGCCAGCAAGCCGTGGAGCTGTTCCCGCAGGGCGCTGCGCAGGGCCGCACCGTCCTTGAGCTGGTTGCGTTCAAGCTTGTCGGTAAGAGTCTCAATGATCTCGGAGGTGGCGGTCACCCCGACATCCGCCATCAGCAGCGTGGTTTCAATTTCTTCCAGCAGATCCTCGTCAATCTGCTTACCCACCGAAAACAGGTCGGCCAGGCCGGACGTCAGGTTGGCGCGGGTCTTGCCCAGCCCCTTACGAAGTCGCTCAAAAACACTGAGCTGCGGCTCTGGCTCTGGCTCTGGCTCTGGCTCTGGCTCTGGCTCTGGCTCTGGCTCTGGCTCTGGCTCTGGCTCTGGCTC
>NZ_JAKZAK010000031.1 GCF_023156385.1 Marinobacter xestospongiae
GGGCAGCCTCTGGAAAGTCGCTGACCCCAATTACAACAAACCCCCGCTGCCATGGCGAGGGTTTGTCAGCAGTCTGAAACGCCCCAAAAGGGGCGTTTATTCAGATGTTTGCACTGTCTAGGGGCAATGATCTAACGGTGATGAAGTGGCTTCAGTGGGCCTCATCCCAGTTGTCGCCCACGCCGGCCTCCACCAGCAGTGGAACCCGCAGTTCTGCGGCGGCGGACATCCGTGCCACCAGGCCCTCACGAACCCGCTCCACCGCGTCTTCCCGGACTTCCAGAATCAGCTCATCGTGAACCTGCATGATCATCCGGGCATCGTCGGGGTGTTCGCTCAGCAGCCACTCTTCCACGGTGATCATGGCGCGTTTGATGATGTCGGCGGCGGTGCCCTGCATCGGCGCGTTGATCGCCGTGCGTTCCGCAGCCTGCTGCATCTGCTTGTTGCGGGCATTGATCTCCGGCAGGTAGAGGCGACGGCCAAACAGAGTCTCAACGTAGCCGTCGTCGTGGGCCTGTTTGCGGATGTCATCCATGTATCGCAGCACACCGGGGTAGCGCTCGAAGTAGCGGTCGATGTACTGCTGGGCGACCTTGCGCTCGACGTCCAGTTGTCGCGCCAGCCCGAAGGCGGACATGCCATAGATCAGGCCGAAGTTGATGGCCTTGGCGCTGCGACGCTGGTCGTCACTGACGTCCTCCAGTGACACCCCGAATACCTCGGCAGCGGTGGCCCGGTGAATGTCCTCGCCGTTGGCGAAGGCGGTCAGCAGGCCTTCGTCGCCCGACAGGTGGGCCATGATCCGCAGCTCGATCTGGGAATAATCCGCCGCCATCAGCTGGTAGCCTTCCGGCGCAATGAAGGCCTGACGGATGCGTCGTCCCTGGGCGGTGCGAATCGGAATGTTCTGCAGGTTGGGCTCGCTGGAAGACAGCCGTCCGGTGGCGGCCACCGCCTGATGATAGGAGGTGTGGACGCGGCCGCTGCGGGCACTGATCATGCCGGGCAGGCTGTCAGTGTAGGTGGACTTGAGCTTGCTCAGGCTGCGGTGTTCGAGAATCAGTCGGGGCAGGGCGTGCTCGTGGGCCAACTCCTGCAGCACCGGCTCGGCGGTGGACGGCGCGCCCTTGGGGGTTTTCTTGATCACCGGCAGGCCCATCTTGTCGTAGAAGATGGCCTGTAGCTGTTTCGGCGAACCCAGGTTGAACTCTTCGCCGGCTTCCTCGTAGGCTGCGGCCTGCAGCTCTTCCATTCGTGCTGCCAGCTCCTTGCTCTGGGTGGCCAGGCGTTCGGCGTCCACCAGGGCGCCACGCTGTTCCATCCGCGACAGCACCGGGACCAGGGGCAGTTCGATGGTGTTGTAGACCTCGGCGAGGCGGCCGAGACCATCCAGCTGGGGTCTCAGGGTCTGGTGCAGGCGCAGGGTGATGTCGGCATCTTCGGCGGCGTAGGGCGCGGCCTGTTCCAGATCGATCTGGTTGAAGGTGAGCTGCTTGGCGCCCTTGCCGGCGATGGTCTCGAATTTGATGGTGTCCAGTCCCAGGTACTTCCGGGCCAGGGAGTCCATGTCATGCCGGGACGCGACGGAGTTGAGCACGTAGGACTCCAGCATGGTGTCCTCGGCAATGCCTTCCAGGGTGATGCCGTGGTTGGCCAGCACGTTCTTGTCGTACTTCAGGTTCTGGCCGACCTTGTGATGGGACGGGTCTTCCAGCAGGGGCTTGAGCTTTGCCAGGGTCTGATCACGGTCGAGCTGCTCCGGTGCGCCCAGGTAGTCGTGGGCCAGCGGCACGTAGGCGGCTTCGCCGGGCTCGATCGCAAACGACACACCAACAATCTCGGCCTGGCTGTAGTTGAGGCTGGTGGTCTCGGTGTCAAAGGCAAACAGCGGCGCCCTGGCGAGCCTTTGCAGCCATTCATCCAGCTCCGCCTCGGTGGTGATGGTCTGGTAGTTGGTCTCGATCTCGGGGGTGGCCGGAGCGGGCTCCTCACTGGCCGTGTCCTGGCCTTCGAGTTCGGCAACCCAGGTTTTGAATTCGTATTCACGGAACAGCGACAGCAGGGTGTCCCGCTGCTCGTCGTCGTGTTTGAGCGCTTCCAGGCCGAAGTCCAGCTCCACGTCGGTCTTGATGGTGGCCAGTTCCCGGCTCAGGGGCAGCTGCTCCAGCGCGTCCCGCAGGTTCTCGCCGATCTTGCCCTTGACCTCATCGGCACGGGCCATCAACTGGTCCAGGTCGCCGTAGCTCTGCAGCCATTTGACCGCGGTTTTCGGTCCGCACTTGGTCACCCCGGGGATGTTGTCCACCGAGTCGCCCACCAGGGCGAGGTAGTCGATGATCCGCTCTGGGCCGACGCCGAACTTGTCGACCACGCCGTCCCGGTCCATGCGGGTGTCGGTCATGGTGTTGATCAGCGTGACGTGATCGCTGACCAGCTGGGCCATGTCCTTGTCGCCGGTACTGATGACCACATCAATGCCTTTGCTGGTGGCCTCGTGGGCGAGGGTGCCGATGACATCGTCCGCTTCCACGTCTGGCACGATCAGCAGTGGCAGGCCCATGGCCCGGATGATCTGGTGAATGGGCTCAATCTGGCTTGCCAGGTCTTCCGGCATCGGTGGCCGGTTGGCCTTGTACTCGGCGTAGAGGTCGTGACGGAAGGTCTTGCCCTTGGCATCAAACACCACCACCACTCGTGAGCCGGGAAAGTCCTGATCCAGACGCCGGATCATGCTGATCACCCCCTTGATGGCGCCGGTGGGCTGCCCCTTGCTGGTGGTCAGGGGCGGGAGGGCGTGAAACGCCCGGAACAGGTAGGAGGAACCATCAATGAGAACCACCGGGGGTGTCTGCTGCTGACTCATATCAACTCGTTTCCGGAATCTGTTGAAGCGTGTTTGGGCTTGTGCAATTCTGGGGCCTGGAGGCGCTGATGCCGGCAGGACCAGCCTTGTGGGGCATTCTATCGGTTGCCGTCACTCTAGGCGAACCCGTTGTCGGCGGCAATTCGGGTGCGCCAAGACTGTTCCATAATCTGATAAGGAGTCGACTGACTGTGAGCCTGTTGCAACGGTCCCTGTGTCAATCTCTGGTGTTGGCCGGTCTGCTCCTGCCATTGGCGGTCCAGGCGCAGCAGGCCGCTGACCTTCCGACAGATGTCGAGCCGTCGGGCGAGCCGGTGGTGGTGCCCGAGTACCAGCCCGAGCCCGGTGAGCCCCAGGTGGTGATTCGTGGTGGCGAAGATCAGGTGGTCTACGAGTACCGCGTCAACGGCGAAGTGGTGGAAATCAAGGTGGTGCCCAGTACCGGTCCGGCCTATTACCTGGTGCCAGCCGACGGTGGTGGTTGGGCGCGAACCTCGGAATCGGACACCCTGATTCCCAGTTGGGTCATCTTTCGCTGGTAAGCCGCGCAGCCTGATTGCCATAACCCGCCATTTTCCGGTCGTCCGCCCGCGGCGGCCACTTCCTTTCGGATTCCCGTTCCTGCTTACATTTGACCTGCCCGCATCGACCCCGAGGTCGCAGAGCTTTCCTTGGCATGCCGCTTTGACATGGCGCCAATTTCGTCGCCATTAGTATGAACATTCTAATTTTTGTCTCTAGTCTCGATGATGAATTGAAGCCCCGGTAGGGAAACGCCGGACGTTCAAGTCACGCAGGCAGCTGTACTTTGCCCGCCTCTCAGATGCCCGTTCCGGGCGTGGGCGCCGAAGTGTTGTAGCCGGTGCTGCAGGTGCAGAGTTTGTCTCAAAGGGCAGGGTTTGTCTCAAGCGAGCAGTGCCTTTCACGGGCATGGTTTCGAACAGGCATCGCCAACCAACGGCCGCGCACAATTGCCGGCCAAGCAATCTCACTGGCAAGCAATCTCAAAGGCAAGCAATCTTAAAGGAGAGTCACCATGGGTAAACTCAAGTCGTATCAGGAACAGCTTCAGGACATCGTCGCCAAGGGTATCAACACCGCTGAGGAGCAACAGAAAAAACTCTCCTCCAAGCCGTTCGAATACGCCGAGAAGCTGGAGTCGGAAGTCCGTGAATACAGCGTCAAGTCCCTGCGGGAGCGCTATGACGGTTACAGCGAATCGCTGTTTTCCCAGCTGCGGGATCTGAACACCCGTTTCGGCAGCTTCGCCGGTGATCTGGTCGCGCGTCTGGAGAAAGAAGCCGCGGAAAGCGCCGATGCGGTTGCTGAGGCAGCAGATGACGTTGCTGAGGAAGTGGAAGAAGCCGCCGAGGCCGCCAAAGACGCGATCAACGGTGCTGAGGAGAAGAAGGCTCCGGCGAAGAAGCCGGCTGCCCGCAAGGCCACAACTGCCAAAAAAGCGTCTACCACCGCCTGAGGCGGTCAGCCCTGAGCTGGCGGTTGTCGGTGGGGCAAGGTAAGACAAAGGCCATCCCCGGGGGTGGCCTTTTTGGTGGCGGGACGGTGGTGCTCAGGGCGCTCCGTTGCCGTCAGCGATAGGGGCGAGATCCGGTGTGATGGTGGCCTGCTCACCGGTGATGATTTCCAGGCGTTCGATGTCTTCTAGGTAGTGTTCGCGCATCCGTTCGATCTCGGCGTTCTGAACCGCAATCTCCCGTTCGATGCCCCGGATCTGATTCTGTAGCCGGGTGATCTTCTGCAGGGTGGATTCCGGAATGTCCCGTCCGGCCCGCTCCAGGTTGGCGGCCCGGCCCTGCTCTTCGTCGAGCTGGCTCACCAGCACGGAGATGTTGCCGCGTTTGAGCTGGGTCAGCCCGCGCATTTCCTGGATCTTGCGCTCCATTGCCCGGATCGCTTCGTCAGGATGGCTGAACCGCTTCAGCAGCGCCAGGTCCGCCTGCCGTTGCAGTTCTGCCTGCCGCTGTCGCTCTTCTTCGGCGGCTCGGGCGGCGAGTTCTTCGGCGGTGGGTTCCGGGTCGATGACTTCAACCACCCGGCCCTGGCTGTTGAGGATTTCGTAGCCGCGGCGGGATGCCTGCTGGGGCACGGTGTTGCTGATCACCGTGCGGCCATTCTCATCCTTGTAGCGGTACATGCGGGCATCGGCGGCGGTCGCCGCGAACAGCAGCGAGGCTGCCAGGACAGTGCTGAAGAGTCGTTGGATACGATTCATGGCGTGTCGACGCGGCTTCCTTTTCAGGCTGGGCTGGTGTGTGTTCAGCATATCAGACTGTCAGCGGGCTGCCAGGATTACACGGCTGTACTCAGATGCCGTAGCTCTGCCGGTAGTCGGCAACCTTGCGGGCATGCTCCTCAAAGCCTGGTTGAGACTGGGCGTAGCTGAGCACCTGCTCCAGCTGGATGATGCTGACCACCGGGATGTTGAACTGCTGCTCCACCTCCTGAATGGCGGAGAGCTCACCGGTGCCGCGTTCCTGGCGATCAAGCGCGATCAACACTCCGGCAGGTTCGGCGCCGGCCGCCTTGATTAGCTCAATGGATTCGCGAATGGCGGTGCCGGCGGTGATGACATCATCGACGATCAGTACCTTGCCCTTGAGCGGAGCGCCAACGATGTTGCCGCCTTCGCCGTGATCCTTCTTCTCTTTGCGATTGAAGGCAAACGGCCGGCTGTCGCCGTCGCTGGCCAGAGCCATGGCGGTGGCGGCCGCCAACGGTATGCCCTTATAGGCGGGGCCGAAAATGATGTCATAATTCAGCTCACTACGCTGCAGCGCGGCGGCGTAGGCACGACTGAGCTGAAGCAGGTCGTCTCCGGTATTGAACAGACCCGCATTGAAAAAGTAGGGGCTGATCCGGCCTGACTTGAGGGTAAATTCACCAAAACGCAGTACGTTTCGGTTGATAGCAAACTCTATGAAATCGCGCTGGTAGTCGTGCATGGCAAGGCTTCTGGCTTTTAAAAGCATTTAAAACCGGTATCATACACACAAACCGAATCAGGGAACACGTATGCGGGTAGTATCAATCAGCGTCAATGGCCTCGAACAGGCCGTTGAAAAAGGCTTCTTCGACTGGTTGTTGAAGCAGGGCGCCGATGTGGTCTGTGTGCAGGACCACCGTATGCGCGCCTACGAGATTGAAGACCGTAACCTGATTCCCGAAGGCTACGAGGCCTACTTCATCGATGGTGAGCGGAACGAGGACGGCGGTGTTGGCATCTACACCCGCCATTTCCCCAAGGCCATCATGTACGGTTTCGCCAACGAACAGGCGGACCGGGAAGGTCGCTTTATCCAGGCTGACTTCGATAAGGTCAGTGTGGCCTGTGTGCTGGCGCCATCCGCCCTGGGTAAGGAAGACGAACCCATCGGTGAGGATGACCTGACAGCGCTGGACCACAAAGACGCCTTTATGGACGCCTTCGGTCTGCACATGCAGAAAACCCTTCGCAAGCGCCGGCAATTCATCTTCTGCGCCAATCTGCAGACCGCCCACCACGTCACCGATGCCAGCTCCCGTTATCACCAGCTGGATGTGTCCGGCTTTCTGCCTCACGAGCGTGCCTGGCTGGACCGGCTGTTCGATGAGATGGGCTGCATAGATGCTTTCCGCGAGATCAACAAGCAGAGCAACCAGTTTACCTGCTGGCCCGAATGGGCCGAAGGCTGGCGCCGCAATGCAGGCATCCGTATCGACTATCAGCTGCTGACGCCGGGGATTCGCAAGACCATCCTTGATGGCTGGATCGACAACGACACCCGCTTCTCCGATCACGCGCCCGTCATCATGGACTACGACATCGAGATCGGATTCTGATCCCGATGTGATCGTCCTTGCCCGTGGCCAGCCGAGGCTGCTCGCGGGTGCCGCCGCTTCCATGCGGCGGCGTGTTTCCGTTTCTGTCTCAGTCTTCCAGTGCCGCTTTCTGCAGCGCGAACACCTTCTCGATGCCCTGTCGGGCCATTACCAGCATGCTGTCCAGTTCGTCCTGGGCAAACGGTGCACCTTCGGCCGTGCCCTGAATCTCGATGAAGCCGCCCTGGTCGGTCATGATGACGTTCATGTCGGTTTCGGCGGAGGAGTCTTCCGGGTAGTCGAGGTCGGTCACCGGGGTGCCCTGGTAGATGCCGACGGAGAGAGCGGCCACCATCTGCTTCAGCGGCGAGGTTTTCAGTCGGCCTTCCTTCACCAGGTGGTTCAGGGCGTCGACCAGGGCAACGCAGCCGCCGGTGATGGCAGCGGTGCGGGTGCCGCCGTCCGCCTGGATGACGTCACAATCGATGGTGATGGTGTGCTCGCCCAGGGCCTTGAGGTCCACCGCTGCCCGCAGTGAGCGGCCAATCAGGCGCTGGATCTCAACCGTGCGGCCTCCCTGCTTGCCGCGGGCGGCTTCCCGGCCCATGCGGCTGCCGGTGGAGCGGGGCAGCATGCCGTATTCGGCGGTAATCCAGCCCTGACCCTCGCCCCGCAGGAACGGTGGTACCTTGTTCTCCACCGAGGCGGTGCAGATCACTTTGGTGTCGCCAAATTCCACCAGCACTGAGCCCTCGGCGTGACGGGTGTAGTGACGGGTGATTCGGATATCTCTCGGTTGTTCCGGCGTTCTTCCGCTGGGTCGCATAGTGATCCTGGGTCCTGCTTGAGGCCGGCTGACGAGCCGGCCGGAATGAATGAAGTGACCCACCAGTATAACATGGCGACAGGGGGCGGCGGCCAGGCTCGCCGGGAACCGTCGGCCCCTGCTACACTCGGCTTCGGAGAGTGCAGCCCCTCCCTTTGCCGGGGTTGCCCAAGCCAGACTCGGAGCCGCCATGATCAGAAGTATGACCGCCTTTTCCCGCCAGGACGCCCAGGGTGACTGGGGCTCACTGACCTGTGAGATCCGCGCCGTTAACCATCGCTATCTGGAGCCCGGATTCCGGCTGCCGGATACCCTGCGGGAGCTGGAAAACCGGTTCCGTGAGCAGCTGCGTACCCGCCTGAAACGGGGCAAGGTGGAAGTGGGCATGCGCCTGCATCTGGCTGACAGCACCAGCCAGGAGCTGGTAATCAACCATGATCTTGCCGCCAGCGTTAACGAGGCTGCCAATCAGATCAATCGCATCCTGGACAATCCCGCCCACATCAATGCCCTGGATATTCTGCGCTGGCCCGGTGTGATGCAGGCCGCTGAACAGGATCTGGAGCCGGTCAAGGCCGAAGCGCTGGCGCTGTTTGAGCGGGCGGTGGCGGAGCTGATCGAGGCCCGTGAGCGGGAAGGTGAGCGGTTGCGGCCGCTGTTTGAGGACCGCCTGCAGCAGATGGCTGTCCGGGTCAGCGAGGTTCGTGAGCTGATGCCGGAACTGCTGGCCCAGCAGGAACAGAGCCTGAGGGAGCGATTCCAGAAGGCGAGCGTGGAGCTGGAGCCCGATCGGGTCAGTCAGGAAATGGTGATGCTGGCGCAGAAATCGGACGTGGCGGAAGAGCTTGATCGTCTTGAGGCGCACATCGACGAAGTCACCGACACCCTGGCCGGCGATGGCGCCGTTGGCCGGCGCCTGGACTTCCTGATGCAGGAGCTCAATCGTGAGGCCAATACCCTCAGCAGCAAATCGTTCGATGCCCGGGTGACCCGCGCGGCGGTGGATCTGAAGGTGCTGATCGAGCAGATGCGCGAGCAGGTGCAGAACCTGGAGTAGAGCGGCGGATGCGGCTCCGCGACGGAGCCCCTATAATGGCCGACTTTTCTCACACAACCGCGGAGTCCACCAGCCGATGAGCGAGCAGCAACAAGGCACCCTGTACGTCATATCTGCACCGTCCGGAGCGGGCAAGACCAGCCTGGTGGCGCAGATGCTCGAACGTGATCCGGTGTTGGGGGTATCGATCTCCCATACCACCCGGCCAATGCGCTCGGGTGAGCAGGATGGCGTCAACTACCACTTCGTGGGGCGCGAACAGTTCGAGGCGATGATCGAGCGGGATGAGTTCCTGGAGCACGCCGATGTGTTTGGCAACTACTACGGCACCTCCCAGCGCTGGGTGGCGGACACCCTGGCCCAGGGCCGTGACGTGATCCTTGAGATCGACTGGCAGGGCGCGGTGCAGGTACGGCGGCTGATGCCGGACTGTGTTGGTATCTTCATCCTGCCGCCGTCGCCGGAAGTGCTGCGGCAGCGGCTTACCGGGCGCGGCACCGACGCGGCTGAGGTGGTGGAGCGACGCCTGCGGGAGGCAGCGGAGGAGTGCCGTCATGCCCAGGAGTTTGATTACCTGGTGGTGAATGATGACTTTGAGGTGGCGCTGTCGGACCTGCTCGCCATCGTGCGTGGCCAGCGCCTGCGGGTGGCCGCTCAGGAAGCTCGCCATGCCGGTTTGCTTGCCAGCTTGACGGCGAGACCGTAGGGGATAGTCCGGTTCATCGCACTGTATACAAAATGAACCAGTGGCGGTAGACTACGCGGTCTGCCGAAATGCGTGCCTTACAGGCACTGTTACCAAAAGAATTGCCGGGGAGTGTTATGGCTCGAGTTACCGTTGAAGATTGCCTGGATCACGTAGATAACCGCTTCCAACTGGTCATGGTGGCCAGCAAGCGTGCTCGCCAGATTGCCACCAAGGGCCACGAGCCGATGGTGCCGGAAGAGAATGACAAGCCGACGGTTCTGGCCCTGCGCGAGATTGCCGAAGGCAAAGTCAGCCCCGAGCTGCTCACCGAAGAAGAAGACGATTAAGAATCGTCGCCCCCTGCTGAATGGGGCATTGAAATTCGTCCTGACGGTTTTATAGTGTCAAGTAGGGGGCTTGCCCCCAACCGTTGATGGACCTCGAAAACCCGGATGGTCACATCCGGGTTTTTTGTCCAATGCCATGTCGAAGAGTTGGAGGGGCGGTGTCAGCAGAGCAGACGGTGGAAGGTCTTGCCAGGGAACTGAGCAGTTACCTGGACAGCAGTCGCGTCAATCAGGTGCGACGGGCGTATTATTACGCCGAACAGGCTCACGAAGGCCAGAAACGCCGCAGTGGTGAGCCCTACGTTACCCACCCGTTGGCGGTTGCCAGCATCCTCGCCGATCTCCGGCTGGACCATCAGAGTCTGATGGCGGCCATGCTCCATGATGTGATTGAAGACACCGGTATCCCCAAGGAAGCACTGTCCGACCAGTTCGGAGAGTCGGTGGCGGACCTGGTGGACGGCGTCAGCAAGCTGACCCAGATCGAGTTCCGCTCCCGCGCCGAGGCCCAAGCCGAGAACTTCCAGAAGATGACCCTGGCGATGGCCCGGGACATCCGCGTTATCCTGGTCAAACTCGCCGACCGCCTGCACAACATGCGTACCCTGGGCCCGCTGCCCTTTGCCAAGCGCCAGCGCATCGCCACCGAAACCCTCGATATCTACGCCCCCATTGCCAATCGCCTGGGCATGCATTCGATCTGCACCGAGCTGGAAGACCTGGGTTTCTCCTCGCTCTATCCGATGCGCTCCCGTTACATCTCCAAGGCGGTGGCCAAGCTGCGGGGCAGCCACCAGGAAATCATCCAGGAGATCCGTGGTCGACTGGAGGAGAAACTGGCGGAGCGTGGTCTGCCCGGCCGCATCATGGGGCGGGAGAAGCACCTGAACAGCATCTACAACAAGATGAAGTTCAAGCAGAAGTCGTTCCACGAGATCATGGACGTCTATGCCTTCCGCATCATTACCGACACCGAAGACGACTGCTATCGCATCCTGGGGGCGGTCCACAGCCTCTACAAACCATTGCCGGGGCGTTTCAAGGACTACATCGCCATGCCCAAGGCCAATGGCTACCAGTCCCTGCACACCACGTTGTTTGGCATGCATGTGAACATTGAGATCCAGATCCGGACCGAGGAAATGGAGCACATTGCCAACAACGGGATTGCCGCCCACTGGATGTACAAGAACGACCAGTCCAACATCATCAGCGTAAACCAGAAGCGGGTGGACCGCTGGGTCAAGGGACTGATGGAGATGCGGGAACGGGCGGACGATTCGCTGGAGTTTATCGAACACGTCAAGGTGGATCTGTTCCCCGACGAGATCTACGTGTTCACCCCCAAAGGCAAGATCATGGAGCTGCCCAGTGGCGCCACGCCCATCGACTTTGCCTACGCCATCCATACCGATATCGGCAACGCCAGTGTGGCCTGTCGGATCAACCGCAACCTGGCGTCCCTGAGCCAGCCGCTGCAAAGCGGGCAGACCGTGGAAATCATCACCGCGCCAGGGGCCCGGCCAAACCCGGCCTGGCTTGGTTTTGTCGTCACCGGCAAAGCCCGCAGCAGCATCCGCCATGTGCTCAAGCACCAGAAGCGCACCGAATCCCTGGAGCTGGGCAAAACCCTGTTGAAAAAATCCCTCAACGGCTTTGGCCAGAAGCTGGGGGACATCAAGGACGCCCAGATAGAGGCGGTGGTGCGCCATAACCAGGTGCAGAGCTTTGATGACCTGCTCAGTGAGATCGGCCTCGGCAACCGCATGGCCTATCTGGTGGCTCGCCAGCTGGTCAGCGGCGCTGGCAGCGACAGTCAGGACACCGGCGCGGACCTGGAGCAGAGCGGTGATGGCTATCGCCGGGCCCCGGTCACCATTCGCGGTACTGAGGGCTTGCTGGTGCGCTTCGCCCAGTGCTGCAAACCCATCCCCGGTGACCCGGTGGTGGGGGTGATGGATTCCGGCAATGGCATGCTGATTCACTCTGATACCTGCGAGCGCTTGCCGGAAAGCGACGAAGCCCGCTCACGCCTGACCCATCTGAAGTGGGCCAAGGACATCACCGATGAGTTCTCGGTGGAGCTGCGGGTTGAGCTGGAGCGTCAGCGCGGTGTCATTGCCGAGGTGGCCAGCGCGGTGGCCAAGGCCGATGGCAACATTGAGCGCATCAACGTGGAAGAGCAGAATGCCCGTCTGGGCATCGTCAGCCTGGTGGTTCACGTCAATGGCCGTCGCCACCTGGCACGGGTGATGCGTCGAATCCGCAATATCCGGGCCGTTACCCACATCAGCCGGATTCGCCACTGACGCCGCCACCGTGGCCCCTTGTGGCGGTCCATGGTCGATCTTGACAGACTCGCTCCGAAGGGGCGAGGATGTTCGTTTTAGTGAAAAGGACCCTAGGTCATGACCAACAAATCGGTAATCCAGACAGAAAGTGCACCCCAGGCTATTGGTACCTACTCCCAGGCAGTAAAAGCCGGTGATACCGTGTACCTGTCAGGCCAGATTCCGCTGGTGCCGGAAACCATGGAAGTGGTGGCCGGGGATTTCGCCGCCAAGACCCGCCAGGTGTTCGAGAACCTGAAGGCCGTGTGTGAAGCGGCCGGTGGCAGTCTGCAGGACATCGTCAAGCTCAACATCTACATGACCGACCTGAGTAACTTCGCCACCGTTAACGAAGTGATGGCGACCTACTTCCAGGAGCCGTACCCGGCCCGTGCCGCCATCGGTGTGGCTGCCCTGCCCAAGGGCGTGCCGGTGGAAATGGACGCGGTGATGGTCCTGAGCTGAGCATGACTCATGGCCCTGGCCCTTCCGCCAGGGCCGGTGAATTCCCTTCTAACCGGCGTCGTCCGGCTTCTCCTGCGCAATCATCTCACCGTAACCCACCCGAAAATTGGGGTATTGAAACCGGAACCCGGTGGCCAGCAGCCGTTGGTTGCGACAGCGTTTACTTCCGGCCCGGCCGCCTGTGCGGGCATCATCGCCGGGAGTGCGACAGGGCGCCTGGTCCTGAACCCAGCGCACCACTTCATCCAGTCGCACCGGCTCACAGTCACTGACCAGGTAGGTCGGGGCGACATCATTGCCGCTGAGCGCCAGCTCCAGCAGGTGTACTACCGCCCGGGCAGCGTCCTCTTCATGAATGCGGTTGCTGTAGGGGCCGGGTGAGCGTGGGTTCATACCGCCGTCCTGCACCGCGGTGAGAAAGCGGCGCCGGCTGGGGCCGTAGATGCCGCTCAGGCGTACTACCGTGGCCGGAATGCGGCTGTCGCGGGCCCGCTGCTCACCCTCGAGAATGCACTGGCCGCTGAAGCGCGCCGGCTCGGTGGCGCTGTCCTCGTCGACCCAGTTGTCGTCGTCCTGGTGGTACACGCTGGTGCTGCTGATGAAGATCAGGCGTTGGGGGCGTTGGCCATCGAGCGCGTCCAACAGGTTGTTGAGGCCGGTCACGTAGGCGTCCCGATAGCCCTGGTCGCTGTACTGGCTGGGGGTCAGGCAGTAGATCACCGCATCCAGGTCTGACGGCAGAACCTGCCGCAGCTGTGTCGGCTGCAGCAGATCGACGGCCACCGGCTCGACTCCGGCAGGTACCTTGTTGGCTTGACGGCGCAGCCCGAAGACGGTGGCGTCCCGGGCAAGCAACGTGGCGATACGACCGCCGAGGGCGCCACAACCGGCGACCAGGATACGGGGCTGGGAAGCTGTTTCTTCGATTGCCATAATCAATATCTATCCTTATGCTTGATCCAGAGAGCCTATGGATGATCCAGGCCGCCGAACCCTATTCTGATTGACCGGAGCGCACCATGACCCTCACCGAGTTGCGATACGTCGTTACCCTGGCCCGGGAAAAACATTTTGGCCGGGCGGCGGAGCGATGTCACGTCAGCCAGCCCACCTTGAGTGTCGCGGTGAAGAAGCTGGAAGAGGAGCTCGGCGTTCCCCTGTTTGAGCGCAGCAAGAGCAGCATCCGGGTCACCGAGTCCGGCGAGCGGATCATTGAGCAGGCCCAGCGGGTGCTGGATCAGGTGGGGGTGATCCGCGACATGGCCCAGGACGGCAAGAACCAGCTCAATTCGCCGCTCAAGGTCGGAGCCATTTACACCATCGGTCCCTACCTGTTTCCCCATCTGTTGCCAGAGCTGCGTCGTGCGGCGCCGCAGATGCCGTTGTACATCGAAGAGGACTATACCGCCAACCTGCGCCAGAAACTGCGGCACTCGGAGTTGGACGCCATCATCGTGGCATTGCCATTCGATGAGCCGGAGGTGGTCACGCTGCCGTTGTACGACGAGCCGTTCGTGGTGCTGTTGCCGGCTGGGCACCCCCTGGCGGACGAAACGGAGCTGACAGCCGAACAGCTGTCGCGGGAGCAGTTGTTGCTGCTGGGACCGGGACACTGCTTCCGGGACCAGGTGCTGGAGTCCTGCCCGCCACTGGTGGAAACCGTCACCAATCGCCCCCAGAGTGCCACACCGGCACTGGTGACCGAGGGCAGCTCGCTGGAAACCATCCGTCACATGGTGGCGTCGGGATTGGGCATCACCGTATTGCCGTTGTCTGCCGCCACGGCCATGCAGTACCGGGAGGACATCCTGGTGGTGCGTCCGTTCGTGGCACCGGTGCCCTACCGCACCGTGGCGCTGGCCTGGCGGGTGACCTTCCCGCGACCCAAAGCCATTGATGTGCTGCGGCTGGCCGCGGGGCAGTGCCGGGTGATGGAGAAGGCCCGGGACGAGACGCCGGCAGCGCCACTGAGCGCCTGAGGGTGATATGACCTCGCTGGAAGACCTGCCTGTCACAACCCTCAAGGGCGTCGGCGCAGCGCTGGCGGGCAAGCTTGCCAAACTGGGCATCCACAGCCTGCAGGACATGGTGTTCCACCTGCCGCACCGGTATGAGGATCGCACCCGGGTGCTGCCGATCGGCAGCCTGCGCATCGGTGATGTGGGTGTGGTGGAAGGGGAGGTCGCCAAGGCCGATCTGGTGATGGGGCGACGACGCAGCCTGCAGGTGACGCTGCGGGACGATTCCGGCTTCCTGGTGATGCGTTTCTTCCACTTCAACGCCGCCCAGAAAGCGCAACTGGCTGCCGGCACCCGGGTGCGCTGTTTTGGCGAGGTCCGTGCCGGCCGTGCCGGATTTGAGTTCTACCACCCCGAATACGAGATCAATCCTGCCCCCATGGCGCCTGAGGAAGACGCCTCGCTGACGCCAGTCTATCCTTTGACCGATGGTATCCAGCAGCCCCGGGTGCGGGCGCTGTGCCGCCAGGCCCTGGCCTATCTCCAGCGCTACCCGATCCGGGAACTGCTGCCGGAGGCCGTGCTCGCCGACTACCAGTTACCGGACATTACCCGGGCGGTGATGCTGGTGCATGCACCGCCGGCGGACGCCGATGTGCCCCAGCTGCTGGCGGGCAAACACCCGGCCCAGCAGCGGCTGGTGATGGAGGAGTTGCTGGCCCATCAGCTCAGTCTGCTGCAGGTGCGGGAACAGATCCAGCAGCGGCAGTCGTTGCCGCTGTTGCCCCAGGGCGATCTGGTGCAGCGGTTTGTCGATGAACTGCCGTTTGAACTTACCCGTGCCCAGCGTCATGTCGTTGGCGACATCCGTCAGGACCTGAGCCAACCGCTGCCCATGTTGCGGTTGGTGCAGGGGGACGTTGGCTCGGGCAAGACCGTGGTGGCAGCGCTGGCGGCACTGCAGGCGATTGCCGCCGGTGGTCAGGTGGCGCTGATGGCGCCGACGGAAATCCTCGCCGAGCAGCACTACAATAGCTTTCAGCAATGGCTGGAACCACTGGGGCTGTCACTGGCGTGGGTCTCCGGCAAGGTCAAGGGCAAGGCGCGCCAGCGGGTGCTGGAGGCGCTCGCCAGCGGCGATGCCCAGATCGCCATTGGCACTCATGCGCTGTTCCAGAACGATGTGGCGTTCCAGCGTCTGGCACTAGTGATTGTGGACGAGCAGCACCGCTTTGGCGTTCACCAGCGCCTGGCCCTGCGGGATAAAGGGGTGGCCGGTGAGTTGGCACCGCACCAGTTGATCATGACCGCAACCCCGATTCCCCGGACCCTGGCGATGAGCGCCTACGCCGATCTGGACACGTCGGTGATCGATGAGCTGCCACCAGGCCGTAAACCCATCGACACCATCGTGATCCCCGACAGCCGCCGGGAAGACGTGATTGAGCGGGTGCGCAGTGCCTGTCGGGACGGCCGCCAGGCGTACTGGGTCTGCACCCTGATCGAAGAGTCCGAGGCGCTGCAGTGTCAGGCCGCCGAGGCGACGGCGGAAGACCTGCAGGCGCGACTGGCGGACCTGAAAGTGGGGCTGGTGCATGGTCGCTTGAAAGCGGCGGAGAAGGCCGAGATGATGGCGGCCTTCAAAGCCGGTGACCTAGACCTGCTGGTGGCCACCACCGTGATCGAGGTAGGGGTGGACGTTCCCAACGCATCACTGATCATCATAGAGAATCCGGAGCGCCTGGGGCTGGCCCAGCTGCACCAGTTGCGGGGCCGGGTGGGGCGTGGCCATGAGGCCAGCTTCTGTGTACTGCTGTACCACCCGCCACTGTCGACGAACGGCAAGGCCCGCCTGCAGGTGTTGCGGGACAGCCAGGACGGCTTTGTCATTGCCGAGAAAGACCTGGAAATCCGCGGTCCGGGGGAGGTCCTGGGAACCCGGCAGACCGGGCTGATGCAGTTCCGGCTGGCGGAATTTGAGCGTGACAAAGGCTGGATCGAACCGATCCGCGAACTGGCGCCCGGCCTGATGGCGGATCGGGCCCGGGTGACGGCGCTGATTCGCCGTTGGCTCGGAGAGCGTATACGCTACGGAGACGTATAATCAGCTATCAGGGGTGCCGACGTGGACGGCAACGCAACCGGCCTGGATGCCCCTGACGGAACCAAAGCAACGTGGCTGGCGGTTAGTGTCCCGCCAGCACTGGAAACAGGGGAATACCATGGAATTACCCGTCGTTGTCCGTCAGGCCCTGGGGGACACCGCCAACAGCGTGGAGCTGCGTGATGCCACCAGCGCCAGTGCAGCGGACACCCTGCTGCGGATGGTGCTGCTGAGTGATGATCAGGGCAAGTTGCAGGTCATCTGTCGGCGTCAGGACATGATCGACATCGCCGCCCTCAACAGTCGCCTGCAGCGGTCGCTGCGGTTGCTGTCGGGCACTGAACTGGGTCGGCTGCGTGAGCGTACCGGGCTGCGGGAACTGCCAGCGCTGCCGTCACTGACCGGTTATCCCACGGTGGTGGACGAGGCCGTGGATACCCTCTCGGTGGTGGGGCTGGAGTTGCCCGAGCAGGGAGGCACCATTGTGCTCAGCGATGGCGATTTCCGCGAGCTGACGGCTGGCGCCCAGCGTTTGGGGTTTGCGGTCGATCCTGACACCATCAGTGTTAACCTGGACCGGCCCGAGGAAGACCAGGCTCAACTTCACACCGCCATCAAGCGTTTCACCGGCCTGCGTATCCAGCAGCGCCTCGATGACACCCTGGAACTGCCACCGCTGCCGGAGACCGCGCAGCGCATTATTCACCTGCGGGTAAATCCCAACGCCATGATGGGCGACCTGGTGGACATTGTTGAAAGCGATCCCAGCCTGGCGGCGCAAGTGGTGAGCTGGGCGTCGTCGTCCTTCTACGCCGCTGCCGGCCAGGTACGCTCGGTTCACGATGCGGTGTCGCGGGTACTGGGATTCGATCTGGTAATGAACCTGGCGGTGGGGCTCTCCCTGGGGCGGGCCCTGGATCAGCCCAAACTCAAGCCTGAGGGCCAGGTCGATTACTGGCAACAGGCGATCTGGCAGGCCCAGTCCGCCGGGGTCCTGGCCAGCATGATGCCGCGAGGGCAGCGACCGGTGTTTGGGCTGGCGTATCTGTCCGGACTGCTGCACAACTTCGGTTATCTGGTGCTGGCCCATGTGTTCCCGCCCCATTTCCAGAAGCTGTGCCGGTTTCTGGAAGTGAATGGTCACATCGACTCTTCACTGATCGAGCATTACCTGCTGGGGGTCACCCGGGAGCAGATCGGCACCCAGCTGATGACCAACTGGGGCATGCCGGATGAAGTCACCCAGGCGATCCGGCAGCAGAAGAACCCCGACTTCCAGGGTGAGTATGACGTTTACCCGCGATTGCTGTGGCTGGGGCGTCAGCTACTGATCCAGCGGGGTATCGCCCTGGGTGCGGCGGAGACGGTGGATCGCGCCCACTTTCTGGCCCTGGGGCTGGATCAGGCTGAGGTGGAGGCCCAATTTGATGATCTGGTGGGTAACAAGGATGCGGTGATGGCCATCGCCGGCATGATGCAGGGCCACTGAGCGCCCGGGATGGAAAAAAGCCGGCCCCAAGAGGCCGGCAAGCTCACCCGCTTGTTGCAGATCACTCACGGTATCGTCGCATTCGATCAATCAAAGGAGATAGCAATACAGCGCCTGGGCATGGCAAACCCAAGAGGCCCCGCCGATGTGAAGCCGGGCCTGTCTTTTAATCTAGCCAAAAAAAGCTGCTGTGGGAGCGGGCGTCGGGTGAGACCGGGTTCAGGACCGGAGCGGGCTGTGCCGGGCGCTGACAAAGCCGCTGATTTACAACGCGAATTAAGCGGCCCGGCCTAATTGGTGCGGTTACAAACTGTTACAAAATGCCGGTCAAAACGTGTGCTGACGCAGCGCGGTGGCGGCCCGGCGGATGGCGTCGGCGTGCTGCTGCTCCACCGCAAAGCGTTCCTTGTCCATCTTGCGCACAAACTTCCGATCGGTGTCCTGGCGTGCCTGGTGCGTCGGCATATGGCTGATCTGGTCGTGCACCTCCTGAAACACCTGGTACGGCGGTTGGGTCAGCAGCTCCGGCGCCACCAGCTCCAGCAGTCCCTTGATCCGCAGGCACGCTTCCGAGTATTCCACCTGATCCTGCTCAATGGCCATGGCCAGCACCTGCAGGCTGTCGACAATGCTCTCCCGGCGCTGGGCATGGAAAGCCGCCTGGCTGCGTTCCCGAGCCCGAGCCCGGCGCAGGATACGCCACTGGCGAACGATAAACAGCACTAGCAGGACGCTGGCGATCAGACCGGCGACAATCAGACTCCACTGCAGCCATGCTGGCATGGTGTACAACTCCTGGGACGACCCGCGCCAGGGGGCGCGGTGGGTGATTGGTTCATGGTTCGCCGCACCGGTGAACCGTGACGGTCTGGCCGTTCAGTACCGAGGTGCCGCTGAGCGGGTCCACCTGGTCGTCGCCCAGCACGTCATTGATGCTGCAGCCGGCGTGGGCGGCGGCGACCGACTGACCGGAACCGGGCCGGTGATGTCCCCAGCCGTGGGGAATGGACACCACGCCGGGCATCAGATCTTCGGTGATTTCCACCGGAATCACAACCTCCCCGGCGCGGCCGCGAACCCGGGCCGGCTGCCCCGGTTCCAGGCCAAGATCGGCCGCATCCCCGGGATGAATCTGCAGGGTACAGCGATCTTTACCCTTGACCAGGCGGTGGCTGTTGTGGAGCCAGGAGTTGTTGCTGCGCAGATGGCGTCGACCGATCAGTTGCAGACCCTCCCCCGGCTGGTCCCGGAGTCGGTCGTGCAGTCGCTCCAGATCTTTCAGATAGCGGCGGGGGGCGAGATTGATGCAGCCATCCCGGGTGAACAGCCGCTCAGGCAGGCTCGGTTGCAGTGGTCCCAGATCCACCCCGGAGGGGGCCTGTTGCAGGCTCGACAGTGACAGCCCCTTGGGCAGGGCCTGCCAGCGCCGGTTCAGCGGGCTCAATTCAGCCAGAGTGTGTAGCGGGTGGCGCTCGGGCAGCAGATCCAGCACCAGGTCGGTCAGCGGCTGACCCAGTGAGCGCAGGGGGCCGCCGCCGTGGCCATAGGGGCCGCTGCGCAGCAGCAGGTCGAGGATGGGGTCGGGACCAAGCTGCTTGAAGGCACGCCAGCCCAGTTCCTGGCGCCACCCCAGACGCCCGTCGTGTCGTCGCTGTTCCAGTCGGTGGGCCAGTTCCAGCAGTATCTGCCAGTCATGGCGGCTGTTGGCGTCAGCCTCGAACAGGGGCGGGCTGAACTTGCTGGTGTTGCGCACCGACAACAGGTTGAAGATCAGATCGTAATGACTGCGTTCCAGCGCCGAGGTCGGCGGCAGGATGACGTCGGCATGGCGGTTGGTTTCGTTGATGTAGTAATCCACAGATACCATGAAATCCAGGCCCGCCAGCGCCTGTTCCAGGCGTTGGCCATTGGGGCTCGACAGCACCGGGTTGCCCGCCAGGCAGACAAAGCCCCGGATCTGGCCATCACCGGGCGTCAGCATCTCCTCGGCCATGGTGCTGGCGGGAAACTCGCCGCCAAACTCCGGTAATCCCTGCACCCGACTGTGGCGTCGGCCAATGTGACCGGCCTGGCCCGCCATGGCGCCGAGCCCCACCAGATCCACCGCGGGCTGGGTAAACATCACCCCGCCGGGCACGTCGAGCTTGCCGGTCAGGATGTTGAGGACGTGAATCAGCCAGGTGGCGACGCCGCCGTGTGCCTGGGTGCTGGTCCCCATGCGGCCGTAGAGAGCCGCCCTGGGGGTGGTCGCCAGCTGCCGGGCAAGCGCACGGATGTCGGCTGCGGCGATGCCGGTGTGAGCGTCGACCTGCTCCGGCGCGAAGGGCAGGGCGGCCAGCTCCACCAGATCCCGATCCTTGAGCCAGGGCTCGATGTGCCCGGGGTTGACCAGGCCCTCGTCAAACAGGGTGTGCACCATCGCCATCAACATCAGGGCATCGCTGCCGGGACGGATGAAGTGGAAACGGTCGGCCACCGCCGCAGTCTCGGTACGGCGCGGATCGATCACCACCAGCTCGCCACCCCGGCCCTGCAGGGCCTTGATGCGATGGCGGAAGCCCGGCACCGACATCAGGCTGCCGTTGGAGGCCATCGGGTTGGCTCCCAGGCAGATCAGCAGGTCGGTGCGGTCGATGTCGGGGATCGGAAACAGCAGCTGGTGACCGAACAGCTCCAGATTCGCCAGCATATGGGGCAACTGATCATTGGAGGTAGCGGAGAAGCGGTTGCGGGTGCCCAGCGCCTTGAGAAATGGCAGGTTGGCCACCAGAGCGCCGTGGTTGTGGACGTTGGGATTGCCCAGATAGGCGCCAACGGCATCGCGGCCATGAGCCTGCCGCACCCGGTCGAGCTGCTCCGCGACCAGGTCCAGGGCCTCATCCCAGGCCAGTGGCTGCCAGCCGTCGGCAGTTCGCCGCACCGGCTGGCGCAGCCGTTCGGGGTCGTTGTGGAGGTCTTGCAGGGCGACCGCCTTGGGGCAGATGTAGCCGCGGCTCAGCGGGTCCTGGGGGTCGCCCTGGATGCTGTCGATCTGGCCCTCACGGACCGTGATGGTGATGCCGCACATGGCTTCGCACAGGTGGCAGGTGCGGTGGTGGGTTCCGGTGTCCAAGTTGCTCTCCCTCTGGTTGCGCCCGGTTTGTTATTGGCAGGGCGTCAGAGAGCAGGTTAGCAGCATTCGCTGCGCTTGGAACCTCCCGCAGGGCCAGCCCGACCAGCGCTTGCTAAGGTGCCGGTCGGGCTGCCGTCTCAGGCGCCGGGGAAGGCGGTCCAGCCGTCGAGCCAGGAGGTTCGCGACAGCGGGTTGAGAGCTCCCTGGAACACGGCGGATTCGTCAAAGAACTCGCTCTGGGGCGGTTTCACCGCCTGCATCTGACGCATCTGGACCCGGGTCTCGAAGCTGGGCGCATACAGGTCGCGGGCGGTACTGTGGAGGGCGCCGTCCATGCGGATGGCGTTGTTGAAGGCCGGGTTGCGCAGCCAGTCGTTTTCGCTGAAGCCGAAATCGTCATCGCTGTCACCGGACTCGTCCGGCCCGCGACCGAGACGACCGGTATTGGCCAGCAGGTTGTGGCTGAAGGTGAGGGTTTCGGCGCTGGTGAGCGACAGCACTTCATCCCGGGTGTCCACCGCCTCAATGGCGTAGCTGTCGATGATCATATTGTGAAAATGACCGCCACTGCCTTCCCGCAGCACCATGCCGCGATGCTGCTTCTCGGACTGGCCGGCTCCCACCAGGGTAACGTTGTAGAAGGTGGGCTCGGAGCGGGGGCGGGCACTGTGGTTGTTGCCGTTGTTGTCCCCCTCAAAGGCGTTGTCGCCGACGTCCGGGTGCTGCTGGATCACCGCGAACTGGACCCGGCCGGTCCAGCCCCAGTCCCAGTCGATGCTGTCATCGCCGGCGCCGGAAATCACGATGTTCTTCAGATCCACGGTGCCGCCGAACATTTCGATGCCGTCGTCCAGGGCGCGGTGTACCTGAACGTTGCGGATGATGGTGCCGCTGCCGCAACCGCCCAGGGTGAGGCCGTTGAGCTCGTTGTCCTTGTAGACCTCGAAGCCGGCGTACTCAATGCGGGTGTACTCCACCAGGCCGCAGCTGCCGTTGGCATTGGTACCACCGAACTGACCGCGGCGGTCGCCTTCCGGTACCCCTTCAATGGAGGCGTTGGGCTGGTTGACGGGCGCGTCGCCGAGCAGGACCACGCCGCCCCAGTCGCCCCGGTGGCGCTTGCCTTCCGGTTGGCTGCTGGTGAACACGACGGGGGCTTCGGCCTGGCCGCGGGCGTACAGCCGGCTGTCCCGGGTCACGATCAGCGCGGAGCCGTTCTCGCCTTCAATGGTGACCCCGGGTTCGATGGTGAGGTTGGCACCATCGACAAACACGATCTTCTCGAGGATGTAGCGATTACCGCTTTCCCACACGGTGTTTTCGACGATGTTGTCACTGACCCGGATGGCGCGGTTTTCAAACGCTGTGAAGCCGGCGATGGCGGCCACCGCCACGCCGACCACCGGGATCAGGGTGGTGGAGCGGCGGCGGAGCCAGCTGCGATTGCTGTCCTGGTCCGTGTCACGATCGCCCTGTCCCAGTGCCGATGGGTTGCTGCGCGCCATCAGCGGCTCGCCATGGTCGGCGGCCTGGACCTCCCGCGCCAGTGCCTGCATCTCAGGCCCGCCGTGGCTCTCGACCCGTCGCAGTACATCGGCGCGGTAACCCGGCTCCCGCAGCAGTGAGTTGAGGTGGACAAACTCCACTCCCGGACAGGCGCCCTTGTCGATTCGGCGCTTCAGTTGCCACAGTTTCTCCACCAGCATTGAGGGTTGACCTGACATAACGACTACTCCCCTGTATCAGTAAGGGAGTGTTTTACCGATGGTTTATGAAGATCGTGTGAATGTGTGACGATTTTCTCATTCTGGCCGTCACCGGCCGTACAAAAGTCATCTGACTGCAATGTTGGTGTAGTCCAATGGCGCCGCCGAACTCACAGAGTCTTTGCTCTGATCTCGGGCGGCTTTGGCAGCCTCAGGTGTCACTATCGCACTCCAAAACCGGAAACCTTCCGGAAGTCGTCAGCCGTTACGAACGTGTTCGACCAGAGCGGTCTCCATTTGAGAAGTTGCCGTCAGTCACTATGGCCAGTAGGCTGCGAGAGTAGGGCGTTTTCAAACGTGTTCCGGGCGCACTCGTGCCCACGGTGACGTTCGGAGGTTCCATGCGCTATCGCCTCAATCCCAGCGGCAACTTTGGCAAGCAGTTGCAGCGCCTGATCCAGTCCATCAATGAAGACATCGCCGTTGCCCTTCTGCAGGCCTGCCGTGATCCCGAAACCGGTGTCCACCAGACCCGCAAGAGCTGTAAGGAAATCCGTGCGCTGTTGCGGCTGCTGCGTCCGCAGATCGGAGTGGAGGCGTTTCGCCATCATCAGGCCCGTTATCGACACGTTGCCGGGGTGTTGTCCGGAAGCCGGGACGCCATGGTGATGGTCAATACCTGGCGTGCTTTGCAGGATGAGCGGCAGGAATTGCAGGCCGAAGGTTTTGATCGGGTCACCGCCATGCTGACCGAGCGCGCCCGGGAAGACCCGCTCACCAGCAAGGGGCAGGCGTTCTTCGTTGATCTGGCCCTGGAGATGGAGGCCCAGCGTTTTCTGGCGCGGGATTGGCAATTGCCCAGGCGGTTGGAGGATCTCAAGCCCAACTTCAGGCGTCTCTATCGCAAAGCCCGTGATGCTGAACGCCGGGCGCTGGCCTCCGACGACATCGACGATTTTCACGACTTCCGCAAACGCAGCAAGGATCTGTTCTACAGCCTGCGAATCCTGATTCCACTCCATGACAAACGCTTCAAGAAGCAGGTGCAGGCCTTTGAGGGCATGACCGAAGTCCAGGGACTGGCCAATGATCACGCCGTGCTGGCCGAATACCTGGAAACGCACCGGGAGTCCCTGGGACTTGCAGCGGATGACGAGCAGCGGCTAACCGCTGCGATACAGGATCGGCTGCAGGCGTTGCAGGCACAGGCTCACGAGTGGGCGGAAGCGCTGTTGAAGGATAAACCGCGGGTATTTGTTAAGCGTCTTTGAAAGGGAGGAGGCACGACGTCAAGGCCTTGTCATTGGACGTGCTTGGCCACCAGGAATGGAACTCGCGCGGTGTCGGTGCCAGGTTTTGGCGGTTGTCAAAGAAGGAGTCGTTGACACTTGGTTGACACCTAGAAGGCTAAAGTGGGGGAGGGGACTCGTAAGTTACTGATTGATGGTGGGCCCAGCTGGACTCGAACCAGCGACCAAGGGATTATGAGTCCCCTGCTCTAACCAACTGAGCTATAGGCCCTTTTCGTACTTTCGGGAGCTTCTCGGGAGGAGAAAGCGGGCGCCATTATACCGGTGCGGTGTGGCGCCCGCCACTGCTGTGGGGATTAACCGTTGCCCTGATCGTCAATAAAGCCGCGCAGGTGATCGGAGCGGGATGGATGACGCAGTTTGCGCAATGCCTTGGCCTCGATCTGACGAATCCGTTCACGGGTGACGTCGAACTGTTTGCCGACCTCTTCCAGGGTGTGGTCGGTGTTCATCTCGATACCGAAACGCATCCGCAGTACCTTGGATTCCCGGGCCGTCAGGCCGGACAGCACGGAGCGGGTCGCTTCCCGCAGGCCTTCGGCAGTGGCAGAATCCACCGGCGACAGCGCCTGGATGTCCTCGATGAAATCCCCCAGATGGGAATCTTCGTCGTCGCCGATCGGGGTTTCCATGGAGATCGGTTCCTTGGCGATCTTCAACACCTTGCGGATCTTGTCTTCGGGCATGTCCATGCGCTCACCCAGCTCTTCCGGCGTGGGCTCGCGGCCCATCTCCTGCAGCATCTGACGGGAGATGCGGTTGAGCTTGTTGATGGTCTCGATCATGTGCACCGGAATACGGATGGTGCGGGCCTGGTCCGCGATGGAGCGGGTGATGGCCTGACGAATCCACCAGGTAGCGTAAGTGGAAAACTTATAGCCACGACGGTACTCGAACTTGTCCACCGCCTTCATCAAGCCGATGTTGCCTTCCTGGATCAGGTCCAGGAACTGCAGGCCGCGGTTGGTGTACTTCTTGGCAATGGAGATCACCAGACGCAGGTTGGCCTCGACCATTTCTTTCTTGGCACGGCGCGCCTTGGCTTCACCGATGGACACCCGGCGGTTGATTTCCTTGATGTCCGGAATCTCCAGATCCACTTCGCTCTGAACGTTATGGATGCGCTTCTGCAGACGCACGATCTCGTCGGCGCGCTCACCGAGGGCAGAGGCATAGCCCTTGCTGCTCTTGGCCAGGTCTTCGGCCCACTCCAGGTTGGTCTCGTTACCCGGGAACCATTTGATGAAGTCCTTGCGCGGCATACGACACTCGCGCACACAGATCTTCATGATGGCCCGCTCGTTCTCACGCACCATTTCGTTGGTGGAGCGAACCACGTTGACCAGTTCCTCGAACGCCTTGTTGGCCAGCTTGAACGGGGCAAATACCTCGCCCAGCTCATTCAGCGCCTGCTGGGTGGCCTTGTCGGAACGGCCCTTGTCGCTGAGCATAACCTCGGCGGCTTTCAGCTTCTCACGCAGGAGCTCGAAACGCAGGCGGGTTTCTTCCGGATCCGGACCACTTTCGGTTTCTTCCTCGTCGTCGCTGTCATCGTCGCTGTCCGAGGAAGAATCCGGCACATTGCTGGCGGTGTCGTCGGTGCCCATGAACGGCTCGGCGTCGTCCGGGTCGAGGAAGCCGGTGACGATGTCGCTGATGCGGCCTTCGTTCTCGATAATGCGCTCGTAAGCCTGCAGCACGGTGCCGGCGGTGCCCGGGAAATGGGCAACGGCGGCCATCACGTCGCGGATGCCTTCTTCGATGCGCTTGGCGATAACGATCTCGCCTTCCCGGGTCAGCAGCTCAACGGTACCCATTTCCCGCATGTACATACGGACAGGGTCGGTGGTGCGGCCAGCGTCAGTTTCAACAGCGGCGAGGGCGGCGGCGGCTTCGGCAGCTGCGGCTTCGTCGGCGGCGGAGTCGCCATCGGTCATGAGCAGGGTGTCCGCGTCCGGTGCTTCTTCGCAGACCTGGATGCCCATGTCATTGATCATGCGGATGATGTCTTCGACCTGATCGGGATCCGCTATGTCTTCCGGGAGGTGATCGTTCACCTCGGCGTAAGTCAGGTAACCTTGTTCCTTGCCTCGGGCAATGAGGTCTTTCAAACGTGATTTCTGCGAATTGCCTGACATAGACACCCTGTGAACTCGCTGGTAAAAGGAAAAAAGTTAAACAGCCATTATAGCTGTCGCGTGGTTTGTGTGCCACTGGATGGTTAGATGGTGATCAATACCGTTAGTTTCAAGGCCGCTGGTGGTAAAGCCCCGTGCCGCCGTGATCTCCAGTGTTCAAACCGTCGTTCTGTCGCCAGTTTGGGGCGGGCTGGCTTGACCCCGTTGCGCCAGGTTTCCCTGATGCGGTTGTCCCCCGTTATCGCGCAGCCAATTAGCCCGCCTCGTGACGGCTGAGCTGGCGCAGTTCCTGCCGCTCGGCATCGCTCAGGTCGGCGAGGCTGCGTTTCTCGTTCAGCAGCGCCGCCAGGCGTTGCTTGCGGGCCGCTTCCTGATCCGGTTGCAGCATCTCCCTGGCGACGGCCAGGGTCTGTTCCCGTTTGGGCACGTGTTCGATGCCGTCGAACAGGCCGAAAAAGCGCCCGTGGGCCTGGCTATCCAGGGCCAGGCGGCTGAGCAGCTGGCGTTGATCGCCAATCTGCTGCTGGTCAATCCAGCTGGCCAGCTGGCGGGCCTGGGGCAGCTGACGGTCGATCCGGGCCAGCTCCAGTACCTCGGTGGCCAGTTCCGGTGCTTCCACCAGGGCCAGGCACAGCAGGCTGTCCTTGTTCAGGCGCACGTCGATGCGCTCTTCCTGAATGCGGTCGCGGCGGTGACCAAACCGGCCAAATTTGCCACGACCACCGTCACCGCGCTGGTTGTTCTGCCAGTCGCGCTTGCCGCCACACAGCCTCAGCATTTCGTGCCACATGGCATCCCGCAGGGTGCATCGTGGCATCTTGTTCAGCAGCGGTTCCACCCGCGCCCGCAGTTCGCCGCGGTGCTCCGGGAGTGCCAGATCGAGTCCCTCGCTCTTGCGATTGAAGAGGTAGCGGGACAGCGGTGTGGCACCATCAATGCGCTGCTGGAACGCGTCCGGACCTTCCTTGCGCACCAGGGTGTCCGGATCTTCCCCCTGGGGCAGCATCAGAAACTGCAGATGGAGACCGTCCGCCAGCAGTTCCAGTGCGTTCTCCATGGCGCGATCGGCGGCGCGGTGACCGGCGGCGTCGCCATCAAAACAGAACACCAGGTGCCGGACCTGGCGCAGCAGCGCGGTCAGGCTGTCCTGGTTGGTCGCCGTGCCCAGCGTGGCCACCGCATAGTGAATGCCATGCTGGGCCAGGGCGATGACGTCCATATAGCCTTCCACCACCAGCAAGCGGTCGAGCTGGCGGATGGCCTGACGGGCTTCGAAAAGACCGTAAATCTCCCGGCTCTTGTGGAAGACATCGGACTCGGGCGAATTGATGTACTTCGCCTTGTCGTCTCCCAGGGTCCGCCCGCCAAAGGCAACGGTGCGTCCGCGGCTGTTGCGGATCGGAAACATGATCCGGTTGCGGAACAGATCCCGGGGCCGGCCATAGCGGTCAGACACTGTGCCGGTTTCCACCAGCGGGCCCTTGAGGTCGGCCGCGGCCGCCTCGAACAGCGCGGTGCCGGTGCCCGGCGCAAAGCCGAGCTGGTAGCGCTCTGTTGTGGCGGCGTCGAGCCCCCGTTGTTGCAGGTAGTCCCGGGCGTAATTGCCCTGGGGACTGCGCAGCGTGCCCTGATAGAACTGGCTGGCAAAATCCAGCGCGTCGGTCAGTGTCCGGGCCTGTTGCATCTCCTGACGGGCCACCCGGTCGTAGGGCACTTCCAGTCCCTGGCGACGGGCCAGCTCTTCAACGGCGTCGGTAAATCCCAGGCCGTCAAACTCGCGGATGAAACTGATGGCGTCCCCGTGGGCACCACAGCCGAAGCAGTGATAGAAGCCCTTATCGGGGCGGACGTTGAACGACGGGGTCTTTTCGTCGTGAAAAGGGCAGCAGGCCTTATAGTTTCCGCCGGCCTTTTTCAGGGTGATGCGCGACCCGATCAGCTCCGCAAGGTCGATGCGGTCTAGCAGCTCTTCGACAAAGCGTTGCGGGATCAAGCCACTCATGGGAACTCCGGAGGCATAGGGCTGCGGTGATTGACGGCGGCCAAAGCCAAAAATGCCGTCGAAGCGGGGCCTCGACGGCATTCTGGAAGCGCAACCCGAAACCGATGGGTCGCGACTTGGAGCTTGCAGTCAAGCAAGCGCCGGGTACAACTCAGTACAGGCGCTCGAACTTGCGCTGTTCCCGCTGCAGCTTCTTGAGATGACGCTTGACGGCAGCGGCGGCCTTGCGCTTGCGAACGGCAGTCGGCTTCTCGTAGTGCTCGCGACGACGAACTTCCGACAGGATGCCTGCTTTTTCGCAGGAACGCTTGAAGCGACGCAGTGCTACGTCAAACGGCTCATTCTCTTTCACTTTAACAGCTGGCATTCGAAAATCACCTACCTATTATGGAATCGGTTTCAGTTTTAAAGGTGTGCAGACAGGTCCACTTGTACCTGCGGTGCAGTACACAGCGACTCGTTGCTCGCCAGCCCACTCCTGCACACCTTCCATTGTACCGCCTGGTAAGATTGAACAAAACTCGACCAGTGCGATTTTGGGGCGGCAATGATAGCGCTTTGATCACTCGATGGTCAATGGCCGCTGTGGAAAACTGCCGTCGGCCGGCGCCGTTCTGGTAGAATCCCGGGCTTCTGTTTCCCCCAACCAACGCAAGACGTGAGCGAGTTATGCTGATTCTGGGTATTGAGACCTCCTGCGACGAGACCGGTGTGGCGCTGTATGACAGCGAGCAGGGCCTGCTGGCCCATGCCCTGTTCAGCCAGGTGGACATGCACGCCGATTACGGCGGCGTGGTGCCGGAACTGGCCTCGCGGGACCATGTCCGCAAACTGCTGCCGCTGTGCGATGAGGTGCTGGAGCGCGGTAGCCGCAAGCGGGCCGACCTTGACGGTATCGCCTACACCGCCGGGCCGGGCCTGGTGGGGGCGCTGATGGTGGGCGGCTCGGTGGCTCATGCCCTCGGTTTTGCACTGGGCGTGCCGGTGTTGGGGGTGCATCACATGGAAGGCCATCTGCTGGCGCCGATGCTGGAAGAACAGCCGCCGGCGTTCCCGTTTGTGGCCCTGCTGGTGTCCGGTGGCCACACCCAGCTGGTGCAGGTGGATGGCATCGGCCAGTACCGGTTGCTGGGGGAGTCGGTGGACGACGCCGCCGGTGAGGCTTTTGACAAGGCCGCCAAGATGCTGGGACTGGATTACCCGGGGGGACCGCGGGTGGCGGCCCTGGCGGAACAGGGGCGGGATGGTCGCTATAAATTCCCGCGACCGATGACGGATCGTCCGGGGCTGGATTTCAGCTTCAGTGGCCTGAAGACCTTTACCCTGAACACGGTGACTGCGGCGGAACAGGCCGACGCCCTGGATGATCAAACCCGGGCGGACATTGCCCGTGCCTTTGAGACCGCCGTGGTGGACACCCTGGCGATCAAGTGTCGCCGGGCACTGCAGCAGACCGGCTGTCGGCGCCTGGTGATGGCCGGCGGTGTCAGTGCCAACCGGCGTCTGCGCTCGGCGCTGGCGGAGATGGCGCAGAAACTGCGGGCAGAGGTGTTCTATGCCCGGCCGGAGTTCTGCACCGACAACGGTGCGATGATCGCCTACGCCGGTTGTCAGCGTCTGCTGGCTGGCCAGCGCGACGGTGAGCGCATCGTCGCGGTGCCACGCTGGCCCATGGACCAGTTGCCTCCGCTGGAGGCCGAGTGCCTGGACGGCCTGGCGCCCCAGCGCTAAGTCGTTGCCGTGCTAAAATCTGGATTCCCGCCCCTGGGCCAGACGAATCAGGTTGTTGCGGTGGCGAACGACGATCAGCAGCGCCAGCAGGCCAAACAGGGGCAGGGTGTCCGGCTCAATCAGCGCACTGACCAGAGGGCCGCACACCACGGCGACAATCGAGGCCAGTGCCGAGATGCGCCAGCGCCACATCACCACGCCCCACACCGCACTGATCAATAATGTGGTCAGCGGTGCCAGCGCCAGCCCTGTGCCCAGTGCGGTGGCCACGCCCTTGCCACCCTTGAAGCGAAAGTACAGCGGGATCATATGGCCGGTGACCGCAAACAGCGCCACCATGGCCTGCGCCAGCAGTGACAGCCCGGCCTGATAGGCCAGCCACACCGGCAACCAGCCCTTGGCGGCGTCCAGTACCAGTGTTGCCAGTGCCGGCGCCCAGCCGCCGGTGCGGTAGACGTTGGTGGCGCCGGGATTGCCCGAGCCCTGGGCGCGGGTGTCCGGCAGTCCCCACGCCTGGCAGACCGGTACCGCAAACAGCACCGAGCCCAGCAAATAGGCCAGGGCACAGAACAGGGTGGTCAGCAATGGCTCGTTGATCGCGATCATGGGAGTAGGACGGGCACCACTCAAGTGTGCGAAAATCCCCGCGCTGGCGCGAGCGGGCAGTCGGTCCTACAGTATCGAGTTGCCCCGGGCGGTTCAATTAGCTATCGGTCGCAAGGCCGGCCTGGCAGGCAGAAGCGGTAAGAGAGGTAGTCTCTGGTGACGGATTTGGTGTTGATAGAAGGGCTCGCGGTGGACGCCGTGATCGGTGTGTACGACTGGGAGCGGGAAATCACCCAGAACCTGTTGGTGGATCTGGAGATGGCCTGGGACAACCGTCGACCGGCGGCCAGTGACGACGTTGAGCTGGCGCTGGACTACGCCGATGTCAGTTCCCGGGTGAGCGGGTTTCTGCAACGGCGACAGTCCCAGCTGCTGGAAACCGCCGCCGAGGAACTGGCCGCTGACCTGCGGCAACACTACGGTATTGCCTGGCTGGCGCTGACCCTGCGCAAACCCGGCGCGGTGCCGCAGGCACGGTCGGTCGGTGTGCGTATTGAGCGGGGGCAGAAGCCGTGACGGGGGCGGTGGAAGTGCTGGTCAGCATTGGCAGCAACGTCGATCGGGAACGCTACGTCGCCGCAGCGCTGGATGCCCTCAGCGAGGCCTTTGGCGAGCTGCGGATCTCGTCGGTCTATGAGAGTGAGGCGGTGGGTTTCAATGGCTCGCCGTTCTTCAACCTGGTGGTCGCCCTTTACACCGATGACCCGGTGGCCACCCTGTCACGACGATTCAAGCAGATTGAAGCGGACAACGGCCGCCGTCGTGACGCCCCCAAGTTCAGCGCCCGCACCCTGGATCTGGACATCCTCACCTACGGCGACGCCGCCGGTATCATCGATGGCGTGGAACTGCCCCGGGGGGAAATTCTCCACAACGCCTTTGTGCTGTGGCCGATGGCGGAAATTGCCCCGGAGCAGGCGCACCCGCTGAATGGACAGACCTACCAGGCGTTATGGCAGGCCTACGACCGTGACCAGAAACTCTGGGTGGTGCCGTTCCAGTGGCGGGGGCAGACCATTTCACCCCGGCCCTGAGGCCATCTTGGGCGTCCTGCTGCTGCATCCATCGTCGGTAGGCAGCGAATGAGCTGGAGGGGCGCTAGCGCTCGTGGTGGTGACGGGAACGGAACAGCGCAATCAGCCCGTCGGTCGAGCTGTCTGAACTGCCAGGCAGCGGTGACGGGCTTTGCAGGCGTTGCAGGATGTCGGCGCCCAGCTGCTTGCCCAACTCCACGCCCCACTGATCAAACGAATCCAGATCCCAGATCACCCCCTGGGCGTAGGTCTTGTGCTCGTAGAGTGCGATCAGCGCGCCCACGATCCGGGGGGTGGCGCGCTCAAACAACAGGGTGTTGGTGGGCTTGTTGCCCGGGATGACCTTGTGACGGGCCAATCGGTCCACCTCTTCCGGCGGCAGGCCCTGCTGCTCCAGCTCGGTGCGGGCTTCCGCTTCGGTTTTGCCCTGCATCAGCGCCTGGGTCTGGCTCAGGCAGTTGGCGAACAGGATGGCGTGGTGGCTGGCCACCGGGTTGTGGGTCTGCAGGGGGATGATGAAGTCCGCCGGCGACAGCCGGGTGCCCTGGTGCAACAGTTGGTGATAGGCGTGCTGACCATTGGCGCCGGCGCCGCCCCAGATGATGGGGCCGGTGTCATAGTCCACCGGGTCGCCGTGCTGGGTCACGCACTTGCCGTTACTCTCCATATCCAGTTGCTGCAGGTGGGCCGGCAGCCCCCGCAGGTAGTGATCGTAGGGGAGGATGGCGTGGGCATCGGCGCCCCAGAAATTGCCGTACCAGATGCCTAACAACGCCTGGATCACCGGCAGGTTGCGCTCCAGTGGCGCGGTGCGGAAATGCTGGTCCATGGTGTGGGCGCCAGACAACAGGGAGCGGAAGTTCTCCATGCCGATGGTCAGTGCGGTTGGCAAACCGATGGCGGACCAAAGCGAATAGCGGCCTCCCACCCAGTCCCACATCGGGAAGATGTTCTCTTCGGCGATGCCGAAATCAATCGCGGCCTCGGGCTTGGCGGTCACCGCCACAAAGTGCTTGCTGATGTGCTCCTCACGGCCGCCGTTGTGGAGGAACCATTCCCTGGCCACCTTGGTGTTTTCCAGCGTTTCCTGGGTACGGAAGGACTTGGACTGGATCAGGAACAGGGTGGTTTCGGGGTTGATGTAACGCAGCACCTCGGTGATGTGGCTGCCGTCAATGTTGGCGACGTAGTGGCAGTTGAGGTGGCCGTGCCAGTATGGCTTGAGCGCCGCCGATACCAACTTGGGGCCGAGAAACGAGCCGCCGATGCCAATGCTGACCACGTCGGTAAAGGGCTTGTTGGAGAACCCGCGCCACTGGGTGCTGCGGATACGCCAGACAAATTCCTCCATACGCGCCAGGGTGCTGCGCACCTCGGGCATGATGTCCTGGCCGTCCACCTGAATGGCTTCGTCGCTGAGGTTGCGAAGCGCCACGTGCAGGGCTGGTCGCTGCTCGCTGAGGTTGACGGTGTCGCCCTGGAACAGCGCTTCAATCCGCTCCGGCAGCTGACAGCGCCGGGCCAGCGCCATCAGCAGCGCCAGGGTGTCGTCGGTGATCAGGTTCTTGGAGTAATCCAGCGACAGCCCGGCGGCTTCGGTAAAGTAGCGCCGGAACCGGTCCCGGTCGAGGGCGAACAGCTCCCGCATGTGCACCGACTGCATCTCACCCTGATGCTTGCGCAGGGCTTGCCATTCTTCAAGTTCGGTCAGGCGTTTGCGGGCCTCGGCCATGGTCGGGTTCCTTGTCGGGAGCTGGGTGTCAGGCGCGCTGGATGGACAGGTTGTCGATCAGGCGGGTAGTGCCCAGAAACGCTGCCGCCAGGATCGTCAGGTCCCGCTCGCCGGAACGGGGTGGTTTCAGGCTCAGGCTGCTGACGATGTTCACGTACTCCGGGCGAAAGCCCAGCCGCTTGAGTTCGTCCATGGCGTCCTGTTCCAGTCCGGGGATGGCGTCGTCGTCTGCGTTGGCCAGCTTGCCCGCGGTGTCCTGAAGCACCCGTTGCAGGCCCGGGGCGCGCTGGCGGTCTTCCTCGCTGAGGTAGCCATTGCGGGAGCTGAGTGCCAGGCCATCCTCATCGCGGACGGTGGGCGCGCCGATGACTTCCACCGGCAACATCAGGTCCCGCACCAGCTTGCGAATCACCGCCAGCTGCTGGAAATCCTTCTCGCCAAACACCGCAATGTCCGGCTGGACCATGTTGAACAGCATGGTCACCACGGTGGCGACGCCCTCAAAATGGCCCGGACGTCCAGCGCCGCAATGGCCTTCGCTGACACCCGGTACCACCACCTGGGTCTGCTGGACCAGGCCTTCAGGGTAGATCTCGCTGACCGGCGGGGCGAACACCAGGGTGTTGCCACTGGCGTCGAGTTTGTCCTGATCGGCCCGCAGGGTGCGGGGGTAGCTGTCCAGATCCTCGTTGGCACCGAACTGCATCGGGTTGACGAAGATGCTGGTAACCACCACATCGGCGGCATCCAGGGCTTTGGTTACCAGTGACAGGTGACCGTCGTGCAGATTGCCCATGGTGGGTACCAGACCAATACGTTTGCCCTGGGCCCGGTAGCTTTGCAGGATGGTTCGCAGTTCCTTGACCTTGTGTACGGTTCTCATGCCTGGAAACTGTGCTCCTCAGCGGGGAATTGACGGTGTCGCACGGCGTCGACGTACGCCTTGATAGCGTCCTGGACGGAATCTGATTCCGCCAGGAAGTTTTTCACGAACCGCGGCGGCCGTCCCGGAGTCAGGCCCAGCATGTCGTGAACCACCAGTACCTGACCATCGGTGTCAGCGCCGGCACCAATGCCGATCACCGGGGCCTTGACTGCCTGGGTGATGCGGGCAGCCAGGGGCGCCGGCACGCATTCCAGCAGGATGACATCGGCGCCGGCCCGCTCCAGCAGACAGGCGTGCTCGATCATCTGCTCGGCGTGGTGTTCATCGCGCCCCTGCACCTTGTAGCCACCAAACTTGTTGACGAACTGGGGTGTCAGACCCAGGTGAGCGCACACCGGAATGCCGCGTTGGCTCAGGGCGGTGATGGTGTCGGTCATCCAGTCGGTGCCTTCCAGTTTGACCATCTGGGCACCGGCCCGCATCAGTTCGGCAGCGTTATTGAGTGCCTGCTCAGTGGTACCGTAGGACATGAAGGGCATATCGGCCATCACCAGGGCGCCCTGATTGCCCTTGGCCACAGCCCGGGTGTGGTAGACCATCTGTTCCATGGTTACCGGCAGCGTGCTGTCATGGCCCTGCAGCACCATGCCCAGGGAGTCACCAATGAGGATGACATCCACGCCGGCTGAGCTGACGGTGTGGGCAAAGGTGGCGTCGTAGGAGGTCAGAACGGCAAAGGCTTCGCCTTTCTGTTTGTACTCTCGCAGGGTATTGATGGTCACAGCCATAGGAATCTTGCCTTCTGTAGACTGGGTCAAGACGTGGGCCGGCGGCCGCCGGCGCAATTAAACGACAAGGGTATCCCCGGCAACCGCGGGAGGCAAGCGGGCCCCCGGTGCGGGATCAAGCCGGTGTGGGGGCCTCGCCGGTGGGTGGCTCCAGCCGTTGCAGGCCGTTGTCGGCACAGCGATGTCGCAGCTCGGCCAGGGGGCGGCCATCGGGTAGCCGAAGATCGGGGGAGAGATCCAGCAGCGGCTGGAGTGCAAAGTCCCGGTTTGCCAGTTCCCGGTGCGGTACCGTCAGCCTTGGATCGTCGATGGTCTGGTTGCCGAACAACAGCAGGTCGAGATCCAGGGTGCGGGGGCCCCAGTGCCGCAGGCGGACGCGACCCTGGTTCTGTTCGATGGCCTGGAGTTCGTCCAGCAGCGCCAACGGCGACAGCTTGGTGCGCAGGTGCACCGCGCCATTGACGAAGTCCGGCTGGTCCTGGGGGCCGACCGGTCGGCTGCGGTAGAACGGTGACTGTGCCACCAGCGCCGAATCCGGCAGGCAGGCCAGCGCGCTGATGGCGCTGGCCAGTTGCGCCAGGGGATCGGCGAGGTTACTGCCGAGGCCGATAAAGGCGTCGGTGGTCATGCACTGGGCTTCCGGTTGGCGGGCTTGCGCCGCCGCCGCCGCTTGGGACGGCCTCCGCCACTGCCGAGATCGCTGAGCATGCGCTCGCGGCCGCGCTCGTCGGTGGCCTGGAACTCGGTCCACCATTGGCCCAGGCCGGCTTCGATCTCACCGGCGCTCTCGCGCACCAGCAGGAAGTCGTAGGCGGCGCGGAAGCGGGGGTGCTCCATGGTGATGAGGGCACGTTTGCCGTGGCGGCGCGGCAGTCGCATCTGCATTTCCCAGATTTCCTTCATCGGGCCGGAGAAGCGTTTGGGAATCGAGGTGGCCTGAATCTGGCGCCCCATTACCTTGCCCATGGCCTGATGCAGTGCCGGCTGGACCGGTTCGCCATGGTCTTGACGCCGACGCCATTCCTGTTGCAGCGCTGGCCACAGCATGGCGGCGTACAGGAAATAGGGGGTGACCGACTTGCCTTTGCGGATGCGGGCATCGGTGTTGCGCAGGGCCTGGCGGATCAGTTCGTCGGATTCGCCGGCCTCAATGGCGCGCACCGTGTCCGGGAACAGCGGTGCCAGCAGGCCATAATCCTGCAGCAACTCGTAGGTGCGCTCGCCGTGGCCGGCGGAAAACAGCTTGAGCACTTCGTCAAACAGCCGGGCGGCGGGAATGTGTTCCAGCAGCGGGGCCAGTTCGCGAATCGGTGCTTCGGTGTCCGGCTCGATGGTGAAATCGAGTTTGGCGGCGAAGCGGATGGCCCGCAGCATCCGCACCGGGTCTTCCCGGTAGCGGGTTTCCGGATCGCCGATCAGGCGAATCTCGCGGTTGTTGAGGTCGTTCACGCCACCGGCGAAATCGATGACGGTGAAGTCACGGATGCAGTAGTACAGCGCGTTGATGGTGAAGTCGCGTCGCAGAGCGTCCTCTTCCATATTGCCGTAGACGTTGTCCCGCAGCAGCTGGCCGTGCTCGTTGGTCTGGCGGTGGTCGCTGTCGTCCTGGTCGGCTTCCTGGGCGTTGCCGCGGAACGTGGTGACCTCGATCACCTCACGCCCAAACAGCACGTGGACGATGCGGAAGCGACGACCAATCAGCCGGGAGTTGCGGAACAGCTCGTGGACCTCTTCCGGTGTGGCGTTGGTGGCGATGTCGAAATCCTTGGGCTGGCCGTCCAGCAGGATATCGCGCACGCCGCCGCCCACCAGGTAGGCCTCGTAACCGGCCTTGTTCAGGCGGTTGAGCACTTTCTTGGCCGGTTCGCTGATCATGGAGCGGGAGACGTTGTGCTCGTCCCGGGGGATATCCCGACGTTCCAGCTTGCGGGTTTTTTTGCTGTTATTGCCAAGCAGGCGGGACAGGCTGGTCTTTACTTTATTAAGCATTGAATTCCGTCATTGCGTTACGCAAAAACGAGAGTTTAACGGTTTGGCGAGGATTTGCACACGGCTGGAGGGGAATGGGGGGCTGGCTGGCGTTTGTTGGTGCTCCAGATAACCAAAAGGCGGGCCGCTGTCGCGAACCCGCCTCCGAAGAATAGACGATCTGCATTGTTTTTGTTTTTGCCGGGCTTCTTCTTTGTGTTCTTGCCCCATCATAGGCCCCTACGGTCAGGGGCAAGCAAGGCAAACGGAACGCTTTGAATACATAGAGTGGACAGAAACTCGCTGTAAGATTGAAGCAGATATAGCGGCGCCTGGAGGACGATTCTTCTCTACATCTACAACTCACACGAGCCATGGGACCACTAAAAAGCAAAGTACCCAAAACACTCAGTTCGCTTGCGCTCTATTCTTGTTTTTGTTGCTGAGCGCTTCGTGCAGCTTTTTGTTTTTGTTTTGGCGCTGCCAGTCACCATTGTTTTTGTTGTTGTGCGCCATAGAGATTGCACTGCGTGTGCCAGTTTTTAAAAAACCTTTGTTAACAGTGGGTTAAGATTTTGTAGTCTTTGGTGTTGGTGAATTATTAGACTAAAGTGTTACTCGAAGCCGGGTTCTTATACACCTTCCTGTTCCTTGCGGTAACACCGGGTAACACTGTTACCGCAGCGTTACACCCGTTGGGGATAACCGCGCTTTTGGCGGTTGTCCTCAAATCGCGCCGAGACGATTCGGAGTTGGTTGGGGGCTTCAAGGTGAAGGCGGAGAGGGGGGAGTTGTGCCAAGGGGCTGGGCGACCGGGAAGTGGCCGCCCGAGGGGCTGGGAGTTAACCAGAGGCTCCCTAGTTGCTTTTCTTGCGGGGGATGCCCAGGCGCTGGCGACGCTCCCACAGTGATTTGCGGCTGATGCCCAGTTTCTGAGCCAGTTCGGTCTCGCTCATGCGGTCCTGGTTCTCCAGTACGAAATGCTGGAAGTAGTCCTCCAGCGACAGATCGTTGGAGCCGTCGTTGTCCTGGGCCTGCTCGTTGTTGCCTTCCACCAGGCTCTCGGGGATGTTGACGTCTTCGCCTTCGGTCTCCAGGTCGAGCATGGCGGGGGAGATCAGGTCGCCATCCACCAGGATGCACGCCCGTTCGATGGCGTTTTCAAGTTCCCGCACGTTTCCGGGCCAGCGATGGCGCTGTAGCAGACGCATGGCTTCCGGGCTGAGGTTGAGGTTGGGGTTGCCCAACCTCTCGCTCTGGCGCTTGAGGAACTTGCGGGCCAGTCCAAGTACATCGGCCTGGCGCTCCCGCAGCGGTGGGATGCGAATCTGCACCACGTTCAGCCGATAATAGAGGTCTTCCCGGAATTCACCGGTGCGGGTCATCGCCTTGAGGTTGCGATGGGTGGCCGCAATCATGCGGACATTGACCTTGCGGCTCTGGGTGGAGCCGACCTTGCGAATCTCGCTCTCCTGCAACACCCGCAGCAAGCGGGCCTGGGCCTCGGCGGGCAGTTCGCCAATTTCGTCGAGGAACAGGCTGCCACCGTCCGCCGCCTCGATCAGCCCGGTGCGGGCAGACACCGCCCCGGTGAAGGCGCCCTTTTCGTGACCGAACAGCTCCGATTCAATCAGGCTTTCGGGAATGGCGGCGCAGTTGACCGAAATCAGCGGTTTTGACGCCCGGGGGCTGAGCAGGTGCAGGGCGCGGGCGGCCAGCTCCTTACCGGTACCGGATTCGCCATTCACCAGCACCGTGGTTTCGGTGGGCGCGACTTTGCGGATCAGGCGGAAGACCTGCTGCATGGCATCGCACTCGCCGTACATGATGCTGGAGGGGTCGTCCTCCGAGGCACCGGGTACCGGGGCGTCGTCGGCTTCCGTCTCGGCTGGAGCCTGGCGACGCTGGCTGAGGATGGCTTCCACAGCGGCCAGCATTTCATCGTGATCAAAAGGTTTGGCAATGTACTCCACCGCCCCCAGCTTCATCGAATCCACCGCGGAGCGCAGGCTGGCGTAGCTGGTCATGATCAGCACCGGCACGCTGGGGGCGCGATTGATCAGCTCGGTGCCGGGGGCGCCTGGCAGTCGCAGGTCGGAAATGATCAGATCAAACTGCTGCAGATTGTTGTCGCGCTCGGCTTCGTCCACCGAGCCGGCGTCAGCGACATCGTAGCCGGCATGCAGCAGCAGCTTGCGCAGCGCCGAGCGGATGATCTCTTCGTCTTCAACAATCAGGATACGGGGCATATCAGTTTTTTGACCTTTCGTTCCGGCTCGTCGGGGCGGTGTCGTTCTCGGCGTCGGCCTCGTAGGCGGGCAGTCTCAGGCGCACACAGGTGCCCCTCTCATCGGCGACGGGACTGTCGACCTGAATGTTGCCGTAGTGTTCTTCCACGATGCTGTACACCAGAGACAGTCCCAGGCCGGTTCCCTGGTTCGGGCCCTTGGTGGTGTAAAAGGGTTCGAAGATGTGATCCAGTTGATCCGCCGGAATACCGCTCCCTTCATCAGTGACCTCGATGATAGCGGAGTAGCCTTCCAGGTTTCCACCAATGCGGATGGTGCCGCCTTCCGGCGAGGCATCGCGGGCATTGGCCAGCAGGTTGACGAACACCTGCACCAGCCGCTGTTCATCCCCCAGCACCACCAGGTCGTCCGGGCAGTCGTTGAGGTAGCGGATGCCGCGCCCCTTGTCGCTGAGGGACAGCAGGTTGATGGACTCCTCCACGCAGCGGCGAATAACCGCCGGTTCGTATCGATTGGCCTGGGCGTGGTTGCCGGTACGGGCAAAGTTCATCAGTGACTGCAGGATGGTGGATATACGCCGGGTCTGTTGCTGGATCTGGTCGGCGGTGTGGAGAATATCCGGATCGTCGGTTTCCAACTTCAGGTTCTGCGCCAGCGACGAGATGCCGGTAACCGGGTTGCCTACCTCGTGGGCGACACCGGCCGCCAGTCGTCCCACCGACGCCAGCCGTTCGCTGTGCATCAGCTCATCTTCCAGCAGTCGGGTCTCGGTCTGGTCTTCCACCAGGATGATGCTGCCGCCTTCGGGGTGATCGGGGCCGCTGAGGGCGGCACGGTGCAGATTCAGCCAGTGGGGACGGCCGCGCAGATCCAGGCGGTGCTTGTAGCGGTGCAGGTCCGGGCCGTTGACGAAATCTTCCAGCAGGGTGTACCAGTGCTCTGGCAGCGCCAGCAGGCGCCCACCGACCACGTCGTCGGCGGCGATGCCGGTAAGTTGTTCCATGGCGTGGTTCCACATCAGCACCTCGCCGTCGTCACCCACTGAGCAGGCCGGAATGGGCAGGTTCTGCAGGGTCTGGCGATAGTGGCGGCGGAGATTGTCCAGCTCGGCGGCAAGCCCGGTTAGCTGGCTCTGGTAGTCGCCCAACGCCCGTTCCATATAGTGGATGTCCTGAGGGCCGCCATCGCTGGCCAGGGGCTTGAAGCCCAGACTGCGTTTGACCAGATCCCGGGACACCGTCGGCCCCAGCAGGCCGGACAGGTTGACCTCGATCTGGTCCCGCAGCCGCCGTAGCTGGTAGGGCCGGTATTCCACCGCGGGCAGTTTGAGCTGACTGATGGCGCGATCCACCTCGCGCTGGGCCACGTCCGACCCTAATGGCTCGGTCAGCTGCTGGACAAACTCCGTGGATGAGCCGGCCAGCAGCTCCCGCCGTTGTGGCCGTGACAGCGCGCCCCAGGAGCAGGCCTGGGCGGCGCTGGTCTCTTCGCTGTTGGGACGGGTGAGCATGGACACCAGGGCAAAGGTGGTGATGTTCAGGGTCAGGCTGAGGAAGATGAAGATATGCCAGTTGCTGTAGTCCGGCACCAGCGGTGCTCCCAGCTCGGCGAGGGGATTGGCGGCGTTGGAGAACGGCAGCACCAGCGTCAGCCCCCACACCGTCATGCCCACCAGCAGTCCGGCGATCAGCCCGCGGCGGTTGCCCTCCGGCCAGTAGATCACCCCCAGCGCGCCCGGCAGCAACTGCAGTACCCCGGACAACGACAGCATGCCGAGGATCGCCAGATCCAGGTTCTTGCCGAGGGTTTCGTGGAACAGCAGGGCGGTGAGAATGATTAGCCCCACGAGGATGCGTTTGACCCAGCGCAGCCAGCGGTAGATGTCACCGTGATCGGTGGGCGTGCGCAGGGGCAGTACGGTGTGGTTCAGCAGCATGCCGGCCAGGGCGAGGGTGCTGACGATCATCAGCCCGCTGGCGGCGGAAAGCCCGGCGATGTACATCAGCAGGGTCAGCGCCGGGCTGTCCAGGGCCTGGGCCAGTCCGATCACCAGATAGCTGGGGGGCGAGCTGGCGCCCAGCGCCTGGCCGGCCCAGAGGATGACCGGCACCGGCAGCCCCAGCAGCAACAGGTACAGCGGCAGGCCCCAGCTCGCCTTGGCCAGGGCCCGGGGGCTGGGGTTCTCGCTGAAGGTCATGTGGTACATGTGGGGCAGCACCAGCGCGGCGGCAAACGACATCAGCATCAGCGCCCGCCAACTGCCATCGTCGACGCTGAGTTTCATATAGCCGACCTGGGGTTGGTGGCTTGCCAGCCACTGCTCCAGACCATCCAGGCCGCCAAACACCGTGGTGAGGGCAACGCCGCCCAGTACCAGCAGGGCCACCACCTTGACCAGGGAATCGAAGGCGATCGCCGCCACCAGGCCGCGGTGACTCTCCGATCCCTGATCCCGCTGGGCGCCAAACAGCACCGCAAACAACAGCACAATCAGGCTGAACAGCACCGCAATCATCTGCGGCGAGGTGTCCGGCGCCAGCAGCGCGGCGGATTCCGCCACCGCTTTGATCTGCATGCTGAGCAGCGACAGGATGGCGACGCCCGAGCACAGGGTGGCGAGGGTGCCGGCAAACTGACTGCGGTAGCGGAACGCGAACAGGTCCGCCAGTGACGTCAGCTGGTAGGCCCGGGCAATCCGCAGGATCGGGTTGAGCAGCACCGGTGCCAGCAGGAAGGCGCCGCTGATGCCCAGATAGTAGGCCAGGAAGCCGTAGCCGGTTTCCGCCGCCACGCCAAGAGCGCCATAGACCGCCCAGATTCCGGCGTAGACCCCCAGGCTGAGGATGTACACCACCGGGTGCTGCAGCCAGGCGCGAAACATGGCGCCGCGCTCGGTCAGGTGGGCGATGCTGAACAACAGAGAAAGATAGAGAAAGCTGCAGGTGAGCAGCGTGGTCAGACTAAAACTCATTGGGGTCCCGTCGCCATTCCAGCCAGAAGCCCACGGCAATCAGACCACCCCACAACAGGTAGGGGGTGTACCAGGCATTCCCGGGGGCAATCCACCAGTCGAGGATGTTGGGGGAGAATATGTAGATGGCCAGTACCAGCAGGAAGACCAGTCGGTAGATATACATCGGTACAGCGTCCCGAATGTGATGACAGCCTGCGTTTATACCATGTCGGTTGCGGCGGTGTCAGGGCTGGCCGCTCAGGCCCGGGTGGTCAGTCGTGGCGCTGTGGTGGCGTTGGGTGCTGTTCACACTGGGAGTGTCGCGGTAGGCGGTCGGGCTGCCAGTGCGCCCTGGCCCAGTCCAGTACCGTGGTCACAGTGCCTTTGGCCAGGTTGGCTGGTGGTTGCTGGCCCAGGGCGGTCAGCGCCCGCACCAGGTTATCCGTCGGCTGGCGGTCGTCCAGGGCCGGCGCGTGGGTCTGTTTGCTGAGCTTCTGACCGGCCTGGTTGAGTATCACCGGAATGTGAAACCAGCTGGGCCAGGACGCGTCCAGGGCCTGATAGAGCTGCTGCTGGTGGCCGGTGGTGGCGAGCAGGTCGGAGCCGCGGACGATGTCGGTGACGCCCTGGTCAATGTCGTCCACCACCACCGCCAACTGGTAGGCGTAGAAGCCTTCCTTGCGCTGGATCACCGGGTCTTCCAGTTCGGCGCGCACGGTCAACTGCTGATGACCGAGCAGCCGGTCCTGCCACTCAGCCACCGCATCGCGCAGGGCGAAGCGAACGGCGAAAGGGGTGCCGGCGGGGATGGCTTCGCGGTGCCGGCAGCGCTCGCTGTGATGGCCGTCATTGGCCTGCAGCTCCTTGCGGGAACAGGGGCAGCGATAGGCCTGGCCGGTTGCCAGCAGGCGTTCGATGACCGCCTGATAGGCGTCGTGGCGTTGGGACTGAAAACGAATGGGAGTGGCGGTATGGAGTTGATGGGCGTCGAGAGAGGTCAGGATACGATCGACCGCCTCCTGGCTTTCCCGCAATGGGTCCAGATCTTCAATCCGTACCAGCCAGGTGCCCTGATGGCGGTCGGCTTCCAGAAAGCTGGCCAGAGCCGTGACCAGGGAGCCGAAATGCAGCGGACCCGTCGGAGATGGCGCAAAGCGCCCGCAGTAGTGGGGTGACGTCATGAGATGCAGGCGCGCCGGCGGCAGGGGACCGGCGCGCGGGAGTCGGGATCAGATACCGGTCTGGCGCTCGCGGATTTCCGCCAGGGTTTTGCAGTCGATACACAAGGTGGCGGTTGGTCGTGCTTCCAAACGGCGAATGCCGATTTCAACGCCGCACTGGTCGCAGAAGCCGTAATCGTCCTTGTCGATGCGATCGATGGTCTGGTCGATTTTCTTGATCAGCTTGCGTTCGCGGTCACGGGTGCGCAGCTCCAGGCTGAATTCCTCTTCCTGGGTGGCACGGTCGCTCGGGTCCGCGTAGTTGGCGGCGTCTTCCTGCATGTGGTGCATGGTGCGGTCGACCTCTTCCATCAGCTCCTGCTTCCACTGCAGCAGTAGATCGCGGAAGTGCTCGAGCATCTCGGCACTCATGTACTCTTCACCCTTCTTCATTTCATAAGGGGTGAAGTCGGTGAACTTCTCGTGCGGTCTTTCAGCAGTATTTGCCATGTAACCCGGCCTCTTTCATGTACTTCACAATAACGCGCTGACGTCCTCCGTGGAGCGTCGCAGCGCGGTCATCCTGAAACGCGAATTTGCGGAAAATAGCAGATAACCCCCGGGGGCGCCAGCCTTGTGATCAGGGCCTGTGCGTTGGCGCGATCCCGCCGCTGCCGTATCATGCGGGCCTTTTCCGCGAATCATTTCGGAGCATAGCATGCAATTCCCGTCGCCGTTGATTGAGGGGCGCCTGATCCGGCGTTACAAACGCTTTTTGGCAGATGTGCTACTGCCGGATGGCAGTGAAGTGATCGCCCATTGTCCCAACACCGGTTCCATGCTGGGCTGCCAGCCGGATCATGCCCGGGTTTGGTTAACATCCAGTGACAACCCCAAACGCAAGCTCAAGTACACCTGGGAACTGGTGGAAACTGCCCCGGGGCAGCTTGCCTGCATCAATACCGCTCGTCCCAACGCCCAGGCCCGGGAGACGGTGGAAGCGGGGCGCATCGAGGCGCTGGCGGGCTACGCCCACTGCCGCAGTGAAGTGCGCTACGGCGCTGAGAACAGTCGTATCGACCTGCATCTGTCCGGCCATGCCGAGCTGGCGGATGCCTGGGTGGAGGTCAAGAACGTGACCCTTTGCGAGGATGGCCGCGGGCTGTTCCCGGATGCGGTGACCACCCGCGGCCAGAAGCACCTGCGGGAACTGATGGCGCAGGTGGAGGCCGGTGAGCGGGCCGTGCTGCTGTTTTGCGTCAATCACTCCGGCATCACCGAAGTTCGCCCGGCGGACCGGATCGATCCGGCCTACGGCGCCCTGCTGCGGGAAGCGGTAGCGAGAGGGGTGGAAGTGCTGGCCTGGCAGGCGAATCTGGCCGTTGCTGGCGAGGTCAGTGGCCGCCTTGACCTGGTCCGGCCGGTGCCGGTCAGTCTGGCACCCTGACCAGAATCTGGCCGCGACTTTCCCGCACCTCCAGCGGGCTCAGGGCATCGCCCTGGCACGGGCCGGCAATGCAGTGTCCGCGATCGGGGGTGAACAGCGCGCCGTGGGTGGCGCACTGGATAAAGTCGCCGTCGGCATCCAGGAACCGGCCGGGCATCCAGTTCAGCTCGATGCCAAGGTGAGGGCAGCGGTTGGCGTAGGCCACCAATTGGTCCCGGTGGAACATCACAAAGCCCGGGGTATCGTCGACGGTGAACTCGACAGCTTGCCGGTCCGTCAGCGCGTCGCGCTCGCAGACCGGGTGCCAGGTGGTGGAGGCGTTCACTTACCGGTATTGCACCGCATGCGGGTGCCATGGTTCAGCGACATAACGATCTCATCAGCGTGCAGCGCCAGCGGGAAGTAGCATCCGGAAATCTTGGCACCGGCAATGCTGGCGCCTTCCAGTTGGGCCTCACGGAAGTCGACGCCACGAATGTCCGCGCCGCGGAAGTAGGCGTGGCTGAAATCCAGGCCACTGGCGTCCAGACCCCGCAGATCCAGACCGCGGAAGTCGCCATGGGAAAAACTGGGCAGGCTGTCCCGCTTGGCCTTGGCCTCGTTGAACGCCTTCATATTCTCGTTGCGGAGGATCTCGTACAGCGGATCGTCGATATGGCGGATTGCGTCGGTGTCCATCGTTTTACTCCTTCCCGGGCGCGGGTGCCGCGCCGACTGGTAACAGTGTAGCCCAGTGCGGGCCAGGCCATGGCCGGGCCAGCGTGCGCAGGGCGTTACTCCGGCAGCCCCAGGTGCTGGCGGATACAGTCGGCCAACGCTTCGGCCGCCTGGGGCTGGTCGGTGTGGACGTGGACAGTGTGGCGCTTCTCGTCCGTGGTCAGCGGTTCCCACCAGTCCTTCTGGGCATCCAGCAGGGATTCGGTGGCCTCAGAGGCGTCGCCCTTGCGTTCACGAATCCAGGCCCGCCGTTTCTCTTCAGGCGCTTCGCAGTGCAGCAGCGCGAACGGCACGCTGTGACTTTCGGCTACGTCGGCGATCAGTGTCCGCTCGCTGACCCGCAGGTTGGCGGCATCGACAATGACCGGCAGACCGGCTTCCAGCAGCTGGCCGGCCAGTTCCGCCAGGCGCTGGTAGGTGCGTTCGGTCGCTTCCGGCGTGTACAGGTTACCGCCCTGGGGCGACCTGCTCTGGTCCAGTGGCCCCAGGCCGAACAGGCGCTTGCGCTCCACATCGGAACGCAGCCGTACCAGTCCCAGCTCCCGGGCCATGGCGGCACTGACGCAGGTCTTGCCGCTGGCAGACAGACCGCTGGTGGCCAGCAGGTAATGGTTGGGAATGCCGCTGTAGCTTTCTGCCAGTTCGGCGTAATCGCGATAGCGCTGGTGCAGGCCGGCTTTCTCGGTGTCGGTCAGGGCCGGGTTGCCGAGGGTGAACAGGGCAATCTTGGCGCGAACGAGCGCGCGGTAGGCTTTGTATAGCGGCAGCAAGGTCAGCGCCTGGAAGTCGCCGCGGTACTCCAGGTAGGTGTTCAGCACCTCATTGGCCAGGGCGTACTCGCGACGGGACTCCAGGTCCATCAGCAGGAACGCCAGGTCGTTGATGACATCGATCCAGCGGAATGGCTCGTTGAATTCGATGCCGTCGAAGACCGTGACCTGGTCATTGAACACTGTGATATTGGCCAGGTGGAGGTCACCGTGGCACTCCCGGACAAAACCGCCGGCACGGCGTTGGGCAATCAGCTCGCGGTGGCGCTCGAACGTGGTGCGGGTCCAGGCCTCGAGGTTGTCGAGCTGGTCAAGCAGGGGCTGATCCGACAACAGCGGACGAATCTGGTCAAAGTTCTCCTGCATGGCGGCATAAACCGCCTCCGGCGTGCCCAGGGGCTTGTCGTCGGCGACCGCCGGCAGCTGGTCGTGGAAGCTGGCGACCTGGCGGGCGAGAGTGGTCAACAGCGCCGCTGGCAGGTCGCCCCGTTCCTGGCGGGCGTCGAACAGTTCGCTCTGGCTGAACTGGCGCATGCGAATGGCATACTCGATGGCCTCGCCGCTGCCGCCCAGCTGGGGCGCGTCCGGAGTGCCGGTGATCGGCAGCACATCGACGTAGAGCTCGCTGGCAAGGCGGCTGTTGAGACGCAACTCTTCCTCACAGAAATGCCGCCGACGGTCCAGGGTCGAGAAATCCAGGAAGCCGAAGTCCATCGGCTTCTTGATCTTGTAGGCGTAGTCGCCGGTCAGCAGCACCCAGGAAATGTGGGTTTCCAGCACTTCGAAGCTGTCTACCGGGTGGTCAAACAGGTCCGGGTTCTGCAAAGCCTGGATCAACTGGTCTGGGGATGTCTCGGTCACGACCGCTCCTTGGAGTTCTGTTTTTTGTGGCTCTCTATCATAACGGGCGCATTACAGAAATAACACAGAGCGGCCCTGCCAAGCCCGCGCTGGCTGTGGGTATAATCCGGACATGAAAAAGTCTGCGCCCGCCAAGAAGAAATCTCGCAAATCCCCCAAGAAATCCCCCGTTGCCCGCAAACGCTGGTTCTGGCCACTGGTCCTGCGATTGACTCTGGTTGGTGCCGTGCTGCTGGCTGGCTGGCTGGTGTACCTGGATGCCGTTGTCACCGAGCGCTTCGAGGGCCGTCGTTTCGAGGTGCCGTCGCGGGTCTATGCCCGTCCTCTGGAGCTGTATGATGGCGCCAGCATCAGCCGCAGCGCGCTTGAGCGTGAGCTGGCGCTGGCGGGTTATCGTCAGGGCGATGGTCAGCGCGTCGGTACCTATCAGCGTTCCGGCCAGAACTATGTGATCAGCACCCGGGGCTTTGAATTCAGCGACGGTGATGAACCCCGGCGGCGGCTGGCGTTCCGGATTGCTGGCGACCGGGTGCAGGGGCTGCGAACCCTGTCCGGGCCGTCCTCGCCCATCGTGCGGCTGGAGCCCGCGCAGATCGGTGGCATCTATCCGGCCCACCGGGAAGATCGGGTGCTGATCCAGCTCAGTGACCTGCCGCCATTGTTTGAGCAAACCCTACTGGCGGTGGAAGACCGGGATTTTTACGACCACTTTGGCGTTGCGCCGTTGTCCATTGCCCGCGCCATGTGGGTGAACCTGCGTGCCGGCCGGGTGGTGCAGGGCGGCAGCACGCTGACCCAGCAGCTGATCAAGAATTTCTACCTGACCCGCGAGCAGACCCTGGTGCGCAAAGGTAATGAGGCGCTGATGGCGATTCTGCTGGAGCTGCATTACGACAAACGCGACATTCTTGAAACCTACCTCAACGAGGTTTACCTGGGGCAGGCCGGGGTACGCAGCATTCATGGCTTTGGCCTGGCCAGCCAGTTTTACTTCGGTGAGTCACTGGCGGATTTGAGGGCGCACCAGGTGGCCCTGCTGGTGGGCATGGTAAAGGGACCGAGTTACTACAACCCCCGTCGGCACCCGGAACGGGCCCGGCAGCGACGCAACCTGGTGCTTGATGTGCTGGTGCAGCAGGGCCTGTTGAGTGAAGAGGCCGCTGCGGATGCCAAGGCGCGGCCGCTGGGTGTTACTTCAAAGCCCTCGTTCTCGGAGAACCGCTACCCGGCCTACATCGATCTGGTACGCCGTCACCTAGCGCGGGACTATCGCGACGAAGACCTGCAGAGCGAAGGCCTGCGAATCTTCACCACCCTGGATCCGGCGATTCAGGATTCGGCGGAACGTTCGGTACGGGAAACCCTGAAGGAACTGGATGGCCGTGGTGGCGACGGCAAGCTGGAATCGGCGATGGTGGTCACCAACCGCAACAGCGGTGAGGTGCTGGCGCTGGTGGGTGGTCGTGATCCGCGCTTTGCCGGTTTCAACCGGGCGCTGGATGCCCGTCGTCCCATCGGTTCGCTGATCAAACCCTTCGTCTATCTGGCGGCTTTGCAGCAGCCAGAGCGTTACACCCTGATCTCCCCGGTGCAGGACAAGAGCTTTGCACTGGTGTTCGATGACGGCCAGCGCTGGGAACCGCGCAACTACGATCGCAAGGAGCGTGGTGAGGTGCCGCTGCACCTGGCGCTGTCCCGTTCCTACAATCTGCCCACGGTGCGGGTGGGACTGGACGTTGGTGTGGAATCCGTCACTGATATTTTGCAGGACCTGGGGGTGACTGAATCGATCTCCCAGTACCCGTCGATGCTGCTTGGCGCGGTGTCGATGACCCCGGTGACCGTGGCCCAGACCTATCAGGGGCTGGCAACTGGTGGTTTCAATACCCCACTGCGCACCATTCGTCAGGTTACCGACGCCGGGGGGGAGGCACTTAGCCGCTACAACCTGGCGGTGGACCAGGTGCTGGACCCGGCGGCCACCCACCTGGTGCAGTACGCCATGCAGGAAACCATGCAGGAAGGCACTGGTCGCTCGGCCTATCGCTGGTTGCCCCGGGAGCTCACGCTGGCGGGCAAGACGGGCACCACCGATGACGGTCGCGACAGCTGGTTTGCCGGTTTCAGTGGTGACCTGCTGGCGGTGAGCTGGGTGGGGCGTGATGACAACGGTGCCACCTCGTTGACCGGCGCCTCCGGGGCCTTGCCGGTGTGGTCTGAATTCATGTCGCAGGTGCCACAGCACGGCTTTCAGCCGGTAGTCCCGGATGGCGTCCAGTATCACTGGGTGAACGCGGAGACGGGTGCGCTGACCGCGGAGTCCTGCGACAATGCGCGACTGATTCCATTCATCGCTGGTAGCGAGCCCGAGCGGCAGGATGACTGTGCCGGCAGTCTGTCCAACCGTCTGCGGGGCTGGTTTGAAGGACTGTTTCAATGATCCCCAAGCACCTGACATCCAAACACCCGACCCTTAAGCGCCTGATGCTGGGCAGCGCCTTTGGCAGTGCGCTGCTGCTGGCCGGCTGTGCCACCGGACCGGGTGGTTCTTCCATCTACGTGCCGGCGGCGCCGCCACCGGATTATGATCGCTCCGAGCCTGCCGACGCATCCTCGACGTCCAGCCAGGATTCGGCGACACCGGCCCGGCCAAGCTCCGCCCGGGAGGCAACGCCCCGTGAAACGGACCCGGCACCACGTTACCGTGATGAGGGGGATGCCCTGTCCGGCGCGGCGGCCAGCCTGATCGCGCGCGCCGACAGTCTGCTGGCCCAGGGCCGGACACAGGCGGCGATTGGCCAGTTGGAGCGGGCACAACGCATTTCGCCGCGTTCGGCGGAGGTCTATTTCAAACTGTCCGAGGCTTATGTGACGGCCAATAACCTGGGGGCGGCGGAACAGTTTACGCTGAAGGGGCTATCTCTGGCGGGTCGCAATGCCGGACTGCAGCGCTCCGGCTGGTTGCTGCTTGCTGACATTCGCCGCGCTCGCGGGAATGTGGCGGGTGCGGATCAGGCCGAAGCCAGGGCGGCGGCCCTGTAAGGACGGGGCGTTACGGTGTGGTCAGCATCGCCACGCCCCGGGAACTCGAGCGTGGCGACGTGGGTTGGATCACAGCGTGGCGAATACCCGCTCGGCAGCTTGCAGGGTGTGAGCGATGTCGTCGTCTGACAGTGCCGCACTGACGAAGCTGGCTTCAAACGCTGACGGCGCCAGGTAGACACCTTCTTTCAGCATGCCCTGGAAGAAGGTACCGAAGCGTTCCACATCGCAGGCCATGACCTGATCAAAGGTGGAGACCTGCTCCGCGTCGGTGAAGAAGAAGCCAAACATGCCGCCTGCACCTTGCACCGCGAGCGGAACGCCGGCCTTGTCGGCCGCGGCCTTCAGGCCCTGCTGCAGAGTCTCGGCCTTGCGGCTGAGGTCATCGTGGAAGCCCGGCTCGGAGATCAGGTTGAGACTGGTCAGCCCGGCGACCATCGCCAACGGGTTGCCCGACAGAGTGCCGGCCTGGTACACCGGTCCCAGAGGCGAGATATGTTCCATGATGGCGCGCTTGCCGCCGAAGGCACCGACGGGCAGGCCGCCGCCGATGACCTTGCCCAGGGCGGTGAGGTCCGGGGTCACGCCGTAGTGGGCCTGAGCACCACCCAGGGCAACCCGGAACCCGGTCATCACCTCATCGAAGATCAGCACCGTACCGCTGGCGTCACACACTTCCCGCAGGCACTCCAGGAACCCCGGTACCGGGGGGATGCAGTTCATGTTACCGGCTACTGGCTCAACGATGATGGCGGCAATCTGGTCACCCATCTTCGCGAAGGTGTCCCGAACGCCGTCGATGTCGTTGTAGGACAGTGTCAGGGTGTGCTCGGCGAGACTGGCGGGAACGCCTGGGGAGTTGGGTTCGCCGAGGGTCAGGGCGCCGGAGCCGGCTTTTACCAGCAGGGAGTCGACATGGCCGTGGTAACAACCTTCAAATTTGACGATCTTGTCGCGACCAGTGTAGCCGCGGGCAAGGCGGATGGCGCTCATGGTGGCCTCGGTGCCTGAATTCACCATTCGCACCATGTCGATGGAGGGCACCAGCTCGCATACCTTGCGGGCCATGTCGGTTTCAATCGCAGTGGGGGCGCCGTAGCCGACCCCCAGATCGATCTGCCGGTGCAGGGCCTCCTTGATGCTGGGGTTGGAGTGGCCGACGATCATGGGCCCCCAGGATCCGATGTAATCGATGTAGCGGCGGTCGTCCTCGTCGTAGAGGTAGGCCCCCTCGGCGCGTTTGAAGAACAGCGGGGTGCCGCCAACGCCGCGGAAAGCCCGGACCGGCGAGTTCACGCCACCGGGAATGTATTTCTGGGCCTGTTCGAACAGGGTTTCAGACTGGGTCATGCTGTGGAGCTCCGTGACGGCTACTGAAAGTGATGGGTTAAAAAGGTTACGGGTGAAAAGGGTAGAGCGGATGATGGTCAGCGAACAAGCGGCTGAATTGTCGTGCGCGCAGTTCGACATCACCGGGGGCGAACAATCCGCCCACCACCGCCAGCAGGTCTGCGCCGCTGGTGATAAGGTCGGCACCGTTGTGGACCGTAATGCCGCCAATCGCGGTGGTGGGGCGGCCGAACTGCCGGGCCTGGGCCAGTACCTGGCGGTTTGCCGGGGGCGCACCGGGCTTGGTGGCCGACTGGAAGAAGCGGCCGAAGGCGAGGTAGTCAGCGCCCTGGTCATGGGCCAGTCTGGCCAGTTCGAGATCGCCGTGACAGGTAATGCCAATGAGGGCGTCTTCCCCCAGCAGGTTGCGGGCGTCGGTCAGGGTCTGGTCGCTCTGGCCCAGGTGAACGCCGGCGGCCCCCACTCGTTTGGCCAGCTGCGGATCGTCATTGATGATCAGCGGCACCCCGGCTTCGCCACACAGGCCTTGGAGTCGGCTGGCCTGGTCCAGCCGCACGCTGTCCGGGGAGCGTTTGTCGCGATACTGCACCAGCACCGCACCACCGCGGAGGGCGGCGGTGACTGCGGCAACCAGTTGGTCGGCGGGGATCAGCTGTTCGTCGGTGATGGCGTAGAGCCCGGGCCGCAGCCCTTTGCTAAAAGCCGGATTCATGGGGCAATCCGCACCGACCGGTCGGGTACCGGCTGGCCCTGGCCGACCGCCAGCGCCTGATTGATGGCCGCGGAGACGAAGCGCTGGGCCTGCTCGATGGCGGCCTCCCGACTCAGCCCGGCCGCCCGGCCAGCGGCGATGGCGGCGGCGAGGGTGCAGCCAGTGCCATGGTATTCCCCGCCACGACGGGGGATCTGCCAGGCCCGGGGCGCCTGGTCCTCGCAGTAGAGTGTGTTGGTAATGTCCTCTTCCTGACCATGACCGCCGGTGGCCAGTACCGCCTGACAGCCGCCGCTGAGCAGGTTGGCCGCAGCCTGATCCGGCTGTTCCGAGTCCCCCAGCAGGGCCAGTTCGATGCCGTTAGGGGTGATCAGGTCGGCGCGGGCAAACAGCGCCTGTTTCATTGACTCGATCAGCGCCTGGTCGGCCAGGTCGCCACCGCCGGCGGCCTTGATCACCGGATCGACAATCAGCGGGATGTCGGGTTTGTCAGCGAGGAAATCCAGCAGCGTCTCAACGATGGCCGCATTCCCCAGGGCGCCGGTTTTGATGGCGTGGAACGGGGTGTCCTGGGCCAGGCAGTCGAGTTGCTGGCGAACCAGGTCGGCCTCAATGGCGCTGGCGCCGTAGACGTTGCGGGTGTCCTGAACGGTCAGGCAGGCCAGTACCGGCAGTGGATGGGCGCCAAGGGCCGTAATCGCCTGGATGTCGGCCTGGATACCGGCGCCGCCGGAGGGGTCCAGCCCTGACAGCACCAGGACCTGGGGGCGATGTTTGAGTTCGATGACGTTGCCTCCTAGAAGGGTTTGACGGTGGCGAGGATGACGACAGCCAGCAGTACCAGCACCGGCAGTTCGTTGAACCAGCGGTAGAATACGTGACTGCGGGTGTTCTGATCATCGCGGAAAACCTTGACCAGGTGACCGCAGTAGAAATGGTAGCCTACCAGTAGCAGAATCAGCGTGAGCTTGGCGTGCAGCCAGCCCTGGCTGAGATAACCGGCCGGGTTGAAGCTGATCAGCCACAGGCCAAAGCCCAGGGTTGCGATCATCGACGGCGTGGTGATGCCGCGATAGAGCTTTCGTTCCATGATCTTGAAGCGTTCCCGCCCCGGAGCATCCTCACAGGCAGCGTGATAGACAAACAGCCGTGGCAGGTAAAAAATGCCGGCGAACCAGCACACCATGGCAATCAGGTGAAAGGCCTTGACCCACAACATCCGTTAACTCCGTCGATACTGGTAGTAGCTTTCGATCTCGGACTTCAGCACCACGCCGTAGATCCGCTGGATCATCGGGGCAACGTGGCGCTGAACGTACAGTGCTTCGGCGTTGCTGGCGTGAAACACCTGCAGCGCCTCCTCGAGCGTGGCCTGATATTGTACCGCAGCAAGGTCGCGTCGGTTGGCGGGAATGTCCATCAGGTCAATGGATTCCGGCAGCGGCTTGTCGGTTTCCCGGCTCTCTTCGGTGACATCCTCCAGGTAACGTGCGAGGTCCACCGCCGGTAACAGCGCGCCGGGGCCCTGGCTGCCGTCCACGATCAGCCACTTGTGCTCCGCTTTCAGCACCCGTTTGCAGTCGTCCAGGGGCAGGTGACGCTGGACCCGGGCGAAACTGCGGTCCATGATGGCGCCCACGGATACCCGTCGCAAGGCCTGGATGATCGGAGAGTTCTGATAGCTCAGGCCCTGGCTCTTGAGAATGGTCAGGAACAGCGACTTCTGCCCGAACACCTCGCTGGTCACCATGCTGGCAGTGGTGATGATCAGCATCGCCGGCAGGATGATGTGGGGGTTGAGGGTCAGCTCCAACAGGGCCATCAGTGCGGCCAGTGGCGCCTGCAGTACCGCCCCCATCATTGCGCCCATACCCAGCATGGCGTAGAAGCCGACCGATGAGGCGTACTCCGGCGCGATGGCGGCACCGACCAGCCCCATGGCGCCGCCGAGGGTAGCGCCCATGAAAATGGTTGGGCCAATCACCCCGCTGGGCATGCCCAGCCCCAGGGTGACCGCCGTAACCACCAGCTTGGCCAGCGCCACGCCCAGCAGCAGCCAGAACGGCAACTGGTTGTGGATGGTGGCGCTGACGGTGTCGTAACCGATACCCATCACCTCCGGTACCAACAGGGCAAACGGCACCATCAGTACGCCGGCAGCAATGATGCGCAGCAGCACCGGGCGCTGGTGGAAACGACCGGTGTAGTCGAGCAGGAAAGTGAAAGCGGCAGCGGCGATGCCAATGATGACGGCCACCGCCAGAATCCAGGGAATCTCCAGCAGCGAGTTCATGGTCAGGGCCGGCACACTGAACGCCGGCTCGTCGCCATACACGGCCCGGGTGACCACTGCCGCCGTCACCGACGACAGGATGATCGGGGTGAAGCCGGCGATGGTGTACTCCATCATCACCACTTCCATGGCAAAGATCACGCCGGCGATCGGGGTGTTGAAGGACGCCGAGATCGCCGCCGCACAGCCACAGGCGACGAGGGTTCGGATGCTGTTGTTGGGCAGGCGCATCCACTGGCCCAGCAGACTGGAGAACGCCGCGCCGAGGTGGACTGCCGGTCCTTCCCGTCCCGCCGACTGGCCGGTAATGACCGTGCCAACCCCGCAGACAAACTGCACCACCGCACTGCGAAACGACAGATACCCCTGGTGGTAATTGAGTCGCTCCATGACGTGGACGATGCCCACCTTGCGGTCCTGAATGCCCAGTCGGTGGAGGAACAGCCCCAGGGCCACGGCGCCGGCCAGCGGCAGCAAGCCACGGGTGATCAGATCCAGATTCTCGAACGCTTCGGAGTCATGACCGGGCAGGAAATACTCCAGCGGCAGCTCAATCGCCAGCCGGAACAGCAGGATCACCACCCCCGTCACCAGACCGGACAGCAGCCCCAGCAGAGCCAGCTGGGGCAGGGCGTCAACGCCGGACAGCCGGCGCCGGAACAGGGGGAACAGTCGTTCGCTGATCTGGTGCTTGAGGTCGCGCATGGTGATCGTCTATCCGGATTGACAGTGGTGGCAGGTTTGCCCGCTTCCCGGGCTCCTTAATTGTAAAGGAGCGGGGGCGCCCTGCAATAAGACTCGGGATTATCGTGTTAGAATAGCCGGCCAAATCCACCCCCGCGCCTGGCGTGGGGATTTGCAGCGGGAGAGTTCGGTGATCAAGGTAGGTATTGTCGGAGGAACCGGTTACACCGGTGTCGAGTTGTTGCGCATTCTGGCGGTGCACCCCGAAGTGGAGGTGCGCTGTATCACATCCCGGTCTGAGGCCGGCATGGCGGTGGCCGATCTCTACCCCAACCTCCGAGGACACTTCGACCTGAACTTTACCGCCCCGGACCTGGACACACTGGCTGAGTGCGATCTGGTGTTTTTTGCCACGCCCCATGGTGTGGCCATGCGCATGGCGCCGGAACTGATCGCTCGGGGCACCCGGGTGGTGGACCTGTCTGCCGATTTCCGGCTCAAGGATCTGGATGTCTGGGCCACCTGGTACGGCATGCCCCACGAGAGCCCGGAGTGGGCCGAGAAAGCCGTCTATGGTCTGCCGGAAGTGGCTCGCGACGCCATTCGCGAAGCCGAACTGGTCGCCAATCCCGGCTGCTACCCCACCGCCGTTCAGCTGGGGCTGCTGCCGTTGCTGGAGCAGAGGCTGGTCAAGACTGACCGCATTATCGCCGATGCCAAGTCCGGTGCCAGTGGGGCCGGTCGCCAGGGCAAGATCGGCATGCTCCACGGTGAGATTGGTGAGAGCTTCAAGGCCTACGGCGCGTCCGGTCATCGTCACTTGCCGGAGATCCGTCAGGGCCTGGTTGCCGCCGCTGGCGACGCCTCCCTGGGGGTCACCTTTGTGCCACATCTGCTGCCGATGATCCGTGGGATCGAGGCAACCCTGTACGCCGAGCTGAACGATCCGGCGGATTTTGATCGTTTGCAGGCGGTGTTTGAGGACCGCTACCGTGACGAGCCATTTGTCGATGTCCTGCCGTTTGGCAGTCATCCTGAGACTCGCAGCGTGCGGGGCGCCAACCACTGCCGGATGGCCCTGCACCGGCAGGAAGACAGCGCGACAGTGATCGTGTCGTCAGTGATCGACAACCTGGTCAAAGGCGCTGCCGGTCAGGCCGTTCAGAACATGAACGTGATGTTCGGGCTGCAGGAAGACCTGGGTCTGCAAGCGCCAGCCTTGCTGCCCTGAGGCCTGGTGTGAGCGACAGCCGCAGTCCCAGTGAAGAATATGTGATGGTGCGCCGGCGGCCAGGCCGCCGGCTTCGCCGTACCGCAATCCTGCTGCTGTTTTCGGTGGCCTGCGCTGCTGGCGGTTATTTCCTGGGCCTGTCCCAGACCGGCACCCAGCTCACGTCGGTGGTGGACACCCGTGACCATTTGCTGGATCAGCTGGAATCGCTGCAGCAGGAGCGGTTGGCGTCGGAACAGCAACTGATCAATTTGGAGCGGGGGCGCAGCATTGATGAAGCGGCGCTGAGCCAGGCCCGCCACACCATCGCCCGACTGGAAAGCCGGGTGGCGGAGCTGGAAGCGGACCTGACCTTCTACCGCAACATCATGGCGCCCTCGGAAGTGGCCGAGGGGCTGCAGGTGGATCGACTGAACCTGCACACCACCCGTCAGGACGGGCGTTACGGATTCAAACTGGTGCTTACCCAGGTGGGTGACAACAGCAGCTATATCGGTGGTATTGTTGCCGTCAACGTGATCGGACTGCGTGATGGCGAAAAGGAAGTGATTGCCCTGCGGGATCTGTCCGAAGAGATCACCGACCTGGGGGTCAAGTTCCGGTTCCGATACTTCCAGGACGTGGAAGGGTTCCTGACCGTACCCGACAGTTTTCAGCCCCTTGAAGTTCAGGTGGTGGCCCAGGCCCAGGGGAGCAAGTCGTCCCAGGCCGAGCGCACCTTTGATTGGGGGCAGCTAACGGAGAAATGACATGCTAGGAAAGAAAAAACAGCAGCCACGTCGGCCCGCCGCCGGGCAGTTCGATACGCTGATTTCCGCCAAGACGGCGATTGAAGGCAACCTGAAGTTTTCCGGTGGCCTGCACGTTGATGGCAAGGTGCGCGGCAAGATTTCGGCCGAAGAGGGTGGTTCTGCCGTGCTCCGGGTTTCCGAAGTCGGTGAAGTCGACGGCGACATTGTGGCCCCTCACGTCATCATCAATGGCACCGTGCATGGGGATGTGTACGCCTCGGAGCATCTGGAGCTGGCGGCGAAGGCCTCAATCAACGGCAACGTGTACTACAACCTGATTGAGATGGCGATGGGGGCGACGGTGAACGGTAACTTGGTGAACCAGCGTGAGCCGGTCGGCCTGCTGGGACAGCAAAACCGTGCTGAGGATTCGTCAGCGGTCAGTGAAGACGACGATGCCCGCGCCGATGTGGAATAATTGACTGCTTTGGTCGGGAATACGATAATTGAGCCTGGCCTTCTGGCTGGGCCAGTTTGGTCAGCCGCCCCAACCCATCCTTGACTCGTGTATCGGAGGCGAACTTGAGTGTAGTGCAGGAACAAATGCCGACACCGCTGTTCTTCAGTGACAATGCCGTTGCCAAGGTGCGGGAGTTGGTTGAAGAGGAAGAGAACTCGGATCTGAAACTCCGGGTCTTCGTGACCGGTGGTGGCTGCTCTGGCTTCCAGTACGGTTTCTCATTTGATGAGAACCAGGAGGAAGACGATACCGTCATCGAGCGTGGCGGCATGGTGCTGCTGGTGGACCCGATGAGTTACCAGTACCTGGTCGGCGCGACGGTGGACTACCAGGAGGGGCTGCAGGGCTCCCAGTTTGTGGTCCAGAACCCCAACGCCAGCTCCACCTGCGGCTGCGGTTCGTCCTTCTCGATCTGATACCCGGCGGAGCGGTTCTCTGGACGGCTCCGTTGTTCCCGCTTTTCCCCACTGCGTTTCATCGACAAGACCCTTTTCAGGGGTAGTAAACCGCACCCAGCAGTCTTGGTCCCCTGGCGCCGGTGACTTCCGGCAGGTTGCCTGGCAACCGGTTAATGGTCTGGCGGGCGAGCCAGGCGAATGCTGTCGCCTCTACCCACTGCGGGTCCAGCCCCAGTTCCTCCGTTGAACAGACCTTGAAAGGGGTGCAGGCCCGGCGAAGTTCCTGCAGCAGCACCCGATTGCGAACACCCCCGCCACAGACGTAAATTTTCAGGTCGGGGCATTCCGGCAACTGTTTGGTAATAGAGATGACCGTCAACTCCAGCAGGGTGCGCTGGACATCGACTGCCTCGATGCCCGGATGGCGGGCCAGGGCGGTGCGAATCCAGTCGAGATTGAACTTCTCCTTGCCGGTGCTCTTGGGCGCTGGAAGGGCGAAGTAGGCATCTGACAGTAAGTCGCTCAACAAGGCCTGGTGTACGCGACCTTCGGCGGCCCAGTGGCCGTCAGCGTCGTAGGGCTTGCCAAGCTGGTCCTGGCACCAGGCATCCATCAGGGCATTGCCCGGGCCGGTATCGAACCCCAGAACGCGTGGCTCCGTCGGGGACAGGCTGCTGATGTTGGCAATGCCGCCAATATTGACGATGCAGCGCTGTTGGCTGGGGTGGCCGAAAAACGATTGATGGAAGGCTGGCACCAGTGGCGCACCTTCGCCGCCAGCGGCCATGTCCCGGCGGCGGAAGTCCGCCACCGTGGCAATGCCGGTGTGCTCGGCAATCAGGTTTGGGTCGCCCAATTGCATGGAGAAAGGGGCTTCCCCGCGGGGCTGATGGCGAATGGTCTGGCCATGGCTGCCAATGGCGACCACATCCAGCCCGCGGGCATTGGGATGCCGTAACACGCCGGCGGCGGTTTCCGCGAACAGTCGGCCCACCTGATGGTCGAGGTGGCCGACATCATCCGGCGTGCCCTGGTTCTGACTGACCCGCTGCAGGTGGCGACGTAGGTCATCCGGGTAGGGCAGGGTGTGGGTGGCGTGAAGTTTGATCCGGTCAGCGCTGAACGACACCAGCGCGGCGTCAATGCCGTCCATGCTGGTGCCGGACATCAGGCCAACGTAGGCCGGCCCCATGGCTTACTCGCCCCGGGCCAGGGTCATGCCAGACGTGCTCTGGAAGGTATCGAGCTGGGCCAGCAGCCCCTGCGTGGCGGCGGAGAAGCGTTGACGCTCGTCGCCGGGGATGGGCTCGGCATCGGGCAGCGGCACGGTCACCGGATTGCGGGGCGCGCCGTTAACCCGGAACTCGTAGTGCAGATGCGGGCCGGTAGCCAGGCCAGAGGAGCCGACATAACCGATCACCTGACCCTGGGTCACTCGCTGTCCGGAGCGGATACCGCGGGCAAAGCCACGCATGTGAGCGTACAGGGTGGTGATGTTGTTGCCGTGCTGAAGTACCACCGCATTGCCGAAGCCGCCCTTGCGACCGGCGTGGATCACCTTGCCGTCGCCTGCCGCCTTGATCGGCGTGCCCGGGCTGGCGGCGTAGTCGGTGCCTTTATGGGCACGGATGCGATGCAGCACCGGATGACGGCGGGACAGGTTGAAATGTGAGGATATGCGGGCGAAGTCCACCGGTGTCCGCAGGAAGGCTTTACGCATGCTGCGGCCTTCGGGGGTGTAGTAGGCGCTGACACCGTCTTCGTCGGTATAGAGTACCGCCTTGAACTCGCGATCCTGGTTGTTGAAGCTGGCCGCCAGGATGCGACCGTTGTCGATTTTCTCACCGTCCAGGAACAGCTCCTCGTACACCACGCTGAAGCGATCGCCTTTGCGGATGTCGAGGACGAAATCAATGTCCCAGCCGAAGATCCCCGCCAGTTCCATGGTGAGCTTGTCGGTCAGGCCGGCAGATTGGCCGGCACCAAACAGGGAACTGTCGATCTCGGCTTCGGCGTAGGTAATGCGGGCCTCTGGCTCGCGCACCACTTTCTCACCCACGAAGCCGTCGTCGGTAAGGTCGATCTGCAGGGTCTCCAGACGGCTGCGCTCGAGCTGGATCTGTACCAGGTCGCCGTCGTCGTTGCTGGCGAAGCCGATGGTTTCTCCGGCGTAAAGATGTTGCAGCGCGTCCGCCTCGCCCTCACCGTGAATCACCGACAGCATTAGGCCGTCGTTATAGCCGGCCTTCTTGAACAGACTGGAGAGGGTGTCGCCGCTGCGGATGTCGAAGCGGGACCAGGTCAGTTGTGGCTCCGCCGGTACATCAACCGCGGTGGCTGTGGCTTCGGTGGGCGCGGTTGCAGACAGCGCTGCCGGCACCGACTGAGCATTGGCACTGGCGGCGGCGTTGTCAGTTGCCGCCGGTTGCATGGGGGTGGCCTTGCCGGATTCGATATCCAGGGCAACGGACATCCGTTTGGCCTCAACGTCGGAGCTGGGGCTCAGGACCATCGCAGTAGTGACCACCGCGGTAATGACGACCGCGGCAGCGAGATGGGTTTTGGGAAACTTGTTCAGCACGGGGTAAACCTTTGGTCGTTGACGGGCGGAGTGTTCACCGCTTTCGTTATCAGGCGCAATGTGATGAGATAAATGCGCAATTCAGCAGCCTACTGTGGACCGGAATAGAGCGGACCCGATCAGTCGGAGTCAGCAATAGGCTGGTGGATTGGGCAGTGAGAACATCAGCTTGTACTACCTAATTAAAGTTTTCACGCAAGTATAGTTCAACAGATTACCGTAGAAAAACCGTCCCGGATAGCGTCAGGCCTGGCCTCCGCCGGGTGTCGGGCGCGGATTTTCCTCTCCCCCGTTGCTATAATGGCCGCTTTTATTTGGCGACCGTCCAGACGATAGGTGCTTGGGCGGCTGGTTAAACTTTGTTCAGGTGGCACTGTAGCAAGGGTCGCGGTAAGCCGCAGCTTTGTTTTGTTGAACTCTGTAACCTTCCATTTCCATTTTTTGTGTTGGGGATATCTGTTCATGGCATCGATCGACGACGCGCTGGCTCTCATTAAACGAGGCGTGGACGAACTGCTCCCGGAAGAGGAGCTGATCACTAAGCTTAAAGAAGGGCGGCCTTTGCGCATCAAGGCCGGGTTTGATCCCACTGCGCCGGATCTGCACCTGGGGCACACGGTGCTGATCAACAAGCTGCGGCAGTTCCAGGACCTGGGGCATGAAGTGATCTTCCTGATTGGTGACTTCACCGGCATGATCGGTGATCCCAGTGGCAAGAGCGCGACCCGTCCGCCGCTGACCGAAGAGCAGGTGGCGGTCAATGCCATTACCTATAAAGAGCAGGTGTTCAAAATTCTCGACCCGGAGAAAACCCGGGTAGCGTTCAACTCCGAGTGGATGAGCAAGCTGACGGCGGCGGACATGATTCGGCTGGCGGGCCAGTACACCGTCGCCCGGATGCTGGAGCGTGATGATTTCAGTAAGCGTTACGAGGCTGAGCAGTCCATCGCGATTCACGAGTTCCTCTACCCGTTGATTCAGGGTTACGACTCAGTGGCGCTGGAAGCGGATGTTGAGCTCGGTGGTACCGACCAGAAGTTCAACCTGCTGATGGGGCGGGTGCTGCAGAAAGCACACGATCAGCCGGCCCAGGTGATCCTGACCATGCCCATCCTGGAAGGTTTGGATGGGGTTCAGAAAATGTCGAAGTCGCTGGGCAACTACATCGGTGTCAACGACTCCCCGGGTGAAATGTACACCAAGCTGCTGTCCATTCCCGATCAGCTGCTGTGGCGCTACTTTGAGCTGCTGAGTTTCCGCCCGATGGAAGAAGTGGCGGAGTACCGCGAAGCGGTTGCCGCAGGTGCCAACCCTCAGGACTACAAGAAGGTACTGGCGGAAGAGATCATTACCCGCTTCCATGATGAAGAGGCAGCGGCGACGGCGCACAAGTCCGCAGGCAACCGGGTTGCCTTGGGTGAGATTCCGGAGAACGTCCCGACGGTCGAAGTATCCCTGGACGGCCAGGACGCTCTGCCGGTGGCGGCGGTTCTGCGTCTGGCGGGGCTGGTCAAGAACGGTGCGGCGGCCCGCGATGTGTTGGGGCGTGGCGCGGTGTACATTAATGGCGAGCAATTGGAAGGCGGCAAGGACTTTGTGCTGGGCGAGGACTGCGTGATCCAGGCAGGCAAGAAGAAGATTGCCCGGGTTCTGGTCAAGGAGTGAACGGAAAACAAGGTTTTTGAGATTTCTTCAAAAACCTTGTTGACGGCCACCGAGAAGTCTGTAGAATGCGCATCTCTTTCGAGGGGCAAGCCGGTCAGGCGGGCTCGGAATCGAAAGGCAACC
>NZ_JAKZAK010000032.1 GCF_023156385.1 Marinobacter xestospongiae
CAGTTGTCGGTATCCCATCACTGCTTCACTTTGGTCGGTAAAGCGAATGAGGGTACCGGCAGCGACCCTCCTTCCTCCACCTCGTTATCTCAAAGTGCTGCGGTTATTGTCTGACATCAGGTCTCAAAGTGCTGCGGTTATTGTCTGACATCAGGTTGACCCGAAAACGCTGGAGTCCGGAGCAGATCGCCGGCCTGATGGCACGCTTGGAGCAGCTCCGGGGCAGTCGCCAGTGGATCTACGACTTGATCCGTCGGGGCCGCGACAAAGGCGGCGAGCTCTGGACTTACGGGTGCCACTCCAGAATGTGTCGCGTCTGACGAGATCTGGCAAACGCCCGGGCTTGGGCAAGATTTCGAGCCGAAAAGGTATAGAATGTCGACTTGCCGATATTGAGCAACGACTGAGCGTCGGCCACTGGGAAGGAGGCACCGTGCTGCATGGTCACAAGCAGTCCGGCATCGTAACGCTGGTGGAGAGTCGCAGCGGATACCTGCTGGTTGACCTGCTGCGACACTATTACCCGAAAGGAACCAACTTCGCCAAAGTCAGCCAGCAGGCTCTGAACCGGGTGGTCGATGAGCTCAATAATCGTCCCAGAAAACGACTGGGATACCGCACACCGGCGGAGGTGTTCTGGGGTGAGTATTCCGGGGCGCTAGGAACGAGCGGTACTGCACTTGCTGTTTGCCTTCAGGGTTTGCGTTTTCCGCCCGAGGTGCTGTGCTGCGGTTTTTCGGTGGATGTCGAGGGCAAAAAAAAGCCCCTGGGGTGAGGGGCAAGGAGAGGTATGCGTCCTTTCGGATCACAACCTGAAATCATTCGGTGTCGCTGGCGTCGTCCTGACGGGTCAGTTGACGGGACAGCTGTCTGATCTGTTCCATGGCGGTGCGGGCGCGGGCTTCGGTCTCACTGCGAACGGCCTGCAGCTTGGGGCGGATGTCCGTATCGTAAGCGGCCTCGGCCTTGCTGGTCGCGAATGCGGTCATCATGTTGGCGTCCCACCAGAGCTTCTTGCGCAGGTCGTAGGTGGCGACATCGAGCCGGCGAGTGAAGACCCGAAGTGACGGATTGCGCTCGCGAATCTGTTGCAGGGTCTCCTGCAGCGATGCGGGTTCTGCACTGTCGGCGCCGAGCTCAACCAGAACCTTCTTCAATTCTCCAGATGCCCAGTCCAGCTGCGGTCGCAGTTGCTGTTCCAGTCGTTCACGGGTGGCCTGAACGCTTTCCAGGCTCTGTTTGATGGATTCCTGAATCATGTCGCTGTCTCTGTTGATGAATGGGGGGATTGGGGCAGCCCTGTTGCTGTAGGCCGGTCTGCGCCGTGCTACTGACGTCCCGCCAGGATCATGATTAGCACTCTAGGGTTAATTTCTAGAATAATCAGCCTAGAATGGCGCCCTGACCGAATACCTGAGAGCAGATGCCCAATATGACAACCGACGTGCTGATGACGCCGCAACGATCACTGACCCTCTGTCGCCCCGGTGGTGGCCCTGGTTTACGGGCCTGGGATGCCGCGGATGAGCTGCTGTTGCAAGTGGCGGATGAACGGCTCCGGACTGGCCAGCGTGTGGCCATTGTCGATGACGGTTTTGGCGCGCTGACCCTGGGGCTGGCGGACGCTGCGCCGGAGGTTGTCGCCGACAGCGCGGTGCTTCCCCACGCTCTGGCCCGCAACGCTGCCGCCAATGGGCTGGCGTCACCGGCGGTCGCCAACTGGCAGGCACCGCCCCCGGGGCCGTTTGATGTGGTGATCCTGCGGATTCCCCGGCAACTCGACTATCTGGAGTACCTGTTGCGCTGGTGCAATGAGGTGCTGGATGAAGACGGCCTTTTGCTTGCAGGGGGCATGATCAAGCATCTGCCAGACCGCAGTGTGGATGTGTTCAACCGGCTGGTGACCACTGAGGCGGTTTTGCCAGCGCGCAAAAAGGCCCGAGTGGTGGTTTGCCGGCGGGGCACTTCAGTGTTGGCTGGGTGGGACGGCTTGCTTCGCGGATTTGAGCTGCCGGATGCGGGACTGCCGGTGAAGGGGCTGCCTGCGGTGTTTTCGCGGGAGCGGCTGGACATCGGTGCGCGCCAGTTGCTGCCCTGGGCCGCGCAGGCGGCGAATTCGCTGGCGCCGGGCGCCCGGGTGCTGGATCTGGCTTGCGGCAATGGGGTCCAGGGGCTGACTGTGTTGAGCCATAGGGACGATGTGTCGGTGCTGTTTGCGGATGTTTCCAGTCAGGCGGTTGCCAGTGCCGAGATCAACGTACAGCAGGCCTTGCCGGCGGCGCAGGCGTCATTCGTGTGCCAGGACGGCACAGACGCAAGCGGTGAATTCGATCTGGTGCTGCTCAATCCGCCTTTCCATGACGGTGGCGCCGTGGGGGATCACATTGCGCTGAAGCTGTTTGCTCAGGCCAGTCGCGCTTTGCGACCGGGCGGTCAGTTGCTGATGGTGGGCAACCGGCATCTGGGGTACCACCGCTCCTTACGGAAGTCTTTCCGTCAGGTCCGCCAGTTGGCGGCGGACCCGAAGTTTGTGGTTCTGGCGGCGGCAGAGCCAGTGTCTCAGCGGGGCGGGCGATCGTAGCCCAGACGTGCCAGGGTATCGACAATGGTCTGGGTCTGACTGTCGATCTCGATGTTGACCCGGTCGCCTTCCTGCAGATCCTTGAACGTGGTGGCCCGCAGGGTTTCAGGGATCAGGTGGACGTTGAAGTGGTCCTCACCAACCTCGCCGACGGTCAGGCTGGCGCCATTGATGGCGATGAAGCCCTTGGCAAAGATGTAACGCATCCACTCGGGCCGGACCCGGAAGGTCAGGGACTGGTTGTTGTCGCTGCGGATGATGGCGATGCAGTCGGCGGTGGTGTGGATGTGGCCGGAAACCAGGTGGCCGCCAATCTCATCGCCAATGCGGGCGGCACGCTCAAAGTTCACGGCGTCGCCGCCAGTGCGGTCGTCCAGCGTGGTCCGCTCCAGGGTCTCCTGCATGGCGTCGAAGGTCAGGCAGTCGTCTGCCTGCCGGGTTACGGTGAGGCAGGTGCCATCAATCGCTACCGATGCGCCGATCTCAACCTTCTGGACCTGCGCTTGCGGAAAGCGAATGGTGAAGGTTTTCAGGCCTGGCTGGCAGTCAATGCGCTCAATGCTGGCGATACCCTGGACAATTCCTGTAAACATGGAGATCTCGCTCTGAGGTTGGAGGGGGAGAAGGATAGCGGCGCAGTCCGATCGTGCCAAGGCCCGGGGCTGACCTCAAGTTGCATCGCCGGGGGTCGTTACGTAGTAAAGGGTCTTTCATTAGAGGCTCCTGCAGAGGCTGCGTCAACATACAACAACGGATAGGGCATGGCGGAGACAGACGAACGAACACAGCAGGGTACGGGCGCGGAGGCGGCACCGGTGTTGCGGCCCGGGCGACCGGCAGACCCGGAGGGCCGGCCCCCGGCCCGGCCGGCCTCAGGAGGCACCGAGCCTGCGGACGATGGTGCGTCGGATGGTTCCGCCAAAGAGGGAGGCAGTCCCGGCGCTGGTGGAAACCGAGCGGAGGCAAACCAGGCTGAGGGAAACAAGGACGCTCTGCCGCCACCGGAGGCAGCACCGGCAAGCTCTCAGCCGGCACTCGGCAGCCCGGAGGCCACCGCGAGCCAGCAGCGCAAGCGCCGATTGCTGCTGCGCCAGTGCGACCGGGTGTTGTTGCTGGATTTCAACCTGCTGGCCATGCCGGACTGGCCGGACAACTACACCGTGGCGGCCGCCCGCCGCCGTCGGGATCTGTGGTTGTTCTGCACCACGGTCGCAGCGCTGGTGTTCCTGAGCGGGATGACCGGGTTTGTGCCGGCCTGGCTGGCGGGGGGCGGTTTTGGTGCCTTCGTGATTATCCTGCTGTCTGGCATTCCGGCGATTCGTCGGCTTTACTCCGGCCAGGACTCCCACCTCGAACTGGTGATGCGCCGCCACCGGTTGCTCAAGGATGCCCGCAAGCACATCGAGCATCTGGAAGGGGAGACCGGCCTGGCCTGGCAGTGTGCGCAAATGGTCGAATTCAATCCTGCGCTCAATTCCGTAAGATTCCGCCGCCTGGTGGAGTTGTCAGAGCATCGTCACCTCAGTCGTCACGTTACCCGGCGGGAGCATATCCGGCTCTACCTGATCTTCATGCTGGAGTCCGAGAAGGCCTACAGCAGTCTCCAGCAGGCGTTTCTTGATGACAACCAGCAAGCCATCGATGAGGGCTGGGCGTCGGTGGCCGCAACCCCGGAGCCGCGGGAGGAACCGGAGTAAGCGCAAGCCGCAATGGCGAAAACTTGACAACCTCAGGTCTCAAACGTATGTTTCAAACAGATGTTTGCTTGAGAAACTGAGAGTCCCATGGCGCAGTCCGACACCGTTGACCGAATCCTTGACGCGGCCGAAGAGCTTTTTGCCGATCGCGGCTTTTCCGAAACTTCCCTGCGGATGATAACCAGCAAGGCCAAGGTCAATCTGGCGGCCGTGAACTATCATTTCGGTTCCAAGAATGCACTGATCCAGTCTGTGTTCGCCCGTTTTCTGACGCCGTTCTCGCAAACCCTGGAGTCGGCGTTTGATGACCTCGAGGCCCGCTGTGGTGACACCCCGCCCACACTCGAGCAAACCCTCTGGGCACTAACAGAAAGTGCCGTGCGGATGCCTCAGCGCAACGAGAAAGGCATTTCCATCTTCATGCGGTTGCTGGGCCTGGCGTATACCCAATCCCAGGGTCACCTGCGCAAGTTCCTCGAAGCGGAGTACAGCCAGCCGTTTGGTCGCTTCATGACCCTGCTGAAAAACGCGACGCCACAGCTGACGGCCGTCGAGCGCTACTGGCGAATCCAGTTCATGCTGGGAGCAACCGCATTCACCATGTCCAGCAGCGATGCCCTGCGGGATATCCTGCAGAACAAGCTTGGGGTGGAAACCACGGTGCAGGAGATTGCCGGTCACCTGGTGCCGTTCCTCGCCGCCGGGATGCAGGCCGGTGGTTCGACACCGTCAGCAATTACCAAACCCTCAGTTGCCTGACCCTGCCGGGCTCGGTTAGTCTCGGGATTTCAATCACCTGAATCCCTGTCACCGGTCGCCACAGACACCGTGTCGATCGTTGCGCGAGCGCCGAGTCCATGCCTGCCCAAAGTCAGTCCCGCATTATCATCGATCTTCAGCAGCAGCAACTGACGCTGCTGGCTGCGCCTGGCGGTGACCGCCGGTTCCCGGTATCCACCGCCCTCAACGGTGCGGGGGAGCGGGACGGCTCTGGCTGTACTCCGCGAGGTGAGCACTACATCCGCGCCCGTATTGGTCAGGGTATGCCGGAGAACAGCGTGTTTATCGCCCGTCGCCCGACCGGTGAAATCTACAGCGCCGACCTTGCCGACCGTCATCCCCGCCGGGACTGGATTCTCACCCGTATTCTCTGGCTCTGCGGCCGGGAGTGGGGGCGCAATCGTGGTCCGGGGGTCGATACTTTCCGGCGCTTCATATACATTCACGGCACCCCCGACAGTGAGCCCATGGGGGTGCCGTTGTCCCACGGCTGCGTGCGCATGCGCAACGCAGATCTGATGGAACTGTTTGATCTTGTGGCGGCGGGCACGGCCGTTACCATTCGCTAGCGCGTCACCGACCGTTCTGACGCGTAGCCGGCCAGACATTCAAGCGAGGAGAGCATGGAAGAAGACGTACCTGGAATGCTGATTGGCACCCTGGACAGCATCAAGCTGTTGCCGGAATCCTGGCGGGTCATCCTGGCAGTGTTCGCCATGGTGATGGTGACCGCGGTCGTGGCCTACATTGCCAGCAAGGTTATCCTGTTCATGGAGCGGCGGGTCCAGGCGTCCCGCAACCTCTGGGACGATGCCTTCCTGCACGCTGTACGCAAGCCGATGGTGGCGTTCATTTGGTTGTTGGGGGTGTACTGGGCGGCTGAGGCGGCGTACCGCTACTCCAAGGCGGAGATCTTTACCGCCAACGACAGCATGTTGCGCCTTGGTTTTATCTGGCTGCTGGTGTGGACGCTGCTCGGGGTGATCAAGCAGGGCGAGGTGATGCTGTCGTCGCCGGGCAAGGTCAAGCGCCCGATGGATTACACCACGGTCACCGCGATCAGTAAGCTGATGCGGGCGGTGATCATCATCACGGCGGTGCTGATTGTGATGCAGTCCCTGGGCTACAGCATTTCCGGGGTACTGGCCTTCGGTGGTGTGGGTGGTATTGCCATCGGTTTTGCCGCCAAGGATCTGCTGGCCAACTTCTTTGGTGGCTTCATCATTCAGCTCGACCGGCCGTTCAAGGTGGGGGACTGGATTCGTTCTCCGGACCGCGACATTGAGGGAACGGTTGAGAAGATCGGCTGGCGCCTCACCACCATCCGCACCTTTGATCAGCGCCCGCTCTATGTTCCCAATGCGGCCTTCACCACCATTGCGGTGGAGAATCCGTCGCGGATGCTGAACCGACGCATCTCGGAGACCCTGGGTATCCGTTATGTGGACGTCAAACAGATGGTGCCGATTGTGGCGGACATCCGGGCCATGCTCGAGTCCCATGACGAGATTGACGACAACCGCACCCTGATTGTCAATTTCCTGACCTTCAACGCGTCGTCATTGGATATCATGATCTACACCTTCACCAAAACCACCGAGTGGGTGAAATACCATCAGGTAAAACAGGACGTGCTGCTGAAGATCAGTGATATTGTTGAGGCTCACGGTGCCGAGATCGCCTTCCCGACCCGAACCCTGCATCTGCCGGACGGTATCGAGCTGTCCTCCGGCACCTCCGGCGGCGGTGAGGGCGACAACGAGGCGGTCGCGGCCGTTAGCAGCCAGTCTGCCAGGGGAGAAGCATGATGACAGAAGCAGGCAGCGGACAGATTCCCGTCGGCATCATAGGCGGGACTGGCCTGACCGAGTTGGATGGGCTGGAGATTGTTGGCGAGCAGCGAATGGATACACCCTGGGGAGCGCCCTCAGACGTACTGGTGCATGGCCGTTACGGTCATCAGCCGGTGGTGTTCCTGGCCCGCCATGGCAACCCGCACCGGATTCCGCCACATCAGGTGAACTACCGCGCCAATCTCTGGGCGCTGCGGGAAGCCGGGGTCGAAACCGTGGTGGCGGTGAATGCCGTTGGCGGTATCCACGCCGACATGGGGCCGGCGCAGGTGGTGATTCCGGACCAGTTGATCGACTACACCTGGGGGCGCCCCAGCACCTATTTTGAGGGTGAGCTGGAGCAGACCACCCACATCGATTTCACCTACCCCTACACGGCGGAAGTGCGACAAAGCCTGGTTCGGGCGGCCCGTGATCGAGGGGTGGCCTGCAGCGATTTTGGAACCTACGCCGCGACTCAGGGGCCACGTCTGGAGACCGCGGCGGAGATCGTCAGGCTGGAGCGGGATGGTTGCCACCTGGTTGGCATGACCGGCATGCCGGAAGCGGTGCTGGCGGCTGAGTTGAAAATGAATTACGGCTGTCTGGCGCTGGTGGTGAACTGGGCGGCCGGCAAGGCCGACCACATCATCACCATGGAAGAGATCGAGGCGGCCATCGAAGAGGGGATGGCCGACATCAAACAGATTCTGGCGGGCTCGATGGAGGCGCTCGGCGCCCTTAGCTCCCAATCCTCCTGAACAGCACCAGCACGCCGATGGTGGGGGAATCCAGAAAGTGGATTTCCTCACTGCGCATGCGGCGGGTTTCCCGAATCCAAGTCAGCAGCTCCGCCTGCGGCTCCCGGGCTACCGGTGCCAGGGGCGTTTGGCTGTCTGCCGCCGGGTCAGCCGAGGCGTCGGATGAGCCCGCTGCTGATTCCGTTGCCCCCGGTTCCGCCACTGCCGTCTGGTTCTTTAGCTCAATGGCGGTCTGCTCGCCGGCCGCTGTCGGTTGCCAGTGATTCAGTGCCACTTCCACATGCAGGTAGCGTTGCCGTTCAATGGTGATGGTGCCTTCCACTTCCCGGTGCCCGGCGCCTGGTAACCAGTCTCCGATGGCCACCTGCATCGGCTCGCTGCGGTAATTGGGCGGAAACGACTGGTACCACGCCGCTTTCGCCAGGATACGGAAGCGGCCGCTGTTCTCCAGCCGCTGAGCGGAGCGGGCCAACGTAATCTGGTTCTCTCCGACCAGGCGCAGGTCTGACAGCCGTTGGCCGTTGGCGTCTTCCACCCACAATGCCTTCGGTGCGGCTTCGCCGGGTTCGGTCAGCCGGCCGGCCATCTGTTCGACCACCGATTCCGGGTCGACCAGTCGCTCTACCAGCACCAGTTCGGCGCGGTAGGTGTAGGACGCCTGGGCCGCCGGAGCGACGGCAAGCGCTGCCGCTAACAGGGGCAGGGCGCGAAGGTGCTTCTGAAAAAGGGTTCGCAACGGGAGTCTCCCTTACTGTGTAATGTCCCTATTTTGGGTAATCCTGGCTGTTCCGGTTTAAGGCCAGCAGGGCCGATGGCAGAGGCCGGGTCAGGGGCTCAGCTGACCCAGCATGTCGGAAATGCCGGTGAGTTTACCATCGGTTGACGCGTCCTTCAGCCGGAACGCAAAGCTGCTCGCGCCTTCAAGTCGGTACTGGTCCGGCGCCTGCTGCACTTTCTTCACCAGTACCAGCGGATCGACCGGCGTGCTGGCACCGAACTCAAGTCGCACCCATTCCTTGCCAGCGTCTACCTTGACGATCCCCAGGGCTTCCGCCTGGATGCGCAGTTCCGACTGTCGCATCAGATTTTTGGCAGGTTCCGGCAGCAGGCCAAAGCGATCAATCATTTCCACCTGCAGGTCCTTCAGTGCGTCCCGGTTGCTGACGCTGGCGATGCGCTTGTATAGCATCAGGCGGTTGTGCACGTCCGGCAGGTAGTCGTCGGGAATCAGTGCCGGGATGCGCAGGTTCATCTCGGTGCCGTGGCTCAGGGGCAGGTCCGCGTTCGGGGTCCGACCTTCCTTGATGGCGTCTACCGCCTCGTCCAGAAGCTGCATGTAGAGCGTAAAGCCGATGCTCTCGATCTGGCCGCTCTGTTCTTCCCCGAGCAGTTCGCCGGCGCCGCGGATCTCCAGGTCGTGGGTTGCGAGCATGAAACCGGCCCCCAGATCCTGGGCTTCGGAGATGGCCTCCAGCCGCTTGCGGGCGTCACTGGTGATGCTCTTCGGCGGCGGCGTCAGCAGGTACGCGTAGGCCTGGTGGTGGGAGCGTCCGACCCGGCCCCGGAGCTGGTGAAGCTGGGCCAGGCCAAACTTGTCGGCACGCTCAATGATGATGGTGTTGGCACTGGGGATGTCGATGCCGGTTTCAATGATGGTGGTGCACACCAGGACGTTGAAACGCTTGTGGTAGAAATCCGACATGATCTGTTCCAGCTCACGTTCCCGCATCTGGCCGTGAGCAATGCCCACCCGGGCCTCGGGAATCAGCCGGCGCAGGTCTTCGGCCACCTTCTCAATGGTGTTGACCTCGTTGTGGAGGACGTACACCTGGCCGCCCCGCAGGATCTCCCGCAGGATCGCCTCTTTGACCATGGCATCGTCCCGCTGGCGGACGAAGGTCTTCACCGACAGGCGACGGGCCGGCGGGGTGGCAATGATGGACAGGTCCCGAAGGTGGCCCATTGCCATGTTGAGGGTGCGGGGTATGGGGGTGGCGGTGAGGTTTAGCATGTCCACCTCGGCGCGCAGGGATTTCAGTCGCTCTTTCTGTTGCACGCCAAAGCGGTGTTCTTCATCAATGATCACCAGCCCCAGATTCTTGAACTGGATGTCGCCCTGCAGCAGCTTGTGGGTGCCGATGACGATATCTGCGGTGCCGCTCTCGATGCGTTCCACCGCCTTGCTGGTCTGGCTGGAGCTGCGGAAGCGACTGAGCAGTTCCACATTCACCGGCGTGTCGGAGAAGCGATCGCGGAACGATTCGTAGTGTTGCTGGGCGAGCAGCGTGGTGGGCACCAGTACCGCCACCTGCTTACCGGAATGGGTGGCCACAAAGGCGGCCCGCATGGCCACTTCGGTCTTGCCGAAGCCGACGTCACCGCACACCAGGCGGTCCATGGGCTGGGGGCCGGTCATATCGGCCAGCACCGCTTCGATGGCGGCCTGCTGGTCCGGGGTCTCCTCGAACGGGAAGCCAGCGGCGAAGGCTCGGTAGGCGTCACCCGGGTGGTCGAACTTGAAGCCTTCACGGGCCTCACGGCGGGCGTAAACGTCGAGCAGCTCGGCAGCGGTGTCGCGGATTTTCTCCAGCGCCTTCTGCTTGGACTGGCTCCAGCGTTCATTGCCCAGTTTGTGCAGTGGCGCGGTGTCGGTATCAGCACCGCTGTAACGGGAAATCAGGTGCAGGCTGGCAACCGGGACGTAGAGCTTGGAGCCGCCGGCGTATTCCAGAGTAAGAAACTCGGTGGCGTCGCCGTCGACACTGATGGTCTCCAAGCCCTGATAGCGACCCACGCCGTGGTCAATGTGCACCACCGGTGCCCCAATCCTCAGTTCCGAGAGATCGCGGTAGCCGGCGTCGTTGACTTCGGTCGGCTTCTCCCGCCGGCGCCGCTGCAGCACCTGCTGGCCGAACAGGGCGGATTCGGTGACCAGAGCCAGTTGGGCGTGATCCAGGACCAGGCCGTCTTCCATCGGGGCGATGGTGATTGCCAGCGTTGCCTGATCTTCCTGCAGGAAACTGGGCCAGTTGTCGATGGTGCTGGGTTTCAGGCCATGCTCCGCGAGATTTTCCAGCAGCGCCTCGCGGCGCCCCGAGGATTCCGCGCAGATCAGAATGCGACCGTTAAAATCGGCGACAAACTGCTTCAGGCGTGCGGCCGGGGCGCTGCTGCGGCCATCCATGGAGACGTCAGGCAGTGATTCGGCGGCGCAGAAGTCGGTGCGCTGGGCGTCCCGGGCGGTGTTGTGGATGGGCGTCACCCGTGGGTACTGCTTGAGCTGGGCGAACAGTTCCTCGGTACGAAGGAACAGGGTCGCCGGCGGTAGAATAGGCCGTAACCGATCGTGTCGGCGTTCCTCGTAACGGGCCAGAGTGTCGCTCTGGAACTGCTCAACAGCGTCATTGAGGCTGTCGGCGGTAAACACCCGGGTGTCGCCCGGCAGGTAGTCGAACAGCGTTGCCGTGGTGTCGAAGAACAGTGGCAGGTAGTACTCGATGCCTGGCGGCGTAATGCCCTGCGTGATGTCCTGATAGATCGGCGCATCCTTGTCGGCATTGGCGAATTGCTCAAACCAGCGGTTACGGAAGCCGGAACGGGCTTCCTTGTGCCAGGGGAACTCGTTCGCCGGCAACAGCTCGATCCGCTCAATGCGATCAATAGAACGCTGGGTTTCGGGATCGAAGGTTCTGAGGGTCTCGATCTCGTTGTCGAACAGGTCGATCCGGTAGGGCAGCGCCGACCCCATCGGGTAGATGTCCAGGATGGCGCCGCGCACTGCGTACTCGCCGTGCTCGTAGACGTTTTCGGCGTGCCGGTAGCCGGCGGCCTCCAGTGCCAGGCGCCAGCTGTCGATGTCCAACTGCTGGCCAACCTCCAGCAACAGGGTGTTGCCCTGCAGGTAGTTCACCGGCGGCAGTCGATGCATTAGCGTTCGCGCCGGCACGACCAGCACGCCACGGCGAATGGCGGGTAACCGGTGCAGGGTACGGATGCGGCGGGAGGTAATGTCCTGATGGGGCGAGAACAGGTCGTAGGGCAGCGTTTCCCAGTCCGGCAGCGACAGCAGCTCGAGGCCGTCACTGGTGACGGCGGGCTGGTCCTCGTCGAATCCCAGGTCGAGGAAGAACCGCATTGCCTGTTCCAGCTGCAGCGCTTCGTCGGTGGTGCGGGTGATCACCAGCGTAAGGCCGTCGTGGTCGCGGGCGGTTTCGGCAATGGCCAGCGCGGACCGGGTGCCGGTGAGCCCGGCCCAGTAGCGGTGGTCGGCGGCGCGCTCGGGAAAGTCCGGGGCCAGCAAGCGGGTCGTGGGGGAGACAGTGGATACGCCTTCAATCTTGGGCAACGCTAAGCTCCTGCCTGGGCTGAATTCGGGGTTCCGGAAGGCCGCACATTCTACCGCCAGGCACTGACGCTGTCATGGCAGTGGTGTGATTTGCGCTGGGGGCTTTTACGTTGGATAATATGCGCCCAATTTTCCGAGTGCTAACTTGCAGAGGTTGAAGCGTGAGCCACGAACAGATTAACCAACACCTGTCTAACTGGACGGAAAGGGAGTCCACCGCTGAGGCGATGATTCCGCTGATCGGTCGCCTGTACCGGAAGAATAATGTGGTCACTTCCGTTTACGGCCGCTCCATCATCAATCAGTCGGTGATTGGAATTATTCGTGCCCACCGTTTCGTGCGTCAGGTTGAGGAAAGCGAGCTGTCTGTGCACGACACCCTGCCGATCCTTGAGGCCATGGATCGTCTGGAACTGGGCAGTGCTCACGTTGATATCGGAAAGCTGGCGGTCAAGTTCAAAGCGGAAGGCAATGGCTCCATCGAGGATTTCCTGAAGCAGGAGATCGGTCCGGTGGTTGGTCAGTTCAGCGCCGAATCCCAGGAAAATGCCGAGAACGGTACCAAGGACGTGGTCCTTTACGGCTTTGGCCGTATTGGTCGCCTGCTCGCCCGTATCCTGATTGAAAAGGCTGGTGGCGGTAACAACCTGCGCCTGCGTGCCATTGTGGTTCGCCAGGGCGGCGCCGAGAACGATCTGGAGAAGCGCGCCAGCCTGCTGCGTCGCGATTCCGTTCACGGTCCGTTCAACGGCACCATCACCGTGGATGAAGAGAACTCTGCCATCGTGGCCAACGGCAACTTCATCAAGGTGATCTACTCCGACGGTCCCGACAAGGTTGACTACAACAGCTACGGCATCGACAACGCCATTGTTATCGATAACACCGGTAAGTGGCGTGACGAAGAAGGGCTGGGTCTGCACCTGAAATCCAAGGGCGTCAGCCGCGTCATCCTGACCGCGCCGGGCAAGGGCGACATCAAGAACATCGTGTACGGCATCAACAACGATTGGATCACCGAAGAAGATCGCATCCTGTCCGCGGCCTCCTGTACCACCAACGCCATCACGCCGGTCCTGAAGGCGATTCACGATGAGTACGGTATTGAAGACGGTCACGTTGAGACCGTGCACTCCTACACCAACGACCAGAACCTGATCGATAACTACCACAAGGGTAGTCGTCGTGGCCGTTCTGCGCCGCTGAACATGGTGATCACCGAAACCGGCGCCGCCAAGGCCGTTGCCAAGGCTCTGCCGGAGCTGAAGGGCAAGCTGAGCGGTAACGCCATCCGGGTGCCGACCCCCAACGTTTCCATGGCGATCCTGAATCTGAACCTGGAAAAAGAGGTGACGGTCGACAGCGCCAATGACTACCTGCGGGAAATGGCGCTGCACTCTGAGCTGCAGAAGCAGATCGACTTCGTCAACTCGCCGGAAGTGGTGTCCACCGATTTCGTTGGTTCCCGTCACGCTGGTGTGGTTGATGCCCAGGCGACCATTGCCAATGGCAAGCGTCTGATTCTGTACGTATGGTACGACAACGAGTTCGGTTACAGCGCCCAGGTGATCCGTGTGGTCAACCAGATGGCTGGCGTGACTTACCCGATCTTCCCCAAGCGCGCCCGTTAAGCGGCGACTGGTAGGCCTGGATTGACAGGCTCTGCTGCGTAGCTTCAAACCCCTGTCGGCTCCTGGCTGGCGGGGGTTTTTGCGTTATGGTGTAAGTAGTTCTGATGATTACGTTTAGGTACAAAGTCCAAGCGGTTCTGGTGGAAAACCCGGCCCCGAGTCTCTATAATTGGCGCGATTTTGGGTACGTCTGACATCGATTTCTGATCATTCCTGCTGGCGACGGAGCCGGGCATCATCATGCCATTGCTGCGTCCGCTGCTTCGGTTTTACCAATCTGGCGCAAGCCGTAGGGAGAGCCTGAGCCGCAGGGTCAGGCGTGGCAAATCCATCGAAAAGTTTCTGATGATTGGACGAGGCTAATGATCAAGATCAAAAAAGGCCTGGATCTTCCCATCAGCGGCGCTCCCGAACAGACCATTACCGATGGCAAGCCCGTTCGTCACGTGGCTTTGATCGGCTTTGACTACAACGGCATGAAGCCGACCATGGCTGTGAAAGAGGGAGACCGTGTCAAGCGCGGTGAGCTGCTGTTTACGGACAAGAAGACCGAAGGCGTGCGTTATACATCACCCGCAGCAGGGGTGGTGAAAGAAGTAAACCGGGGTGAACGCCGCGTATTCCAGTCGATCGTCATCGAAATTGATGGTGATGAGGCTGAGACTTTCGCCCGTTACTCCGAAGCCGACCTGGCAGGCCTTGAGCGTCAGCAGGTGGTCGACAATCTGGTTGAGTCCGGTCTCTGGACCGCCTTCCGTACCCGCCCCTACAGCAAAGTGCCCGAGATTGATGCGACCCCGCATTCTATCTTTGTCTCCGTAATGGACACCAATCCGCTGGCTGCGGACCCGACGGTGATCATTCGTGAGAACGCCGCCCAGTTCGAGAAAGGTCTGGCGCTGGTGGCCAAGCTGACCAACGGCAAAGTGTTTGTCACCGGCAAGCCCGGCTCCGACGTACCCGTGCCCAAGTCTGGCGATGTCGAAGTGCACCAGTTTGACGGTGTTCACCCGGCCGGTAACGTCGGCACGCACATCCACCACCTTGATCCTGTCGGTGCCAGCAAATCGGTCTGGACCCTGGGCTATCAGGATGTGATCGATATTGCCAAGCTGTTTGAAACCGGCGAGTTGCCTGTTGAGCGGGTCGTGGCCCTGGCCGGACCGAAGGCGCTCAAGCCGCGTCTGGTCCGCACCCGCATTGGTGCCAGCCTCACCGAACTGACCGAAGGCGAAGTGGCAACCGACAGCGAGCTGCGACTGATTTCCGGCTCCGTGTTCGGCGGTCGCCGTGGTACCGGTCCCTGTGCCTATCTGGGACGCTTTGCCAACCAGATTTCGGTGCTGGAAGAAGGCACCAAGCGCGAATTCATGGGCTGGCTGTCGCCGGGTACCAACCGTTTCTCAGTGCTCAACATTTACCTGTCCAAGCTGGTTGGTGGCAAGAAATTTGATTTCACCACCACCACCAACGGCAGTGAAAGGGCCATGGTGCCGGTTGGTGCGTATGAGCAGGTAATGCCGCTGGATATCCTGCCAACGCAGCTGCTGCGGTCGCTGATCGTTGGTGATACCGAGACGGCCCAGAAGCTCGGCGCGCTGGAGCTCGACGAGGAAGATCTGGCTCTGTGTACCTTCGTGTGCCCGGGTAAATATGAATACGGTCCGATTCTCCGCGAGAACCTGACCCGAATCGAGATCGAGGGCTAATACGATATGAGTATCCGTACGTTTCTCGATGGCATCGAGCATCACTTTGAAAAAGGCGGCAAGTACGAGCGTTGGTACTCGCTCTACGAGGCCGTAGACACCATCTTCTATACCCCTGGCAAGGTCACCTCCACGACCGCTCACGTCCGCGACGGTGTTGATCTGAAACGGATCATGATCACCGTGTGGCTGTGTACCTTCCCGGCTATGTTCTTTGGCATGTGGAACATCGGTTTCCAGGCCAACAGCTACCTCGCAGCCAACCCGGATGCCCTGATGGGTGACGGCGGCCTGCGTACGGCCTTTATCCAGGCCCTGGCAGGCAACGATGCTGCCAGCATCTGGGATAACTTTGTCTATGGCATGGCCTACTTCCTGCCAATCTACGCTGTCACGTTCGCGGTCGGTGCGTTCTGGGAAGTACTGTTTGCCACCGTTCGTCGCCACGAAGTCAACGAAGGGTTCTTCGTGACCTCCGTGCTGTTCGCGCTGATCTGCCCGCCCACCATTCCGCTGTGGCAGGTGGCTCTGGGCATCACCTTCGGTGTGGTGATCGGTAAGGAAGTGTTCGGTGGAACCGGCAAGAACTTCCTGAACCCGGCGCTGACCGGTCGTGCGTTCCTGTACTTTGCCTACCCGGCGCAGATTTCCGGCGATACCGTGTGGACTGCCGTTGATGGCTTCAGTGGTGCAACCGCACTGAGCTGGGCTGCCAGTGGTGGTGTTGAGGCGCTGGAACAGAACATTGGCTGGATGAACGCGTTCGTGGGCACCATCCAGGGTTCCATGGGCGAGACGTCCACCATTGCCGTGCTGATCGGCGGCCTGATCCTGCTGACCATGAAGATCGCCTCCTACCGCATCGTCGGTGGTGTACTGATCGGCATGATTGGCATGTCGTTGCTGCTGAACCTGGTTGGCTCCGAGACCAATCCAATGTTCGCGGTGCCGGCTCACTGGCATCTGGTCATGGGCGGTTTCGCCTTCGGCATGATGTTTATGGCGACGGACCCGGTGTCGGCGGCAATGACCAACACCGGTCGCTGGTGCTTCGGTATCCTGGTGGGCGTCATGACCGTGCTGATCCGTGTGGTCAACCCGGCGTTCCCGGAAGGCATCATGCTCGCCATCCTGTTCGCTAACCTGTTCGCACCGCTGATGGACCATTACGTGGTTCAGGCCAACATCAAACGGAGGCTTGCTCGTGTCTAAAGCCAAGGAAACTGTCTCCAGAACCCTGATTGTTGCGCTGGCGCTGTGTATCGTCTGCTCGGTGGTGGTCTCCACCGCCGCGGTTATGCTGAAGCCGGCTCAGGTCAACAACCAGACCCTGGATATCAAATCCAACATCCTGGCTGCGGCCGGCATGCTTGAAGCCAACGCCAGTGCCGATGATATCGAAGCGGCATTCCAGCGTTTTGACGTGCGTCTACTGGACCTCGATTCCGGTGAGTTTGTTGAGCCGTCTGCTGTGGGTGTCGAAGACCCCATGAAGTACGACATGTACAAGGCGGCTTCTGATCCGGAAATGTCCGAAAAACTGGCGTCCTCTGAGGACCCGGCGGGCATCAAGCGTCGTCCCAACATTGCCAAGATCTTCACCCTGAGCGATGGTGGTCAGGTGACCCGGGTGGTTCTGCCGATTCACGGCTATGGCCTCTGGTCTACGCTGTACGGCTTCATTTCCATTGAGGGTGATGCCAACACCATCGAAGGTCTGGGTTTCTACGATCACGGCGAAACCCCGGGACTGGGTGGTGAAGTGGATAACCCCCGCTGGAAAAACCAGTGGCCCGGCAAGAAGGTCTATGATGACGGCTCTACCGAGCCCCAGGTCCGTCTCGTTAAAGGTGGGGTAGACCCCAACGACCAGAACAAGGAGCACAAAGTCGACGCTCTGTCCGGTGCAACACTGACCAGCCGTGGTGTTGAGCAGTTGGTGAATTACTGGATGGGCGAGGAAGGCTACGGTGCGTTCCTGCAAAAACTCCGGAAAGGGGAGGTCTGATCATGGCAGACGCTTCAGCCAAGCAGGTTCTCTTCGAACCAATTTTCAGTAACAACCCGATCGCGCTGCAGATTCTCGGAATCTGTTCCGCGCTGGCGGTGACCACCAGCATGAACGTCACCATCGTGATGTGCCTGTCGGTCATTGCGGTAACTGCGTTCTCAAACCTGGCGGTATCCCTGGTCCGTACGCAGATCCCGAACAGTATTCGGATCATCGTACAGATGACCATCATCGCCTCCCTGGTTATCGTTGTTGACCAGGTTCTCAAGGCATACGCCTACGAAATCAGCAAGCAGCTGTCGGTGTTCGTCGGTCTGATCATCACCAACTGTATCGTGATGGGTCGCGCCGAAGGCTTCGCGATGAAGAACGGCCCCTGGCTGAGCTTCCTCGACGGCATCGGTAACGGTCTCGGCTATTCGGTGATGCTGCTGTTCGTGGCGTTCTTTCGTGAACTGCTCGGGGCCGGTTCGCTGTTCGGCGTTGCTCTGATGCCGACCGTGAATGCCGGTGGCTGGTACGTGCCGAACGGCCTGTTGCTGCTGCCTCCGAGTGCGTTCTTCATCATCGGTCTGGCAATCTGGGGCCTGCGTGCCTGGAAGCCGGAGCAGGTGGAAGAGCCTGACTACAAAATGTCCCGTCATACCGCGAAGGAGGCCTTCTGATGGAGCATTATATCAGTCTGGCCGTTAAGGCTATCTTCGTTGAAAACATGGCGCTGGCCTTCTTCCTGGGGATGTGTACCTTCCTGGCGATCTCCAAGAAGATTGAGGCTGCGGTAGGCTTGGGTATCGCCGTTGTAGTGGTATTGACCCTGACCGTTCCGGTGAACAACCTGATCTACAACAACATCCTCCGTGAGGGTGCGCTGGGCTGGGCCGGGTTGCCGAACATCGACCTGAGCTTCTTGGGTCTGCTGACATACATCGGTGTTATCGCCGCGATCGTACAGATCATGGAGATGGTGCTGGACAAGTACATTCCCGCGCTCTATTCGGCGCTGGGTGTGTTCCTGCCCCTGATCACCGTTAACTGCGCCATCATGGGGGCCTCCCTGTTCATGGTGCAGCGTGACTATACGTTCGGAGAGAGTGTGGTGTACGGCTTCGGTGCCGGTGTGGGCTGGGCCCTCGCCATCGTGGCGCTGGCGGGTATCCGCGAGAAGCTCAAGTACAGCGACGTACCCGAAGGCCTGCGCGGTCTGGGCATCACCTTCATTACCGTTGGTCTGATGTCTCTCGGCTTCATGTCGTTCTCAGGTATTTCACTCTAATCCGGTGATTCGGTTCAACGAAAAGGCGAGACCATGAATACAGAAATAATTCTTGGCGTGGTCATGTTCACCGTTATCGTGCTGTCGCTTGTGGCGATCATCCTGGCGGCACGCTCGAAGCTGGTCAGCACCGGTGATGTGACCATTGAAATCAATGACGATCCCGAGCATACCCTGACCACCGAAGCCGGTGGCAAGTTGCTGGGAACGCTCGCGGGCAGCGGTATCTTCCTGTCCTCCGCCTGTGGTGGCGGTGGTACCTGCGCCCAGTGTAAATGTAAGGTTCTGGAAGGTGGCGGTGCCATGCTGCCCACCGAAAAGACCCACTTCACCAACCGGGAAGAGAAGGAAGGCTGGCGCCTGTCCTGCCAGGTTCCGGTGAAGCAGGACATGAAGATCGAGGTGCCTGAAGAGTTCTTCGGCGTGAAGAAGTGGGAGTGTGAAGTCATCTCCAACGAGAACGTCGCGACCTTCATCAAGGAACTGGTTCTGAAACTGCCTGAAGGTGAAGAGGTGGCTTTCCGTGCCGGTGGTTATGTCCAGTTGGAGTGTCCTCCGTACGAAATCAACTTCAAGGATTTCGAGATTCAGGAAGAGTTCCATGAAGACTGGGACAAGCACGACATCTGGCGCTACAAGGCGATCAACAAGGAAGACACCATCCGCGCCTACTCCATGGCGAACTATCCGGAAGAGAAAGGGCTTCTCAAGTTCAACATCCGGATCGCCACACCGCCTCCGGGTTCGGACCATCCGCCGGGAATCATGTCCAGCTACGTCTTCAACCTGAAGCCGGGCGACAAGGTGACTGTGATGGGGCCGTTTGGTGAGTTCTTTGCCAAAGAAACCGAAGCCGAAATGGTCTTCATCGGTGGTGGTGCCGGTATGGCACCGATGCGTTCCCACATTTTTGACCAGCTCAAGCGTCTGAACTCCAACCGGAAGATTTCGTTCTGGTACGGCGCCCGGAGTGTCCGCGAGATGTTCTACGTGGAAGACTTCGACATGCTGGCGAACGAGAATGAAAACTTTCAGTGGCACGTTGCCCTGTCCGATGCTCTGCCAGAGGACAACTGGAGCGGCTACACCGGGTTCATTCACAACGTTCTGTACGACAACTACCTCAAGGACCATCCGGCTCCCGAGGACTGTGAGTACTACATGTGTGGGCCCCCCATCATGAACGCCTCGGTCATCAAGATGCTGAAGGATCTTGGTGTCGAGGATGAAAACATCATGCTGGACGACTTTGGGGGTTAAGCAGACCTCATGACATCCCGCATGACCAGACCCGTCAGGGCTGTAATCACCAGCGTCTTCATGACGTTGGTGGCTGCGGCCCTGGCGGGTTGCCTGTTTAAGGACGAAGAAAAAGTCTGGGAAATATCCGGGCCGATCTTCGGAACCAGCTACCATATCAATGTCGTATTGCCGGACGACCCGGAACGGCTGGAGACTCTCGGTGAGGGCATTCAGCAGGTACTGGAAGAGGTGGATGCCTCCATGTCGACCTGGCGGGACGATTCAGAGCTTTCCCGCTTCAACAGCCTGGCAGACCAGAGTGAGTGGTTTGGTATCTCACCGGAGTTGCACGAAGTGCTGGCGGCCTCGATGGAGGTATCCCGCTTCAGCGGCGGCGCTTTTGACATTACTGTTGGTCCGGTCGTCAATCTGTGGGGGTTTGGACCGGAGGCGCGTCCGGAAACCGTTCCCGAGCCGGCATTGCTGGCGGAGCGGATGGCCCAGACCGGTTACCGGAACATTGAACTGCAGGCCGAGCCGCCGGCGGTCCGTACCCAAAAGCACCAGTATCTGGACCTGTCGGCAATTGCCAAGGGTTACGGTGTGGATGCGGTTGCCCGCTACCTCGATGCCCAGGGTGTGAAGGCGTTTCTGGTGGAAGTGGGCGGTGAGATCCGGGTCAAGGGTCGCAAGCCCGATGATGAGGCGTGGCGCCTGGCAATCGAAGAGCCGGTATCCGAACGCCGCCAGGTCAACCGGGTGGTTGTGCTGGATGACCACGGCCTGGCCACATCCGGCGATTATCGTAACTATTACGAATCGGAAGGTCAGCGCTATTCCCATACCATAGACCCGTTGACCGGTAAGCCGATCGGCCACAACCTGGCGTCTGTGACGGTAATTGCTGAAAACTGTATGCTGGCAGATGGGATTGCCACGGCGTTCAATGTGATGGGCTTTGAAAAGGCCCGGGCGCTGGCAACCCGCGACAATATTCCGGCGTATTTTATTGTTCGTGGCGACAACGGCTTCGAAACACATTACACACCTGCCTTTTCATCCTACCTTGTAGAGTAGGTTCGAAAGACGGCAGGGATGAGAGGACAGAACGATGGGTACGTTTCTCCTGGTATTCCTGATTGTTGGTTTTCTTCTGCTGGCCATGTCGATTGGTGTCATTATGGGCCGCAAGCCCATCAGTGGCACCTGCGGCGGTATCGGTGCCCTGGGCCTGGATGGGGCGTGTGATATTTGCGGTGGCAACACCAAGAAGTGCAAGGAAGAGAACGAGCGTCTGGCCAAAGAGGGCAAGACCGCAGACACCCTGGCTTACGATGCCAGCCAGGCCTCATCAAAATAACATCCTGAAGACACGCAGATAAGGAGTTGCTGCACGCATGGCAGAACATCACTACGACGTTGTCGTTATCGGTGCGGGGCCTTCCGGGGAAGGGGCGGCGATGAACGCCGCCAAGAATGGCAAGCGCGTTGCGATCATCGAAGACAAGCCCACCGTTGGTGGCAACTGCACCCACTGGGGAACCATTCCTTCCAAGGCGTTGCGACATTCCGTCAAGCAGATCATCACCTTCAACACCAACCAGATGTTCCGGGACATCGGTGAACCGCGCTGGTTCTCCTTCCCGCGGGTACTGCAGAACGCCCAGAAGGTGATTGGCAAACAGGTGAAGCTGCGAACCCAGTTTTACGCCCGCAACCGCATTGACCTGATCAACGGCCGTGCCTATTTCCTCGATGCCAACCGCATCGAGATTCGCGATGGTCAGGCCAATGAGGTCCTGCGTGCGGACACCGTGGTGATTGCCACCGGCTCGAGGCCCTACCTGCCGCCCGATGTGAATTTCCGTCATCGCCGCATCTACAACAGCGACTCGATTCTCAATCTCTCCCACACACCGCGCACGCTGATTATCTATGGCGCCGGGGTGATCGGTTCTGAGTACGCGTCTATCTTTGCAGGTCTTGGCGTCAAGGTGGATCTCATCAACCCGGGCAGCCGGCTGTTGTCTTTCCTTGACGATGAGATCTCTGACGCGCTCAGCTACCACCTGCGCAACAATGGCGTGCTGGTGCGTCACAACGAGTGCTATGAATCGGTGGAAGGAGACGACCACGGCGTGGTGCTGTCTCTGAAGTCCGGCAAAAAGATACGTGCGGACGCCTTCCTGTGGTGTAACGGCCGCAGCGGCAACACCGACAAGCTGGGTCTGGAGAACGTGGGTCTTGAGACCAACAGCCGGGGCCAGCTTGCGGTGGACGAGCACTACCGCACGTCTGTGCCGCACATCTATGCGGCCGGTGACGTTATCGGCTGGCCCAGTCTGGCCAGTGCGGCGTACGATCAGGGCCGTTCAGCGGCGTCTGACATCGTGCACGATGAGTATTTCCGCTTCGTGTCTGACGTGCCCACGGGCATCTACACCATTCCTGAGATCAGTTCGGTGGGCAAAACCGAACGTGAGCTGACGGAAGCCAAGGTGCCGTACGAAGTCGGCCAGGCCTTCTTCAAGGATCTGGCCCGTGCCCAGATCACCGGCGAAGCGGTGGGCATGCTGAAGATCCTGTTCCATCGTGAGACCCGGGAGATCCTGGGCATCCACTGCTTCGGGGACCAGGCGGCGGAGATCGTTCATATCGGACAGGCGATCATGAATCAGGAAGGGGAGGCCAACTCCCTCAACTACTTCATCAACACCACCTTCAATTACCCCACCATGGCGGAAGCCTACCGGGTGGCGGCACTGAATGGCCTGAACCGTATCTTCTGACGGTTCCGCTATCCCGAACTGCTCCTTCAGCGGGCAGTTCGGGAGCTTCTCAGCGTTTCACGGTAGACCGAACAGGCCTAGTTTCTGAGCGATCGCATCACTGATTGCTCAGAGACGGTTGGCCCGCGTCGTTGCCGTCAGCGTCGGTGGTTCGGGCCAGATGTGGCAGTGCCTGGCGCCGGTTGTCGAAGTAGATCTTGGTGCTGGTCGGGTAGTCGGTGATGATGCTGTCGACGCCGTGCTGCTCCAGCGTCAGCATGTCGTGTATACGGTTGACGGTCCACACCGACACCTGCAGCTCCCGCCGGTGAGCCTCTTCCACCAGTTTGGCGGAGCAGAGTTTCCAGTTCAGGATCAGGTAATCGCAGTTCAGTCGTGAGGCCACCTGCACCGGGTTGGGGAAGCGCCGCTCCACTACCGCGCCAATCGCGATGCGTCGGTTACGACGGCGAATCTCCTGCAGAAACCAAGTATCGGCTGACGTTACCACCACCCGCTCAAACAGGTCGTGGCGCTGGATCAGCTCCGTTAGCCGGTTGCACAGAACGTTGAGGCGATGACGTTTGTCGCTTTTGACTTCCAGTTGCAGGTGCTCAAAGTCCGGAATCGCCGCCAACACCTGATCCAGGGTGGGGATTGGCGTGGGGCTGGCCCACGCCGCCGTGCCATGGCGTGCATCCATCCGCCCCAGTTCCGCGGCGGTGTAGTCAGCAACCTTGCCGGTATCGCTTGTGGTGCAGTCGACTGTCAGGTCGTGGATGACCACGGGCTGGCCGTCACTCGACAACAGCAGGTCAAACTCAAAGCGGCGAATACCGTGCCGGTAGGCGTGCTCAAAGCCGGCCAGGGTGTTTTCTGGGGCCTCTCCGCGAGCGCCCCGATGCCCATAGATGATCATAATGCCGCTTCTTTCCTAGAAGCCGATCCGGATGCGATTGTACAGCGCCTGACGCTTCTGCCAGGTCTCGTGGCACAGCTGCACATCGTCCAGATACGCCGACAGCTCTTCCATTAGCAGGGCCTGGGGGCCGTCCACCAGGGCTTTTTCCGGTTTCGGGTGGAAGTCCACCAGCACCATGTTGGCACCGGCTATGACGCCCTGAGCGGTGGCATGCATCACGTCCAGGATGCCATCAGGAGCGTGTTCCCGGCTGCCGACAGAATGGGACGGGTCAATGCACACTGGCATGCGGGTCAGGCGTTTGACCACCGGTACGTGGGCAAAGTCCACCATGTTGCGATGAGGGTTGCCGGCTTCGGTCTTCATGCCGCGCAGACAGAACACCACATTGGCGTTGCCCTCACTGGCCAGGTATTCGGCAGCGTTGAGGGATTCATTGAGGGTGATACCAAAGCCCCGCTTCAGCAGCACCGGGTAGGTGCTCTGGCGGCCAATGGCTTTGAGCAGCTCAAAGTTCTGGGTGTTGCGGGTACCGACCTGCAGCATCACACCGGTCGGCCGGCCCAGCTTTTCCAGGCAGGTGTCGATTTCTTCAATGTGGCTTTCATGGGTGATCTCCATGGCGATCACCTTGATGCCATGCTTGCCGGCTTTCTCGAACACCCATGGCAGGCAACCCTTACCATGGCCCTGGAACGAATAGGGATTGGTTCGGGGCTTGTAGGCGCCCATGCGGGTGCAGACCTGACCATGCTGCTCGAGGGCCTGCATCATCATCTCCACATGCTCGGGAACGTCCACGGCGCAGAGACCGGCAAACACGTGGAGGTTGTCCTGGCCGAACTGCACACCGTTGTATTGGAAGCCGGACTGACGCTGGTCGTCACGATGACGCCCGAGAATGCGGTAGTCCTCGGAGATCCGGATCACCCGCTCCACGGCGGGCAGGGCAGCGATTTCGTCCTTGTCCAGGGTCTTGGTATCGCCCAGCAGGTAGATCTCGGTCAGGCGCTGCTTCTCACCCTGAATCTCATGAACCCGCAGGGAGACGTTCGGCAGGTTCTCGAGAAAATGCATGGTGTGACGGTACTCCTCGCTGTCGAGCGGGGTATCCGGGTGGAGGATGGCTAGCATGGGACAACTCCTTGTGACATTCGGTGGTGTGCGGCGCGCGAACAGGGTCAGGCCGACGCGATTGGGTCAGCCTGAGGTGGGGCCCGAGTTGGCCTCAGCGCGGTGGCGCGCCTGCATATACTCTCGGTGGTTAAGGTGCAGAAGCTCAGCCATGCGGCGGATCAGGTGCTCCTCAAAACGGTCAATCCGACCATCGGCAAAGGCCACCAGCCAGATGCTCTCCAACAGCGCCTGCTTGGCCTGTTGATCCAGGTGATCGTTGATCTGGCCGGTGAACTCGTACAGCGACGTGGCGTCCTCGGCCTCGTTCAGCGCATCCTGGAGGATGCTCTCGGCTTCTTCCCGGGTGACCTCCAGTCGTTGCACGGCGCAGTCGACAATGGTTTTCAGCTCCCGCTCATCCTGCTCCTGGTCGATGCGGGCCAGCTGGACCATCAGCGCGGTGGCAGCAATGGCCAGCTGGTGGCGGTCCGGCTGCGCCGGCCCCTGATCTGCTGGTGCCAGAAAAAGCTGTTTCAGCTTCTCAATCATCGGGTTGGGTATCTCGCTGTCTTCAGTACGTTAGCTTCAAGCGGCGTTCGCCAGCAGGCGGACCCGGCTTTCCAGTTCCACCTGGTCGACGGCAAAGCGACGGATGCCATCGGCCAGCTTTTCGGTGGCCATGGCGTCTTCATTGGATTCCCAGCGGAATCGGGCCTCGGTCATCGGCGTCGGGGTGTCGGTGCTGTTCGCCTGCTCTGGAGAAAGCTGCCTGGTGAGGCTGCCCTGGTCGTCCTGCAGCGATTGCAGCAGTGCCGGACTGATGGTGAGCCGGTCGCACCCGGCGAGCATCTCGATCTCGCCCGTGTTGCGGAAACTGGCGCCCATCACCACGGTATTGTAATCGTGGGTCTTGAAGTAGTTGTAGATCCGGGTGACCGAGCGCACCCCGGGGTCGTCCTCCGGGGCGAAGGCATCCTGGTCGCTGTTGGCCAGGTGCCAGTCGAGAATGCGGCCGACGAACGGTGAGATCAGGTGCGCGCCAGCGTCAGCACAGGCTGCGGCCTGGGCGAAGGAGAACAGCAGCGTGAGGTTACAGCGAATACCTTCCTTCTCAAGTTGCTCGGCGGCGCGAATACCTTCCCAGGTGGAGGCGATCTTGATCAGCACGCGGCTGGTGTCGATGCCCCGTTGATCGTACAGCTCGACCAGCCGGCGGGCGCGGGCCAGAGTGGCGTCGGTATCGAACGACAGCCGGGCATCCACTTCGGTGGACACCACGCCAGGAATCAGCTGCAGGATCTTCTCGCCCGCGATTACCGCCAGCAGGTCGGTGGCATAGCTCAGCTGTTCGGCGTCGCTCCCTGCCAGCCCGCGGGCGCCATTGATGGCAGCATCGAGCATCGGACGATAGGCGTCGGAGGAGGCCGCTTTAAGCAGCAGGGAGGGGTTGGTGGTGGCGTCCTGGGGGCGCCACTGGGCGATGGCCTCGAGGTCACCGGTATCGGCCACCACCGTAGTCATGGTCTTGAGCTGGTCAAGCTTGCTGGTCATTCGTTCTGTCATCCTGATCCGTTGCGTTCGCAGATGGGTTGTTACGGAAGGCACCCCGGAACAGCGGAAATCCGCGGCACACGCCTGAGCCTTACAATAACCGGGCAGTTTGACAGGAACAAGAACTATGCCATGGCGCGACCGGACGGGACACTAGGCTGGGGCCGCTTCCTCGGTCACCTGTTCCGGTACCATCGCCAGGGCCTGTTCGACCACTTCAAGACCGGCTCCGGGGCGATGGGCATTCTCACTGATGTGGCGACGGAAGCGTCGACCGCCGGGTTGGCCGTGGAATAGCCCAAGCAGGTGACGGGTCATGTGGCCCAGATAGACCCCGCGGGCCAGCTCCGATTCGATGAACGGAAACATTGCCCGCAGGGCGTCATGACGTGAGGTGACCGCCGGTGTGTCACCAAAGAAAGCCTGATCGACACCCGCCAGCAGCCAAGGGTTGTGGTAGGCCTCGCGCCCCAGCATCACGCCATCCGTGTGAGCGAGGTGCTGGTGGCATTCGTCAAAGGTCTTGATGCCGCCGTTGATGATGATTTCCAGATCCGGGTACTTCTCCTTGAGACCATACACCCAGTCGTATTTCAGCGGTGGGACTTCCCGATTTTCCTTGGGGCTCAGGCCATCGAGGATGGCGATGCGGGCGTGGGCAATAAAGGTACGGCAGCCGGCATCCGCGACCTTCTCAACAAATTCACACAGCTCCTCCCAGGACTCACGGCCATCTATACCGATCCGGTGCTTGACGGTCACCGGCAGGTCCGTGGCTTCAATCATCGCTCGCACGCCGTCTGCAACCTTGTCGGGATGCCCCATCAAACAGGCGCCGATCATGTTGTTCTGCACCCGGTCACTGGGGCAGCCAACGTTCAGGTTCACTTCATCAAACCCGAACCGCTCCGCCAGCGCCGCGCAGTGGGCCAGCTCCCGGGCATCGCTGCCACCGAGCTGCAGGGCCAGAGGGTATTCCGCTTCGTTGTGCCTCAGAAAGCGTTCAGTGTCGCCATGAATCAACGCCCCGGTGGTCACCATCTCAGTGTAAAGCAGCGTATGCCGACTGAGCATCCGCGCCAGGTACCGATAGTGCGAGGTCGTCCAGTCCATCATTGGAGCGACGCAAAACCGCCGAGAGGGCTCGGCGCCTGCTGTGGCGCGGCTTGTGGCTGAATTTGCTGCTGTTTTCTGAGGCTGATTTTCGATCATTTATTGCCCATTTTTGCCCGTTTTTATAACATTAGTCCTCCAGAAATCCTCCAAAGGAGGTCGGGGAGGACTGTGGCAACCATCACCAGTAGAACCAGGAAGAACGGTACCAAATCCTATCGCGCTGAGATCAAGCTCAGGCGAAAAGGGATAGTAGTTTATCAGGAAAGCCGCACCTTCGACCGTAAGGCATTGGCGAAAGATTGGGCGGCACGAAGGGAGCTGGAACTGCAGGAGCCCGGCGTAATCGACAAGGTGCGCCACCGGGGTGTGACGGTCGGCAGCCTGATCGAGCGGTACCAGAAGGAGTTTGGCGACAACTTCGGTCGCAGCAAGCAGGCTCACCTGGAATATATGCGAACCTTCGACCTGGCCGAGCTGGATGCCCTGGAGCTGCAGCCCAGCGAAATCGTCAGCCACATCATGGGCCGCCTGAAAACGGTGAAGCCCCAAACCGCGAACAACGACATCATCTGGCTGCGGTCCGTGTTCAAGGTGGCCAGAACGGCCTGGGGCGTGCCGGTGGACCTGAACGTCATCAACGATGCCGCGGAGACCTGCAGGCGGGAGAGGCTGATCGGCAAGCCAGACTCCCGGGACCGGCGCCCGACCCTCGAGGAACTGAACACCCTCATGGAGTACGCCAGCCGCCCGAGCGGCAAGCGCTCCATCCCCATGGACGACATCATCCTGTTTGCGCTGTTCTCCGGCCGCCGCCAGGAGGAGATCACCCGTATCCGCTGGGACGGCCTGGACGAGCGCAACCGCACCGTGCTCGTCTCAGACATGAAGCACCCCACCGCCAAACGCGGCAACCACAAGCGGGTCTACCTGACGGACGAGGCCTGGGCGATCATCCAGCGCCAGCCCCGGCGGGACGATCGCATCTTCCCGGACAACAGCAAAAGCATCGGTACCCGCTTCCGGGAGTGGTGCAAGTTCCTCGGCATCGAAGACCTGCGCTTCCACGACTTGCGGCACGAGTGCATCAGCTGGCTGTTTGAGCAGGGGTGGGATATTCCCCGGGTGGCGTCAGTAAGTGGGCATACAACCTGGTCAACGCTGCAGCGGTATACCCACCTGAGTCAGCGTGAGCACCATGACAAGTATTCCGATTGGTCTTGGCGCCCTCGTTGAAGCAATATTAGTATGCTATAGATAAAGCAGGACATTCATCAGGGAAGGTAATCTGTGTCTAACAATAACTTTTTCGACCGTGGATTTGACGATAAAACAAGCATTAAACTCGGCCTTTACGAGAGCTACCTTACCGAATACTTGGGCGTATGGGTTGCATCTTCATTTGGCGAAAGGCTCCCAAAAGAGATAGACATTTATGACTTCTTTGCTGGTCCTGGAGTGGATGGTGCAGGGGTGCCTGGTAGCCCGATGGTCGCATTTGAAGTCATTTCGAAATACGCTGATCGGCTTGCAGAGTTTGGTCAGAGAATTCGCTTATGGCTCAGTGATATCAGCGAGGAGCGGGTGTCTTCTCTGAAGTCGCTGTTTGCCAATAGGGCGGAGTGGCCAAGAAATACGTCTATTGAGATCCACCAGATGGAGTTCGTCGACGCTCTCAATGCAAACCGGGGGCGGCTTGGCAAGATCCCGGCGTTAATTTTTGCCGATCAGTTTGGGGTGAAGTACATCACTCCGGAGATCTTCGCGAAACTGGCCTCCTTGAAGGCTACAGATTTAATATTTTTTATTAGCTCTTGGACACTAAATCGTTTCTCTGACCACGACAACATAAAGAAATACCACCAAGGGATCGGTGAGTACCTGAAGGACGCTAAGCCGGGGCACATTCATAGAAAGGTAAAGGACTACTACCAGTCGCTGGTCCCAAAAGGGCGAAATTATCACTTAGCGCCTTTCTCGATGAAGAAAGGCGGGAACGTGCATGGGATTATTTTTGGGACCAGCCATATTGCCGGAATGAGGAAGTTTCTGAATGTCGCTTGGAAGATAGATGTTGATCGCGGAGAGGCGGACTTCGACATAGATGAAGATCGGTTGATCGATGATGAGGTTCAGATGGATATGCTGGGTGATGATCGGGCGCCTAAGAAAGTAGAGCTATTCGAAGATGAGGTCAGGCAGGCAATCCTCTCAGGGAAATTGGCGAGTGACCAGGCCGTGCACGAGTTTTCGATCTATAGCGGCTTCTTGCCCGTGAAGCATGCCAAGCCGGTTGTCGATCAGCTCCGTAAAGATGGCGTGCTTCAAGTTGATGGGGGGCGGCTCCGTTTGGGCGATAAATGCTGCGAAGAGCCGCGTAGATTCACCGTAGTTGAACGGTAGGAATCATATCCCAGTTACGGCCGGACAACTCCCGGCCATTTTTCTTTTTCGACCGGCGAACGCCATCTGCTCCCCAGTTGCCCCATTGTTTGAAGAAGAACGGTACTCCCGCTGCAAGGCACTGGTCTTTAACGTTGAGCGCCCATTCTGCTTTCATGGGTCGGGCTTTGGCACCTGATTCACCGCCGACAATGACCCAATGAATGCCGTCCAGGTCGAACGTACCCAGATCTTCCAGGAGAGGCTCGACTGATAGAAACCTTGTCGCTGCTGGCACAGTGCGCAGAACGTCGATGCGGGGAAGACCATACTTCTTATCCTCTACGGAAACGCCCATCCAGGCATTCTTGGGGATGTCCCGCGTGGCTCCGTACTCCGCCATCCGCTCCGCTCTTTTCGTCAGGATCTGGAAAATATGCTGAGGGCAGCGCTCTATCACTGACATTACCGAATCGATGAATGAAAACGGAACCTCCTCATGGAACAGGTCACTCATCGAGTTGACGAAGTACGTTGTTGGTTTGCTCCGTTGCAGAGGCTGGCCCAGTCGCTCAGGGTGAAGGGACACTGCGAATCCGTTCTCATATCCGTTGGCGCCCATGGCTTGTAGTCTTTTGGCCATGGTTTCGGCATAGCAGTGCTTGCAGCCTGGAGACACCTTGGTGCAGCCGGTAATGGGATTCCAGGTCTGCTCGGTCCATTCGATTCCAGTTTGTGTCGCCATGGGTGATGTCCTTCCTGTATGGATATACAGTAATTTTGGTATCAGACTGTTCAAAGTTCAACTTGGCCTGAATTCTAGGTTGCTTGAACGCGTTTTTAAACTGTAACAAATTGTAAATTAAGCCTGTTTTTGCTCTTGCATCTTTGACGACTCGTTATAGCGTCGAAAGCGTGGCCACACTTTTTCTTGATTCTCAACGGAGTATAGAGATGCAAATGGATGAGAAGTTGAGTAAACAGGTTTCCTGCGAAGATGCCCTGGTGGCCATTGGTGACATTGCAACGAGCGGTAGTCTTCTACAGAAAGTCTTGGCCTCCGGCGTTGTTTCCGGACGGATCGCAGAGGCCTGCGAGGAGTTGTTCAGCGAGATTGCTGATCTCGCCGGCGCTGCCGATCGAGCCAACGCGAGTAATGATGCTTGATCTGCCGATAAACCTCGGCTGCCTGGTGGTTGTGATCCAGCTCTGCGCGTGAGCGGATACCACAAGCCGCCAGTATGAAATCCCGGGCGTCATCCATCGTGTGGGTGCCGTCCGGTGTGTCCAGGCCAAACTTCGCCGCTCGGCGCCTGTCCAGATACAGTCGGAACTGGGCGTCTTGGCAGAGCATGGCTGCATTTCGCGCAATAACACCTCCTTTGGGTGCTTGTTCCCCGGCATTCAAGGGCATGTTCCACTCCATGTGTTAATCTGACCGCATACCTTTTCTTACCTGCAAAGGAGCTGCGGAGTGATGAAATATCGGCTTCACTATCTGGCTGACTGTGATGATGCCTGTCCAAAGACCTATGAAACCCCTGACCCTATTCGAATTGGGAGCGTTATTGAACCAGGTGATGGTTTCTACTACTGCATTGTTAAGGTGACAGAACAGAAGACAGGCGTGCGTCTCGATCTTTCAAAATCTGCTCAATCTCCTGAGGAGGCAGAGCTTTTAGCAAGGCAGTATGGACACTTATGATTAGCTCTGCGGCTTCTTTGGTGGCGTCGATCTCCCGGAAATCCTCATAGGGGTCGAGCACTTTCTGCTGGGTTCGTTTGCCTACGTTTTGCGCGCCGCCGTAGGCGGCAACGAACAGTGAAGCGGAGAGAGCAGATCTCAGTTTGTCAGCCTGGTGAGTGGTATTCGACATGGTACTAGCTCCTTGCTGGATTAGTCGGGTTTGATGAGGGTTGGTTCTTGCGCCCCAAAAGCGCATTGATGCGCTCAATCTCCTCCCAGACAGCCTCCCTCAAACGCCGGCAGAACCGAAAAGCCGCACCCAGAATGGCTTTGCCCTGGTTGGCTTCGCTGACCATGCGTCGGGCCTGGCGGTAGGCCGCTACCAGTCGATTCAGTTTGGCGGTGATCATGCTGCGCTATCCTTATCGCTGACAACAATGGGCTTACCGGCATCAATGATCCGGTCCAGCGTCTGGACGTAACCGTCGAACTGGCTCATCCGTTCCCTGAATTCCCTATCGGCGGTTTCCAGGCTCATCCAGTCGCAGAAATCCATTTTTACATCGAGGGTTGCGATCGCAGGGGTTGTGTTGTCTGGCCCGCCATAGGTGCTATCGACGGGTAGAATCTCTGCCGCCGTGCTTTGCGTGTGAGCCGTGAGAGAGAAAAACGCGTGGGCCAGATTCCTGCGAGTGATAATGCTGCTCAGAATGAACGCTTCCTCCGCCCGTTCATGCAGTCGCTCGGTCATTTCTTCGATCGTCAGTTGTTGCTGGGTCATAAGTCCCTTCCTCCTTAGCATTCGCCAGGGCTCTCAACATGAAAACCCTCGCGGATGCGCCCCCGCAGGGGCGATCAGTTATTGCTTGAAGGGCTTGAAGCGGCCCACGAAAGTGTCGATGAGTTGGCCGTCCAGCTCGTTCTCCAGGCGTTCGTGGAACTCTTCGGCCATCTCTTCCTGGTGCTGCTCCAGTCGGATGATGCGCAGCGACAGACGAGGCTTTTCACCGGTGAGCAGGCTGACCCGCAGGCGGAAGGTGCGGGACTCCAGGCCGTGGTAGGGGATACAGGTGAAGTCGATGAACGCGGGCAGGGTGTCCTTGTTCTTGGCTTCCACTTCACTCATGGCGCCGCGGCGGCTGCCGAAGGTGCTTTCTTCATTGGTGGCTTCGGTGTGGGCGGCAACCGTGATCCGGCGTACCGCAGCAACGGCGCTGGAGAGATTGAGCGCTTCGCCGTTCTCGCCGATCACCTGCAGCTGCGGGCCCCAGTCTTCCAGCCACTCGGCCATGGCCTTCTGGTCCTTGGGCTCACCGTTCAGACGGTACAGCTCGTTGAGGTCTGGCGTGCGCGGCAGGTCCAGCCTGGCGGAATGGTCGGCGTGACCCGGCTGGTCGATGGAGCCGAGATCAAAGAACACCTGGGCGGTCATCGAGTCCGGGTCGACAAAGCAGTGGGCAGTGGTCGCTTCCACTTCGTCGTGCTTGCCCGCCATCTGGTTGGCGTACTCGGCAAACTGATCAATCAGCGTGGTGTGCAGGGTGCCCTGGTACCGGCGGCGGTTGGGCATGAACCGTTCCAGGTCGGTGATGCTGACGTTGTCTGGCAGCGGGATTGCCGTTTGCTGCGACGTGCTCAGAATGTGCGGCGTTGCGAGGCTGGCGCCAATGGTGCCGGCGAGGTATTCAAGGGCTTGCTTTTCCATCGGGTATTACTCCTGTTCGTTGTTGCTGGGGTTGGTTTCCGGTTCGCCAGAGCGGGTGAACATCTGGTGCTGGTTCTCCGGGAAGATGCTGACCCTGCCGCCGGTGTTGACGTGCATGGGCGTCTGGGTGCTGTCTTCTTCGGAGAGCTTTCCGCGCAGCGTGGGCACGGTGAACTTCAGGGTGTGGCCGATGTTCACCTGGTAGCTCTGGCCGATTCGCTCCAGGGTCAGCCGGATATCGATCTGGCCCTTGGCGTTGTGGTCGACAACACCGCCGGCCACTTCGCTGATGGCCCGGGCGAGCTTCTGGATGAACACGCCGCCGTCCAGGTCTTCAAAGAACTGGTTAACGTCGGTGTCTCGTTGTTGGGGTGCAGGTGTACTCATGGGAATGTGACTCCTGTCGATCGCAGGTCGGGTTAAGGCAGCGTCCGGCACTCCGGAGCCGGGGTTGCTGCGGGGCGGGCGTGGTGAGCGCCGTTGGGGTGGCGCTTCAGGGTGTTGTTGAAGGTCTCACCGGTGGCCGCGCTGACGTTCTCAGCCACCTGGGCGATTGCTTCCTCGCTCATGAAGTTGTGCAGGCTGGTGCCGGTGGTCATCAGGAAGGCGAACAGCTGCACCGCCTGGCGCATGGGCTTGGGCTCCAGGTACTTGAACTCGGTGACGTTCAGCGGGTGCTGGTCGCCGTTCCAGAGCGCCAGCAGAAAGCTGCCGGCGTGGCGGGCGTTGCTGTCGGTGCCCGTGGTCGCAAGCCGGTACAGCTCGGCGAGGGCACGTTCAATGTCGTTGGCGCTGGCGTTGATCGTAATCATCGGGTTGTCCTCACAGTTTTTTGCAATCCACCACACGCAGGCGAGGGCGGAGGCGAGTAACAGGGCGGTGCGGAACACGGCTGGCATCCTCCATGTGTGGCCGGTACCGCAGGCCGTCCCGGCGCCAGACCAGGCGCTTGCCCTGGGCCTGCGCGAAGCGGATCAGGTCGATAACGCGGGTGTTCTCTGGAAGGTTCACGTTCATGGCGGTGTCTCCTTGGCTCAGGCCACGTTGACCTGGTCCCATTCCTTGCGGGCTTTCTCCCGCTGCTTGTCGATGTAGTCGGCCAGATCCTGGGCACTGATCAGCCAGCCACTCTTCTGGGTGCCGCCGCGGTAGGCCGGAATCGGCAGGCGCTGGGATGCCGCGCGTTTCTTGGCCATGTCGGGCTTGAGCCCGAAAAACTTCTCGCACATGGCCTCCAGCGGAATCTCGGCGGAGCCGAACTCGGCCATCAGTGAAAAAAACGTCGAAACCTGTTTCACGAGGCCTTCTCCATCTCGATCTGTTCAGCGAACTCCCGGCGCAGGAACTCCAGGCCGGCTGGCGTCACCAGCGTCTTGGCACTGTGCTGCAGGCCCCGCGTGGGGTGGTTGAATGACTTGGTGCTCACCCGGAAGTAGCCGCGCTGGGTATAGCGCCAGTTGGGCAGGCGGTTGCGGTCCAGAATCTTTCGGGCCTTGAGGGCCTGAATCATCTTGCGGGGGCCAAGGTTCAGGAGCTTGGCGGCGTCTGAAAGCGCGATGTTTTCAGCGATCATGCTGCCTCCCTGTCTCCGTGGTGGAGATCTGCAAGGTTGTTGAGCTGGATGATGGGGTGGTGGTCGGCATCCCGACGGTTAGCGGTCCGCACCCGGGCGACCCGGGGCGTGCGGACGGTGGCTGGCTGGTCACCGGTGCCGGGCAGGGCACTGCCGGCGATCAGCAGGCAAACGGCCAGGTGCCGGGCGCGAACCAGCCCCTGCTTGAAGGCGCGGCTGATCAGCAACTGACGATTCGGCGCGTCGAACCGGCGCAGCAGGCGCACCATGTGGAACTTCACCGTACCGAGCGTGATGCCCAGCAGCAGGCTGATGGCCTCGTTCTCCTTGCCTTCGACTACCCAGGCCAGGACCTCACGCTGACGCGGGGTCAGGGTGTTGTCTGGGTCGTGGATTTCGAATTCTGTGCCGCTTGAATTAGTCATAGCCATCTAGGTTGTTAGGTTACGTGTAACCGAGATTAGCTAATGACGAATCGGTGTGTCAACAAGGCTAACTGTATTTTTACTATTCAGGCGCATTTCCGCGGGGGACGGGATCGCTGAGAAAACAAAAAAGCCCCGGAGGCGAGGCCTGCGGGGCTTTTGGGTGGAGCTTTGAAGATTATTGCTTCTTGGAATCTGCCACTGCGTTGAGCAGGTGGGTCATGGCTTCTGCAATTGAAGGGGTTAGCACCCTAGCTGATGTTAGGTGTGAAATACATTCAATTAGCCTGGCGTGTTCTGGCGAGACTTTCGCAACGTCCGTGAGTTGTGAGTGTTGGGGAGCTTCTTCCGCATCGGCATAGGTTTTGGGGCCCTCGCCGAACGCGAGCCACCAAAACCGATAGCCAGTCAACTCAGCTAGACCTTTCAGATTGTCAAGGTTGATCGAGCCTTTGCGCTTCCAGTTGAGCACCGACGTACGTGCTATCCCCAGCGTGTCAGCGATCTCGCTCATGGCAAGCGGGCCGCTCTCAATAGCTTCCCTGACTCGCACTGCTCTGGCGTTCGAGTGTTCTTCTGTCATGGCCTGCATGTTAGCCGTTCTCTAATTCATTGGTAAGTATCTTAAGTTGACAATACGTTAGGTGTTGGATAATTTGTTTTTGGCTAACAGTCTAATAGGTGATGAATGATTGACGATCAGCTTGGAAAACTAGCGGCTTGCCTCGGCAGCAAAGTTGAAGTGGCTCGCGTTTGTGGTGTTAAACCTCCAACGCTCCACAACTGGACGAGAATTCCTGCTCATCATGTGCTGGCGTTGGAGGCGGCTGTTAAAGCGAAGGGGGGCGATATTGATCGTTACTCCCTGCGCCCAGATATCTATGGCCAGCGTCCGCAGTCTACTGGGGGCAGGTCCGTCGCATAACTGGCCAGGTGAATAGGAGGCGGTCATGCGATCGCAATGGAATGATGCTGAGGACGAGGCCCTACAGGGGCTGACGCCGGAAGCCCAGGTGATTTACCTGCGGGGCTTCCGGCGGTATATGGATTACCGCACCGGTGTGGCCGGCGGGCCTGCTCGCAAGCTGTCCTACCGGGCCCTGGCGGAGTTGATCCATGTAGACCCGGATTGGGGCAGCCAGCGCAAGCGGGAGGATGCACCCACGCTGGGCCGTGTGCGTGCCCGGGTGGCAGAGCTGGAGCGGGCCGGGCTGGTGGTGAACCATGACTCCAGCCGCAGCCGGGGCCTTGTTTTTAAACTGCCGCTGGCCGACCGGGGATTAGTCCGCCCGGAAAAGGAACAACACAGGGAACCGCACAAGGAACAACACCGCGAGCAACACAGCGGAAACGTGGTTAACCTCCAGAAATTGCAGGAATTTTGTGAGCCTGAGCAGGGCGGGAACCACGCAGGGAGCAACACAGGGAACGGCACTGGGAACAACACACATCTGTATAACTCTACTTTACTTAACTCTACTGACGCGGGCGCGCGCGATAATGATGCGTGGCCCGACACCCTTCAGCCCCAGAGCCCGCAGGACTGGGGCACCTTCCTGGGCCGTGAGCGGGGATGGGCCTACCACCGGATCGCCCGGCCCAAACTGATCATTTCTTACCAGCGCTGGATTCAGCAGCAGCTCACCATCGGTGACATGCGCCACATCATCACCAGTGCAGAAGCCAACCTTGGCCGGGTACCAGATGGCCCGGAGTATTACGTGTCCTTCGCGGAGAGCTACGTGCGGGAGCGTGATCGAATGAACCAGGAAATCCAGAGCCAACAACAGCGAGGTGTTCATGGGACAGGTGCATCGGGTCAGCGGTATCGTTCACGACGTGCAGAGCAGGATGAGATCTGTCGGCAGCTTACCGACCCGGAGTACGCCATCCAAAACTGGTGACGACGTCAGCGAGGAGCAGAAGCAGAGAACCATCCTGTTTTTCACCCGGTTGAAGCTGATCTATGGCAAGCGGTTCCTGATGCAGTGGCCAGACGCGGAGACGCTGCGGAAGGCCCGGAGGGAGTGGGCCGGCCAGGTGAGCCGGTATTCCTGGGCAGAGCTGGAGCGGGCCCTGGAGATCACCAAGCAGGCGCTGGTTGATGGCGATCCGGATTTCTACTGGCCGGATATCGGCCGCATCCTTGGGGTTGCCAGAGCCCGAACGCGGGCGGCCCATCGGGTGTTCCAGCGGGCGTTGCCGGAAGGCGAGGGCGTGAAGCGGGCCAGACTGGAGGCCGGGCGGCAGGGCATGGCGCAGATCAGGCAGCTCATGGGAGGTGGCCATGCTGGGTGACACGCAACAGCGGCTGACCGCCTGGGCCCACTGGGTCCGCTCCAGCGACAGTGGCCTGCGGCTGGGGTTCAGCAAGGTGGGTCTGGTGGCTGCGGGCTCCGTGGCCATGCCGGAGTGTTCAGACGAGGAAGCCCTGGCGGTGGATCGTGCGGTAGCGCGGTTGCTGCAGCGTGATCCGGTAATGGGTGAGGTGCTGGTGATGGCGTATCAGTACGGCTTCAGCCTGACCCGTATTGCCCGGGATGCAGGGATTGGGAGCAGAGAAAAGGCTCGGTACTTGCTGGGTGCCGGCGAGGCATGGGTTGATGCTCGCCTGGATAGTCATGACCTAATTGGCGGGTAGTTATGTTGACATGCTGCATGCAGATAACTAACCTCTGTCGCGTAAGGTGCAGGAAGTGCATCTGGGAATAGTCGATCGCAAGACAACCAAACTCCTTTAACCCGGCCTCTGAGCCGGGTTTTTTTATGGCTGGAACCATGAACCGACCACTTCTCCTGGAACAACTGCAGCGTCATGAAGGCCTGCGCCTGAAGCCCTACCTGGATACCGCCGAGCCGCCGCGCCAGACCATTGGGTATGGCCGCAACCTGGATGACCGTGGCATCACGGAGGAAGAGGCTGGGTTCATGCTGGATAACGACATCGATGAGGTGATCGCGGATCTGGAGCGCATGCCCCTGTACCTGAGCCTGGACGACACCCGGCAGGTGGTGCTGGCCAACATGTGCTTCAACCTGGGGCTGACCCGGTTCCTTGAGTTCCGCCGGATGCTGGCAGCACTCGCTGACCGGGACTGGGATCGCGCGGCGGACGAAATGCTCGACAGCAAGTGGGCCCGCCAGGTCGGCGACCGGGCGGACGAACTCGCGGACCTGATGCGCCGGGGCGAAGCCCGGTAATGGGTGAGAGTATGAGCGATCGCCGGGGCCTGCATATCTCCAAACAGATTTCATACGGGCACATCCTGACCACGCTGGGCATGATTCTTTCGGCCATGTGGTTCTTCAGCAATCAGGACACGCGCCTGAGCAATGCGGAGCTGGAGATCAAGCACATCCAGCAGGGCATGATCGACGAGCGGGAGCGCAACACCAAACAGTTCGATGAGGTGAAGGCGGGCCTGCGGGTGATTGATGGCAAGCTCGACCGGCTGATTCTGGAGCGGTAGCCGTGGCGGATCACCCGAACCCTGGGCAGTGGTGGTTTCACCGCCGCCTGATGGCGTATGCCAGCCTGCTGGGCCTGTACGCCATCCTGGCCCAGATTCTGTTGGGCACCATCACGCCGGAGCTGGTGCCGCTGGCCCAGACCCTGAGCTGGGTGTTCAGCGCCAATCTTCTGTACTACTACGGCGGCAACGCTGTGGAATACCTGAAGGCCAAGGCATGACGTTAAAGCTGAAGCTGCTGGCCATGGTCGTTGTGCTGGGCGGTACCGCCTTGGCGGGCTGGGTGTCCCGGGGTTGGTTTGAGGATGCCAGGCGGCTGGCAATTGTTGAGGACCGGCAGGCGCTGGCGCAGCTCATCCGGGGTGATGTTTCAGGCATTGCCCAGTCTGTCGAGACCCGGCTGGGTGAGCTGCGAGCCAATGAGCGTGTCATTGATCGGGGAATCGTTCGTGAGATCCACAAGCCAATCTATCAGCGTGTGTGTGCTGAGCCTGATGTTGTGCGCATGCTCAACGCAGCCCTCCGGGGCGAACCTGTCGCCGGATCAGCAGAACCTGCTGGTGAAGTGTCCGAAGGTGCCGGCGCAGCTTCGGAACGGGAAGGGCGGTGAGATGGTGCTGGTGATCAAGGAAGTGGCAGCGGTGTATCAGGACTGTGCCACCAGGCACAACGGTCTGGTGGACGCGTTGGGGTTGCAGCGCTGATGCCGGTAGCAATCCCGAGGCAATGCCGCTGCCATACCTGTGCGGCTAGCACGACAGCCCGCAATGGCTACTGCGAGGCGCATCAGGCAATGGCCACCGGCTGGAACGCAGAGGGTCGCGGCTCCAGTACCGAGCGTGGCTATGGCGGCAGGTGGCGCAAGCTGCGTGACCGCATCATGCGCCGGGATAAAGGCTTGTGCCAGCCATGCCTGGCAGTCGGTCGTGTCATGCCGGCAGTCGCCGTCGACCACATTGTTCCCAAGGCGGAAGGCGGTACCGATGCGGATGAGAACCTGCAGGCCATTTGTAAGGCCTGCCACAAGCGGAAGACCGAAAACGAATCCAGGCGCGCACGCACGAACCTGCGGGCCGGGGGGCGGGGTCAAAAGTTCTGAGGTGGGGCGGGCTCGACCGCTGCCTATCCGTGATTTTTTCTGATGGCAAAATTCAGGAGGGGGGGAGTCAAAGGGCTTCCCTGGTGTTATGGCTAAACGAGGCAGACCAGCAATTGCAGGGCAGATGAAAGTGCTGCAGGGCAACTTCCGTAAGGACCGTGATTCTCACGGCCCGGAGGTTGAAATCTCGGTACCGGAGTGCCCGAAGGATGCACCCGATGCGGTGCGCATTGCCTGGAAGAAGATCGGCCCGATTCTGGCGAATCAGGGCCTGCTCTCCAGCTGCGACCAGATCCCGCTGTTTGCGTACCTGGACAGCTACACCAAGTTCAAGATGGTGACCAAGGCGATCGAAACGCTGGAGGATATGGTCGAGGCCACGCCGAATGGTTACCGGCAGATGAGCCAGGCCTTCCACATTCGCAACAAGCTTTGGAAAGAAGTGATGGATGCGGGCAGGGAGTTTGGCCATACCCCGGCCAGTCGTTCCAGTTTGAAGGCGCCCAATCAGGGTCAGCTTGATTTCGGCGGGTTCGAGGACATCTGACTATGGCCCGGGACTACGTTGCCATTGCTAACGAGTACATCCGCCAGGTGATTGAGGGCGAGATCCCGGCCTGCAAGTGGGTGCGTCTCGCCTGCCGGCGCCAGCTCAACGACCTGGAGCGAGAGGGCACCGATGAGTTTCCGTACTGGTATGAGCCGGTGCTGGCGAACCGGGTCTGCCAGTTCATTGAACTGCTGCCTCACGTTAAAGGTGAGTGGGCGCGGGAGCGCAAGCGCCTGGAGCTGTCACCCTGGCAGATCTTCCGACTGACAACGGTGTTCGGCTGGATCAATCAGGAAGGCTATCGCCGATTCAAAACGGCCTACAACGAGATGCCCCGGAAACAGGGCAAGTCGTCTGAAACCTCCGGCGTCGGTCTCTACCTGCTGACGGCAGACGGTGAGCCAGGCGCTGAGGTATACAGCGCCGCCACTACTCGTGACCAGGCGCAGATCACCTGGAAGGACGCCAAGCAGATGGTGGATCGCACGCCGGGGCTGCAAGCCCGTTTCGGTGTGGCGACCAGTTCACACACTGTCTACGTCGAAAACACGAACAGCGTTTTCAGATCGTTGAGCCGTGACCAGGGCGGCAACCATGATGGCCTGAACGTTCACGGCGGACTGATCGATGAGCTGCATGCACACAAAACCCGGGAGATCTTCGACGTTATCGAGACCGGTACCGGCGCCCGTAAACAGCCTTTGCTCTGGTTGATTACCACAGCCGGCTTTAACCGCGCGGGTATCTGCTACGAGCAGCGGGCCTATGTGACGAAGATCCTGGAAGGCGTGGTTCAGGATGAGAGCTATTTCGGGATCATCTACACGATTGACGATGACGACGAGTGGGCAGATCCGGCCAGCTGGGCGAAGGCCAACCCGAACTGGGGTATATCGGTTAACCCGGAGGACATCGAACGCAAAGCCCGCAAGGCTATGACCATGGCGGCGGCCACCAACAACTTCCTGACCAAGCACCTGAATGTATGGGTGAACGCGGACACGGCCTGGATGGACCTGCAGGCCTGGGAGAGCTGCAGCGATTCGGCGCTGACGCTGGAAGGCTGCGTCGGCCGCAAGGCATTCATCGGCCTGGACCTGGCCAGCAAGATCGACATTGCCGCCCTGATGGTTGTGGTGGAAGACGAAGACGGTGGTTTCACAACCTTTGGCAAGTACTACATCCCTGAGGATGCGGCGGAGGACGGCCGCAACCAGCACTATGCGGGCTGGGCACGGCAGGGATTGGTAACGCTGACGCCCGGCGCAACAACAGACTTCGCATTCATTGAAGAAGATCTGCGAGAGCTGGCCAGCCTGCTCGATATCCAGAGCGTAGGGTTTGACCCCTGGCAAGCCACGTACCTGGCAACGCGCATGCTGGAGGAAGGTCTGCCGATGATCGAATACCGGCAGACCGTACAGAACATGAGTGAGCCGATGAAAACGCTGGAGGCGCTCACGCTGGAAGGGCGAATTCGCCACAACGGTGACCCAGTGCTTACCTGGATGATGTCGAACGTGGTGGCGCACCTTGATGCCAAGGACAACATCTACCCCCGCAAGGAATTCCCGGAAAACAAGATCGACGGGGTTGTGGCTCTGATCATGGCCCTGGGGCGCGCCATTCGCTCTGAGGGTGATCAGGCGCAGCCGTCCATTTACGACACTTCGGACGTGACATGCTGATATCGGTTCTGTCTTTTGTGATTGGTCTGGCCGGTGCGCTGCTGGTGGCCTTCGGCTCCTGGCTAGTGTTCGAGCCCGCGGGGTACATCGTTGGCGGTGTTCTGTGTCTGCTGTGGTCGTTCATGAGTGCCCGAGCGATTGCGGCCAGGCGGTTTGAGGCGCGCAGAGCACAGCGAGGTGAAGGCTGATGTTCCTCTCCAGCTTCTTTCAGGGCGCCTCGCCATCGGCCCGATCTTCAAGCTCGGACTTCACTGGCTGGGTGAGTGGTGTGGGCGGGCAGCAGTCTTCTGCGGGTACCCTCGTGAACACCGAAACGGCGCTGGCACTCACGGCCTTGCGGGGCTGTGTCACGTTGCTTGCTGAATCTGTGGCGCAGCTGCCTTGCGAGCTGTACCGGCGGACCGAGGGTGGGAACCGCGAGCGGGCGACGGATCATCCTTTGTATGACGTCCTCCACAACCAGCCCAACCGCAAGGACACAGCCTTCGAGTACTACGAGCAGTCCCAGGGATTGCTGGGGCTGGAAGGCAACCACATTGCGCTGATTGAGCGTGACGGGGCGGGGTATGTCCGGGAGCTGATCCCGGTGAACCCGAAGAAAGTCCAGGTGCTGAAGGGTAGTGACGGCATGCCGTATTACCACCTGACGGAGCAGAACGAGACGCTGCCTTCGCGAATGGTGCACCACATCAAGGGTTTCTCCTTGGATGGCTTTGTGGGCCTGTCGCCCATAGAGACCAACGCCGACGCGCTTGGCCTGGCCATGGCCACCGAGCAACACGCCTCGGCTGTTTTCTCCCGTGGGACGACGATGTCAGGGGTGATTGAGCGCCCGCGGGAAGCGGCGCCGATTACGGACCAGGCAAAGCTGGATCGTCTATTGAACAAGTTCGCCGAGCGGCACTCCGGCATCCGCAAGATGTTCAGCGTTGCCATGCTGCAGGAGGGCATGACCTACAAGCAGCTGGCAATGGATAACGAGAAGGCGCAGCTGCTGGAATCCCGCCGGCATTCCTCCGTGACGGTATGCCAGCTCTACAAAGTGCCGCCCCACATGATCCAGATGATGGATCGGGCCACCTTCAACAACATTGAGCACATGGGGCTGCAGTTCGTGATCTACACGCTGTTGCCGTGGATCAAGCGGCATGAGGCCGCAATGATGCGCGACCTGCTGTTGCCCTCTGAGCGGGGTGGTCTCTACATCGAGTTCAATGTCAGCGGGTTGTTGCGTGGCGATCAGAAGTCCCGGTATGAGGCCTACGCCATTGGCCGCAACTGGGGCTGGCTGTCGGCCAATGATGTCCGGCGCCTGGAGAACATGCCGCCGATTGCTGGCGGTGACCGCTACCTGTCGCCGCTGAACATGGTTGACCAGGGCAATACCGCGAACGCGTTGAATGCAACGCCACAGCAAATGTCTGAAATCGAGGGAATCCTATGCCGCGCATGATCAACTATCCGCACGTCGCATCGATGGTGTTTGGCGTTCCGCTGTTTGCGACGCCAGCGCTGGTGACGGCGGTGAAGTCAGTACTGGAGCCACACCTGCTGGGGCGTGCGCGCTCTGAAGAGCTGGAGCCCATGCAGCTGGTTGATGATCAGGAGCGGGCGGCGAAGAGCCTCACCGTCTCGGGCAAGGTGGCTGTCATTCCTGTTCACGGTGTGCTGGTACCGCGGCGGGGTGTGATCACCAATACCTGCGAAGAACTGGTCTCTTACGAGAAGCTGCGGTCGCAGTTGGATGCCGCCCGCCGCCACGAACTGGTTGAAGAGATCGTCCTGGATTTCCACACCGGCGGCGGCTCGGCGATGGGCTGCAAGGAGATGGCGGATTTCATTCGCCTGGTTGCCCAGGAAAAGCCAGTCACTGCGCTGATCAACTACGCCGCCTGTTCCGCCGGTTACTTCCTGGCCGCGGCCTGCTCGCGCATCGTGGCCAGCCCAACGTCCATGACCGGTTCGATCGGTGTGATCATTGAGACCTTCGACATGAGCAAGGCGGAGGAGGTGGCTGGCATCACCTTCAATACTTTCTTCCGCGGTGGCCACAAGAACGACGCCTCCCCCCATGAGCCGATCACCGACCAGGCGGTTATTGAAATCGAGAAACGGCTGGATTCGGCTTACAAGACCTTTACGGAATCCGTCGCCGAATATCGTGGGCTCGATGTGGCGCAGGTAGTGGCCACCGAAGCCCGTCTGTTCTCAGCGGAGGAGGCGTTGCAGCTCAAGCTGATCGATGAAATCGCGCCGGCCCAGGATGCGGTGAATGCCATAGCGCTCCGGCACGCTGCCAGCACACGTCAGGGAGGTGGGCGGCGGATCTCCGCCCAAGCCCAATCGCTTCAGATTCAAAGTCAGCTCTAGCCTCGCGGCGGAGTTGAACCCCCACAAGCCACCAATCGGTGGCTTTTTTTATGCCCGAAAGCAGAGAGGAAACCACCATGCTGATTGAAGAACTCCGCCGCAAGCGGGCCGAGATCAATGCCCAGGTACAAGGCCTGGCCGAGATCGAAGCAACCGAAGGCGAGCTCAGCGAAGAGCAGTTGCAGTCCTTCGGCGAACTCACTCAGGAGTTCGACCAACTCACCCAGCAGATCAAGCGCCTGGAAGATGCCGAGCGCATGGCCGCTGCGTCTGCCGAGCCGGTGAAGGCCCTGGGCAATCAGGAGTCTGGCGCTCCGGCTGTACACGTCAAACCTGAAGCTCGGCAGTACACCGGCGCCAAAGCGGCACGCATGGTCATGTCCATTGCCGCCGGCAAGGGTGATCTGGGCCTGGCCTCCAACTTCGCCAGAAACGAACTGAACGACGGCGACGTGGCCATGGCCATCGAAACCAGCGCCGGCAGCGGCGGTGCGCTGATTCCCACCAACATGGCCGAGGAGGTCATCGAACTTCTGCGGGCCCGCACTGTGGTGCGTCGCCTTGGTGCCCAGGTCATGCCGCTTCCCAACGGCAACATGTCCCTGCCTCGTATGAGCGGCGGCGCGACTTCCGGTTATGTGGGGGAAGGGGCCGACGTGCTGGCGACTGAGTCAGAATTCGACGACGTTCAACTCAGCGCCAAAACCCAGATCACCATGGTGCCGATCTCCAACCAGTTGGTGGGCCGCGCCGGGTTTGCCGTGGAACAGATCGTGTTGAACGACATGCTCAATGCCAAGGCGGTACGCGAAGACAAAGCCTTCCTGCGTGACGATGGCACCAGCAATACCCCGATGGGTTTCAAACCAACGGCTACCAGTGCAAGCCGCACCGTGGCCTGGTCTGGCACTGCGGATCTGGCCACCATCGATGCCTACCTCGACAGTCTGATGCTCAAGCTCATGGACTCCGATTCCATGCTGATCACCCCGGGTTGGGCGATGTCTCCGCGTAGCTACATGACGCTGTTCGGCCTGCGTGACGGCAATGGCAACAAGGTATACCCGGAGATGGCCCAGAGCATGCTCAAGGGCTACCCGATCTACCACACCACCACGGTGCCCACCAACCTGGGTGCCGGCACCAACGAGTCTGAAATCTACTTCGCCGACTGGAACGACGTTGTCATCGGTGAAAGCGACAACCTGTCCATCGATTTCAGCCGGGAGGCGACCTACAAGGACGCCAGCGGCAACCTGGTCTCTGCGTTCGCGCGCAATCAGTCGCTGATCCGCCTGGTGGCTGAACACGACATCGGCTTCCGCCATCCGGAAGGCCTGGTGCTGGGCACCGGCGTTACCTGGTAAAGGCTGGCGCCAACGGCCTGTCGGGGCCGGCGCCATTCAAACGTTGCACTGAATTTAGGAGAGCATCATGGCTACCCGCAATAACCAAGACCCGGAAAACCAGAAAGGCCAGCCTGCCAAGCGCAAGGTGGTCACCTTCCTGCGCCCCTTCAGTCGCTACACCCGTGGCGACGTCGCGGGCTTTGAACCCGATGAAGTCGATCGCCTGGTGAAAAAGAAAGTCGCGGTGGAGGGCGACAAGCTGCCCGCTCCAAGCGACAACCCGGACGATGAGCCGAAGGCCTAAGGCTCCTGCTGTGAAAGGAACGCCCGAATGATCCCGCTTGAAGATGTAAAGGCGCACTGCCGCATCGAGCATGCTGACGAAGATGGCCTGCTTCAGTCCCTGGTCTCTGCCGCCTTCCAGCACATCGAGAACCGGACCGGCCAGGCGTTCGACAAGGTCGATGGCGCGACCATGGTGCTGGATGCGCTGCCGGCCGGTGGCGCAGGTATTGAGCTGCGGTGGACGCCGGTGCGGGCAGTGCAGGGCGTTGCTTACCTGGATGCCCTGGGCGCCGAGCAGTCGCTGGCATCGGCGAATCTGTACCTTGATCCGCGCGGGGTGTACCCCGTGCTGTATCCAGCCAAAGGTGCCAAGTGGCCGGGGTGTAAGCGGGAACGCGGTTCGGTGACCGTGACTGCAGACGTTGGGCATGAGGTGTTGCCGGCGGACGTGCGGTCTGCGGCGCTGCTCATCATCGGGCATCTCTACGAACACCGGGAAGCGGTGGTGATTGGCACGATCGCCACTGAGCTGCCCATGGGTGTCGAGCTGCTGCTCGCGCCCTACGTGATCCATCGGGTGGGCTGATATGCAGGCGGGAAAGCTGAAGGACCGGGTGACGTTGTACGGCGCTCGCACCGGGGCGGGTGAGCCCAGCTGGCCGGCGATCGGCTCAGCCTGGGCTGGCTTTCAGGAGCCGCGAAGCGTTGGTCGCTCTGAGCAGACCGGCATCCGGGCCGTTGACAGCACGTTTGTGCGAATGCGGTACCGGGCCGGTATGGAGCACGGTCAGCTGATCCAGCGAGGTGCTGACTGGTACATCGTGGAGTCGGTGGAACCAGGCCAAAGCCGCAGCGAACTGGCCATCTCCGCCCGACGGATCATCGGCCAGTCGGCGCTGTATCGACAGAGAGGTGGCGCTTCCGACGTGTCGGTGCTGGCGTTCCTGACGCGGGAGAACATCTACACGGGCCCGATGAACGAGCCGCGGCACCAGATCGAGCTGTTCCAGCCCCAGTTGCCCTACCCATGGGGCAGGCGGGGTGACCAGATCACGATCCGGGGCGCGACCTACAAAGTGGATGGCGTTGTCGAAGGCAGCGACGACGGCATCACCCTGCGCGTCATGGGGACGCTGTGATGGCGGGTCGCAAACCGGGCATTCAACTGGACGGCCTGCTGTCTGCCGTCGAGAGCCTGGAAGGGCAGCCCCAGGCCATCCGCCGGGCGTCCCGGGCGGCGATCAACGATCAGGGGCGGGACAGTAAGCGGGAGCTGGCCCAGCGAATTGCCGGGGATGGTATCTCCCGGGCCAAGGCCGGCGGGCAAATCGATCTCAAACGGGCGTCGAACAAAGACCCCGTCGCGGTGCTGGCGCCGACCAGTCGCCGGATTCCCTTCCGTTATTGGAAGACAACCACCAGGACAACCGACAGCACCGGAACCCGCGCCAGCGTGTGGATTCGCAAGGGCGGCCAGCTCATGCGTGTCTGGGGTTTTGTGAACCCCAGGAGCAAGCGCCGAAAAGTTCTTGCCCGATATCGAAAGGCTGGCCAGGACCGGGTCCGGGAGGCGGCGGGCCACAGCATCAAGTTGCACTTTCAGGCGGCCGCCGATGACCGGTACCGGGCAGCGGTTGGTGAAAGCCTGAGTGACAAATTCATCAAACGGTACAACGAGCAGCTGAAAAAATGAGCGCAAAGTCAACGCAAGTCATCAACGAGGTGATCCGGCGGCTTGGTGATATCCGTGTCGCCAATGGGTACTTCACCGAAGTTGCCGGCGAAGTGATGGGCGAGGACCCGGCGCTGTATCTCGATGAGCACCAGGCATTGCCGTGTATTGGCGTGCGGAACATCTCAGACCGATTGACCACGCAGGGCTGGCGGGCGACCAACCAGACCCGAACGATTGAAGTGGTGGCCTTTCTTGACCGCGAACCCGATGGCCGCGCCCGTCAGGACGAGCTGCTGCAGGACATCTACCGAACCCTTTTCCGGCCGGAAAGCCTGAAGCTCAACGGCCTGGCTGTCGAGATCGAAGCCGGCGAGGCTCAGCTCGACGATATTGAAATCGGCACGTCGGTCCTCCCGATCTACCTGCCGATCACCTTGACCTACAGCACCCTGAATTGGGAGGAAAGATAATGTCTTACAAAGACACAGGACTGATCTTCGCCGGCAACATCTACCTGGCGGTGATTGAAAATGATGTGGCCACCGACTTCGTTGGCCCGGTCAACGTTTCGCGACTGGAGCTGACGCCGCCGCAGCCGGAGTCAGTCGATCGCACCAGCTTCCAGCGTGACACCTATGGTCAGGTACTGGACTCGGTCAACCTGCCGGGTGAAGCGCCGCGACTGGCAATGGACTTTGACTCCCTGCCGGCCGGGCTGCTGGCCGACGCGCTGGCGGGCACCAGTGAAGACTACAGCGCAGCGGTCCAGACCGTGACCGGCGAGGCCGTCACGCTGGCGGAGGGCTCCTGGCGCAAGCTGCCGCACGATCATATTGATCCGGCCTCCATGGTGGTGACCCTAGAGTCAGACGGCACCACCGTGCTGGTTCGTGATACTGACTATGAGGTTGAGGCCGCCAGTGGCCTGGTACGGGCGCTGAGCCCCGCCGGTGCCGCGGCGGTAACCATGGATTACGACACCCTGGAAACCACCGGCCAGCGCATCCTGGGGGCAACGCAGATCTCGAAGCGTCGCCAGATCATCATGGACGGCAAGAACCTGGTCACCGGCAAGAATGCCAAGGTCACCATCCACAGCGTCTCGTTCAGCGCCAGCCAGGCGCTCGACCTGATGGCCCGCGAGTTCATCACCGGCACACTGGAAGGCACCATGACCACGCCGGAGGGCCAGGGCGCGCCATTCGACATCGTGATCCAGGAGTAATCCGGACTACCCAACCGGGCGGCCAGGCCGCCCGATCAACCGTCTGATCGAGTAGGAGCACAGCATGACGAAGACAGCAGAAACCAAGCCGGACCTGGTGTCCGTGACGTTGAAGAAACCGCATCGCCATAACGGCAAAGATTACCGCGAGGGTGAGCGGGTGGAGGGGCTGACCAAGGCGCAACTGGAGCGGTTGCGCGTTCGTGGTGTTGTTTGAATGAGCCAGGCCCGGGCGGTGCCTGGGCCTGGCAGGAGTGGCTGTCACTCGTTGGGTTTAAGTAACTTGGCGTTGATGGCGCGCCAAGTTATTGCTGTAACAGGTTCAAAGCTGGCGGGATCTCTCGGGGTTACTGCTTGAACTGGAGGTTTGCATGATTCGTTGACGATGGCCATCGCCTCCTCCTCAGACGAGGCGTCAACAACTATCGGTGTTTCGAGTGGCTTGTCGCAGACTAGCACTTCAACAGCATACTTACTCATAGGCTTTCTCCTTACTGACTTATTGATAGATTGCAAGCTTATGCCTTGCAGTTTGTTAGACAACAAAGTGGTTTTTCTCTCAAAACTAGATCAACTCCGAACCTGCCTCGGCAGGTTTTTTTGTGCCTGGAGCAATCATGGCAACCAACCAGAAACAAGAAGTTGAACTGCTGATCAAGGCTGGCACGGAGGGGTTGCGCTCCATTGCCCAGTTGGTCAAGGAGCTGGACGCGCTGGGGGAAGACACCGGCGAGGCGAGTGAGCAGCTACAAGGGTTGGCCGGCAGCCTGGCGGAGCTGAAGAACCAGCAGGCCCTGGTCAAACAGTTCACCGATCTGAAAAGCCAGACCCGGCAGCTGGCAGATGAGCAGGCTGAGGCTAAGGAGCGGGCCACCGCCCTGGGCAAAGCCCTGGCTGCGACAGAGCAGCCAACAAAGGCGCAGCGCCGGGAGTTTGAGCAGGCGAAGAAAGCTTCGAAGGCGGCTGGTGAGGCCTGGCTGGCCAATCAGCAACAGCTGAACCGTTTGCGCGGAACGTTGGATGAGGCGGGAATAAGCACCAAAGATCTTGGTGGCGAACAGGTCCGGATTCGAAAGGAAATCGCTGGGGTTAATGGCGAAGCTGAGGCCCTGGCCGGCAAGCTCAAGGAGGTGAAAACGGCCTCTGAGTCTGCTGCAAGCGGGATGTCTCAGTCTGCGGACAGCGCCAAAGATCTTGCCAAAGAGGCGTCTGGCACGGCCACACGCCTGGCTGCATTTGATGGCGCCCTTCAGGATATTGAAGCCAGTGCAGGTGACCTGAAATCCCTGAGCGGCCTGGTTCAGGAAGTCGACGGCCTGGGCGTGGATAGCGGCGACGCTGCACGAAAGATCGAAGGCATGGCTACCACCCTTGAGAGCCTCAAGGGGCAGCAGCAGTTGGTGACTCAGTTTTCGGCATTGAAAGCTGAAACGCGCCAGCTTGCTGAGCAGCAAGCGCAAGCCAAGTCGCAGGCCACGGCACTTGGCAAGGCGCTGGCGGCCACGGAGCTGCCAACCAAAGCACAACGTGAAGAATTTGAGCGCGCCCGAGACGCAGCAAAATCCGCTGATGAGGCGTGGCTCTCCAACCAGAAGCGCCTGAATGACCTACGGGGCGCACTGAAGAATGCGGGCGTCAGCACCAAGGACCTGTCTTCCGAGCAAACTCGAATCCGCCAGGAGCTGGCTCAGGTCAATACCCGCGCATCCCAGTTGGCAACAGGCCTGTCCAAGGTGCGGGATCAGGCAGAGGCGGCGGCGGACCGATCAGAGCGCTTGGCCGTGGCATCGGAGAAGGCCCGGAAAACCCTGGGCAAGATCGGCGGCGTTGTAAAAACAGTGGCGACGGGTCTTGCTGGTCTGACGGCAGCCGCCGGCGCCTCTATCGCCGGTCTAACGCTTTTCAGTCGCCGTCAGGCAGATATCGCAGAGGAGCTGACAAATACCTCCAAGGCGATTGGGGTGAACCGAGAACAGCTACAGCTGTGGCGTATCGCCGGAGAACGGGTTGGCATTTCTGGCGAGCAGATGTCCAACATGCTGCGAGATGTTAGCGAGCGCCTGGGTGAACTCTCGCGCACTGGTGGCGGCGAGGCCGCTGATGTATTCGAGACCCTGAACCTCAACATCCGAGATTTTCGCGATCTCCGTCCTGACGAACAGATGCGGCGGCTGGCGCAGGCCATTGGCGAAGTTGGTTCCCAGTCCGAACAAATTGCACTCCTAGAAATGCTGGCCAGTGATGCCAGCCAGCTGCAGCCGCTCCTTGAGAACAATGCGGCCGGACTTCGTGCGATTTTCGAAGAAGCCCAGCGTGAGGGGGCGATCTACTCAGAAGCAGAGCTGGACAAACTGAACCAGGCCAGCGACATCTACAACAAGATCGACCTGAAGCTGAAGGGGTTGCTCAACCGAATCGGCGCCGAATTGGCCCCCGCTGTAGCTGAGGCGACCGATAAGGTTTTGGAGCTGTTCGGAACGAGAGGGGAAGGCGACAAGCTGATTGAGGTGTTCAAGCGCCTTGTTCAGCAATCAGGTGACTTCGTTAAGAACCTGGCTGAGAACGGTCCGGAGATTGTCGATCGCTTCCGCACTATTACCACGGGCATCCAGCTCATGGGCAGCGTCGCAGCGACCGTCTTCAACGGCCTGATGACAGCCCTGTCCACCTTCATGACGATGCTGTCAGGCTCGCTCTCGATTATTCCAACCCTCGCTCAGGGGGTGGCCTCGGCGATCGAATCGGTCGGCCTGATCAGCGAGGAGAGCTACGGCAAGGTTGCGGAATTGGCCGAACGGGCCCGTCAAAAGACCAAGGAGCTGGCAGCGCAGACGGCAAACTATGCCCGCGCCACTGTAAGTTCTGGAAAGGGCGTCACCGGGGCGTTTGCCGAGATCGAGACATCGGTCGAATCAGCTGGGCAGCAACTTCGTGAGACTGAAGAGCAAGCCGAAAAAACTGGCGACGCCATAGGAACGATTAAGCCGCTCCCCTACGACCTCGAGGAATCTGCCGACGGTGCCTCCGAGGCCACGAAAGAGCTGCGGGGTGAGCTGCAAGGGCTGCAGCAAGATCAGCAAGAGCTGCAGGAGGAACAGAGCGGTGTCGGATCAGAGCTGAAAGACGGCTTCAACGAGGCCGGCGACTCCATCAAAACCGCTGGCGACGAGACGGAGAAGGTCAAGGAAAAAACCGAAGATGCCGCCAAAGCCGCCGAGGAAGCGCGGAAGAAGTTCCTTGCCGCCTGGGGCGCAGCGTTTGGCAAAGCGCTCACCGATGCGAGGGAGAAGGTCACCGCGCTGTCGTCCGCGGCTCGCAATCTCTTTGAAATGAAGATTGGCGGGAACGCCTTTGTCTCGGAATCCGAGTCTGCCGCGGAGGCATTGGAGCGCGCAAGCAAGCGCACTGATGAGCTCGCTGCCGCCCGGCGGCGCCTGATGTCCAACAGCTTTTCCGCCTGGTTTGCTGACACTGCGCTGGCCGCTGCCGAAGTGGAAGAGAAGTTCTGGGCTCAGGCGGTGGCCATGGAGAACCTGCAGGAGAAGATCGAGGCTGGCAGTTATAGCCTTGAGGATCTCAATTACGCGAGCGAGACAGCGGCAAGCAAGTTCGACCTGCTGGACGATCAGCGCCTCAACGGACTGCAGGGCGCCATCGACGCCGCCAAGCGCAAGCTGGAAAGCCTCAGCGATTCAGCAGACAGCACCCTCAACAGCCTTCGCCAACGGCTTGCGGACATTCGCGGCGATACCGAAGAGGCTCAGCGTTTGCAGTTTGAGGCCGAACGCGAGCGACTGCAGGAACAACTGGAAGAAGCACGCCAGGCCGGCGCCAATGCCGCCGCAGCCGACTACCAGGAAGCGCTGGACACCCTGGAGAAGATCAACGCCATCGAGCAGAAGAACCGGCGCGAGGAAGACAACGCCCGGGAGCGGGCGGCGGCTGATCGGCAGCGTGAGCAGGAGCGAGCAGCCCGGGAGCGCCGGGAGGAGCAGCGGCAGATCAATCAGCCCGTCACTTCCGCAACGCGCCAAGTCGAGACCGTCCGCACAATCAACGTGAACCTGAACGGTGAGACCTTTCGTCTTCTTGAAGACGATGAGGACGCTTTTGTGCGGGCATTGGAGCGAGCGCGAGGGACCTTTCAATGATCACGCTATCTGATGGCTTGGCCACAGTGGAGCTGCCCTATGACCTGGTGTGGACGGATCGCAACTGGTCGCCCGTTGCTCAGTCATTCACTCGCAGTGTGACCGGCGCCGTCATCATCATGGAGGCGTCTGGCCGGGAGGGGCGGCCGATCACTCTTGAGCCGCCACGGCGAGGGGGCGGGTGGTGGCCAATGCGCGAAGAGGCCCAGATCCAGGTGTGGCTGGGCACTCCAGGCCAGACGCTTACCTTAACGATCCGGGGCAGCACCCACGCGGTGCGGTTCCGGCACCATGACGGCGGCGCGTACACCAGCCAACCGCTGTGCGATTACACCGATCCACTGCCCGAAGACTTTGTCATCCCCACTTTCCGATTCATCACCGTGGAGCCGTAGTCGATGCCCATTCAGCAAGCCAACATCAAGATCCTCGCCAGCCAGCAGATGGACGATGTGCCAGAGGGTGGCGGTGCCGCCACGGGCCTGGAGATCGTCGACGGCGCGATGAACAACGTGTTCCCGGACGTCAGCGACCAGGACCGGGCCATGGGACGGTTCCAGCTGCGCAAGCTGTTCCTGGCGGTCCGTACCCTGAGCACCGACCGGTTTGGCAGTGCCCGTATGGTGGTGACCGCTCTGCCCGACGACCCGGCGGTGGGCTACACCCTGTTCTCCACTAACGACCCGTTTGATGTCCGCGACCAGGCGGCGAGCCGGGTAGAGGCCTATCTGTTCAAGGCCGGCATGTGGCCCGGAGCGCTGTATGAGAAGCACATCACCGGCATGCGCCAGATCCGGGTGATCCAGCGGGTGGGCAGTGAGCTGCCGCCGATTGGTAAAACCCTGTGCCTGGTCCAGCACGAAGACCAGCAAGGGGAGGTGGAGCAGTACATTCGGGTGACCGATGTCTCGGTGTCGGAGCAGACCTTCACCCACAGCTACGGCCAGGAGTACGTTCGGTGGATCGTGACCCTGTCCCTGTCAGACGCGCTGCGCCATGACTTCGAGGGCCACGAGGTGAATCTGAAGGACGATTACAATTACAACGTCGGAGCCCGCCTGCGGGACACCACGGTCGCCGATGCGACCCGCTACCACAGCGCCCAACGCACAGCGGAACCGGTAGGGATCGGTGACCGGACCATCCGGGTGGAGTCGATCTTCTCCCAGCTGGTGCCCTCCGCCCAGGCCGAGACCCCCCTGGTTAACCAGCACCTCAACCCGGAGCTGAGCGTGACGGTCAACGCCGGTACCCGGTCGGTTGAGATTCCCCAGCAGGCGCAGACCCTGGCACGGCAGGTCACCGCGGCCAATCGCCGGCTGAACTGGATCGAGACCCTGCCCGTAGCGCCGGCCCCGGGTTCCCTGTCGCTGAGCTACATGGCCCAGGGCAACTGGTACACCCTCACCGACGATGGCGCGGGCATCCTCGCGGGCAGCGATCCGGCGTTCGGCACCGGTACCCTGGACTATGTGACCAAGGCCCTGTCAGTCACGCTGGGGGCGCTGCCCGATGCGGGCTCGATGATCCTGATGGTGTGGGGGACGACGGTGCATTACCTGCGCCTGTCGGGTCCGGATGCCATCAACGCACCCCGTCCGGAGATCCGTGGCACCCTGGCGGATGTGCCGGTGGATGTGGGCTCAGTGTCCTTTGAGTGGCTGTCCGGCGGTGCCACGAAGACCGCCGCCGCCAATGCCTCTGGCGTTATCACTGGCGCGGCCACCGGCTCGATCGATGGTACCACCGGCGAGTACACCCTGCAGGTGAGCCAATTGCCAGATCGGGGTACCCCACTGTCGATCACCTCCTCCAAGCTGGAGGCCCAGACACCCGGCGAGGTGGTGCGCGGTAACGACACCTTGCCCGTGGCAACCTCCCTGGTGCTCTCCCATACCCCCGATCCTGCCACGCTGCGGCTGTTGATTCCCTACAAGGACTACAGCGTGCGGGCCGAAGTGGTGGCCGGGGAAGTGTGGGTGAGGGCATGGCGGGATGTCCATGAGCAAAAAATCGGGACGCTCTCTGGCAACACCATCACCCTGGATACCTTGAGCCTTCGAGTCACCGTGCGCTCCTGGCTCGCCATTTCCGGCAGTGGCACCGAGACCCGCGTCTGGGGCGACCCTTTTGAGACAACGCGCACCTTGGACCCAACTCAATCGATCACGGCGGAGTATGTGGTCCAGGGTGTCCCAACCACGCCGGCCACGGTAACCGAGACCCAGACGATCGACACCCTGGTGGCTCGCCTGACCCCCACCTCAGCCGACCGCACGGTAGCGGATTCCGTGGAGCTCACCCTGGGCGGGCAGACCTACCAGGACCGGGCCGGCCGCATGGTCACCAACCTCGACCCGGCGACCGGCGCGGCCCTGGATGCCGGCACCTTCGATTACGGCCTGGGCGAGGCAACGCTGAGCTACTGGGCCGATGGCCAGGACGCCACAGTGGGCGTGACCAGCTTGCTCACCGTGTACGGCGACTGGACGGCCACCGAGGGCTTCTTCCGAACGGCGTCCGCCCCGCTCAAACCCGAAGCCCTGCAGATCACCGGTACCGCCGTTGATGGTGAGCAGCTGATCGCCACCGCCAACCCGGATGGCGACGTTGTGTCCGAGTACATCCAGGGCACCGCCGACTACACCATCGGTGTCGCCCAGGTGACCTTCGGCAAACTCGTGCCCGACAGCAGCCTGACGCCGGAACAGAAAGCCGAGCCCTGGTACGACCCGGCCAACGTGGATGGCGACGGCAACATCTACCAGCCGCGCCCCATGCTGCCCAGCACCCTGCGTTACAACGCGGTGGCCTACCGCTACATCCCGCTGGATGCGGACATCGTCGGCATCGATGCTGTCCGTCTGCCGTCCGATGGCCGGGTACCCATCTATCGGGCGGGCGATCTGGTGATGATCATGCATCCTCAGAACGAAGCACCGCAGACCGTGGCCACTGGCGATGTGGTGGCGACCCGGCCTCGCGTGGCCTGGGTGCGGGTACTGGATGCCAACGGCGCCGCAGTGGTGGACGGCTACAGCCTGGACCGTGCCACCGGACACCTGACCTTCAACGACGTGACCGGTGTGGCGATGCCGATTACCGTGCGTCACACCGTGGCGGACTTGCGGCTACTGACGGACGCGCAGATCAACGGCTACCTGGAACTGTCCCGCCCCCTGAGCCATCCCTTCCCGGCCGCAGAAACCATCGTCGCCAGTTGCTTGCTGTTCGGCGACCGACGCGCCCGGGTGAGCGCAACCTGGGATCAGGAGACCTGGAACGAAACCTGGTCCGACAGCCCTCAGGGCAAAGAGGCCACCGCGACCCTCAACCTGATCGATCACCCCATCACCGTGACCAACGAAGGCTGCGACACCGACCGCTGGGTGCTGCGCTGCACCAACGCCGCCGCTGACCAGTGGGAGCTGATCAGCGAAAAACGGGGCCTGGTGTGGTCCGGTACCTACGCCCCCGGGGGTGACGACGTGGCCCCCATCAACCCCCGTACCCGGGGCACCGACGGCCAGGGTGGGGTGCCCTACATGCTGATCCCGGGCCAGGCCAATGGCGGCGGCTGGGAGACCGGCAACGTGGTGCGCATCAACACCGTCGGCGCCATCGCCGATTTCTGGGTGGCTCGCTCCATTCAGCAGAGCGATGTGCCCGTAGGCGACGGCGAAGACGGCACCGAGCTGTACGCCCAGGGCAACATCAACCGGCCGTAAGGTAGAGGCGATCGCAATGGATCTTTCACCAGAACACCTGGCCGCCCGCCTCGAGGCCGCCCGGGTACCCGCACTTACGGCCAGCCTGGCGCTGCTGCAACAGACTGACCCGCAGTCCGCCGACCGCGCCTGCATCGAGCTTTATGGCACCGCCCGGCCCGCCGCGGGTGATCCACCCGGCGGCACACCCATCGTGGTGATGACGCTCACCGCATCCGCCGGCTCGGTCGATGAAGCCGCCATCGAGCTGCAACTGGCAACGCCCATCGCCGGCCAGATCACCGGTGCCAATCCTGCCACCGGCACCATCCCGCTGTGGGCCCGCATCAAGACCCCTGGTGGCGGTTGGTGGTCCGACGCCAGCGTGACCGTGGAAGGCGAGGGCGGAGAAATCCAGATGCCACAGACCGGCACCGAAGGTGGCCAGCCCGTGGCGAGACTGTTCAACGGGGCAACCGCGCGGCTGTCGTCGGCGGTGTTTGGGGGGTAGTTATGGCGGGAAATCCGCATTTCGCCAGTGTGGTCTTGCAGCTTCACTGTAATGGCGACTTCGAGGACTCCTCGTCTGCGAAGCGTACTGTAACGGGGCATCATACCGTCGGATTTGTCCAATCTGGCGCTTTGTTTGGCAAGTCGTTGTCGCTCAACGGCAGCAATCAATATGCGTCGGTCAGTCATGCCCCCTCTCTGAGTCTCAATGGTCAGAACCGCTACACGATCGATGTGGCCATTCGAACCAGCCAGTCAGGCCGGGTACAAACCATATTGACCAAACGATCTTCTGCGAATGAGTACGCGCTGGTTATCAACACCGACGGCCATGTTCAGTTTGTGGCGTGGGGCAGCGGTGGACAGTTGCTGATCAGTGTTGCGTCTACAACGACGGTCAGCCTGAATGCGTGGCACCGGATTCGGATTGGCTTGAATCAAGGCGCTTGCTATCTATTTCTGGATGGCGTTAAGGAAGACGAGACACTCTTCACTGGCGCGATTGAAGGCACGGAGACGGATCTGTTCATTGGTCGAGACCCTACCCGGGTCGACCGACATTTCGCCGGGCTTCTGGATGAGTTAAGGCTTACCGAAGGCGTTTGCATCACGACGGATGACTATTCGCTTGATTCGGCTCCATTCCCCGATATTGGTGTTATCACACTTAGGGGCAACGCGACGACGTCCGCCGGTATGGCTGTCGACCTGGTCCGGATCTTCGAGTGGCCTGCCGGCAAGATGGTGGCAGCGGAGCAACCTTCGATCACTGGTGACTGGGGCAGTGCGCAGCCGCCTGGGGTCTATGGGATTACCTACATCGCCACGGACTGCCAACCGGTCACTCACGGTCCGTACACCGTAGAGCAGCCATGAGCTACACCCCGCCCGCCTTAACCAACCCGGTCACCTTAAGCCCCGACTACACCCCACCAGACCTAACCCTCCCCGTCGTCCTGGGCACCCCCCAAACCCCAGGCGGCCACCTGCAGGCCAACCTGCCGCCCCCGTCACCAGCCATCACCCTGGCCGCCACCGGCCAGCAGACCCTCGATGGCCAACTGGCAACCACCCTGGCCACTCCCCAGCCCACTTTAGAACCCCATCTCCAGGGCGAGGTAGGGTGGGTCGGAACCCTGGTCGCCGGCCTTCCGGCACCATCGGTACCGGCGCCCGATCTGACGGCAAGCCTGGCTCAAGACCTGGACCTGCCAGACACCGACGGCGCCCGCACCCGCGCACCGCATCACACCGACATGCCACGGCTCTCCCTGGCGCAACGGCTCCAGCAACAGCAGGCCAACGCCATCCGGGTACCAAGCCACTGGCTGCACCAGCAGGCCCTGGCCCGGGCGGGTCGGCTCACGGGCCGATACGCAGAGACACGCCACCTGCGCCGGCCACTCACCGCGCCACACCAGCACGGCCTGGCCCTCAACGCATCGGCCGGCTGGGGCCACGCCGATGCCCTGCGGAGCCGGGAGCGGTTAGCTGCCAGGCACCAGCAGGCGCTACCGGCCAATGGCCATGCCCAGTCGGGCTGGGCAGACACGATCAAAGTCCGGCGTGGGTGGCGACTGGCGGAACAGCAGGGCCAGTTCCTCCGGCGGGCGCTGGGCATTGATACCCGCACCGCCTGGCCCACAGGTGCCCACATCCGCCTGCGTTGGCAGCAAGCCGACGACCCCGCGCCCGGCTACTGGTGGCCGGTCTACCAGCCGCCCGGGCTGCGGGTGGTTATCCCGTGCACCGGTGATTACAGCCCACGCCCACTGCGCTGCCCGGTCATTCTGGGGGCGGACTACCCGCCCCAGCCACCGTGTCCGGTCGAGCCGGACTCCGACACCCTCATCATCCCCGTCAGGGAGGAATACTACGTGCTTAACACCGTCACACTCGCGCTGCTGGACGGCACGCCCCTGCCGGCGGCAGAGTTCAGTGCGTCCATCGACGTCGACAGCTGGACCTGGTCCTGGTCGGCCCGTCTCCCGGGCAACGTGTTGCCCCTCATCGCCCCTGGTAACACCAACCGCACCGAGATCCTGGCGACCCTCAACGGCGAACCCCTGCGCCTCACCGTGGCCACCATCCAGCGCGACCGCCGCTTTGGCGAGGCCTGGTTACGAGTCAGTGGCCGTGGCCGGGCCGACGTACTCGCAGAGCCCGTGGCACCGGTGATGGCCTTCAACAACCCCAGCGAACGCACCGCCCAGCAATGCCTGAACGACGCTCTGACCACCAACGGCGTGCCCCTGGGCTGGACTCTGGACTGGCAGATCGAAGACTGGCTGGTCCCGGCGGGCCTATGGTCCCACAGCGGCACCTGGATCAGCGCCGCCACCCGCCTCGCCGAAGCCGGCGGCGCCTACGTGCAGGCCCACGACACCAACCAGGTGCTGCGCATCCTGCCCCGGTACCCGACACTGCCGTGGCACTGGGCCACCACAAC
>NZ_JAKZAK010000033.1 GCF_023156385.1 Marinobacter xestospongiae
GAAGTGAAACAGACCTGCGCCGATGGTAGTGTGGCACTTGCCCATGCGAGAGTAGGTCATCGTCAGGCTCTTAATACTGAAAACCCCAGCATCTTCGATGTTGGGGTTTTTTATTGCCTGCAGAAAAGCGGGCGACCGAAGACTGGCCAGTATTGTCGAGTCGGCGCCGGGTAGAGCATCAACGCTTTGAATCAAATAGCCGGCCTTTACCGTAAAGCACAGGTGCATGGCCCCCTCCTACTTGCGGGCCAGAAACGCTATCATTGCAGGCCATTGACCATGGGACCAACCACCGGGATGAAACTATGACAGAGTTAAAGAATGACCGTTTCCTACGTGCGCTGATGCGGCAGCCAGTGGATCGAACCCCGGTGTGGATGATGCGGCAGGCCGGGCGTTACCTGCCGGAGTATCGGGCGACGCGAGCCCAGGCCGGTGATTTCCTGAGCCTGTGCAAGAACACGGAGCTGGCCTGTGAGGTTACCCTGCAGCCATTGGAGCGCTTTCCACTGGATGCTGCGATTCTGTTCTCCGACATTCTCACCATTCCCGACGCCATGGGGCTGGGGCTGTATTTTGAGACTGGTGAAGGCCCCAAGTTCCGCCATACCGTTCGCAGTGCCGACGACGTCGCCGCCTTGCCGGAATTGAATTCCGCCGTTGACTTGGACTACGTGATGAATGCTGTGTCCACCATCCGCGGGGCCCTGAACGGTCGCGTGCCTCTGATCGGCTTCTCCGGCAGCCCCTGGACGCTGGCCACCTACATGGTAGAGGGTGGCTCTTCCAAGGACTTCCGGGAAGCGAAGAAGCTGATGTACTCCGAACCGGAGGTGATGCACGCGTTGTTGGCCAAGCTGGCCAGCGCCGTCACCGACTACCTCAACCAACAGATTCGGGCCGGCGCTCAGGCGGTGCAGATCTTCGATACCTGGGGCGGTGCATTGAGCAGCTGGGCCTACCAGGAGTTGTCACTGGCCTACATGAAACAGATCATTGATGGTCTGATTCGTGAGCAGGACGGTCGTCGCATCCCGGTGATTCTGTTTACCAAGAATGGCGGGCAGTGGCTGGAGAGTATGGCTGACACCGGAGCTGATGCGCTGGGGCTGGACTGGACAACCGACATTGCCCAGGCCCGTGCCCGGGTCGGAGATCGCGTGGCCTTGCAGGGCAACATGGACCCGGCGATGCTGTACGCGCCGCCGGCCCGTATCCGGGCGGAAGTAGCGGACATCCTCTCCCGATTTGGTCAGGGCAGTGGCCATATCTTCAACCTTGGTCACGGCATCACACCAGATGTCGACCCTACGCACGCCGGCGCGTTCATTGAAGCGGTCGTGGAACTCAGCGGGCAGTATCACCAGGGCTGACCGCTTGTTGTTCAGCGGTAGCGGACTATATTTAGGGAGGCCCCGGGTGTTTTCCGGGGCGTCCGGCCACGTCCCTATCGCTGAACAATGAGGTGCCTGCTTGACCGACCAAACCACTGAAAAGCGTCGATTCCACCGAATCGAATTTGACGCGCCTTGCGAGCTGTTCTGTCAGGACAGGGTCTGGGCAACCAAGGTGCTGGATATTTCGCTGAAAGGGGTGCTTGTTGCACGCCCGGATGACTGGGATGTGCCCCTCAACCAGCCCAGTGAACTGGTCGTCCAGCTGAACGGCGAGAATACCGCTATTGTGATGGCGGTCGAGCTCCGCCACATCGAACCCGAGCGGCTGGGGTTCCAGTGCCAGTACATCGATCTGGAGAGCGCCAGCCACCTTAAACGTCTGGTCGAGCTTAACCTGGGAGATCCCGAGCTGCTGGAACGGGAGTTTGCCCACCTGATTGAGTGAGCTTCAGAGCCTTGGCTAAGGCGCTCTAAAGCTCCTCCAGGGCCGTCAGGGCGTCGCTGAGCTTGGTGACCGGTATCACTTTCATGCCTTCGATGGGCTTGCGGGGCATGTTGGCTTTGGGCACCAGTGCCCGGGTGAAGCCGTGCTTTGAAGCCTCGTAGACCCGTTCCTGGCCACTGGGCACGGGCCGGATCTCGCCGGACAGCCCAACCTCGCCAAAAATCACCAGATCCTGGGGCAGCGCACGATCGCGGAATGACGACACTATGGCAGCCAGCAGCGCCAGGTCCGCACTGGTCTCGTTGACCTTTACACCGCCGACCACGTTGACAAACACGTCCTGATCCGCCACATGCAGGCCGCCATGGCGATGCAGCACCGCCAGCAGCATGGCCAGCCGGTTCTGGTCGAGCCCAACCGCGACCCGCCGTGGATAACCGCCCTGGGCCAGATCCACCAATGCCTGTATTTCCACCAGCATGGGCCGGGTACCTTCCCAGACCACCATCACCACGCTGCCGGGAGCGGCCTCCTCGCCCCGGTTCAGGAAGATGGCACTGGGGTTCTTAACTTCCTTCAGGCCCTGCTCAAGCATGGCGAACACGCCCAACTCATTAACCGCGCCAAACCGGTTCTTGATTCCCCTCAGGGTGCGATACCGGCTGTCACTGGAACCTTCCAGCAGAATCGAACAGTCGATCATGTGTTCCAGCACCTTGGGGCCGGCCAGGCTGCCGTCCTTGGTGACGTGACCAACCAGAAACAGGATGGTACCGGTCTGTTTGGCCATCCTGGTCAGGAAGGCCGCACTCTCCCGCACCTGAGAGACGCTGCCGGGTGCTGACTCGGTCTCGCTGACATGCATCACCTGAATACTGTCCACCACCAGAATGCGGGGACGTTCGGTTTCGACGATCTGAACGATGCGCTCGACACTGGTCTCCGACAGGATTTTCAGGTCTTGCGTTGCCAGGCCAAGACGCTTGGCGCGCATCGCAACCTGCTGCAGCGATTCCTCACCGGTGACGTACAACGCCGGTACCTGGGATGCCAGGTGGCAGACAGTCTGCAGCAGCAGCGTGCTCTTGCCGGCGCCAGGGTGTCCCCCCATCAGGATGGCGGAGCCTTCCACCAGGCCGCCGCCGAGAACCCGGTCCAGCTCCTGCATGCCAGAGCTGATGCGGCTTTGCTCGGTGAGACTGACGGCATCCAGGGTCTGGACCTCACTCAGGCTGCCGGCGAAACCGTCAAAACGGGCGCCCCGGTTGGCTTTGCCGGTGTTGCCAACACCACGCACTTCGCTGATGGTGTTCCAGGCTTGGCAGGCCGTGCACTGGCCCATCCATTTGGAATAGTCGGCACCGCATTCGGTACAGACATAGGCGGTCTTGGTCTTGGCCATAGCGGGCCCTGTTGTTTGCGGAAGAAGGGAAGGGGGTTGGCAATGACTCCGGGGCCTGAGTGGCCCCGGATTGGTTGAGCGACCGTTAGGCCAGCTTCTTGTACTTCATGCGGGTGGGGACCATGGCAGAGTCGCCTTTGCGCTTCTTGTGGTCTTCATCGTACTCGCTGAAGTTGCCCTCGAAATAGACCACCTCGCCGTCGTCCTCAAACGCCAGGATATGGGTGGCGACCCGGTCCAGGAACCAGCGGTCGTGCGAGATCACCAGAGCGGCGCCCGGGAAGTTCAGCAGCGCCTCTTCCAGTGCCCGAAGGGTTTCTACATCCAGATCGTTGGTTGGTTCGTCCAGCAGCAGGACGTTGCCACCCTCCTTGAGCAGTTTGGCCAGGTGCAGGCGGTTGCGCTCACCACCGGAGAGATCGCCGACCCGCTTCTGCTGGTCCGTACCCTTGAAGTTGAAGCGGCCGACGTAGGCACGGGACGGCGTTTCATAGTTGCCGACCTTGATGATGTCCTGGCCGTCGCTCAGCTCTTCCCAGACTGTCTTGTCGCCGTCCAGATCACGCATCTGGTCAACGTAAGACAGTTCAACGGTCTCGCCCACGGTGATGCTGCCGCGGTCGGGCTGATCCTTGCCGGCAATCATCCGGAACAGTGTGGACTTACCGGCACCGTTGCCACCAATGATGCCGACAATGGCCCCGGGCGGTACCCGGAACGACACGTCCTCGTAGAGCAGGCGGCCATCGAAGGACTTGCTGATGCCTTCCACCTCGATCACCTTGTCACCCAGACGCGGTCCGGGCGGGATGTACAGCTCGTTGGTTTCGTTGCGTTTCTGGAACTCCTGGGAACTCATCTCCTCGAAGCGGGCCAGACGGGCCTTGCTCTTGGACTGACGGCCCTTGGCATTGCTGCGTACCCACTCCAGCTCATGCTTGACGGCTTTCTGGTGGGCGGCTTCCTGCTTGGACTCCATCTCCAGACGCTTCTCTTTGTTCTCCAGCCACTGACTGTAGTTGCCTTCGAAGGGAATGCCCTGGCCGCGGTCCAGCTCGAGAATCCAGCCGGCGACGTTGTCGAGGAAATAGCGGTCGTGGGTAATCGCCACTACAGTGCCGGTGTAATCGTGCAGGAAGCGCTCCAGCCAGGCTACGGACTCGGCGTCCAGGTGGTTGGTGGGCTCGTCCAGCAGCAGCATGTCGGGGCTGGAGAGCAGCAGGCGGCAGAGCGCGACCCGGCGTCGCTCACCACCGGACAGGTTGCCGACATTGGCGTCCCAGGCGGGCAGACGGAGGGCGTCGGCGGCAACCTCCAGTTTGCGCTCAATGTCATGCCCTTCGCTGGCCTGGATATAGGCCTCAAGCTCACCCTGACGTTTGGCCAGGGCGTCGAAGTCGGCATCGGGCTCGGCATAGGCGGCGTACACCTGGTCCAGCTCGGCGAGGGCATCGTGGATGCCGGAGACCGCCTCATCAACCACTTCCTTGACGGTCTTGCTGTCGTCCAGCTGCGGCTCCTGGGGCAGGTAGCCGACATTGATGCCCGGCTGGGGGCGGGCTTCGCCGATATAATCCTGGTCGACGCCGGCCATGATCCTCAGCAGGGTGGACTTACCCGCGCCGTTGAGGCCAAGAACGCCGATCTTGGCGCCCGGGAAAAAACTCAGGGAGATGTCCTTGAGGATTTCGCGCTTGGGTGGAACCACCTTGCCCACGCGATTCATGGAGTATACGTACTGTGCCATAACTGGCGGTGTCCTCTGGTTGAAAGCCTCGATACGGATGGCCCCAGGCAGACAGATGCGGGGCCGAGGCGTGGCTGTGATCAGGCTTGTAAGGTAGCGAAACGGTTCCGCGAAGGCAATTGTGGAAACTTGCGCGCCCGGGCTGTGTCCCACGGCCTGAAAAGGTGATTTTTTGGGCGTTGATGCGGTAGAATGTCCGACCTTTTTCCCCGGGGGAGCCGGCGCCGTGAGGCCATTGTCGGTTCCCGGCCCGCTTTACGTTCATTTGTCTGCAGGGCAGACGCAGCACACAGAGGCAGCGCATCCATGTTTAATCGTGAAATGAAGATCGCCGGTTTTGACGACGAAATCTGGAACGCCATGCAGGCGGAGAGCAAGCGTCAGGAAGCTCACATCGAGCTGATCGCATCCGAGAACTACACCAGCCCGCGGGTGATGGAAGCCCAGGGCAGCGACCTGACCAACAAGTACGCCGAAGGTTATCCGGGCAAGCGTTACTATGGCGGCTGTGAGCACGTTGACGTGGTCGAGCAGCTGGCGATTGACCGTGCCAAGGCGCTGTTCGGGGCCGCTTACGCCAACGTGCAGCCTCACTCCGGGTCCCAGGCCAATTCCGCGGTCTTCATGGCCCTGGTCAAGCCGGGTGATACCGTGCTGGGCATGAGCCTGGCACACGGCGGTCACCTGACCCACGGCGCCAGCGTCAACTTCTCGGGCAAGATCTACAACGCCGTTCAGTACGGCCTGAACCCGGAAACCGGTCTGATCGATTACGACGAAGTCGAAGCGCTGGCGGTTGAGCACAAACCGAAGATGATCATCGCCGGTTTCTCCGCCTACTCCCAGCCGCTGGACTTTGCCCGCTTCCGCGAGATTGCCGACAAAGTGGGCGCTTACCTGTTTGTCGACATGGCCCACGTTGCTGGTCTGGTGGCTGCCGGTGTGTATCCGGACCCGATGCCTCACGCCCACGTTGTGACCACCACCACCCACAAGACCCTGCGTGGTCCCCGTGGCGGCCTGATCCTGGCGTGCGACGACGAGGACATCCAGAAGAAGCTGAATTCCGCGGTATTCCCCGGCGGCCAGGGTGGCCCGCTGATGCACGTGATCGCCGCCAAGGCGGTGTGCTTCAAGGAAGCCATGAGCGATGACTTCAAAGCCTATCAGCAGCAGGTGGTCAAGAACGCGGCGGCCATGGCGGAAGTGTTCGTTGAGCGCGGTTTTGACGTGGTCTCCGGTGGCACCACCAACCATCTGTTCCTGGTCAGCCTGATCAAACAGGACATCACCGGTAAAGATGCCGACGCCGCCCTGGGCCGCGCCCACATCACCGTGAACAAAAACGCCGTCCCCAACGACCCGCGTTCGCCGTTTGTCACCTCGGGTCTGCGGATTGGTACTCCTGCCGTGACTACCCGTGGTTTCGGTGAGTCCGAGTGCCGTGAACTGGCCGGTTGGATGTGCGATATTCTTGATAATCTGGACGATGAGGCCGTCATCGACCGGGTTCGCGGCCAGGTGGAAGCTGTGTGCGCCCGTTTCCCGGTTTACGCCGGTTAAGTCCATAATCCGGTGGCAGGCCTGATGCCTGCCCCGGACCTTCTGGAGACTCGTCAATCATGCATTGTCCGTTCTGTGGTGAAGCCGACACCAAGGTGATCGACTCGCGGCTGGTCGCCGAGGGTGACCAGGTGCGCCGTAGACGGGAGTGCCTGTCCTGCCGTGAACGCTTTACCACCTTTGAGTCAGCCGAACTGGTGATGCCTCGTGTGGTGAAGCAGGACGGCACCCGCCAACCTTTCGATGAAGACAAGCTTCGCTCCGGCATTATGAAGGCGCTGGAAAAGCGGCCGGTGAGCATCGAGGAAATCGAGGCGGCGCTCAACCGGATCAGGTTCCGGCTGCGGGCCACCGGTGAGCGGGAAATCAAGTCGATGCAGTTGGGCGAAGAGGTGATGACGGAGCTGAGACAGCTCGACAAGGTCGCCTACGTCCGGTTCGCATCGGTGTATCGAAGTTTCCAGGATATCAATGAATTCAAGGAAGAGATCGAGCGGCTGTCGGTGAACGGCGGTGACGGTCCCGACCCGGTGGATGTCGCCAAGGCGCTGGCGGATACCGACAAGGGACAGTCATGACGGACACCCGACAGGTGCGGCTCATGGCCCGGGCGATTCAGTTGGCCTGGCGCGGGCGTTATTCTACTCATCCCAATCCCCGTGTTGGCTGTGTCATTGCCCGAGGTGATGACATCCTGGGAGAAGGCTGGCACGAGCGAGCCGGTGAGGCTCACGCCGAAGTGCATGCGCTCAGCAAGGCAGGGCCGGCGGCCAGGGGGGCAACCGCCTATGTCACGCTGGAACCCTGCAGTCATTTCGGGCGTACTCCGCCGTGCGCGCGGGCGCTGATTGACGCCGGCGTTGCTAAAGTGGTGGTTGCCACTATGGACCCCAACCCCGCGGTGTCGGGGCGTGGCCTGGCAATGCTGCGGGACGCCGGTATCCGGGTGACGGAAGGGGTGTTGGCAGAGCAGGCCCGGCAGCTCAATCCCGGGTTCATGAAACGGATGCACTGTGGCCGGCCCTATGTGCGGGTCAAGATGGCGGCCAGCCTGGACGGTCGGACCGCTATGGCCTCGGGCGAAAGCCAGTGGATCACCGGCGCGGCGGCGCGCCAGGACGTCCAGCGTCTGCGGGCGATCAGTGACGCCATCCTGACCGGTGTCGGGACGGTGCTTGCCGACGATCCGTCTCTGACCGTGCGTCGCAGTGAGCTCGGTGACATCGGTGATGCCACCGAGCCGTCCCGGCAGCCGCTGCGGGTCATCGCCGACCGGGATGCCCGTACGCCCTGTGATGCCAAGATCCTGCACGGTGGCAATGTGCGGCTGTTCTGTTCGTCGGAAGCGCTGGTGACTGCGCCGGCGCAGGATCTCTCCGCACTGGGCGTCAGTGTGGCGGGGGTACGCTGGAAGGACAACGGTATTGACCTGGGGGAAGCCCTGGACGCCCTGGGCGAGCTGGGCATCAATGACCTGCTGGTGGAGGCCGGGCCCACCCTGGCGGGAACCTTTGTCCATGAGCGGCTGCTGGATGAGCTCTGGCTGTACCAGGCGCCGGTCTTCCTGGGCAGCACCGGCCGACCCACCGCCAATCTTCCCCTAGAGCGGATGGCGGACAAGATCCAGTGGACAGTCAAGGACCAACGCCAGGTCGGTGACGACCAGCGGCTGATCCTGATTCCCCGGTAAATTCCTTTCCAATTTCAGGACCCGGTGGGCCGCATGCCCGAAGGGTCAACGAGGGTGCAAAAACGGTATGGCACTGAACACGATTGAAGACATCATCGAGGATATTCGTCAGGGCAAAATGGTGATCCTGATGGACGATGAGGACCGTGAGAACGAAGGTGACCTGGTGATGGCTGCCGAGTTCTGCGACGCCGAGGCCATCAACTTCATGGCCCGCTATGGTCGCGGCCTGATCTGCATGCCCATGACCCGGGAGCGCTGCCAGCAGCTGGGGCTGCCACTGATGGTGGAAAAGAACGCCTCCGGATTCGGCACCAAGTTCACCCTCTCCATCGAAGCCGCCGAAGGGGTGACCACGGGTATCTCCGCCGCTGACCGGGCGCGCACCGTTCAGGCGGCGGTGGCGAAGGACGCCAAACCGGCGGACCTGGTTCAGCCGGGGCATATCTTTCCGCTGATGTCCGACCCCGGTGGTGTGCTCAGTCGTGCAGGCCATACCGAGGCATCCTGCGACCTGGCGTCGCTGGCTGGCGCCGAGCCGGCCGGGGTGATCTGTGAAATCATGAACGACGATGGCTCCATGGCTCGCCGTGAGGACCTGGAGGCCTTTGCCGAGGCTCATGACCTGAAGATTGGTACGATCGCCGACCTGATCCATTACCGCACCATGAACGAGCGCACCATCGAATGCGTGGAGGAATACGACCTGGATACGGAGTTTGGCGTATTCAGCCTGCGGACCTACCGCGATAGCATTCAGGGCGGCACGCACCTGGCGTTGGTGAAAGGCAACATTGAGGCGGAGACGCCGGCGCTGGTGCGGGTACACATCACTGACACCCTGCGGGATCTGTTGGGAGCCCATCGCGAGGGCTCGCGTAGCTGGCCGCTGCACCACGCCATGAAAGCGGTGGCGGAATCCGGCAATGGTGTGGTTGTGCTGCTGAACAGCGCCGCCGACAGTCACGACCTGGAAGATCGTATCCACGAGTTCTTCGGCCAGGGTGCCTCACCGTCCAGCAAGGGACAGTCCGGCGTCTATTTCACGGTCGGTACCGGCTCGCAGATCCTGCGGGATGTCGGTGTCGGCAAGATGCGTTTGCTGAGCGCCCCCATCAAGTTCTCCGCCATCTCCGGTTTCGACCTGGAAGTGGTGGAATACGTACCTTACACCGCGAGCTGAGGATGCCTCCGGGCGTTCTCGCACTCGCTTAAACCGATAGTACAGGCTGCGCCGATGGGCGGGCCAGCAAGGAGCCGATCATGGCAGAGATTAAAACAGTGGAAGGTGATTTCACCGAGTGTTCGGGCCGTTACGCCCTGGTGGTTGGCCGGTTCAATGGCTTTGTGGTCGAGAGTCTGGTGGAAGGGGCGATCGATACCCTGCGCCGCCACGGTATTGCCGATGAAGACATTACCCTGGTCCGCGTACCGGGCGCCTATGAAATGCCGCTGGCCGTCAAGCGGGTGGCGGAGACCGGTCGTCATGACGCCATCATCGCTCTGGGTGCGGTCATCCGCGGCGGTACGCCGCATTTTGACTTCGTGGCCGGTGAAGCCTCCAGTGGTCTGGGCGCGGTCAGTCTGGAAACCGACGTGCCGGTGACCTTCGGGGTGCTGACGGTGGATTCCATCGAACAGGCCATTGAGCGCTCCGGCACCAAAGCCGGAAACAAAGGTGCCGAGGCTGCCATCACCGCTCTGGAGATGGTGAGCCTGTTCAAGAAGCTGGGTGAGTGATGAGCGACAGCGACCAGACATCCCCCAAACCGGCCGGGCAACCCAAGGCCGGTGATCGTCGCCGTGCCAGAGCGCTGGCGATGCAGGCCCTGTATCAGCGGCATTTCAGCAAGACCCCGGTGTCGGACATCGAAGCCGAATTCATGGTGGACAACGACATGAGCAAGGTCGATACCGCCTATTTTCGGGACCTGCTGCGTGGGGTTCACCGCGAACAGGACGAGCTCGATCGGCTGCTGGAGCCCCTGCTGGACCGCCCCCTGGCGGAAGTGGATGCGATTGAGCTGGCGATCGTCCGCCTTGGCGCCTATGAGCTCAAGCACCGTATTGATGTCCCCTACCGGGTGGTGATCAATGAGGGCATTGAGATGGCAAAGCGCTTCGGTGGCACCGAGGGCCACAAGTTCGTCAACAGCATCCTCGACAAATTGAGCGGACGGCTGCGGCTGGCGGAAACCCGCTCGCGCTAAGTCATGGGCGAGTTTGAGCTGATTCGAAAGCTGATACTGCCGCTGGCGGGGGGAACCCGGTCAGCGGCAGTTTTGCTTGGGCCCGGGGATGACTGTGCCATCCAGCGACTGCCAGCGGGGCACGATCTGGTGTTTTCGGTGGATACCCTGGTGGAAGGTCGTCACTTTCCCGTGGGTTATCACCCCCGCCACCTGGGATGGCGCAGTCTGGCTGTAGCGGCCAGTGATCTGGCGGCGATGGGCGCAGAACCGGCGTGTTTTTCATTGGCCCTGACCCTGCCGGAATCCGATCAGGACTGGCTGGGCGAGTTTTGCCAGGGGCTGGGGGAAGCGGCTCGGGCGTTCGGGCTGAGCCTGGCCGGAGGCGACACCACCCGTGGTCCCCTGACGCTGTCCCTGCAAGTGCATGGCACCGTACCTGCGGGCCAGGCGCTGCGTCGCAGCGGTGCGGGTGTGGATCAACTGATCTGTGTCTCCGGCACCCTGGGAGAGGCCGGTGCTGCCCTCGACTATCTGGATGTCCTCCAGCCCTCCGAGCCGGTTCGCCAGCTGTTGACGCGGTACCACCGGCCTCAGCCGCGGCTGGCTCTAGGGCAGGCGTTGCGTCCCTGGGCCACGGCGGCGATTGATGTGTCCGACGGTCTGATGGCGGATCTGGGGCACATTCTGGCGGCCTCCGGCATCGGTGCAGACCTGGATGCGAGCTCTTTGCCAGTATCTCCGGCGTTACGGGAGGTGGTGGGTGAGAAGGCCGTCGCACTGGCACTGACTGCCGGTGATGACTACGAGCTGTGCCTGACCATGGCTCGGGACGACTGGCATCATTTGCCCGATGCGGTGAGGGCGGAACTTACTGTGATCGGTCGCACCCGTGACAAGACCGGGATTGACCTGAACGGCCTGCCGCCAGGTATCACCCTGCCGGCCACTGGCTACGACCATTTTGGAGCGCAACCATGAGCGATCCCCACAACCCACAGTCGGGGCCGGACTCCATCGATGAGCCTCCGCTGCTGTTGCCCCCGGGGTTCCTGCGGGACCCGGTGCACCTGCTGGCCTTCGGGTTCGGCAGCGGTGCCGCGTCACGCGCTCCGGGAACCTGGGGCAGCGTAGCGGCTATCCCATTCTGGTTGTTGATCTGCTGGCTGCCGGCCTGGGGCTACTGGGCCGTCGTGGCATTGGCGTTCGTGGTGGGAATCTGGTTGTGCGGTCGCACCGCCGACGATCTCAAGGTCCATGACCATGGTGGTATCGTGTGGGATGAGTTTGTCGGAATGTGGATTGCCTTGGGGCTGATTCCACAAAGCCTGACCGGGGTGCTGCTTGGGTTCCTGCTGTTCCGCTTCTTTGACGTGCTCAAGCCCTGGCCGATCAACTGGTTCGACCGGCGCATGCCTGGTGGCCTGGGCATCATGTTCGATGACGTGATCGCAGGGGCGATGGCCCTGGGCGTGCTGGCCCTGGTGGATGGCTGGCTGTTGCCGTTGTGGTCCTGACCTCGATGCTCAGTGTAGCGAGGGCTCTTCCGGTAACAAGCGAACCACGTTGAGAAAGCGTTCCAGGCCCTGTTCGGCCCGCTGGCGGGAAGCAAAGGGTCCGCTGTCGAAACCTTCACGAGTGGTAAAGTACCAGCGACTACCGACGCAGAAAAACCGGCTGCTGCGAAATGGGACCGGGCCTTCCTCGCCCGTCCGGTGCTGAATGTCCATAAGGCCTCCTGTGCCTACTGCGGTGACGACGTTCTGGAGCTGCGTCAGTTTTACATGAACGGTCTGTATAAAATTAAAACAATTCGGGCCAAATTCAACACTTTTTTACAATTCTCCCGGCTGCTGAATGGCTGCCACCCCTTAATTACCCAGAACTGTGAAGGCGTTGGCAGTGACCGTTGTCCGGGCTCCGCCCTGGACTCTCTTGAACTCTGCGGGGGCTGTCGTCAGAATGCCTTTCTCATCGGCCGGTACAGAGTCCGGCCAAACGTTAGGCAGCCGACGTTCCGCCATGGGCTGTCCATACCAGACAGAGGCATTTCATGATCCAGTTGAGCAGTTTTCGCCCCGTTTCCGGAGCCCTTCGATCCTTGCGATTCCTGATGGCCGGCCTGCTGGCACTGGTGGTGGCAGGCTGTAGCTCGACGCTGACCAGGATCCAGACCTGGGAAGGCGCTGCCGCGGACGCAGAGGCGGTGGCGGTCCTGCGGACGCCTGGTGAGATCCAGGTAAGCCAGGTCAATGGTCGTGATGTCGGCAACTTCCTGATGGACGACCTGGCACTGGATTACGAGCTCCTGCCAGGGCGCAATGTCGTGGTATTCAAATACAAGACGATCTGGGCCAAAGGCGCTGGGGTTGAGAACGGCGAGTCGAAAGTGGCGGTGATTGAAACCCAGCCCCAGCAGGTGATCATCAACGCCCGTGCTGGCGAGCAGTACGAGTTTGTGTTGCCGGAGCCGGGGTCACGCCGTCAGGCGGAGGCCCTGAGCCGGAACTTTCGTGCTCAGATCAGCAACACCGGTGGTGCCATCGTTGCTACCAGTGGCCGCTATGAGCCCGCGATGCCGGTAGCAGGCGCGCCTTCCGCGACCACTCCTGCGGGAGCCCCTGTTGCGGGTGCGCCGGTCAGCACAGCGCCTCAGTCAATGCCAGGTGGTGACCTGCCGGCACTGGAAGCGATGAAGGTGCTGTGGGAGCGCGCCAGCGCCGAAGACAAGCGCGAGTTCCTGCGCTGGGCATTTGACTAGCCAAAACCTGCTTCCCTTCGGCAGTATGTCAGCCTGGCAGCCGGGGAGGCCGATCGGTCTCTCCGGCGTCAGTCGGTCCTGAACCGGCGTACCGTTTTCTTTAGTACCCCTTCCATCACCGTTAATGCACCCTCCACCAGAGAGCCCTGCGGCGCCTGCTGCAAGTCCGGCTCGTTCCGCTCCGGCGGCAGCTCGCTGGCGGCTTTTTCAATACTGCTCAGGCTTTCATGCATCAGTTCGGCCAGGGAGTCCCCTTCGGGCACGACGTCTGGACACAGGGTGAAGTTCACCGTGAGCAGGCCCTGATAGCTGACAGCAACAATCACCAGGCCCATGCTGTCGAACAGCGGTGCGGTGTTGTATTGCGACATCAGTTGGGCGCCCTGAAGGTACAACGGCACCTGGGGGCCAGGGACGTTGGTGATGGGCACGTTGAATACCGGCTGATAACGCTGGGCGATCTGCAGTTCCGAGTACAGCCGAGCTGACAGCGCCAACATGGTGGAGGGTACCAGCTCCGTCAGCCGATCTGCCGCGATGGCTTCCTGGTAGGGTTCTGAGGCCACGGCGTTCCAATGAATGCGCTGGATGCGCCGGGCCGGGTCGGGCTCGTTGGTGGCCAGGTCCAGCAGCATCGCCGACATCTGGTTGCCGGTTGCCCGCCGCAGGCTCTTGGAGCGAACCGAGATTGGGGTCATTGCCACCAGGGAACGACTGCCATCCGCTTTGCAGTTTTCCATGTAGCGCCGCAGTGCCTCGGCACAAAGTCCCAGCACCACGTCGTTCAGGGTGACGTCCCCAAGGTTGGCCTTCAGCGCTTTTAAACGTGCCAGTGACAGCGAGGTGGAGACGATCTTGCGGTTGGCGGTGATCTGCCGATTGAACGGGCTGTGCGGCGCGGTGAACAGCGGGAAGGGCAGTGGCAGCTTGTGCAGCTGCTTCTGCACCAGGCCGCGGGCGGTCGCTTCGGCGGCAGTGGCGGCGAGGCTGGCGAACTGGAACGGTTTGCGCACCAGGTTCATCCCCGCCTGCAGGTAGACCCGCTCTTCCGAGGGTTCCGGCCGGGGCTCCCAGGGTTGGGGCGGGTGGATCGGACTGGGCGTCGGGCTGTACTCCAGCAGTTTGCCCAGAATTTCTTCGCCGCTGAAGGCATCAATGGCGGCATGGTGCAGTTTGACGATCAGCGCGAACCCCTCGCTGTCCGGGTCGCTGTTGTCGTAGCGGAAGCCATCGACGAAGGTGATGTGCCACAGTGGGCGATCGCGCTTCAGCGGTTCTTCCAGGATTCGGGCGGCCAGGCCCTTGAGGTTGGCCAGTTGGCCATGCTCACCCAGGTTCACATAGGCCAGGTGGCGCTCAATGCTGAAGTCTGGATCGTCGACCCAATAGGGCAGGCCGAGGCGCAGGGGAATTTCCCGAAGCTTCTGGCGAAACACCGGCACGACATGCAGGCGGCTGCGCAGATAGGCCACAAACGTACTGAAGGCCAGCGGCTCTTCCCGCTCCCGGGCATCGAACAGGTAAATACCGCCGATGTGCATGGGGGCGGTGTCCGATTCCAGATAGAGGAAGGATGCATCCAGTTCGGAAAGCTGCCTCATGGTTGGCTCCCTTGATTGATTCGGCGGCATTATAAACCGCGCACAGTCCGGGGAGCTTGGCTTCAGTGCCGTGCTCCCTCCGTTGGTGCAGACATCTTAATAGCTAACCCGTAACCCAGGCTAAGAGGGTTTCGTCGTTGGCCAGGCGCTCCCAGAACCAGGTCAGGGCCTTACCTTTGTCGTCGCTGTGGCGGGCCAGGAAAAGTTCGACATCCTGGCGGGTGTCTTCAACCTCCAGTGCCACCAGGCGGCCTTCCTGGAGCTGTGACTGTATCCGTGGCAGTGGCAGCCAGCCAACCGCCAGTCCAGCCTCCTGGATAGCGATTTTCTGATCCAGATTGGACACCGTCAGTGAGCGCTGACGGCGGAAAATGCCGGCGCTGCCAGCGGGCAATTGCCGGGTGGAATCGGCGGCCACGGCGGCGTGGAACTGTTCGATATCGGCTTCCCGCAATGGTTGCCTGGCTTGAATCAGCGGGTGGTTGGGCGCCACTGCGTAGACGAAGGGCATTCGCCCCAGCCGGTGGGTTGTGAACTGCCCGGCCGGTTTGCTGAAGTTGTCGGCGCCAACCACCAGATCCGCGCGCCGGCTTTGCAGGGCATCCCAGGTACCCGCAAACACCTCTTCCAGAACCTGGATCTCCACTGGAACGCCCAGGGCATGGAATTCGCGAATGGCGCCAAACAGGGCTTCCAGTGGAAGCAGACAGTTGAATGCAATCTTGAGTCGGGTTTCCCAGCCCTGAGCCACCTGGCGGGTGGTGTGCGCCAGCGCCTCAGCGGCTTCCAGCAGGCTTCGGCCTTCCTCCAGCAGGTAACGGCCCGCGGATGTTAAGGCTGCACGGTGACCGCTGCGGTCGAAGATCGCTACCCCCAGATCCTCCTCCAGCTTCTGCACGGTATAGCTGATGGCAGAGGGGACCCGATAGAGCTCATTGGCGGCGCCGGCGAAGCTGCCCTTGCGGTCGATGGCGTCAAGCACCTTGAGGGCGTCGATGGTGATGTTGGTATGCATGTTCAGTTTTTCTGATGAAGTTGGCCAGAACTGCTTGTTTGAGAGCCTAGCAGCTCCCTCGTTATGCTGTCTTCATCATACTTCACGAATTCAGAATAACTGCACACCGTGCTCGGAACAGGAGGAAATGTTATGGGGCTGCTGGTCGATGGACAATGGCAGGATCGCTGGTACGACACCGAAAAAACCGGCGGCCGCTTCGAGCGTGAGCAGGCCCGTTTCCGTCATTGGGTAACCGCGGACGGTCACGCCGGGCCGGCGGGGGACGCCGGCTTCAAGGCTGAGTCCGGGCGTTACCATCTCTATGTGTCGATGGCGTGTCCGTGGGCCCATCGTACCCTGATCTTCCGCCAGCTCAAGGGACTGGCGCCCCACATCTCGGTATCGGTGGTGCACCCGGACATGCTGGAAAACGGCTGGCAGTTCCAGCCGCGTGACCCGTCTCATCAGGATCATCTCTATGGTGCCCGCTACATGCACCAGATCTACACCCGGGCCGCCTCGGACTACACCGGCAGAGTGACGGTGCCGGTGCTTTGGGATCGTCAGCAAGAGACCATCGTCAGCAATGAATCGGCGGAGATTATCCGCATGCTGAACAGCGCCTTCGATGGTCTTGAGGGTGTGCGTGAGGACCTGGATTTCTACCCAGAGTCATTGCGGGCGGAAATCGATGCGGTAAATGAGCAGGTCTATCACGCGGTGAATAATGGCGTATACAGGGCTGGCTTTGCCACCACCCAGGCGGCCTACGAACAGGCGTTCAGTGCCCTGTTCGAGACCCTGGATAAGCTGGACCGGAGGCTATCAGCCCAGCGTTATCTGGTGGGAAACCGGCTCACCGAGGCGGACTGGCGACTGTTTACTACGTTGGTGCGGTTTGACCCGGTATATGTCGGCCACTTCAAATGCAACCGTCAGCGAATTGCCGACTATCCCCAGTTGTCAGGCTATCTGCGGGACCTGTACCAAGTGCCGGGTGTGGCGGAGACGGTGGACCTGGCGCAGATCAAGCGACACTACTATGTCAGTCAGCGCACCATCAATCCGACCCAGGTGGTGCCGCTTGGACCGGCGGTCGACTTGCGCACCCTGCACGGTCGGCGAGCCCTGGGCCCGGATTTCCCGGCACGCTGAGCGGACCGACCGCGGATGGTGCTGGCGAGAAAAGTGCCCGCGATCAGCTGACCCGGGCGACGGCGATGTCGGTCAGCAGCAGCAGCGCTTCGCGATGGGGGGTGTCCGGCAGCTGGGCCAGGCAGGCACGGGCGCTGTCAGCCTCCTGGCGGGCCCTGTCCATGGTGTACTCCAGCGCTCCGGAGTCGTTCACCAGACCGAGGATCGTGGGCAGATCGTCGAGACCGCCCTTGCGGATTGCCTGGCGAATCAACTGCCGGCCCTCATCGCTGGTATTGGCCATGGCGTGAATCAGTGGCAGCGTTGGTTTTCCCTCGGCCAGGTCATCGCCGACGTTCTTGCCCATGGCTTCGGCGTCACCGCGGTAGTCCAGCACATCATCCACCAGCTGGAATGCCAGCCCCAGATGCTTGCCGTAGTCACGCAGCGCAGTCTCCTGTTCGGTGGCGGCTCCGGCCAGCAGAGCGCCGCTGTGGGAGGCGGCTTCAAACAGCATGGCGGTCTTATTATGGATTACCTCCATGTACTGCGCCTCACTGACATCCGGGTTCTTGACGTTCATCAGCTGCAGAACCTCGCCTTCGGCGATCACGGCCGTGGCGTGGGACAGTACGTCCATGATCGGCAGGCTCTTGAGTTCCACCATCATCTCGAAGGCACGGGCATAGAGGAAATCCCCTACCAGGACGCTGGGGGCGTTACCCCATTTGGCGTTGGCGGTGGAGCGGCCGCGACGAAGGTCGGAGGTGTCCACCACATCGTCATGGAGCAGGGTGGCGGTGTGGAGAAACTCGATCACCGCCGCCAGCTTGAGGTGATCCTGCCGGTCGTAACCCAGCGCCCGGGACGACAGCAGCACCAGCAGTGGCCGCAGCCGTTTGCCGCCGCTCTCGATGATGTACTGGGCGATCTTCTCCACCAGCGGTACGTCCGACGACAGCCGGCGGAGAATGAGATCATTGACGTCACTGAAGTCGTCGGCGACGGTGTCGTAAATTCTCTGGGCTGTCATGGGACTGGTTTCCATCTGATTGGTGAGCTACATGCCCGGTGAACATGGTTGGCAAGAAAGCGGGCAGGACGCCGCAATGCTAGGTATTGGCGGGGTGGGTGTCAACTTGGGCCGAGGCCGGCCATTGCGCCGCTGGCGGCGGTTCGGCCCGGCCGGCTGGAGACCCTGGCCGGGGGATGACAGTCACGGCGTTTAACGGCCAAATATGCTTGTATTGTGCGGTGGCTTTTCGTACAATCTCGCGCCCCAACTCATCCCAACCTGCGCTCCCTGCTATAGGGTTGCCAAAGCGCTTCCCTTAGAACCAGGTGGATAAGAGCAGGGATGGGTATACAGCGGAGATCATCCATGTACGCAGTAATTGTTAGCGGTGGCAAGCAGCACCGTGTGAAAGAAGGCGAAACCCTGAAGCTGGAAAAGCTGGAAGTTGAAACCGGCGGTACGGTCGAGTTTGATCGTGTTCTGCTGGTTGCCGACGGCGACAATGTTCAGGTGGGTGCGCCGGTGGTTGATGGCGCCAAGGTGACTGCCGAGGTTGTCAGTCACGGTCGCCACGACAAGGTTCAGATCATCAAGTTCCGTCGTCGTAAGCACCACATGAAGCGTCAGGGCCACCGTCAGTGGTTTACTGAAGTCAAGATCACAGGCATCAAAGGTTAATCGTTAAGGCCTACGGCTCTTAACTGACCTGGACACAGGAGGCTTACAATGGCTCACAAGAAGGCAGCAGGTAGTACCCGTAACGGTCGCGATTCCGAGTCGAAACGACTTGGTGTCAAGCGCTTTGGTGGTGAAGCTGTTTCTGCAGGCAGCATCATCGTTCGTCAGCGTGGCACCCGTTTCCACGCCGGCAGCAACGTTGGCCTGGGCAAAGACCACACCCTGTTCGCGAAAGCGGACGGTCAGGTCAAGTTCGAAACCAAGGGTCCGCAGAACCGCAAGTTCGTGAGCATCGTTCCGGCTGCGTAAGCAGCGGCGATCTCAGGTTCTGTCGAACCGTGAGTCGCTTTGGTAGCATGGCTATCAGAGTGATTCGGAGCCCCGCATTGCTTCTTTGAGGCTGCGGGGCTTTTTAGTTTGTGCGCCACTGGCGCCGAGGGTTAGGTCATGAAGTTTGTAGATGAAGCCACCATCATCGTGGAGGCTGGCAAGGGCGGTCACGGCTGTCTCAGTTTCCGGCGGGAAAAGTACGTCCCCAAGGGTGGTCCCGATGGTGGCGACGGCGGCGATGGTGGTTCGGTGTATCTGGAGGCTGATGACGCCCTCAATACCCTGATCGACTACCGTTTCCAGCGTAAATACAAGGCCCAGAACGGTGAGCCCGGTGCTGGCCGTAACTGCTCCGGCAGCAAGGGCGAGGACATGGTGTTGCCGGTGCCGGTGGGGACCACGGTGGTGGATATGGATACCCATGAGGTGCTGGGTGATCTGACCCGGGCCGGTGAGCGTCTGAAGGTGGCTCAGGGTGGTTTTCACGGATTGGGCAACACCCGCTTCAAGTCCTCGGTGAACCGGGCGCCCCGGCAAACCACGCCGGGCAGTGAGGGCGAGGCCCGTAACCTGCGCCTGGAGTTGAAAGTGCTGGCGGATGTAGGGTTGCTGGGTATGCCCAATGCCGGCAAATCCACGTTCATCCGCTCGGTGTCTGCGGCGCGTCCGAAAGTGGCCAACTACCCATTCACGACCCTGGTGCCGAATCTCGGTGTGGTCAGCGTTCAGGCGCATCAGAGTTTTGTGATTGCCGATATCCCCGGTTTGATCGAGGGCGCGGCCGAGGGCGCGGGTCTGGGTATTCGTTTCCTGAAGCATCTGGTGCGGACGAGACTGCTGCTGCATCTGGTGGATGTGGCGCCTTACGATGGCTCATCTCCGGCAGAGAGTGTTCAGGCGATTGCCGCAGAGCTGGAAAAATTCAGCGAAACCCTGTCGAACCGTGAGCGCTGGCTGGTGCTCAACAAGGTCGACATGGTGGCTGAGGAGGATCGCGAGGCCCACTGTCAGGCAATCATTGACGAGCTGGGCTGGCAGGGACCGGTGTTCCGGATCTCGGCGTTGAGCGGCGAGGGCACCAAGCCGCTGACTCAGGCGGTGATGCGCTGGATCGAGGCACGGGCGGAAGAGGAGTCCCAGAATCCGGAGGTTGCGGAGCAGGAGCGTCAGCGCCGGGCGCAGATGGATGAAGAGGCTCGCGCCAGGATAGAAGCCGAGCGGGCAGCCCGCCGGGCGGCCAGAAAGAACGATGACGATGATGACGACGACTTTGACGACGACGATTACGACGTTGAAGTGGTGTATGCGCCGGAGTAAACCGTTTCACCATGACTGAGCGTTCACAGATGTCCCGGGCCCGTCGCCTGGTGATCAAGATTGGGAGTGCCCTGCTGACCAACGACGGTAAAGGGCTGGATGTTGAGGCCCTTGCGCGCTGGGTGGACCAGGTGGCCGAGCTGATCGCTGCGGGCGTGGAGGTGGTGGTGGTGTCTTCCGGCTCGGTAGCCGAGGGCATGAGCCGGCTGGGTTGGAGTGCCCGTCCGCAGCAGCTGCACGAGTTGCAGGCCGCGGCGGCGGTTGGTCAGATGGGGCTGGTGCAGACCTGGGAGGCGCAGTTCCGTCGCCATGGTCGTCACGCCGCCCAGGTTCTGCTGACCCATGACGACCTGTCGGATCGCAAGCGGTACCTGAACGCGCGCAGCACGCTGCGGGCGTTGCTGGATTTTGGTGTAGTGCCAATCGTCAACGAGAACGATACCGTGGTGACCGATGAGATCCGTTTCGGCGACAACGACACCTTGGGTGCGTTGGTGGCGAACCTGGTGGAGGCGGATGGGCTGATCATCCTCACTGATCAGCAGGGTCTGTTTGATCGCGATCCCCGCAAGCATGCCGATGCCCGGCTGGTGTCCGAGCGACGCGCGGATGACCCGGAGCTGGACGCGATGGCGGCTGGCGGCGCGGGCGTGCTTGGTCGGGGCGGTATGCAGACCAAGGTGCGGGCGGCGCGGCTGGCGGCGCGTTCCGGGGCGTTTACGGTGATCGTCGGTGGTCGCATTGACGGTGTGGTGTCGCGACTGGCGGCGGGCGAGTCGCTGGGCACGTTGTTGTTGCCGGAGCAGGGGCGGTTGGCGGCCAGAAAGCAGTGGTTGGCCAGCCATCTCAAGACTCGCGGGCAGCTGATTCTGGATGATGGCGCGGTGCAGGTCTTGTGCCGCGGCGGGCGCAGTCTGTTGCCGGTTGGTGTGCGAGGCGTGTCAGGGCGTTTTCGTCGTGGTGAGATGGTGTCCTGCGTCAGTGAGAGTGGGCAGGAAGTGGCGCGCGGACTGATCAACTACGATGCTGATGAGGCTCGGGCCATTGCTGGTCGCTCCAGCGACCGGATTGCTGATGTGCTGGGCTACATCTCTGACGAGGAGATGATTCATCGGGACAATATGGTGATCGTGTAGCGCTGGTGACCGTTGCGAGTGTGGTGTCGACCCGTCGTAGCGGTCTGGCGCCCACAAAAAAACCGGCAGATGCCGGTTTTTTTGTGGGTGCTGAACGCGAATCAGGCTTTCAGAGCCTTGACCTTGGCGTTCAGTCGAGCCTTGCTGCGGGCTACCTTGTTCTTGGCGAAGATGCCCTTGTTGACCATGCTGTCGATGACCGGCTGGGCTTCCTTCAGGGCCGCCTGGGCGCCTTCGTAGCTGCCAGCTTCGATCTGGGCGTTTACTTTCTTGAGGTAGGTGCGCGCCATGGAACGCAGGCTGGCGTTGTGCTTGCGGTTCTTCTCGTTCTGACGAGCGCGCTTCTTGGCTTGTGGGGTATTTGCCACCGTGAAACTCCTGAAAATCGGTTGTTCGTTGCTGAAAACGATCGTGAATAGTGCGTGCGCGCCAAACCAACAGCGCGTCAAAATAAATGACGCGGAACTATGCCGCCAACGCCCCCAAAAGTCAAGGCTGACGCCCGATTCACCGTGCGCCCGGGCGGTGCTGTGATAAACTCGCCGGCCACTGTGAACATGGGGTGCCAACAGCGATCCCGGAAGGAGGGCTGGTGAGCGGACCGGCGATGGCAAGAGAGGGCAGGCGATGAGCGCCGATCAGGAGCATTCCAGTCAGGACAGGCAGCGCGCAGCGGCGCCGGGGTTGCTGCGATCCTCCGGCCTGGTCGGTATGATGACCATGCTGTCGCGGGTGTTGGGGCTGGTGCGGGACATGGTCATTGCCCGCTATTTTGGTGCCGGTACCGGGGCCGACGCTTTCTTTGTAGCGTTCAAGATTCCCAATTTCCTGCGCCGTCTGTTCGCCGAAGGCGCGTTTTCCCAGGCCTTCGTGCCGGTCCTGTCGTCCTATCGGGAAACCCAGGACATCACCGAAGTTCGCCGCCTGGTCAATGCGGTGTCCGGTACCCTGGGACTGGTGCTGCTGGGCGTCACGCTGGTGGCGGTCATCGGCGCGCCTGCGCTGACGGCGGTGTTTGCGCCGGGGTTTCTGGACGAGCCGGTGAAGTTCAGCCTGGCCAGCGATATGCTGCGGATCACCTTTCCCTACCTGCTGCTGATCTCGCTCACCGCCTTTGCCGGCGCCATCCTCAACAGCTACGACCGTTTTGCGATCCCTGCCTTCACCCCGGTACTGCTGAACCTGGCGATGATCTGCGCGGCGGTGTTTCTCTCGCCGGTGATGGAGACGCCCGTCCTGGCCCTGGCGTGGGGGGTGTTCATTGCCGGCGCCCTGCAGCTGTTCTTCCAGTTGCCGTTCCTGATGCGGTTGGGGTTGTTGCCACGACCGCGGGTCGACTACCGCCACGAAGGCGTGCGCCGGGTTCTGAAATTGATGGCGCCGGCCCTGTTTGGGGTATCGGTCAGCCAGATCAATCTATTGCTGGATACGGTGCTGGCGTCATTGCTGCAGACCGGTTCGGTGTCCTGGCTGTACTACTCCGACCGGCTGTCGGAGCTGCCCTTGGGGGTGTTCGGCATTGCTATCGCGACGGTGATTCTGCCGAGCCTGTCCCGCAAGCATGCCGCGGCATCGGCGGACCAGTTTGCGGCCACGCTCGACTGGGCCGTGCGCGCGGTGTTGCTGATCGGGGCGCCTGCAGCTTTGGCGCTGGCGCTGTTGGCCGAGCCGCTGATCGCAACCCTGTTCCACTACGGTGAGGTGACCGACCGGGACGTGATGATGGCGGGGGCGAGTCTGCGCGCCTATGCCGCCGGGCTGCTGGCGTTCATGCTGATCAAGGTTCTGGCGCCCGGCTTTTTTGCCCGCCAGGATACCCGCACGCCGGTCAGGATCGGGGTGATTGCCATGGTGGCTAACATGGTGTTCAACCTGGCGCTGATTATGCCTATGGCTCACGTCGGTCTGGCCCTGGCAACCTCCCTCTCAGCCTGGCTCAATGCCGGTCTGTTGTGGCGTGGCTTGAAACGGGAAGGGGGCTGGGTGAGCCAGCCAGGCTGGTGGCGCTTCGGTGCCCAGTTGCTGGTGGCCAATGGCGCGCTGGCGGTGCTGGTTCTTTACCTCAATCCATCGGTTTCGGAGTGGTTGGCGATGCCGGGACTGGCCCGTGCCGGTCAGATGGCGGTGCTGGTTGGGGCCGGGGTGGCAGTGTATTTTATTGCCCTCGCTCTGGCCGGGGTGCGGGTAAGGCATTTCCGCCACAGGTAAGGTATAATCGCTCGTTTTATCGCCAGACAACTGGCCGGCTCCGAACCACTTTTTCCTGGGTGAGCGAGCACCGGCCGTCTGGCGGCGTTGAACACACCAAAACGTAGATGGGAGTAGGCATTTGATGCAGCTGATTCGGGGATTGGCCAACCTGCACAGGCTGTCGCAGCAGGCGTCGTCACCCCTGGCGAGCGGCTGTGTTGCCACCATCGGCAACTTCGACGGTGTTCACCTGGGGCATCAGGCCATTATCGATCAGGTGCGCGAGCAGGCCCGCCAGCTCAATGTGCCGGGCGTGGCCATGGTGTTTGAACCCCAGCCGCGGGAGTTTTTCCAGGCGGGCGACGCGCCACCCCGACTGACCGAGTTCCGCAACAAGGTTGAAGCCCTGCTGGCAGCCGGCATAGACATTGTGCTTTGTCTGGGGTTCGATGAGCAGTTCCGCAGCTATTCCGCCATGGGCTTCATCGAAGACGTGTTGATCCAGGGTCTGGGTGTACGGCATCTGGTGGTCGGGGACGATTTCCGTTTTGGCTGTGACCGTGCCGGCGATTTTGCGTTGCTGAATCGGGTGGGGCAGACACAGGGGTTTGGTGTCGAGCATACCCGGACCGTCACCGTCGATGGTGAACGGGTCAGCAGCACCGCGGTGCGGGCGGCGCTTGCCAATAACAATCTGGCGCTGGCGGAACAGCTGCTGGGACGAGGCTACCGCATTGCCGGCAAGGTGGTGTATGGCCGTCAACTGGGGCGTCAGATCAATGCCCCCACCGCCAATATCCGGCTCCGGCGGCAGCCGCCGTTACGGGGCGTCTACGTTGTCGAAGCCTGTATTGCTGACGGTGAATGTTTCGACGGCGTCGCCAATATTGGCCTCAGGCCCACCGTGGACGGCCGTCAGCCGTCGCTGGAAGTGCACCTCTTTGACTTTGCTGGCACACTGTATGGCCAGCGCCTGGATGTCCGTTTCCGCCACCCGCTCCGGGATGAGGTCAAGTTTGACTCGGTGGACGATCTCAAGACCCAGATTAGCCGGGATTTCCTGGATGCCCGCCACTGGCTGGAACAGCAGGCGAACCCCGAAAGGTAACTTTTACCGGTAACAAGCCACAGGTAACCATGAGCGACTACAAGCATACCCTGAATCTGCCTGAAACCGCGTTTCCCATGCGCGGTAACCTGGCCAAGCGCGAGCCGGAGATGCTCAAGCGCTGGCAGGACCTGGATGTTTACGGCACCCTCCGCGAGCAACGTGCCGGGCGTGACAAGTTCATCCTTCACGATGGCCCTCCCTACGCCAATGGCAGCATTCACATTGGGCATGCGCTCAACAAGATTCTCAAGGACATGATCATCAAGTCCCGCAGCTTCATGGGCTTCGATGCGCCCTACGTGCCGGGCTGGGACTGTCATGGTCTGCCGATTGAGCACAAGGTGGAGCAGGACATTGGCAAGGCGGGTGTCAAGGTGGACTACGCCACGTTCCGCCAGGCCTGCCGTGATTACGCCGCCAAACAGATCGAGATCCAGAAGACCGATTTCATTCGTCTGGGGGTGATGGGACAGTGGGACAAGCCCTACCTGACCATGGACCCGAAGGTGGAAGCCGGCATTATCCGGGCGCTTGGCAAGATCGTTTCCAAGGGGCATTTGGTCCGTGGCTTCAAACCAGTTTACTGGAGTGTTGTGGGACAGTCGGCACTGGCGGAAGCCGAAGTGGAATACCAGGACAAGACCTCGACCCAGATCGACGTCCGCTTCACCGCGGTGGATCGGGCCAGCGCCCTGAAGGTATTTGGAACGGATCGTGGCGACGGCGATGTGTCGGTGGTGATCTGGACCACGACCCCCTGGACCATCCCCGCGAACCAGGCGGTGGCGCTCAACGCCGACCTCGACTACGCCCTGGTGCAGGTGGACACGGGCGCCGGTCCGGAACTGCTGATCCTGGCTGCCAGCATGGTCGAAGGCATCATGGCCCGCTGGTCGCTGGAAGAGTACGAGATCCTGGCTACGTGCACCGGCTCGGAGCTGGAAAACCTGCCACTCAAGCATCCGGTCTATGACAAGCAGGTACCGGTGGTGATGGGGGATCACGTCTCCACTGACGCCGGTACCGGCGCAGTGCACACCGCTCCGGACCACGGTATGGAGGATTTCGTGGTCGGCCAGCAGTATGGCCTCGACACCCTCAACCTGGTTCAGGCGGATGGCACCTACACCAATGCCGCCGGCGAATTTGCCGGTATTCACGTCTATAAGGCCGATGGCCCGGTAAAAGCGGCCATCGAGCGTGAAGGCAAGCTGGTATTCACTGAAAAGTTCAACCACAGCTATCCCCATTGCTGGCGGACCAAGACGCCGCTGATCTACCGTGCCACGCCCCAGTGGTTCATCAGCATGGACAAGGAAAACCTGCGGGCCGATGCGCTGGAAGCCATCAAGGGTGTGCGCTGGGTTCCGGCCTGGGGGCAGAGCCGGATTGAGGCCATGTTCGAGCAGTCGCCGGACTGGTGTATCTCCCGTCAGCGTACCTGGGGGGTGCCGATCACCCTGTTTATCCACAAGCAGACCCAGGAACTGCATCCGGACACCGCCAACCTGATCGAGGCGGTGGCGAAGGAGGTCGAGACCGGTGGTATCGATGCCTGGTACGAGCTGGATGCCGGCAAGCTGCTGGGTGCCGACGCCGACCAGTACGAGAAAGTGACCGACACGCTGGATGTCTGGTTCGACTCCGGTGTGACCCACGAATCGGTGCTGCGCCAGCGGGAAGAGCTTGGCAAGTTCCCGGCGGACCTGTACCTCGAAGGTTCCGACCAGCATCGGGGCTGGTTCCAGTCGTCTCTCAAGACGTCCATCGCGATGAACGGCGTGGCGCCCTATCGTCAGGTACTGACTCACGGCTTCACCGTGGACGGTGATGGCCGCAAGATGTCGAAATCACTGGGTAACGTCATCTCACCCCAGGACGTGATGAACGAACTGGGTGCCGATATCCTGCGCCTGTGGGTGGCCTCCACCGATTACAGCGGTGAGATGACCGTCACCAAGGGCGTGCTGCGCCAGACCGCCGACGGCTATCGTCGCATCCGTAACACCGCCCGGTTCCTGCTCAGTAACCTCACCGGTTTTGAGCCCGCCCGGCATGCCGTGGCGCCGGAGGATATGATCGCCCTCGACCGCTGGATGGTCGACCGCGCCCTGCAGCTGCAACAGGAACTGCACGAGGACTACGAGAACTACGCCTTCCTGCGGGTGTTCCAGAAGGTCTATAACTTCTGTGAAGCAACCCTGGGTGGCTTCTATCTGGACATCATCAAGGATCGCCAGTACACCACCCAGGCGGACAGCCTTGCCCGTCGTTCCTGTCAGACTGCGCTGTATCACGTTGCGGAAGCGCTGGTGCGGTGGATTGCGCCGATCCTCAGCTTCACTGCCGACGAGATCTGGCAGCACCTGCCGGGTGAGCGCGGCGACAGCGTGTTCTATGAAACCTGGTACCAGGGTCTGGTGGCGCTGCCGGAAGACGCTGAACTGGGGCGCGATTACTGGCGCGAGATCTACAGCGTCAAGGAAGCGGTCAACAAGTGCCTGGAAGAGGCTCGCGGCCGTGGTGAAATCAAGGGCTCTCTGAGTGCTGAGGTCACGCTGTTCTGTGACGGCCAGTTGGCTGAGGACCTGGGGCGCCTGGGTGAGGAGCTGCGTTTCGTGCTGATTACCTCGGAAGCCGGCATCCGTCCTGTCTCGGACGCCGCTGGCGCGGAGCAGACCAGTCATGAAGGCCTGCTGGTCAAGGTTACACCGGCCGGGCACAGCAAGTGTGAGCGCTGCTGGCACCATCGTGAGGATGTGGGTCAGGATGACCGTTACAGTGACCTGTGCGGTCGTTGTGTCACTAACGTGGAAGGGCAGGGTGAAGCCCGCTCCTTTGCCTGATGGACCAGCTCATGACCGAGCGTAGCAAGACCCAACCGGCCCCGTCTGAGGATGTGGGCATTCAGCTCCACTGGCTTTGGCTGGCGGTGCTGGTCATCGCGCTGGACCTGGGCACCAAGGCCCTGGCCAGCTCGCTGCTGACTTATGCGGACCCGGTGCCGGTGTTTCCTCTGTTCAACCTGACCTTGCTGCACAATACCGGTGCGGCCTTCAGCTTTCTGGCTGATGCTGCGGGCTGGCAGCGCTGGTTCTTTGTGATACTGGCTCTGGGGGTCAGCGTTGGCCTGGTGTTGTGGCTGAAATCCCTCAAGCGTGATGAGACCTGGATTGCGGTGGCCATTGCGCTGATCCTTGGGGGCGCCCTGGGGAACGTCTATGACCGGGTGGTCCACGGCTATGTCGTCGACTTCCTGCATTTTTACTGGCAGGACTATCACTTCCCCGCGTTCAATCTGGCGGACACCGCCATCACCATTGGCGCGGCAATGATGATCCTGGATATGTTTCGCAAGCCGGCGGACGACGCCGGAGCGAGTGGAGACTGATCATGAAAGGCCTTGCCGTTGACAAGGGGACCCGGGTCACCCTGAATTTCGCCCTGAAGTTCACCGATGGACAGGTGATCGATACCACCTTCGACAAGGAGCCTGCCAGTCTGGAGATTGGCGATGACAATCTGCCGGAGAACTTCGAGGCCTACCTGATGGGGATGAGCGCCGGCGAGCGCGGTGACTTCGAGGTACCGCCTGAAAAGGGTTTCGGACAGCATAACCCCAGTAACGTGCAGATGTTCCAGCGCTCGGATTTCAGCGCTGACATGGTGCTCGAGCCCGGTGTCATGATCTCCTTTGCCGATGCCCGCCAGTCCGAGCTACCGGGCGTGGTCAGCAAGGTGGAAGGCGACCAGGTCACGGTGGACTTCAACCACCCCCTGGCAGGGCGTACACTGATCTTCGAGGTGGAAATCCTCGATGTGGAACCGGCCCAGCCGACCCACTGAGCCGCCAACCTGACCCCAGCCGTTGCAGGAACCCAGCATGCAGATCCGACTCGCCAACCCCCGTGGCTTTTGCGCCGGCGTTGATCGCGCCATCGAGATCGTCAACCGCGCGTTGGACGTGTTTGGCGCCCCGATCTATGTTCGCCATGAGGTGGTGCATAACCGCTTTGTGGTGGAAAACCTTCGCAATCGCGGTGCGATCTTCGTCGACGAACTGGACGAAGTGCCCGATGATCATCTCGTCATCTTCAGTGCCCATGGCGTCTCCCAGGCCGTGCAGCGGGAAGCGGAGCAGCGTGGCCTGAAAGTCTTCGACGCCACCTGCCCACTGGTCACCAAGGTCCACATGGAAGTGATGCGCTACAGTCGCGATGGACGCGAGTGTGTGCTGATCGGCCACCACGGCCACCCCGAAGTGGAGGGCACCATGGGCCAGTACGACGACAGCAACGGTGGCGCCATCTACCTGGTCGAGAACGACGCCGACGTGGCGCAGTTGCAGGTGCAGGACCCGTCCCGGTTGGCCTACGTCACCCAGACCACCCTGTCGATGGACGATACCGCCCGGGTCATCGATGCCCTGCGGGCCCGTTTCCCTGATATTGAAGGGCCTCGCAAGGACGACATCTGCTACGCCACCCAGAACCGCCAGGATGCGGTCAAACAGCTGGCGGGCGATTGCGACCTGATGCTGGTGGTGGGCTCTCCCAACTCCTCCAACTCCAACCGCCTGCGGGAACTGGCCGAACGCATGGGCACGCCGGCCTACCTGCTGGACGAAGCCGGCCAGATCGACCCGGCGTGGCTGCAGGGCAAGCAGTCCATCGGCGTCACCGCTGGCGCCTCGGCTCCGGAAGTGTTGGTCAAGGATGTGGTCAAGCGCCTGCAGGATCTGGGCGGAGAGCTGCCCGAAGAGGTGGCCGGGCGGGAGGAAAACATTGTGTTCTCCATGCCCAAAGAGTTGCGGATTGATGCGGTGGAGGTGCCCTGATCGCCTCAGGCCGCTAGCGGCAGAGCCTGGCGGCGATCCCCGCTGCCAGCACCCGTTCCACTCCCGCTGTGACGTTCGTCACGCTTCTGTTTCTGTCTTTCCGTTCATCCCCCGGCTTTGTCCGTTCGTCGCCCACCAGTGGTCGACAACCGTTACGACTCGTTAAGCTTTCCCTGAGATTCTCGGAGGTACCTCTTTTATGCGTGGCAATAGGATGCGTGGTTTTACGCTGGTTGAGTTGGTGGTGACTGTGGCGATCGTTGCCATTGCCGCAACCCTGGCGGTCCCGGCGATGAGTAACATGATTCTGGTGAACACAACTAACTCAAGATTCAACGAGCTTCAGGGCATGATCGCGCTGGCGCGAAGCGAAGCGGTAAAAACACCCACTGCTCCTATATTACTCTGCCCCACAACCGATCAGTCCAGCTGCTCTGGCGCCAGGACCTGGGAGCAGGGATGGCTGGTGGCGAGAGATACCAATGCCAATGGTGCAGTGGATGCTGGTGAAAATGTCCTGAAGCTATCGGAAGCGCTTCCAGGCGGGCGAACACTTCGGGTCAGGGTTGGTCAGAATGCGAACTATGATGCCACTGCACTTACCTTTGGTGGAGGAGGTGCCGTTGTTACTCCTGCAGGCAGTACACCAGTCACTTTTCGGTTGTGCGATTCGCGGGGATATAGCGAAGCATTGGGTGTTGTGGTAGCTGTTTCCGGCCAGATTCGTGCGGCGGTGGACTCCAATTCCAATGGTCGCCGGGAAGATCATACGGGTACAGGCGGAGGAGAGTTTTCATGTCCCTGAGTAGTTATAAGCCAAGGTCAGTGAGACAGAATTGGCAGCGAATGCCCTTCCGAAGGGAGCGTGGGCTAACCCTAATTGAGATCCTGGTGACCGTGGTTATTTTGGCGGTTGGGCTATTGGGAGTGGCGAGCTTGACAATGGGGGGACTGAAAAACAATCAGAGCGCATTCCTTAGAACGCAGGCAACCTTACTTGCATCTGATATGGCAGATCGGATGCGCCTGAACTCAGCCGAAGCAATCGCTGGTAGCTATGACGGGTTTTCAACAAAAAGTGTCCCTTCCGCACCAAGCTGCGGCGGAGCGGGGTGTACGGCCAGTGAGAGAGTGGACGCGGATAAGGTCGAATGGGCGCAGTTGGTGAATGGTGCCAATGGCGGCATGGCCATGCTTCCCGGAGGTGAGGGAATCATCGCCGGTGGCGGCGGCGCGACGACTGCGGGCAACACCTTCACCATCACCATTCTTTGGGCTGAGTCCCAGTGGGATGAGGCAAACGGCGAAGTCCAGACTATCAATCAGCAGTCAACGTTTGAGTTTACGCTATGACAAACCGGAACATTGATCCTGTTAACGCATCTTATCCTGCACTGAGCTTTCAAAGCATGCGTGGGCTGTCGCTCATTGAGCTGCTGATTGCTTTGGCTTTGAGTCTGACCCTGATCATCGGCGTTCTGACGATCTATATGGATTCCAATGATGCGTCCCGAACCTCGACAGCGCTTGCGCGAGTTCAGGAAGGAGCCCGAATTGGCCTGGAAATGCTGTCGCGAGAGGTCCGTATGTCAGGTTTCCAGGGGTGTCCCGAGCCCTATACAACACCGTTGAATGTGATCGCAGCCAACCCGCCCCCTTCACTGGCTCCAGCTGCGGGCAGCACGAACAGCTACTTGCTGAATACATCCATTCAGGGGTGGGAAGTCACACCGGCCAATCGGAGCAATTGGGCCAATGGAGCCGATTTTGACGGAGTCGCAGGTATCACCAGTGGGACCAGCCAGGCCATTGCTGACAGTGATGTCTTAATGGTTCAACGCTTCCGACTGCTGGATGCCCAGATAAACGCTGACATGGCTTCTGAAGTGGCTGATATTGTAATCACCGATCCGGCTGGCGTGTTTGGAAGTGGTCGGCCATTCGCTGCTGGCAGTATGCTGATGATAGGAAACTGTGAGGCGCTGGATCTATTCAGGCTCTCTGCGGATCCGGCCGGTGCTCCACTCAGATTGCAGCACCAAACTCCCATTAACACCACCGCCAACTTATCCAGAGCCTACCTGTCTGGCGAAGATGCTCAATTGTACGCATTACAGAGTAGTGTGTATTTCGTTGGGGATACGGGGCGCGACGACGATCGCGGAGACCCGATATTTGCGCTCTATCGTGCAACCAATGACTTTCCAAATGCCGCTAATCCCTCCTTTACGGTGGAGGAGCTGGTCGAGGGCGTGGAGAGCCTGCAAATACAGTATGGTATTCGCCGGGATGCTCCCAGCAACCAGGTGGAGTTTGTGACCGCCGATGCGTTGACCCCCCTTGAATGGCGAGAAGTTGTTAGCGTTCGGGTGGGGCTTCTGGTCAGTGGTGTCGAGAGCATTCTGATTGAGGACGACGATAATACCTACGACCTTCCCGGTGCCCGCTTTACCGACGTCGGAGCCAATACGGATTTCGCTCATGCTGCGGACCGGCGCCTGAGAAAAGCGTTCACAAGCTCGCTGGACATCCGCAACCGTCAGTGCGGCTCATTCAAGCGGCTCGCCGGTACAGCGCTGTGGGAATGGGACAATGCAGATAACACCAATGCCGATGGCGATCCATGTAGTTGATGGCTGAGGATCTATTGAAATGAATGTAACCAACTTTAGGAAGACCCAACAGGGAGCGGCCCTGTTGATCAGTTTGATCGTCTTGCTTGTTATCTCCGTTATCGGAATCGCTGGGATGAACAGTTCAATTCTTCAGGAACGGATGTCAGCAAACGCCCAGAGTGCGCGTCAGGCCTTCTTTGCGGCCGAGGCGGCATCCCAGGACCTGTTTAAAAGGCTGGAAACCATGAATTCGAACTCTGCGGAATGGAAGAGGGCGCTTAATGCTCAGGACACAGGGATCATGAGGCAAATGCCACTGCAGACCTACACTGGGTTGTCTCTTTCTGGACAGGTCAATACAGAGATTCGTTATCTGGGGGAGGCCCGCATTATCGACGGTTATTCCCTGGGTGAGGATATTGAGACATATCGGCACCGTTTCATGTTAATTGGGTCATCGAATTTAACAGGCTCCGGTGCAACAGCAACTATCACTCGAGGTGTCAGTGCCGTTTTTTATTAATGGCATTTAACCGGATGAATGAGGTCGATTATGAACGTTAAATTTATTCATTCAGCTTTTTTTGTTTCTTCCCTTGTGTTGCCTTTGATGGCCCAGGGAGATGAATCGCCCTTTGAGTTTATTGAGCGAGCGGTAGAGGCTGAAAAAGTTTTGGTGACCGGAAGTTCGGAGGCAGGGGTCGTAGAAGTCAAGGCTGCTCAATGCCAAGACTGTAGTTATGAAGGGTTTCAGCCAGGAGATGCCATTCAGTTTGAGCACCGGGAAACGGCCATCTCGGTTGATGAGGCTATACAAACCTGGGGGGATCAGCCGGGGGTCGTAATTATTGACAACCGCTCGGGGCTTGTTACCCGGGTTGTGTATTATTGATTGGGGGGCGAACCATGAAACTTAGATGGAACCGTGTATTAAGTTTTTGTACCGGCCTGGGTTTGTCCCTGGCGTCAGGTATTTCAACGGCAGACGATACAGAGGTGTATTTTAATACCCAGCAAACCAGTATCCGGCCAAACATCCTGTTTATTCTTGATAATTCCGGGAGTATGCGTACCGGTGTTCGGGTCACTGTTCCGGTCGATCCTGTGTTCGACCCGGATAAAACCTATTCAGGTGGCTTTGAAACAGATGATATCTACTTCAAGTTAAACACTAATAGTGGTTGGTCGAAAATCAATCGAAATAGATTGGCTTGTGATGATATGGATGACCGTATTGATCAGGCCGGTCGTCTCGTCAGTTATAAGATGGTTTATAAGCGAGGCAGGAGATGGCGTAATTTTGATGGGCGCCATCGGGCCAATCGTTGGGTTGATTGCGAGGCCGATAACGACATCTCTTTCAGCTGGCCCAGTGCTAATTTGCGAGATTTCTATGTCGGCAATTACTTGAACTGGCAGAACTCATCGCCAACAACTGTTACGAAAACCCGGCTGGAGATCATGCAGGAGGTGGCCAATGATCTCGCCGATACGGTCTCTGGTGTCAACATCGGGCTGATGACGTTTAACGAAGACCAGAGTAGTGAAGGCGGAAGGGTGCGTGTGCCTGTCGAGAATGTGGCGGATAACCGGGACAGCTTTAAGACTTCGGTAAATAGCTTGTACCCGGCGACCAATACACCGCTGTCTGAAACCCTCTTCGGTGCGAGGCGTTATTTTGCAGGAGGGGCCCCATTTCTCGACACAACTCCGGTTGGTTCAACAATAGGATCAGACAAGAATTTCATATCTCCGATTGATATGGAATGTCAGGCAAATAATATAGTCCTACTCACCGATGGCGAGCCCACCGCTGATACTAACCATAAGTCTACTATTGCAAAGAGTATTGGCATTAATGGATGTTCAGGCAACTGCCTCGATGAAATAGCAAAAAACCTCAAGGAGCATGATGTTTCGAGTGCTTATGCTGGGGATCAGACTGTAAATACCTACACCGTGGGTTTCCAGTTAAACGATCCGCTCCTGAGCGCTACCGCCAATGCTGGCGGCGGCAAGTACTATATCGCTGATAGCGCCGAGGAACTGGCATCAGCCTTCAATGATATTATCCGTAATGTTCTGGAGACCAGCTCAACGTTCGTCTCGCCTGGTATCGCGGTGAATACGTTCAATCGGCTGAATCACCTGGATTCCCTGTACTACACGGTTTTTACCCCCAGCACAAAAACACTTTGGGACGGCAACCTGAAGCGGTACAAGCTTGTCTCGAGTGGAGAAATCCGGGATGTCAATGACAATGATGCTGTTGACCCAACTACCGGCTTTTTCAAGGACAGTGCTGTTAGCTGGTGGACTCCAACAGCAGATCCTGATGGTCGTGATGTCAAAAAAGGCGGTGTGAGGGAAAATCTGCCATCCACTGTCAGTAACAGAAAAGTCTATACCTGGCTGAGTGGCTCGGATCTGACCGCGAGTGATAACTTGCTGGTCTCCACGAACTCTGCCATTACCAAGTCCATGCTTGGCAACGGTTCCATGGCAGACGGTGATCGGACATCGTTGATCCAATGGATCCGCGGCGCTGACAGCCAGGATATCAATGGCAACGGTGATACCTCTGAGTCCCGGAACTTCATTGCTGATCCTTTGCACTCTGTGCCCAAACTGGTGGTTTACGGTGGAACTGAAGCCAATCCCGATACTGCGGTGTTCTTTGGTGATAACCAGGGGTTCCTTCACGCTGTGAATGGTGCAACCGGCGAGCTCTACTTTTCCTTCATGCCCAAGGAGCTGTTGGGCCGGCAGGCTGGTTTCATGGCCGGTGAAGAGATCAACAATGTGCGTCCTTATGGGATCGACGGTTCAGTTGTTGCCTGGATTGAGAACGGTGGCGGTGATATCGATGCCGGTGCGGGTGATCACGTCTATCTGTACGTAGGTATGCGCCGAGGCGGCAGGAATTACTACGCTCTGGATGCGACTAACCGGGATCGCCCGAGGGCTCTTTGGAACATCATTGGTGGTACCGGTGACTTTGCTGAACTGGGGGAATCCTGGGCCGATCCGGTTAAAACCAAGGTCAATATTGGCGGTTCAGTCAAGGACGCGCTGGTGATCAGCGGTGGTTATGACCCCGACCAGGATGATGTCCATGTTCGGACTGAGGACGACATGGGACGTGCCATTTACATCGTTGATGCTGAAACCGGCAATCGGCTTTGGTGGGCCGGGCCGTCTGGCTCTGGAGCAAACCTGGAGATTCCAGCACTGAAGTACAGCATACCGGCCACACCCAAGGTGCTGGATCTTTCCGGTAACGGGATGTTGGATCAGTTGTACGTGGGTGACATGGGTGGACAGGTACTTCGGTTTGACTTCAACAATGGCAAGGTGGCCGACAGTTTTGGTACCGGAGGGGTCGTTGCCAATCTTGCCGGCAACACTGAAGCGTCTGCTCGCCGGTTTTACCACACCCCGGATGTTGCTTTTCTCAAGTTCTGGGGGCAGCAGTATTTGTCCATTGCCATTGGCTCCGGGTGGCATGCTCATCCGCTCGACAAAGTTATTGAGGACCGGTTCTACATGTTGAGAGTTCCGTTTCAGATCGGAGCTCCTCTGGATGGCACTGGCGCCGTAGATTACGGTGTGGCTGCGACCGAAAGCGATTTGTATGACGCTTACTCAAATATCATCGGTAATGGTTCCAAAGCCGATCAAAAAACTGCCGAAGTCAACTTGAGTGGGAAGAAGGGCTGGTTCTTCGATTTCGACAATGCAGGTGAGAAGGTGATGGCACCAAGTACGACGTACGACGGTAAAATCTACTTTACAACCTATGAACCTGCTCCCTCACTGTCGGCTTGTCAGCCATCGGTGGGCAGGGCGCGGCTTTATACTGTCTATCAGCGTGATGCAAAGCCGGTTAGCACGACCGATGGGGTTCATCCGGATCGCTGGCAAGATCTTGATCTTGGCGATCCCCCTTCACCGCCGAGCACTGTCCGTATTGATGACAAACTGCTGGTCTGTGTTGGCCCAGAGTGTATAGAACCGCCGCAATCCAATACCTTTGAGCAGTACTTCTGGCGGGAGGAAGAATGAGCGTTCGAGTGATGAATCAGTCCAAGGGCTTCACGCTGATTGAAGCCCTGATTGTCCTGGCTATTATCGGGATTATCGCAGCGGTGGCCTATCCGGCCTACCAGAAGCAGATTCAGTCATCCAGACGCGCCGAGGCGCAGTCAGCCCTGTTGGGGCTGACTGCGGCGATGGAGAAGCATTTCACGGCTAACAACAGCTATTTGGGCGCGGCTGCAGGAGGCTCCAATACCGGCCGCCCGGGTGTCTACTACGATAAGGTGCCAAAGGATGGGGGCCAGGCCTACTACACCCTCCGGATTGTTGCAGCAACCCCGACAACCTTTCGGGTACAGGCAACGCCGGTAAACAGCCAGGTTGGTGATGGTTTCCTGGATGTGAACCACCAAGGGCTTCGTCGTTGGGACAAGAATGACAACGGCAATGCTGGCGAAGCCGGGGAGGACAACTGGCAGAAGGACTAGGGTGGAGTGTCGCTTCAGGGGCATGTAATGATGGCGCCCCAGGATAATCGCATTTGGGAATCCAGGTTGTCGTCATGCTGGACCCTGAAGCGGCCGCCTCGATTCACCGCCATGTAGCTCATTGGCAGTCGATCACTCTGGACTGGGCATGCGACCAGTGAGCCTGATGCCCCGTGGGTCATGCCCGTTGGCCCAAACGTGATTGCACCCCTGCCTCCAGTTCGCGACCGAATCCGGTAACTGCTGGTCGGGCTGATAAGTCGCCAGACGACACCGTCATCTGGCGACTTATCATTATCAGCGTCTGGAAAAATGGCGGCGGATTTCGACCAGTCATCAATGCACTGATGGGTATCATCAGAAACTGGGCAGACAGTTACCGGGTGTTTGTAGGTAATTGCCTGGGATCGCGCAAAGGCAAAAGCGACTCGGTACTGGGTAACAAGCTGACTTTGTTCACTGGCTGTGACCAGCCGAGTTAATGCGGGTAGCCCTAACGTAGTCAGTATAGCCACTACCGCCAAAGTGGTGAGTAATTCCGGCAGGGTGAAACCCCGCTTAAGATAGCGCAGCATAACAGCCTCCTTGCTGTGTTGTATCTGGCTCTGTCCGTGAGCCAGTTTTAAGGTACTAGTGGTACTGGATCAGTCCATTCCCAGTTTCTTCAGCTTATACCGCAAAGCCCGAAAACTGATCCCCAAGCGCTTGGCCGCGGCGGTCTTGTTCCAGCGGGTGGCTTCCAAGGCCTTCTCGATGGCCTGTTTTTCGACAGATTCGAGGAATCCCTCCAGATCCATCTCGCCTTCCGGCAGGTCCGGGGCTGTCGGCGTCTTGGTGTCTTGAGCCGCTGAATGCGGCTGCAGCGCCGGTGCCTCGGCGCCGTTGCCGAAATGAAGGTCCGGTGCGTCAATGCGATCGTCTTCGCACAGGGTGTAGGCCCGCTCCAGGATATTCTCCAGTTCCCGGACATTGCCGGGGAAATGGTACCTCTGCAAACTGGCGATGGCGTCCGCGGTGAGAGTGGCCGGCGGGCACTCGTAATCCCGCGCGATACGTTCGAGGATGTGCCGTGCCAGCAACTCGATGTCTTCGGCCCGTTCCCGCAGGGGCGGAACCGCTAGTTCGATCACATTGATACGATAGAACAGGTCCTGACGGAAACTGCCCTCGGCAACCAGTTCCGGCAGGTTTTTATGGGTTGCGCTTAACACCCGGATATCTACCGGCACTTCGCGGGTATCGCCCACCGGTCGCACCGCTTTTTCCTGAATGGCCCGCAACAGCTTGACCTGCATGGGCAGGGGCAGGTCTGCCACTTCATCCAGAAAAAGCGTGCCGCCTTGGGCAGAACGGAACAGGCCATCCTTGTTGTCGATGGCGCCAGTGAAGCTGCCTTTCTTGTGACCGAAGAACTCACTCTCCATCAGTTCCGAGGGAATGGCGCCACAGTTCACCGCAATGAAGGGGCCTTCGCTGCGAGGCCCTTGCAGGTGAATCATGCGGGCCACCAGCTCCTTACCGCTGCCGGATTCACCGCTGATGAACACCGGTGCCTGGCTGCGGGCAAGCTTGCGGACCTGGCTTCGCAGTCGCTGGATGCGTTGCGACTGCCCGAGGATCAGGCCCGGGTCGTCCTGGCTGGATTCCTCGGCTGGTGCCGAGGACGAGAGTTTGAGGGCGCTGTTCACCAGGTCGCGCAACCGGGGCAGTTCCACCGGCTTGGAGACGAAATCAAAGGCGCCAGCCTTGAGCGCTTCGATGGCAGTGTCCATGCTGCCGTAGGCGGTGATGACGGCAACGGGGGTGCAGGGAGAGTGTTGCTGAATCCAGCGCACCAATTCGATACCGTCGCCGTCTGGCAGATTCATGTCGGTCAGACAGAGTTGGGGCTGGTGTTGCTCCAGCAACGCCCTCGCCGAGGTCACATTTTCGGCGGTCCAGGTAGTGATCCCCATGCGGGACAGGGTGATTTCCAGCAGTTCGCGAATATCCGGTTCGTCGTCGACGATAAGGGCCGTCTGATTGGTCATTGAGTCTCTTGATGCCCGTGTCTGTTTGGTTGATGCCTGCTTTGGTTGTTGCGGCGAATGGCTTCAGGGCGCCGCAGGGACCACTAAATCAGTCGCCGGTGATGGGAAAAGGTGATCCGGAAACAGCAGCCGGGAGGCTCCCTATCCAGCAGCGACAGGTGGGCTTGGTTAGCCTCGCACAGTTCCCGGGCCAGATAAAGGCCCAACCCGGTGCCACTCTTATCGGTTGTGAAGAATGGCTCAAAGATGGAGCTGCGGTGTTCGTCGCTGATGCCGGGCCCGTCATCGCAGATGTCCAGATAACTGCGTTCGCCGTCTGCGGTCTTGCCGGCGTGCAGCAACAACGACCGGTGACCGGTGTGTCGCTGGGAGTACCGCAGGCCGTTGTCGCACAGGTTGACCAGCACCTGTTCGATCTGGCTGGGATCAAACCGGGCGGGGGGGAGCGCGTCGTCCACGTCAATCTGGATCTTGGCAGGCTCCCCGCCGTCTTTGTCCACCGTTTGCCGATAGTCTTCCATGAATGTTGAGAGCCAGTCTTTGATCTCAATCAGCTCACTGTTGGCCTGGCGCCGGCGGGAGAGATCCAGCACGTTCTCGACGATGCCGTTTACCCGCCGGGAATGGCGCTGGATGATGTCCAGCATCTTGCGGTCGCCGGTATCGAGTTGCTCGCTCTCCGCCATCAACTGTGCCGCATGGCTGATGGCGCCCAGAGGATTGCGGATTTCGTGGGCTATGCCGGCAGTGAGTCGCCCCAAAGACGCCAGCTTCATTTGCTGGGCCTGCTGGGTGAGTTTGCTGATGTCCTCGACAAAAATCAGCACATGCTCCCCCTGTTGCTTGTCGAGCTGAGTGAAGTTGGCCTGCAGCAGCGGCGATGTCGCGCTGGCCTGGAACGGCTCCGACCGTGCGCCCAGATCATTGAGCCAGCGTTCCAGGCGCTGCCGCAGCGGAACGGGGAGCGTTTTCCCCCTGGGGGAGGGGGCCTTGTCCTGTCGGCCGGTGACGCCGAACAGCAGCTCCTCCGCCGCGGCATTGGCCAGGCGGATCTGCCCGAAACGATCGACCACCAGAATCCCGGTACGCATGCGCTGGATGATCTGCTGGTTGATGTGCTCCATTTCCTGAAGGCTGTGGGCACGGGAGATGGCCAGAGCCTCGCTACGGGTTAGTCGCAGGGTGATGTTCTGGAGGATAAGGGCAACGGCGAAATAGACGACGCCGAGAATGCCGGCGCGTACGATGCTATCGGGATTGGCATCAAGGGTAAGGACCGACCATGTCGACATCACGAGTGAGCAGATCGTGGCGAGCGCTGCATACAGGATGCCGATGCGGCTCGGAGTCATGATGTTGCCCGCTGCCACGGAAACGATCACCAGATTGGCGAGCCCGCTGGAAATGCCCGACGAGAACAGCAGGAAGGCATGCATGAACAGGATATCCAGCAGAATGGACAGGATGACGTGCCGGGGCTGGGGGCGAAATCCGGCCAGTAGTACCAGAGCCAGGAACACATTCAGAGACAGGTAGCTGAAAACGCCGACCTGGTAGTAGCCGGGCATCTGGAACTGGGTGCCGAATTCCGAGGGATCGAGGAACATCAGGCCCACCAGCAGTACGCTGATGGCCAGCCGGTAGTGATTGAATACCCGGAACAGCTTCACGCTGTTGGCTGTGAGGTGGCGTTGGCCAGGGCTGCCAGAGTCGGTCAGGGGCTGTTCGACAGTCATCATGATATTCGTGGTCGTGAGGAAATTGGTGCAAGCTGCGGGGTATAATAGCCGTTAATCGGCAACAAGTTACAGGAGCACTCCAATGTCCCAGTCCCGCGAGCAGGAATCCGCCGCAGGTCAGGCCGGCACCCTCAACGTGGTGATGGCGCAAATTGATTTCCTGGTGGGAGACATCCCCGGGAATACCCGGTTGGTGATCGAGTCCACCCGGCGGGCAGTTCAGGACCATGGCGCGGATGTGGTGGTGTTTCCTGAGTTGTGCCTCACCGGTTATCCACCGGAAGACCTGCTGTTGCGGCCCAGTCTGGACCTTCGTCTGGATGAGGCTCTGGAAACACTGCTGGCGGCGGACCTGCCTGCTGCAATTGTCATTGGAACGCCGTGGCGGGAAGGCGGGTTGCTGTACAACGCCGCGTTGGTGATTGCTGACGGCGAGGTTCGCGGTCGCTATTACAAGCAGTGTCCGCCCAACTACCAGGTGTTTGACGAGAAACGTTACTTCGCCGCCGGCAGCGAGATCTGCCTGACCGCCATCAAAGGCATTCCGGTGGGGGTCACTGTCTGTGAAGACATCTGGCGCGATGGTCCGGTTGAAGATGCCGCCGCCGCTGGTGCCAAGCTGATCCTCAACCTCAATGCGTCGCCTTATGACATTGACAAGCAGGCCCGTCGCAAGGCCCTGCTTGAGCGCAAAGCCCGTGAAAACCAGGTCAGCATTGTGTACGTCAACCTGGTGGGTGGGCAGGATGAACTGGTGTTTGATGGCGGCTCGATGGTATTCGACCACTCGGGCGAACAGGCGATGGAAGCGCCGCAGTTTACCGAAGGGCTTTATCCGGTGACGTTCCTGGTGGAGCACCACTGCCAGCCCCTGTCCCAACCGGCCCTGCCGGAGCCATCACTGGAGCAGAACGTCTACCAGGCGCTGGTGCTGGGGGTGAGGGATTATGTCAACAAGAACGGCTTCAAGTCGGTGGTGCTGGGCCTGTCTGGCGGTATCGATTCCGCGGTGACCCTGGCGGTGGCGGTCGATGCTCTGGGGCCGGAGCGGGTGCGGGCGGTGATGATGCCGTTCCGCTATACCTCCAGCATGAGTCTGGAGGATGCCGAATCTCAGGCCCAGGCCCTCAACGTGCACTACGACGTGTTCTCCATCGAGCCGATGTACGACAGCTTTATGGCGACTCTGGCAGCGCCCTTCGAGGGCACGTCGCCGGACACCACGGAGGAGAACCTGCAGGCCCGGCTGCGGGGCGTGTTGCTGATGTCGCTGTCCAACAAGTTCGGTGCGCTGGTGCTTACCACCGGGAACAAGAGTGAAATGGCGGTTGGCTATTCCACCCTGTACGGCGACATGGCGGGTGGCTTTGACGTACTCAAGGACGTGCCGAAGACCCTGGTCTTCCGCCTGGCCCGCTACCGCAACACCGTGTCAGCCGTCATTCCGGAGCGGGTCATCACCCGGCCGCCGTCAGCGGAGCTGGCGCCGGATCAGAAAGACGAGGACAGCCTGCCGGACTACGATGTACTCGACCGCATTCTCAACCTCTACGTAGAGCGGGATTACAGCGCTGACGCCATTGTGGCCGAGGGCTTTGAGCGGGCGGATGTGGAGCGGGTCGCGCGGCTGGTGGACATCAACGAATACAAGCGCCGGCAGGCGCCCATTGGCGTACGGATTACCGAGCGGGGCTTTGGCAAGGATCGGCGTTATCCCATCACCAACAAATGGAAGATCGGGAAATGACGGTCCGTTTGGCGAGTCGACTGCGTTAAGTCTGCTGCGTTGACCCGACAGGCGGGAAAGGCCCGCCTGTCGTTTCTTCTCTGTAAAGCCAGCAAGAGGGCCCGGCCAGCCCTTCCCACCGCGTTCAGGCGTTAGTCGCCACCCAGTAAACCGAAGGTTACCACGTTCAGCAGTGAGCGATTCTGCCGTTTCAGCAGGCTGGGCTGGAACTTCATGTCGGCGGAGAAGGCCTCGCTGTCGGGGAAATTGATGGCCAGCAGCTGAATGGCGTCGCTGGACGCATCGTCCAGTCCCATGAAGCGGTAGGTTTCCGCCATGATGATCAGGGCGTCTTCCAGCGCGGGTGTGGTGGAGAAGTTCTCCAGTACATAGCGGGCGCGATTGTTGGCCGCCAGATAGGCTTCCCGGGTGATGTAGTAGCGGGCAGCCTCCAGTTCCAGCTCCGCCAGCCGGTTGCGGATGGCGATCATCCGCTGACGGGCATCGGCGGCGTACTCGCTGTCCGGGTAGCGGTTGGTCAGGGTGGAAAAGTCGCGAAAGGCCTGGCGCTGCTCGCCGGGGTCCCGGGCGCTGACATCAATTGGGAAATAGCGACCGGCCAGCCCCAGGTCCAGGTTGTAGGAGGCCAGGCCGCGCATGTACAGCGCGTAGTCGGCGTGATCGCTTTGGGGATTCAGGCGCAGGAAGCGATCAGCGGCGGCTCGGGACCCTTCCAGGTCCAGGTTCTGGTAGCGGGCGTAGATCAGGTCCAGCTGCGCCTGCTCGGCGTAGCGGCCGAAGGGATAGTAAGTTTCCAGAAAGTCGAGGTTGCGCTCCGCCTCGGTGAAGTTGCCCGAGTTCATGGCGCTACGAGCGTTGTCGTAATAAGTTTCCTCCGGCAGCACCTGAGCTTCTTTGGAATTGGTGGCGCAGGCACTGAGCATCACCGCCAGAATGGTAAGAAGAAGGGCGCGAACAACTGTTCTCATGCCGGAATCCCGTATAATGATTGACTGGCCAACGCCCGTCCTGCCGGTCGGGTCGCCGGGTCTCCTTGCGGGGTGCTGCTTGCACAACCTCGCGAGGTTGGCCATTGTAACGGGGTTGCCACGTCTTGTGCAGGGGCCTGGCCGGTCCTCGGTCTCCGTGACCAAGACGTAATGTAACCCTCCTATGCCAATCCATCGAATCGAGTCCTGAATGACCGCAGAAAACCGCATCACCGAATCTCACACCGTCCCGCCCGAGCTCAGTGACCGGCGTCTGGACCAGGTCGCCGCCGAGCTTATGCCTGAGCATTCCCGCTCCCGTCTGCAGAGCTGGATCAAATCCGGTCAGCTCACCGTGAATGGACGGGCCTGCAAGCCAAGGGACAAGGTCATGCTGGACGACCGGCTGGAACTGGACGCCGAGCCTGAGGTCCAGGTCAGCTGGCAGGCGGAATCCATTGAGCTGGATGTGGTCTACGAAGACGAACACCTGCTGGTCATCAACAAGCCGGCGGGGCTGGTGGTGCACCCGGCAGCGGGCCATGCCGATGGCACTCTGGTCAATGCATTGCTGCATTACGCTCCCGAGGTCGACAAGCTGCCCCGGGCCGGAATTGTGCACCGGCTCGACAAGGATACCTCGGGCATTATGGTGGTGGCTCGCAGTCTGATTGCGCATACCTCTCTGGTGGAGCAATTGCAGGATCGCACCATGGGGCGAGAGTACGAGGCGGTGATGGTCGGCACGATTACCGGTGGCGGCACCGTCGATGCGCCCATTGGTCGTCACCCCCGTGACCGCAAGAAAATGGCGGTGGTAAAAGCCGGCAAACCTGCGGTCACCCACTATCGCCTGGTGGAACGCTTTGCCGCCCACACCCACGTTCGCTGCCAGTTGGAGAGTGGCCGAACCCACCAGATTCGCGTGCACATGGCACACATCAAACACCCTCTGGTGGGAGACCCGCTTTACGGCGGTCGTATGCGACTGCCTCCAGGCACCACAGAGGAATTACGGGACGTACTGGCGGCCTTTCAGCGCCAGGCGCTGCACGCTCGCCGGTTGACCCTGGAGCACCCAGCGACAGGCGAGGTACTGAGCTGGGAAACCGACCTGCCCGCGGATTTCACCGGACTGCTGGCGGCGCTGAGGCAGCATCGGGAGGCGCTGGAGCGGGATGCCCTGTAATCTCCCGCTGATCCGCCCTGACTGGCCTGCGCCGCCCCATGTCCACGCGGGATGTACCACCCGCCAGGGTGGTGTGAGTGAGACTCCCTGGGCGTCGTTGAATCTGGGGGATCATGTGGCCGACAAGGCCGCTGATGTCGCCATTAATCGGACGCGACTGGCGACGGAGCTGGGGTTGCCTGAAACGGCCTTTGGCTGGCTACGGCAGGTTCATGGTACCCAGGTCGTTCGGTTGCCGGTACCGGCCGGTGTGTCTGCCGATGCCAGTGTCACTGCGGAGCCAGGTTTGGTTTGCAGCATCCTCACCGCGGATTGTCTGCCGGTACTGCTGTGTGATCGTGCCGGTACCTGTGTTGCCGCCGCGCATGCGGGCTGGCGGGGACTGTGCGCCGGGGTGATCGAGCAAACGGTTGCGGCGATGGGCTGCCCGCCGGCAGAGCTCATGGCATGGCTTGGACCAGCCATTGGTCCGGATGCATTCGAGGTCGGGCCGGAGGTGAGGGCAGCATTTTTGCAACGCGATGCTGGGGCGGATTCGGCGTTTGTCCCCAGCCCGACCCATTCTGAGCGCTTCCTGGCGAATATCTACCAGCTCGCCCGTCTGCGGCTTGCTTCTATCGGTGTTACGGCCGTCTACGGTGGTGATCTCTGCACGGTCTCTGACCCCGCCCGGTTCTTTTCCTACCGCCGTGACGGCGAGACCGGTCGTCAGGCCAGCTTTATCTGGTTGGAGTGACCTCCGTCAAAAAAATGACGATCTGGTCGTTGATCCGCTTGAAGTCCTGATCCTGGGCCCTACATATAGATTCAAAGCAACGAATTGCCTCATGACTGGTGAACCGGTTAGAGGCATCGGGTGCCCCGTTCTATGCTGTTGTTAAGGTCGTGCCGTCCACCATCTGGCGGCGTCCATGGAGCGTGGGAATCCAGACAGATCAGGGAAACCAGACTATGCGAATAGACAAACTTACCAGCCGGCTTCAAACCGCCCTTGCCGATGCTCAGTCACTGGCGGTGGGGCAGGATCACAACTTCATCGAGCCGTTGCACCTGATGCAGGCGCTGCTGGATCAGGAGGGCAGTTCGATCAAGCCTCTGCTCAAGCAGGTCGGCGTTGAGCCTGGGCGGGTGCGCCAGGCGGTGGCCCGGGAAATCGAGAAACTGCCGGAAGTGAAGGGCTCCGCCGGCGATGTCTCCATGTCCAACGACATGGGGCGCCTGTTCAATATCGCCGACAAGCTTGCCCAGCAACGCCAGGATCAGTTCATTTCCAGCGAGTTGATGTTGCTGGCGGCGCTGGAGGATCGTGGCACCCTGGGGCGTGTCCTGCGGGAGCAGGGGGTCGACAAGGCGGCGCTGGAATCCGCCATTGACCAGGTCCGTGGCGGCGAGCCGGTGAATGACGCTTCGGCGGAGGAGAACCGGCAGGCGCTGGGCAAGTACACCATCGATCTGACCGAACGGGCGGAAGCCGGCAAACTCGATCCGGTGATTGGCCGGGACGATGAGATCCGCCGCACCATCCAGGTGTTGCAGCGCCGTCGCAAGAACAACCCGGTACTGATTGGTGAGCCCGGGGTCGGTAAGACCGCCATCGTCGAGGGCTTGGCCCAGCGTATCGTGGACGGTGAGGTGCCGGACGGTCTCAAGGACAAGAAGGTGCTGTCCCTGGATATGGGCGCGCTGATCGCCGGTGCCAAGTTCCGTGGCGAGTTTGAGGAGCGTCTGAAGGCGGTGCTGAACGAGCTGGCCAAGCAGGAAGGTCAGATCATCCTGTTCATCGACGAGTTGCACACCATGGTGGGTGCCGGCAAGGCCGAGGGTTCGATGGATGCCGGCAACATGCTCAAGCCCGCTCTGGCTCGTGGCGAACTGCATTGCGTCGGGGCCACCACGCTGGATGAGTACCGCGAGCACATCGAGAAGGATGCCGCGCTGGAGCGTCGGTTCCAGAAAGTGCTGGTGAAAGAGCCCAGCGAAGAAGACACCATCGCCATCCTCCGTGGGTTGAAAGAGCGCTACGAGGTGCACCACGGGGTTGAAGTGACCGATGGCGCCATCATTGCCGCGTCCAAGCTGTCTCACCGCTACATCACCGACCGGCAATTGCCGGACAAGGCCATCGACCTGGTGGATGAGGCAGCGAGCCAGATCCGCATGGAAATGGACTCCAAGCCCGAGGCGCTGGATCGCCTGGAGCGGCGGCTGATTCAGCTCAAGATTGAGCGGGAAGCGCTCAAGAAGGAGACTGATGCCGCGTCCAAGAAGCGGCTGGCGGAACTCAAGGACGTGATCGCCACCATTGAGCGGGAATACGCTGACCTTGAGGAAATCTGGAACACCGAGAAAGCGGCCCTGCACGGTTCCCAGAAAATCAAGAGTCAGCTTGAGCAGGCTCGTATCGATCTCGAGAACGCTCGCCGCGCCGGCAACCTGGGTGAGATGTCGGAGCTGCAGTATGGCCGGATCCCAGAGCTGGAGCGTCAGCTCGACATGGCCAGTCAGGCCGAGATGATGGAGATGAAGCTGCTCCGCAACCGGGTCACCGATGAGGAAATTGCTGAGGTGGTGTCGAAGTGGACCGGGATTCCGGTGTCGAAGATGCTTGAAGGTGAGCGTGACAAGTTGATGCGCATGGAGCAGGCACTTCACGAACGGGTGATTGGCCAGGACGAAGCCGTGGAGGCGGTCGCAAACGCGGTACGGCGGTCCCGTGCCGGGCTGTCGGACCCTAACCGGCCGAATGGTTCCTTCCTGTTTCTGGGGCCGACCGGGGTCGGCAAGACCGAGCTGTGTAAATCGCTGGCTGCGTTCCTGTTCGATACTGAGGAAGCCATGGTTCGCATCGACATGTCCGAGTTCATGGAGAAGCATTCCGTGGCACGGTTGATCGGTGCGCCTCCGGGCTACGTTGGCTACGAGGAGGGCGGGTATCTCACGGAGGCTGTACGTCGGCGTCCCTATTCGGTGCTGTTGCTGGATGAGGTGGAAAAAGCCCACCCGGATGTCTTCAATGTTCTGCTGCAGGTATTGGAGGACGGCCGGCTGACGGACGGTCAGGGGCGCACGGTGGATTTCCGCAATACCGTGATTGTGATGACCTCAAACCTTGGCTCAGACATCATCCAGCAGAAGGCCGGTGAAGAAAACTACGAGGCAATGAAGGCCTCGGTGATGGAAGTGGTGGGTACGCACTTCCGGCCAGAGTTCATCAACCGGGTCGATGAAGTGGTGGTGTTCCACCCCTTGGGCGGGGAGCAGATACACGGCATTGCCCGGGTCCAGATCGATCTGCTGAGCAAGCGGTTGCGTGAGCAGGATATGAAGCTGGAGCTGGACGAGGCTGCAATGACGCTGCTGGCGGAAGTGGGCTACGACCCGGTCTACGGTGCGAGACCGCTCAAGCGTGCGATCCAGCGGATGATCGAGAACCCGCTGGCCCAGCGCCTGTTGCAGGGAGAGTTCGTACCGGGTGATACCATCCATGGCACGGTTCAGGATGATCAGTTGGTGTTTCGGAAAGCCTGACGGCCAATGGGGCGGGCCATGAAAAGCCCGCCCGTTTCAGCCCGCTGATTCCGTATCAGGGCGTTTCCGGGCCACAGTTCTCGTCGGCGAGTTCCTGGAACGTCCTTCTCTGTTCAACGATTTCCTCTGGCGACAGATAGCGTTGTTCGCCGTTTTCCTCCATCCGGACACGTCCCCCCTGGGTCAGCACCTTGAGATTGGCCTGGGCGGTCTCGCAATTAGCGGCCCGCTGCTTCTGGCGGGCGCGCTCGACCTCGGTCAGGCGCTCAATCTCCGCCTCGTCCATCTGCCGCTGTTCCAGTTCCGCGGCGCGCTCCTGGGGGCTGCGACTGGTGGAAGGGGAGCCGCTTGGTGCTCCCGTGCGGATGTTCACCGACTCGGTGCGTTGCCCGGTAGGCTGCCGGTCACCAAAGTGGGTGACGCCGTTCTCATCGGTCCATTTGTAGACCGATGCACTGCTGGCTACGCCTGGCGCCAGTGCGATGGTCAGCGCCAGAATAAGGGATCTGCTGTTCATGCCTGTTCTCGTCGTCCTTTGTTTGAGTCCGAGCGCCGTCAGGACGGCCGGTACCGTTACTGGCCTATTGTGCGGTGTTTCACTCGCTCAGTGCAATTTCCCAGGTCACAGATTGGGCAGGAAAGCGAGGCCATCGGGCTTTCTTTCCGGCGCCTGCGCCGTGCTCACCGGCCTCGTCGCTATTGACAGCGAGTTTCGCCCTGTCAGAATTACCGATTGCCTGAAGACAGGGGTCAATACGGCAGGCAATCCCGAGCGAGTATCCCCCTTCAATTACCACACTGAACGCTATGCGCCGTGTGCGCGCCATGGTTGTTGCTTTCGTGCAACCCGTTGATTGGCCGCTCTCCGCAACCCTCAGGAGCGCGGTTTGGCCAGGAGACAACCTCTCGTCTATTGGTGTGGCGGACATCCGTTCCGGCTTTCACAAGAAGCCTGGGAACCGGAATCCAGGCAACCGGAACGTGGTTCCGGATCATTCACTCGTAGCAGAGGGTAGAAGAACGTGGAGTTATTGTCTGGCGCCGACATGCTGATCCGGTCCCTGCAGGATGAAGGGATCGAATACATTTACGGCTATCCGGGTGGGGCAGCGCTGCATATCTATGACGCGCTGTTCAGGCAGGACGAGGTCAAGCACATTCTGGTGCGTCATGAGCAGGCGGCGGTCCATATGGCCGACGGCTATGCCCGTGCCACCGGTAAACCGGGTACTGTCCTGGTGACCTCTGGCCCTGGAGCCACCAACACCATTACCGGCATTGCCACTGCCTTTATGGATTCCATTCCAATGGTGGTGCTCTGTGGGCAGGTTGCTTCCTCGCTGATCGGGGAAGACGCTTTCCAGGAGACCGATATGATCGGTGTCTCCCGCCCGGTGGTGAAACACAACCTCAGTGTCCGTCACCCGGAAGAAATTCCGGAGGTGATTCGCAAGGCCTACTACATCGCAGCCACTGGTCGCCCGGGCCCGGTCGTGGTGGATATTCCCAAGGATATGACCACGCCCAACGAGCGGTACGAATACAGCTACCCCAAGAAGGTCAAGCTGCGTTCTTACAGTCCGGCGGTTCGCGGTCACGCCGGTCAGATCAAGAAGGCGGTGGACATGCTGTTGGCGGCCAAGCGTCCGATCATTTACGCCGGTGGTGGCGTGGTGTTGGGCAAGGCTTCCTCACAACTGACCGATCTGGCGCGTATGCTGGGTTACCCGGTGACCAATACCCTGATGGGCATCGGCTGCTTCCCGGCAACGGACAAGCAGCATCTTGGCTGGCTGGGCATGCACGGCACCTACGAGTCGAACATGGCCATGCACCACTCGGATCTGATCCTGGCGGTCGGTGCACGGTTTGACGATCGGGTCACCAACGCCACGGAGAAATTCTGTCCGGGCGCGCGCATCGTCCACATCGACATTGATCCGGCGTCCATTTCCAAGACCATCGACGCGGACGTGCCCATTGTTGGGCCGGTGGACGCGGTGCTCAAGGAGATGATCGCGCTGGTGAAGGAAGCCAAAGAGCAACCGGATGCGGACGCGCTGGCGGCCTGGTGGAAGCAGATTGATGAGTGGCGGGCATTCCATGGCATGCGCTATGAGACCAGCCCGGATGTCATCAAGCCCCAGGAAGTGATCGAGGCTCTGTGCCGGTTGACGGACGGCAAGGCGTTCGTGACCTCCGACGTCGGCCAGCACCAGATGTTCGCCGCCCAGTACTACAAGTTCGACAAGCCGAACCGCTGGATCAACTCCGGTGGCCTCGGCACCATGGGCTTCGGGCTGCCAGCCGCTATGGGGGTTAAGCTGAACTTCCCGGAAGACGACGTGCTGTGCATAACCGGGGAAGGCAGTATCCAGATGAACATCCAGGAGCTGTCCACCTGCAAGCAGTACGATCTGCCGGTCAAGATCATCAACCTGAACAATCAGGCACTGGGCATGGTGAAACAGTGGCAGGATATGAACTATGAGTCCCGTCACTCCCAGTCCTACATGGAGTCCCTGCCGGACTTTATCAAACTGGCGGAAGCGTACGGTCACGTCGGTATCCGAATCGAGAAGAAGGAAGACCTGGAGCCCAAGCTCAAGGAAGCGCTGGCGATGAAAGACCGGCTGGTGTTCCTGGACATCTACGTGGACCGCTTTGAGCACGTCTACCCGATGCAGGTTGCCCGTGGCTCGATGAAAGATATGTGGCTCAGCAAAACGGAGAGGGTCTGATCACCATGCGTCGTATCATTTCTGTCTTGCTGGAAAACGAACCGGGTGCGCTGTCGCGGGTTGTCGGGCTTTTCTCTCAGCGCAACTACAACATCGAGACCCTTACGGTGGCGCCGACCGAGGACGAGACCCTGTCCCGCCTGACGGTGACCACGACCGGTTCCGACAAGGTGATCGAGCAGATCACCAAACAGCTCAACAAGTTGATTGAGGTAGTCAAACTGGTGGACCTGACAGAGGGGGCCCACATCGAGCGGGAGCTGATGCTGGTCAAACTCAAAGCCACCGGTTCCCAGCGTGCCGAGATCAAGCGTACCGTGGACATCTTCCGTGGTCAGATCGTGGACGTCACCAGTTCGGTTTACACCGTCCAGCTTGCTGGCGATAGTGAGAAGCTCGACGGCTTCATCCAGGCGGTTGGTACTGCCGGAGTGCTTGAAGTGGTTCGGACCGGGGTGTCGGGTATCGCTCGCGGGGAAAAGATCCTCAGCATCTAAACGCTTTTAATCCGTATTGATCCAGGGCCCAGGGCCCAATAAAAAATAGAGGTTTGTCATGCAGGTTTACTACGATAAAGATTGTGATCTCTCCATCATCCAGGGCAAGAAAGTAGCCGTGATCGGCTATGGCTCCCAGGGTCACGCCCATGCCTGTAACCTGAAAGATTCCGGTGTCGATGTGACCGTTGGCCTGCGTCCGGGCTCTTCCTCCATTGCCAAGGCCGAGGCTCATGGCCTGAAAGTCACCGACGTTCCGGCAGCCGTTGCTGCGGCGGACGTGGTGATGGTACTGACGCCGGACGAGTTCCAGGCGCAGCTGTACAAGTCCGACATCGAACCCAACCTGAAGCAGGGCGCCACTCTGGCCTTTGCCCACGGCTTTGCTATCCACTACAACCAGATCGTACCGCGCAAGGATCTGGACGTTATCATGGTGGCGCCGAAGGCACCGGGCCACACGGTTCGCACCGAGTTCGCCAAGGGCGGCGGTATTCCGGACCTGATCGCCATCTTCCAGGACGCTTCCGGCAACGCCAAGAACCTGGCACTGTCCTACGCCAGCGGTGTGGGCGGTGGTCGGACCGGTATCATTGAAACCACCTTCAAGGACGAGACCGAAACTGACCTGTTCGGTGAGCAGGCGGTTCTGTGCGGTGGTGCCGTTGAGCTGGTCAAGGCAGGCTTTGAAACCCTGACCGAAGCCGGTTATGCCCCGGAAATGGCCTACTTCGAGTGTCTGCACGAGCTCAAACTGATCGTAGACCTGATGTACGAAGGTGGTATCGCCAACATGAACTACTCCATCTCCAACAATGCGGAGTATGGCGAGTACGTGACGGGGCCTGAGGTCATCAACGACGAGTCCCGCGAAGCGATGCGCAATGCGCTCAAGCGTATCCAGAGTGGTGAGTACGCCAAGATGTTCATCTCCGAAGGCGCTCACAACTACCCATCCATGACAGCTGCCCGTCGCAACAACGCGGCGCACCCGATCGAGCAGGTTGGTGAGAAGCTGCGTGCGATGATGCCCTGGATTTCCGCGAACAAGATCGTGGACAAGGACAAGAACTAAGCCGACCGGCAGTTCTGAGAAAAGCGCGGCCCTTGGTGGCCGCGTTTTTCGTTGTGGAGTAACAATCTGTGGTATTGCTGACGGACTGAGCCAGTGGCCTGGCTGCTATAATGCCTGCACACATTTTCAGGGTAGATTGGAATGACAACCAAGAAAGACGCATCAACCGAATCAGTGACGGACACCGAGAAGAGCGTGAAGGAGTCCGACTGCCTTCATGAAGACGGCGAAGTGGTTGAGGAAGAGCTTGTTGAAGGAGCGCCGGTCCGCCGCAAAGGCATCTACCTGCTCCCCAATGCGTTGACGACGGCCTCGCTGTTCTCCGGGTTCTACGCCATCGTATCGGCCGCCAACGGCGTGTTCGATAACGCGGCCATTGCCATTTTCGTTTCGATGATTCTGGATGGCCTGGATGGTCGGGTAGCGCGGATGACCAACACCCAGAGCAAGTTTGGCGAAGAGTACGACAGTCTGGCGGACATGGTTGCCTTCGGCGTGGCGCCGGGGCTGGTTGCGTTCTTCTGGTCCCTGAAGGACCTGGACCAGTTTGGTTGGGCGGTCACCTTTATCTACGTAGCCGGCGCGGCCCTGCGTCTGGCCCGCTTCAACACCCAGATCGGCTCGGTCGACAAGAAATTCTTTGTTGGGTTGCCAAGCCCGTCGGCCGCGGCCTGTGTGGCTGGGTTGGTGTGGTGCTTTCACGCTTTTGAACCGGCCAGCTGGCTCACCGCGTTGACGATTGTGGTCGTCGGCGGCAGTGGCGTGCTGATGGTCAGCAACGTGCTTTACCGCAGCTTCAAGGATCTGGACCTTCGTGGTCGGGTGCCATTCGCAGCGATCCTGCTGGTGGTGCTGATGTTTGTCGTGGTGGCCCTGGACCCGGGCACGGTCCTGTTTACAGGTTTCCTGATTTACGCGCTGTCTGGTCCGATTCGGGCGCTGGTGAGAAAAGGGCGCCGTTCCGCACCAAAGCCGGAATAAGTAGGTGGGCCGCGGTCGTCGGCAGTGCAAACGGCACACGCAGGCGGCCGGTAACGGCCTGCTCAACAAGGTTTTTGAGATTTCTTCAAAAACCTTGTTGACGGCCACCGAGAAGTCTGTAGAATGCGCATCTCTTTCGAG
>NZ_JAKZAK010000034.1 GCF_023156385.1 Marinobacter xestospongiae
CGGCGGAGGTGTTCTGGGGAGAATATTCCGGGGCACTACCAACGAGTGGTGCTGCACTTATTGTTTGACTTCAGGCCCTAAGCTCACGCTCATCGGTTTTGCCAATTCAGGAAATCCAGCACGGCTCCGGCCTGTGCTTCTGAGTATCGACCGTTACAAGTTACAAAAACCGGGATAGTCTGCTGTATGCCGTAGCTGCTCCGTATGTTTCGGGCCCGCTCCGCAGCTTCGCCGCACTTGAACAAAAGCGCCGCACCGCCGCCCAGCGTCGGCAAAGTAATCAGCAGTGGCGAGGGCAATACGGTCTGTGGTCTCTGCTCTAACCACCAGCTCGCCTCCAGCTCCCAAACCTGACTCCATTCTGACACGCCAACGTTGAGCTCCAATGCAGCTAGAGACCCCAGCGTGCGGAACAGGAAGTCCTCTTTCGTAGAAAGGCGTTCCATTTCTGCGAGAGAACAGACTCCAAGTCCGCAGAATGCTCCAGCATGAAGCAGCTTTGGGACAGGCTTATCCCGCTCATGAATCAGACGCGAATAACCGAAATCCTTCATTCCGATGAGTGCGATCAATAGACCAAGATCAGAACTCCCGACCACAACGGCATGGGGGATACTAAACCAATCAGCTAGCTGCTTCTCCAGCAAGCAAGCTAATGGCCCATGGTTGGTAAAATATCGATTGGCTAGAAGCCGACTTGCCACTGAATGGGCATTAAATGGTTCCATCTAATTGACCTTCTTCTCCGACAGCGCCTTTTCCAGCACTGAAACTACTCGTGCAACTCCCACCTCGGATACACGATAACCGCATGGCAGATTCATAAATCGATCCGAGACTCTATCCGTATTCACCAACTTCTCTGGACACAAGACTGGGAACTCATAGGATTTACAGTGCAGCGGCGGAGAGTAGTATCGTCGAGCCAGTATCCCTTTTTGATTCAGAAGTTCAACCAATTCATCCCGGGTACGAGGACTCTCTGCTGCCACCTCTACTACAATGTTCTTGAATGAGGTCTGTTCAAGCTCATCAAACATTAACAATCTAAGACCTTTGACGTTCTTCAGCTTTTCCTGATAGAGCTGATAAATATACTGGTTGTGCGCGACGTTCAATTGAATTTCGTCGAGCCCGGCGAGGGCAAATGCTGCATGCATATCAGGCATTTCTGAGGGCAACCACTCACCAGGCGTTGCAATAGATGACGTAGTATTTTTTCGACTTCGAAAATCGCAAAGTCGGCGCATCAGCTCAGGATCGTTCAAACAGACATAGCCTCCTTCCAGCCCGTTGATAAGCTTGCTCGCATGCAGAGAAAAAACCTCCCCCACGCCGAAAGACCCAACCCTTTTGCCTCTCCATGTTTCGTGCACGGATTCAACCGCATCAAACACAATTGGAACCTTCCGATCCTCCGCCAAGCTCAACAGGGCACTGACGTTACAACAGTTAACGACAGGATGAACGGCTAGGATAGCCGCCGTTTGCTCGTTAATAGCTCTATCAACAGCATCCGGGGATATCGCCAGTGTCTCAACATCCACATCAACAAATCGAGGTACTTTACCAGCCCAAAAAACTACATCGGCCAATCGACGATAAGTCAAAGAAGGGATAATAACTTCCCTGCCTTCACTTGCTTTTAGGCGAAGGCAAGCCACTAATGCCCAGAATCCAGTGGACAACACAACACAGTACTTGGATTGATGATACTCACACAGCCGTTGCTCAAGAAGCGAGACCAGAACTCCTGGACAAGAGTGCCCTCCCTCATTCATCCACTGGTCAAGATACCCGTGGATACGCTCCTCTTGCGGCTCGTAAAGATTTGAAGTCGAGAGCAGATTAGGTGGTAATCCGTCAGTCACACCCACGAGCGCTCCTTGTCATCAATACATCAAAGCGGTATCCAGTTCCATAGAACGATTCCGGCATGGTCAGTATTTCGACATCAAACCCTCGGCATCCACCAATTTCTTCGAACTCTTCTGGAGTCCACCATACCCCGATGGCCGATTTCGGATCATCCAGTTGGTAGTCCTCTACCGCCCGGCGCTTAAAAAAAGCATCGGCATACTCACGACTTGGAACATTACCGATAAAAACCCGTCGACATGAGCAGAAACGCTCTGAAATTGTTGTAATCAACTGCTCGACCTCTTGCTTGGAGAGATATGAAATCACCCCATAGATGAGGATCTTATCAATAACCTCAGGGTTCAAAAAAGAGTTTGAGAAGCTCACGATATCATCGCAATAGTAATGAGTACTTTGCTGGTTACTAAAGAACTCGCGGGCGACCCCAATGAGATACTCAGAGAAATCAACGCCATAATAGCCATCAACACAATCGAAAAGATAGCTAGCCAGGGCTGCATTACCACAACCAAGATCCAGCAAGTTATCTGATGATCGAGGTTTCAGAGACCGCTTTATCTGATCGACAATCATGTTAATGTCCTGTTCGCTCACAGGCTTGCCATTCACAGTTCTCTTTATCTGCTCCCAGAAAGACGTACGGTCGAAGCGCTTCGGATACTCTTTATGCATGTAATCATCACTCATCGGTATCCCCCGAAAGCCTGAGAACGGAATAGTCCTCTATTAACATAGATGTGATTTTCCTAGAGTCACACCACATCATGACATCAATAATTGACAAATCAGGAACGAACACCGGACGCTGCTGATCATACGGTGAAAGTCGGGGCTGAATAAAGCTCAAATCAATACCAGTTTCAGCAAACTCCTCCGGTCGGAAAAGCGCCCGCCCCCCCCAAGGATTAATGTATTCTTTCGAGCCAAGCGCTTCCGAAATCCTTAGAGCCCACTGCCCTGGATGGGAAACACTATCAATCCCAAGATTCAACTCAGAGTAAAGCAAAAATCGCGTGCTTAAACCCAGATAGTCTGCGAGCACTTTTAGAGAGTGGACAAGAAGGCTGGACAACTGGCCTCCCTGATAACTGATCGCAGATTCAACAACAGATCTGGCTTGATCATAGTATGGCGCACGCCGGTAGTGCGTCAGCTTCCCTAGAAGGCTTCGACGCCAATCTGTATCTGCTTCGATCTGAATGTCATCGATAAAATCAAACCGCCCCCTTTTTCTTAGTGGAACAGTAACAAATTGCCAGTCTTTACTCGGATCAGGGTGGAGCACTCGATTCCTGTTAACCCACCCTTTATTAACGAACTGGCAATGATCGAATACTACCCAGCAGTCCACATGAGACATTAACTGAAAATAGCCCATGTACGGGAAAAAGTATGGCTGCATTATCGCAAGCTTCATCAACCTCTCCCTTTTTCGCTGACCGAATCTTTCAATACTGCTTGCAAACAAGCAATAACCCGATCAAAATCATGGCCATCCATTTCACTGTAAATAGGTAGACAGATAACACGCTTAGATGCTCTCTCCGCCTGCTCATAAATAGCTTCTGGATTATGATAAATTGAAAATTCGGACACCAACGGGTAGAAGTAACGTCGCACCAAAATATTCCGTTTCCTAAATTCTGAGTACAACTCATCACGGGCAAGCGGAAATTCATCCTCAACCAGAACAGGACAATACGAATAATTCCAATGGGTATCCACAGGTTCAGGCATCAGCTTCAAACCTTCAATTCCATTGATCGCTGTACTATAATCTCGATATATCCGTTGGCGTGACTGAATATCATGATTAACCTTCTGCAATTGTAGCAGGCCAACAGCGGCTTGTAGTTCATTCATTTTTCCGTTAATGCCCGCCGCAAAAACGGTTGATTCATCAACAATCCCAAAGTTCTTCAACTGATCAACACGCTCCTTCGTTTCCCTGTCTTTCAGTATTAAGGCGCCACCCTCGAAGGTATTGAAAACTTTGGTAGCATGAAAACTAAGCGCCGATGCGTCGCCCCACTCAAGAACGCTGCGCCCCTCATATCGAACACCGAAGGCTTGGGCGGCATCATAGAGTACCTGCAGTCCATAAGAGTTCGCGATGTCCTGAATCTGTCTCATGTTTGCAGGAGTTCCATAACAGTGTACCGGCACTATAGCTGTGGTCTTCGAGGTAATCGCAGCTTCTATGGCCGCTGGGTCAAGGTTGAAACCATCTGGCTCCACATCTACAAAGACAGGCTTTAGGTTGTTCCAAATCAGAGAATGTGGGGTAGCAGCAAAAGTGTACGGCGTTGTAATAACCTCACCGGTCAACCCCAATGCCTGCATGCCGGTAACCAGAGCTAGTGTCCCATTAGCAAATAGAGACAGATGCTTAACTCCGAGGTATTCGCAAAGGCGAGCTTCCAGCTCGGCGTGAAATGGGCCTCCATTTGTAATGTGGCCGCTCTTCCAGATTTCCTCCAGCAACGGCTGAAGGTCGTTCAGATCAGGGAGACTCGGACGAGTCACCGTTATCGGTTTATCAGACAAAACGAGTCCCTCTCAATCATGCTTGTACATAGCACTGTCAATTCATCCTCTCGCCAATACATCCAGGTCATCAGCGATCTAATTCAGACTAGCGACGGAACAGTCGATCGATCTGACTCTTGAGATTGGCCCCAGAAAATCGCACCGCCGTCAAGCCTATCCATTCACGTATCCCCAGCTCTCTGGAATGCTTCTCTAGCATTTTCATTTTGAATGCAACAGCCTCTTTCCGAAACCCGATACGCTTGTAATATTTATATATCCAAAAGAATGTATTCGCTTGCATGTCATATTTGTCAGGATCAGATAACGAGGAAAAAACGCCTTCGGAATGAAGCCGGTACATAGACGGCTTTACATCATCGATATAGGCAGCGGCACCAAACTGGCCAAGAAGGGACCAGAGAAAAATATCACCAAGGTAGGCCCGATGAAACTCTGGTGGAAACTCCTTCAAAACATTTCGGAACATGACTGCCTGCGTGACCGGGCCGGCCCAGCCAGACCTCAGTTCGAACTCTGAAAAATGCCGCTTATAGAACTCGGGAAGATGTGATCTAGAGACAATGTTCCCCGACACATCAATCGTGTGGACATCGTGAGTAGCCAATACAAATTCTTTGTTTGAATCCAGAAAGTCGACCTGTTTCTGAAGCTTCTCGGGATCTGTCCAATAGTCATCAGCTTCACAACATACAACATACTCCCCATACATTTGGGGCAACAGGAAATCTATAAAGGGCTTCTTTCCTTTTGACCACTGATTTTCAGAAGGAAGAATCAGCTTGATCAAGTTTGGAAAACGAGCGTGGTAAGCTTCCAGCACTTCCCGAGTACCATCTTCGGAACAGTCGTCATAGCAGACAATGTGAAACGGGAAACGGGTCCGTTGCATGAAAAAGCCACGGAGTGTCTCTTCGATGTATTGGCGTTGATTAAAAGCAATACAGCCAATTGAAACCCGCGGTCGCGACTGTTCATTCCAATCCCGACAAACCTCGACCTCATCTGGAACGCCGGTAAAGTCCGGCTCAAGTGGCTCACTAATCCTATACTTCCCCTGTTTCCCTGTCTGCGCAGTCACTGTATTCACCAAGCCGTTACCTGTCGACTTAACTGATTCAATAGATTCACACCATCCCACACCACAGAAAAATCTAACGCCTGGCCAACCGGTACCACGCGGTCCATTACCGGACCGGTGGAAGATTCAAGCCATTGCCAGAGTGCGGAGGACTCTACCCCCCAATACGACAGCGTCTGACAACGTTCGTCCAGTTGCTGCTCCAGCTGCTCCAACCTGTCTATCGACACCAGGTAGCACAGGCTTTGTCCCGGGTGCGTCAGCAGCAACTCCGGCCGGAAGCATGTCACTGGCACCACGCTCAGCGGCCCCGACCGGATAGGTCCGGCGGCGGCATCCTGTGCCTGCAACCACTGGGCAGCAACCAGGTGGTCCATGGAACGCCCCGGCGACACCTCGGTCTCCTGAGCCAGCGAATCAAGGCAGCGCATGAGCGCTTCCTGCAATTCATCGCTGCCCAACCAGAAGATGACCCGGGGCGAGGAGCACGCCATTTGGCGATAGGGCTCTATGTCACGCCACAGGCGTTCGGCTACGGACTGAAGATCCCCCGTGGTCAGTTGGTCGCCATTGATCAGTGACACCGAATAGCGGTCAGCAAAGGGAATATCACGACACCGGGGCTTGCAGGGCAGCCGGCGAATCGCCCTGACTGACTCATCCCCACCCCATATGACCCGGGCGTCGGCCATCAGGCTGAAGTCCTCACCAATCCCGCTATCCCGCGGGTAGGACACAAACAGGTTGCGACACGCCAGGGGTTCATACTCTGGCCGCTCGAACAGGTCTTTCAGGATGCCAAGCAGTATGCGTTTGACCGGCGAGTCGTTGCTGCTCAGCCGCAACAGGTTTTTGTTGCCCATCAGCAGGGAACAAACCCAGCTGTAGACAAACATGGTGTCCACATTCGCCGGGGTGAAATGCAACACCAGGCCAACAGGCAGCTGGACGATCCCTTTGGGTACGTCGGCACGGTGCTGAAGCCGGCGCAGATGGCTCTCCCGGAGCCAGAAACCCAGCGCGACCAGCTCCGGGTACTGTCTGGCCTGCGGGTGTTTCAGCAGCGACTGAGACACACTCTGGCAGAAGGCCACCACCACAGGATCAAAACACGTCCGTGTCGTTTGTTGGGCCAGCTTGGGCAGATCATGGCCTGCCAACACAACGACGGACACTAGCTGGCCTCCTGCTGGGTATCGCTGCATCCCCGAACCTCAGAGCGAGGCAGGCGACCCAGCACTGAAAAATAGCGGCCCTTGCGCCCACAGGGGCAATCGTCCTCTCCGAGAAGCTGGCCAAGATCCTCAGTCAATAAACTGTGTCCGGGGTAACTGGTGGGCAGTACCGACACCACCTGCAACAGCCCGACCTCACCAGCCGGCAGAGGCGCCAAGGTTGCCGAATCCCTCACCACCACATCGGCAAACACAGGCGTGTGAAGATGGCCCTGATCGCACTCGACGAAGATCGATCCCACCTGCTCCGCCATGCCATAGAAATTGATCACCTTTTCCACGCCCAGAGCGTCGCGGGCCCGCGCCTTGAATTCAGAGTTATTCACTTTCCGGTCTTCCAGTTTCTTCCAGCCACCGCTGTGCATCAACACCCCCTGAGGTAACGCCAGCTTTCGACCGTTACTCTCAAGGGACTGGATCAAGTGCACCCAGACCATAAAGGTAAACCCGAAAATCAACACCGGCTGATCGGAATATCGGTTGATGAAGCCGTCAATGGCCTGCCAGTTTGGCGACATGGACTCATCCAGCGCGTAGGTGTGGTCACGACCGAAGAAAGACAGCCCCTGAATGCCAGCCCCTCGCGCCGAAAACAGTGTGCGGTCACGCAGTACCGCTGGGCTATCAATGATCAGCATGGGTAAACGCGCCCGGCCCAGACTGCCTTGCAGGATCTTCACCAGGGCCCGAGACTGGCGTTTACTGGTTGCCTGATCAAGAAAGACTCGTGCGGGGACCTGACCACTGGTGCCTGAGGACTGCAATGTCTTGAATACCCGATCATCGTCAACGCTTTTCAGGGACAGAGACTTGAACAGCCTTACTGCCAAAAAAGGCAACTCTTCGAGGCTTTGATCGGTGACACTGCCAAAGCCCAACCTGGCCACCCGCTCGTACTCAGGGCAATGGCTGCGGTGGTGGCTGTCCAGCAAGGTCAGAAGCGGCACCAGCAACCGGCGCTTCTCAGTGTGCTGCAGCTCAAAGGGATCAGCAGACCACAGGGCCTCGAGCTGCTGATCCAGCCACTCATCCTGCGCCCCCTCGGCCGTTGGTTTTCTGCCATTCATTACACAGGGTTTCCACTATTCATCAAACAGCCGCTCCACTGCCGGATAATCCGCCTTTCCATTAGGCCGCACGGGCAAGTCAGGTACCGCTCGTACCCGTATCGCCGAGGGGTGCAACGCCAGAGTCTTTGCCAGCCACTCTTTCAGTTGAGATTCCACGCTGAAAGAGGCTCCCGGAACAAACGCCACCCGCAAGGCATCCTCGATCCCCACGGCGCGGGCAGCCATGCCCCGCTCCGCCAACAAACGCTCCACATCGTCAAGCCCGATTCGTTGACCAAAAGGTTTGATCATCCGTTTGAGACGGCCACTGATATAGAAATCGCCATCTTCATCACGCCAGGCCAGATCACCAGTGGCCAGCCATGACGGCGGCGAGAAAGCGGCCAGATCGGCCAGCGATTCGGCGTATCCCAGCATGACATTCGGGCCCTGGTAGATCAGCTCTCCCTCCTGTCGCGCGGCGTCAACCTTGCTTCCGCCGGAGCTCAGTAACCGGAACTCGCCATCTGGAATCGCCTGTCCGATAGCCCCTGGTTTTGCAAGCGGTTGAACATTAATGGCCATACGGGCGGTGGCCTCAGTCTGACCATACATGACGAAGAACTGTCTTCCGGTTTCTGCGGCCCACTCCGCCAGTTGTCGGACGACTGGCTCGGGCAATCTACCACCAGCCTGCGTCAGGTAACGCAGGGACGGCAGATCCATCTGAGTGAAGCGCAGTTTCAGCAACATCTCATAACTGAAGGGCACGCCCGCCAGGCTGCAGATATCAAGCTCACGGAAACGGTCCCAGAAGCGGCGACTGACCATCGTCTCCTCATTCATCACCAGACAGGCGCCGGCCAGTAAGTGGCTGTTTATGACTGACAAACCGTAGGAATACTGAAACGGCAGGGTGGTAATCGTGCGGTCACAGGCCTGTATCGGCAGCGAGGCCAGAATGGAGCGGGCATTGGCATCCAGATTTTCGGCTGACAATGCCACCTGTTTTGGCGAACCGGTTGACCCGGAGGTGGATAGCAACAGCGCAAGCTCCTCCGCTAACGGCAGTTGCCTGTCATGCAGCGGGACGATCTCGTCGCCCTGAACCTGCAGGTTGGGCTGGTAGCGGGTCACCAGGGCTGCCAACAGCTGGGGATCAAGCCCTCTGTCGACAAGCAGCAACGGATGCCCCGCCACCAAACAGGCCAGATAGGCCACCAGCGTCTCGAGGTCGTTCCTTGTCATCAGCAGAACCAGGGAACGCTCCTCAGGCAAGCGCTTCTGAAACTCTGCGACCGCCTCAGACAATTGGCGATAACTCAGCCTCCGATCCCCATCAACAACCGCCAGCCTCCTGCCATGTTTCGACAACTGCGCAAAAAACACTAGAGCCGCATCCCCCCATCGACAGCCATAACCTGGCCGGTAATGTAGCTGGACTGCTCCGACAGCAGGAACGCGACCAGCGCCGCGACCTCATCACAGCTCCCTGCACGTTTAAGCATCAGCTGGTCGATGACCTGCCGCCGCCGGTCATCCTGATACTGGGCCGTCATTTCGGTATCGATGAACCCGGGCGCAACCGCGTTGACCCGGATATTGAACGCAGACAACTCTCGGGCCGCAGACCGGGTGAGCGCACTGACGGCCCCCTTACTCATGCTGTAGGCAACCTGGCCGGCGCTGCCCTGCTCGCCTACCTGAGACCCCAGATTCACGATACTGCCGGCCTTCTGACGCATCATAAGCCGGCTGGCCAATTGCAGGTGCAGGAAACTGGCTACCGAGTTAACCTCAAGCTGCTCTCTGAGTGCAGCCAGGCTGGTCATCGCCATGGCCGCGTCCCACATAACGCCTGCGCCATTGACCAGCCCGTCCAGTCCCTCCGACTGCAACTGACGAAACGCGTCTTTGACAGCGTTTTCATCAGTAACGTCGTAGGCGAGAACGGTTGCCCCGGCCCCCAGCGACCCGGCCAGGGCATCGAGCCGATCCCGATTTCGGCCCGCCAGCCAGACATGCGCGCCGCCCTGGTGGCAGACCCGCGCAATGGCTTCGCCAATTCCGCCACTGGCGCCGGTGACAAGAACACGCTTACCGTCCAGTCCGGGCATCAGGGTGCTCATGGGTATTGCCTTTCCAAAGCGATCATCATTGACCATTACCCCTCAAAAGCGACGCCATACTTGCCGAGAATTGCTTTCGCTTTGGCCACACTGCTCATGTCGATGATGTCGTCCGTGTCCATCATCACGCCAAATCGGCTCTCCAGCTCTGCTACCAGGGTCATATGGGCGATGGAGTCCCACTCCGGGATACTGTTATAGGCCAACGCCTCTGTAACCGTGTCCGAGGTGATTGCCAGAGCGGTGGTAAAGCAGTCCACCAGAATGTCTTGGTTCGTCATGCACATCCTATTTCTATTGTTGCGACCTGACCGGTCGGTTCAGAAACGATCGGATCGGGCCGCTGGCCATCTCGTAATCGCGGGCTATGAGTTCAATAAAAACCCGGTCATCGTGTCGCTCGGCTTCCCGATACCCAAGAGTACAGTTGTAACGGAGCGCCGCATGATTGTCCGCCTTCACCGTAGCTTGCAAACAGGAAGCCCCCAGGCGTTGAAAGCAGAAGTCGTTCATCAGCAGTGTCGGCGCAAACGCCAGAATGTTACCGCGATAGTTCAGATCGGCAATGTAAAGCCCCGGCTCGATCCGGGAAGGCGATTGCAGGTCTTCATTTTCAAGAACCGCCTTGAGGTAGGCCATACCGATCGGCTGGCCTCGATACTCTATGACCCAGTGTCGCTGGCGCGGGTCCTGACTCTGGCGCTCAAACCAGGCCGCTTGCTGCTCCGGGGAAATCCGTTGTTGATCAAACATATACTGACTGACGGCCGGATCATTGCGCCACTGCCGAACCATTTCCAGGTCGGTGGTCGCCAGATCACGCAGCGTCACCTGGTAGCCCTCAAGGGTAATCGGCTCTTTCATTTTTCTATCCAACGAATGAGGCTGAAAGCTTCCGCAAACGCCAGCCCCACACTGTGTCCCCGGTATGCCAACTGATGGCGAACGTTCGCCATTGAGCGGCTATGCGGTGACTCACGCATTTCATCACCATAAGCCGCCAGCGCTTGCAGCTTCGTCTCTACAAAGTCGCTGACATCCACAAACACCGTCGGCAAAAAAGGCGCAACGTCCGGAGTGTTCCACTCAGTGGCAGACAGCACTTCAAAACCATAGATGGCCCGTATCGGAGAAGACGGCAATGGACGACAGGCGGTCAATACCGCCCGGTGAGTCACCTGGTGGTCAATATTGAGATCACCGTGGTGGTGGGTGTAGACCCGTTGCGGCGCCACTTCCCCGAGGATGTTCTCAAGGGGTTGGACAACCTCCAGCAGCGGCAAACTGTCCAGACGGTTGTCAGGAAAGCCGAGAGACCAGGACTGGCGAATTCCCAGAATTTCCTGAGCCTTGCCGGCGGCCAGCTGGCGTTTGCGCCGGTCGTCAGCCAATGCCTGCGGGCGCGATGACACACCGTCCGCGAGAAACACCGCGTACACCTCATCGCCTCGGGCAACATGGCGTGCAATCGTGCCGCCGCACCCCAATGCCTCGTCATCCGCATGCGCCGCTGCAATCAAAACCCGCTCCGCCATCAATACTCCCACTTGCCGTGTACGTGATGGTTACTCAAAACAGTCCCACTGAACGGGCGTTCCCCGTGCTACATCACGGGCCAGCCGTTTACCGAACAGGGCCGGGTAGTGCTTGGGCTCAAGGCCAAGACCCGGCCGTATCTTGCGAATATCCCCCTCTGCGATACAGTCACCCGCTTTCAGGTCTTTGACAAAATACACGGACCGCCGGAAAGCCCGATTGCTGTCTTCCGCCTGCACTCGCTCAAACCCTGCCCGTCCAACAGCGGACCAGGCATCACGGGTATCGACAACCAATCGTTCAAGCTCACCGGGCTCAATGGAGAAACCGGCATCCGGACTCTGGTCATCGCGATTCATCATGAAGTGCTTCTCGATCAGGCAAGCACCAAGAGCAACAGCAGCAACAGACGCTGTCGTGCCCAACGTGTGATCGGACAACCCCGGAACAGCGTCGAACCGGCGCCCAAGCTCAACCACCTGGGCCAGATTGGCCTGATCCATCGGCGCCGGGTAACTGCTCACGCAGTGCAACAGAACCAGTTGCTCACATCCGGCCTCACGGGCCGTGACAACGGCCTCTTCAATCTCTGCTTCACTGGCCATCCCGGTGGACATGATGATGGGCTTGCCTGTTCTCGCGATACGCTCAATCAGTGGCAGATCGGTCACTTCAAAAGACGCCACCTTGTAGGCCGGAGCGTCCAGTTCCTCAAGCAGATCCACAGCCGTTTCATCGAAGGGCGTAGAGAACACCGTTATGCCCAGGCTCCGGGCGTGCTCAAACATTGCCCGGTGCCACTCAAACGGTGTCTGGGCCCACTGGTACAGGTCGTATAACTTGAAGCCATCCCACAATCCGCCATGAATCCTGAACTCCGGCCGGTCGCAATCGATGGTCATGGTATCGGCAGTGTAGGTCTGAAGCTTGATAGCATGAGCACCACGCCGCTTGGCTTCGGTAATCGTCTCCAGGGCCCGCTCCAGAGACCCGTTATGATTGGCGGAGAGCTCGGCCACAATATAGGGTGGGTAGCCCGGACCGATCATCACGCCATCAATGTTTACAGTCATCATTTCTCCATATCCCGGCGTTTACGGATGCGCACCCTGGCCGCGATGTCATCTCCAGTCAACGAGGCTTCTTCAAATTCCAGTACAAAGTCGCCATGAATCAGGAAGGCTTTCGGATAGGTTGGCGCATCGAGCATCCGGATAAAATCCTGCAAGTCCGCAAGCTGTCCATGGGATGGCAGCTCACTCTGGTCCGGCGTCCGGCGCTTGAACTCCACGGGCGTGCCTTGCTGCGGCACCGGCGCAGGCCGGTTTATCATCATCCATTCAATCATTTCGACGCTCAGTTGCGCTGCCCGACGATAGATCTCTTCCGCCCGTCCAGCCAATGACATGGGGCGCTTGGCATACACAGGGCCCGTGTCCATGCCGGCATCCATTTGCAAGGCGGTCATGACGGTATCCTTGCAGCCCCGCAGAATCAGGTTCTGTAGCGGGCTTCCGCCCCGTCCGAAGGGCACGTCGGTCATGTGGAAACAGACACATTCAAAGCGTTGCCAGACGCTGTCGGCAACCCGCCAGTGCCAGTGCAGAAAAAACACGTACCGCACACCCTGTTGACGCGAGAGAACGCGATCCAGCTCGTCCGGCGAGGCCACCCAAACCCATGTCACTCCGGGCAACCGGCCTTCAAGATCAAATACCTCGCGATGCCAGGGCTTGCTGCTGGCCAGAACGCAGACTTCTGACCCGGACCAATCACTGCGACTGGCGTGTTCCTCGGCATTCTTCCGATGCGTCATGTCCTGATCTGTCATGCTCGCTCCGGTAAGCCCGCGGCGGGCAATGTCCGCGTCAATTCAGCGACCACCCTGTCAGCACCCAGACCATCCACCTCAGCCGCTGCCCGCTCACTCATTCTGTACAACAGGCCGGGGTCCCGTCGAATTCCGTCAAAGAAAGCCAGGATGTCCCGCTCCAATGACGCCAGTTCAGCAACGCAGGCAATTCCCCTGGTTGCCATTCGGTCCAAAAACAACCGCTGGTTGTCGGCAATGGCCACTACCAGCGCTGGCAAGCCCAGACAACAGCGTTCCCAGGTGGTTGCGCCCGCCGCGCCAATGGCCACATCGGCCTGTTGCATGCGCTGCGCCATATCATTGACCCCAACACTCACTGCAGCACGGCAGGGCAGCGCCGCGGCCTGCTCTTCCACACGCCTACGCCATGGTGAAGCTGGTCCCAGCACGATATCCACGTAGGTCTCTCCGTCAATATCCGCTATGGCAAGGGCGGATAGCACACAGCCCGTGATATTGTCCGGGTCCGCCCCTCCCAGGTTGACCAGAATGCGGGCCGCTCCCGGGTATCCGCAAGACTGTCGACGCTCGATGCTCAGGCCACGCCAACGACGGAATTCTTCCCGCAGCAATGCGTAACGGGCACCAACCATCCGGAGACAGCCATCCGGTACCAGATTGTCATAGTCCTGAGCTCGGCGCCCAAGGTTCTGATCCAGCAGTAACGCGCAGTGATGGCGCCGGTCCGACAGATCGTCAATGCAGAGGATCGCCCCAACGCCATTCGCCAACACCCTTTCCCATCGCTCATCCAGAGCATAGTGATCAACCACCAGCAGATCGGGACCTGTCTCGCCACAGGTCGATCGCAGGTGATCCAGGGTAGCCTCCGCATCGTCCTGCCAAGCTACCCCCAGCCACGATTCATGAGTGCAAGCGCTTTCCAAATCATCGCTGGCCTGGGCTCCACCCAACGTTTGTGCGACTGCTTCGCTGGGTGGCGGAGGGAGACAGTGAACATCAAATCCCCGACTACGGACCCAATCGACAAGATGCCCCCGGTGAAGCCGGGTGATGAAACGGCATTGCCAGCCCTCCGCGGCAAGCGCCTCTGCCAGGGTCAGGCAGCGCATCACATGGCCGCTGCCCATGACAATGGAAGCATCCGCCCGAAACACAGCACAGCGCTGACTCAAGCGTCGCCCCGCATCAGACGGCAGTAAAATTCGGCAGTCATCCAGTCCTCCTCGGTATCAATGTCCTGAACCCGATACCTGGGAACAACGACCGGAATGCTGTGAGACTTGAACATACCTTCGTGATTCAACCATGCGTCTTTCGTGCCCCAGTAGAACTGCCCTGCATCATGATACGCCTCCTCAAGATCCTGGGAGCGGCAACCAATCAGCTCAGGGTTCATCGGCTCAACCCCGAGGCCATCCGCCATCATCCGGATCGCTCGCTGAACCGGGAAGGCAAAGGACGCTACCGAGAACGCAAATTTCTTCTGTGGATTGGCCGCCAGTCTGTCCAACCCGGAGCGCAGAATGTCAGCGGTCAGCAAAGGCGCCGTCGCGTAGAGGCAGCAGACGTGATCAATAGACCAGCCGAGGTCCCGCAGGGCCTCGATGCCGTGCACAACAACCGGCGTGGTGCCACTGAAGTCATCCGCCAACGCCGCCGGACGCATGAATGGCACCTCGGCCCCCCATGCAGTGGCGATTGCCGCGATCTCATCATCGTCGGTAGACACCACAACATGGTCGAAGCAACCACTCTCCAGTGCGGTTTCGATCGACCAGGCCAGCATGGGTTTTCCGCAGAACAGACGAATGTTCTTTCGGGGTATGCGTTTACTCCCCCCCCGGGCCGGGATAATTGCGACATTCACGTCAGACACTCTTTCACCGCAGTCACTACCATTGACTGTTCATCGGCCGACAGCGAGGGAAATAAAGGTAATGTCAGTACTCGATGATAGAAAGTTTCAGCGGCAGGAAAGTCTCCGGGTCGAAATCCCCGCTCGTGGTAGTAGGGCTGCAGGTGGATAGGGATATAGTGAACATTGACGCCAACCCCTTTCCGGCGCAGGCCTTCAAACACGTCAGCCCGATCATGTCGCAATACCTCTACCGGATAGAGGTGCCAGGCACTGCTCCAGGTGCCATCCTCGCCGTCTGACGGAAGTTGCAACGGCAGATCCGCCAGCGCCGAACGATAGCGCCGAGCCAATTGGCGTCGTGCATCAATGAACGAGGACAGACGTTTCAACTGCGAGACACCCAGGGCCGCGTGCAGATCGCTGAGGCGGTAGTTGTAACCCAGTTCACGCTGTTGGTAGTACCAGGGACCATCAGCCTGTCCGACCATCTCGGCAGGATCGCGGGTTATGCCATGACATGCCAGCAGCCGGGCTCGACGGGCAACGTCTCCCCGGTTGGAAAGCAGGGCGCCCCCTTCAGCCGAGGTGATGGACTTGACCGGATGGAAGCTGAACACGCAGGCGTCCGACCAGTTTCCACATCCGACAGGACGCCCCTGATAGCTCGCCCCCAAGGCGTGGCTGGCATCTTCAATCAGGGCAATGCCGTAGGGCTCCGTCAAAGCCCGGATCGCCTTCATGTCACAACTCAAACCGCCGTAGTGGACCACCACAATGACTTTGGGGCAGCGGTCATTCGCTATGGCGCTCTGCAGCCGGGCCGACAGGTCTGTCAGGGAGAGGTTGCGGGTATCAGGGTCAATATCAACAAAGTCGACATCGGCGCCGCAATAACGGGCACAGTTTGCCGAGGCCACAAACGACATCGGCGTGGTCCACACGATGTCGCCAGGCCCCACACCCAGCGCCAGGCAGGCGACGTGAAGCGCGGAAGTGCCACTGTTCATAGCTACGGCATATCGTGCTCCGGTGTAATCACATAACGCTTGCTCAAACCGCGGAACCTGCTCGCCCTGAGTCAGGAACTGATGTTCAAGGACGTCGACGACCGCCTCCACATCGGCAGCATCAATCTCGTGACGACCGTAGGGAATCATACCGTCGCCACCAATTCCCTGAGCTCCTCAACAGAGAGAAAATCCGGATTGGTCCCGGAATGGTACTCAAAGCGGTCGGTTACCGGCTGGCCGCACTCTCCCAGCTTATTGGTGGTGTAGTCGTTGTCTTTATCAAAGAATGAGATGGGTGGTGCAATAACGAAGTGGTCGTCAAACGCCAGGGTATGATGCGCCATCTCCTCCGGCACCATGATCTCATGCAGCTTTTCTCCCGGCCGCATGCCAACCAGCCGATAGGCGCCATTGTCACTCATGGCCTGAACAAGATCGGTGATCTTCGCCGAGGGAATGCGGGGCACGAATATCTCTCCACCCTGCATCCGCTCGAAACTGCGGAACACGAACTCCACTCCCTGTTCCAGCGTGATCCAGAACCGGGTCATTTCTTCATGAGTTACGGGAAGGGATTCTTCCCCCCGCGCCAGTAGCTCGCGGAAAAAAGGGACCACGGAACCACGAGAACCCAGAACGTTGCCATACCGCACCACCGAAAAACGCGTGGGACGTTTCCCAACGATATTGTTGGCGGCGATAAAGAGCTTGTCTGAGGCCAGCTTTGTGGCGCCATAAAGGTTCACCGGGTTGGCGGCCTTATCCGTTGAGAGCGCAATCACCCGTCTGACCTGATTCACCATGCAGGCATGAGTGACATTCTCTGCCCCATTGATGTTGGTGCGAATGCACTCCATTGGATTGTATTCCGCGGCGGGCACCTGTTTCAGAGCAGCGGCATGGATGCAGTAGTCCACATCCCGGGTCGCAAATTCCAGACGCTCACGATCCCTCACATCACCAAGGAAGTAACGCATACAGGGCTGATTGAAGCGCTGCTGCATCTCGTACTGCTTGAGCTCATCCCGGGAGAAGATGATCACTCTGGCGGGCTTGTAGCGCTGTAACAGAATATCAACGAACTTCTGTCCGAAGGAGCCGGTACCACCTGTGATTAAAACTGACTTGTTATTAAACATTTGCTCCTTCCGAGCTGAGTTTAGGGGAGCCTCCGATTGACTCCTTTGGAGAATAGTATATCTCGCCGCCCGACCCAATGCCGTCAAGACGAATAGCCATCACCGCCACCCCCATTCGCCAATTTCTGGCACAGCTTTCGCAACCCACCGATTCAGACCGTATTTTTGCAGCAACCCTGCAGAGTTTTGCCGCCCCATTGCCGCGGCTCTATACAACGAGGTGGAACCATGCACGCAACGCAGTCTTCCCAGCATTCCGCAACCAACCGGGCCGACATCGCCAGGCAGCTGCTGGTGGCGAATGAAAGCTACCGCGATTCCAACAATCCACGCTGGTCGCTGACGCTGCGGTTGGAAGCCCGTGCCGAATGCCGGCACAAGCTGGAAGCGCTGCTGACGGAGGTGCCGGAACAGCCGGCGGCACTCGGATTGCTGGGCCGGGTGGCAATGGATGAAGGTGATTATGACCAGGCCCAGGTACTGTTCAATCGCAGCCTGGATCTGGACGACCAACAGCCCCAGCAATACACCAATCTCGGCTACTGGGCCCTGGCCACGGAACGACCGGTGCTGGCGGAACAGTACTTCATCGAAGCGCTGGAGCTGGACCGGCAATCCGCCGCCGCCTTCTGCGGCATTGCCCATGCCAAGCGCACCCGCGGCCAGTATGACCTGGCCTTCCTGCATTACCGCAAGCTACTGGCCACCGGCCTGGAGTGGCCCTCAATCTACAGCGGCATGCTGGCCTGCGCCGAGCACCTGGCCGTCGACAAGGCCGATCCGGAGCTGATACGCGACGCCACCGCGCTGTTGCGCCGGGACGAGCTGCCTCACCAACAGATTGGCCGTTTCGTCGGCGCCATCATCCGCGAGCACTACCAGCTCACCGCCGAGGACACCCGTATCGACCTTGAAGTTGCCAGCCAGGACGAGCTGCTGGTGCTGGCCCTGGAACAGACGCTGATGCCGGAACCCACCGTCGAGGAACTGGTGACCCTGCTGCGCCGCGCCATCCTCACCGAGGTGGCCCATACCGCAGAACTGCCGGAGCAACGCCAACGCCTGGCCATGGCCATCGCCCTGTACGCCGACCGCTGTGGCCATGCCCTTGCCGCTGAAGATGATGAACTGCGCCTGATCACTGCAATCAACGACAGCATTGCCGGCCAACTGGTGATGGCGGAATCCCTGGAGTCCGTTGCCGGCTCGCTGATTATCAGCGCGATGTATGGCGCCCTGTTCCACCAACGTTTTGCCATGGAACTGGGCCGCTGGAGCCTGATGGACTGGCCCGTGGCGACCCAGCCGATGATGGCCGCCAGCTATTACGACCGCGCCACCGAAGAGGCCATTAAGCAGAACTTCGAGGAGAAAGCCGAGGAACTGTGCCTCGATAAACCCGACGTACCCCAGGCCTGGCCAAGCTGGTCCCAACTGGCCTACCGTAACCAGACCAGTCTGCGGACACTGATCGCCAAGGAGCTGGGGCAGCCCACCGAGCACCTGCCCGACACCCTGCGCATCATGATCCTGGGCGCAGAATCCGGCCAACGGGCACTGGAACTGGCACATTACCTGGAAGACGTGGAAGTGGTGGCGGTGGACGAATCCCTGGCCAACATCGCCAAGGCCTCACGCCGGGCCGAAGAGCTGGGGATGACCAACGTGGTGTTCTGGCCCTGGTCCATCGCCCGCTGCTTCATCGACGATGGCCAGACCGTGCAGTGGATTGAAATCGGCCGTCTGCCCTCCCCGGCCCTGGCCGACGTGGATCTTGCGGATGTGGTCCGGCGGGCCAGTCACGCCGGCTCAGTGGTGCACCTGCATACGGCAGTGGCGGAGCAAACCCCGGGCGACCGTCAGATTCGCCGCCTTATCGACGAACACGAGCTTCAGCCTACCCGCAACAACCTGCTGAGACTGCGCCGGATGGTGCTGAACAATCGCCAGGACCCGATCTGGCGGGAACTACTGAACGAATCCGATTTCTACGGCCTGGGTGGCTGCCGTGATCGCTGGTTCAGCCCCCAGGACCCGCAACAGCTCAAGCGCCTGATCAGCCTGATGAGCAGCGAGGTGAGCTGGAAGCTGGTGAAGGCCAAGGACAGCGACGGCCACTCCCTGGCCACCGCCCCGGTGCAGCAACAGCTGCAGGCGGAGGCCCTGGGCAACGAGGTGCAAAGCCTGATGGGGCAGACCCTGAGCGTCTATTTCGTCAAGCGCCGCTGAGTAGGTCAGGCGTACGGAATCAGCGACTCGCCGTACAGGTGCAGCTCTTCCAACAGATGTCGCCTGGCGGGCGTCAGATTGGGGTCTGCAGCCAGCTGCTGCAGACTCTGGAAGTAAGCTTCCATCGACCGCCAGCCGGCCTTGGGGCTCATCAGCCGCTGCTGGCGAAACGCTTCCCACTGCTCCTGCTCTTCCGCCAGCAGAGTGGTCGGATAGTTCCTCGCCCGATAGCGGAACAGCAACGTCTCCAGGCGATCATCTTCAAACCGCGGCGCCTGCTCACCCAAGGTTTCGACCGGCTGCTGTATCAGCCAGTTGAGTTTCTCCCGATCACTGCGGCTGATAAATCCACCGGTGTACAGCTGCTCGTCAGGGTCGGTCAAATCGGATTCATGGGGCTGATCGAACGCCGCCGCAATACGGGCGGGCAGCCCATCGGCCTGACGCAGCATCGCCAGGTTCGACCGCAACCGGTCACCGTCCAGCTCCAGTTCCTGCAGCCGTTCGGGACTCAGGGTCTTGAGCATGGTGGCAGGCGCCAGAACCGGGCACTTGTTGAGCTGAATACCTTTCAGTGGAAACCGGGCACGATCCTCCCCAAGCTCTGCCTGGGCGGTAAACACCCGCTCACGAATCTCCTCCACCGACGCAGCAATGAGTTCCGACGGATCTTCCCGCAGGTCGTAGGCAATCACCAGATTCTTGTTGCTGCTGTGCTCCGCAACCGGCGCGATCATGGCGCAGCAGCCCCGGGTCGCCGGGTACTTGGAGGAAACGTGGAACACCGGCTTCATCGCAGCCGTGTCCAGCATCGCCCGGGCGGAGTGCTTGTCCTTGTTCTGCAGGACAAAATCGAACAGCTTGGGCTGTTTCTCCCGGATCAGCCGCGCCAGGGCGATGGTGGCGTCCACATCCGACATGGCGTCGTGGGCGGCCTCATGGCTAATCCCATTGGCGGCGGTCAGTTCCTCAAGGCGGAAGCTGGGACTACCATCCTCCTTGCGGGGCCATTCGATCCCTTCCGGTCGCAGGGCGTAGGTCAGCCGTACCATATCGATGATGTCCCAGCGGGAATTACCGTTCTGCCATTCCCGGGCGTAGGGGTCTCGGAGGTTTCGATAGAGGGTATGGCGGGTCACCTCATCGTCAAAGCGGAGGCTGTTGTAGCCGACCACGCAGGTGCCTGGCTGGCTGAAGGCTTCGTTGATCTGAGCGATGAACTCCGCCTCCGGGAAACCGTCGGCCAGGGCCTTCTGGGGCGTGATCCCGGTGATCAGACAGGCCTCCGGCGACGGCAGATAGTCGTCCGTCGGCTGGCAGTAGATCACCAGCGGGTCTTCGATGATATTCAGCTCGGCGTCTGTGCGGACACCGGCAAACTGGGACGGTCGGTCGTGGACCGGGTCCACACCGAAGGTTTCATAATCGTGCCAGTAAAAGGAACGGATCACAGCATCTCCTACGCTCTGGGCACCGTCCCCCGTTACCGGCCCAGGCGGATCTGCGGGCCTGGACGGGAGGGCGGGCACGGTCTGCCTGCCAAAATCCCGAGCAGTCTAGCAGATACCGCGCCGTCGTTGACCCGTCCCCCGCCGCAACGCCCTGGAGCGCTTCCGCATGGGGCCTCAGAACAGCCCCATGCCCCGATCAATGTACTCTGTCCTCGCCCGGGGGATGCCCTGCTGCAGCGTGGGCAGGTCCATCGTCATGCTGGTGGGCAGATTGAAGTGGACGCCGGGACCGGCCTGGATCATCCGGCTGCCATCCAGCGACTGCCAATCCACCGCCTGCTCCTGGAAGGACAGGAAAAAGTCCTTGGCATAGTCCACGCTGCCATCGGCCTGGGCCTCGCCGACCGCCAGGGTCTGCAGGTTCGACAGCGGTGCGCACTGGACACCGGCGGCACAGTCGGTGGCGGCGTCCTGAAGCCCGATATGGCTGGCGCGATAGCCAGTGGCCTGGGTATTGGCATCGAACAGGGTCGCCGCCGTGACGTTACCGCTGCCGTCGTCCAACTGCAGGCCCAGATTGCCGGAGAACTGGTGAATGTTGCCGGAGACGGTGCCGCGAGCCTGGTTGAGACCGACTCTGATACCAACGATCTCACCGTTGGATTCCGCCAGCTCGAAATAGGGATCAATGGCTTCGAAGGGGACGATGTCTCCCACCGCATAGGTGTTGCCGTCCAACTGTATGCGGGCGGCATCTTCCGAGATGTGGCCCAATGCCATCTGTTCAACGTCCAGGTCGGCACCGGCGGCCCCCTCCCCCAACGCCATCCGGTCGAGGTTGGTCTGGATTTCTGAATCCATGCCCATGGTGATGCGGGTAAACTGCTGGTTGGCCCCCACGGTTCGATCAACCGCTATCATGGCCTGACCTTGCACCTGCCCCATCTCCCGGTCGGAAATGGGCTGCAACTCGGCGTGGACCTCGAGCGGTCCGGCCAGGCAGCAGGCGGCAAGGACGGCGCTTCCAATCGCATCCTTGTTCATGTGTTGATGTGTCTCTGAACCAGTCAGTGTCTGCTGGCAGGCGACAACGCCCCGCAGGGCCTGCCAATGCCAGCGCGTGTGCCTGCAAGCCATCCCCGTGGTTATTGTTTTTGGGGTGACCTGCTTTGTTGTTTTTGACTGCGACTGCTTGGGTCAGGGGGTCTCTGAGGTCCCCTGGAGATTTCCGGACGCACACGTCTGCGTCGCGCGGCTGTCCGGCTGCAATACTGCTTTCTTTATGTTCCGGTGAAGGGCGCTGCCCCGTCGGGGAAACAGCATCCTGCCCGGTTACACAAAGCGACTGTTTGTAATTTTTTGTTGCCGCAGGCGCACTATACCCAGGTCGCCAGGACCAAATGAGTGAGGCAGATCACAGCAAGCCTGCTCGTGACGGTTTTCCGTCGAAATCATGACTCACGTCTCATTCCCCATAAGTTTCATGGACTTGGCACATATGTACCGTTGCGGGCAGAATCCTTTCAGGAGCACCCGCAGGCACGGCTGCTATACTCGGGAGAAATTCAGACAGTCACCGGCGTGGGTGGGTATGGCGCTTCGAATCCTGATATGTGACGACTCCGCAATGGCCAGAAAGCAGATGGCCCGGGCCCTGCCCGCCGACTGGGCAATGGATGTGCACTTCGCCAAGCACGGCGTCGACGCTCTGTCGCAATTGCGGGGCCAGGAGTGGGATCTGCTCTTCCTGGATCTCAACATGCCGGAGCTGGACGGCTATGGCGTGCTGGAAGCCATCGCACAGGAAGACCTCCCGGTGATGACCGTGGTGGTCTCCGGGGACATCCAGCCCGAGGCGCGGGCAAGGGTGTTGAAACTGGGGGCGCTGGAGTTTATCCGCAAGCCCACCGACCCTGAACGTATCGCAGCCCTGCTCCAGGATTACGGCATCTACCGGCCTGACGAGGACGCTCCGGAGTCAGCACCGGAGATACCTTCGCAGCCAACCCCTGAGTCACCGTCCGCCGAGGCATCGTCCACCAAGACATCCTCCAGCGAGACAACAGCCCCCGAGATACAACCCAACGATGCGGATGGCGCCGGCTCCGTCGACCTGAACGGCTACCTTCAGGAGATCGCCAACGTTGCCATGGGTCAGGCGTCGGACCTGCTGGCGCGATTACTGGGCACCTTCATTCGCCAGCCCATTCCCAAGGTTGACCGTCTCGCCCGTTCAGAGCTGTACATGGCCATCTCCGCCGCTGACGACAGCGACACCTATTCCGCGGTGTGTCAGGGCTTTACCGGTGCCGGACTTGCAGGCGAAGCGCTGTTGCTGTTTTCAGACAGCAGCATCCAGAACATGGCGTCGCTGCTGGGCTACCGCGACAGCGGTCAGACCGTTGCCATAGAGGTGTTGATGGACCTGTCCGGCATTCTGTTCGGCGCATTTCTGAAAGGCTTTGGCACCCAGCTCAACCTGTCACTGGGGCTGGGCCACCCGACACTACTGGGCCAACACCAACGGATCAACGAACTGCTGGAGTATCACGGCCAGCATCAGGAGCACCTGCTGTGCATTGAGATCCGCTACGAGATCGAAGGCCATGATCTGCACTGCGATCTGCTGGTGGTCCTGACCGAAGACTCGGTACCGTTTCTGGAACAATCCCTGCAGTACCTAAGCGATTGAACCGCAAGACAGCCAAAACACAGCCCCAGAACAACGACGAGGCGCATCATGACCACACCTACATCTGAGCTGCAGGACTTCCACTGGCTGGCAGACATGGTGGAATCGATTGAAGTGGGACTGGTGGTGGTGGATCTCGCCGGTCAGGTTCAGGCCTGGAATGGATTCATGGAGCATCACAGCGGCTTTACTGCCAGCCAGGTTCACGACCGCAGCCTGTTCGAGCTGTTCCCCGACCTGCCGGAAACCTGGCTCCGCCGCAAGATTGATACCGTGGTCACTCTGCGCACTCGCGCCTTCACCTCCTGGGAGCAGCGGGCCTGGGTCTTCCCCTTCCGCAATCCCCGCCCCATCACCGGCACCGAACCGCTGATGTACCAGAACCTCACCATCAGTCCCCTGTCCGGCACCGATGGCCAGGTCCAGAAAGTCTGTCTGATGGTGTACGACGTCACCGACGTGGCCTCCACCAAACTCGCGCTGCAACAGGCCAACGAGAAACTGGCGGCGCTGGAGAGCCGTTGATTCGGGAGCCACGTATGACGAGCCTCTGATTAACTCCAGCTCGATTCCTTGAAGCGAGCCATTCTACTGCACCCACGAAAATGTTATAACGTTTCAGTTTTAGTGATAGGCGCAATAGAGCATTCATGGCAACCTCCCCCATTCCAACCAATCTGATCTTCGGCACCCTCGGTGTTGGCAAGACCACCACCATCCAGCATCTGCTGAAACAGAAACCTGATGACGAACGCTGGGCCGTGCTGGTCAATGAGTTTGGCGAAGTCGGTATCGACGGCAGCCTGCTGGCCGAGCAAGGCGCCCACATACGCGAGGTGCCTGGCGGCTGCATGTGCTGTGTCGCAGGCCTGCCTATGCAGATCGGCCTCAACCGGCTGATCCACGAGGCACAACCAGACCGGCTGCTGATCGAGCCAACGGGCCTGGGCCATCCCCATCAGATTCTGCAGATTCTCGGCAACGAGCATTATCAGGATGTGCTCAGGCTCGGCCCGGTGATTACGCTGGTGGACCCGCGCAAACTGGATGACCCACGTTTTCAGGACCACGAACTGTTTCAGGCCCAGGTGCAGGCAGCGGATATCCTGGTCGCCAACAAAACGGACCAGTGCACGCATCTGCAACTGAACAGCTTCGAACGTTGGGCCGCAGATCAACTCCCTGCCAAACGCCAGTACCTGAGCACGTACCAGGGACAGCTTCAGACACACTGGCTTGAGGGGCACCACGGCGATGCCTTGCTGCCGCCCCCCAGCCCACAACACCACCACGGACACAGCCATCACAACCACCACGAGCCCGAACCACTTGCCAGTTTGCAGGTGCAGCCCTGGCAAGTCCGAAACAATCAGGGGCAGGGTTACTTCAGTGTGGGTTGGTACATCGCCCCCGAGGTTCAGTTCCGCGAAACCGAACTGCTGGCCTGGCTGCGGCAAGCCAAAGTTGAACGTTGCAAAGGTCTGCTGCACACCTCTGGCGGCTGGTGCAGCATCAATATGGCGGATGGGGTTTTGTCAGTGGCACGCCTGGAACAGGCCAAGGCATCAAGGCTGGAATTGATTACCCACCAGCAACTGGATGCGGAAGCCCTGGACAAGGCTCTGCGGGCATTGAGCGTGCCAAACTGACAACCCTTACAGGGTCAGGGCAAAAGATCAGAAAAGAGAAGAGAAGAATAAAAAAGGGGCGCCCTCAACAGACGCCCCTTATTTTGCTTAGCTCGCAGAGTCAGTTCGGCTTGCTACCTGGTTGAACCTTACCCGGGTATTGCACAAATCGGTGCTCCGGGCTGCAGCCTCCGAGATCGGAACGCTGCTTTCAGGTTATAGCGCCAGGCAAACCAAACCTTCGGCAATGCATTATTGCCGATTTCGCGCTCAGGCTTCCTGCCAGCTGTGAACCGCGTCTTTACCGTACTTGTCACGCCATTCATTCAACGTCTTGTGGTTACCACCGCGGGTTTTCACGGTTTCGCCAGTGTGCGGGTTACGGTAAGTCTTCATCGGACGCTTGGCACGGGTGCCGGTACCAGCGTCTGCTTTACCGCCGCCAATGGCCGGATCGATGGCGTTGAGAATCTGAAGTACGTGCTTCGGTGACTTTTCATATTCCTTCATGAGATCCCGAACCTTGTCTTCGAACTCCAGCTCTTTTTTCAGAGCCTGGTCCTGTTCCAGTTGACGCAGTTCTTCGGAGAGCTTTTCCATAAGCTGTTTCTTTTGATAGTAGTCGTTAATCTTAGCCATTGAAGGAAACCTTATCCAAAGTGATTATAGAATTTACTCTCAACGGCAGTAATTATAGAAAGACTTTCTTAAAATAAAAGTCCTAATGTTCGAAAAAATGAAAATTGGTAGATTAAATTCTGTAAATCGGTAACGAAAAGCATCCGGCTGCAGGTCATTAGTAGCATATCTGAAATCCCGTTTCATGGGACAAATCCAGTTGGCCGGCTCACATACCGTCACTCTCAAATAGCTTCACTCCGAGCGGACCGACTGAAACAGTCGATCCGAAACCACGGGTGACCGGCAGCTTACAAACGCAGGTCCGCCATACCTAACGGGTAGATGCCTTTCATATCATACAGAATGCCATCATTCTTTAGCAGCCTACGCAGTGAGTCCGGAGACATCTCCGCGTAATCTCGATGAGGGACCGCAACCACCACGGCGTCATAGTCCGCTTCATCAGGTAACGGCTTCAATTTAATGCCATATTCCTGCTGCGCCTCATCCGCATCGGCCCAGCTGTCAACAACATCAACCTGACACCCAAATTCACGGAGTTCATTAACCACATCAATAACACGGGTATTACGAAGATCGGGACAATTTTCCTTGAAGGAAAGTCCCATGATCAATACCTGCGCATTGGCTACGGCCTGCCCAGCACGAATCATGCTCTTTACCAGAGCCGATGCCACATAGGCTCCCATGTTGTCGTTAACACGTCGTCCGGCCAATATGATCTCGGGATGGTAACCAACCGCCTGGGCTTTGTGGGTGAGGTAATAAGGGTCAACCCCGATGCAGTGCCCTCCCACCAGGCCCGGCTTGAAAGGCAGAAAGTTCCACTTGGTGGCGGCCGCAGCGAGGACTTCCTGGGTATCAATGTTCAGACGGGAGAAAATCATGGCCAGCTCATTCATCAGGGCGATGTTGAGATCACGCTGGGTATTCTCGATAACCTTGGCTGCCTCGGCGACTTTAATGGAGCTGGCTTTGTGGGTGCCCGCGGTAATCACACTGGCATAAAGCGCGTCCACTTCCTCAGCTATTTCTGCGGTAGAGCCAGAAGTCACTTTGAGGATATTGGTAATACGGTGTTCACGATCACCCGGATTGATACGCTCAGGACTGTAACCGACAAAGAAATCCTGATTGAACTGAAGCCCGGATTCCCGCTCAAGTACCGGTACACAAACTTCCTCCGTCGCACCCGGGTATACCGTTGACTCAAAGATCACAATGGCACCTCTGGGCATGACGGCACCAACGGTTTCACTGGCACGTACGAGCGGGGTCAGATCAGGCGCCTTGAACTCATCGATGGGGGTAGGCACCGTCACGATGAAAATATCGCAGTCAGCCAGCTCCTGAACCTGATCGGTAAACGTCAACTGATCCGCAGCGGCCAATTCGGCGGCAGCGACTTCGAGGGTGTGATCCTTACCGGAGCGGAGTTCGGCAATACGCTGCTGGTTGATGTCAAATCCTACCACCGATCGATGGCCACCAAACGCCACGGCCAGGGGCAGGCCCACATAGCCCAGCCCGACTACCGCAATCTTCTTCATGAAACGCCTCTACTGTCTCAGCCCATTGCCCACTCCAGGTTCGGGGAGACTCGAAACACAGTCAGACGTTCCCCGGGAATGGCATCAAAGCGCGAATCATAGCATGGGCCTTAAACAGACGGGAAAGCGCGTTTCAGGGAGCTTCCGGCATCTCCTGTGCGGCTTCATTCCCTGCCTTCAACAGCCAGGCCAGCACCAACAGCGGCACGTACGCCAGAGCCAGAGCGACCGGCCCGGTCAACCACTGCAACTGAACCGCGGCCGCCAGGGGCAGCAACCAGACAAAGTTGATGACCAGCACCGCCACCACCACCGGGCGGTGGCCACCAAAGCGGCGGGACGCGTACTGATAGGCATGGCTGCGATGGGCAACGTGGGGCGGCTTGCCGGCCAGCACCCGGCGAGCGAGGGTCAGGCTGGCATCGGTCGCAAACACCGCCGGCAGGATCAGACAGGCCCAGAACAGCGACTGACCGAACAACGGGACGCCAAGGTCCAGCTCCCGCAGCAGCAACGCCCCCAGCACCAGCCCCAGCAAACCACTGCCAACGTCACCAAGGAACAGTCGCGCCGGCGGCGCATTCCAGGGCAGGAAGCCACCGACGCAGAACCCCACCAGAAACGCCACCAGCGCCAACTCTAGGGCTCCTGACAGCAGCCCCAGAAGCCCGATGCCGCAGCACAGGAACACCGCTTCGGATGCCGCCAGGGCATCAATGCCATCCATGAAGTTGTACAGGTTCAGGAACCAGACCAGCGCCACCACCGCTACCAGTCCCTGCCCCCAGGCCAGCAGGGATGAAGGCGGGGCCAACCCGGCAACCAGCCAGATAACTGCGGAAAAGTGAACCAGCAACCGCCAACGAGCCGGCACATGGTGGTGATCATCCCACCAGCCAATCCCCGCCACCGCAAACGCCGGTGGCAACAGCCACCACAACCAGCTGACGTCCGCACTGCCCTGCCACACCAGCCCCGGCAACCCCAGGAGCAGACCTGCCAGGATGGCAACGCCTCCTCCCCGGGGCGTGGGAATCGCGTGGGAGCTGCGTTGGCCGGGGATGTCGATAATATTGCGGGTCAGTGCGTAATGCCGGACAAGGCCGGTCAGCACCACCACAACGAAGGCAGACATCGTAAAAAGCGTAACCACACTCAACATTCCGATCCCTTGTCGTTACTGCCCAATGCCAGTAATGCATTTTCCTTGGTTATCGGAGGAGTCCACCGCAAACATTCCCGGAAGTAACTTCCATCCACTTCAAGTGACCCAAGCAACTGCTCCGCCTGCCCGGATTTACCCAAATAAGTCAAACCACCACGTATCCACTTCGGAGGGAATGGAAATAGCGCAAACCTGCGCTCACCAGCTAAAGCTCGCACCAGGTGCGCCGTCGATAGAGTAAGATCATCGGCCAGAAGAAAAGAACGGTTATCCGCGTTACCATGCACCAACGCCAACAGTAGGGCATCAACGAGATTGTCGATGTATATAAAGCTGCGCCGATTCTTTACCGTCGCCAGTGGCAGAGGCAGGCGGCGGTGAATCCAGGTCCGCAACAGTCGGATGTTGCCTGGCGCTTCAGACCCAAGAACCAAAGGCGATCGGAGGACAACGAACCGGGTTGACGAGCCCCGACAGGCCGCACGAACACATTGCTCCGCCTCCCATTTGGACACTGAATAGGGATCATCCGGTGCTGCAGCGTCAGTGTCTCTCAGCACATCACGATGACGCCCCAGAACCCCCACGGTACTCAGCAGAACAAACTTGCGCACGCCGGATTGCACACAACTTCGAATTAATCCCTCCGTTGCATCCCGGTTCACAGCCTGGCATAGACTGGCATGGTTTACGCCGACTTCGCGACCAATCCTGTGTGCACGGGCGGCCAGGTGCATCACCCCATCAACCCCTGAGAGCACAGCTGCCCAATTGGTATGAGCGTTGAAGTCGCCGACAACCACCTGCTCAATCTCCGGGGAAAGCCCAGAGATAGTGCGCCGGACGGCTACACGGATTCGGGTCTGCGGGAAGGCGTGCTGCAACGCTTGCAGCAACCGACGACCAACAAAGCCGCTGGCACCGGTGACAAGAAGGGTTGAAAAAGTCTCAGCATCGTCCAGCGACAGCGCCGACCACCTCACAGAGCCCGGCGATACTTGTTGCGGGTGTTCCATGCATATCTCAAACAATAGAAAAAGGACGTTGCCACTCCCAACTTCTCCTGGTCGCGATAGATCCGCCAGAAGAACCCCAACACCCGCCAGGCAGACGAGGAAACCGATCCAGCACGTACGCAATATCGCGCCAGTGGCTGCGAGATGCCCCTGATCTCGTGGCCTTTCGATGTCAGGGACAACCAGAGCGCATAATCTTCATGGCCACACACCGGAAACCGGGCATCGGCAAACAGCGAGCGATCAAACATGACCGTCAAACACCCTGCGGTGTTTTCCGAAAGCAAATCAGAATGACCTGCCTTGTCCGGCGGCACAAAACACCCGGTCTGGTTACCGAAGGTACTATAGGCCGTACAGCTGATCGCCCACCCTTCCCTCTCCATCGCGGCGACTTGCGTGGCCAACTTCTCAGGGAGCCACTGGTCATCGGCATCCAGAAATGCCTGATAGCGTCCGGAAGATTCCGCCATGGCATGATTACGAGGAATCGCAGGCCCTCCCGAGGGCGACGTCAGAGCAATGACTCGAATGCGCTCATCTTGGCTGGCCTGGACCTTGGCTATCGCAAGGGTCTGATCGCTGGAACCATCATCAACAATCAAAAGCTCCCAGTGAGGATAGGTTTGCGAACGCACCGACGCGACGGCCTCCGCCAGAGTCTCCTCAGCGTTATAGGCCGGCATGGCGATGCTTACCAGAGGCTGTTGTTGGGATAGGGGTTTGGGAGCGGCGTTCATGGCCGCAAGGATATCAGCAGTCAACCGACAAGTTCACTCCCGGCATTCACACGTTAACCGGCCGCATCGCGCCCAGCTTTAAACGGTCGCACATTGTCGGGTAATTCATTCGCCAGCGCTGCCAGCTCAGAGGTCGTACTTTCAGCGGAATCGGGCCTGGACGCTGGTGCATACCCCAGAGGTGCATCCACCAATAACTGAATGATTCGCGCCACATCAAAGCCATGGCTGGCCTTACTCAACTGCTCCAGCAGATCAGCAACAAAGTGCCAGGACTCTGCGTGCTCCCGAGCCATCATAATTCGAGGATGGCGGGTTCCCTGGGGGTCATTGCCGATGAGCAGCTCTTCGAACAGTTTTTCCCCGGGACGCAGCCCGGTGTAGACCACCTCGATATCGCCGCCGGCGTTGGCCAGTGAGACCTCAGTCAACCCCATCAGGTGAATCATCTTGCGAGCCAGATCCGCAATCTTGACCGGCTCGCCCATATCCAGCACAAAGACTTCCCCTCCGTTGGCCATGGTTCCGGCCTGCAACACCAACTGGGCGGCCTCGGGGATGGTCATGAAATAACGGGTAATATCGGGATGGGTAACAGTGACTGGGCCACCTTCGCGAATCTGCTCGCGAAACAGCGGCACCACGGAACCGGACGACCCGAGCACGTTACCGAACCGCACCATCGTAAACACCGTGCTCTGCTGCCTGGCCGATAACGCCTGCAACACCAGCTCCGCCAGTCGTTTGGTGGCCCCCATCACATTTGAGGGTCGTACCGCTTTATCCGTGGAGATCAGCACAAATCGCGACACGCCAGCTTCAATGGCCGCCTCCGCCGTGTACCAGGTACCGAACACATTGTTCTGCACCCCTTCAATCACGTTCTCTTCCACCAGTGGCACATGCTTATAGGCCGCTGCGTGATAGACAACCTCAACGTCATACTGACTCATCACCGACACACATCGGCGTCGGTGCAGGACACTGCCGAGCACGGGCTTGAGTTCAATATCCAAACGCTCGGAGTCCGCCAGCCCCTGCAACTCCCGCTCAATCTGATACAACGCGTACTCAGACTGCTCAAACAGCACCAGGGTTCGCGGACGCTGTCGAATAATCTGCCGGCACAACTCGGCACCGATGGAACCTCCCGCCCCGGTTACCATCACCGAGCGCCCCTGCAGGCCTTCGGAGAGCAGCGCTTTATCGACGGCCACCGGTGATCGCCCAAGCAGGTCCTCAATGTCCAGGTCCCGGATGTCGCTGACCCGAACCCGCCCGGACACCAGGCCAGACACGGAAGGCACCGCCTGAACCGGCACCGAAAGCGTTTCCAGACGATTGAGGATTTGCTGCCGGAACCTGAGGCCACTTAGGCCGTCTTTCTCGGATGGGCTGCGACGCTCTGCGTCTTCCGAATCCAACGCCAGCAGAACCTTTTTCAGGCCAAGTTCACGTACCACACGTTCTGCGTGGCTGATATTGAACACGGGAATGGCAGATACCAGGGAGAAATGGCCGGATGGTTCAAGCGTAAAAAACGCCGCCGGCCGAAACTCGGTGCCGTGCGCCAACGCGGATGCCAACTGCCGTGCGGTTTCACCGACGCCGACGATGCCTACGGGCTCTTTATTGCGATTCCCGGGCCGGTTGATCAAAGCTCTAACGCCCAGCCTGGTGCCACCAACAAACAGAAACGCCAGGGCTCCATATACCACCAGCACAATCGAAGGTAGCGGCGTGCCAACAACCTTGCTGAATGCCCACAGCCAAGCCACGGATGTCAGGGCGCCGGCACTGATGGTGAGGATGGCACGATCGCTGAGAAATCGCAGAACGGCCCGATAGAGCCCGAGCCTGACAAACACCAGCACAGTAGCAATGACGGTCAGACCATAGACGGCCGCACCTTCCCAGTCGGGGGGCAAGTAGAAAATGCCATGATGAAGAGAAACCGATGCCCAGAGAGCAAAGCCCAGAGCCACCGCGTCGGATGCGACCGTCAATAACCTTTTGGTCAGCCTGGGGAGCTGAAGAAACCGTTCGAACATGGATACCCTTGTAGACCCGCCTCGTTCCTGACGACAAACGCTGCCGCTCTCAGTTGCAAAAAACTGACATCAGAGAAAACAGCGGGGAAAACGCATTTTTGGGAATATTATCACAAATACCCCCCAAAACATCCGCAAGGTGATCAAACTACAGCCAATTTAGTTACATTTCAGCAAGATTTCGAGAAATTTCTTCAAAATGACTGATGTTTTCGTCGCAATCGCAGCGATTTATTTCACACGGTCGGCCTCACTCCCTTCCCCCTGCAGCCTACCGCCAGGGTCATCAACCTGTTGGTCAGGAAGTCATTTCCTGAAACCGGGCGGTCAACGCCATCAATAGTGGATTAAACGTCATTATAGCAACTTACCGAAACAACCTCAGATCATCGCCTGTGCCGCCAGAAGCGGTTATCGCCGGAACCGCATCAATGGTAATATGCACCGCTTTTCAGCCCCCTAGTTTCATATGGCTGCAACATCTTTGGAGTAACCGGAATCCCCATGACCACTGGCTTCTACAGGCAATTCGAAGAGTCCCATCGCGGAAGCGAGGATACGATTACCGAGAAACTTTCGGTGTATGCGCCAGCGTTGGAGTTACTGGAGGAGCTACTTCCAGGTAGCGCTGCGGTTGATCTCGGATGCGGTCGTGGGGAATGGCTTAAGTTAGTTGGGCAATATGGATTAAAGGCCCGGGGTATCGACACAGACCGCGATATGCTTGCAGCCTGCAAACAAAAGGGTCTCGACGTCGTAAATGCTGATGCCATCGATTTTCTTAAGAGCACAGAGGACAATTCTCTTGGTCTGGTTTCAGCTTTCCACCTGGTTGAGCACATACCCTTCGATGCGCTGAATGACCTGCTCCAACAAGCCCACAGGGCTCTGAAACCCGGTGGTTTACTGATTCTGGAAACGCCTAATCCGGAAAACCCGCTGATTGGGTCCTGCTATTTCTACATGGACCCGACTCATATCAAGCCCCTCCCGCCCGCACTACTGAAGTTCGCAACAGAGTTCAGCGGGTTTGAAACCACCACGGTTTGGCGCCTGAATGAAGCAGACAACCTGAGGCACCAGGCACCCTCGCTATACACAGTCATGCGAGATGCCAGCCCAGACTATGCCATCCTTGCCCAGAAACCCGGCCATGAGGGAGCGGAGAACGCCTTTCTGCCATTAGCTAAAGAAAGTAAAGGCATCACACTTGAAGAGCTCGCAACACGCTTTGATAACCATCACCGCGAAACAACTGATCGACTCGCCAAGGAAACCACGCATCTGGGCCATCAATTAACGGCCAGCCTCGAGGGTCTGCTGGAACGACAGAACCAGCAGACCAAGCGAGACGAGGAACACAGGCTACTCACCGCAGAGCACCAGAAACTGATGGCGCACCATGCGCAGCTGCTGCAAGACTACCGTCACCTGTTGGATAGCCATGAACAGAAATTGCGTGCACTGTCGGTACTGACACGGATACTGCAGCCCCTGCATTACCGATATGTCCGGGAGCGTGAACGGTTTCGTCAGCTTCGCCACTCTGCCAGGACCAGGCTTTTCTACCAGTGGCAGTTGATCAAGCTCATGCGCCTGTTCGGCATGACACATCAGGCCAGTCGCATGGCCAAACGTATCGGACTGACAGCGAGCGGCGACTCACTTGGTGGCTTCGGTGGCAGCGATGAGACCCCCACGGGCCCGATGCCAGACAGTCTCAAACCCGCTACGATTCGGTCAATCACCCATGAATTTAGCGACAGAACAGCGCCGTCATCAGATCAGAAGCTGGCCATCTGCATAGAAGGCCACTTCAGTGGCTCCTACAGCCTGGCAGCAGTCAATCGTCACCTGGCAGTAGCGTTGCTTGAAACCGGCCACACCAAGTTGTGCCTGCTGCCCAGGGAAGGCGAACGCACCGATGCCATCCAAGATGCTCCAAGCCAACAACTGAGCCGATTGCAGCCTCTGGTCAGCACATCCGGGTGTGAGGGTGATGTGGCGATCTACCATCACTTCCCGGTCGTGGAGAATCCCGACCCTGCTCAGGGCCTGCCAGTTCTGGTGTTCTTCTGGGAGGAGTCTCGCGTCCCTCCTGAGACCATTGAACAGATCAACGAGAATTATCGAGGTGTGCTGGTGATGAGCTGGCTGGTGCGAAAAGCACTGATCGACTCCGGATGCTATCGTCCAATTGCCTTGGTACCACTGCCACTGGACGATGGCCGCGCGCAGCCGCTGCCGGCGAAGACCGATGCTCCGCTGCGATTCCTGCACGTCTCTTCCTGTTTTCCACGCAAAGGGGCCGACGTCCTGCTGGACGCTTTTGCCACGCTGCTGGAGCGCCACAAGGATCTGGAACTGGTCATCAAAACCTTTCCCAATCCCCACAACGATACCGAGGCGCAACTGGCCGAACGGGTACCGGCGGCGCTTCAGTCCAGAATCACCCTGATTCAGGAAGACTACGACGACAACGCCATGGAGTCGCTGTATCAGGAAGCCTCGGCGATGGTATTGCCTACCCGAGGCGAGGGCCTGAACCTGCCGGCGATTGAAGCTATCCGGCATGGGCTGCCGGTTGTTACCACTGGCTATGGTGCACACACCGACTTCCTGACTGGCGATGGCGCCAGACTGGTCAATTATCGCTTTGCCCCCTCCGGCTCACACCTCAAAACCCCAGGCTCGTTGTGGGTGAACCCGGACGTCAACGACCTCATTGCACAGTGCGAAACGGTCATTGAACAGCTTCGAAATAATCAGTTGCCAGCGTCAATGGCCGAAACCCAGGCACGGATCACCGAGCAATTCTTTAGCGACAATGCCCGCCACCGACTGCATGCTGGGCTGCAACACCTGCTGGATTTTGACGCCCAGGCAGAAGCACCAAATCCATCCGTCACCCTCATCAGCACCTGGGGCGAAGCCTGCGGAATCGCGGAGTACAGTCGCTATCTGGCACAGACCCTGATAGCACAGGGAACGCCGGTATCAGTCCTCGCTCCCAGCCATCTGCTGGCACCCGGTGAAGCCCCGCTTGCCGACCAGCTCCAGAGCCTGAGGCCTGCCTGGGAACAGCAAGGCACCTTGCGCCTGGCGGAACTGTCCCAGGCACCAGAAGCCCTGTGGCTGCAGTACCACCCCGGCTTCTTCCCGCTGGACGAGAGCGTCAGCCGGGCGATCGCCGAGGCGACCCGGCAAGGCCGCGCTCGCTTTATCACCCTGCACGCAACCCTGCCGCTGCTGGACTTGCCAGAGGAACGCCGTCGCCAGACCGCCGACACCCTGAATCAGTTTTATCGGGTGATCGTGCATACACCTTCTGACATGAACAACCTCAAGCAGCTCGGCGTTATAGACAACCTCGCCCTGCTACCCCAGGGCGTCGCGCGAGTCACCAAAACCCGGGAAGAATCCAGCGACGCACGTCCCTTTACCGTGGGCGGCTTTGGCTTCCTGTTTCCCCACAAGGGCATTCTTGAGCTCATCGATGCTTTTGCAGCTTTTGTGAAGCAGACTCCCGATGCCAAAGATGCTCGCCTGCTGCTGCTGAACAGCGAACACCCCAGCCCAGGTTCGGGCCACTATCGCCAACTTTGCCAGCAACGATTGCAAAAACATGGCCTGGAAGATCGAACAGAATTCTGCACAGAGTTTCTGGAAGAGGCCGACATGACCCAACGGCTGGCAGGCTGCGACCTGCTGATTCTGCCTTACCGCGAAACCCCGGAGTCCAGCAGTGCCGCAGTTCGTACCGCGGTTGCCAGTTGTGACACGGTTGCGGTCACCCCGGCGCGGATATTCTCGGAAGTCCGGCAGGCAACTCTCACGCTGCCCGGATTTGACAGTCACGACATCACCCAGCTGATCCAGGCTACCTGGCATGGCGATAACGCAGATCAACTGAAAGGGGTCCACCAAGCCCGCGCCAACTGGCTTGCCGAACACGACTGGCACCGGGTAGCCGGCCGCCATCGCGCCTTGCTGCAAGCGGCTGACACCGACTGCCGCTGGCTCACGGGGCTCCGCGACGTGAGCGTTTCCACCGCAACCGAAATCGAGGATACCGGCGCATGACGGACCGTTTGTTCGCCGTCGCGCGCTACTGGTGGAGCTATCGCTACTTCGTCCGCAGCGCCATTCGAAATGACCTGAAAGCACGGTACGCCCGCAGCAAGCTGGGTTTGCTTTGGGCACTGGTGCAGCCGCTCGCGATGGTACTGATCTACACCCTGATCCTGTCGCATCTAATGGCGGCCAAGCTCCCGGCAACTTCAACGGTTTACGCCTACCCCATCTACCTGATGTCCGGCATGTTGGCATGGACATTGTTCTCAGAGTCGCTGGCGCGCGGGCTTGGGATCTTCGTTGAGCAGGGAGAACTGATCAAGAAGGTCGCATTCCCCCGAGCCTTGCTGCCAATCATCGCCTTCGGCAGCGCCAGCATTAATGGACTGGCCCTGCTTTCGATGATGCTGGTGGTGTTCCTTTTTCTTGGCCACTGGCCAACCCTTCACAGCCTGTGGGTACCGGCAATGTTCGTGCTCACCGTCTGGTTTGGCCTGTCCATCGGGCTATTGCTGGGCCTGATGAACGTGTTCTTCCGCGACATCAACCAGGCCGTGCCCGTTATCCTGCAGTTTCTGTTCTGGCTGACGCCCATTGTCTACGCCGTACCCATGCTCCCGGTGGAATACCACGGCTATTTTGACTGGAACCCTGTCGCCAAGCTGACCGCCGCCTTCCAGGACGTGATTCTTTACCAGGGCAATCCGGCCGAGTGGCATCTGCTCATGATTGCCGGGATCGCCTTACTGTTCACCGCTCTCAGCGCGGGCCTGTACCTGCGGGTACGCCATGAACTGGCGGACCACCTATGAGCAGATTGTCAGCACCCTACGGCCGCAGAACGACAATGGCATTTCAGAACCATCAGGCACTAGAAGCATGAGCGTACTCATCAGCGTTGAAAATCTCGGTAAGGCCTTTCGTAGCTACCCCAACGCCAGGCAGCGCATCAAAAGCTGGCTGGGCCTGCCCACTCACAACGTGCAGGATGTGTGGGTTCTTCGACACCTGAACTTTGAGGTCTACTCCGGGGAAGCTGTCGGCCTGATTGGGGAAAACGGCGCGGGTAAAAGCACGTTACTGAAAATGATCGCCGGCACCCTGGCGCCAACTGAGGGGCAAATTCAGTTGTTTGGTGAGGTTCGGGCCATTCTGGAGTTGGGCATGGGCTTCAACGGCGAGTTCACCGGTCGCGAAAATGCCCGCCATGGCCTGAGCATGATGGGGCTGAGTGCCGAAGAGGCTGAGGCTCTGTTACCTGAGGTTGAAGCCTTCGCCGAAGTGGGCGAGTATTTCGACCGCCCCCTTCGCACCTACTCCAGCGGAATGCAGATGCGGGTAACGTTCGCAGTCGCCACAGCCCGACGCCCCCAGGTGTTGATTGTCGATGAGGCCCTGGCGGTAGGTGACGCCTATTTCCAGCACAAAAGCTTCGAGAAGATTCGGGAGATGCAGCAGGCTGGCACCACCCTACTGATCGTTTCACACGACCGTGGCGCCATCCAGCGGATCTGTGATCGGGTGATCCTGCTGGAGAACGGCCAGATCAGCCGGGAAGGCGAGCCAGAAGCCATCATGGACTACTACAATGCCATGCTCGCGAACAAGGGAAATGAACGCCACAGCGTCGAGAGCGAGATGCGGGAGGATGGCCGTGTCGCCACCACCTCTGGTACAGGGGAGGCTGAGATTACCACCGTCGAACTGCGAGACGCCGACGAGGGCACACCAGTGGAAGTGGCAACCGTCGGCCAGACTCTGGAACTGGTGGTGACTGTGGCCATTCATGACCCCGTGGAAGAACTGGTCATTGGCTACGTCATCAAGGATCGCCTGCGCCAGGACGTGTTTGGGACCAATACCCACTACCTCAAGGCGGTGCGTTCAGACCTGAAGCCAGGTCAAACGCTCAACTACCGATTTCGCTTTCCCTGCCACCTGGGCGAAGGCAGCTACTCGTTCTCGGTTGCGGCTCACGCCGACGATACTCACGTCCGCCAGAACTATCACTGGCGTGATCTTGCCTGCACCTTTGAGGTGGTTAACGCCCAGCAGGACCGATTCCTTGGCGTGGCCTGGCTACCTCCGGCATTGAGCATCGAGCAGAACCATGGAGACTCACAATGACTGACGCACCCCATGTACTGGTCACCGGCGCCAGTGGTTTTACCGGTGACCACCTGATACCCGCCCTGCAACAGCGTGGCTACCGGGTGACCGGCACAGGCCATCATGATCTGCCTGCCGCGCAGATTCGGGCAATGGACCTGACCGACCCGGCGCAGGTCCGTGAGGTCGTCAATGAGGCCAAACCGGACTATGTGATCCATCTGGCGGCACTGTCATTTGTTGCTCATCCAACCCCGGAGGATTTCTACCGGGTCAATACCCTTGGCACCGAACACCTTCTGGCCGCATTGTCAGAGCTGCCGACGGCTCCTCGCAAAGTCATTCTGGCCAGCACCTCCAACGTCTATGGCAACCGCGACCTGCCGGTGCTGGATGAAAGCCTGTGCCCTGCCCCGGTCAATCACTACGGCATCAGTAAACTGGCCATGGAACATCTGGCGGCCAACTGGTACTCGCGATTACAGATTCTGATTACCCGACCATTCAACTACACCGGGCCGGGACAACACCCACGCTTTCTGGTGCCCAAGATGGTCCAGCATCTGGCCGAAAGAGCCCAGACCATCGAACTGGGAAACCTGGACGTCGCCAGGGACATCTCCGATGTACGCGACATTGCCCAGGCCTACATCGCCCTGCTGGAAAGCGATGCCCACAGCCAGGCCGTCAACCTGTGCTCAGGACGGACCATTCAGCTGCGCCAGTTGATGGAGACCTTATGCGAGTTGGCAGGCTACCAGATAAACATAGAGGTCAATCCGGCGTTTGTTCGCCGTAATGAGATTCCCAGCCTGCAAGGAGATCGTCGTCGGCTGGAATCGCTGATCAAAGCGCCCCCACTGCGCCCGCTGGAAGACACGCTCAAAGATATGCTGCACACGGCCATCAGCAAAAACACAACCCCATAACCCAAACCGGTTTATCAGAACCGCCCAGAATCCAGGCGATTATGGGGCTACCCGCAGACTCGTAACAGGTACATCAGGTGTTAGGTAAAGGAAAGGACGCTCGCTGGCCAATCACCGGCGGCATATTGCTGTTGGTTATTGTTCAGGTCACCCAGTTTGCCATTGGCTATCGGCTCACCGCCGACGATGCCATGTTCCTGCAGTATGTCTGGCAGGGATGGGACCATGTCTGGGCTGAAGCCGCACGGATGGCCGAATTCAGCGGTCGAATTGGTCACTACCTGATGACACCGCTCAATGTCCTGGGCGCCCTCTGGGCGGGAGATCCAGTCAGCCGCTGGCTGATGGTACTGGGGCATTTTGGGGTGATGGCCCTGTTCGCCTGCTATTTCAGCGCCTTGGTGGCGCGAGGCAGTTGGCGCGTCTGTGCGTTGTTGATGCTCACCTTCCTGGCCCTGCACCCGCTGGCCTACGAGCACATGCCGCCAAACGCCTATCCGCTCCAGAACACGGTCCCGTTCCTGATTGTCCTGTTTGCACGGTTACACCTCTGGCGAAGACCGAACCTCTCACTCGGCGCTCAGTTCGGCCTCTGCCTTGTCAGCGGTCTCGCCATGCTGGTCAGTGAGTTCGTGTTCCTATTAACAACGGCCTTGCTGGCCGCCGAGCACCTTGCCAACACGGCCTTTCCCCAGCCGGCCTCACCACAGCAACGCCTTTTGGGGATTCCTGTGCGAACTCGCGCCCTGGTCCGGGATCTCGCCCTGGTCATCACCGTGTTCGCCATCTATCTGGGCTACCGCTTCCATCACCCATCCCAGTATGAGGGCAATACCCCGAGCGGACTGGCCCATCCCTATCGGTTCTGGCTGACCTCGGTCTATCACGTTTTTGCCGGTACCGCCTTCTTCCGGCTGCCAGATGTCGAACTTGCCTCCGTGGCCCGGTTCAGCTGGGCCATCGCCACTATCGTGGGCATTATCAGTGCCACCTGCTCAGCCTGGCTGCTCCGCCAGCTGCCACTTCGCTCGGCCAGGGTAGCCTTGGCAATGATGATCATTGCCTGCTGCCTGATGCTTTACATCGCGTTTCCTTTGGCTTCAACCGCACGCCAACAACTCTGGTGCCTGGAGCTCGGTACCTGTGGCTATCTGGATAGCCGGGTTTCCTATCTTGGCATTGGCGCCATTGCCTATGCCCTGGCGATCTTGCTGCTCAGGACCGCCGATGGCCAACTCTGGCTCAGACGGGGAATCATCGCCCTTATGGCTCTGTTCATTGGCGTTGTCGCGGCCATGAACCACGCGGCCAATTCGCGGATGGCAGAACGCATGGCTCAGAACGTCATCCCCTGGAAGCACGCCGATGAACTCGCCTGTGATTCTGGTACGGACAGCCCCCTCAGTACCCCGAAGATGGCAGCGATCGATCCGAATCAAGCAATCACGATGCACGCAGGTACGAATCGAAGAATATTCTGGCTGCAGTACATGAACGCCCACCGAGCCTCCGGTGCCTGTGGGAAAAGCCCAGCATTGGATACGCAGTCCGCCTTGGTCGACCGTGGGTACACAAGCTTCGAATCTAACGCCCCTGTACCAAACGGTACTCTGGCAAACGGCTGGTCTCAGCGCGAAACCTGGGGGGTATGGAGTGACGGCACAAGCTCAACCATAGTCGTGCCGCCTGCTCCACCCAAAGCCCGAACGCTACGGGTTCGCTTTCAGTTATTCTGGGGGCCATCCGTCAACCAACAAACCATTCAGGTTTATCTGAATAACGAGCTCTATGAGCGCTGGCCTATGGTTCCAAACCAAAGTGATTGCTGTGTTCGTGATATACACGTGCCCAGCGATCTATCGCTGGCCGGGCCCGGACGGCCGGAGATTCGTCTGGAATACAGCCATACCCGGATTCCCGGATTCCCAGGTGAAGGTGGCGATGTGCGACACCTGGCGCTCGGATTGCACTCATTGGAATGGATAGAAGAGGAACCGTAATGTCGGTAACGAGCCCGCACCCGGTCACCATCAGTCTGGTGGTACCGGTATTCAATGAAGAAGCTTCCATCCCGCTGTTCATTGACGCCTTCCTGAACGCCCGCAGCGCCTGGCCGTTCCACAGCGAGGTCACCTTCGTGAACGACGGCTCATCAGACAGCTCACTGGCCCTGATGCGGTACTTTGCCGCACAGCATGAGTTTGTCCACTATGTGTCGCTGTCGCGAAATTTCGGCAAGGAAGTTGCCCTTTCCGCCGGCATGGACCATGCCCGAGGCGACGCTGTCATCCTGATGGATGTGGATCTCCAGCACCCGTTCAACGCCATTGAGAGCTTTGTGGATGTGTGGCAGAACGAAGGCGTTGAAATGGTCTACGGCGTGCGCAATCAGGACAACGAAGAAACGCCACTGAAACAATGGACGTCCCGCCAGTTCTACCGGTTCTTCAACATGATGGCACACACTCCCCTGCCGGAAGGCGGTGGCGATTTCCGACTGTTGGACCGCCGTGTAGTCGAAGCCCTGCGCAGCCTGCCAGAACGAAACCGCTTTATGAAAGGCTTGTACGCCTGGGTCGGTTTCACGACCCGTGCCGTGCCCTACCAGCAGCCCGCCAGAGTCGCTGGCACCACCACCTTCAACTACTGGAAACTCTGGAATTTCGCCCTCGACGGCATAGTCAGCTTTTCCACCTGGCCATTGCGGGTCTGGTCCTACATTGGTGTTGGTGTCGCCCTGCTGGCTTTCCTTTACGGACTCTACGTGGTGCTCAGCACCCTGCTCTGGGGGAGCGACGTGCCAGGCTATGCCTCATTGGCCGCCGGCGTGATGTTCCTTGGGGGGATGCAACTGATGTCCATTGGGGTGCTGGGTGAATACCTGGGACGGCTCTTTATCGAATCCAAGGCACGCCCTCTTTACATCGTGGCGGAAAGCAGTCCTGCCAACCATTCAACCTCAGTTTCTACGGATGACAACCGCCACGCCCAACCAGCCAGCCCAGCCGGCAAGCAACCCGTCGTTAACAACAGTGAAAAACAGCATGCAACTGAGTAATCTGCGTGAAAGGTGGCAACCTCTGGCCGCTCAATTGATGCGCTTTGGCCTGGTTGGGCTGGCCGCTACGGCGGTGCATCTTGGCATGGCCTGGTTGGCCCTGTGGCAGTGGCCGGACGCCTCCCCCTTTCTGGTCAACCTGGTGGCGTTCCTGGTGGCCTTCCAGGTGTCGTTCTGGGGGCACTCCCGCTTTACCTTTCGTCAGAGTGGAAGTCCCTGGCGATTCTTTGCGGTCACGTTGGGGGGATTTGGAATCAATAACGGATTGCTGTGGGTATTTCTGACCCTGGAGATCACATCCGCGTTTTTGTCGATTTGTCTGTCGGTACTGCTGGTACCGCTGTTTGTGTTTGTGGCTTCGCGCATGTGGGTATTCTCAGGCGCCCGGTAGAGTCGGGCGCCTGACAAGGCGACGTCCGGATTAGAACGTCAGATCATCATCGTCATCGTCGGCAAACAGGCTCTCAACATCCACATCGTCAACGGCAGCTTTCCTGCGATTGGCTTCACTACGGAGTTCGTACAACCGAACAAGCCCCTGCAGTCGATGTTCCGACAGCAGCTGCGAAAACGCGAGTGAAAGCGCCCCACTCTTCAGGAGCTTGGCGGCCGACTCCGGCTCGAGGGCTTTCAGGGCCGCTTCATCAATGTGGTAAATACCCTGGACGTCAAAACCGGTTTCCCCTTTGGCGTTACGGGCTGAAATCTCCCAGGGCACGATCAGGCCCTGCTCGGCCAGCAGGCTTACGGCGGCGTGAGTCACTTCCCGTCCCTGCTCCAGCTGCTCCAGAAAGCTGATCAGATTACGGGTGTGTTCGGTAGGCTCACCGTCGGGACCGAACAAAGAACGGGAATCCGGGCCAGCTTCCTTCTCAAAGGCCTCAGCCTCTTCATCGACACAGAGCACACGCCGGGAGCCACTTTCGTCCGGAATCAAGCGAAACGGATGAGAACGATACCAGGCCGGCCGATAACCACCAATCCAACGACCGTCCGTGTGCAGATAGACATTCGTGCCAGGCTGTAGGGCCTGTAGTGCCACCAGCTCAAACCCCTCGCCAGAAGGCGTTTTCACAAAGGCCAGCGGCATGGTGGGTAACACCCGTGGCACTTCCTCCGCAACAACAGGCACTACAGCCTGCTCCAACGCATGGGCAAGGTTGGTAGGGCGCACTCCGGCGCTGCGGTGGGCCGATTTGCTCAATGCAACGTAATGGGGCATGACTACCTCAATCCTTCAGTAAATAGGCGCCGATCATAGCATATTCACCCGAGCACCCCCTGACAGCGCAGGTCAATGGTAACCCGGGAAGAAGTCTTACGAACCGTTCTGTTTTCTGGGGCGAGAACCGTTTGCGGCACGAGGCTCATCGCCATCCGCTGGATCACGAACCACAATCAGACGATACGGAGACGCCTCACTATTGAAATCACTCGCCACACCGCTGACGAAATTCAGGCCCAGTTTGAGCGTGTCCGAGTTGGGGCTGTCGTCACTGGTCCATACCGTGACCTGGCCGATGTCCGGAAATGCCTGAGGATCGATGGTTGGACTAAGCGTAGGTGCACCGCAGCCTTCAAAGATATCCAGCTCACCAATCTGATCCGGACCGTTGTGCAGATTGTTGCAATAGACCAGAGACTTCAGTTCGTCCATAGAAGCCAAGCGAAACCCGTCTTCATCCACCAGCCCGGTTGCAACGTCCCAGGTTACTGTCGTGGCACTGCCCTCACAGCGCCCCAGGTCGGTACTCCAAGTCTGGCCGTAATGGCAGCGTTTCCACGCCAGGTTGGTTTTGGTATCCAACACAATGGCACCGTCTTCTCCCAAGACCTGGTAGCGCTCACTGACTACCTCTCCGGTGGCGTCAGGCAGCGGGGGAAACTCCTTGAAATCATTGTCGTCACTGGACGAACTGCCGCCGCCACAGCCAGTCAATAGGAACGAACCAGCTAGTGCACCCAGTAACCATGGGCGCCCGGCCAGTGCAATCTCGCGAACATCAAACATCGAACCGTTTCCTTTTTCACTATGATTTTGAGAGCCTGACAGGTCGCTGCCGACGGTGGCTGGGACGGCCTCTGACAGGCCAACCTAGAAGGATACCGGCGGATAGAATGGGCGTCTCTTACAGCTTGTCCATCGTCGATGATCCGAACGACAGGACGTCATCCTCGCCATCACTGAACAACTGATCCAGATCGGGCTCTGAAGAAGCTGCACACAACATGTCGGAGCGGCATTGGAGCCGCCGATTCAGCGCCGGCAACGCAGCCATCGACAGCCGCTGAGCCACAGCCAGAGTCATTGGAGCGCCTCGCAAGGCACTGTAGGCAGATTCGTCCAACGCACTTAACTTGCGTTCATTGACCTGAAACAAGCCGTTGAGGCGGACGGTTTCGTCGTTTATTGTAATTTCTGGAGCCCAGGGACTGATAACGCCAGCCGCCTGCAGGCAGGCTGAGGCCGATACGGCAATCCCCTTCTGGCGGTCACATTCCCGCAGCAAATCCAGCGTTCGGCGAACGACCTCCGTCATCGTGCCATCAGATTCGAACAACGGCTCCCCCTCTGGCGCCAGGCAAAGCTGATCCCGCAGGATACCAAGCACGGGCTCGGCGCCCTCGCCCCGAAAACCAAGCCCGAACGGGAACCCTCTCAACAACGCTGGCGTGTAAGGGGCCTGCCATTGATCGTAGCGGTCAAGGTAGGCATTGCCCACCGGTCCACCGCCCAGCAGCGCAACGGGAAGAAAAGAATCACCTTCCTCAATAAACGCCATCACATAATGCCCGACCAGAAACTCCAGCTCAGACATCACCACACCAGAAACCGCCATGGACCGGCTGAAGCCGTAGTGTTGCCGGCGCCGGAAATGCGTTGTTACGTGGGTATCTCTGGAAACCACAACCCAATCCGTCATTGGTTTTCAGCTCTCATTCAACACTAAATAGAGTCCAATATCTTAGATAAAGAAAACCCCCGCAGAGCGGGGGTTCTTTTGTTCTAGCTGGATAGACGGCAAACACCTGTCGCTGGTGGACCGTCAGGGCCTACAAAAGATCTCAAGCCAGGGTGTAGCTGAAATCCTCAGTATTACCAGCCACATCAGGCACACCAGTCAACGTAATGTCCTGCCCTGCTGCTGCAGCACCATCCAGAACAAAGGTGACACTCAGGCCGTCACCAGCAAGTGTACCGCCATCGTGTGTGGCTGAACCGCCGACCGCACCGAAGCTCGTGACCTCTTCATCAAATGTGAAGACAACGGTATCCCCAACAGATACATCAGTGGAGCCGTCAACGTCATTCTGAGCGACAGCACCATTAAGCGCAGGAGCGGTTGCGTCATAGGTGATTGCACCGCCACTCTGCCCTACAGTCGAAAGGTTTCCAGCTTCGTCAGTCTGGCGAACCTGGATGTCACCGGCATTGTAGGTGGTTTCAGTGGCCAGGTTGAACGACGAACCGGCGCCCGCCGTCCAGTTGTTGCCGCCGTCCACGCTGTATTCCCAAGTTGCACCTGCTTCGAGGTTAGTGACGTCCATCTGAGGGTTGCTGGTGACACCATCCGCTGCGGCGGTATCGGTGTTCAATGCAACCGCCGGGGCCGCAGGATCGGTCAGATCGATGGTGATGGTGGTGCTTTCAGTTCCGATCTCGTTGCCGGAAGCGTCTTTTTGCAGCAGCTCAAAGGGGATATCCACACCTTCATCAGCGTTGGTAATAAAGCCGGGGGCAATCGCTGTGGTCCAGTTGCCATTCTCATCAACGGTCACCACACCAAACGGCTGACCGTTTTTGGTGATCTCGATCGTTGCACCAGGCTCACCCGTGCCGGACACGGCAAAGCCAGCGGTAGCTTCATCTTCATTAATGAAATCGTCACCGGTGACGGCTTGCACGGTCGGTGCAGCAGGTTCCGCTGGATCCGGCTGCCCCGCATCCGGGTTGTACAGATCTGAAGGCTCTTCGGCGGAATCCGCTACGGAACCACGAGTAATAGCGCTAACGGCGGCAGCGGCGGCAGACGGACTGTAGCTGTCGTCACCGTCCAGGCCATCCAGATACTGGGTAGCAGCCAGGAGACGGCCATTGATCACCAGAGCATCATTGGAGTTGCCGGTTTCAGCACGGGCACCGGCCAGCAGGCTCGGGATAAGGTTGCCCAGGTCAACACGACCGGCGTTCATTTCATTCAGCCAGTAGTTCAGGCCGGTGTTGTCCGGCAGGCGACCAAACAGGTTCTGGTAGGCATTGACCAGAATCGCAGTATTGTTCACGTCAGCGATGCGACCAACACCACCGAGCTCGTACATAATCTCTTCAGCGATAGTGGGCAGCTCGGTGCCGCCCTCAAGGTCTGCCAGCCAGTTTGTCAGCTCTTCCGGGGACGGGGCCCGGCCAAGGGTTGCGGCTACCAGTTCAATCAGCTGCGCTCTCATAATCTCTCCTAGACATTCAATAAACCGGGACTAAGCCACCCCCGGCGAACAGGTTGGTGATGACACCAAAATTAATCAATGTACGGTCTCAATACAACCGGGACAACAGCGATAATTGTGATATCTCTGTAAACATTCATGGTTTTGGCGTTCAATGACCCTGGTACACAGGCGACAGGAGCTTGTGTCACCAATTCAGGGCCTTATCGGCAACATTGTACACACTACAGGAAAATGTGTCCCCAAGTTACGACTCAGGTCATCCCAAAGCCTAAGCGGAAGATTGGGAGTTGTCGAACGACCATCTGCGGTTACCCTAGCCCGGCACTGGCTTCCGCTAACCATTCCGTTGAGCCGACCAACGAGGCCTCCATATCCAGTTCGTTGGTTGACAACGAGGTGCCCAAATCCAGGGCACCAACCAGCCGGGCACCGGCGTCGAATGCTCCAGCCTCACTGTCGTCCACACGGGTCGATGTCACGTGGAAGATCTTGTACGCGCCAGCGTTGTCACCGTCCTCAACCATGAAAATATGGCTGTTGATGTTGCCTTCTATGCCACCGAGATTATCATCCATCGCAACCTTGCCGTTGGCCGCATCGTAGTCACCAAACGCTGAGGTATTGGCGTCATCTCCGTACGCCTCAGTACCGTTCAGCAGTGCAATCAGGTCCTCTGCCACGAGGTTTTCCCAGGATTGGTCGGGACGCTCGCCTGATCCCTGAAAGGTGATGATCGACACGGTGTTGCCGTTCAACCCCGAACCCGAATCCTCAAACTCAATGGGGGCACGACGAATCGGGCGACAGACGGTGTCAAATTCCACCTCCGTCTGAAGAAAATCGTTGAAGTCCAGAGCATCAACACCAGCGATAAGGTTCCCTGCCTCACCGTCCTGGTCCTGCGTGAAGTTACGAACGCTCACCGGATCGCCACTGTAGCCGTCAAACACCAAGGCGCTGGTCTCTCCTGTACCGACGTCAAGTGTCAGCTCTTCACCAACGTGGTCACTCATCAGGTAGACATAATCTACCTCCCACAAGGGGTCCGGTCTTTCGATCCCATTGCAGGAATGGAACCTCTCTCCGGTCGGTGTAAGGCCACCTGAACCATCGACCAGCCCCGCCTCACTGTCGGCATTCAACCATGCAACGTACTGGAAATCGGCAGCCAACAGGCCTCGGCTGACAGGGTTTAGCGCTCCACCCTCTAACAGAGATGTCCAGTATGCCAACCCCTCAGAATCCGGCTCACGACTCAGAAGGTTCTGATAAAGCATGGTTACAAACTCGGAGTTGCTGAGCTCTGAGTGTTCCGCAGCCAGATCTTTGCACAAATCATCAAAGTTGCTGTAACCCTCGAACACCGCTTCCAGCTCAGCCTGACTGGGAGGCTCTCCTGTGAGTGCAACATAGGCCTGAATCACCTGCCTTTCATCACCACTGAAGACGTCATCGCCATAGTCAGGCACGGAGGTGCTGAACTGACCATTCACTGGAGTCAACGCCAGCGAGTCATCCAGCAGACCACCCGTCCCGCTGGCGTCGACCGCAGCCGAGTTCTGGAACTCGACGGCCAGGCGCGCCTTACCAATACCATCACCACTCAGCAGGCCGACCCAGTACCCCAACTCCTCCGCGCCAGGAGTCCGATTCAGCAGGTGCTCATACAAACTGGTAACGAATGCGGCGTCGCCCTGGGCTGGCCTGGCACTCGCCAGCTCCGTGGTCAACGCCTGCAGACTGGTAAAGTCGAAAGCAGCCTCAAGCTGTTCCTGGGTAGGTGGTTCGCCGGTAACTGCAATGTAAGTACGGATGACTCCGCGCTCATCGGGGTTAAACATGAGAGGTTCCCTCCTGCTGGCTGATTTAACCAGCCTCAATCAATCCATGGGTTCGGTCCGGAACTCGGCCATCGGTCTGTCTGCAACTGGCCGTTGCAGACAGAGTTGCTCGCATCAATAACGAAGCATCAGGTTTGAGTGTCTGCCCCCACCAATGAATTCTCCATATCAAACTCGTTTGTTGATAACGATGCACCGAGATCCAGAACTCCAATAAGCTTGGCGCCGGCGTCGAAGTTTCCGGCTTCGCTGTCATCTACCCGGGTCGACGTCACGTGGAAAATCTTGTACTCGCCGGCATTGGCATCGTTTTCAACCATGAATGCTGAAGTCAAACAATAAGTGCAGCACCACTCGTTGGTAGTGCCCCGGAATATTCTCCCCAGAACACCTCCGCCGGT
>NZ_JAKZAK010000035.1 GCF_023156385.1 Marinobacter xestospongiae
GAATGAGGGTACCGGCAGCGACCCTCCTTCCTCCACCTCGTTATCTCAAAGTGCTGCGGTTATTGTCTGACATCAGGACGAGACAGTCACCAATGTCACTTCCAGCAATGAAAACCTAAACTTTGCCCAGGGGGTGACCATTGGCTCGGTGCTGAATACCGACGAAAACAGCCACGTAGAGCCCATTAACCACAATTCGAGATCGGGCTTCATGAGGTTCCTGAGTGCGCCGAGTGTTCAGGGAGAGAGCTTTATCGCCAGGCTCGCCTCATTCATCGCCTTAATGATGAAGGAGCCCCGACAACATTTCCGGGTGTTGTTTGCCAGAAATTGGGGCAAACGGACGATCATGCTGCTGTTTATGCAGCACTTGGACAGCACCCTCAAACTGAAGCGCGGCTTTGGCGGTGTCCTCCAGAGCTCGGAAGGTGATGGCCCCGTTCCCTCACGCACAATCCCGGAATCGCAGGCAGTCACCCGGGAAGTGGAGCAACTGGTCGATGGAAAGGCAACCACCGGTATAACGGAGGCCTTGTTCGGCACTCCGTCGACCGCCCACATACTGGGAGGGGCGGTGATGGGCGCCACTGTTCAAGAAGGGGTGATCAACGATAAATGCGAGGTCTATGGTTACCGCAATATGTGGGTGTGTGACGGGTCTGCGGTGTCTGCCAATCCCGGGGTTAATCCGTCTTTGAGCATTACCGCGATATCCGAATGGGCGATGAGCCACATTCCCCACCGGAACTGACCTACTCCCCAAGGCAACCGGTGTCCTAATTCAACATTATTGGAGCTTTATTGCCGATGCCATAGAGCGAAAGCGAAAGTTTAGGACTTTCTGTGGTCGTCTACCGGGCTCGCTCCTCGAACATCGTCGCTTGCTCCAGATCATCCAGAACAAGCAGCGATGTGGGCAGAGATGTTTTTCGAATCCCGATTGCGGATTAAGAAATCCAGATTAAGGATGGTATGAAATTCTCATCAGTGTGCAATACACCACTGGCAGAACTACGAGCGTCAAAATGGTTGCAATGCCCAGGCCGAACACAATAACCACCGCCATACTTGCGAAAAAGGCATCACTGAACAGAGGAATCATCCCCAACATGGTAGTTACGGCCGCCATGAGTACAGGTCGGACCCGGCTCACCGCTGCCTCAACCACCGCAGTGAATGCATCATCCTGCCGTTCTACCTGAATCTTGATCTCCTCAACCAGCACAATGGCATTCTTCAATACCATACCGATCAGACTCAGAGTCCCTAGCAGCGCCATGAATGTGAAGGGTGCGCCGAGCAATACCAGTCCACCAATGATTCCAATCATCATGAGAGGAACAATCATCCAGATAGACAGAGCCTGTCGGAAGCTGCCGAACAACAGCATTGAGATAATGAACATGCCCAGCAGCCCCAGAGGCAGCGAGGAAAAAAGCGAGGTCTGAGCCTCGGTTGAGGTCTCGTGTTCCCCACCCCACTCAATGGAATAGCTGTGGGGAAGCTCCAGCGCGTCGACCTGCGGGCGGATCCTTTCCAGTACACTCGCCGCTGTCTCTCCCGACAAAGGCATGGGTTCGGCATAAACCGCCAACATCCGCTCCCGGTTTCTGCGTTTTATCAACGGATCCCGCAGTTCCGTATTGATGGCATTGATGACGTTGCCCGCGCTGACATAGCGGCTCTGCTCTTCACTCCATACATTGATCGACGTGAGGTTTTCGATATCAAATCGCTGCTCCTCTCTTGACCGCATAATGATCGGGATGAGGTCGCTCCCCTCACGGTACACGCCAACCCGCTGCCCCTGATTGTTCAGCAATAACGCCTGGTGCAGTGACTCGCGAGATACGCCAAGGCGCCTTGCCTGTTCTTCAAGGAACTCCGGTACGATCACGGCTTCCCTATTGGCCCAGGACAATCGCACGCTGTCGGCCAGAGGTTCACTTTCAAAAACCGCCTGTACGCGCGCACCGATTTTCCGGAGTTCTTCAGGATCTTCTCCAAAGATACGAGCTTCGAGACTGGCTTTCGCTGAGGGCCCCACCTGTAATGCCTGCACTTTGTACTGCACGTTCGGGAAGTTTGCGCGCAGTTGCTGAATGACTTCCTCCATACGAGCCTCTCTCGACGCCTTGTCCCGGGTCTCTACGATTAACTGGCCAAAGCTGGCGTATCGCTGCTCCGGTGAATACGTCAACGTAAAACGCTGGGCTCCACCGCCGGTGACACTGGTGACCTGAACGACCTGTTCCATGTCATTCACGCGCGATTCCAGCCGCTTGACGGTCTCTTCGGTTTGCAAGATGTCGGTGCCTTCCGGCAACCACAGATCAACAAAAAAAAGTGGCGTTGTGGCGTTCGGGAAGAAAGCATTCTTCACCTGTCCCGAGAACGATAGAACCCCAGCAAGTAGCGCGATAGCGAGCGTGATTGTCACGAAGCGATAATGAATTGCGTAGGTCAGCAGGCGGCGGAAGATGACGAAGACAATGCCCTTATAAGGATCGTTATCGGATGACTGATCGACATTCTCTAGCTTGTCGGGATAGAACATATCAAAGAAAAACGGGGTCAGAGTCAGTGCCGTCAGCCAACTCAGGAAAAGCGAGTAGCATAGAACCCAGAACAGGGAGCCGATGAATTCACCGGTAGTGTCTGGTGAGAGGCCGATAGGAGCAAAGGCCGTTATGGCAATCACGGTAGCACCGAGCAGTGGGAAGCGATTCTGCGAGACCACTTCTTTGGCTGCCTGCCTTTTGGACTTGCCTTTGGATAGGCCAATCATCATGCCCTCGGTGACAACGATGGCGTTATCGACCAGCATCCCCAGCGCGATGATCAGCGCACCCAATGAAATTTTCTGGAGCTGAATACCGTGTATTGCCATAAGCACGAATGTACCCATGATGGTAACCAGCAGGATCAGCCCCATGAGCAGACCACTTCGCAGCCCCATGAACAACAGTAGAACGATTATGACAATGCCCACCGCCTGAGCGAGATTCATGAGGAAAGCCGATACTGCCTCCTCGACGACCTCGGGCTGGTTATACACTGTGGTCAGCGTCATTCCGATAGGCTGCTGTTTTTCAAGGTTTTTCAAAGTATCGCTAAGGCGCTCGCCTACATCAACAACGTTGGTGCCGGCCGCAAATGACACGCCGATGGTCAAAGCTGGCAATCCATCGGAATGGTAGAGCAAGGCGGGTGAGTCGTTGGTCACCCTGCGAACTTCGGCCAGATCGCTGAGCCGGATAATACCCGAATCAGCGCTTCCAACCGCCAGTTGCTCAAGGGCGTCAACGGAATCAAGCTGACCGGTTGGCTGAACTGATAACGACAGCCCTTCACTGCGCAGGTGGCCCGCGTTGCCCACCGTATTCTGGGCATTCAGAAGGCTGGCCAGGTACTCTGGCGAGATTTCAAGAGCACGCATACGGTCGCGGTCCAGTGACACGATCATCTGCTCGTCAACACGGCCACCGATGCTGACTTTTGCAACGCCCTCCAGCAATCGCAGTTCTCGCTGAATGAGGTCTGCATGGTCACCAAGATCTTTTAGTGAGTAGCCGTCACCACGCAACGTGAGCAGCAGGCCGAAGACATCGCCAAAGTCATCGTTTACGATAGATGTATTCACGCCTGGAGGCAGACCAGCCTGGGCATCGTTAATTTTTCGCCGAAGGATATCCCAATACTGGTCTAACTCCCCTTCTCTGACCGTCTTCTTGAGTTGGACAGTAATCTGCGACAAGCCGTCCGAGTTCACCGAGGTAATGTCATCGATTCCGGGCATCTGCTGGATCGCTTTTTCCAGAGGCAGCGTGACCTCTTCCTCGACTTCAAGAGGCGTTGCCCCGGGATATTGGGTGGTCACCAAAGCGGAACGTAACGTGAACTCGGGGAATTCAAGCTGGCCAAGCCCCAGAAACGCGAACATGCCCCCAACCCCAAGTAACAGCGTGACCATCCAGCTGATGGACTTCCGGTCAAGAAAATAATCGACCATCTCAGAGCCCACCCTCTTTTTCCCAGGGACGGACCGAACGATCCCTGTTCATCCGGTGAGCGCCGGCAACCACGATTCTGTCGCCCGGGCTGAGCTCTCCCCGAACAAGCACGCCATCGTTCATTTTTTTGCCCGGTTCGACATCGACTGGCTCGACGCTACCCGTGTTATCGCCTTCGTCACCGTCCGCAGCAGCCACGTATCGCCAAACCACGCTGGTTCCAGGTTGGGTGTCAGGCGTTACCAGCGCCGCAGATGGTATCAGCCAGGACGGAGCGCTCTCTCCAGCCAATGCGCCGTAATCAAGCAGAACGGTCGCGCTCATGCCCGAAAGCACGGTAATGTCCTCGGGTTCAGGAAGAGTTACGGTGACTTCGTAACTGAGCGACCCCTGAGAGGCATTGCTATCATGCTCTTTGTAACTAGCGGCGTAGCGTTTGTCTGGAACCTCTGGGAACTGGACCCAGGCGATGGTGGTGCCATTAGCACGAACGTTCCTGGATTTCTGAGGCTGAAGGCGGCGGACCTGTTGCTCCGGCATCTGGAACGAGACGTCAATGGAGCCGGGCCGCTGCAATTCGGCAATGGCCTGCTGGGCTGATACAACCTGAAAAACATCCACCGGTACCCGCGAAATGACGCCATCAAACGGTGCCTTGAGAATGGTATAGGAAAGTTGGTCTTGAGCGCTGGCCAATTGCGCCCTGGCAGAAAGGTACTCGGCTTCGGCCTCATCGAAGCGGGCCCGACTGATGGCCTGTCGCTCCAGTGATATGCGCATTCGCTCAAAGGTGGCCTGTGCCAGATTGAAATTTGACCGGGCGTTCTCCAGGCTGGTTCTTGCGTCCCGATCGTCCAGACGGGCAACAACCTCCCCTTTCTCTACAGTGTCGCCTGCTTTAACGGCCAGCTCTGTCAGCTCTCCCCCCACTCGGAAAGAGAGTTCTGAATGGTCAGACGCCGAGACTCTGCCCGGATACTGCTTGAGCGTTCCTGACTGCGCCTGCTCTAGTGTCATGAGCTTAACTGGGTAGACGGTTTGCTGGGTCAGAGGGGGCGTCTCCGCCGAACACCCCATCACCAGGAGGCTCAAAAGCATCGCAATCACTTCCCGTCCGCTCAAAGGCGCGGCTGTCTTGAATATTTTTAGTTTCATAACCCGTAACTCTCTAAAAAATCAGGTATTACGACGATCGGCAACCGCATCCCACGCCATATTGAAGGCTAATTCGATATGGTCATCGGTCCCCTCAAACGATCCTTGCAGGCACCGTTGAACGAGATGGTAGATAGGGCGGAACATAAAAGTTTCTAGAAGAGGAAAAGGCACCGGTTTAATCAACCCGGATTGCCTCCCCTGGTCAACTGCCTTCAAAAGCGTTGCGGCTCGTGTTTCGTTTCGCGCCTGAATCTCGGGAGTCATCCGGGCAGAATGCGTGAACGACTCGTGATAGCGGAATAGTTCCGGACGCTCAAGGCCGAGCCGGAACAGTGTGTGCCACTGGCGCCTCAGTCCCTCACGCAAATCCTTCCCGAGAGAAAAACTGTCCAGGGCGGCATCAATGACCTGATCGCTGACGTAATAAAATGTCGCCAATAAAAGCTGTTCTTTATCTTCGTAATAGATGTACAGCGTGGCTGGTGACAAACCCGCAGCCTTGGCTATCTTGCCAACCGAGGTTGCTGAAAAACCGTGATCTGCTACTTCCCTCACGGTAGCTTCCAGGAAGGCTATTCGTTTCGAGTCGTCTCTTTGCCGCATTCGCTTGCTCAACGCATCAATACTGTACCCCTAAAATAAATGAACATTCACTTATTTTCAAACCAAAAATATAGGCGCATACCGAAGCAGGCGCCCCCCTCCAGTGCGCCGGGTTCAGGCAAAAATCAGGTTGGTCTGCAGGCTCTTTGCAACCAGCCGACCATCCGGCGTCCAGATATCTGCGGTTGAAGAGCTGACTCCATCTGAACCGAAGTTGACCTTGGCCAGGTACCCCAAGTGTTCATCGTTAGGGACACTATCAACCTGGTCCGTAAAATGGATAGACCAGCTAACAGTTGAGACTGGCTTGAACCCTGTATAAAACGGAGCTGCCGTCGGAGGCCATGCATCGATCAAAGCCACGAGATGGGCCTCTGTAATCTTTTCTGGCGATTTGAGAAAACGCATCCAACCCCCAAGCTCCGGGACATTGTGCCCCTGGAAAGGCACGCCCTCGGTCGTCACGAAATTGTCAAAATGACCAACAAAGGCTGGGAGACCGACCCCACTCAACGCAGTTCCTTGATTCGGCTGCTTCAGTTTTGGTGGAGTAAATGTCTCAATACGAACATCTGATTCAATCGGCCTGACAAAATCAGCTCTGGCAGTGACCCGTATCTTGTCGTCCTGAATCAGGCGCACCTCTCTGGAAGTTAGTGTTTTGCCGTGGGAAATATCCTCAGATACGACTTGATAGGGGGTCTCCGCCAGGGTCGGACGAACAAACTCCACTTGGAAATGTTTCAGCCGACGGTCCGGTTCAACGCCTTCTGAGGCAACCTGGCAAAGGATGGCACCGGTGATTCCGCCAAATAGTGTTCTCCCCTGGGCCCACGAGGATTCGACGGGCTCGAAACGCTGCTGCTTTATCTGATTTAGAATCCTGTCGATGTGCATACCCACTCCTTCTTCAAATAGCCGGCTATTGTCTTGCATGCAAGATATATAATTAAGCTCGTCCCACGTTAACCAGTTTTTCAGAGCTGTTTCAGAAATTTTTTGAGAGCAGCAACTTCGTTCTCTGTCATGCCGTCCAGGAAAGCCTCGTTTGCAGGTACTACTCGGTCATTTATTTTTTGCCCGAGTTCATTACCCGCTGGAGTCAGGAAAATTCTTGCTACCCGGCGATCATTTTCATCTTGTCGCCTTTCGATCAGGCCCAGTACTGCTAACCGGTCCAGCACCCCCGTTATGGTGGCGCTATCAAGTTCAACCTGTTCTCCCAGCTCAGTTGCACGAGCGTCGCCCATCACCCATAAAAGGTTGAGCACGCGGCCCTGCACTGCCGTCAGGCCCAGATCTTCGATGGCTGCCTTGAAGGCGCGTCCACCACGGCGAGCTGCGCGGGTCAAAAGATGAAAAATGCATTCATTCGGGTGTTTCGATATATCCATGGTTTGACAGTAGCGACATTTTATCTTGCATGCAAGATAATGAATGGTAGTATTTCAACTGCCCAGCGAAACGCGCGCTCTTTTAAGTCCCCAAGGTACCCTCGCCGCATCGTCCCACGAAGGCCCCCAGTGCAGACAGCAACAACCAGCAGAGTACAAGATTCCCTGATTAATCCGGTCCTTATTGCCGGCTGCATCATCATTCTGGTGAGCTTTGCAGTAAGGGCTTCCTTTGGGCTATTCCAGTTACCCATCGCGCTGGAATTTGCCTGGCCGCGGGAATCTTTTTCTCTGGCAATAGCTATCCAGAACCTGTTCTGGGGTATTGGGCAACCCATTTTCGGTGCGCTGGCAGAGCGCTTTGGTGACCGAAAGGCAATTTTTGCCGGCGGAATGGTTTATGCGCTGGGCCTCGTGCTATCAGCGTTCGCCATTACACCAGGACAGCACCAGCTTCTCGAAGTGCTGGTAGGTTTCGGCATTGCCGGCACGGGTTTCGGTGTCATTCTCGCGGTGGTTGGCCGTGCGGCGCCTGAGAAACACCGGTCAATGGCGCTGGGGATTGCCACCGCGGCAGGCTCTGCAGGCCAGATCGTAGGGCCACCCGTTGCTCAGATGCTGCTCAGCCAGATGCCCTGGCAGTCGGTATTTATCGTGTTTGCCGGCGTCATTCTGGTATCCATGTTCGCGCTTCAGATGATGCGCGCCCCCGAGCGTGTCCAGACTACAGCCAGTGATGAGCCCATGGGCCTTGTATTAAAGCGGGCTCTGAAAGACCCCACTTTCTGGCTCATTTTCATCGGCTTTTTCTCCTGTGGCTATCAACTTGCCTTCATCACTGCCCATTTTCCGGCGTTTATCACCGAGATGTGCGGCCCTATCTCACCAGATAGCCTGTTGTACGTGCTCGGAGTGACCTCTGCGTCCGGGCTTGGTGCCATCTCGATCGCGATCATCGGCTTTTTCAATATCGGGGGCACGCTGTTGGCAGGTTGGCTTGGGCATCGTTTTTCTCGAAAGTACCTGCTGGCGGTTATTTACCTGCTCCGAACGCTCGTATCAGCGGCATTTATTATCACCCCCATTACGCCGGAGACAGTCGTTCTGTTCTCAGTTGCCATGGGCTCTTTGTGGCTGGCGACCGTTCCGCTGACATCCGGCCTGGTGGCACACATCTACGGCTTGAGGTACATGGGCACGCTTTACGGCCTGGTCTTTTTCTCCCATCAACTGGGCGGTTTCCTGGGCGTTTGGCTCGGCGGGGCCATGTACGACATGTACAACGACTACACCATCGTCTGGTGGGTTGGCGTAGGAGTTGGCGCGATATCCGCCCTGATCCATCTCCCGGTGAAGGAATTTCCATGGGCGCAAAGAGCGCAAAAGGCGCAAGCTGCTTGATCGCCTAGCCGCCCACCCCCTTTTATTGTTGCTCGGCGCCTCGTGCGCCGCTCCTATCAACGTGCTGTGCCATTAAGGCCCTGATTAGTCACCGCCCTATTCCACGCATTCAATCTGTTGACAAGGCCTCTTTCCCTTTATTAAATTGAATTCAATTCATTTTTTGATCTTAAGGCAACGGGTAAATGGTTGGGAAAAAAATCGCTGCGCATGAACGGCTGCTTGCTGCCGCCGAACAGGAGTTGATCAAAAACGACGGGCACATGGAAATCAGCGCCGTTGCAAAGCGCGCTGGCGCGTCAGCCGGATTGACCTATCACCACTTCGGATCAAAAACGGGTCTCGTTGCCGCAGTCGTTGACCGCTTTTACGAACCCCTCAGAGACATTCTCCTCGGCGATGCCATTTCTGCCGATCTTGCATGGCGTGAACGGGAACGCGCGCGAACCAGCGCCATGATCGACTATTTTTACGAGCACCCTTTGGCACCGCTCATCGCCGGGCGCCTGGCTCGTGAGCCTGAAGTGCTGGATATCGAACGATCACACATGCAGGCCCTTCTCTCTCATGGGGCTCGCAACATTGCACAAGGTCAGAAGCTGGGGCTGATCTGCCCTGAACTTGACCCGGATATCGTGGTGGCCATGTTAATGGGCGGAATCAGATTGGCCATCGATCAAGCCCTTCTGGATGACAATCCACCTTCGAAAATTGAACTGCTGAACCAACTCTGGCAGTTGATCAGCAACACACTCCAACTTGAGCCCATCGGAGATCAAAAACAATGAGCGACAACTTCGACACTCAGGCCTACAACACTGCCGACCACGCCAAGACCCATCGCAGACTGCAGCCCGGCCCTGAGCGCAACACGCCGGAGATCGAGCGGGATTTTGAAACGGTGATGCGCGATGGCTACGTGATCATCGAGAACCTGATCCCAAGGGAAACCTGCAAGGCGATCAAGGAGGAAGGGCTGGCACTGCTGGGCCAGACCGGGCGCAATCCTTTTGAGGGCCACAACACTCAGCGGGTATACAACGTGCTGGGCAAGACCCGGGTCACCGATCAACTGGCCGTGCACCCGCACATTCTGGGTCTGATGGACCGGCTATTTGAGCCGGGCTTCCTGCTTTCGCAAAGCCAGATCATCAATATTCTCCCAGGGGAAGCGCCCCAGGGTCTCCACTACGACGATGTCTTTTACCGCCTGCCCCGCCCTCGTCAGCCCCTGGGCGCGGCCACCGTGTGGGCCATCGACGATTTCACCGAGGAAAACGGTTCGACCGTGGTTATTCCGGGCAGTCACGAATGGGGTGCTGACCGCCGACCCACTCAGGCAGAAGCCATACCGGCGGTGATGCCGGCGGGATCGGTGGTGTTTTTCCTCGGCACTACCTGGCACGGCGGCGGCAAGAACCGCTCTGATCAAGCCCGTTTTGCCATCACCCACCAGTATTGCGAAGCCTATGTCCGGCAGCAGGAAAACTACCTGCTGGAACTGTCGAAGGACACCGTGCGAGGGTTATCACCGGAACTGCAGGCTCTTGTCGGCTACTCCATTTACCCGCCCTTCATGGGAATGGTTGAGGGAATGCACCCGCTGCGTACGCTGGAAAGGGACTGAATCTGTCGGCGCAACCAGGCCCTGAGCGGATCATCGTGTGTCCGCTGGTGCCAGGTTTGCAGGATCTCGATCTTGGGCAGATCAATCGGTGGCGGGTAGCGCACAAGATCGAGCTGTTGATCGCAGGCGTGTTCGGCCACCGAGCCAAGACAGGTAATGATCAGGTCTGTCCCTTCGATCACCGAAGCCGGCGACAGAAAGCTGGACACGCCGGCCACCACGTTACGCCGATGCCCCAAGCTCTCGAGTTGCCGATCAACCACGCCATCCAGGTCGCCGGTCAAAGTCGTGACCAGGTGGTCGCATTCCAGAAACGCCTCCAAGGTCAGCTCCTCAACAATCCGTGTGTTGGTCCGGCTCGCCAGCACCGAAAATTCCTCCTGGTGAATTTTCTGCTGGTAAAAGGTATCCGGCAGACCCTCGAAAAATCCGGCTATGGCGATGTCGCAAGCACCAGTTTCCAGCTCGCTCCTTGGCAGCTTCCCCCGAGTGTTGTGGAACACCAGCTGGGTATTCGGAGCCTGTTCCCTGAGTACCGGCAGCAGCTTTGGGAGCAATAGCTGCTCGATGTAATCCGTCGCAAAAATGTGGATTCGATCCGCCCGCAGTAAAAAGCTTTCCTCGTCGCAGTAGTCGTAAAACGATTCCAGCGAGCGAACCAGTTGCTGAACCAGCGGCGCCAATTGATGGGCCCGCGGTGTGGGCGTCAGTCCCCGAGGCGCTCGGGCAAACAGGGTGTCGTCGAATTCCTCTCTCAGCTTGGCGAGTTTATGACTCAAAGCCGGTTGGCTCAGGTTGATCCGCTCGGCCGCACCCGAAACACTGCGTTCTTCGTACAGCACCTGAAAAAGTTTCAGCAGGTTCAGGTCCTTGCCCCTGATATTCATATTCCGAATTCCAGATATAGAAACGTTAGATTTAATTTATACCAAAGACTCGCTTAGCATGGCCAACCATAGCTCTTTGAGCACTGAGTGACGCGCATTGCCTTTATTTCAAATTCAGCATCTTAGGTGTCACTCCTAGAAACGTAGTGAATTTCTAACCGACCCATTGCCAAAGGAAGATTACGCTATGAAATCTGTCATGAAACTTTTTACAGTCTTGGTATTGGCCGCAACCTCGGCCTTTGCCAGTGCCGAAACCCGCGCTCTGATTGTCGTAACCAGTCACGACCAGATGGGTGATACCGATGAGAGAACCGGGCTCTGGCTGGCCGAGATGACCCACCCTTATCACGAACTGACCGAAGCGGGCATCGAGGTCGAACTCGCCAGCATCAAGGGTGGCGCCGCCCCCATTGATCCGCGAAGCCTGGGAGAAGACGACGAGATCAACAAGGCGTTCATGGCCAACCCGGAAACCCGCACCCTGCTGGACAACACCCTGAAGCTGGCGGATGTGGACCCAAGCCGTTATCAGGCCATCGTGTTTGCCGGTGGTCACGGCACTGTCTGGGATTTCTCCGAAAGCCAAGCAGTGAATGACATTGGGTATGCCGTCTACCAGCAGGGTGGATTCGTTGCCGCCGTGTGTCATGGTCCGGCAGCTCTGCTCAACATCCGCGACAACAACGGCAACCTGATCATCGACGGCAAACAGGTCGCAGGATTCAGTAACGCCGAGGAAGAAGCCGCCGGGCTTACCGGTGTGGTTCCGTATCTGCTACAGGACGAACTCGTGAAAAGCGGAGCCGACTACCTTGAAGGCCAGATGTTTGAGAGCTTTGTGGTTCAGGATGGACGTCTGATTACCGGTCAGAACCCCCAGTCAGCGATGGAACTGGGCAAAACACTGGCCGCCTCCCTGGCTGATAACAGCTGAACAGCCTGTCGCATCAGTCAGGATGATGATTGATATATCTCGTCCGAATTAGTCCGCCCGGCCAACGGGCGGATATTTTATCAGCTCTTGTACACAAAATTTCCCGAGGATGCTATGAACACACTTTTTACTCCCCTGAAAATGGGCGCCAGTGAATTGGCCAATCGGGTCTTCATGGCCCCCCTCACCCGCGTCCGTGCCGACGCTGATCACGTTCCCACGGATATGATGGTTGAGTATTACGCCCAGCGTGCCTCTGCCGGCCTGATCATCGCTGAAGCGACCATGGCCATCGAAGGCAATTCGGCCTTCTGGCGCGAGCCTGGTATCTATTCCGAGGCGCAAGTTGAAGGCTGGAAGAAAGTCACTGATGCGGTACACGCCAAAGGTGGCAAGATTTATCTGCAAATCTGGCACGGTGGCCGCGCCTGCCACCCGGTGTTAAACAACGGCAAGGATCCGGTAGCGCCCAGCGCCATTGCCATCACCAGCGATGAAGTGCACACACCGGAAGGCAAGAAGTCCTACACCGTTCCCCGCGCACTGGCCGACAGCGAAATCCCGGCCATCATCGACGGTTTCCGCACCGCCGCCGAGAATGCCAAGCGCGCCGGCTTTGACGGTGTTGAGGTTCATGGCGCCAACGGCTATCTGCTGGACCAGTTCCTGCGTGATGGTTCCAACCATCGAGATGGCCCCTACGGTGGCCCGATCGAAAATCGCGCCCGACTGCTGCTGGAGGTGATTGAAGCCGTATCCGGCGTGTTCGGTTCCGAGAACGTCGGTGTTCGACTGAGCCCCCTCAACAGTTTCCAAAGCATGAAGGACAGTGATCCGGTCGGTCTGGTTACCTGGCTCGCCAAGCGCCTGAACGACTACGGCCTGGCCTTTGTTCATTTGATGCGCAGCGACTTTTTCGGGGAACAGCAAGCGGACGTCATTACTCCGGTCCGCGAACACTTCAAGGGCAAGTTGATTCTCAACATGAGCTACACCGGTGAAGAAGCAGAACAAGCCATCGAATCCGGACTGGCCGACGCTGTCGCCTTTGGCGTGCCCTTCATTGCCAACCCGGACCTCCCGGAGCGCCTGAAGCTTGGCGCCGAGCTCAACGAAGCAGATCCCTCGACTTTTTACTCCCAGGGGGCGGAAGGGTATATTGACTACCCTTACCTTGAAGAGTTAGCTGAAGCATAATGTCGTGAGGGGGCTGTTAGCCCCCTTTTTCGTTGCGGAGAAATAATGACCCTTGAAAGCGCGATCTCCTTTCTAGCCGCCGTTTTTATTTTCGGTATTACGCCGGGCCCCGGTGTCTTTGCGATCCTTGCACGGGCCCTGGTCAACGGTGCGGGGTCCTGTTTCACGCTCGCCCTCGGCATGACCGTCAGCGACATCGTATACCTGGTGGCAGCCTGCTTTGGCCTGGCGGCGATGGCCACCCATTGGGGGGACGCCTTTACGGTGGTCCGAATCGTAGGCGCTGCTTACCTGATCTATCTCGGCTGGAAAATGTGGAACGCCCCACTCGATCTCGAGGCGGTTGAGGGCAAAGGCAGCCGGTCCGGGTTGGTACTCGGCTTCATGCAGGGTTTCCTGATTTCCGCCTCCAACCCAAAGGTGATTTTGTTCTATATAGCTTTCCTGCCGACTTTTATGGACCTTTCAGTGTTGGACGGCGGCGACATCCTGCTCGCCTCAGCGTTGACACTGGTGGGCCTGATGCTCGGCCTGATGATGATTGCGATCTTTGCCGCGAAGGCACGAAGTTTCTTCCAGTCTGAGGCCGCAGTTAAGAAGCTGAACCGAAGTGCCGGATCCATCATGGTGGCGGCCGGCGCTTACCTGGCCAGCCGGCACTAACACAGTTTTGATCTATACCTGTACCGAACGACTCAGAAACCAGGTGAATGCGGCATTATCGCCGACCAGAGAAGGGTCAACTTGGGATTTCATCCGGTCTATATGACCTTTTAAGCCCATATAAAACCCATAGTCCGGCAACGGGCGATATACGAGATCATTCAGCTCGTATTGGGCGATGATCTTCTTGATGGTCGTCGGCTTTACGAAAACTTCCCGATTCGGGGCGAAGTAGTAGGGAATCACGGTAATCACCGGCCATTTGGCCAATTTGTGCGGCTTGAGCAGACTCACCATGGTGTCGAAGCCCCGCTCCTGATCGCCGTGCAACATGTCAAACAGAGAGAACGCGTATTGCTCCCGATCGCTCCATGTCATGTTCTCAATGAGGCGCTTGAACGCAGGCTTTTCAAACCGGGAAACCAGCGAAGACTGGGTGACGATCTTTGCCATATGCTCCGCCACCACCTGAGGCAAGGCGAATGCTTCATTGCTGAACCACTCCTGCGCCTGCTTCGTTCTGTGTTGAACATGATGCTTTTTCCCTTCCGCTACGAGAGCAGGATTGTCAAAGCCACCGGGAAAGATCGATAAAAATTCCCGCTCAGCTTGTTCGAGTTTTTCTTGATTCATAGCGCTTAACCTTCTCATGAAAAAGTACTAGACACTCGGGTTCGGCTTCCGAGTCAGCTTCCGTCAACGTCGCAGGTTCAGGGCATTCAAACGCGCCGTTGGGAGGAAGACTTGAGCAAAGTTGCTAATGACCTCGCACTGACTCCATGGAGAAAAATACTGCAGGTAACGTTGAGAGCGACGACATAAACGGTTGGAGAGCTTTCTGAGATAACCCCGCGGTCAATGAGAAACGCGATCCCTACCACGAAAATGGCAAGATAGACTGAGGACGTAACGGTATAAAGTTCGTTCACCAGGTTATGTCTTCCATGTACTTGCAGGGCTATTCGGCGAGCTTGTCCGCAGCCAGGTTCGTCACAGTGCAAGCTCTTCGGGAATAGACAGGTAGGACTTACCTTCGATCAAGTGCCCCGTTCGGCTTTTGCTGCTGCGAGAGCCATCAGGGCCATAGGTTCCCCATTGTTTCCAATATAGGTGCACGTTCTGGGCCAGGCATTGATCCCGGAGTGACGTTACCCATTCTGGCATTGCGCGCCGAGCCTCCGGACCACTTTCTCCGCCTCCTACAACTAGCCGTATGCCGGACAAGTCGAGCTCACCAAGGTCACCAAGGAGAGGCTCACAACAGATATGCTTGTTCCTAACCCTCGTTTTCTTAAGATCTTCAAGGCGAGGGAGGCCATATTCCCGGTCTTCAACAGTCACTCCCGCCCAAAGGTTGTCTGGAGCCTCTCTTCTATCGAAATACGCCCGCATTTTTTGGCTTCTTTTGGTCAGTATGTAGAACACATGCCAGTGGGCTTTTCTGACAATATCCATCACCCGGTCGATGCTCTCATCGTCCGCATCTTCGTGAAAGATGTCGCTCATGGAGTTGATGAAGTAGAACGTCGGCTTCTTGCGTTTCAGGGGCGCAGCTTTTTCTATGCGATCGGGGTGCACCGTAAACTTGAAGCCGTTTTCATAGCCGGGTGTGCCCCATTTATGGAGTTTCGCGGCGATGGTTTCTGCGTAGCAGTGCTTACAACCCGGGGAAACTTTCGTACATCCGGTAAACGGGTTCCAAGTCTTGGCGTCGATCTTCATTTCCTGATCGTAGGAGATCTTTCCGTTATCCGTCGTTGTCATGGTTACTCAGGCCTTTTCTCGCCGGCTTTGTCATAGTCCCAATAAGCCGCCTCAATATTGTGACCGTCCGGGTCGATAACGAAAGCCGCGTAATAGCCTGCCCAGTAGTCCTCGCGATAACCGGGACCACCGTTGTCCGCCGCCCCCTCGGCCAGTGCGGTTTCGTAGAATGCACGAACCTCTTCTTTGGTCTTTGCCTCAAAAGCCAGGTGCGTCGGAACGACGTCCTCTTTCAGAACCCACAGATCGGTGTTCTTGCCATCGTAAAAGCCAGCCGCTTGGCCAACTTCCATATTGTTGGTGTATCCAAGGGTGGCAAGAACCTTCGTGTAGAACTCCTTGGACTTCTCATAATTGCTAACGTGAAGATGCGTGTGGGCTATCATTTCGCGGCCTCTCCGCTTACTGTTCCATGGCTTCGTGATACCGACGACTGCGTTTCGTAGCGCCAGCTATTTGCTTTGCGTGCTTGCAACACGACCTGCCACTTGCTGTCGATCTTCCTCCAGATAGTGACGTACTTCTCTGTCAGCTGGCTTCCGTCCGGAAGTTTCATGGAGATTTCACCGTAGGCAAAGGCCATGTCACCGGATGAGCTGATCTCAGCACCCTTCGGTTCGAATGACATGTCCAAGCCTTCGGTGTCCCGGGCCGCCTCCAAGGCTTCTTTTTTCGTGATAATTGCCGACAAGAAGTTCCACTCCCGGGTTTAGGAGCTTCACGTCAGCAGCGGTTCTATTGCGTTTTCCGATGAGAGCTTTTTCATCCAATCGAAAGTGCCCTGTTTCTTCATCTCAAGCGCCCCCTCGATCAGTGCAGCGTAGGCAGCCATAGCCATAGCGCCCCCGATACTTACCCTTCTTGCGCCCGCCTCAGCCAGTTTCGCAACCGACAGATCGGGCGACATTGCCACAACGCTCAGGGGTGTATTGATCTCATCCACCACGGCTTTGACTTCTTCCACCGTGCGTAATCCCGGGGCAAACAAGACATCAACGCCTGCGGCTTCATAAGCCTGCAGCCGCCGAATGGTGTCATCCATATCATTTTGCTTGCGTAGTAGATTCTCGCAACGACCGATGACAGCAAACGGAAAATCGAGCGACCTCGCAGCCTCGACTGCTGCCTCAATCCGCTCGACAGCATGGTTGAAGTCGTAGATGCCCTCACCACTCCAGTCTTCAATTGAGCCGCCAACTACGCCGGTTTCCGAAATCCGGCGGATCGTTTCCGCAACACCTTCCGGGTGGTGAAAATAACCATTCTCCAAATCGGCAGTAATCGGGATTTGAGTAGCTTCTGCAAGAGCGCGGCAATGGACCACCTTCTCTTCAAGGGTGACCTCTCCATCAAGCTTTCCTAGGGAGTACGCCAAGCCACCACTTGTAGTAGCCAGCGCCTGAAACCCGAGAGACTCGAATACCCTCGCGGAAGCGACATCCCACGGGCCAGGAATCAGAAAAGTCTCCGAACCCTGATGCAGATCCCTCATTGTTTGTGCTTTTTCAGATTGTGATGGCACTTCGAATTCCTCCCGACACAGTCGTGAATAGGTATTTAATGGTAGGCACTGGAAATTACTGTCACAATGACAAAACATCAAAGGATCATGCCAATTAATAGCATAAGGTTTTCCAATGCCCCTCTACCGAGTGCCGACGCTGCAGACTCCCCTGGACCTTGAGAAAACCCCGCGCCGGGTCGTCATTGTCACAAACCGCGCGTCCTCATCGCTGGAGTACATAGGCTTTCTGCAAGTCTTCGCAGAAACCACCTTTTTTCTTGAGCAATCCGGCTACTGCCCCGCCTATGAAGTTGAAGTCGTATCTCGCGGTAAAGGCTGCATCTATGAGCGCAACGGCCTTTCTATAACAGCCTCCCGATCCTTCGATGAGCTCCAAGGTTCCGTGGACACACTGATCATTCAGGCGGCCGATGACCACGATGAGTGTCTTCATGACAAACAATTCATCGACTGGATCAAGGTGATGGCCAAGAACGTCCGCCGTATCGTGAGCGCCTGCACGGGCTCTTTTATACTGGCAGAGGCAGGACTGCTTGATGGAAAACCGGCAACCACCCACTGGGCCGCCGCTGAGGATTTCCGTGCCCGGTACCCCGAGGTTCGCCTCACCCCGGAGCGAATCCATGTAAAATCTGGCAATATCCACACAGCCGCTGGTGTTACCGCCGCCACGGATCTTGCCATTGCTCTCGTCGAAGAGGATTTGGGCTCCGAGCTAGCGCGGCGAGTCGCACAGGCGATGGTCGTTTTTATGAATCGACCAGGTAACCAGGCCCAGTTTTTTGGTACATCAACACAAAGCGTGACTGAGCACCGCCTCGATGCTTTCGCGGACTACATTCAGGAGCATTTGTCCGAGGATCTGCGCTTAGAGACCTTGGCCGACCACTTCAACCTCAGTCTTCGAAGCTTCAATCGCCAGTTCCGAAAGCGAGTCGGAACTCCGCCCGGTCGCTACATTGAGCAGTGTCGCGTCGATCGTGCTCGTCGGTACCTGGAAGAAAGCACTGCGACCATCTCTCAGATCGCTCAGTGGTGCGGCTATGAAACCTCCGATGGGCTTTGCCTCGCGTTTGAAAGGAACCTCGGCATAACTCCTCGGCAGTATCGAAACCGCTTTACGACTTCGCTAAAAACTGAAGCATGATTATCTAGTAATTTTAGGGTAACAGCGGCCTCTTGCAGGGAGGGGGGCGCGCGATCGTTTGTTTGCCCGCCGTTTTTATTTTCGGCATTACTCCGCGCCTCGGTGTGTTTGCAATCCTTGGACGGGCCCTTGTCAACGGCGCTGGGCCCTGTTTCACGTTTGCCCTCGGCCTGACGGTGAGCGACATTGTGTGCCTACTTTTGCCTGGCAGCGATTGCCAGCCATTGGGGCGACCTCTTTACGGTGGTCCGAATCGTGGGCGCCGCTTATCTGATCTACGTGGGCTGGAAAATGTGGAATGCCCCTCTCGACCTGGAGGCGGTTGAGAAAAGAGGCAGCCGGCACAAAAAAGGGAAGCAGCGCTTCCCCTTTTTCACCTAAACCATACCCTCTTCCTCAAGACTCGCCACCCATTGCCTCCAGCACTCGCCGGTGCGCCTCCGACGACCAAACTCCACTGAATTCCTCAATCACCCCAATCTGGGCCGCCGCATAGGACAACCTGGCGGAAAGCCGGTCCTGCTGAGCGGAAATGAAGGTTCGGTTGGCGTCCAGCAGATCCAGGTAGCCGATGGCGCCCTCACGGTGCATAGTTCTGGCGATCGCGAACGATTCGTTGGCTGCGTCAAACGCCCTGCCCGTTGCCTGATCAGCTTCAAGCGCCCGTCCGTATGCAAAGACGGCAACACGCGCACTGGCGACCGCGTCAATGATGGTTTGGCGGTAACGAATGTAACTTTCTTCCGAGACTGCATTCTGGCTTTCGACCCGTTGCAATATGACCGGATAACTCAACAGCGACCAGGAAATGCGAGGAGCAATGCTGCCGGTACCTTCAAAGCCATCGGACACTTCCGCCACGTTGGTCAGGCCCAGAAATCCCTCGACCGAGAACTGGGGATAGAGTTCTGCGCGAAGGGCGTTGCCAACCGCCACATCCCGGGCCAGCGCTGCAAGCGCACCGCCGATATCCGCACGCAGCTGCATGGCCTCGTTGGCCCGCTCCGCCTCCGGTACCCCAATGGAAGCGGCCAGTGCACCTGAGGCCGGTTTCAGGACCAGCGATTCGGGATCTTCATTGACGAGCACGGACAGCACGGCTTTGGCCCGATAGAGCTGGGCTCGCGCGTCAGGAAGCTTGGCACGCTGCTGTTCCAGCAGCGTGTCTGCGCGGGCGAGATCAAGATTCGGCGAAACGCCTTCCTCCACGCGCAGGGCCATGACTTCCCGGGTGTCTTCCAATGCCCGGACGTCCGCCTTGATCAACTGGACCCGCTGGCGAGCGGCTTCCCACTCCAGATAGGCTCGGACAACTCCAACGGTGACTTCTTTCAACACCGCTCGCTGGTTGTTCAGGGCAACCTCAAGGTTGGCTTCACCGGCATCGATCAGCGCGCTCAGCCGGCCAAACAGGTCCACTTCCCAGGTGGCCGCCAGACCGACCGCAGAAGATTCCTGAACACTGTTTCGATCGATCGCCTCGTATTCGCCGGTTACTCCGCCCTGAGGAAGCAACCGGTTCTCGTCCGCACCCAGGTCCGCAAGCGCCTGACGGACCCGCTGCCGGGTTGCCAGCAGATCGAGGTTAGCGGTCTGCGCAACCTCGACCAGTTGATTGAGCTGCGCATCCTCGTAGCTCTTCCACCACTCGACGGTGGTGGCGTCTGTGCTCTGAACACCGAATTCGAGGCTGTCGAGGTAACGCTCGTTCGCCTCCTGCTGGGGCTCATAATCCGGGGTTGCAGCGCAGCCGACCAGCAGCGCTGACCCAAACAAGACACTCACCGCCCGTTTAAGCATGGTCGTTCTCCGTGATCTGTTCAGGAATTGCCTTGGCGCTGGCAGGCGCCTTGGTATCGGCCTTCGCACGCTGAATCACCGCGTAAAAGACCGGGGTGAACAGCAGGCCGAACACGGTGACACCAATCATTCCCGAGAACACCGCTATGCCCATGGCGTGACGCATCTCTGCACCGGCTCCGCTCGCAAGAACCAGCGGTACCACGCCTGCAGTGAAAGCAATCGAGGTCATCAGAATGGGCCGTAAGCGCAAACGACACGCCTCTACAATGGCCTGATAATGACTGCGTCCCTGGAGATTGAGATCCCGGGCGAACTCCACCATCAGGATGGCGTTTTTACTCGCCAATGCCACCAGAACAATCAGGCCAATCTGGGTGAACATGTTGTTGTCACCATCAGTCAGCCAGACCCCGGCCAGAGCTGACAGCAAGGTCATCGGCACAATCAGAATGATGGCAAACGGCAGTCGCAGGCTTTCGTATTGAGCCGCCAGCACGATGAATACCAGCAAGATAACCAGCGGGAACACATAGACCATCGTGTTGCCGGCGAGTTTTTGCTGATAAGTCACCTCGGTCCATTCAAACGCCATGCCTTCCGGCAGGGTCTGTGCGAGAACCTCTTCGATAGCAGCCTGAGCCTGATCCGAACTGAAACCCGGAGCCGGAGACCCGTTGAGTTCAGCCGTTGGATAGCCGTTGTACCGCATCACGCGATCCGGGCCGATGGTCGATTCGACATTCATCACCGCGGACAGCGGGATCATCTGGCCCTGCTGGTTGCGAACCTTCAGATTCAGGATGTGCTCCGGATCAAGGCGCTTGTCAGACTCGGCCTGGGCAATCACCTGATAGGTGCTGCCGAACATGTTCACGTCATTGACGTATACCGACCCCAGATACACCTGCAGTGTGTCGAACACGGACTCCAGCGGAATGCCCAGCAGCATCGCACGCTCCCGATCGATATCCAGGTCAAACTGGGGTACCTGAACCCGGAAGCTGGAGTAAAGACCCGTCAATGCCGGATGCTTGCGAGCTTCGTTGATGGTGGTTTGCAGGGTATTGAACAAGGCTTCAAACCCTTTGCTGCTTCGATCTTCGATTTGCAGTTTGAAGCCACCCGTGGTGCCCAGGCCCAGGATCGGTGGTGGTGGGAACACCGCCACAAACCCTTCGTCAATGCCTGAAAACGCGCCGTTCAACTTGCCTGCAATCGCCCCCGCACTGAGCTCCGGAGACGTGCGTTCGGTAAAGTCGGTCAACGGCAGGAACACGATGCCGCTGTTCGGGCTGTTGGTGAAACCGTTCACGGACAGGCCCGGGAACGCAATGGTGTTTGCCACACCCTCGGTCTCCAGCGCGATTTGCTGCATTTCGTTGACCACGTCCACGGTCCGGTCAAGGCTCGCGGCGTCCGGCAGCTGGGCAACAGCGACCAGATATTGTTTGTCCTGCTGTGGAATGAAACCACCCGGTACCGCGTTGAACAGGCCTCCGGCGAAAATGGTCAGTCCCACATACACCACGCCAACGATGGCGCTGTATCGGATCAGCTTCTTCACCAAGGCTTCATAGGCATTACCTGTGCGGTCAAAAAACCGGTTGAACGGCCGGAACACAAAGCGACCAAACACCTTTTCCAGGCCGCGGGAAAGCCGGTCGGGCTTCTCGTCTTGGCCCTTGAGAAGCAGCGCGGAAAGCGCCGGCGACAGGGTCAGCGAGTTCAAGGCGGAGATCACGGTTGAAATCGTGATGGTCAAGGCGAACTGCTTGTAAAACTGACCGGAAAGACCCGATATGAAGGCTGTCGGAATAAAGACCGCACACAACACCAATGCAATGGCGATGATCGGCCCCGTTACCTCATTCATGGCCACTTTGGTGGCTTCACGCGGCGATAGCCCCCGATGAATGTTCCGCTCCACGTTCTCGACCACCACGATGGCGTCGTCAACCACGATACCGATCGCCAGCACCATTCCGAACAGCGACAGCGTGTTGATGGAAACACCCAACCACTGCATCACGGCGAAGGTGCCCACCAGCGATACAGGCACCGCAACGAGCGGAATGATGGACGCCCTCCAGGTTTGCAGGAACAGCACCACCACCAGCACAACCAGTAGAATCGCTTCCAACAAGGTGGTGATGACCGCGTCGATGGAGCCGCGAACAAACACAGTCGGGTCGTAAGCGATTTCATACTCAACGCCCTGCGGGAAATCCTGCGACAACCGCGTCATGGTTGACCGAACATCGTCGGAAAGCTGAATGGCGTTAGCCCCCGGGCGCTGGAAAATCGGCATGGCAACCGCCGGCTTCCCATCGAGACCCGCTTCAAGGGCGTAGGTGTTCTGGCCCAGCTCGACTCTCGCAACGTCAGAGAGACGCGTGATAGCTCCGTTGTCACCGATTTTCAGAACAATGTCCCGAAACTCATCCAACGAGGTCAGGCGTCCGCGGACGTTCAGCATCAACTGGAACTGATTGTCGTTCGGTGCAGGCTGAGCACCAAGCGTACCGGCTGCAATCTGGCGATTCTGGGCACGGACAGCGTTCACCACATCCGAGGCGTTGAGATTCCGGGCGGCCAGTTCATCCGGCTGCAGCCAGAGACGAACCGCAAATTCACCGCCACCGAACAACTGAACGTCACCAACGCCGCCAAGGCGGGAGAGTTCATCTTTCAGATTCAGCTCGGCGTAGTTGGCCAGATAGGTAATGTCCCGGCTCTCATCCGGAGAATGAACGTGAACAACCATGCTCAGGTTGGGGGATGATTTCTCAGTCACCACACCCAGGCGCTGCACCTCTTCCGGCAAACGCGGCAGCGCAATATCAACCCGGTTCTGGACTTGGACCTGCGCCTTGTCGAGATCCGTACCCAGCGCAAACGTTACCGTCAGGGTCATGCGGCCATCGGCAGTTGCCTGGGACGACATATACAGCATGTTCTCCACGCCGTTGATCTCATCCTCTATCGGCGACGCGACCGTTTCTGCAATCACCTTCGGATTTGCGCCCGGGTAATTGGCGGTGACCACCACCGTGGGCGGAACCACTTCCGGATACTCACTGATCGGCAACTGGAACAGGGAGATGCCACCCCCGATCAGAATGATCAGGGACAGCATGGAGGCGAATATTGGCCGGTCTATAAAAAAATGGGGAAATTTCATCACTCAGGCCTCAGAACTTTACGCCAGCGGTCTGCTGGACTTCCGGTGCGTGTTCTTCAAGTGTGAAGGCCACGTCGGACGGTGCTTCTGACAGCATGACCGGAGCGATGGTCATGCCCGGACCAACCTTGGCCGTTCCGTTCGCCACCAGCACATCGCCTTCGGCAATGCCCTGCTCAACCACACGGAAGGTACCGAAACGCTCACCGACGGTGACCGGGGTGTAGCTCGTCTCCCCCTGCTCGTTGACCGTCAGCACGAAGCGGCTGTCGAGATCGGTCGCGATGGCACGATCAGGAACCATGATCTTCCGCTCGGTTGCGGCCACGGCAACCTTCACACGGGCAAAGGCACCCGGTACCAGAGCCTCTCCGGAATCGGCCAATACCGCACGCAGACGCAGGGTGCCCGTGTTGGTGTCGATGGTGTTATCAACGAAGTCGATCTCGCCCACTTGGGGGAAGTCCTGCTCACCGGTCAGTTGAATGCGCACTGGCGCGCCCAAGGCACGATCACGGGCGCGGAAGAATCGATACCAGGTGCCCTCATCCATATCGAAATAGGCGTACCGGTCCTGATTCGAGGCTATGGTGGTCAACCGGCTCTGGTTGGCGGTCACGGTATTTCCGGCGGTAATGTTGGCCCGGGAAATAACCCCGTCGATTGGCGAACGGATCGTGGCGTAGCTCAGTTGCAGTTCCGCCTCCTTGAGCTGGGCGTTGAGTGAGGACACCTCGGCCTCGGCCTGCTGGCGCGCGGAATCCCGCAGTTCAGCCTGTTCTTCAGAAATGGCGTTGCTCCGCAGCAGGCGCCCTGCCCGTTCGGCTTCCGCCTTGGCCTGGTAAAGGGCCGCTTTTGCCCGGGCCAGTTCGGCATTTAGCTGCTCCACTCGGGCTGTCAGGTGACGGTCATCCAGTTGGAACAGGATGTCGCCCTTGCTCACCTTCTGGCCTTCTACAAAGTGCACCTCATCAACCACACCGGACAGTCGGGGCCGCAGCTCGACGTTTTCCGGGGCTTCAATACGGGTGGTGTAGGTTTTCTGGGGCTGAACCCGGGCACTGGCGGCGGCAACCACCTCTACCGAAGGCGGCTCCGGCTGGCTCGCGGTGCCCTGAGCTGCGCTTTCGCAGCCGGCAAGAACAAACACGGCCGCGCTGAGCACGGCAAGAATTCGATAAGTCATGGACTCGATCCTTAATCGTTCATGATGGGGACTTCGGCGCCGGCGCGGACAGGTTGGTCCTGAGACCCGCGCCGGAGTGGTTCGTGGCGGGAATTATCTTTGCTGGAGCAGGCTAAAAATAATCACCATGCGGTATTGCGCTCATCACCACTGGTGATAATGTTCAGGATTTATGCAGGGGTGACCTGGTACTCATGAATAAGGAATTCGTTATCGTCACCCTTGGCGACCACCCAGCGCTCGTTCATCAGCAGGTTCACTGAACCGCCCTCATACAGCTCAGCCGTCAGGCGCACCTGCACGCGAGTGATCAGATGTGTCGCCTGCACCTCAATCTTCACTTGCTCAATCTGATGGGTGCAGCCGGGCTTGAATTCGCTTCTGATCAGGCGATACCAGTCTTTGAACCCGGCATGGCCGTGAAAGGTGCCCTCGGGCATGCTCCAAACGACTTCCGGTGACAGATGCGAGAGGAAAAAACGGTTGTTTTCCGGCAACTCGTCGAACGTTGCAAACCAATGCTTGATAAATTTCCGCAGTGCCGGTTCGGGAGATGTGAGTACATGTTCGATGCGATCAATCAGACGATTCGCATGCTCCGCCGCTTTTTCCAGAACATCTTCAAGGGTGTTGTAAACCCCCGGGATGTAAACCATTCCGTGGGTGTATACCGGTGATAGATAAGTCATCCCAGTGAGATAAGCCGTCTGTTGCAGCGGACGAACCAGTTGCTCGATGGTGAAGTGATTAAAACCGAGAGGATCGTAGGCTTCTTCTGAACCACCCACCGTTGTGGAAATAATGAAGTTCTTGTCTTTCAGTTTGTCACCACGGGAGCCGTAGGCAAAGTTGTAGGCCAGAACCTCATCGATCCACACTTTCATCAGCGCCGGAACCGAGTACCAGTAAAAGGGAAACTGAAGCACGATGACCTCGGCTTCAAGCAACGCCGCCTGCTCCCGCTCGATATCGATCCGGTAATCCGGGTATAGCTGATCCAACCGTCTGATATCGACCCGCTCAAGCCGTTCCTCTAATTGCTCCAGAATCAGTTTGTTGGCGTTGCTCTTTTCAAGATCGGGATGTCCCGAAATCACTACCACTTGTGAAGACATAACCAGCCTCTTTCCGTTCGTTCATTGATTGCCTAACGATAAGGGCCGATGAATATTTCGAGAAGGCTAGCAATATCTATAAAATAATTAGGCCCAGACTAATAATCGGAGATCTGTTTAATGGATGGTTCCTTGTATAACCAACTCACTGTGTTCCACACGGTGGCGGATACCGGCGGTTTTAATGCGGCGGCCCGCAAACTTGAAATTTCGGCCCCCTCTGTCAGCCAGGCTATCCGCTCGCTGGAACAGACCCTGGGACTGCCAGTGTTCACACGTTCAACACGAAGAGTGGAATTAACGGAGACCGGACGACAGCTTCGTGCAGACACCCGTGGGCCAATGGACCAGCTGGCCCACGCAATCGAACTGACCAAAAGCCAGAGCATGCATGCCCGGGGAACGGTGCGCATTACTGTGCCTAGGTTCGCCTACGAATTTTTGATCAAACCCAACTTGAACGAGTTTTGCCAACGCTATCCGGACGTTACCCTCGAGGTCGCTTTGGCCGATGCCGTTGTCGATATCGTTGAGGAGGGGTTTGACCTGGGTATCCGCTTTGGCGACCGGGTCAAGGATTCAATGGTGGCCATGGAGCTAGAACCGAAAATGCGAGAGGCGCTGTTCGTATCCCCGGAGTACGCGAACACTCGGGGGGTGCCACGCAACCTCAAGGAACTGGCGGAACACCGGTTGATTGATTACCGGTTTATCAGCTCAAACACCCTGGCGCCGTTGAGGCTGCGCAGTGATAACGAAGTGATTGATGTGAAGCTGCAATCCGCCTTGGTGGTCAACGACACAGGCGCTATGGTTGACGCGGCCCTGGCGGGCGTGGGAATTGGGCGCCTGGTTCTGCCAGGCGTCCAACCAAAGCTAGAATCCGGTGAGCTGGTTCCTGTCCTTGAGGATCATTGGTTCACGTATCCGGGGCTTTTTCTCTATTTTACCCAGAAGAGCCAGAACGCTCTCAGAGTCAGGGCTCTGATCGATTTTTTGCGAGAGAAGGCACGGGAGCGAAAAGAGCGTAGCCCGTGACCCAGCGGCGCGCCGCTTTGGCAAATCGTTTAGGCGTATAGATGTTCTTCCGATAATGTTTCCGGAAATAGTCCTGCAGCAGCTCGGGCATAGACTCTCTGTCAAATCGATCCCACAACTTCAGCACGCCGATCAGATCTTTACGCAAAGCCCAGTCTTTCACCATTGGCGGCAGCTTGTCCGTGGGTATCGCGGATCCGAAATCAATGACGACTGGATGACCTTCTCTGGAAACCAGAACATTTCCGGAGTTGCCGAGATCCAGGTGAACCACACCGCTCTGATGCATCGTTTTGACGTCGTTGAACAGCTGCGAGAAGAAACCCTCCGGTGCGCCGTTGCTCTGCGCGACTGCCTTAATGGCGTTCCCTTCGATGAATCGATAGTGGATAGTCGGCGAGGCACCTAGGTGCCTATGGACCTGGCTCGGCGTGAACTTAAGGTGTTCGACCTTTTTCAGCATTTTGAACTCGTGGAGAGCGAGAAACCGAAAATAGCGGCCCAGGAGACCTCGGGAAAACCTGAAGGCCTTGTAAACGTGTTTTCTGCCTTCGCTGTCAGCTCCTACAGAGATCACCGGCTTATACCATGGTTGACCAGTGGCCAGCTCAGATTTGGCGGACCCAATGCCGGAACCCATCGCTGGGCAATTCGCGTGGCTGTTCATTTCCCCTCCTAATTCTCAATGCGTGCGGATTGACGGAGCAGGAACGACAAACTGGAAGTGGCCAACTCATCTCGCCTGCAAATGCCGCCTCACGCGCCATTTGCAGGGAATTATTGAGGGTTTGGAGAGTTCTGAATAATTCTATTGCGGTATCTTTATCATCACCGGAAATGATGATTGCTTTGGCAGGCCAGTTCAGGCGATGGCTTTTGTCATGGGTTGACCGCAAGGGGAATTTGTCATGATGTCATGCCAACGTTCGCGGAGCAGTCGCTCCATGTGGTCCCGAAGCCAGACTATACCGGGGTCCCGGTCATGACGAGCGTGCCAAATGAGATACAAGCTGGTGGCATCTACCTCGAAGGGCAGTTGCCCCATCCATAGCCCCTCAAGAAAACCGCAGTCCTGGCTGATCAGTTCGGGAACGGCCGCTATGAGATTGGAGTCTCTCAGAACCTGGGGAACAATCGAGAAATGGTTGACGGTAGCGGCAATGCGGCGGCTGTATCCCTTCTGATCGAGGTAGCTGTCAACGAATCCGTGAGCATCACCAGACATGGTCACGAGCAGATGCTTGGCCTCGAGGAACTCATCCATAGTGATCTGCCGGCCTGCCAATGGATGGTCCTGACGCATTGCCAAAACATAACCGCCCTCGAATAGCCAGGTACTGCGCAGGCTGTGGTCGTGTTGATTAAGCATTCCCACCGCAAGGTCCACGTGCGCCTCACGCAGATCATCGTAGGTACCATCCGGCGTGTAAGGCACCGCGTGAATATCAACCCCGGGTGCCTGATGCTCCAGAAGCTCAATCAACTGGCGCCAGATCATCTCGACAATGACATCAGTGACCGCGATGCGAAAGGTGCGCTTGGAGCTCGGTGGATCAAACTGCGTTGCACTGACTGCGTTGGTCAACGCAAACATGTGATCGCCCACCTGATCCCAGAGGCTAAGAGCATAAGACGTGGGTTCAATCTGACGGCCCTTTCGAACGAAAAGGGGGTCATTCCAGATCTGACGCATTCGGGATATGGCGTTGGACACTGCGGGTTGCGTCATGGCAAGGCGATCCGCTGCACGGGTGACCGACCGCTCCGTCATGATGGCGTCAAAAATATACAACAGCTGGAGTTCTTGCGTTTTCATTGCGTGTTCCTGGCGATTGAAACCGCCTAAGTCTGGCCCGGTTAGCTCTGAACCGCAATTGCGATATTCCTGTAGGCCTTTTGCGGCCCACGAAACGCGAAAAGCCTCCGCGAGGGAGGCTTTAATGCCGCTTTATAGGTTGCCTTTTACAAAGGTTCTTAGTTCCCCAAGACTTCCGGCGCCAGTTTTCTGGGCGACCATGCCGCCGTCATCAAACAGTGCCAGTGTGGGAATGCTGCGGATACGCATCTTCGCGGTGATCTCGGGGCTGTCATCCACATTGACCTTTGCAATCGTGAGCGCTTCACCGAATTCATCGGCGATCGCTTCAAGCATTGGTGCAACCGTTTTGCACGGCCCGCACCAGGGAGCCCAAAAATCAACGAGCACCGGCTGTTCGCTTTTTTCGACGGCCTCTTTGAAGTTTGCATCGGTTACTTCGATGATGTTGCTCATTTAGATACCTCCTTTACCCTTTGGGTTAGTTCAAGAATGAGGTCTCGACGCGGTAAAGACCAATTCCAGTGCGGTATATGTTTCATTCATCTGGCTGATGAATACCCTCTTGCCATTACAGCCGCGTGCTGAGCACAATCCCTCCCCAGGCGAGGGTGCGGTCTCCTTTACCCGATTTGATTTCAGAGCTTTGCACTCGCAACACATAACTGATCTCGCTGCCACCAACGAAGCTGTGGGTGTAGCCGCCCCAGACTTCGGCCAACAGAACGTTCAGGTCATTGGCGCCCAACTCGTGGTCCGAATCACGGAACTGCCCCTGAAGAAAGGCGTTGTAGGCCCGCGCTTTCACCGACAGGCCTCCCCAGAAATAGCTCTCACGGCCGCCTGGGGCCGACACTCCCGGCGCACGCTCGCCGTAGGCCATCAGCTCAGGATTAAAGCGGTTGTCGGGCGAGGAGATTAAACCATCACGGAACACCAGAGCCGCGCCAAATTCCGTCAAATAGCCAACGGACCCAAAATAGGTGACTTTGTATTTCTGGTTAGGTTGGCTGGCGTCCAGATACTGGTGATACGCTGCCGAGTACCTGAGCGTAGCCTCACCGCCGTCTGAGATCTGATGATCCCAACCGTTTGCCCGATCGCTACCCACCAGTTTATGGACCGCATTTTGACTTGCGTTGAACGCGTTTAGCCCCAGAACTCCGACAGTCATCGACGTTGTCCAGCCGGAGTCTGCGTCTGGCGATTCGTAACTCTGGCTGGCAGACAGGTAGACCAGGCTGCTATACGGCCGATCACTTCGATCAATGTCCGATGCGCTGATCTCTTCAGGGGTAAACCCGTACGCACCTAACTCAAGCGCGGCGCTCTTTGGTATTTCAACGCGGCCACCCAGAACAGGCAGTAACACCCCATCCAACCCCTGACTCACTTGCGAGACGGGGTTATCAATGAATTCCGCGGAATTGGAGGAATAGGTAATCGCGAGACCGGCTGTGTAGTCTCTGTCTGTTTGTGTCGGCGCAAACAGGTCATTGTCTGTCGAAATTGCGAGTACCGAGTCGCCAGACTGAGCGTGCGCAGAGGAAGCGAAACCAACGGTTGCCAGAGAAGCGATCAATAAACGACGAAACATAGCCAACTCCGAATTCAAATCGGTCGAAAAGTTGGCTGCTATTTTTCAAATCAGGGACTGGCAGGACTAATCATGCGTTGATATTCAAAACATCACTCAATGTTATATGTAAGTAGTAATACGACCCGAAAATGCCCAGTCTCGAGTCAGAGCCATCACAAAAGATGATGTTCTCCATACCGTTTCAGAATTATTCTTTGAAAACCTTCGCTCTCATAATTCTCCCATCTGATGCCCGACCGAATTAGGCGACGGGATCAGCTGAACTCACTCAATGATTGGAGAATTGAAATGCGTAAAGCTGCACTGATTAGCCTGGTTTCACTCATGGCTGCGACCGCCCTGCCCGCCCACGCGACCCTGGCAGACCGCAAGTCGGACCAGCTAAACACCGAAGAAGCGCGCCCCGCACCCTACAGCGGACAGGTCGTCATTCGTGGGGAGATTCAGGATCGCAACGCGAACCATCAGGACGCGGAGCCTGCGCCATACAGCGGTCAAGTTGTTATCCGAGGCGAAGTTCGTTCCGAAAGCCACGGCTAAGGAACGCGTTTTGTAGAGGTTTCATTTGCGTCTTTGCACCAGGGATGGTGCCTTTTATTCAGCTTCTTGCTTCATGTTTATTTAATCAGCCAGGGCGGCTCCCGTCCGATCTTATCCACCAGAAAGTCGATAAAAACCCGGACCTTCGCGGTCAGTACGTTGGATTTCGGATACACCAGCCAGAGCGCAGGCTCCGCATCCATTCGATAATCCTCCAACACCTGCACCAGCGTTCCCTCAGACAGCTCACGGTGAACACTCCAAAGTGCATGCAAGGCAATGCCCGCGCCTTCCAGCGTGGCAATTTTATAGCTTAGTCCATCGTCAATAATGAGTCGGTTCTGGGTGTTTCGAGGATCCAGGCTTTGCTTCACTCCCCCAGGCCCAAGCAAGGCAATCGAGGTTTGCGACTTGAAGGCAATCAATTGGTGAGAGGCCAGATCCCCCGGGCTATCGGGTGTGCCCCATTTCATTAGATAGTCCGGTGACGCGCAGAATACACGCCGGTCATCTGCGAGCCGGCGCGCCTTCAGGTTGCTGTCCGGCAACACCGAATCTCTCAGTGCCAGATCAAAGCTCCCTTGAATGAGATCAAGCTCCATATCAGAAAGCCTCAGATCCAGATTGATTCCGGGATACTGCTCAAGAAAGGTAGGCACCAACGGCACAATATATTGCTGAGCGAAGGTACTGGAAGCGGTGAAACGGAGTGTGCCGGACACATGCTCCCGCCTGAAGCCCAGAGCCGCCATCGCAGCATTTTCCTGAGCCAGGATTTCTCTGGCAAACGGCAGAAACTCGGCGCCCTCGGTCGATAGGGCAACTTTTCGGGTTGAGCGCCTCAAAAGGTCAGCGCCGACCACATTCTCAAGCTTCGCGAGCCGGGCGCTAGCCACTGCCGGGGGCATGCCCAGCTCCCTACCTGCGGCACTGATGTTGAGTTTTTCGGCTGCCAGAACGAACAGCTTTACACCTTCGGTATCCACGCTTTATATCCAATTTGCGAATTCTGAAAACGATTATTGACCGTTTATTCAGGTTTATCGAGTCTTTATTCTGTTTTCTACCGCTAGAAACCCCCTACAAACTGGAGTTAACCAATGAAAGCCATGGTTCTGAGTCAGTACGGCCCTGAAGCATCATTCGAGCAGACCGAGATGAAAGCACCTCTGGCCAACCCGGGCCAGGTAATCGTCCGCGTTGCGGCAACGAGCATCAACACCGTCGACACCATGATTCGCCAGATGGGCAAGGACCTCCCGCTGGCACCGGACCTGCCGGCAGTGCTCGGCATGGACTTCGCCGGAACCATTGAGGCAGTGGGCGAAGGCGTGACCAGTTTTGCGCCCGGTGATGAAGTGTATGGTTGTGCTGGCGGTTTGGCCGATCTGCAGGGCGCACTCGCCGAATTGATGCCCGCCGACGCACGGTTGATTGCCCACAAGCCGAAACGTCTGTCGATGCGTGAAGCAGCTGCATTGCCGTTGGTTGGGATCACGGCATTTGAGGGCCTGCAGAGAGCCGGCGTAAAGGCCGGGCAGAAATTGCTGGTGCACGGTGGCACCGGTGGTGTGGGCCATGTCGCGGTTCAGTTGGCCAAGCACTTTGGTGCCACTGTTTATTCAACCGCCTCCGGTGAGCAGGCATTCGACATCGTCAAAAGCTACGGCGCTACCCCGATCGATTACAGGACTGAAACCGTTGCAGACTATGTGCAGACCCACACCTCAGGTAACGGCTTTGATGTGGTCTTCGATTCGGTCGGTGGCGAAAACATGACCAACAGCTTTGATGCGGCAGCCCTCAATGGCCATGTGAGTACGACTGTCGCCATGGTTGAACTTGATCTTACCACCGCTCACTTTAAAGGCCTGTCGATTCACGTTGTCTTCATGCTGATTCCCATGCTGCACAACCATCACCGGGAAGCGCACGGTGAAATCCTGGCCCAACTGGCGCAGATTGTGGATCAGGGTGGAGTCAAGCCGCTTCTGGATGAGCAGACATTCAGCCTCTCCGAAGTGGGCAAAGCCCATGATCGTCTGACCAGTGGCCAGGCCATCGGTAAGGTGGTCGTGGAGGTGTGAGAAAAACCGAGACCGCAGGGTTCGCCGGACTCGACGGTCTCTTGTTCAGAGATTCTGGTTGGCGACCTCAATGCCAATCAGATTCTCGAACACCTTTTGGGGCTGCCAGGTGGAACCCAACAGGCTCAGATCTTTCAGGTACAGAGTGCGAACATCCAGCTCCACCATTGGCCCTGCAATGGCACCGGAGGCCACATACCGACCACCCCTTGCCAATACCTCCAACAGCTCCGGCCATTGGGGGCCTGCCACCAGATCTGCCACAACCTGAATACTGTCTTTCTCCAGACTATTCAGCAGCGACTGCCCCCGTGCAATGACGTGATCCGCTCCGGGCCTGCGAACCTCCTCAAACTTGGACTCACCACTGACGGCGATGACTTCAGCTCCGCGGCGCTTGGCCAGTTGGATAGCCGCTGACCCGACACCGCCCGAGGCGCCGGTAATGAGTATCCGTTCGCCGTTTTTCAAGTCAGCCTTTTCGAGCATGCCTTCTGCGGTCGAGTAAGCGCATGGGAATGAAGCGAGTCCTGCATCGCTCAGTGAACTATTCACTGCAAAAACTTCGCTGGATCGTGCAACGGCATACTCGGCGTAGCCACCGTTGCATTCGGAACCAAACGTGATCAGATTGTAAGAGGACGGATTATCTGGCGATTGCTGCATGGGGCGAACCAGTACCCGTTCGCCAATCCAGCCTGAATCCACGCTGTCTCTTCCCAGAATTCACGATGCCTTCCCTGAACTGGTGCCCAGAGTTACTTGTGGGCGCAGCCGTAGACTCCGGGAGCTGGTGAACACTGGCGAGCTTGACGTGGCCATCGTGACGAGTGAGCAGCAGTTCGAGCCTGAACAAAGTCTCTGGTCAGAGGCTTTGTGCTGGTATGCGTCGTCCAGTCTTTCGGTAACTGGAGAAGACACGCTGCCCGTCGCTTTGCTGGAGAGCGACTGCGCACTCAGGGATATGGCCGCCACTGATCTGAAGCAGGCTGCCCTCAATTACGAGGCGGTTTTGACAAGCACTGACGTAGATAATCTCTACGCCGCAGTGGAATCAGGATTGGCCATGGCCCTACTCCCCGAATCTTCTGTAATCTCGCCCAAAGTGCGCCCGGTTCGACTGAACCAACTGCCGGGGCAGAGGCAATTGACCATGAATATCATCACCGCTGGCACCCTGAGCTCCAGCTTTAATGAACCTCTTCACGAATGTTTGCTAGCTGCCGCCCGGGCCACTCATGACCGGGCAGCAGCCAGGTCGGGATAGGCATTATTGTACTGAGTAGCGGGTATTGGTGCGGATGTACAAAGTAACTTCCCCATCCCCGGAATTCGCGAGATGGTGCGTATAGCGGCCGGTGGACTCCAGATAGCTTCCAGCTTTGAGGATCTTCGGTTCTTCGACATCATGAGCGTCATAGGACACCTCACCGCCAATAACCACAGCCCGGAATTCACTGGCGTCCGTCATCAGTTCGCCTTCGAAACCGGCCCCAAGTTTAATCATCGAACCGCCCATATCAGCAGTGCTGCCCCAGACATGAGTGATCTGCACATTGTCTGCATTGATGGCGTGAAGGTCGCTTTTCTTGAGCCAGACGACGTTGTCGGCGTGCAGGTTAAGTGGCCGCTCTCCGTTGTCAAATTGCTCGTCAGAAGGTTGTACCAGATAAGGGCCGGAGTCGATCTCCAGATAAATCAGGTTAGTGTCGCCGTTGGCCGCTGTGGTGTGGTCTTCACCGGCGGGCTGAGTCCAGAAAGAACCTGGCGGCATCCACATCTTGGCTGCAGAAGGATCGTCATTGTGCATCATTCCCTCAATCACAACGCCGCGATAGGTAATGTTATGAATGTGGGGCGGGGATTCGAAACCTTTCTTGAATCTAACGAGCATGCCTGTCGCGTTGCCGCTGGTGCGGTCTCCCCAGAGATCAGCTGCGCCAGGGCTGAGAACGCCGCGCAATGGATTGAGGTAGCCCCATTCCACCTCCTCAGCCGACGTGATATTTACCAGGGAACCTGTGTCTTGGTTATCGGCATTCACCAGTGTCGCGGTACTGGCAAGGATAATGATGGATATGACTCTGCGCGAGACCATTTGGTAGCTCCTTCTGCTTAAAAATTAAACCAGATAGGCAAGCTACGCTCGTTTAAAAGGAATAAAAACGGGCCATTCCAGATTTCAGTTTTCGTAAAATCCGCATAATCATGACGGAACTTTTGTGAGTGTCAGGAAGCACCTGCCCTGACAGGCTCCGCTTGGCCTTCTGAGTCGCCGGTGCGGGTAGAAAGCCACGCCTGAGCAATGCCTGAGGTTATGATCAAAGTGCACCCTGCCAGTTGCAGGTTGTTCAGGCCTTGATCGAAAAGCAGCCAGGCGAGCGCCACGACGGTTATCGGCTCTAGGTAGGCCAGTGTGCCGAATGTGGCGGCCGGCAATGACCTCAGAGCGATCACGGCCAACATGATGGCCAGAAAGCCCGGAACAATCCCGGCTGCGACCAGCCAGCCCCACTGATTGAGGCTCATGGGTTCTATCTCGAGCGCCATCAGCGGCAGCATGCATAGCGCACCGGCCAGCATCTGGTAACCGCTACGGGTCAATACCGGAATACGGTCATCAATCAGACGGTTGGTCAGCATGAAGGCAGTGTAGCAGAGCATCGCCAGCGCGGCATAAGCGAGCCCCACCGCTTCGTCTGCACGGCCACTGATGCTGAAATTGAACTCCATCATCATCGCAAACCCCAGCAGTGCCCCGCCTATCAATCCTACACCCAATGAGGTCAATCGCTCTCCAAGGAAAAAATGAGCCACCAGCGAGGCCGTGACTGGCGCCAGATAGAGCACCATCACCGCATTGGCCATCGCCGTGTAATCAACCGCCATGATGTAAAAAACGACGAACCCGGCCAGAAACGCGCCGGTCAGAAGGACTTTGCCTCCGGGCCACATAAAGGCCTTCTGGCGTTGCCCGCTGGCCAGCAAATAAACCGCCATGAGCACGGCGCCGATAAACAGACGGAAGAAGGTTACAACTTCTGCCCCGGCATTCGCGAATACCGAAATCGCGCCAATGGTGCCCATGAAAACAGCAGACAATGCCGCTGCCCACAAGAAAACGGCGGTGCCTTGTGACTGGTTCATACTACTCCTGACCGGTTTTATAGAGCGTTGGGTGGAAGGTGCTGAGTGAAAAGTGTTGGCAACCCGCGTTTTTGTTCACGCCTCACGTGGCATTCCTACCAACTTTTTGATTTCAGTGGCTATGGTTCGTATGCGAGCAGGTTGTTCTCGCCCGAACAAAGAGACCAGATACAAGGTCTCCACGACCGCAACCGCAAGCTCATGCACGTAGACTGAAGAACCAGCAGGGTAAGCTTCGACGGCATGACGAGGCAGTACGGTAAAACCGAGCCCTCGGCTGACGGGCTCCAGAATTAGACCGATCTGATTTGAAAAACCTCGTCGTGTCAGAGAGTTGAACGAATGTTGTGAGAACTCTTCGAAGTTTGCACCCAATAGAATCTCAGCGTGGTGTTGGCCGTCCGGGTGATCGATGAACCCCAGTGCCTGCAATACTGCCCAATCAGGATGGGTCAGATTTTTTGGCGTCACCAGCAAAAGGGATTCCTCGCCAACCGCTTCCCAATGCAAACCGGGTTCATTGGGCTTTCGAGTCGTGAGCCCAATATCAATACGATCATCCAACAGGGCTCGCTCGATATCCGGGTTGGGAGCGAATCGATAGTCCAGTGCCAGGAGCGGATGCGCTTGCTGAAGGTCCAGCAAGCGCGGATAGAGTTTCAAGCCAACGCTCCCCGGGGACATTAGGCGAACCTCTCCGGCATCGGCCGGGTCCTCTCCCACTTCTGTCGCCAGGTTTGTCATCGACTGAAGAATGTCACAGCCCCGCGTGTACAACGTCCGCCCAGAATCGGTCAGCGTGAAGCGTTTTTTGTCCCTGACCAACAGGGTGACCGACAGCGAGTTTTCCAGTTTGCGAATGTGCTGGCTGACCCCGGATTGGGTCATGAACAGTTTGTCTGCAGTGCGGGTGAAATGGCCGGTCTCAACCAGCGTGCAGAAGGTTCTGAGCCAAATCGGATTTATCATTACATTACGTACTCAATACCAGTCTAAATGATAATTTTACGTGATCTTTGGCCCATTGCACACTGATGCAACACGTCACAATACAGAGAGGCCATACGATGACTTATCCCTACCCCAGAACCTTTTCTCACATTGGGATCTCAGTTCCCGACCTGGAACGCGCCGTGGAGTTTTATACCCAGGTGCTTGGCTGGTACCTGATCATGGAACCAACCGAGATTGAGGAAGACGACAGCGCCATTGGCGAAATGTGTACCGATGTTTTCGGCGCAGGCTGGGAACGCTTCCGGATTGCTCACCTCTCCACAGGAGACCGGATCGGCGTTGAAATATTCGAGTTTCAGGGTCAGGAAAATCCAGAAAACAACTTCGAGTATTGGAAAACCGGCATTTTCCATTTCTGCGTGCAGGACCCCGATGTGGAAGGACTGGCGGAGCGCATTGTCGCTGCCGGTGGCAAAAAACGCATGTCCGAGCCCCGCCACTACTATCCCGGTGAAAAACCTTACCGCATGATTTACATGGAAGACCCTTTCGGAAACATTCTAGAGATCTATAGCCACAGCTATGAGCTGATCTACAGTGCTGGTGCCTATTAACCGGGTTGGTAATCGCCGAACGGCTGGTTGGAGAAATCCGACCAGCCACCAAGCGTCAAGGTTCAGAAACCTGATCAGTCGTTGCAGGCATTCCAATGTTCCTCAAAGAAGTCGAGGAATACCTGAATGCGCGACGACAGCGAGGTGTTCCGATAGTAAACGGCGCTGACCAGTTCACGGGGATTAGGTCGGACCAGCTGATCGTTCAACACTTCTACCAATCTGCCCGAGGCGAGATCCTCGCGGATCATGAAATGAGACAGGTAGGCCAGTCCGTTTCCCTCCAGGCACAGTTGGCGCACGGTTTCTCCGCTGCTGGCACGGATGGTTGGGCTCACTTTCAACCCTTCTCCCAGATGCCACAGATTCAGCGATTCTGGCGCAGTGAAGCCGATGATTTCATGCTGGCCCAGGTCCGAAAGAGAGCGGCATTGCCCACGACGTTGAAGATACTCCGGTGAAGCCACCACAGACAGTGGCGAGCGGCCGAGCGCTCTGGCATGAAGCGTCGAATCGTCCAGGGGGCCAATCCGGATCGCGATATCGATCCGTCGCTCCAAAAGATCGACGATCTGATCGCTGGCCGTTAATTCGAGCTCAATATCTGGATAGGTGTCCCGAAATTTCCGAACGTGGGGCACAATCTGATGAAGCAGGAAAGGGTTCGCGGCGTCTACTCTCAATCGCCCTGCCGGTCTCTGTTTTCGAACAGCCAGCTGTTCTTCTGCCTCCTCCAGGGAGGCAAGCCCCTCACGAACCTTGTCAACGAACACCCGCCCCTCTTCAGTAAGCCCCACTTTTCGGGTGGTTCGATTCAGCAGAGTGGTATTCAGGGACTGTTCGAGACGAGTGACGGCTCTGGAGACTCGCGTTACCGATACCTCCAGCTGTTCTGCCGCATTGCTGAAGCTCCCACTATCGACCACTGACAGCAGGAAGTGGAGATCGTCCGACCGGCTTTTCATTTCATTTACCGCAAAAGTTATTTTCGAAAACGACCGTTTATCGCAAAAGTATGCGGCCTCAGACTTACCAGCGTCAATTAATCCTCCTCTATGAACTGGAGTCCGCTATGCCCATTGCACTTTTCGCGCTCACGTTGAGCGCCTTCGCAATCGGGACCACCGAATTCGTCATCGTTGGTCTGGTCCCGACCATTGCCCAGGATCTGGGCGTCACCCTGCCATCAGCTGGCCTACTGGTCAGCCTCTACGCCCTCGGCGTTGCCGTCGGCGCCCCGGTGCTGACCGCACTGACCGGTCGCTGGAACCGAAAACTGGTCTTATTATCGCTGATGAGTCTGTTTATCGTTGGTAATCTCCTTGCCTGGCTGGCGCCGAATTACGGGTCGCTGATTACCGCCCGCATTCTCACCGGCCTTGCCCACGGTGTGTTCTTCTCGATCGGCTCAACCATCGCTACCAGCCTGGTGCCGAAGGAAAAAGAAGCCAGTGCTATTGCCATTATGTTCACCGGGCTCACTGTTGCCCTGGTAACCGGTGTTCCCCTGGGCACCTTTATCGGCCAGACCTTTGGTTGGCGAGCCACCTTCCTGACTGTTGCCGCCCTCGGCGCAATCGCCCTGATCGGAAGCGCACTTCTGGTGCCGAAGAACCTGAAGCAATCCAAGCCGGCCACTCTGCGTCAGCAGCTTGAGGTGATTACCCATCCACGGCTGTTGCTGGTGTATGCAATGACCGCCATCGGCTATGGCGGCACCTTCACGGCGTTCACCTACCTGACGCCCATTCTTGAGGACGTTACCGGGTTCGCGTCCGGCATGGTAAGCCTGCTGCTGCTCGTGTACGGCGTCTCTGTGGCAACTGGCAATATCTGGGGCGGCAAGCTAGCCGACCGACTGGGGCCAACTTCTGCGCTGTACATCATTTTCGGCGGTCTGGCAGCCATCCTTTTTGTGCTGACGTTCACAGCCTACAACCCGATTGCGGCAGTCATCACCCTGCTGATCTGGGGAGCCTTCGCCTTCGGCAATGTCCCCGGGCTGCAGGTTTACGTGGTCCAGCTGGCTGAACGCTACACCCCGCATTCAGTGGATGTGGCCTCCGGCCTCAACATCGCCGCATTCAACATCGGTATTGCCGTGGGCGCCTGGCTCGGCGGCCATGTCGTGGCCGATATGGGTCTGATGAACACCCCGTGGATTGGCGGGGTTATCGTCCTCGCGGCACTGCTGCTGACACGACTTTCGGCTTCGCTGGATAGCCGCCAGACAGCCGTCGCCTAAAAATCAATCGAATGAAATGTGAAAGGCCCCCACAAGGGGGCCCAAGAGGATTTATATGGACCTTTCAAGATTGACTTCGGGGCCCCTGACCCTTGGTCTTGAACTGCCACTGGACAATGACTGGACTCAGGCAGGCCAACGCCAAAGGATGCTCGACAAGCGACCGTTTGGCGTACCGGATCTCAGCGAGCACCAATCGCTGGCCAGGCTGGCTGATGAGCTGGGTTTCAGGGCTTTGTGGGTTCGGGATGTTCCCCTCTATGACCCTTCGTTTGGCGATGCCGCCCAGGTGTTCGATCCACTGGTGTATTTGGGGTTTCTGTCTGGAACTACCCGTAACATTCTCCTTGGCACGGCAGCTGTTGTGCTCCCTCTGCGCAGCCCCTGGATCGTCCGCAAATCTGCGGCGTCGGTCCAGGCACTGAGTGAGGATCGCTTGATGCTTGGTGTGGCAAGTGGAGATCGCCCCTCGGAGTACCCGTTATTTGGCGTGAACTACGAGAATCGTGGACAGGCCTTTCGGGAAAGCGTGGAGATCCTGACCGGTAAACAGGATTCCCGACTGTCGCCGGGCCAGTCCATTTTGCCCGAAACCCGGACACCGCCGCTGCTGTCTGCCGGGTTATCACAGCAATCACCGGGATGGATTGGTCAACACATGAGCGGCTGGCTGGCGTACCCGGGAACGCCGGAGGAGCACGTGCACCGGGTCAAGCTGTGGCGAGAGGTTGCCGGTGAGAAGCCCTATGTATCATTCATCCATCTGGACTATCTCGACGAACCCTACGCGCCGCGCCGGCGTCACCGCTTCGGGCTGCAAACCGGTCGGGATGGCCTGTTACGGGAGCTGGAAGAGATGCAGAGTGCTGGCGTAAACCACATAGGGCTTCATTTCCGGCGCAATCAGGCGCCGGTCGACGAGTCAATGCGGCTCATTGCTCAAGATGTTCTGGGAGTATTTCATCATGAAAACTGAAAGGTTTATGGCCTGGGGCGTGAAGGAACAGAACACGCCCATCAGGGCCCTCCAAAGCAAGAGTACAGACGCAATACCAACTCCGGGACCAAACGACGTCGTCATCCGGAACGAGTACATCGGTCTTAACCCTGTTGACTGGAAAGTGATCCAAAATTGGCCCGTTTCCTGGGCCACCGGACACATACCCGGCGTTGATGGCGCCGGTACAGTGGTTGAGGTGGGCAAGGACGTGAGAGGGGTTGTTCCCGGCCAGAGAATCGCTTATCACCAGGACCTGCACCGTAATGGCAGCTTTGCCAGCCACACGGCCGTGAATCAAAAAACGCTACTGAGAGTCCCGGATATACTGCCGCTGTCACTAGCTGCCGCGCTACCCTGCCCGTTGATGACCGCCTGGCAGGCAATTGAAAAAATCCCACGCATGCCAGAGGCCGATGTACTCATTACCGGTGCCGGCGGCATGGTAGGCCGTTTCCTGGTTCAACTGGCCGTGCAGCGGAATTACCGGGTGACAGCCATGGCCTCGGCCCGGCACCACAAAACGCTTCGTCAGCTGGGCGCAGAAACAACGATCGGCTGGAATACCGAACAGTCTGAAAGCGCATTTTTCGCTGTGTTTGACACCGTGAATGCGCAGCACGCCTCGTCAATGGCCGGCCTGGTTGAAGCCAATGGCCATATCGTTTGCATACAGGACCGCCTGGAAACACCGCCGCTGCCAGCCTTCGACAAGGCCCTCTCCCTCCATGAAGTGGCCCTTAACGGGCTTTTCCGGGCAGGCAGCGATCGGCAATGGGCTCAATTCCGGCAAGCCGGAGAGGACCTTCTCACCATGGTGACCCATGAAAAACTGAGAGCTCCGGAACCACACATCGAGCCCATGACAGCGCTTCCTGAGGCGCTGGAGGAACTAACAACTCAGGATCGTCCACTCAAGACGGTCATCGACGTCCGTCACTTCACAAACGAGGAGTAAACCATGACAACTGCTATTCCGAATCCCGGCCTTGGCACCTTCCGCCTGAAAGGCGACGATCTGAAGTCTGCTGTCACCGAGGCACTGGATCTGGGTTACCGTCACATCGACACCGCCCAGATCTACGAAAACGAAAGTGAAATCGGCGACCTGCTCGCAACATCAGGAGTGGATCGCTCCGAGCTGTTTATAACTACCAAGGTCTGGTACACCAATCTTACACGGGATGCGTTCATACCCAGTGTGCGCGAGAGCCTGGCCAAGTTGAAGACAGACTACGTTGACCTGTTACTGATCCACTGGCCCTCGCCCGATGAGGAAGTGCCGATGGAGGAATACATCAGCCAGCTGCTCGAATCCAGGGAGCTGGGCCTGGCCAGAAACATTGGCATATCCAACTTCACCATTGATCAGATGGAACGAGCCATCCACATCGCCGGAGAAGGTGAAATCTTAACCAATCAGGTAGAGGTTCACCCTTTCCTGCAAAACAATGCAGTGGTTGAGTTCTGCCAACGCAATAACATCGTGGTTACCGGATTCATGCCATTGGCCGTCGGCAAGGTGCTAGAGGACGACACCCTAGCCATAATTGCTGAAAAGCATAACGCAACAATTGCACAAGTTGTCCTGGCTTGGCTAAAGCAAAGGGGTATCGTGGTGATTCCCTCCTCCACCAAGCGCGCCCATTTGGCGTCCAACCTGGCTGCCTTTAATCTCAGCCTTCCCGAAGAGGACATCGCTGACATTCAGCAACTGGATGCTAATCACAGGATCGCAGCACCTGATTTTGCTCCTACCTGGGACTAACCCCGAGTCCGTCAGTTTGACATGATGCCCATCATACGAAATACTATTTCACATGATGGGCATCATGGGACACCGGCATGCAGACTCGATTGGAAAAGAAACAGGAATCCAGGCGCAGAATTCTTCAATCCGCCTCGAAACGACTTCGTCGAGAAGGTTTAAATGGTGCAGGTGTGGCATCGGTTATGGACGATGCCGGGCTTACCCACGGCGCATTTTATTCCCACTTCAGGAACAAAGGTGAGTTAGCAAGAGCCGCCCTTGAAGAGGCCTTGTTGCATAATCGAAAACGCTGGACGGGGAAATGGCGCGACGGCTCCTGGTCGAAGCATCTCTCTCGCTTGGCAAGTCGCTATCTCACCACCAAACACAGAGATAATCCAGAAGACGGATGCGCCCTCGCCGCACTATGTTCGGAGGCTGCACGTAGCGACCCGGATTTCCAGCAAGCCTATGAAACTGAGTTGCTAAAAACCCTCCGCGCAATTGGTGGGGACATTGAAGCTGATATCGAAGGCCAAAAACGTGATGACGTCCTTGCGTTCTTCTCGTTGGTGGTCGGCGCGATAGCGCTCTCGCGGGCCGTATCCTCAGAACAGCTCTCCAATGACATCCTCGAGTCGGCAAAGGAAGCAGCCGGTAAACTCGTGTCTGGAGAGATAAAAAATGAGCATTAATCGCCCTCTACTTCGCAGAAACCACTCCCCTGAAGATCAAATTGCCTACTTCCATAAAACGAGCGCAGGACTATGAACAATTACGTTTTGTATTCGATCGTCATGCTGGTCGCTGGCATCGGGATTCCGGTCATGGCGACGCTAAATGGTGGACTGGGAGCAAAACTCCAAAGTCCAACGCTGGCCGCGACCATTCTTTTTTTCGTCGGCCTTGTTTGCGCACTCGCCTATTTGCTTTTGACTGAAGGCTTGCCGGGAAGGGTCTATCAGCCAGATACCCCTATTTATTATTATTTTGGCGGTTTCTTCGTACTCTTTTACATTTTGACGATTACCTGGATAGCGCCCAGGTTCGGTATTTCCAATGCCATTGCCTTCGTTCTCTTGGGCCAACTGATCGCAATGAGTCTAATTGACCATTTTGGACTGATGGGGGCCCAGAAATTCAGTATTGATAGCCAAAGGCTTGCAGGCTTGGTTTGCATGGTTTTTGGTGTTTTCCTTGTGTTAAACAAAACCACGCCGGGGACTAACTGATTCTTTTCCCAAGGGTGTCCTATCTCGGTGACAATAAGCTGCTTCGGATTTAACTGCCTCCTCAGCCTTTGATTAGGCAGGTCCTGTTTCGTTCCAAGGTCTCACCAGATTAGAGGTCGTTACTTTTCATTTTTGGTGGACGCCAGATTTAGTACTTTGCGTGGAAACCTAAACGAGCACCCTATTCTAGAATTTACTTTAAGTTTGTTTAGCACTTTGCGTGGAATTTGGTGGGTAAGTCACTGATATTATGCTGCAGTAATTTAGTACTTTCTTTGGTCGTCTACCTGTCCTTACTGCACTAACAGGACGCTGGAATCGAAAGTGGGTTCTGCTATCCCTGATGAGTCTTTTCATCATCGGTAATGTGCTTGCGTGGATGGCCCCAAATTACGCCTCGCTAATGACCGCTAGAATCCTGACGGGGCTCGCCCACGGTGTGTTCTTCTCAATTGGCTCAACGATTGCGACCAGTCTTGTTTCAAAAGACAAAGAGGCCAGCGCAATAGCCATCATGTTTACCGGCCTGACGGTGGCACTGGTTACAGGCGTTCCTCTGGGCACGTTTATCGGGCAAACCTTTGGCTGGCGCGCTACGTTCCTGACTGTGGCTGTGCTTGGCGCAATCGCCTTAGTCGTCAGCTGCCTTCCTTGTGCCCAAAAACCTGAAACAATCAGCCCCAGCTACCCTGCGCCGACAGATTGAGGTCATTACTCATCCCAGACTGTTGCTCGTATACGCAATGACCGCAGTCGGCTATGGCGGCACCTTCACCGCATTCACCTACCTCACGCCCATTCTGGAGCATGTGACTGGGTTTGCTTCTGGCGTCGTCAGTATCTTGCTACTGATTTATGGCGTTTCCGTAGCGACCGGCAACATCTGGGGAGGAAAGCTGGCAGACCGTCTTGGGCCGACTTCAGCCCTGTACATTATCTTTGGCGGCCTCGCAGCGATCCTGTTTGCGCTCACATTTAGCGCCTACAACCCCATTGCAGCCGTCATCACGTTACTGGTTTGGGGCGGTTTTGCATTTGGCAACGTACCTGGATTGCAGGTCTATGTGGTGCAGCTGGCCGAGCGATATACCCCGCACTCCGTCGATGTTGCATCGGGCTTGAATATCGCAGCTTTCAACATCGGTATTGCAGGCGGCGCCTGGCTTGGCGGCCACGTAGTCGAAGGCATGAGTTTGATGAATACGCCCTGGATCGGCGGCATTATCGTCCTGAGTGCGCTTCTGCTGACGCGGATTTCAACATCGCTGGACAATCGTCAAACAGCAACCGCATAAGGCGTGAGTGGCCTCCCGAACGGGAGGCCCAGAGAGGTCTGTTATGACTATTTCAAAGTTGACTTCAGAGCCATTGACCGTTGGCCTTGAACTGCCCTTGGATAATGACTGAGTGAGAGAATACCAACGCTTCCGAATGTTTGAGACTTTTGGGCCCGAAGGTCGCAAAGCGAACGTTCAGACGGATCGACCGAAAATTACCTGCAGAGAGATTCAGCCTCTTTTAAAGAATGTTCGCAGGGAGGCGGGAACTAACCGAGCGATATATGGCACAATCCATGCGTTCCGGCAACTGCCAAGTTATGCCGGATAAAGTCGAAGAATGCCAGTGAGTTGGCAGGGATTCCGGAGGAACGTGACCGATGATTCCGGAAAACTACCCGAGACCGGTCACGATGCGCCGGAATATGCAATGAACGCTCAGCTTCTGGCCGCCGCCTATGCCGGTGGAGGCGAATACGCTGGCAACCATTTTCACTTCCTCTTCCTGTATGTTTGCGTTGTCGGAATCGCCCTTTAGGCGGGCGATCCAGCCACTCAATAATCCCATTGGAGCGTCTCCGACAACCGTAGTTCAGACGCATGGTTTCGGCCACCGCCGTCGCTTTCAGGCCACATCCACCAGGACAATTTCGCTGTCCTCAGAAGCGGTGACCTGCAATCGCTCCTCGTCACAAATCGCGACGCCGTCGCCCGCCGAGGCCGCCACGCCGTTTACCATGATTTTCCCCGTCGCCGGCACCAGGTACACCTTGCGTCCCTTCGCAATGGCGTATTCGGCGCTGTGTCCGGCCTGAAGGGTTGCCGCTGCGAGGCGGGCGTTGGTGCGGATGGTCAGAGCTTCGGTATCTTCGGTAAAACCGCTGGCCAGAGTGACAAAAGCGCCGCTGCGATTGCCTTTGGGGAACGGCCGGGTGCCCCAGGCCGGCGGCAAGCAGGTTTCAGTGGGGATGATCCAGATCTGGAAGATCTGGGTGGTTTCGTTTTCCAGGTTCATTTCGCTATGGGCAATGCCAGTGCCGGCGCTCATCACCTGCACATCGCCGGCTTCGGTGCGGCCGCGGTTACCGAGGGTGTCCTCGTGGGTAATGGCGCCCTTGCGAACATAGGTGATGATTTCCATGTCGCGGTGCGGGTGGCGTGGGAATCCCGAGTGTGGCGCGATGGTGTCGTCATTCCAGACTCGGAGATTCCCCCAGTGCATACGCCTGGGATCGTAATATTCCGCGAACGAGAAATGGTGGCGGGTATCAAGCCAGCCATGTTTGGCACCACCCAGTTCGTTAAAAGGTCTGAGCTCAATCATTTCAGAAACTCCTGTGTCATGGGATCAGGACCACCTTTTCGGAGCCGACCTGGTCAAGCTTTTGATAGGCAGCAATAGCATTTGAAAGCGGTAGCTCGATAAACGTGCCGGGGAGCGGAATGGCATCCTCGAAGGCAGCCGCTATGCGCTCCAGCATCCTCGCGCACTCCTCCAGGCTGTACAGCAGTGAGTTGACACCTATGATGGAGCCGCCCCGGCGATAAAGGTCAAGGACCGGGGTGCTGACCAGCCCGTCTGCCGGTGCTGCAATGACTGCAATCCGACCGAACGGCGCCAGGGCGTTAATCGCCGCCCCGAGCCAGTGTCCTGTGGTGTCGAAGATGACCTCGGGCGAGTTCTGTTCGAATCTGTCCCGCGCCTGCTCAGCGAGCCGGTCTTCACCCTGCAACTCAAAGGCTGTGACACCCTGGCTACCCAGCTCCTGAACAACCTCTGCGCGCCTTGCTCCCACTACAACACTGGCTCCCCTGGTCTGGGCCAGCGCCTGAGCAGCTCTGGCGACAGCCCCGGCACCGAGAATCAGTACACGGGTTCCAGTTCCCACCTTGCTTCGCTCCAGGGCATCCCATGCGGTGATAAACGGGACGCCGATGGTGGCCGCCTGGGCAAAGGTGAGCGACTCTGGCTTGAGCGCGATGGCATTGACAGGGACAGCCACGTACTGCGCGTGGCAGCCGTCCCGGGTAAAACCAAAGCCCTTGCCAGTGCCGCCCCAGACCGCTTTACCCAGCAGTTCTTGCGGCCCCTCCACGACAACCCCGGAAAAATCCCGACCGGGAATACGCGGCACCGTGGTGTAGGGAAAGCGCCCAAGGACATTCTTTACGTCACTGGGATTGAGGCCCGCTGCCCGAACCTCAACAAGAACTTCCCCGGCTACCGGTACCGGCCTGGGCACGTCGCGTAACTGCAACGAATCCAGTGTGCCGGTGGATGAAAATTGCAAAGCTTGCATCACATCAACCTCGAAAATTGGGTGTGGCTCAGTAAACCTTTACTTGCCGCTACTGAGTGCGCGATCCAGCGAAAAGCTGCCGCCGCCGCTGAATGCCAGGGCGACCGATATGGCCAGCAGAGAGAGGCCAAACTCATAACCGTTGTTACTCATGAACAACCCATTTGAGATATGAACGGTCAGGATCGCGACGATCATCGTGAACGCCAATACGACGGCTGCTGGCCGGGTCAGCAGGCCAATCAGTAAGGCAATGCCGCCAAAGAATTCTGCGCTGCCCGCTCCAAGCGCCATTAGGAAGCCAGGCTCCAGGCCAATGGAGGCCATCCACTGCCCGGTGCCTTCCAGTCCGTAGCCGCCAAAGCTACCAAACAGCTTCTGGGCCCCATGGGCGACAAAAATGATGCCGGCGGGAATGCGCAGCGCAAGGCCGGCCAGGCTGTTGTCGGTAGACAGTACGCGATTGATAAAGGTGTTATTCATGGTAGTTCCTCCAGTTTTTGTCAGTGCTCTTGATCGATGGAACTACTATAGTTGACGTATTTTGGAACAAATAGCGGAACAAATTGACCTGACTGATCAGGATTACTGAACTATGATTTCGCCCATTACCCTGGATGCCTTGCGAACATTGGATGCCATAGAGCGCCGCCATAGCTTTGCGGCCGCTGCCGAGGAGCTGTACCGGGTTCCATCAGCGGTGTCCTACACTATCAACAAGCTGGAGGAGGACCTTGGGGTTGCCTTGTTTGACCGCAGTCGACGTAAAGCAGAGCTAACCCCGATCGGCCGTTTGGTCCTGACGCAGGGCAGGCATATCCTGAAAGCTACCGATGAGTTGACGGCGCTGGCTCGCCAGGCCGCTGACGGCTGGGAAGCGGAACTTCGGATCTGCGTTGACAGCGTGCTGAGCTGCGACCCGGTCTTTGAGCTCATTGAGGCTTTTCAATGCATACAGCCCAGGACAGAAATACGGCTCAGCGAGGAGGTTCTTGGCGGGAGCTGGGATGCTCTGAATGACGGGCGCTGTGATCTGGTGATCGGCGCGGAGGGCGCGCCGCCTGCTCAAGGGTTCGGGGTTCAGTCACTGGGGCAGGTAGTATTCGAGTTTGCGGTGGCAGCCGGTCATCCTTTGACGGAACTGCCGGCACCCTTGTCACCGAATGCGATTCAGGATTATCCCACGGTCGTCGTGGCGGACAGCTCACGACATCTATCCACTCGTTCCTCAGGGCTCTTGGATGGCCGTAGTCGCATTATTGTGCCCTCGATCGAGCGTAAAATAGAAGCTCAGTGCAAGGGGCTTGGTGTCGGCTTCCTGCCGCGTCACCGAATCACACAAGAGCTGGCTGAAGGAAAACTAGTACTTCTCCCACTGGATGTGCCACGCCCCCCCGTAGAGATATCGGTTGCCTGGCAACGCAGCAACACCGGCAAGGGGCTCAAGTGGTTCGTCGACCACCTTAATAAGATGCAGTTTGACGCCGACCGGGGCATCCTGCCGGAAAATCCCACACAAGCAGGAGAGAAGCGATGAGCACACACTCAACCAAACCGGACGAGGCTTTTCAGCAGGACTGCGTGAAGCCTGAGGGATACAGAGCGGTCGAGCTATTGATCGAGCCGCTCGCCGGAGATATCGGTGGTTTCATGGTCAGGAGGCTGCTCCCGACCCGACAAAGGCGAGATACTGCATCGCGACTCCGTTGGCAGGGCGGTCTCCAACTCCAAGTGCAACACCCCGGGTTAATGAACGCCTGACGGCGCTTCCTGGGTTCGCTTGATCA
>NZ_JAKZAK010000036.1 GCF_023156385.1 Marinobacter xestospongiae
ACTCAAGCGGCCGTCGGCTGAAAACAGAACGACCAAATGCAACAAACCCCGGAAAACCGGGGTTTGTCAGCAGTCTGAGCGATCCAATGGATCGCTCTTTTTACAGGCTACCGGCGTGCAACTCAGATCAATCGACGTTCAACGCTTGCTCTGACACGACGATGCCATTGTTGTCGGCGTAGATATAGTGACCGGGGTGGAAGGTCACGCCGCCAAAGGTCACCGGCACATTGAGATCGCCAATACCGCGTTTGTCGGTCTTGCGGGGGTGGGTGCCCAAAGCCTGAACGCCCAACTGGGTCTCACCGATCACATCGACATCACGGATACAGCCGTAGATCACCAGCCCGGCCCAGCCGTTGCTTGCAGCCTTCTCCGCCAGCATATCTCCCAGTAGCGCGTTGCGCTTGGAGCCACCACCGTCAACAACCATCACCCGGCCATTGCCAGGCAGACCGACCTGCTCCTTGACCACCGAGTTGTCTTCAAAGCATTTGACGGTAACGATTTCGCCACCAAAGGCGGAAACGCCACCAAAGTTCCGGAACCCAGGCTCGACGACCTGAATCTCCGGGTAATCATCACAAAGATCGGGTGTTACGATTGGCACCGTTTATCTCTCCTTCTAACTCTGCGTATAGACGATTCAAAGCCGCCCCAGCCATCGACATGATTGCCCGTCGACATGTGACCAGGGCGGCTCCTGAAGGTCGTTATATGCCGGGGTTCTGGTGCCCCGGTCAGTCAATCTTCTCATCAGCGAGGAAGAACCAGGTATCCAGCACCGAATCCGGGTTCAGGGAAACGGTATCGATGCCCTGATCCATCAGCCACTTGGCCAGGTCTGGATGATCCGAGGGACCCTGACCACAGATGCCCACGTACTTGCCAGCCTTGCGGCAGGCCTGAATGGCATTGGACAGCAGCGCCTTGACGGCGTCGTTGCGCTCATCAAACAGGTGCGCCACGATACCGGAATCCCGATCCAGCCCCAGTGTCAGCTGGGTCAGGTCGTTGGAACCGATGGAGAAACCATCGAAGTGCTCGAGGAACTGATCTGCCAGCAGCGCATTGGCGGGAAGCTCACACATCATGATCACCCGCAGCCCATTCTCGCCACGCTTGAGGCCATTTTGCGACAGCAGCTCAACCACCTGCTGGGCTTCGCCAACGGTGCGCACGAACGGCACCATGATCTCGACGTTGGTGAACCCCATTTCGTCACGGACTTTTTTCAGCGCCCGGCATTCCAGCTCAAAGCAGTCGCGGAAGTTCTCTGAGATGTAACGGGATGCGCCCCGGAAGCCCAGCATCGGGTTCTCTTCATCCGGCTCGTACAGCGTGCCGCCGATAAGGTTGGCGTACTCATTGGACTTGAAGTCTGACAGGCGCACGATCACCTTTTTCGGCGCAAAGGCTGCCGCCAGGGTGGAGATCCCCTCAACCAGTTTGTCGACGTAAAAATCCACCGGGGAGGTGTAACCGGAGATGCGCTTCTCGACCGTCTGGTGAATGTCCCGCGGCAGGCTGTCGAAGTTCAGCAGTGCCTTGGGATGTACCCCAATCATCCGGTTGATGATGAATTCCAGACGGGCAAGGCCAACACCCTCGTTTGGCAGCGCCTGGAAGTCGAAGGCACGATCCGGGTTACCCACGTTCATCATGATCTTGAACGGGATGTTCGGCATGGAATCGACAGTGTTCTCGCGCAGCTCAAAGTCCAGGCTGCCCTCGTAGATCATGCCGGTATCGCCCTCGGCGCAGGACACCGTGACTTCCTGATCTTCCTTCAACACTTCAGTGGCGTCGCCACAACCCACAACCGCCGGAATACCCAGCTCGCGGGCAATGATGGCGGCGTGACAGGTACGGCCACCACGATCCGTCACGATCGCGGATGCACGCTTCATCACCGGCTCCCAATCCGGGTCGGTCATGTCCGTCACCAGCACATCGCCAGCCTGAACCCGATCCATCTCGTTGATGCTGGTGATGACCTTGACCGGACCGCTGCCGATCTTGTGGCCGATGCTGCGCCCCTCAACCAGAACCTTGCCCTGCTCTTTCAGCAGGTAACGTTCCATAACGTTGGCCGCCGCACGACTCTTAACGGTCTCCGGACGGGCCTGAACAATATAGATGCGGCCATCGTCACCGTCTTTGGCCCACTCGATATCCATCGGACGCTGGTAGTGTCGTTCGATGATCATGGCCTGCTTGGCCAGCTCGGACACTTCCTCGTCGGTGATGCAGAACAGGCCTCGCTGTTCCTGCTCGACTTTCACGGTATCCACGAAATGGTCGGAATCCGGGCCGGCGTAGACCATCTTGATGGCTTTGCTGCCTAGATTACGACGCAGTACCGCAGGCCGGCCGGCCTCAAGGGTGGGCTTGTGGACATAGAATTCATCCGGGTTGACCGCACCCTGAACCACCGTTTCACCGAGACCGTAGGAGCCGGTCACAAACACCACGTCACGGAAACCGGATTCGGTGTCCAGGGTGAACATCACCCCCGCGGCGGCCGTTTCACTGCGAACCATCTTCTGGATGCCTGCCGACAGCGCAACAAGCTTGTGATCAAAGCCGTGATGTACCCGATAGGAGATCGCGCGGTCGTTGAACAGCGAGGCGAACACTTCCTTAACCGACGTTTTGACCTTGTCGAGGCCAACCACGTTGAGGAAGGTTTCCTGCTGACCGGCAAAGGAAGCGTCCGGCAGGTCTTCTGCCGTGGCCGAGGAACGCACCGCAACAGCCAGATTGTCGTTGCCGTTTCGCAGCTGGTCGTAGGCCGTTTCCAGGGCTTCTTCCAGTTGCGCCGGGAACGGCGTATCAATAACCCACTGTCGAATCTCGGCACCGACACGGGCGAGTTCATTCACGTCATTGATATCGAGGGCATCCAGCGCGTTATCGATACGGTCCTTGAGACCGTCTTTGGCCAGAAATTCACGATAGGCATGGGCCGTGGTGGCAAATCCACCCGGAACGGTAACACCAGCGTTGGCGAGATTACTGATCATTTCACCGAGGGATGCATTCTTGCCCCCGACCCGGTCAACATCGGACATTCCCAGGTTTTCAAACCAGATAATGTAATCTTCCAAAACGCGTCTCCCATGAGTCTGAAAAGCAAAGAGCGCTGTCAGTCAGAACCGGGTCGCTCGTGGACTGTTACCCTGTAAGGCTCATCCAAGCGCTCGAACTTGCGGTGTATCATACTGTAACCTGAAGCGTTTACCTAGGGAGCTTCTTAAAAACTCCGTGTGGCGTCCACGATGGGCTGAGCCGCGCAGAGGCGATACGGAGTGAATCAGAGGCTCACTGGAGCATCAGCCATCCGCTGCCCGACAGAAAGTGGCTGCAGCCGCCCGCCTCCCAGCAAGACAGCCTGGTCGGCCAGGTGCCGCACAACACGCTGATCATGCGTAAAAACGACGATCGCAACCTTCCCGAACCGCTTCAATTCATCCAACAGCATCAGGACCTGCTGGCATGATGCCATATCCAGCGCGGACGTGGGTTCATCGGCTACAAGGCAGCATGGATTACCGACAAGGGCCCGCGCAATCACCAGACGCTGGGCTTCGCCACCGGACAGTGCGGCGGTCTTGCGTTGCAGGAACGCTTTTGCCGTTGGCAACCCTACCCGATCAAGAAGAGAGATCATTCGCTCAATACCGACGCCGGCACTTTTTGCCCGCAGAGAACCGCGCTTGTTATTTTCCAGCTGGAACGCCTCTGCAAGGACATCGCAAACACTGAAATGAGGCGCCAACGCCCTGTGAGAGTGCTGAGAGATCAACACCGGACGCAAGCTGCTCCGGCCAGCACCTTCCGGATGCAAAGGACTGCGCCAGGTGACTTTCCCTCTCCGAACCGGCTCAAACCCCGCCAGCAAGCGGGCCAAGGTCGATTTTCCGGAGCCACTTTCCCCTGTGACGACAAGACATGTACCGATCGGGACAAACAGGGAGATATCCTCGAGCACCGGCTGACCGGCGTACTCGTGGGATAGACCCAGGATCTCCAGACCTTCAACAAGACGGCACGGTTCTTTTGATGAGTCAGGCCCTGGCGAGACACCGTCACGGACCAACTGACGGCAAGCCCGCCCCTTACCGGGCTCCGGAATAGCGGCCTGCGCACGTCCACCACACCAAGGGCCGGAATACGTTGCTTCATGCCGGATGCTCAGGAGCTTACGGGTATAGTCATGCTCGGGACAGCCGAACACGGTTGCAACCGGCCCGACCTCAACCAGCCGGCCATTCCGGAGCACGCCAATGCGATCAGCGATCCTCCGGGCCAGATCCAGGTCATGGGTTATCAGCAGTTGGCATCGTTCTTCGCGGCCTTTGCCGAACGACTCGATGACACGCTCGCGATTGCCGTGATCCAACGACGCCGTCGGCTCATCAAGGATGAGATAGCGCGGGTTGTTCGCCATTGCCAATGCGGCTAACAAGCGCTGAATTTCTCCGCCGCTCAGTCCTGACGGGTAGCGATGATGCAGGTCGACGGGAATATGGTGTGCGACACACAATCCATGTGCATCAGCGCACGTGCGACCACCGGCCTCCAGCAACTCCTGAACGTGCTGGATGACGGTAAGGTTCGGGTTCAGGGCATCTGACAGTGCCTGGGGGAGCCAGCCGAGTTCACGGACGCGGAACGCCTGTACCTGCCGGGGGCGGGCTCTCAGAATCTCAAAACCATCGAACCAGACCGTGCCTGACCAGCGGAAGCGGCCACGCGCCCTGACACAACCACGCGGCTGGCGGCACGGCTGACCGTGAAGCAGACCGGCCATCAGGCGTGCCAGACTGGTCTTGCCACCGCCGGACTCGCCCACCAAAGCCAGTGTTTCACCACGGTCAACCTGAAACGAGATATCCCTCAACACAAGGTTGTCGAACACCCGGAGGCAAAGACGCTCAACCCGAATCATGGGCCCACCGATGACCGCGCCATGGATTGCCGCTCTGCAATTTTGCCGAGGGACAGAACCAGATACAGAAACATGGCCAGACACACAGCCGGCGGAACAAGCAACCAACGCCATGCATCGCCGTAAAGATGATCCATCGCACCCTGCATCATGCCGCCCCAGGTCAGGAGGCGCGGGTCCGTCAGGCCCAGGAACGCCAGGCCCGCCGTTTTCATGACGGCATGGCGCGTTGCCTGAAGATACAGACTGACAAGCAATGGCCAAACAGCGGGAATCAGATGGTGGATGGCACAGTAGAGCCAGCTCCCACCCTGATGCCTGACATACTGGACATTCTCCCGCGTCGACTCGCGCAGCACAGCAGCCCGGATAACGCGCACATCGTCCTGCCACGCGCTCAACCCGATGATCAGCACAATTCCCAGCATGCCCGGCTGCACCCAGGCGGCCACAAGCAGAAGGAAGAGTATCGCCGGGATGGTCTGAAACATGTCGACCGTTCGCAGTATCCCTGCCCTCACCAGTGGTACTCCGACCGCGCTTGCCATTGCAAAGAACACGGCGATGGCCAAAGCCAGAAAAGCGGAGGTAAACGCAATGACAACCGTATTTGGCGCCGCCAAGAGCAACCCGGTCCACACATCCTGACCAACAGCATTGGTGCCAAGCCAATGCTGTGTGGACGGCGGCATCAACACATCGGTACTCGTCCGGTAAGGCTCGGAAGTGAACAGACCTGCGAACGTGACGGCCGACAGTAGTGCAATCAGCGCCGCCCACCATCTCCAATCGCCCTTCCGGTGACCGGCCTCCGACGCTCTAAAAGCCATGCATTACCCCCTGCGCGCGAGTACGCTGACGACGGCATCCAGCAACCAGTTCATCAGCAGCACGAAAGCGGCGAGCCACAGCACCGCTCCCTGTAGCAGGACATAGTCTCGATCCCCGATGGCGTCATAGATCAATCCACCGAGCCCGGGATAGGAAAACACGATTTCAACAAACACCACGGTACCAACCAGGCCAGTGACAGAGTCACTCAAACGCGCAAGCACAGCAGGCAGCAGGTTGCGACCGTAATAGTGGATGCGCTCGCGCAGGCCACCAAGACCGCGCGCCCGGGCATTGACGATAAACGGGCGCGACGACAGGCCAACGGCCTCACCGCGGCACAGAAAATAGAATCTGGCCACTTCATGCAACGCGAGGGACAGCATCGGCAAGACAGCATGCCAGGCAATGTCGATGGCTCGCTGCACCGCACCGTGTGGAGGCATGACAGACTGGGCGCCGGCCGGCGGCAATATCGGCCACATCACGCCGAATACCAGCACAAGCAGAATCGCCCAGGCAAAGGGAGGGACGCTCGACAGGCAGGTCATCAGGCCAGTTGCGATCAGGTCGAACGGACCGTGGGGACAGCGCCCGGCTTCGATGCCGGCGGTTACTCCGATGAGCAGGGCAATGGGCATCGCGCCCAGGATCAACAGCCCAGTCCACGGCAACGCATGTGCCAGCAACTGCGATACCGCCGCGCCATGTTGAATCGAATATCCCAGATTACCCTGCAGGACGGCCGCCATATAACCCGCAAACTGATCAAGCCAGCTCCCTTCCAGGCCCATTGAGCGATAGAGCTGCTGTTCTTCGGCTGCGGTGAGTTCTCTCATCAGGTCGGATGAATGCAACAGTTCCACCGGGTCACCCGGCAACAGCCGGGGCAATGCAAAGGTCAGCGCCAGCAACAGTAAGAAAACCGCCAGTCGCGTCGCAAACCCGCGCAGCAGTTCGGGTATCTGAGCATGCCCGCCTGCTTTTGGCACGGCGGTTAACAGACCAAACGACACGCTATTGTCCCGCGAGAGGAGGCGAAGCCAGAAAGACTGACTTGGGCAACGCCAGCGGTATGCCGATGGCGACGCCGTCTGGCAGGTAGTAAGGATGAACCCGATTGCTATAGGCGGTCGCCAGGTAGGGGTTGGTGAGCATGTAGGCGGGCAGTTCTTCTGCATAGAGCGTCTGAAATCTCGCCAGAATGGCTTTTCGTTCCACCGCATCCAACGCTCTCGCCTGGGCATCCAGAACGGCCCCGATGTCGCCCTGGTGGTCGGCATAACGGTCGCTTCGCCAATTGTCACCAAGAACCCGGTCCCGTAACCCGTTTGGATCACCCATGGCACTGCTGGAAGAGAGTCGCAGATCGTAATCACCGCTGGCGATTCGCTCTTGCAGCGCACCGCGCTCGAGAACGCGGAGAGCAATACCAATGCCAAGCCTTTCCAATTGGTCGGCGATGACCGTCGCCATCTGGGCATGTCGTTTGTCAGTGATCAGGCGCAACTGAACAGGACGTCCGCCCGCCTGCCAGACGCCGTCGTCGGATTGCCAGCCCGACGTTTCGAAAAGCACGGCTGCTTCCTCAGGGTCATAGGCGTAATTGCGAGGGTGGCTTTGCACCGAAAACCACGGCGAACCTCGCTGCAAGTACCCTGTTTCTGCGATCACCGCATCACCACGGTGTACGATCTTCACCAGTGCCTGCCGATCAATGCCATAGGCGATCCCCCGGCGCAGGTTTCTGTCACTTAACGAACCACCGCTGTTGAATACCAGGCGTACGGGGTGATTTCCCAGCGCCGTTACCACGTTCAACCCCTGCTTTTTGGCATACTCGACCCGGTCCATGGGCAAGTCTGAAACGATGTCCACCTCGTCGGCCCGCATTGCCTCAATCGCGCGATCCGGAGCCATGCGAACCAGAGCCAGTTGCTCATACCGAGGAGCGCCATCGTAGTAATCCCTGTTGCGCTGAAGCAGGTAACGGCCTTGCACCTTGTCATAACTGATCAGACTGTAAGGCCCGCTTCCGGTCGCGGCGTCTAATCCGGTGAAGCGCTCGGGCCTCGCCTGATCGGCGTAAACGTGTTCAGGCAGTATCGGTAAGGCCATCAGTGTATGGGACAGAAAGCTCGCGTCCCGCTGCTTCAGCGTCAGATGAATCTGCGTGTCAGAGATCACGGTAACCGATGCAATCCCCTCTACAGTCGCAAACGGGTATGGGTGGGATGACAGGTAGGAAAATGTGAAAGCCACATCGGCCGCCGTCACCGGCACGCCATCATGCCACTGTGCGTTCTGCCGCAGTCTGATGTCGTAGGCGAGGCCACCATCCAGTTCCTGCCAGGATTCAGCCAGTGCCGGAGCGACCTTGCCATGGGCATCTTGCCCCACCAGGCTGTCAAACACATAGCTGGTGTAGAGATAGCCGAGACCATTACGACGATGCGCAAAAGGCGCAAGCAACCCCTGATCGCCATCCGCTTGGGTGATCACGAGCACATGTTCCCCAGCAGAGGCCTGTGTTGCGTCAGGCTGATCAGCCAACATAACGACCATGGCAACAACAAGGCCTCCCAGACCACCAATACCAAGGAGCGCGTTCCGGCCCTTCGACATTACTGCTCAACCTCCTCGTTACAAAGACAGGTCGAGACACAGCCCCCTTCCCAGCCGATGCGCGCATCGTCAATACGATCGTCAGACGGTACATAGGGCTTGAGGTCCAGGAGCAATGTGCCGTCGAGGCAATCAAGCCCACTGACCCGCAAGCGGTTGCCATCCCGCTCCAGCAACCTGACGATACTGAGCGCCACCGGGTTGGGACGATTCGGCGAGCGACTTGCAAATACGCCCCGGCGCAGGGACTCGCCAGGCCTAACCGTACGCATCAGCGCAGTCCGGTCCGCCTGTTCGAACCAGTAAAGTACGATCAAGTGCGTTGCGAGCTGGATGTTTGTCAGGGCCTCTTCCAACTCTGGCCTTACTTCAATCAGGCTCTCATCACTGTTGAGTCGGCTTGAGGCCACACACTCACTGAGCGCATCGGCGTTCGTGCTGATTTTACCGATCGCAGTCAGTTTGATGACGGTATCTTGGCTGTTGGCAGACATAGCGGGTTCTCCTGGATGTGGTCATAAATACGTTTAATGGTCAGCAGATTGCCGGAATATCAGGGACAGGATTCGAAGTTACTCAGAGGCTCTCCTAGAACCTCAGCAGCGCAGTTAAACGGGCGCTGCGCCCCATTTCATAGAGATTGGTCGTGCCTCCGGGCACGTTATAGGGCGTTCCGTGTGCCACATAGGCTTCATCCAGCAGGTTCGTGACAGCAACGCTGAACTCCTGTCGCGCCTGCGGCCGCCAGAACAGGGAAACGTCATGAACGTGGTAACCAGACAATTTGTCTGCCGACGTGAAGCTTTCCGGCAGGTCGCGCTCGGCAAACACGAACACGCTGTTCCATTCCAGGTACAGGTCTGCAGGACGGAACTGATACCCCACGGCGACCGCGAGTTTATCGCCCTGCGGCGCGAACCCGTCGTACCAGTCATCCGGGCTGACCGGGCGCCCACCCAACGTCGTTTCGGTCTGCGTGTACGACGCCTGGGTAACCCAGTTGTGCCAGTGATAGCCAAGGTTTGCGGTTATCCCGGAGATTTCCGCTTTGCCGCCATTGCTGCGGGAAAACGGTGCGCCGCCACGGCCGCCAAAAAGAACGACATCCTCAATGTCGGTTTGAAATGCGGTGACGCCGGCTACAAACTCACGCCAGACATAGTCAACACCCAGTTCGAACGCTCTTGAGACTTCGCCCTCCAACGAGGTATCAGTGGCTCCAGCATCAATGCCCGCCATGAGATTCAGCCCCGGTGCGGGTTGAACACCACGAAACGCCTCCGCCCAAGATGCCGAGAACGTCAGTCCGCCAATGGGCGCGAACGTCAGACCGACGTTCGGGCTGACGTTCGCGCCGTCATAATCGTTTCCCGCGAGGTCTGTCAGGGCGCCGTTGTCGTAGCGCAAGCCAGCACTGAGTTGCCACTGCTCCGACAGACTGTAGTCCAACTGAAGGAAGGCGCCGATGTTCCTGGCCGTTTCCGATTCATCAACCGTCGCAGCAACCACTCCGCGGGACCGTTCTGACAAATAGTCAACGCCATAGACAACGTAAAACTGTCCGATCGTCGACCGGTTCTGGATGTTTGCCCCGCGGCTTCGCCATGACGCCGTCTGGTTACTGGCCCGCAATCGCCTCAATTCGGTTTCATTCTCCTGAATGGAGGCGACCAGATTCACATAGGGGCTGCTGGCTGGGGCGTACTCATAGGACACGGTACTGGTGCGCTGTATGTGCTCCTGATCTTCCGCTGTGGCGCGAGGGTGCGAGGGATCAACACCGAAATTCACCTGGGCGGCGCGCAGGCCATTGTCCTCTCGATAGATCGAACTCAAGTTGATGGCATGGGCTTCCGCGGGTTGATACTGCAGTTTGGCGAAGAGGTTAAGCGGTTCGTTATCGGTGTAGGTGACATCCTCGCCGTTACCGGCGCGGTAGTTATCGGCGTTGTCTTTGGAACCGTAGAACACAAACCCGATGCGGTCGTCGGGCATGCCATAGACCGCCGCGCCAGGAGACAGCCGCTCGCCATTGGTTTGGCCAGACAACCGCACAGCAGCACCAAACCGTTCATCGGGTAACAGGAAGTCCTCAACCGCCTTGGTTTCGTAGGCGATCAATCCGCCCAGCGCAGACGGACCGGACAGCGCAGAGCCAGGGCCCGCATCAACCGTCACGCGCTTGAGAATAAACGGATCAATGCCATTGTTGCCGTTATGCGGGGAGAGCGTTCCAGACGTCTTGGCCCCGTCAATGGTGACGTTGAGCCGAGTGTCTTCGAGACCACGCACGTAGACTTTTTGCGCGGTCGTGCGGTTCCCACCGCTCACCGAAACATCGCTGCTTCTAAAGAACAGCTCATTGAGCGTCGTCGGTTGCTGCAGCCTGATCTTCCCTTCGTCGATGACATTAGGCGAGGCATCCTCAAGCGGTGTGCCTTTAACAACGATGGGCTCAAGGTTGACCGTAACCGGTTGTTGCGCCTGAGCAATTCCAGGGGCAGCCAACACACCAACCCAGCACAGGACCGCCGTCGGCAACGGCTGGTCACGAGCGGCCTGTGAAGCACGTCCATGGCAGAGAACAGCAGAAATATCCAACATAGATTGTTACCAGCATGAATAATGGGAACGAGTTGCATTCGCTATTCTGTCTGATAGATTCCTTGCCCGAGTAACCGTATATGGACTAAAAATATTGAAAAGTGGCCAGCATGAACGACTCCAACAACGTCCATGACAATGAGTTCAGCGAATGGCTGGGTGGTCCGCCGCTGATCTCACGATGGTGGAAGGACAACTCGAGTGATTCGCAACGACCGGGTGAACGGTCATACAACTGGCACCGTCATCGACGGGGACAGATGTTCAGCGTCGAATCGGGCCTTATTCACGTCGAGACCCAAGAGGGCTCCTGGATACTGCCACCCCACCGTGCCGGATGGATTCCACCGGAAGCCATGCACGTCATCAGATTCAGCAGCGCACCCAATGGCTGGATGCTGATGCTGACGCCGGAGGTGTGCGAGGATTTGCCCGGCAAACCCTGTGTGATTGGCGTAAGCGAGTTGCTGGAGGCACTGGTAACCAGGACCATAGGCTGGAGCAAACTTGATCCATTGGTTGCGGACCAGGAGCGTATTCTCAGCGTTATCATCGACGAAATTGGCCGGACACCGCACGAATCCCTACATCTCCCGATCCCCAAAGAAGCCCGTCTGGCGTCGTTGACCCGGATGATCCTCGAAGACCCAGCGAAATACCGTACGATCGAGCAGTGGGCTGCCACTAGTGCAATGTCTGCACGTACCTTGCGCCGGCTCATCCGTGAGGAAACCGGCATGAGCTTCGGGCAATGGCGACAGCAAGCCCAGTTGATCCATGCGCTTGAAATGCTCGCCCGCGGGGCAACAGTTGCGGATGTAGCGCACGCTCTTGGCTATGCATCGCCAAGCAACTTCATCGTCATGTTTCGCCGTGCTCTGGGGGATTCCCCCGCCCACTACTTCGCCAATGCCCCTTTCGGTGAAGGCGCCTCTGATTGACTCTGGATCATCTTGGGCCTTCCAAGCGGTCCACACCCAAGGCGCGGCTTTGCAGGACGGCTCCAACGCAAAGGTTCCCTCCCCCCTTTTGATTCGGTAAGTTAGAGCTTTCGCGTCGATGGAAGCTCCGATAACGTTATGAAACGCACAGCCTTCTTTATCTCCGATGGCACAGGCCTCACCGCCGAAGGCCTGGGAAACAGCCTGCTGGCCCAGTTTGAAAAGATTGAGTTCGAGCGGGTCACGGTGCCCTACGTCGATGACACAGGCAAAGCCACCGAGCTGGTGGAGAGGATCAATCAGGCAGCGGAGCTGGACGGCAGCAAGCCCCTGGTGTTCGACACCATCGTCAACAACGACATCCGCGCCATCATCAGCCAGGCCAATGGCTTTATGGTGGATATCTTTGGCACCTTCCTGCAGCCGTTGGAAACCGAACTGCAGTCATCGTCGTCCTACACCGTGGGTAAATCCCACGCCATCAGCAACGAGAGCAACTACGAACGGCGCATTCACGCTGTCAACTTTGCCCTCGATAATGACGACGGTGCCCGCACCCGGCAGTACACTGAGGCCGACCTGATCCTGGTCGGGGCATCCCGCAGTGGCAAAACGCCTACCTGCCTCTACCTTGCACTGCAATATGGCGTCAAGGCAGCGAACTATCCCATCACCGAAGAAGATCTGATGGACGAGCAGCTGCCCGAGGCTCTCCGCCCCCACAAGGGCAAGATTTTTGGCCTGACCATCGAGCCGGAACGGCTGGCGGTCATCCGCAACGAGCGGCGGCCGAATTCAAGGTACTCATCGCTGAAGCAGTGCATGCACGAGATCGAAGAGATTGAACTGATGTACCGGCGGGAGCGGATTCCGTTCATGAACACCACCGCCTATTCGGTGGAAGAGATTTCTACCCGGATCATGGTCACCACCGGCCTGCGGCGAAACCGCTGAGGCGTAGACCGGGAAAAAGCAGAACCAGTCGGCAAGGGCGCACCGCTGGCGATGTGAGAGTACGCCCGCCTCCGGAGAGAGTGCCTCACCAGAGACGGGCGCTGACCGCGTTACAGCTCTTCGATGTTCAGTCCGAGTGCTTCCGCCTCGGCCCGGCGATCCGCACTGGTCACCACGGCAATGCTTGCCTTCTCAGGTGTCAGCCAGGTGCTGGCCACTCGCTTCAGATCGTCCATCGTCACCGCAAGAACCCGCTCGCGAAACCGCGCCTGCTGCTCGGGCGTGCGGCCAAACAGGCGGTTCTGGAAGGCATGACGCGCCTCGCCAGCCGGTGAGCGCGGCTTATCGAGCTGCCCGATCACACCGAGAATGGATTCTTCCAGCGCCTGGGGATCGTGATCCTCCGTCTGCAACCAGTCCAGAGCCTGATCGAAATCGGCCAGGGTTTCGCCCAGCCGGGGGTCGCGGTAGGAGAAGAAGCGGAAGGTGCCATTGATGCTGTCCTGACCAGCACCGCCACCGTAGGCGCCTCCCTTCTCACGGATCGCCCGGTGCAGGTAGCCGTTGCGCAGGAAACCGCCCAGCACAGTCAGGGCCGCCGCATCCGGGTGATCCACCGCTACGGTCGGGTATGCCTTGGCGCAGAAGCTCACCTGAGTGGAGGTAAGCCAGGCCTGACGGGTCTGGTAGTCCACCGGCGCCAGTGACCACTGGCTGCCGGTACCGCTGTCAGGCTGCGACCAGCGCTGACGCAAGTGATCCACCATCGGCGACAGCTGTTCATCTTCCCCAATCACCAGGAACTGCCGATCCTGCTGGCGCAGGCGCTCATGAAGGTCTGCCAGACGCTGGCACAACGCCTTCAGTTCATCCGCACTTTCCAGCGCCCGATCCAACGCCTTGATTTCACGAATGGCCGCCAGACCGCCAAGACGATAGGCCAGCCAGCCGCCCGAGCTGAGCCCCTGGGAAGCAGCGCCCATCGCCAGGGCGTGGCCGCTACCGGTCACGGATTGCTCGCGACGAGCCCGAACCTGGGCGATCAGTTCCCGGATGCGTTCCTGTTCGTCGAACCGGGCATGAACAGCGAGATCCGCCAGTAGATCACCGAGCGCTTCGCGATTGCGGGCCAGGGCCTTGCCGTTGAACACCAGATAACCGGACAGGTCCTGAACATCGTCAATCCGCCCACGGGCCGAGGTGAAGGCACCCACACCACCGGATTCGGCAGAAATGCGGTCCTGCATCTGCAGGTAATCCAGCTCGCCACAGCCCACCTCGGTCACACAGGTGGTGTACAGCGGCAACAACAACAGCTCGTCTTCACTCAGTTCCGGCAGCGGTACGATGATCTGCTGGTACACCAGGCCGTTGGTGCCACGGGCATACAGCGTTGCCGGGAAGCCTTCGACGGCCCGGGATTGCGGCTCCGGCGTCTGCAGCGGAACATCGCTCAGATCCACCTTGGGCAGGATGGTGTCGTCGTCCTTGCGGTGCTGACGGGCCTCCAGCGCCTCCGCCCTGTCGATGATCTGGCGTTTGTCGTCGTCGCTGAGTTCGGCCTTGCGTTGCGCCAACGCCTGCTGGATGGCGGCCTGACGACGGTGTTCCAGGGACTGGTCCGGGCGCAGGGTCAGCGTTACCCGATGGGGATTGTCCAGCAGCAGCCGCCGGACCAGGTTGGGCACGTAATCCGGCTCCCGGATCTTCTCCCGCAACTGGGCCAGAACGGGCTCCAGATCCAGCAGCGCCACCGGATCACCACCGTGCACCATCGGCGAGATGGCGCTCATAATCAGCTGCAGGCCGTAAGGGAACTGGTCTCCGGCAATCTCGCGCTGGTGCAGTTCAAGCTGATGCAGAATCGCCTCCAGCCGCTCCTGACTGACGCCCTGCTCGGCAACATCGCTGAGCACCTTTTCAATCAGTTGCTCCAATTCGCCATCGCGACCCGGCTCACTACCCTCGATTCCGCAGACAAAGGTCATCTCCCGGTTGGAGTCCTCCAGTCCGCACAGCGGTGACGGCGACTGGCCGATCTCCGACGTTTCCAGCGCCCGCATCAGCGGCGAAGCGCTGTTCTCAAGCAGTACGTTGGCCAGCAGGTGGGCCTCCAGGTTCTGCTGCAGATCAAAACTGTGCCCCAGCAGCCAGCCCATCACGATGTGGGTTTTGTTGTCGGCGGATTCGTCTTCGCCGATGGCGTAGCCCTGCTCCACATTCAGCGGCGCATACATCCGTTTCTCGTCGCGTACCGGCAACTCCACGTGCTGGTGATCGAAGCGGCTCAGCGCCAGCTCCTCAAAGCGTTCGTGGTGCTCGTGGGCGGGAATGTTGCCATAGGTGGCAAACAGCGCGTTACTGGGGTGGTAATGGTGACGGTAGAACCGAATCAGCTCGTCGTAGGACAGGTCCACGATGTGGTCCGGCTCGCCGCCGCTGTTGTAGTGGTAGGTGGTGGTCGGGAACAGATAGCTGGAGAGGTTCTGCCACAACTGGGATGTCGGCGCACTCATCGCCCCTTTCATCTCGTTGTAGACCACCCCACGGTAAACCAGCGGTGTCTCCGGATCATCCGGTGTCTCAAACTCCAGTCGGTGGCCTTCCTGGGAGAAGTCCATCTCGTCCAGTTTGGAGAAGAACACCGAATCCAGATACACCGACAGCAGGTTGTCGAAATCCTTGCGGTTCTTGCTGGCAAACGGATAGGCGGTCCAGTCACTGCTGGTGAACGCGTTCATGAACGTGTTCAGCGACCGACGGATCATCATGAAGAAAGGGTCACGAACCGGGTACTTCTCGCTGCCACACAGGGCGGTATGCTCCAGGATATGGGCGACGCCAGTGGAATCCATCGGAAAGGTCCGCAGCGCCACGAAGAACACATTCTCGTCGTTGTCCGCAGCCATATGCAGGTGACGGGCTCCCGTCTTGCGGTGGCGGTACTCCTCGACGGTCAGGTTGAGGGTGTCAATCCGGTGACTCCTGAGCTGTTCGAATGCCGGATGTACCGGGTGTTCACTGACTGCTGTCATGCAACTATCCTGTCTCTGGTATATTTTGGCCAGGTACCGGTGCCGATTGTCGGCACCAGGGCAGCCCCTGAAATTCGGGTCGGGCTGGTGGCGTTGTCTGCGGGCTCCCTGTAGGGTAACACGTCGCATCGCGTCGCTCCGTATCGACGGTAAGCCCCTGACACAGCATGTTGGTGACTGACACTGGAACAATCAACCACTATGAGCACAGAGAACACAGGCAGTTCCTCCCCAACGTCCGACTTTGACGACTCCGACGCGCCGCTGCCACCACAGCCGGCCCAGGCTCCGACGCCCCAGGCGACCGATGTAGCTGCCTACTGGGCGGAACGTCGGCTGTACCTTGAGCGCATCCGCAAGGTTCCGGAAATGCGTCAGCGCTATTGGCGGGCCATGGCCATATACCTGCTCCGGCGGGTGATGTGGTCATTTGGTTTTTTCCCGATTTTCCTCGCCTTCTGGCTGCCACTGGTACTCGCCAGCTTCAACCCGGTGGTGATGGTTGGCGACCTGCTGCCGTTATTGCACCAGTTTGTCGACTCCAACCCGGAAGTCCAGGCCAACACCCTGAGCACCCTGACCATCGCCTGGTTCTCGGTCGGCTTCTTCTTCCTGGTGTTTGATTTCGTGCTGACGCCCTTCAAATCACCCTACCAGTACGAAGCAGACGTCTACATGCGAGCGTGGGAACAGCTCAACCATGACCAGCTTCCGGACAAAGTGTGAATTGTCCAGCAATCTCACAAACTCCCGTCACCATTCGTTACATAAACTTACGTTGAACCGCTAGTATGGATTGACGTGGTTCAGCGCAGGCTCCGCCGCTCCCAACCAACACAGCAAAAGCAACTGCAGGAGAGCGGAACGGAGCCTGATCGCATCGCAGGAAAGCTGTAACTCAGGAGTAGAGGTTGTCATGGTCGATTTCAGGCCGCTTTTGTTTCTTAACGCACTCGCCATCATGTTGCTGGTGACCGCCGGTTTCGCCTCCATCCGGGATCAACAACTGATGACGGAGTCGACACCGGTGCAGGCATCCACGGAACCGGCGACACAAACAGCTAGCACAGCACCGGACGCTCAGGCGCCAGACACGCAGGCCCCAGCTTCCGTCACCGGGGAAGACACCGCCAGCAACAACGTCACCACCGGAGCCCCCGGGCAAGCTCAGCAACCCTCGACACCAGAGCCCGCCCCCAGCACCGAGGCCGCAGCCATCGCGGAAGTCACAGCCTCGACGGTGAATCCGGAGCCACAACCGGAGCTGACGGCGTCGCCGGACTTTGTAACCGCCGCCGAACTTGAGCCGACGCCAGAGACCCGCGCAGCCACCGCCTCGCCCGAACCCGAGCCGGAACCTACCCCGGTCGCCATCTCGGAACCGCCCCCCCGCCCAACGACCGGGCACCTGACCCTGCGCTCGAACGTTCACGGCGATGCGGTTGCCATCAATGGCGAGTTCTACGGCGCCACCCGACTGGATCTGACCCTGGACCCCGGCGAGTACGACATTGAAATCAGTAAGGACGGCTACCAGCCCTGGTCCCGTCGTGTTGACCTCGACGCCGGCGACCGCCTGACCCTGATCGGCAAACTGGAGAAGTACACCCGGGTGGAGTTCCGCGACGGCCAGTGGCAAGGCAACGTCCGCACCGGCGACGGCAGCTACCAGGATGCGTCCGGTCTGAGGTATGAGGGCCACTTTGTCGATGGTCTGTTCCATGGCAAGGGCACCGCCTGGTATCCCGATGGCAGCCGCTATGAAGGCGACTGGGCCCACGGCAAGCGTGAAGGTGAAGGCGAATACCGGGCCGCGGACGACAGCCGCTACACCGGCCAGTTCGCCAATGACCGTTTCCAGGGCCAGGGCACTCTGCACCGGGCCAACGGTGACATCCTGACCGGGCAATGGCAGGACAACCGTCTCAACGGCCATGGCTCCCTGACAACCGCGGACGGCATGCTGTATGTCGGCGGCTTCAAGAACGACCAGTTTCACGGTGAAGGCACCCTGACCTACCCGGATGGCCGCCACTACGAGGGCGGCTTTTCAAACGGCGACTTCCACGGCAGTGGTGACGAGGTCTTTGCCAATGGCAAGAAGTACCAGGGACAATACATTGACGGCAAGTTCCACGGTGAAGGGCTGCTGCTGAACCCCAATGGCAGCTCGATCGAAGCAACCTTCCGCCATGGCGAGCCCTACGGCAAGGTCACCCTGACCACCTCCGCCGGCGAGGTCTTCACCGCCCGCACTTCAGAGCCGGGGGTGTGCTACCGGGAGAAAAGCTATCGGGCCACCCAGTGCCCGGAACTTGAAGGCTGGTAAAATCAATAACAGGCAGGGAGGCCAGGTCCGCAAGGAGCGCATGGATACACCTGCACTAATGACGAATGCTGTAACAGGTTGAGGTTTAAACATGGCGATCAAGAATGCACTTCTGGTGGACGATTCCAAGGTCGCGCGCTTTGCGCTCAGTAAATTGCTGGAAAGCCGCGAAATGAAGGTCAACATGGCGGGGTCGGCCGAGGAAGCCCTGGACTACCTCAATCACAGTGAGCGCCCGGATGTGATCTTTATGGATCACCTGATGCCGGGCATGAACGGCGTCGAAGCCATTAAGGCCATCAAGGGCAACCCGGACACCGCGGGTATCCCGATTATCATGTGCACGTCCAAGAAATCCCAGTCGTTCATGGATGAGGCCCGTAATTTCGGGGTCTACAACATCCTCACCAAACCGCCCCAGGACGACGGCCTGGCGCTGGTGCTTGATCAACTGGACAGCGACGTTACCGCAGGCACGTTGCCCGAGCCGCCCCAGCCCACGCCAGAAGAGCCAGCACTGGACGAAGCGGCAGCCGAGGACAGCATTGAACTGCCGCAAGACGCCACTGTTGAACTGGCTCCGAAATCCGACACCACCGTCAACGGTCACGACTCCGAAGCCCAAGTGGTGCCGCTGACCAGCGAATTGATCGAACAGATCGCTCGCTCGGCGGTCAAGACCCACATCAACAACCGGCTGCATGAGCTGCTGAGCTCACTGTTCGACGAACAGTTTGATCACCTCAAACGGGCCCTGGACGAGGCCGACAAACGCCAGCAGGCAGCCCTGAACGAACGCCTCGACGCCCTTTCCCAGCGCGTTGAGGACCAGACCCGTAACCTGCGCGACGAGGTGGCAGCCGAGGTCAACCTCAACCTGGGCCGGGAACTCTCGGAGCTCAAGAAGGAACTGGCCAGCAGTGGCGGCTTCACCGGCGAGCACATGGCCGAGCTTAAGGACCACATCACCAGCGTCCAGACCATCGACACGGAGTTCTGGCAGACGCTGCAATCCGAAGCGATCCAGCAGGCCCATGAAATCTCACGGGAAACCGCAGAGGACATCGCCCAGCGCACCATTGACCTCTACGTCTCCCAACAGCGGGCGGCCAGCTCCAAGATCTACACCGTCGGGCTGGCGGTCAGCCTGAGCGTTTTTGCCCTGGGTATCGCCTGGCTGACCAACCTGATCGGCTGACAAACCACCAGCCTGGGAGCGCCAGTGTCCCGTCCGGGGCACTGGCAGGCCATCGGGGGCGCGACGTCGTGGGGATTTTTGCTAGAATTCGCAGGTCTCTCACGTACACCCCTCGATCGGACCCTGCTGATGAACCATCTTTTTGTAGACAACCTGACCGTTATCGATTTTGCGTATCTGGACCCGGTCCGGGGCCTGGTGGGCGAAAGCTGGATTGCGGATGTGGTGCTTGGCGGTGAGCTTGACGATCAGGGCATGCTGTTCGACTTCAGCAACGTCAAACGCACCATTAAACGGGTTATCGACGAGCGGGTAGATCACCGCCTGGTGGTTCCCCGGGACCATCCCGGCCTGGTGCCGGATGCGGATGATCCCCACGCCTTCAACTGGCGCCTGGACGACGGCAGCCACATCTACCATCGGGGCCCGGATGAGTCCGTGGTCTGGCTTGCCGGCGAACGGGTGGTTCCCTCGGCTGTAGCCGCCCTGCTCCGCCAGGAGTTGCGCTCCGTGCTGCCCGTAAACGTTCAGGACATCGAGATCTCCCTGCGCGAGGAAGTCATCGAAGGCCCCTTCTACCATTACGTGCACGGCCTCAAGAAGCATGTCGGGAACTGCCAGCGCATCGCCCACGGCCACCGCTCCCCCATTCGCATTGACCGCAACGGCCATCGGGATTCAGCCCTGGAGAAAGCCTGGGCAGATCGCTGGCGGGATATTTACATCGGCTCGGAAGAGGACATCAGCGACCGCTACGTCGATAGCCAGGGCCAACGCTACGTGCGATTTGACTACGAGGCCAACCAGGGCGAGTTCAGCCTGGCGCTGCCGGAATCCCGACTCTACCTGCTGGATACCGACACCACCGTGGAATTCATCGCCGCTCACATCGCCGACCAGTGCAAGCAGGCCTATCCGGACGATCGGGTACAGATCAAGGCCTATGAAGGGGTTGGCAAAGGCGCAATCGCGATACGATAGCCTTCGCTGCCCCCGAAAGTCGCCGAACATCGGAGCCGTCAAGTACGGCTCCGAATCGACAACCCTGAAAAACAGACACAAAAAAACCGCCCGAAGGCGGTTTCTTTGCTGGCTCACCGATAGTGCTATCGGCTTGCCAAATTGGCGTCCCCTAGGGGGTTCGAACCCCTGTTGCCGCCGTGAAAGGGCGGAGTCCTAGGCCACTAGACGAAGGGGACTAGTAAAATGGTGGAGCCAAGCGGGATCGAACCGCTGACCTCAACACTGCCAGTGTTGCGCTCTCCCAGCTGAGCTATGGCCCCGAAGAAGGCTGCGTATATTACTGAGCCGTCCTGGTTACGTCAATACTCTTTTCAGAAATTTCCGGAAAACCGGTCACTCCCGATGGTCGCTCAAGCGCAACCTTTGCCTTCCCTCAAGCAGCCAAGGCTGCTTGAAAAAGAAAAACCGCCCTCAGGCGGCTTTTCCGCTGGCTGACCGACCGTCGTTGATCAATCGACTACGTGAATCGACGCACGATCGGTTTGCCTAATTGGCGTCCCCTAGGGGGTTCGAACCCCTGTTGCCGCCGTGAAAGGGCGGAGTCCTAGGCCACTAGACGAAGGGGACTAGTAATTGGTGGAGCCAAGCGGGATCGAACCGCTGACCTCAACACTGCCAGTGTTGCGCTCTCCCAGCTGAGCTATGGCCCCTCAACGGCTGCGTATATTAAGGATCGCCCCCTAAGCCGTCAAGCCGTTTTTTTCACTTTTTTTAAGGGTATGGGCTTTCGCTCAATCGTTGAGCAGAAGCCACTCCCCGGGCGACTCACAAAGCCGCGAATTCCTTCTCGACCCGCTTGGTTTCCTTCTTGGAGAAACCGCCCAACAGATTCAAGGCATGGCGCAACCTGGCCCGGGTCATGTCAGGCCCCAGCAGCGCCATGGAGTCCATCACCGACCAGGAATTCGGTGTACCGGCAATGGCCACAAAGATCGGGAACATGAAGTCCCCCATTTTCAGATCCATCGCCTTGGCCAGCCCCTTAATGTCCGCGAAGATGGTCTCTTTGCTCCAATGGCGCTGGGCCTCCAGCTTCCACAGCGCGAACTGCAGCACCCGCTTCACCTGACCCTCTTCCAGCTTGTTGTGAGCGAACTGCTCAGGCGCCAGATCCAGCATGCCGGAGAACATGAAGGCAGCCATCGGTGCGACATCGCTGAACACCTCTGTACGGCCCTTCACATGCGGGAGCAAGTCACGCAAGGCGTCTTCACGAAACCACCAGTCCTTCAGCCGGGCAACGAATTCGTCGTCGGAAACGTCGTCCCGCAGCCATTGCCCGTTCAGCCAGCGAAGCTTCTCCACGTCGAAGATCGGGCCACCCAGGGACACCCGCTGAATATCGAAGTGCTCGATCATCTCCGCCACCGAGAATTTCTCGCGCTCATCCGGCATCGACCAGCCCATGCGGCCGAGATAGTTGATGACCGCTTCCGGCAGGAAACCCATGCGCTCGTAGAAGTTGATGCTGGTGGGGTTCTTCCGCTTTGACAGCTTACTCTTGTCGGGGTTGCGCAGTAGCGGCAGGTGGCAGAGCTCCGGCATATCCCAGCCGAAGTACGCGTAGAGCAGCTTGTGCTTGGGCGCCGAGTTGATCCACTCCTCGCCTCGCAGTACGTGGGTAATGCCCATCGCATGGTCATCCACCACATTGGCCAAGTGGTAGGTGGGCATACCGTCGGACTTCAGCAGAATCTGGCAATCCACCTGGGCCCAGTCAATCTCGATCTGGCCACGGAGCATATCCTGGATCACGCAGGTGCCCTCATCCGGAACCTTCATTCGGATAACATGGGGTTCACCCGCCGCCAGGCGACGCTGGACCTCTTCGGCCGGCAACTCCAGATCCCCCTTGATGCCGGGATTCAGGCCTTGGGCCTTACGCTCCTCACGGATCTGGTCGAGCTCTTCCGGCGTGCGGAAGCAGTAAAATGCGTGGCCTTTATCAACCAGATCATGCGCGTACTGGGCGTAGGAATCCTTGCGCTCGGACTGGCGATAGGGACCGTGGGGGCCGCCTACGTCCGGGCCCTCATCCCAATCCAGCCCCAGCCAGCGCAGGGCGCGGAGGATGTCCTGCTCGGATTCGTCGGTACTGCGGGTCTGGTCCGTGTCTTCGATGCGCAGGATGAACTGGCCGCCGTGCTGGCGGGCAAAACAAAGGTTGAACAGCGCCACATAGGCAGTGCCAACATGGGGGTCCCCGGTCGGAGACGGCGCAATACGGGTACGAACGGTCATGGGTGCATCCTGTCTGTCGACCAATCCTTACGCACAACCGGGCCTGGATGCCGGCACCAGCCCCCGAAAGGTGCTGACGCCACAAGCCGGCGGTGAATTGGCCGGTAAGTTGAAAAGCCCGCATTATACCGGCCCATCAACGATTTCGCATAAGCGGATACCGGCCACTTCTACGGCTGCGCTAAATGTAATATTATAACGTACCACATACACACGACATGCCGGACAGGTAAACACATCAAATGCTGCGCGCTCTCAAAGCCCTCACCTTGGGCGTCCTTGCCCTGACCTCCACGGCCATCCAGGCCGACACCGATCACCACATCGTGACCTCCATAAAACCACTGGGACTGTTAGTGCGGGCCATTGCTCCAGACAGCGTCAACGTAACCGCGCTCGTTCCCGCCGGTGCCAGCCCCCACACCTACCAGATGCGCCCATCGCAGCGGCGGGCACTGGAAGAAGCCGACCTGGTGGTATGGGTGGGCCCGGATATGGAAACCTTCCTCATACGAATGCTGTCTGGTGAAGATTTCGAAAACCGCACCCTAACACTGATGGCAGGCAGTGAGCCGGTCGAGCACGGCCATGACCATGCCAGCCACGATGATCACGATCATCACGACGACCACGCCCCTGACCACGAACCCTCGCATCACGAGCATGGCGAGGATCATGCAGAACATGAAAACCATGGTGGTCATGGCGGACACGATCTTCACGATCACAGCCATGGCGAAGATCCCCATATCTGGCTGGACCCGCAACTCGGCCTCGCCATGGCGGAACAACTGAGAGATCGACTGGCGACCCTGCCGGGTATCGACCGCGACCAACTGGATCGCAACCTGGCCCGCTTCCGAATCGCACTGACCGGCGCGGAACGGCGTATTCAGCAGCAACTCGTCCCGGCCCGGGAGATCAGCCTGTTCACCTATCACGATGCGTTCCGCCGCTTTGCGGAACACTACAATCTGGCCATTGCCGGTATCCTGACCCTCAACCCGGAACGCTCGCCCGGGGCCCGTCACATTGCCGACGTCCAGGAACGGCTGAGAGCCAGCACACAGCCTTGCCTGCTGACCGAGCCCCAGTTCAACCAGCAGTGGTGGCGCAGCATTACCGAGGGCATGGACCTGCGCTTCAGCACCTGGGACCCGCTGGCCTCGGAGATTCCTGACACGGCGGATGGCTACATCCAGTTCCAGCAGTCGATGGCGGACGCGGTACTGGCCTGCCTACCAGAGTAAGGCCAGCACCACCGGAATGGTGACCATGGCCAGCAGGGTCTGGCCACTGATGATCCCCGCCATCAGCGGGGCATCCCCGCCAAGCTGGCGGGCCAGGATGTAAGCGGAGGTGGCGGTGGGCAAGGCGGTCAGCAGGATGGCGACCTGAGCCAGGGTACCCTGAATACCCAGAGCCCAGAGAATGGCGGCGGTCATTAACGGAAATCCCGCCAGCTTGGCGACCGACGACAGCAGGAACGGGCCGGACGCTCCTCTCAGAGCCTTGAGCTGTAGCCCCGCCCCCACCGTCATCAGCCCCAGCGGCAATGCCATGTCACTCATCGGCTTGAGCACGCCGGCCAGCACCGGGTGGAAGCCAACCTGAAAGTAGCTCCACAGCACCCCCAACACCGAGCCGATGATCAGCGGGTTGGTGCCAATGGCCTTTAGAACAGGCATCAATCGCATCGGCCCCTGGCTGGCGACCAGGGAAAACATCAGAATACACAGCAGGTTAATCAGCGGGACTTTGATGGCAACCACGATCGCCATCAACGACAAGCCTTCGTCCCCCAACAGCATACCGGCAGACGCCAGGGCGACGTAGGAGTTGAACCTCAGGCCTCCCTGAAACACCGATGAATACACCGGCCCGGGCCAGGCGAACAGCCACTGCAGAAGCAACAACAGGGTCACCATGGCGGCAAGCATCGCCACCACCAGAATCGCAATCTCGCCATAGGCGGAGGGTTCGATCCGCGCCTGCCCCAGCTTGAACACCAGCATCGCCGGAAACAGAGCGTAATAGGTAAAGCGCTCAGCGTGATACCAGAAATCGGCCCCGGGGAAGTTCCAGCGACGAAACAGATAGCCCAGGACAATCAGGGTAAAGACGGGAACAAGGGCTTGCACCAACACCGGCATCGACAACTCCTGCAGTCGGGGAAACCGGCCTAGCCTAGCAGGATCACTGGTAAAACTGGATACGTAGCCCCCTAACAGGCTGGCGCCTGAAACGCCGCCTTCAGTTCGGCCATGACCTCGTCCACCGTCAGCACCGACTCCAGCGCCGCCACCGCCTCGCCCGCGTAGAGTGCGCAGCTGTCCGTCAGGGACGCCGGCAGACTGTCGTCCATCACCGCATTGGTAAACAGCGGGCGGTGAGCCCGCTGGCTCATCGCCGGTTCGGCCTTGAACGGTAGCAGGCGACGGGTAAAGCCGAACGCCCGATTAATGGCATCCAGCCACCCCGGTACGTCGCCCCGGGCATCGCACCAGCGCTCGGTGGCCGCATTGGGCACCACCCGATGGGGCGTCGCCCACCCCAAACCAAACAGGGTGGTCCGAATGGTCTCGGTGGCGTCCACCAGTCGCTGCTGGTAGGCCGGGTGGGCACCGCTCTCACGAGTCATCAGAAAGCGGGAACCGGTCGACACGCCATCTGCTCCCAGCGCAAGCGCTTTCGCCACTTCACCAGCGCCGTAGAGACCGCCCGCCGCGAAGCAGGGCACCTCGCCCGCGAGGTCACGAACTGCCGGCAACAGGTCGACCAGAGGCTCCTCACCCCGCACATGGCCGCCAGCCTCACAGCCCTGGACGATCAATCCGTTAACGCCTGCCTCCAGTGCCCTCTCAGCTTCACTCAGAGAGCCCACCTGCTGGAACACAAAGCAGCCGGCCGGCTGGAGCTGACGAAGGTAGGGTTTGGCGGCGCCCCAGAACAGCGTCACTATAGGACAGTGCTGCCGCAATACCGCTTCGACGTGACCCTTGCGGGTGTAGGGCAACAACAGGTTGGCATTGAACGGGTGACCCACCGCCTGCTGTCGCAGCAGGCTGAGGCTTTGCTCCCAGGTGGAAAGGTCCTGCAGGCCCAGGGTGCCAATACCGCCGGCCCGGGCCACCGCCGCCGCCAGGCGCACATTGCCGGCGCCGGGCATACCGGCCTGCATGATGGGGTAACGCACACCCAGGTCTGAGAGTGCGTGAAGTCGTTCGTCCATGATGGGCCTCCGGGGATCGATTTACAGAACCTGATTCTGTCGTAACCCTAACGATCCCGCAGCCGCCGTGCGCCAGAGCGTGACTCAGATCGCCCTGTCAGTGTCTGTCAGATCACACCATCGCTCTCGATAGAGTCGGAACAACCGCACCCGATGGCCGCTGAAATCGGCCTCCCGGCCCGGACCAAAGCCGGCTTTCTCGATCACCCGGATCGAGGCCACATGGTCTGGCTCGACAATGGCAATCACCGAGTCATACCGACGTTGCTCAAACGCCTCCGACAGCACCGCGCGGACTGACTCTGTCGCCAACCCCCGACCCCAGTAACGTCTCGCCAATCGATAGCCAAGGTTGATTTCCTCACGGTCAGCGACGGTGTCAGGGCCCACGCCGCAGAAACCGACAAAGTCGCCGGTATCCGCAAGCTCCAGCGCCCAGGGGCCAACGCCGACATCGCGGTAGCAGTCCCGGCACCAGTCGAGGAACTGCTGCGTACCCGCCCGATCACGGACCCCACCTACGGAAAACCGCATCACCTCCGGGTCCGCCAACATGTCGGCCAAAGGGTCTATATCCTCGGGCACAAGCTCACGTAGCCGCAGACGGGAGGTACGGATATCGATCATGGCTGGGAGGCCTCACGGAAGCGCCGAATACGGTCTTCGCTGGGCGGGTGCGTCGAAAGGTAGTCCAGCAAATGAGCCTTCTCTGTTGCCTCATCGTCCTTGGCAACCTCACGGTCGTTAGGCGCCGTTTCGTCGGAGACATCACCGTCCTGCTCCTCAGCCACATTTGCCAGCTTGGCCATCATGCTGGCAAAGGCACCCGGGTCCAGGCCAGCCTCCTGCATCCGCTCCACGGCATAGCCATCCGCTTCCCACTCATGGTCGCGGGAGAACTGGGCCTGCAGCAGCAGTGGCGGAATGGCCACGACAAATTCCTGCACGAACTCGGCATCGCCGGTCATCAGCGTGAACATCACCGCCACGCCGGTACTCTCCAACACCCCCCGCAGCGAGTGGCGGTGTTCGACGTGACCAATCTCATGGAGCAATACCGACAGCACCTCCTCTTCCGAATCGGCCAGCTCAATCAACTGGTCAGTCAGAATCAGGGAGCCGTTCGGCAGCGCGAAGGCATTAGGACCAATCAGCCCACCGTCCCGGAAATGCAGGGTGTAAGTGAAGTCGCTGTCGGCCGGAACGTATTCATTCAGCAACTGCTCATAACGCTGACGCTCCGACTTGCTGGTGGTGGTCGGGTTGAGATAGTACTCATCCAGTCGATCGAGCACCGATTCTCCCAGTTCCTCGGACCACTCGGCGGAGAGCTGATGAGCCACTACCTCCGCCCCCCAGGGAATTGCCCGGGTCACCATCAGGTACACCACCAGTGCAGTAACCGCCAGCAATGGCAGGATGACCCAGAGGTTACGCTCCAGCTTATGCAGGATGTGATCCCGCCCCCTAGTGCCAAAGCGAGTCACCCAGCCATCCAGGGTGGCGTGATCGGTGGTCTCAAACACGCCACCGCCAGGCCAGCCGACACAACGGGGGGTATTGCCGACCCGGGATGGCACATCCAGCTCGCCGAAATGTACCAGGTCCCGATCCACACCCTCCAGCCGGGCAAAGCCCTCCTCGTTGACTTCCAGGCTGGTGGGGTAAGGCCGGGAACTCTGGCCGTCGTAGTAGGTACCAGTGATCGATGGCATCGGCTCAGAACGCCACGTCGATATCGAACACGTCTGCCATTTCTTCCGCCAGCGCAGACTGTTTCTCTTCCTGAGCCGCCAGGAACTGGTCCATCGGCGCATTGACGTCAAGAGACATGCTGTCGAGGATCACCCTTGCGGTGCGCACCTTGGCCCAGGCCGTCATCAGGCCAAACGTGAAGGTCACCGCCAGGGTATTGGTAATCAGCACGAACGCCAGCCGCAGGAACGGCACGTCCGCCTTGAGCTGGAACTTGCCATTGTCGATCGAACATTTACCAAACAGCAGGTTGTAGCGGCGACTCTTGAGGTACGCCTTGGTCAGCGGAAAGTACAGGATCGTGGCGATCACCAACGCGATGAAGCCAGCGTTGCCAGCCCCCCAGGCGGCATTGGCAATCCAGGCCGTCACTAACAACGCCGACGCCAACAGCCAGAGCCAGTAGATGCGGTAATAGTCCCGGGCCTGGCCGGTATAGGTCACCTCCGCCACTCCAAAGCGGATGTTCCGTGCCAGGAATCGCTGGTTGATAAAATCAAAGTACGGCAACCCCAGTAGCAGGAGCAGCATGAATATAGCGGCAGGAATAAACTGGTACGGCGTCAGGTTTTCGAACGCCTGCTCACCTACACCCGCTTCGCCAGCGCACTTCGTCGGAACCTTATTCGGGTGGTATTCATCGCAACTCATGCCGGGCTCGGACTTCAGTTGGCCGTCCTTGTTCTTGGGCAGATCCGGACCCACCCAGTCCGATTCCTGAGCCACTCCAACTGGTGCAGTGTCACCAGAAAACGCGGCGGCAATCTCATCCTGGAAGAACGGCGCCATGACGCTGCCGCCAACCAACAGCATCAGCAACAGCGGCGGCAGGTAAACCCGATACGCCCCGCGGTAGTCTTTGTTGAACCGGAACGGAATGCCCCGCCACGCCGAATAGCGTAGCTGGAACGACATCACCAGTACCGTCAGCACCGGCGCCAGTACCAGGTAGGTAACCACAAAGCCGAGATAGAGGTAGAGCGCCCAGGTTGCCGGGCTGTTCTCGGCAAAGAGGAAAATCACCAGCAGACCGAAGGCGATGATGCGGCTCTTGAGAATCTGCAACGGCTTGGCAGTAAACGCAAACCGCCCGCCGGCCACTTCGGTGTTGCCGTAAAAATACTGCAGAGTCCGCACTTTGGCCCAGGCCGAGTATATACCCAGGGTCATCCAGGTCAGGATGTTGTTAACGAACCAGATGCCGAAGAACTCACCGGCCTGCCCGGAAAACAGCACCGGCTCATTGCGGGGAATCTCTTCCCGCGGGATCGCAGTGGATTGCGCTGCCGCAGGCGGAGGAGTGGAGGAAGAGGGTTGAGGAGAATCGGTAGTCATGCTCACAGTACCTGTGCTGGATTGGCTTCATCCCTGAAAAGAACAAGGCCGCCAGTTCCCTTGTGGAACAGCGGCCTCATCCATCGAATCAGTGCTTCAAGTCCATTCGGTCAGCTTGTTGCCTTGCTTGTCGGTAAACGCGCCACACATCAGCATGATCCAGTCGATCAGGGCCCAGATGCCCAACCCACCGAGCGTCACAATCTGCAGAATGCCAGTGCCAATTTTCCCGACATAGAATCGGTGAATCCCAAACATACCGAGGAAAAAGCACATGAGAAACGCGGGCAGAATCTTCTTATCGGAAACTTGCTCAGCTGTCATAGAGATGTCCCTATAGTTCAGTTTTGATTACGCTTTTCTTGTCCCTGGACAGCCCTGCCCGGGGAGACTGCGAAGATTAAACTCTGTCCATCTTTGGAACAAGTTGATTTTCAGAACAAAGTGTTAAGTTTTTGCGACAATTGCAGGTGAAATGACGCCACTTGGAGGCCTTTGGCCCTGCAGCCGCTGAGCGCAGGGCCCGGTATTGAAGGCTTTCCGGGATGGCGCGGGAAAATTACCGGGACACAAATATAATCGATTATCATTACTATTAGATGTGTAGCTTTTTGTTACTTTGGCGACTTCGTCTCTACTCCGCCGACAGGAACTGCAAAATCACTCCACGCCGGGGGTGAGACTTCAGCCAGTTGCGCACCTCTTCAGCCCGGGCGGCATCGCCCTCACCTACCTGGTCCTGCAAACGCTCCATGCGGGCGGCCTCACGCTTCTCGGTGCGAACCTTGCGCTGCCACTGCTCGGTGAACACCTTGGGAAGCCGGTTAGCCAGTTCCAGGGTCTTGAGAACGCCCCATTCGCCATGATCGAGCCAGGCCTCATCGCAGGACCCGCACAGGTCGATGCGATTGCGCAACGATCCGGTGATGGCAAACTTGGTCATCAAACGGCTGCATTTGGGACAGGCCATGGCGGTACGGGTATCACTGTCCTCCACCACATCGCTGTCTGGGGCGGCATCAGTTGCTACGGGCTGATTCCTCTCGGCCCATTCGCGGTAATACAGAATCGACAGCGCCGCGCCCTCACACTGGGGGCAGCCCATGGCGGGCAGGCCGTCCTCAAGTTTGGCCGGGCTCAGGTCAACCGTTCGACACTTGGGGCACTTCATGGCAACTCCTTGGTGTAATTCAATAAATCGTGATTTCAGGGATGACGGGACAGGCCGGCCAGACAACAAAGCCCGGCAACGGACTGCGGCCCAGGGCCACCGACACCGCTTCGCGGGCATGAATGACGGTCGTATCGTACAGCGGCGTGGCAACGTCCTGTGGGCGCAGCAACAAGCCAATTTCGGTACAGCCAAGCACCATGGCCTCGGCCCCCTCAGCAACCAGCGCGGCCACCTGATCGCAGTAGCGCTCACGGGAACTGACCAGGATCTGCCCCTGGCAGAGTTCCTGATAGATGATGCGGTGCACCTGGTCGCGCCCGGCGTCGTCCGGGGTCAGGACCTCAATGCCCTGAGCCACCAGCCGGTCGCGATAGAAACTCTGTTCCATGGTGAATCGGGTGCCCAGAAGCCCCACCCGCTGGATGCCGTCCTGCTTCAGTGCCAGGGCGGTGGCGTCAGCCAGGTGAAGTATGGGGATGGAGAGCTGCGCCTGAGTCTGTGACGCGACCTTGTGCATGGTGTTGGTGCAGATCAGCAGAAAGTCAGCGCCGGCCGCCTGAACCGATTGCGCGGCCGCCGAAAGAATCTCCTCCGTGGCCGCCCAGTCTCCCAGATGCTGGAGACGCTCGATTTCAGCAAAGTCAACACTGAACAGGGCAAGGCGGGCGGAATGCAGACCACCCAAGGCGTCGCGAACGCCCTCATTGAGCAGCCGATAGTAGCTCTGAGTGGACTCCCAACTCATGCCACCGAGCAAACCAATGGTTTTCATTTTGCCACCTTCCCTGTGCCTATGCTGTCAACGCCGTGTCGCCTGATGTCATCCGGCTCACCGGAATGCAGGCAATTCTGGCAGGACTATGCCAAGGCCCCCTTCGCCCGTCTACCCTGTTTGGCGAGCTTTTTTTGAGCCAGTCGACGTTTCACTGGCGGCAGGTGGTCAATAAACAGACGCCCTTGAAGATGGTCAAGCTCATGCTGGATCACTGTGGCCAGAAATCCGGATTCCACCCACTCCCGGCGCTGGCCTTCCAGATCATACGCGGCGAGCCCTATGGTCTCGTAACGGGTGACCTCGGCGGTGTAGTCCGGAACCGACAGGCAACCTTCCTGGTCGACCCGCTGCCCCTGCGTGTGGGTGATCTCAGGGTTGAGCAGCACCAGTGGCTGATCGCGGTTGGCCGATATATCGATCACCACAACCGCCTCCGGTCGGCCCACTTGGGTCGCGGCCAGCCCAATGCCGTTGGTTGTGGCGTAGAGGGTGTCAAGCATATCGCGGACCAGAGCGCCGGCATCCGAAAACGAAGTCACTGGCCGGGCCGGACGACGTAGCCGGCTATCCGGCAGGGTGAGAATGGGCAGCACAGCCATAATCAACCCTCCCGATGCTGTTCGTCAAAACGCAACGTCAGCACCTCGTGGCCGATGTCGGTCACCAGGATGGTGTGCTCCCACTGGGCGGACAGTGAGCGGTCCCGGGTCACCACGGTCCAGCCATCCTTGAGGGTTTTCACCTGGGGGCCACCGCGGTTGATCATCGGCTCAATGGTGAAGATCATCCCGGGTTTCAGTTCCAGCCCCGTCCCCGGTCTGCCGTAGTGAAGGACCTGGGGTGCCTCGTGCATATCGCGGCCAATCCCGTGGCCACAGTAGTCTTTCACGATGCTGTAGCCGGCAGTCTCGGCGCAGGCCTGAATGGCAGCCCCGACATCCCCCAACCGAGCACCGGGACGTACCGCCCCGATCCCCTGCCACATGGCCTCATAGGTGGTTTTGACCAGCTTCCTGGCGGCAACCGGTGCCTCAGGCATGACATACATCTTACTGGAATCCGAGATAAACCCGTTCTTCTCCAGGGTGATATCAAGGTTGATGATGTCTGTCTTCTTCAGGCGGTAACGCACGCTGGGCATGCCATGGCACACCACATCGTTGACGGAGACATTCAGCACATAACGATAGCCATACTGCCCCTTGCTGGCGGGCCTGGCCTTCAGCTCGTCTACGATGAAACGTTCCACGGCATCGTTGATCGCCATGGTGGTGATGCCGGGTTTGACGATGCCGTCCAGCATGTCGAAAACCTGGGTCAACAACTGCCCGGCCTGGCGCATCAATGCCTGCTCTTCCGCCGACTTGATGATCACCTTACTCATCCAGCAGCCCCTCGACAGCGACATTCTCTTTCTTCAGCTGCTGGCGGATGATGTCATTGAACGACAGGGTGGGATTGAGCTCCGCGAGCATCCCCACCTTGATCCAGAACTCCGCCTGGGCATTGATGGAACGGGACATTACCGAGCTGGCCTTGCGCAGTTCCTCGTGAAGCTGGTCTGAGATCTTGATAATACCCAAAGCATACACTCCGCATATAAAATATATACAGATCGTATATCCTCAGTATTCAATCCGCAATGTCGACCATTGCGAGCCGGGTCAATGGTTAGCCAGTCAACAGGCACACCAGACCAGCCAGCACCAGCGCCACCTTCATCTAGACTCACTCGGGGCCATTGTGTCGGCCGGTGGTTCTGGAACCCGGCCAAGCCATTGGCTCAATCGCGCCTTCACGCCGTCGGCGTAGAGGTCATCGCCACCAAACCAGATTTTCAGCAACAGCCACCACGCGGCCATGCCCTCGTGCGCCGGCTTTACTTCATTGGTCGGCATCAGGCTGTGATCGGCGCCGTCGATAATGGCGATCTCGAAGAACGGCGCCTGCGAGCGCGCCAGGGCCTGACGGTAGGCCTCAGAACTGGCCACCGGATCAACGTAGGCATCGTGGGAACCGAACAGCGCCAGCATGGGCACCCGGAGCCGGTGCAGGTCATCACGCACATCGGCACTCCAGTTACGCTGGGCAAACCCCCAGAAGGCTTCGCTCATGGGCTCCTGGTCAGGCTCCCCAGCAACCAGCGCCAGGTACTCCGAGTATGGGGCTCCGCTTTGGATCAGAGTGTCAACGCGGGCAGACGCGGCTTCCTCAATCGCGATCTGTGCCGCATTCAGGCCTTCGGCGAGGCGACGCTGGCGGCCGGAGTAGCGTGACTGCGCCATCCAGTTGACGGCACCGGACACCGAAATCACAAAGGCAACGTCATCCCGCTGATTGGCGACCTTGGGCAGCACCCATCCCGCCTGACTGAACCCGATCAAACCCACCGGTCCTTTCCCGAGACCGCGGCTTTCCCGCAGGAAATCAATTGCAGCGGACACTTCCGCAGCCCGATCAGCCATGGACTGGTGTCGCCAGTCGCCGGATGAATCACCGACCCCCGGCTTGTCCCAGGCCAGCGAACACCAGCCTTGCCGGGCAAACAGCCGCCACAGCGGCGCATAGTAGCCATAGGCATCACGGGGGACGTCTCCCGAACCGTGGACAAACACCATGCAGGCTCTGGGCGCGGTATCGCCTCTTGGCATCACCAGCACGCCCTGCAGCTGATTGCCGTCGTGTTCAAAACGGATGTCCTGGCGCACAAAGCTCTCCTCACCGGCAAGCAGTATGACCATGGCCAGCCCCAGCAGAATCAGGGCCAGGGCCGATACCAGCCGCCACTTGCAACGGACAGTCATGGGTTCGTGGGTGGTGACGATGCGGGTCGACATGGCAACTCCGGTTGGTTGTGGGACATGGCAGCGGCGCGCCGGCAGGTCCTGGGCTATGGCGATCAGCACCGGCACCAGGAACAGCATCAACAGCGTCGAGAACAGTTCACCAAAGGCCAGGGACGCAGCCGCGGGTTTGAGATACTGGGCCTGCTCGGAGGTTTCCGACAGCAGCGGCACCAGCCCGATCACCGTGGTCGCCGTGGTCAGGAAAATGGCGCGGAAACGGCTGGTGGCTGCCTGTTGAATCGCCTCGGCGGGTGCGATGCCATCTGCCACCAGGTCGTTGTAGCGACTCAGCAGCACCAGGCTGTCGTTGACCACCACACCGGCCAGGGCCAGCATGCCGAACAGGGACAGCAGCGACAGCGCCAGCCCAAGATGGAGGTGGCCGAGAATGGCGCCCACAAACCCGAACGGAATGATGGCGAGAATAATGAACGGCTGGCCATAGGACTTCAGGGGCACCGCCATCAACACATAGATCAGCACCACCGCCAGCCAGAGCGCCTTCTTCAGGCCACCTTGGAGTTCACCCATCTCCTCCAGCCCACCGGCCAGGGTGACCTCAAGGTCCGGATGGGCCTGGCGCAGCTCGGGCACCAGCTGGGTCATGACGCTCTGGGCGACTTCCTCCGGCGCCACCACGTTACGATCAATGGTCGCGTATACCCGATTGACCTGCTTGCGGTTCTCCCGCGCCAGCCGGGTGGGCTGCAACACCGACTCGATCTCGGCAATCGCCGACAGCATGACCCACTGGCCATCGTGACTGCGGATGTAGCTGCTCATCAGGTCGTCAATGCTGTTGCGCTGCCCGGAACGACGCACCACCACCACATTCAGCTCGGTGTCACCACGCTGGAGCTTCTGCACCTCCGCGCCGCCAAAGGCGTAACCGAGCTGCACCGCCAGGCTCTGCTGGTCAAACCCCAGACTTCGGGCCGCGGGACGAAGCCGCACTCTCAGCTCTCGTTGCCCCTCCACCATCGAGTCCCGGGGGTTGTGGACGCCATCCAGGCTCTCCAGATGGCGCCTGAGAGCCTTGCTGGCCGAGGCCAGCGCCACCGGATCATGGCTGGCCAGTTTGATCTGGAAGCCGCCACCCACCTCTTCGGCACCACTGAAGGAGAGCTCGGTACGCCCTTCCAAGGTGCCAAGCTGTTGTCGCCACTGCTGGATGATGCGCTGCGGGTCAACCCCCGGGCGCTCGGACACCGGCGTCAGCTCGGCGTAGAGCTGGGCCGATTCGGGACCGATAATGGCTTCAAACACGGTGCGTATTGGCGCAACGGCCAGCCCATACTGCTTCTGGAGACGCCCATTCACCACCTCACCGGCCTGGCGGATCTGCTCGACATTGTTCCTGGTCAGCTCAAACGGGGCCCTGGGGTCCATTTCCAGGTTGATGCTGATGACCTGACCGGGCACCTCGGGAAAGAAGACCGTCCGCACCTGTCCCTTCATGGTCAGCCCCAACACCAACACCGCAACCGCCACAAACAGCACCAGGGCGGCGTAGCGGTGACGCACCGCCAATGCCAGCAACGGCACATAGAGGTGATCCCGTACCGCCACCAGGCCACCCTGGGCAAGCCGCTGCAGGGCGCCCCAGACACGGGCCACTCGCCCGGATGGCGCGCGGTCAAGATCGATGCCAGCCAGATGAACCGGCAGAATCAACTTGCTTTCCACCAGCGAAAACAGCAACGCCAGGATTACCACGCCCGAAAACCCCGCCAGCACCTTGCCCAGCGGATTGTCGAGAATCAGCATCGGAAAGAACGCGGCCACCGTGGTGAGTACGCCGAACACCGTGGCCACCGCCACCCGCGCCACGCCGGCTTCGGTGGCGATCAACGGATGCCGCCGATCCAGCCGCCGCTGCTCGAACACGCTCTCCCCCACCACCACCGCGTCATCCACCAGGATGCCGAGGGCGATGATGAAACCAAAGGTGGTGATGTCATTGAGGGAATAATCGACCCAGTCGGTGCCGGCCACGGCAATCGCCCCCAACACCGATACCGGAATCCCCATCGCCACCCAGAACGCCAGCTTGACGTTCAGGAACAGAGCCAGGATCAGCAACACCAGCAACAGGCCCTGAAGACCATTGTCGGTCAACAGGGCCAGCCGGTCGGCGATGTAATCGGCGCTGTTGCCCCAGATGCTGACTTCGATGCCCGCTGGCAGCTGGCGACGATACGCCTCAACAACCCGATGGGTGACTTCGGAGATCCGCAACAGGTTCTCCCGGTGGCCAACCAGCACTTCCATGCCCACCGTGGGCTGGCCATTGAAGCGGAACAGGTCGTCGCCCTCGACAAAACCGTCCCGCACCACGCCGACATCCGCCAGCGATACCAAATCGCCGTTGTCCCCGGAGACGATGGCAATGGCGCCATAATCCGGCGCATAAGTCGCCTGGTCCGCCGCCTTGATGTAGATCTGCCCGCCCCGGGTACGCAGTGAGCCGGCCTGGAATTCCAGTGAACTGGCACGGATACGCTCCATCACATCCGCAATGGACAGATCGAGGCGCTGGAGCTTCTGGTAATCCACCTCGATGCGCAGTTCGCGCTCCTGCAACCCCCACACGGTGAGCCGGGACAGCTCGGGCTCCGCCAACAGCGCCTGCTTCAGCCGTTTGGACAATTCGTGGAGGGTCCCCTGGTCAGTATTGCCATAGAGGTTGATGTACAGCGCCGGATAGTCGAACCCGCTGGCATCAATCTTCGGCCGCTTTGTCCTGGCCGGCAGCTCAATCCCCCCGTCCATGCGCAGCCGAACCCGGTCCAGCAACTTGTCCAGGTCCTGCCCACCGGCCCGCCGAACGGTGATGGTGGACAGCCCCGCCTCTGACACCGACGACAGGCTGCGCACGCCCTCCAGCCCCTCCAGGGCGGTTTCGATCTTCTGGCTGACCAGGGCGTCGACCTGCTCCGGCGGCGCCCCCGGAAATTCGGTGGTGATCACGATGCTGTCCGGTTCGATACGGGGAAAGCCCTCGATCCGCATGGTCCCCAGGGTCACCAGCCCCATGAACAGAATGAACGCCATCAACAGATTGGCGGCGACCGGGTTACGCAGGAACCAGCCTGTCAGTGCGTGCATTACCGTACCTCCCTGACACGGGGCCGGACCCGCTGGCCCGGCAAGTAAGAGGCCATCGGCAAGGCCACCACCTGCCATTGCGCCCTCGCCTCTGGCGCCTGCACCAGCACCCGGTCCTCCAGACGGGCGACCACACTGGCCGGGCTCTTGGCCAGGATGTCATCCCCCTCAACCCACCAGAATGCCCCTTCCGCCGTTAACGCCGTGGCTGGAATGCTGAGGGAGTTGCTCACCACGCGACCATCAAAACGAACGGTCACCAGATCGCCCACCAGTACCCGGGATTCGTCCTGCTCAAGCACCAGATCAGACAGATGTACAACATACTGCCGGGTTGTCTCATCCAGGTAGCCACCGGCCTGTCGCACCACGGCCTTGCCCAGCCGCTCGCCCTGGTCATCCAGAATCGCCACCGACTGCCCCGCCAGGGGCTGGGCCAGCAACTGCCACTGGGCCCGGCTCAGACGCACTTCGATGTCCTGGTGGCGATCACCAATCAGATTGGCCACCGGATCACCGGTCATCACCATCTGGCCCGGACTGACGTAGCGACGGATCACATAGCCGCTGTAGGGCGCCCGTATCACGGTCTGGCGCAATTGGCGCCGGGCCAGGTTGAGGCGGGCCTGGGCAGCGTCGACCGCCGCCTTGGCGATGTCCAGCTGGGGTAACTGCAGCGCCAGGTCGTTGGGCGGCTGCTCACCGGCGCGGCTGAACTGCCTGCGGGCGACCCGGCTGGCGTACTCCGCCTGTTCCGCGGCCAATTGAGCCTCACGGAAGAGCTGCTCGGCCTCCGCAAGCTCGGCCTGGTAACGGGTGTCTTCGATCACTGCCAGCGGGTCTCCCTGCTGAACGCGATTGCCCGCCAGGGCGCGGTCGTCGACCTTGACCACCAGGCCACCCACTTCGGCTTTCAGGTCAGCATTCCAGCGCGGCTTTACCTCCGCAAGTACCTCAACCCGTGCCTGGTGGTCACCCACGGATAGCGGCTCTACGGTCACCACCGGGGGAGTCGACACCGCCTCGGCCTGCGTCACATCGGCGGTATCCTCCACCGCGCCAAGCAGCATAATCACGGCGATGAGCACCGCCATAGCCGCCATCAGCGTCAACCAGCGGGCACCACGTCGGCTGCTAGAACTCATACACATACCCGGCGCTGACGGCCCAGGTGGTGTTGCGGTCCACAATCGGGCTGTCCTCAATTTCGTCGGAGAAGCGGCGATGGCTCAGGTCGAACAGAACCCGGTGGGAGCGGCCAAACAGGCGGCTGACGTTGATACCGGCCCGGTAGTGGTAGGCCTGATCCGGGCGATACTCGGGGCGTCCGGCCCTGGCTTCGTCGGCCTCAACCCCCAGGTAGTACCTGGCTGCCTGACTGCCGGCATAGGTGACTGACAGGTGGGGCTCTATCGTCCATCGCTGTGCCTCCAGCGGCAGGCTGTAGCGCAATATCGTCGACCCGCCCCGATGGTTATCGGAGATGTCCTGCCAATAACTCAGGTTCAGGTAGCCCAACGAGCCGAACAGGCCGGCACTGAACACCGCGCTGTAGACCGGGTCCAGTTCCTCCATGTCTTTCAGCTGCGGGCTGTCGCCGCGGTTCACATCGCCGAAAACGTCATAGCCCAGCGCTGCGGACAGGTACCAGCTGTCACCTCCCGCCAGGTAGCTGCCCAAGGTGTAGTCGCGAAAAAACCAGTTGTCCGATTCCCACGCCAGGTATGGCAGCAGGTTGTCGCTTCGCTCACCACCGGTGTAAATGGACGGCTCACTGAAACCAATAATGCCAACCGCCAGCTCGCCGCTGTCCTCCTGCGAGTCGGCAAGGCTGGCGATGGAATGGGTAGTCAGGAGGGAGAACGCAAGAGTCGAGGCAGAAAGAGTCTTCAATTTGGTTGCTCCAGATTCAGTCGATGTCTCTGGAGCTATTGTCAGACAGTGGCTATTAAGAGGGCCTTAAGGCATATGCTCTGCCCAGCACAGGGTGGCCTTGGCCTGGGCGTCCTGTTGAACGAATGAGAACTGCCAGCCGAGCTTGTCGGCGATACGCTCCACCAGCTGCAACCCCAGCCCAAAGCAGGCATCCGCGGGCACGCTGTCACGCTCCACCGGGTTTACGATGGTCACAGACGTGGTGGTGACCGACAGGGTGATGGTGCCAGCCGCCGCGTGTTGAAAGGCATTGCGGATCAGATTTGCCAGCACGATCCGGAACAGGTCCGTTTCAATGTTAATGACATCGGCCTGATTCTGGAGCTCTACCTCAATCGGCTTATGCTCGATCAGGTAGCGCATGTCTGCCATCAGCCCCTCACACAGGGCTGCCGGATTCACCGGCGACCGGGTGGCCGGTCTGGATGACTGCCGGGCCAGCCACAACAGCGCCTCGGACAGCAGCAGCATATTGGCGCTGGCGCGACGGGCCCGTTCCAGGGCAGGATAGCCCGGATCATCCGTGGCGGTGCGAACCGCCAGGGTATCCAGCGAGGCCTGGATGATTGCCAGCGGCGTTCTCAGTTCATGGCTGGCGTGCCGCAGGAACTGCTGCTCCCGCTCGTTGTTGGCCTGCAACTGCGCCAGGGTCGACAACAGATGCTGGGCAATCTCGTTGAGTTCGCTGATGGCGAAACGGGCGTCCGCCCCGGCGTCCGGGTCCTGCTTGATTCGGGCCGACCACTCCACGAGCAGGTTGAGTGGCTTCAGGGCGTTGCTGAACAGCCAGGAGATCACCACAAACAGGCCCAGCATGAACAATCCGGCAATCAGCCCTGCATCGATCAGGGTCTGGCGAAACAGGTCGGCGATCAGTGCGTCAATCTTGTCCGCAGGCTCAAACTCGATCAGATAGATGCCGCCGGTTTGCCGCTCGTTCGAGTACACAAGGGCGCCATACTCACGAACGCCCTCGCTGTTGCGGCGCAGGATTTCCATCGGCTCCGACGGCTGAATCCGATTCGGCGAGAACAGCCCGCGAATCTCCGGCGGAATGCTTTCCCAGGTTCGATAGGCACTGAATGAGGGGGTTCGGGGTAAGGTGTAATCGGGGTTTTCTTCCAGGGCCCGCTCCAGAACCAGTGCCTCGGAGCGCATATAACTCTTGCTGGCCTGGCCCACCTGATAGAAGCTGAAGGTGACCGCCAGCGCGATCAGGATGATGAAAATCACCAAAGCCAGGTAGATCAACTGGCGGCGGGACTGGGCGGCCAGGCTTCGGACCGCCGGCACTGGCCGCTCGGAGCCAGTCATGGTGCTTCCGCCGTCAGCGCCAGGCCGACACCGACGTGGGTCTGGATCAAGGGACGCTCAAACGGTTTGTCGACGATCTTGCGAAGCTGGTGCAGGTGCACATTGAGCGTGCCCTCTTCCACCTCATCATCCGGCCAGACATGCTGGGCGATCTCGGCCTTTGACACCACCGCCGGCGATCGACGGGCCAGCAACAACAGGATGCGCCAACTGGTCGGCGCCAGCTTGAGGGGCTGGCCACAACGGCTGGCGCGATGCTCCCGGGGGTAGATGGTCAAATCTGCAATCTGGAGACAGTCCCGCTCCGGATGCTGGCGCCGATACAGAGCCTTCAATCGTGCCAGCAACAACGGCATGGCGCAGGGCTTGGTCACGTAATCGTCGAGACCGGCACCGAAGCCCTCCAACTGGTCGGCATCGGTATCGCAGGCGGTCAACATCAGAATGGGCGTATCCACCCCTTCAGCCCGCAACTGCCGGCACACTTCAATTCCGGTAACCCGGGGCAGCATGTTGTCGAGAATCAGGCTGTCATACCCTCCCTGCAAAGCCAGATTGATCGCACTGGTGCCGTTGTAGGCAAAATCACATTCAATACGATGTAACTCCAGATACTCGGACATGGCCAACGCCAGGTCTCGGTCGTCCTCGACAATCAGTATTCTCATGGCAACCAGTGATGGGTGAACGGAGGGTTAGCTTAAACCGTTGGACCTTAACAGGGAATTAAGGAGGCTTACGGAGCTTCCTCAAATGAACAGAAGGGGAATCGCAAAAGACAGCGCGGCAATCACCATCAGCCCAGTTACTTTCAGCGCAAACTGGCCTTGTGGGGAACGTCTGCGGTGGGTGTGCATATGCACCTCCAGAATGTCGCCATGCGCCTGTGTGACTGCACAACGCCACCCCGTGTGGACAGCAGACTCAGAGAAGAACGGTTTAAGACTCCTTGAATAAAGCATAACAACGATTCGCCATTGCACAGACTGCAATCGCAACCATTCTTGATGCAAATCAAGCCTCGAGGCGGGAGCCAACGGCTCCGCAGGGTCAGCCGCTAGCATCTGCAGAACGCCTACTCCGGCAAGGCGTCAAAACCCCGCACCGCCTCGAGTTGCTGACACCACTCCGGGCGCCGGGACACAAACAATCGGGCGGTTGGTGCAATCGGGACCGCACCATCAAGACAGCCCGCAGGCACCACCACAAAACCCAGCTCCTCGGCAACCGTGGGCACGGCTGATCCGCAGTTCTGACAAAAACTCCGGGAATGGCGGGTGTTGGCATGCCGGTAGGTCCTGACGCTGCCCCGGCCAGAAACCCAGGTCAACACCGATGCGGCGGCGAACAGGTTGGCGGCATGGGCGGAACCGGTATCCTTCTGGCACCACTGACAGTAGCAGAGATAGAACGATTGGAAGTCGCCTTCCAGTTCAAACCGGACATCCCCGCAAAGACAAGCCCCCTGATGTTTTGTGGTCACTTCACTCTCCCTGATTTTTGTTTGTGATAACCAACATATCCGATTGAATGGCCACCATCACAGGCTACGGGCCAGAAAAGATAAAATCTTATTGACGATCTGTGTGTGAGTGCGAGCACGAACCTCTGGAGACACGCCACACAGAGCAGCATCGCCTTCCTCCTCAAGCAAGATGTGAGGTCCTCTGTCGGTGCAAACGGCAAACCCATCCGAGCGGGTCGCCTTGTCGATCAGGTCATTCTCAACAAGCGGCAGGTTGCTCGTCTTGCGTTCTTCGCTGCCCAGAGAGATCAACAGCGTTGGAATTAACGGTGGTCCGCTGCCTTGCGAAAACGCCTCCAGATACTCGGGGTCAATCGATACCGCAGATGCAAAGCGATCGTCGTGCCCAGGCTTATCAAAGCCGTCCTGATCAAGCTGGTTCAACGCGACGTTATGGGAAGCGTACCATGTACAATCCGCCCCTACCGGGCCGGCATCAGCACAGGATTGATAATAGCTTCCTGCGTCTAATTCAGCGCCCGCAACCGACAAGGCCGCTGTTCCGCCAAGGGCAAAACCAACAACGAAAACCTTTTTCTGATCAACATGCTCCGCCCAGACTGGACTATCCAGAATCACACTGAGGGCTCGACTTACATCGCGCGGACGCTGCCATATCTCGTTCACGGCGACTACCGGGGTTTCCCGTCGTGGCGAATTGACCTCAATAGCGATGAAGCCCGCCTTCGCCAAAGCAGCACCAAGCCACGCGCCGGAATCATTGGTAGACCGCAAACCACCATGAGAGATCACGATGAGAGGGTGTCTCCCAACCAGCGGGCCATCAAGCGCGGCGTACTCTCCTCGAAATACGGCATTTCCTCCAACAACATCAAGCTGATCGGCTTCAGATGGATACCATATCGACAGCATAAGAGGGCGAGCGTCATCAGAGGCATCCAGTAAAGACGAAAAACCTACCGAACAGAACGCAATGCCTGGCATACAAAACGAGGCTGCGATCAGCAAAAGCCACTTTTTCATAGTCACCATTCGCATACGCTTGCTTGGCTACCAGCTCGAACTTCGTCTGAAGCTAAAAACGCCTGAGCTTATAGCCGATGTAGAAATACGTTTCTGAAAACAACATATTGCCTCTTGAGCTATAGGACTGATACCGGCTTGTCTCCGTGGGTGACGGCAAGGCATTGAGGCCAAGATCATCAGCCATTGTCATTGCGCGCTTCATGTGAAGAGGGTCGCTCACAATCAAAACCACAGAAAGGCCATTGGCGGCCAGTAACGGCGATGAGAATGCCAGGTTTTCCTGTGTGATCGTTGATCTATCCTCAAGCAGGATATCTCGAGCAGGCACCCCTTGGCTTACGGCATACTCTTTCGCCGCTTGAGCTTCAGACTTTTTTTCGCCAACGCCAACCCCGCCAGTAAACACCACTTTCTTGACCTGCCCGGATTTGTATAGCTTTATTGCATGATTAATTCTTTCCTGAAATACCGGGGATGGTTTTCCATTCCAGACGGCAGCACCGAGAACAATGGCAGCATCAGCACTCATGCCGGACGATTTCGATGAGTAAAGGTAGATTGAAAATGCAACATAAAGCAGTAACGCCAAAACCAATGAACTAAAAATCAACAACCACCTTGTTATTCTCATAATTCACCAACTGAAGCGAAACCTTGTATTCGTTCCGTGTTTTCTTATACCAGGCCAACCAATGACCCGCTCAAGGCTCTACAATCCTCGGGGCTGGCCGCTCTTTGGGGTAATCCAGAATATCACCTGCCGGGGAAACCGGGGGAACGTCATCGAAAATGTAGGTTGTTCCGACAATAACGCTTCCCGACCTCTCCATAGCCCAGAGCGTGCTGGAGCCGCTAAACAGGTCCACCACACCACTGTCGCCCATAAATTCATTGTCCACGTTTCGATACAATCGCAATATCGCAGGATCATGCGCCTCAGTGGTCAGCCTTTGGTAAATACTAGCCCGGATTTCTCACGGGGGATAAAAGAAAGCGGCTGAAAGTGCTATGGTTTCAAGAGCCTAACCAATCCACCA
>NZ_JAKZAK010000037.1 GCF_023156385.1 Marinobacter xestospongiae
TGGTGGATTGGTTAGGCTCTTGAAACCATAGCACTTTCAGCCGCTTTCTTTTATCCCCCGTGAGAAATCCGGGCTAGCTGACTGATTTAATGTCGGTTAAGAGGCCAAGGAATGGTGAAATCATGGTAGAAGGCAAGACCCCGGATACGTGTTCTTTGATGGTTGTCCATGTTGGCTTTCCAAGCTGGGCTATGCTCCGTACAGTTGTCGGGATATTATGGCATTTGACACATTTTGCCCAAACGAACCTAGGGAAAATCTCTCTAAGTGCTTGATAGAGTGTTAATTGGCGTATAGGTTTGATGGAGAAATGTGGCGGGATATCACGTCTGGTGACGTGTTTAAATACGTCATGTGCCGTTGAATCAATGTTATGCCGCGCGCTAGTCGAAGGAGTAAGGGATGACCTGCCCGATTTGTTTCTTTAGGGATTCGTATCAAAGATCTTTGAAAATAAAAACATTTGGTATCAGTAGATTTGAAAGTAAACTAGAAAAATTTAAATATTTGTATGTAGATGAGCTAAAAAAATAAAAAAAATAAAAGACTGTAGTTGTTATAAAACGTACAGCAATGAATCACTATGCATTTGGGTTGACGAGTTTTTGTCTGATATAAATCAGCACATCGCTCAAATCGAATCTACATTCGACAAGATAAATCTATCCTATGTAAAGTTTATATCCGAAAACCAAAGGTCTGCAATCAATAGTCTCTATGGTTTTTTGGAAGAGTCACTTCTTATAGATAGGACAGTTGATTCATCTGAGCTTGTTAGGGCAATGTTTCGAGCTAGATGGAAGGGAAAGTTCGACCCTAAAGATATCAAAGAGTTTTATCACGTTCCGTTTTCAAAAAGGCATCTTGTAGGAAGCCAGCGCTTTAGTATTCCCGGGTTGCCACTACTTTATTTGGGCAGCTCTACTTTAACTGTCGAAAAGGAATTGGAAGCAAATTCGAGTTATGACCTTGTATATTCTGTTTTCCTACCAAGCTATTCTCATTTCTACAGAGCAAGAATATTTAGTTTAAGAAATAATATAAATGATCTGCTTGAAAACAGCCTGCCAGGAATCATGGACGGTGGCGTTCATTATCCCTATTCGGGAGATGGAGATTATTCGTATAAGCCTAGATTTATGCGGGAGATTCAAGCCAATATTTTGCTTCAAATATGCACATTTCCAACCGAATATAAAAAGTCATTTATTCCCGAATATGTAATCCCTCAAATGCTTACTGTAGCATTACAAGAAAAACAATTTGACGGACTGTGCTTCCCATCAACTAAGTGTTTTGAAGGCTTGAAAGATAACCACAGGTTTTCAAGTCATCATCTAAATTTCGTTTTCTTTACGGAGTATAGCGCCGACTGTGACAACGACAGCAGCCTGCTTGATAGATTTTACACCTTTACGTTAGACAAGAAACGTAATATTGGTAAGAAAGAGGTGTTGGATGCTATCGAGAGAGTGTGCGAATTAAATAGAAGTTCTGAAGTAAATAACACTGACTTTATAATGCCTTTGGTAAGAGCCAAGCTCCAAATTGAGTATATTGAGAATTCCTCAATAGAAAGTGTCAGATATTTTGATACTGATATAGGCAAAATTGAACTAAGTTTATATTTCAAAATGGCTAATGAAATGTACAGTTTAGTCAGCGAAAGGGTGGCATAATCGGGTAGCCGGGGGTATCTAACCCCCAGCCCCCACAACACCCTGCATGCGGCTCCGCACAGGGCGTTTCACCGGGAGTGGTGAAGCTTAATCCATCCATCACGCAGCGATACCAGACCTTCAGCTTTCAGGTAGTCATTCGACAGAGCCTGCTGAATGCCCGGCGTCTTCGAGCAGCGCCAAGGGCCTTTGCTAGTAATGCCACACGCCACGGCGGCCTGCACATGCACGCCCAGCTTCATCAGGTTCCTGACTGGTCATTGACCGATCGCTCGTTGAGCAGATCCCGATACGTCGGACCGCCCCAGATAAGGGCATGCACTGTCACTGCACTGCTGCATCATTTACGGTGGCTGTCAGATCACACGGCGTCTTCGGCCCTTGCCATTTGCTAGTGGTTGGCGTTCAATCGGGTAAAATCCATTGAGCGGTGATCTTCCCACAGAGGACTTTCCCCCCATTAGTTCATGCCCAAGCTGGGCGTACACAAGCCACTGCATCTGGAAATTTGACTCGCTCTGCTCCCAAAATTCCGGTGAGTGGGGCATTATGGCCTTAAATCGTGAAGATATTTATCGCAGTACTACTGAGTATCGTTATGACTGAAACACCAGCCGACGAAAAATGGGTGGCGCAGGTAACGGATTCCCATAATTACCTTAGTGAGCGCCAAGAAGAGCTTATGGATCAGTATAAGCTTGGAGAGCACAAGCGATTTGACTGGGACCAAGATGCCGGCTCTCTGATTTTTTCAAATGATGGTGTCGTTGCTGTTGTCGCTAAAGTACAGTTCGTTGGCTCGATCTCTACCAAATCAAATACATGGCTTTGGTCATGGGCCAACTCAACTATCCAAGATAATGTGAAAGACCAAATGCATATCGTCCGTGATTTTGGTGAGAAATTCGGTTTCGCTGCTCTCACGACCGATAAGTGGGAGGCCGATGAAGTTGATGGTTGGGAGATGACATCAATCACAGCCCGGCTACTGAACGCAAAAGGGGCTTATAGAACATCGTCCGAAAATGGCTTTACGTATATGGTTATTACGGAAATTCAATGGGCCAACAACTAGTAGGCATAACAAGCAAAAGCAAGCCGACACCAATTAGCCAGCTGGTTCGCTTCGTTCGAATGATAGCTGGCCAATTGTCGCCCCTGTTTGGGCGTTGAGGCTGTAGAAATAAGGTCAGGGGATCTTTCTGATCCCAGGCTGGTCAAGGAACAAACTGAAAATAGCTCCCATTCTTAATAGACTGGAGCTTTGATCATCGAAAGCGCATCTGGATTTTAAATAGTAACGTCATCAAAAAAGGGGCGAGGGATTTTCTACAGCCTCGCTAACCAACGAGAAGAGTAATCAATATGTTTAAATATGCCATAATATTTCTGTTGGTGATTGTCTTATGTGGGTGCTTTTTGGCTTTTGGTAGGATTGTTTATTCAAAAGAATCTGACCCAACAGGGGATTACACAGCTATTGTTTCTTATGAGGCATATTTGTCATTCGTTACGATGTCGCCAGGTTCTTCAGGTGATAAAGCTGGGTTTGTGAAAATTATTAATAATAACGGCGACAACCTGGGAGAAATGCCAGTTGAAATGCTGCAATTATCCAGAGTGATGTGGAGCAAAAACGGTGCAAGAATTCCGATGATTGGTGAATGGAATTTCAAGAAAGGCACTTGTTACTATTGGTCCAAAGATGGCAGCACTAAAATTTTATGTTAAGCCGCTGCTTAATATAAATTTAAGCCTTAGAATCGGTGCATGGGGCTTCCCGAAGATTACCTGTTTTCATTGGTTCTAATGAGTACGAAAGTAAGCGAACATCATTTATAATGCAGTCCCTATTCGCCAAGCTTATCGGATATCTCCCCTCATGCGCCATGACGACGGTCGTAAACTCGACCACAAGACATTGGAAGCCCTCCGCATTCGCGCCGTTCAACGTGTGATGGATGGAGAGAGTCCTGAAGTGGTCATCAAGGCTCTTGGCATGAGCCGGGCGCGGATCTATGAGTGGCTGGCGGCCTATCGCGAAGGTGGCTTTGACGCCCTCAAGGCGAAGCAGATTTCAGGCCGACCGAAGAAGCTGACCGGAGACCAGATTCGTGAACTCTACACTTGGATCACCTCATTCACGCCGGATCAACTGAAGTTCGAGTTTACGTTGTGGACCCGGGCTCGCGTGCGTGAACTGATCCGCCGGGAGTTCAATGTACGCCTGAGCGATGTGTCTGTTGGGCGCCTACTCCGGAACCTCGGTTTGACACCTCAGAAACCGCTGCATAGGGCCTACCAGCAAAACCCGAAAGCAGTGGAACAATGGAAGAAAGAAACCTATCCAGAGATTCAAAAAGAGGCCAAGAAGGCAGGAGCCACCATCTTCTTCGGAGATGAGGCCACCATTCGCTCTGATTATCACAGTGGCACAACCTGGGCCCCTGCGGGCGAAGCTCCCCTCATACGAGGGACTGGAAGCCGCTTCAGTCTAAACCTGATTTCTGCCATTTCGCCTCGTGGAGAGCTGCGCTTTAAAACGCTGCAGGGCACCATGAATGCCGAGGTGTTTATCGGTTTTCTCAAAGCTTTGGTTCGGGATGCTGACAAACCCGTGTTCCTGATTTTGGACAACCACCCAGTCCATCATGCCCGCAAGGTCAGAGAGTACGTGGACAATCTTGATGGCAGGCTCAGGTTGTTTTTCTTGCCGCCTTACTCCCCCGAACTGAACCCGGACGAGTCTGTCTGGGGCTACATCAAGTATCACCATGTGGGCAAGAAAGTCATCAACAACAAGGAGCAGCTCCGAGCTATCGTTTATCGGCAACTACGGCGATTGCAGAAATTACCAAAGCTCTTGAAGTCATTTTTCGGGCATCCGGAGCTGGCTTATATCTCGGCGTGATGTTCGCTTACTTTGTTTCGGATTAGTTACCCGGAAACGCTTGCCTGCATTATAAGTCAAAAAGGAAGATGTTTTGATTCTGAATCTAACTCAAATTGGGCAATACCTTAATGTTGGCCTTTGGGTATTAGGAGTGGTCGTAGGTACTTATGCTGTTCACTCTTTAGCCAAGCAAAAGGTTGATCACGTAACACGATCCACGGTCGTTGGTTTTCTGCTGTCCGTATTTCAGCCATTGGTTCTCATACAGATCGTTCTACTGATTAGAAAACCTCAGAAATTATAGCGTGGAATTTCCGGTGGGTGCCTTCGCGGTTACCTGTGACATCTCAATTTAGGGAGCTTCTGATCAACTACGCTGCGCTTCGTTAGTGCCCATTACCTCAGGCGTCTAGGCAAAAAGGAAGCTCCGTGCTTGCACTCTCAAGCAAGCCCACACGACTCAAATATAGCTTCGAGAAAAAGGCTCTGAAGATTCGCTCCTGGCGACCTGACCCTTTGCCGATTCGTGGTCTCACTGACAGATTTCCTCTATTACGTTTTCAATATCCTCGCTGTAGTTCTCTGGATTATCGGTATCGCAATAAACCGTGCCTGTTTCACCGCCTCCGGAGTAGGTAGCCAAACGTTCCCAGAAACCTACACATTGATCGCCGTCGCCGCCGTCCTGGCTGTCATAGCAGGTTATCTCGTTGGAGCAGCCAGAAGAGGTGCAGGTGCTGTAGTCCGTTGTGATCTCACAAGCGCCTATCCGGCTTCGTGCTTTATCTTTGCATGATCCGGAAGAAACTGTTGGAGAGTCGTCATCCGAGAATGCATCGATCAACGCGATTCCGCCAATAACAGCTGCAGCTGCGGTTAGCCAATCCGCGAGCTCTGTCTGATTCTCAGCTCGCCTTTCATTCCGGTTGGAGCGAGATCGATTAAGACGGGCGAGCTCGTTTCGGGCATCTGAGATACATTGGGAGGCTTCCCTGACTCCGTTCCCATCAGCCCTTTGACACCACCTTTGAGCCTGTTGCGGGTTCCTGGCCACACCGGTCCCCCGCAAATACGATACGCCCACCATATACTGGGCCGGCCCGTACTCGTCCTCAGCTGCTTGCCTGAACCAACGGAAGGCGAGGCGAGGTCGTTGGGCTACCCCCTGCCCATTACGGTAAAGGATACCCATATTATGCATGGCAACCCGGTGCCCCTGTCCCGCAGCGTTCTCGTACCACTGTGCCGCTTTTCGGAAGTCTTTCCTGGTTCCGTTTCCGTGGTAGTAATGGTTTGCGAGGGTGTATTGGGCATCTACATGACCCAGAGCGGCAGCTTTTAAGTACCATTGGAAGGCGGCTTGACTGTTTCTTTCGACCCCCCATCCGTTTGTGTGGATCAGCCCCATGTTGTACTGGGCGGAAGCGTCGCCTTTTTCCGCGGCCATCCTGGTAAACCGACGACCCTCCTGATAATTCTGTGGTCCGCCAGTACCACTGACCATGTATTTTCCGATCATCACCTGTGCTGCTGTATGGCCTTCCAAAGCGGCTTTCTTGAAATGACCGCGGGCGAGCTCGTAATTTTCCCGGTTTTCATAAACAATCCCGAGACTATAAGAGGCCTGAGGAACGTCTTTCTCGGCCGCCTCCCTGAACAATGTGATGGCCTTTTCGGGGTCTTTGGGCACCCCTCGGCCTTGCAGGTACAGATAGCCGAGGTTATTGGTCGACCTGGCAAAGCCCAACTGATGTGCTCGCCGATAATAGTCTGCTGCTAGAGCGTAATCCTGGTTAACCCCCTGTCCTAAATCGTGGTGGCGCCCGAGATAGTGAAGTGCTTCTGCATGGTCATGGCTACCGGCCTCCGAGAACTGTTTGTACGATTCCTCATAACGGCCCGCTTCATAGTGAACCCTTCCGGCTTGCACCAACTCGTCATAACGAGATGTCCAACTGCAGCCGTGAAACAGCAGGACACCAAGGCACAGGCTTAAAACAGAGGTCGCGATAGTTGAAATCCTTTTCATACGATCAGTTCCTATCGGTTAACTATCTGTTAATTTAGCATCAAGCTTTGTCGAGGCAAGGGAGTTTGACGGCTTTGTGTTGCAAGCGTCATCTCACTCAAACAGTGATGGTGCCTCTGAAAGCAGAAGTTCCGACCGGCTTGCGGCGTGCGTCATCACCGCCATCTGTTGTTCCGCCTTCTCAGCGAAACGAGCAGCTTCGGCTGCGGGAACGGAGGCTGCGGTGGGGATGTTCGCCGTCAGCGGGTTCACCGGGCGGCCCTTGATGTGGAACTCGAAATGCAGGTGGGGGCCGGTGCTTCGGCCGGTATTGCCGGAGCGGGCGATCTGCTGGCCGCGGCGGATCTGGGCACCGGTGCCTACCAGTACCTTACTGAGGTGCAGGTAACGGGTGGTGTGGGAGCCCCCATGATCAATGTCGATGTACTTGCCGGCGTAAGGGTGATTGCCGACCCGTCGGACGATGCCATCGCCGGTGCTGAGGACCGGTGTTCCGATTGGCGTCGCCAGGTCCACGCCGTTATGAGGGCGGCGACGTCCGGTGACCGGGTGCAGGCGGTTCCGGTTAAACGGTGAGCTGACGCGGTAGCGCTTCGAGGTGGGCCAGCGCAGGAACGCCGGTGACACGCTGTCGCCGTTCTCATCGTAGTAGTTGCCGTCGTCGAACCGGAACGCGTACAGCGTTGTGTTTCTGCGGTTGAGCGCAATGGCATCCAGGCGGGTGTTGCCGGTGCTGTCCGGGCCGATCAGTTCATGGCCAACCATGACGCTGAAGGTATCGCCAACCCGGAGATCCCGGCTGAAATCCAGTTTGCTGCCCAGTAATTGGTCAATCAGCAGCACCTGGGCCCGGGTCAGCCCGGAGCGAACGGCGGACGCATAGAAGCTGCCGGTAATCCTGCCGCGAATCACTTCGGAGACCCAGCGGGTGTCCGCCTCATACTTCCGGTATTCGAAGCTGCCGTCCGACTGTTTGGTGTACGCGACTTTTCGGGCAGGGTCCAGACGGAGTTCGAGGGCAGAGAAGTTGCCGTCGGGATCAAACGCCAGGGTAAGCTCGGTGCCGGGTCTCAGGGTTTCCAGATCCAGGTACTCGGTGTCTGCCTTGATGATCTGCCGCAGATCGCTCAATGGCACGTTGCCTGACTGGAAGATCTCGCTCAGGGTGTCTCCCGGCTGAACCGTTCGGGCGAGTGTGTTGTGGCCTGGCTGCCCATCGTGCTGCTCGTCTGGTTGAGCGGGCGGGGTGGCGTCCTCCGGGGAGCCTGTGTTGCTGTCTGTGACGGATTCGGCCTCTGCCTCTGCGACTGGTACTGCCTGGGTCAGCGCGGGGGAGGTTGGTGCTGCCAACAGGCTGACCAGAAGGATAATGGCGCCCAATCCGGCAATCAGAAGTTTGTGGCGCAGCGAGAATGCTCGCGGTTGGGTCATGGGTACAACAACTCCTGATCAATCAAATGCCTGTCGTTCATCCGACAGCAATGTTCTGATTCTCTGCACCGTCGCCTGGAGCCCATTAAGGACAACAAACAGAAAAGCGACGACACACACGATAGTGGGGCCGGTCGGGGAGTCAAACCGATACGAGACAGCAAGTCCCGCCACGCTGGCACAGGCCCCGATCATCGCCGCCATTAATGCCATGGCTTCCGGCGTGCGGGATAGCTTGCGCGCGGTTGCTGCCGGAATGATGAGCATGGCGGCAATCAACAACACGCCAACGACCTTTATGGCGACCGCGACCACGATGGCAAGGGCAATCAACAATATGAGTTGCTCCCGTCGAGGGGATATACCGCTGGCCCGGGCGAGGTCCGGACTGAGCGTCGACAGCAGCAGAGCGGACCAGCGATAGCCTACCATAGCCAGCACCAGGATCGCGCCACCCCAGATAATGGCGAGATCCGTTTTGCCGACGGCCAGGATATCGCCGAACAGGTACGCCATCAGGTCAATACGAACCCCGGACAGAAACGAGACACACACCAGGCCGATGGCGAGGGAAGAGTGGGCCATTACCCCCAGCAGCGTATCCATCGCGTAACCCCGGCCGCTCAGGGTTGATACGGTGATGGCCATGGCAAGAGAGATCGCGAGCACGCCGGTAAAGATTGGTGTCGACAGCGTCAGCGAGAGGGCAACACCAAGCATGGCGGCGTGAGCGGTCGCATCGCCAAAGAAGGCCATGCGCCGCCAGACCACAAAGCAGCCTAACGGCGCGGCCGCGAGTGCGACGCCAATGCCGGCGAGTGCCGCCCGGTACAGGAAATCGTTCAGCATCAGACGGCCTCCGGCATCGAGTGGCGGCGGTCATGCTCACGGTGCTGATACAGCGCCAGGGTGTCATCATCCTCATCCTGCCCAAACAGTGAGCGGAATGCCGTTGAGGTACCGACGGTATCCGGCTTGCCTTCGCAACAGATGTGGCCGTTGAGGCAGATAACCCGTTCGGACCGGCGCATGACCACCCGCAGATCGTGACTCACCAGAATCACAGCGCAGTCGTACTGTTGCCGGATACTGGCAATCTGATGGTAGAACGCTGAGGTGCCCCGGCGATCAAGGCCCTGGGTAGGTTCATCCAGCAGCAGTAGATCGGGCTTGTCGAGCAGGGCTCTTGCCAGCAGCACTCTCTGCAACTGGCCGCCCGACAGCGCCAACAGCTGATGATCGAGAAGCTGTTGTGCTCCGGCGCTGCTTACCACCGCCTGTAGCTCCTCCCGGGAGCGTCGGCGGGGCAGCTGCAGGAACCGCCGAACCGTCAGTGGCAGGGTTTCATCGATGTGCAGTCGTTGCGGAACATAGCCAATCCTCAGGCCCGGTGAGCGCAGTATTTCTCCCTGACAGGGGAGCAGTGCGCCGATCAGTGTTCGCATCAGCGTCGACTTGCCGGAGCCGTTGGGGCCAATGATGGTGACGATTTCTCCCCGCTGAATGCTCATCGTGATGTCTGACAGGATTGGTGTTTTGCCAATCCTGACGGACAGGTTGCGGGTTTCGATCAACATCTGAGTATCCTTTTGTCGAGCTCTTTGTCCGGTTCGCCTTCGGGTTCCCAAAACAAAAGCAATGTTATAACATAACGATTATATCAAGAGCCAGTTTGCAGTCAGGCTCACGCCGGACTTTTCAAAATTGCCCTACCAATCAGCCATTCCAGGAGAGACACGATGTTCCGACGCCAGTTGTTAGCAGGTATTGCCGTACTGTTTTTACCGACCGTCGGTTGGAGTGCGCCTCCCAGGGTTGCGGTGGACATTGCCCCCCTTCACTCAATCGTCAGCCAGGTGATGGATGGCGTCGCCGAGCCGGACCTGCTGATCCAGCCAGAGGCTTCCCCCCACAGCTACTCCCTGCGCCCATCCGAGGCGGAGGCACTCTCCCGGGCCGACGTGGTTTTCTGGATAAGCAGTGATTTGACGCCCTGGCTGGAGAGCGCGCTGAAGACGCTTGCGGAGTCGGCTGACAAGGTTGAATTGCTGGCATTGGATACAACCATCACCCGCCATTTCAGGGAAGGGGCGACCTTTGAGGCTCATGATCATGGGCAAGACGAATCCGGTGGCGACCACCACGATTCAGGGCATCACTCAGGTGATCACGGCAGCGATGAAGGCCATCATCACGGCGAGCATGATCCCCACGCCTGGCTTGATCCGATCAATGCCGCTGTCTGGGCCGGTGAGATTGCCCGGGTACTCGCTGCCGAAGACCCGGCTAACGCCAGGCTATACCATGACAATGCCCGGGACCTTGGTGCCTCACTGGCGGAGCTGACGGCCTCGCTGGACCGGCGTGCACAGGATCTGGAAGGTATCCGGTTTATCGTGTTCCACGATGCCTACCAGTATTTCGAACGTCGTTTCGGGCTGGCTGCGGCCGGGGCGATATCACTGTCAGATGCTTCCGATCCCGGCCCGGCGCGGATTCGGGAAATCCAGACACTGGTGTCGGACCTTGGCGTCACTTGCGCCTTCACTGAGCCACAGTACAACCCCGGCCTGATCGATACCGTGTTCGAAGGTTCCAATGTCACCACGATAGGGGTTATGGACCCGTTGGGCGCTGATATTGAGATCGGCAAGGGCCATTACGCGGCGGTGCTGACAGCGCTGATGGGCAGTCTCGAGCATTGTCAGCACTGACCCTGCACTGAACAGACGCATCCGGTGTGTTCAGGCCTGCGAGACCCGCGGATTGCGCGGGTAGTAACTTTCCGGCAGGCGCTCGATGTGAGGGAAGAAGCGGGTGTCCTTGTAGGGCATCTTCATGAACCCGGAAATGCCCAGGCCGCTGATCTCTTCGACCGCCGAGAGGATGACGTCGAGCAGGCGGCGAAACTCCGGTTCCCGCTCCGGATCGAGCAGCCGGTAGTGGCTGTGGATCTTCAGGTGCCGGGGCAGGGCCTCGAAGATGATCATGCCGGTGTGGTGAATGTTGTTGAGGGCCTCCAGCGCGGAAATGATGGTGTCCGGCAGGACCAGGAATTCCTCCGGGTCTGGGCCGTCCTCAAAGTAGGAGTGTACCCGGGTTTCATCTTCCACCTCTGGCGCGGCACTGACTTCGTAGTGCAGGCGCATGCCCGGGTCTACCACGAACGGCTGGTCGGCGTTGTCCCGGTCAACGTGCAGGGTGTTGCGGGCGTTGAACAGGCAGCTCTTGAATATGCCTTTGCGATAGATCGCCTGGGCCAGATTGACCATGTTGTTCACTGCCCGCACAAACGCCGGCTTCAGGGCCGGGTCGTGCAGGTTCAGGGAGGTGTCGACGTAGACGCCGTCGGTTTCCCAGCGTACCGCCAGTCCACCCTCAATCGGGTAGCGGCCCAATCGACTCACTGCAGCAAGAAAGGCCTTCTCGGTTTCGCCCATGCCCTGCATGAAGTTCTTGTAGTAACGATCGAGCTGAACGTCGTTGACGTCGCTCAGGGTTTCCGGAGCGCCTTCCTCCCGCAGAAAGGACTTTCGCGAGCTGTAGACCACGGTGTCGATTTCCTGGTCTGATGCTCGCACCCATACCGGAACCAATGGGGCCACCGGCGGTGTCGGCAGATCAATCATCACCGTCCTGGCCAGCCGGGGCATTTCGGCCAGGTAGTAGTCGCCGGCCTGGCGACGGGTCTCCGGGTCGTCCGCCAACATGCCATCGAGCATGCGGGCGAACTCCATCGGCAGGCCCAGGGAAGTGGCCGGAATTGCCTGGTGTCCGAACCGGCACGACTGTCCGGAGGCGAGCGCGTAGAGGGTGCCGGCGGCGCCCTGTTCATCAAAACGGGGCGAGGAAAGGCCACCGTTGAGTTGTTCGGTGCCAATGAAGTAAACGTCGCCAAGCCGGGCATTGGTCTGCTGGAGGTTGTCTGACATCAGTTCCATGACGTTGGCGGTGACGAACTGCTGGTTGGCATCCAGCTGGGCAAATACCGATGACCCCCAGTCGATCAACGCGATGTTCTCGGTCTCGGCATCGAACACCAGATTGGAGGGCTTGATGTCGCCGTGCACGATGGGGCGACCGGATAGGCCGTTCTCCCGTCGCAGGTTGCGCAGAATATCGGCCAACTGATCGGCGATGCGAATGATCAGCCGGGGTGTCAGCCGGCCTTCGCGGAGGGAGACTTCTTCCAGGTTGAGACCTGCCGCCCGTTCCATCACCAGTATCGGCTGGTTACGGGCACGCTGGTAGGAGATCAGCCTGGGCACTCGCGGGTGGTGAACCTGTTCGAGAATGTGGGCCTCGTCCTCCAGGCGATCCTGAAGGTGTTGCGGCAGGTTGATACGGGTGAACTTGAACACATGCTCCAGTTCGGTGCCATCATCCCGGACAAGGCGGCCAGCGAACACAAAGCCATAGGCGCCCTTGCCGATGAGCTCGATGTCCCGGTAGCCCAACTGGCGGAGCTGGGTAGCGCAGAGCGCCACCCAGTCCTTGAGCTTCTTGGCATCGTCGTGGCTGAGCAGGTAGATCGACTGCTCTTCCGGGATGTAGAACTGCTGCAGTTGAGTGTTCTGCACCATGGTTGGCAATCAACCCATGTGGAGCAGCATGGACTGCGGCGATTCCAGGTAGCTCTTCCAGAGATTGCAGAAGCGGGCAATGGTGCCGCCATCAATGATGCGATGGTCGCCGCCCCAGCTGACGGTCATGATCGCCCGTTCCACCACCTGGCCGTTGGCATCGAACCGTGGCAGTTTCTGGGTCCGACCAAGCGCCACAATCGCCACTTCCGGGGCATTGATGATCGGAGCGGCATAGGTGCCACCGAGCGCGCCAATGTTGGAAATGGAGATGGTGCCGCCTTTGAGGTCATCCGGGCTTACCCGGCCGGAGCGGGCCGCTTCGGTCAGTCGGGCGACTTCATCGGCCACTTCCAGCAGAGTCAGGCTTTCCACTCCCTTGACGTTGGGCACAATCAGCCCGGCCTTGCCATCCACCGCCATACCGATGTTGCACTGGGGCAGGTAGTGGATTTCGGTGGCCTCCTCGTTCAACCGGCTGTTGAGGATCGGGTACTCCTGCACCGCCAGAGCCATCGCCTTCATGATGAACGGCATCAGGGTGAGACGGGAACCACGGGCTTCGGCCTCGGGTTTCAGCTCCGCCCGCAGCTTCAGCAGGTCGGTAACGTCAATATCCTCACAGAAGTTGAAGTGAGGGATGGTGCTGGCCGAGTTCACCATGCTGCGGGCCATGGCGGCTTTCATGCCGCGAATCGGCTCCACCCGAACCTCCGGATCGGCCGCCTGGGTGCGACGGTTGCGATTGGCGGTTTCGGGCTGGGAGGCCGAGCTCTCTTTCTGCTCTGGTGCCGGTTGTGAGGCTTTCTCGAGGTGCGCCATCACATCGGATTTCAGTACCCGGCCGTCTTTGCCGGAGCCCGCAATATCCGCCAGATTGAGGTTGTTTTCCCGTACCATACGACGTACCGCCGGGCCGGCCGGAATCCGGTGGCGGGCGGGGCCGGTTGTCGGGGTGGTGGCTGCCGGTTTGGCGGCAGGCGCCGGTTCCGGACTGGTGGTCGGCTTGGCGCTGGCGCCTTCTTCCCGTTCGCGGGGGATGAAGGCAAACAGCGGCGAGTGTACCTGTGCCATGGCCTGTTTTTCTTGGTACAGCTTGGTGACCCGGCCGGCCTTGGGCGCGGTAATTTCAACCATGGCCTTGTCGGTCATGACTTCCACGACCGGCTGGTCTTCTTCGATCTCATCGCCCTCGGCCACCAGCCATTCAACGACTTCGCACTCCACGATACCTTCGCCTATGTCGGGCAGGATGAAGTCCTCGGGGCTGTCGTCGCCGCTGCCGGTGGACGGCTGGGGCGCCGGGGCGGCCTCAGTTGTTGCCGTTGCGGTTTCCGCCGCCGGTTGCGCCTGGCCCTCTCCGGCGTCGCTGTCCGCATCCACCAGCTCGAACAGTGGTGCGTGGACCTTCGCGATGTCGCCTTCCTTGTAGTAAAGGCGGGTCACCCGGCCTTTGTAGGGCGCTGGAATTTCGACCAGGGCTTTGTCGGTCATCACTTCCGCCACCGGCTGGTCTTCTTCAATCAGATCGCCTTCGCTGACCAGCCATTTGACCAGCTCACACTCCACGATACCTTCACCGATATCGGGCAGAATAAAATCACTCATCGTTGTTCTCCTGTCCTGATATCCGCCTAGAATTCAACGCTTGCCTTGATGGCCTCATAGACCTTCAACTGGTTGGGTAGGTGCTCTTTCTCCAGCACCAGCGGGAAGGGGGTGTCGATCCCGGTGACCCGTGCGATGGGCGATTCCAGATACAGGAAGCAGCGCTCCTGGATGGTGGCGGCAATCTCACCGGCGAACCCACCGGTCAGCGGGGCTTCGTGGGAAATCACCAGGCGGCCGGTTTTCAGCACCGAGTTGGCCACGGTTTCCACATCCCAGGGCATGATGGTGCGCAGATCGATCACTTCGCAGGAAATGCCGTCTTTTTCCGCCCGTTCGACCGCGTGCTCAATCACTTCCATTTGCGCACCCCAGCCCAGCAGGGTGATGTCGGTACCTTCCTTGATGACCTCGGCCTTGCCCAGTGGCAGGCGGTAATCTTCGTCCGGCACCTCGCCGACGGACGCCCGGTACAGCCGCTTGGGTTCAAAGAACAGCGTCGGGTTGGGATCGTGGATGGCGCCCAGCAGCAGGCCCTTGGCCTGGTGAGGGTTCCGGGGCACCACAATCTTGAGGCCCGGGGTATGGGCGAAGTAGGCTTCCGGTGACTGGGAGTGGTAGAGACCACCGGCAATGCCGCCGCCGTACGGGGTACGAATGGTCAGGCCGCCAACGTTGAAGAGGTTGCCGGAGCGGTAGCGGAATTTGGCCGACTCGTTCACGATCTGGTCAAACGCCGGGAAGATATAGTCTGCGAACTGAATCTCGGCCACCGGCACGGAGCCCTGTGCCGCGAGGCCGTTGGCGAAGCCGATGATGCCCTGTTCCACCAGCGGGGTGTTGAAGCACCGGGCCTTGCCGTATTTTTGCTGCAGGTTACTGGTGGCGCGGAATACGCCGCCAAACACACCCACGTCTTCACCAAAGCACAGCACTTTATCGTTGGCGGCCATCGCCGTGTCCAGGGCGCTGTTGATGGCTTGAAGCATGTTCATCTTGGTCATCTCAGGCCCCTCCCTTCGCGTGCTCAGCGCTCTTTGGATACTCATCCGGGTACTTGCGGATGTGCGCTTTCACTTTCTCGAACTGCTCCGCCAGGTGAGGCGGTACCTCGTCATAAACATCGGTGACCAGCGTGTCGAGTGGGGGCGGTGGCCGTTTCTGTGCCCGCTTCATGGTTTCGAGCACTTCCCGGCGCATGGTTTCCTGAAGATCTTTCTCTTCGTCTTCACTCCACCATTTCTTGCTTTCGAGCCAGAGGCGCATGCGCAGGATGGGGTCCTTCTCGCGCCAGACGGCTTCTTCGTCCTTGCTGCGGTAACCGGAGGGATCATCGGAAGACGAGTGGGCGGCCAGCCGATAGCTCATGGCCTCAATCAGCACCGGACGGTTGTCTTCCACCGCCAGTCTGCGAGCTTCCTGGGTAGCCTGGTACATGGCCAGGATGTCGTTACCGTCTACCCGGATAACGTCCATCTTGTAGCCGTAGGCCCGGGGGGCGACACCGTCGGCGGCAAACTGTTCAGCCGCCGGTGTCGAGATGGCGTAGCCGTTGTTACGGCACAGGAAAATCACCGGGACACGGTGAACCGCCGCCATGTTCAGTGCGGCGTGGAAGTCGCCTTCCGAAGCGGCGCCTTCACCGAAATAGGTGATGGTGCACTGACCGTCGCCGGCCATCTTCTGGCCGTAGGCGTAGCCGGTGGCCTGGGGAATCTGGGTAGCCAGAGGCGAGGAGATGGTCATGTAGTTCAGCTTGGCAGAGCCATAGTGAACCGGCATCTGGCGACCTTTGCCATAGTCCATCTCGTTACCGAAGAGCTGGTTCATGAATTCATCAATGGTGAATCCACGATAGGCGAGGGCGCCCTGCTCACGGTACTGGGCCATGATCATGTCGCCATCATCCAGTGCCGCGGCGCTGCCGACAACGGCGGCTTCCTCGCCCGTGCACTGCATGTAGAAGCTCAGACGGCCCTGACGCTGAGCGGCAAGCATGCGCTCGTCAAGAATCCGGGTCGTGACCATGGCCCGGTAGATTCGCAGCGCCTTGTCCTTGTCGAGGTCCGGCGCCTTGGCGCTCTTGTAGAGCTTGCCGTCCTGCTTCAGTAGTTTGAAGGTGGGAATGCTGAACTCCGCACCATCGGTAAACACAGGGGAATAAACAACTTTTGATTTTGTTGTTGTCATAATCCTCTTCCTGGGGTAGTGGCCTGAGGAACCAAACACTCCTTGTGGGAGTGTAGTTAATGTCTTGGCAGACAGCCTGAAAGGATCTGGTAAGACCCTCTCAGGACCGAATCAGGTTTACCTTAACGTAAACTGACGATCCGAGGGTAGACCTGTTGGACTATTTTCTAAGTCGTCAATCGTCAGATACCCGCAGAGAGGGGACACCTGAGCGCCCGAACACGTGCTCAAACCCCTGAAAACTGGTTTCCACGAGCCGTTCGCTGCTCATTCCTTCCGGGAAGCCAACGACCTTATGGATGACCAGGGACGCAAGCCCGTGGCTGTGTGACCAGGCTGCCAGCGATGCCTGGCGCACGGTTCGGGACTCCAGCGGCTCGTTGAGCGAGGCCGCGATAATCTTCTGAAGCTCACCAAAGGCTTCCAGTCGGGCCTTTTCAAATCCCTCATCGCTGGCATCGAGGCCTATCTCGGGGCCAAACATGAGCTGATAGAGCGCCGGGTTGGCTCTGGCGAACTCAAGGTAGGCCAGGCTGGCATTCTGCAGCCGCTTGCGGTGGTCTCCTTGCAGTTCAATCTGCTGGTCGTTGTCAATCAGCGCCTGTTGCAGTTCACGAAACCCCAGGGTAGCCAGGCGCGAGAGCAGGGCCGCCCGATTGCTGAAATGGTGGTAGGCCGCTGTGGCACTGACGCCGAGCTTCTCCGAAATGGCGCGGATGGAGAGCTTCGCCGGACCTACGGTTTCCAGCATGGAGCGGGCTTCGGCCATCAGCCGTTCCGACAGGTTGCCCACATGGTATGACGTACGTTTTCTGGCGCTGGGCTTTGTCATGTTGCTGAACCTTTGCTGGCGATTTCGGGGTACGGGGCATCGTAGCACGCTGGCAACTTTGCACTGATAAGATTGTGGTTCAATCTTTGCGGTGATAAGTTCATGTCCATTCAATCAGGAAGGAGAGCCCGTCATGACCGCTAACAATCACTACAACTGCTTTACGGTCACTGTTGAAAACCGCATCGCTCATGTACGCCTGAATCGGCCGGATGAGCTGAACACCATGAACAAGGCGTTCTGGCTGGAGCTGCCACAGTGCATCCGGGCCATCGAAGTGGAGAGTGATGCCCGGGTTATCGTGATTTCGTCCACCGGCAAGCACTTTTCAGCGGGCATGGATCTGTCGGTATTCAGCGATCCGTCGGCCGTCCCCATGAACGGAGACCCCGGGCGCATGGCCGAGAACCTGCGCCGGGTGGTGTTGCAGCTCCAGGACAGCCTGAGTTCCCTGGAGCGAGTCAGAATTCCCGTGCTTGTGGCGATTCAGGGAGGCTGCATTGGCGGCGCGCTGGACCTGGTGTGTGCTGCCGATAGCCGCTACTGCACCCGGGATGCGTTCTTCACCATCAAGGAAACCGAGCTGGGGATGACGGCGGATGTGGGCACATTGCAACGGCTGCCCAAACTGATGCCCCAGGGACTGGTTCGGGAGCTGGCCTATACCGGTCGGAAATTCAGTGCCGACGAGGCTCGCGATCAGGGACTGGTCAATCGGGTGTTTGACGACGCCGAGAGCATGATGGAAAGCGTCATGAAAATCGCCGCCGACATTGCCGCGAATTCGCCTCTGGCGGTAACCGGATGCAAGGAAATGCTCAACTACAGCCGTGACCACACTGTGGCGGACAGCCTCAACTACGTCGCAACCTGGCAGGCCGGCATGTTCCGTCCAAACGACATGATGCTGACCTTCCAGGCCAAGGCCCAGAAACAGGCGGCTGAGTATCCGGATCTGTTTGCTGTTAAGTCGTTGTTTGAGGGGTGATGGTCTGAAGGATGCCCGATCTGTTCAGCTCATGGTCTGGCACCACCCAGCGTTTTGAGGTGCTGTCCCTACGAGGTTGAACTAAAGTAATAGAGTAGGGTGGCGCTCAGGCGAGCGATGTGATGTCGCGATCAGGGCTGTCACCCGAGAAAACCATTCCCGGGACATGGACGCCAACCAGCGACTGGTAAAAGGTGCTTCCTATGTTCAGTGCTCGCCATTTGATATTTGCCTTTCTGGCCCTGTTCCTGAGCCTTGCCGAGGCGGAAACCATCACCGCGACCCAGGACCCCTGGCCACCCTTTGTTCAGGCGGAGGGCCCGCCGGGCCTGTCTGTTGAACTGGTGCGCGCCGCGTTCGAGCACGAAGGTTATGAGTTCAAGATGACCATCATGCCGTGGGCCCGGGCGATCTATCAGGTCCGCAATGGCAACGTCGATGTGTTGGTGGCCACCTGGTACACGCTGGAGCGAACCGCCTACCTGCGCTACAGCGAACCTTACATGCAGAGCCAGCTCAAGTTCATCAAACGGGCGGGCGATGATTTTGAGTTTCATGGCCTGGCCAGCCTGACGGGCAAGTCGGTTGGTGTGGCTCGCGATTATGGCTACGGGGATGAGTTCTCCAACGCCCCCAATTTCACCCGTCCGGAAACCAATAACACCGTTCTGAACCTGTTAAAGCTGCAGGCCGGCCGTATCGACCTGACTCTGGAAGATGAGCTGGTCGCCCTGGCAACGATGAGAAAAGAAGGTATCGACCCCGATCAATTCGAGTTCACCGACAATGCGTTGTCGGTAAAGGATATGCACGTGACCAGTGGCATTGCCAATGCCCGCAGTGAGGAGATCATCGCCGCGTTCAACCGCGGACTGGCGGCCATTCGCGACAATGGCACCATGGCGGAACTGAAGAGAAAATACGGTGTTGAGTGAGTCTGGGCGTGCGGTTCTCACGGACCCGGATCAAACCCACAATCCCTGTAGCCGAACGTCTAAATATTTCGACAATGCATCATCAATCAATAAAGCTATAAAATATCAATAGCTTATGGGTGCATTGGCTTTGTCGGCCATTGTATTGAGCCGTGTTCGGGTACAAAGTTTCGCATTAGTAAGCGTACAAAAATCAGTCAATGTCGTGCGTTTCTGACCAAACGCGAAGATCGTCCAAGATACCTAAGGCGCTCGCGCCGAATTCGGTTAACTCGTAGGTTACTGCAACCGGGCGGTCATTAATCACCTTCCTTTCGACCATGCCGCGGTTCTCGAGCTCTTTCAGGCGCTGATCAATCATCTTTTTACTGGCGCCTCCCAGCATACGACTCAAATCGTTGAAGCGAACCGGTCCATCCTTTAGGTGGAAGATAATCGACCCGGTCCATTTTCCGCCGATCAGCCTCATTCCCTTTTCGATGGCGCAAGGCTCCAGACAAACATTGACGACAGTTTTCTTGCCAGAACTACTGGTTTCTACGAAGGTTTTTCCAAACTTCCCCATGTCCCCGCCTAGGTTACCAAAAGTAAACTAATTGATGTGATTAACCAGGTAACCATAATATACCTGTGCATCAAAAATCACCAGCTGAACATGAGGCTTCTGCTATGAGCAACATCTTGATCATCAATGCGCACCACAAGTACCCGTTCGCTGAAGGGCGACTCAATGGCACCTTGACCCAGATGGCCGACGAACTACTCAGAGCAAAAGGTCATGAAACCCGGGTCGTTGAGATCGACGCGGGCTGGGATGTCGAAAAAGAACTCGAAAACCACCAGTGGGCGGACGTAGTGATTCTGCAAACGCCCATCAACTGGATGGGGGTTCCCTGGACATTCAAGAAGTACATGGATGAGGTATACACCGCCGGTATGGGGGGAGCGCTTTGTAATGGCGACGGCCGCACCGCTGAAGCGCCCAAGGAGAACTATGGCGCAGGCGGAACGCTGACCGGCAGGAAATACATGATGTCGGTGACCTTTAATGCGCCGGAAGAATCGTTCAACGACGAGAACGAGTATCTGTTCCAGGGCAAGAGTGTGGATGATCTGCTTTTCCCCATGCACATGAACTTCCGATTCTTTGGTATGGACGCGTTGCCAACGTTCGCATGCTACGACGTGATGAAGAATGCCGATGTCGAGAACGATTTTGATCGTTTCAGAGCTCATCTTGAAGCTTCGTTTTAAGGCCAAGTGGAGGTCGATATGAATTCTTTGAAATCCATTGTCGCTGCAGGCGCATTGGCATTCGCAATGAGCGGTCAGGCCGTTGCTGAAGAATACGGCTTGGCCCACATCGCGTCACCAGACCAGTACCAGGCGTTGCTGGAAAATGAACAGGTTCTGGTCCTGAAGATGGTTCTCGAGCCGGGAGAGGCCGATCTCGTTCATCGCCATCACAACGAAACGGTGTACTTCCAGAGTGGTGGCACCTTGTCCATTGCCAGCCCTGATGGCGAGGCAATGGAGGTCGAGGTTCCGGATGGCCACGTCATGTGGCATGAGGCGTGGGCTCATCAGGTGACCAATGTTGGTGACACTCAAGTGGTGGCGATCATCGTTGAAGCCAAGCACTGAGACCGCAGAGCGAACCTGGGGGCATCGAGCCAGGTTCGCTACATCTCATTGAAAACGCATAGGATCGAGAGGCCTGTATGTTTACCTACCATGACATTGAGTCCGCCCCAGAAGAATCGAAAGTGCTCATGAAGCGGACGCTGGCTGGCGGCGCGATGGTTCCCAACCTGAACAAAATCCTGGCGGAAGCACCGGCGACCTACCAAGCCTACAACACAATCTTCGGGTTGTTCATGAGGGATACGACTCTCTCACCCCTGGAGCAGCAAGTCGTCTTCATGACGGCCAACTTCGAAAACAACTGCCATTACTGTGTCCCGGGTCATACCTGGATGATGCATGCAGCCAAGATGCCGGAGGACGTGATTGAAGCCTTGCGCGAAGGCACCGAGATTCCAGATCCGAAACTACAGGCCCTTCACGATTACGCCAAGGCTCTGCTGGATAATCGTGGACATATCGGGGACGACCGATTGAACGCGTTTCTCGACGCCGGCTTTACCCGTCGACAAGCACTTGAGGTTCTGACCGGGTTGGCGGCCAAGCTGATCTCCAACTTTACCAATGCGATTGCTCATACCGAGCCGGATAACGCGTTCAGGAAGTACGCCTGGACTCACCCATCCGAGCGCTGACAAAGGAGGTTGCTGTGATCAATTCGCTATATCTGTCGAAAGGGCGGCACGCCACCTGGCTGGAGCTGTTTTTTGATCTGGTGTTTGTGGCCGTTATCGGGGTGGTAACCCACGATCTGGCCCATACCCACGATGGCCACATCGGCTTTGAACAGATCATCCGCTTCCCACTGGTGTTTATACCGGTGTGGTGGATCTGGATGACCCATACGGTCTATGCCAACCGGTTCGATGACGACAGTCGGGGCCACCGGTTGTTCAGTCTGGCCATCATGGCGCTACTGGTGGTCTTGTCCACGCAGGTGACGGTAAGCCACGAGAGCGGCTTCATCTCCCTGGCTCTGCTGTACAGCGCCATCCGATTGATCCAGGCCTACCAGTACCTTGACGTTCACCGCCAATCCGACGGTGAAAAGCCGTTTGTGCGAGGGCTGAGCGCTTCAATTGCCACTGGTGCCCTGGTGAGCGCCGCCTCTGCGCTGTTCGACGGTCCGGAGCGCTTCGTGTTGTTCTACGCCGGTATTGCGGTCGATATGATCTGGCAGTCTTCGATGCGCAAACAGATCGAGTCAACACCGGTTGATTTGCCGCATTTGGTTGAGCGCATGGGGCTGCTGGCCATTATCATCCTGGGCGAATCTGTCATTGCCATGGTGGCGTCACTGGAGAATGTGCATTGGGATGTCTTTGATGTCTGGGCCGCGGTGACCGGTTTTCTGCTCATTGGGGCCATCTGGTGGATCTACTTCGACAGTTTTCCTCTGTTGGAGCGTGCGCAACGGCTAACCACGGGATACGTTCTGATCTTCTCGCACCTCTTCCTGTGCATGGGGCTGCTGATCCTGGCCAATATGATCAGGCACGCGATCCTGGGCGACCTGGATCGGCCGACGTTTGGATTGTTTGCCGTTACCGGCCTGAGCCTGTTCTATCTGGGCAAGCAGATCCCCTACTGGTATGCGTTCCCGCCATGGCGCAAGGCAATCATCTCCAACACCCTGGTGTGTGTCAGCATCACCATTGCCAGCAGTTTCCTGCCGAAAATCGAATATTCGTTGTTCGGTATGATGATCGGCATGTTGGCGTATGTGTACCTCACGTTTCGACGGATTCTCTCTGTCAACGTTGAAAGCTATCTGGCACCGCATTGAAGGTTAATCTGAGGCCTCTCAAAGCTGGTGCCCAACATTTGAAATAGGTAACGGTGACCCGTTCCCTCCGGGGAGCGAGTCCTATGAGCCTGTCTTCCAGGGCGGGTCGATCGTCAACATTGATGAGGCCTTGCCAGCACAGTGACGCCTTGCAACAACGGTGACACCGCATCGATAGAAAAGGGGGAGTTAGAATGTCGAGTCAATCGGATGTACGAAAAATAGACATCGATCTGGTGTCGGATGTGGTCTGTCCCTGGTGTGTGATCGGCTATCACCAGCTGGCGGAGGCCGCCCGCCGAAGCGGCATTGAGATCAACGTGACCTGGCAGCCGTTTGAGCTGAACCCGCACATGGCGCCGGAGGGCGAAAATCTCAGGGAGCATCTGGCGAACAAGTACGGCACTACGCCGTCAGAGTCTCGTGCGGCGCGCGAGCGGCTGACGGCCATGGGAGCAGAGCTGGGTTTTCGCTTCAACTACGCGGATGACATGCGAATGGTCAACACCTTCCGCGCGCATCAGCTGATCCACTGGGCTGAAACCAAAGGCAAGGGCGGCGCGGCCAACCTGGCGCTGTTTGAAGCGTTTTTTACTGAAAGGCGCGACCTCAACGATATCGGTGTCCTCTGTCAGGTCGCAGAATCGCTGGGTCTTGATGCCCACGAAGCCCGCGAGATGCTGGAACAGGAAACCTGCGCGGCTGCCGTCCGGGAGCAGCAGGCGTTCTGGCAGCAGCAAGGTATCAGCGGTGTGCCAGCGATGATTTTCAATCGTCGCTATCTGGTGACCGGCGCGCAAGGTGTGGAACGCTATGTGGAAATGCTGAAGACAGTGGCAGCTGAAACTAAGTCGGAAAAAGCTTAAAGCTCCAGCCCGTCGCGGCCGATGCCGGCGCCAAGACATTCCATGGGGCATATTTCGTGGTCCTGTACCTTAGATACGAAGCGGGTCCGCGCCATGAACACCTTGGCCAAGCTTGCCAATGTGGATGCCTGCGCTAATCGAGCACAGGCATCCACAGGTTTTCCCTGGTCTTCAGCTATGTGACGTTAATCTTGGTAAGAAAAGGTTCCGCGAATCGGGTAGTCATTCTTACGAATCCACTCCAGGCCGGAGACAAGGTTTTCTAGGGCGGGTCGGACAAATGGATTATTCGAAATATCAACCACCTGGAGCGTACCTTTCTCGTTGATGATGTACAGACCGGGTTCCGCAAACGGGTGATCGGTTTCCTGTTCTGAACGGGGGTGCGAGATGTAAAGTCCGAGAGACTTCATTTCTTCCAAGGTTAATCCATAGAAAAGAGGGAAATTTACGTCCAGCCGACTTATATGCTCCTCTAGCTGCTCTTTGCTATCCCCAGATACCGCCACCAGATCTATACCGATCTCGTCCAGGCGCGGCTTGTAACCCGCCAACTCATTCAGGAATCGAGTACACAGAGGGCAGTGTCTCCCACGATAAACGACCAACATCTGCCAGTCTTTTCCATCCAAAGGCTTGCTAAGATCTCGGGTTGCGCCGTCGAGGGTAGGCTTGCTAATCGTGGGGAAGGGCGCCCCGGCTTCAAATTTGAACGTGCTCATGGAGTCTGTCTCCGGTTGTCTTAAAACATTCACGTTACCGTGAGCCTGACTCGTCGCCGGCTCACGGTGCGTTCCAATTACGCTTGGCCTTTCATCGGCTGCGTCCAAAGACCCAGCTGATACTGCTTGACATCTTCTACAAAACCCTCGTGATAGACGTTGCGGAACTTGTGATCGTCTTGCGGGATGAGATTGACCATGAAGTCGATCATCGGCTGCGGATCGAGCTGAAGGTCTTCTCCTGCTATCTGCGCCTGCATTTCGCGCAGCGGAGCTTCGTCGCTGAAATTCACGCCTGGCTCGAACCACTGATCGACGGTGTCGTACATGCGGTCGTTGAAGCCGGTGCGGTAGGGGCCGGGGTTGATGGTCGCAACCTTGACATTGGTGCCTTCCAGCTCATGTCGCATGAGCTGTGCAATTGCCTCCAGAGCGTGTTTTGACGCGACATAGGGCGCAAGATAGGGCAGAATCCAGAAGCCCGCGATCGACGACGTGAAAATGATCTTTCCGCTGCCGCGCTTGACGAAGATGGCTGCAAAGCGCTGCGCCAGCTCTAGCGTGGTGAAGACATTCACCTCGAAGACCTCGCGGATGCGATCGACCGGCACCTCCGCTACCGGACCAGTCTGTCCGGTGGCAGCATTGAGCACCGCGATATCGACCTCTTTGCCATATTTGCGCAGCACCGTATCGTGATCATCGGGCTCGAGATAGTCGAGCTTCTCGACCACGAGATCGACACCTGCAGCATCGGCATCCGCGCGCAATTGGGTGACCTGGGGCCAGTTTTCGACCGTGGCGATCACCTTGTGACCAGCCTGAGCAAGACCGATGGCGGTTCCTTTACCGAGCCCTGTCGCGGCACCGGTTATGAGTATGGTTTTCATCACTTTTTCTCCTTTGATTAAATGGTTTGAATGAAGAAAGCTGTACACGGTGATTTCCGATGTTGGTTGGCTTCTCTCATTCTGTGGTAACTAGGGAGCCTCTGATTAACTCCGGATCACCTCTGGCCTTCAGAGCGGTTCACACTCAAGGCGCGGCTTTGCAGGAAGGCTGGCTGCCTTTCAAAAAGTCGCAACACCGAGTGTGGATCGCTCTGAACGCCCCGAAGGGCGCGTTCTGAGGGCCGCATCTGCGGCGTTGCAGCCCTTGCCAAGGGCTGCGGCCATTACCTGCGGACCGCGCCTTGCAGCTGCAGCCCTCAGATCGCGCAGAGGCGATTCGGAGTTAATCAGAGGCTCCCTAGGCATTAACGGACCTTTTCTTCATTATCGGGACGAAGGGAATATTTGAAACTAGTCACCATTTGGTGACCGCCACGTCCCCGAATTGCACTGGATCTGAAAAGGTTCGATAAAACAGACGCCTACAATTTCCTTGCTTATAACAACTAACCTGAAAGAAAAACTTCATATAAAAAACCGTCAGTGCGCCCTCCGTTTTAGGGTTTACCGGGAACGCCCGCGGCTATCGTTCAAACAACAAGTCGGTACGGATGATGTATTTAGTGCCCGAGGTGATCTCCGCTGAGCTGTGCAAGCAGTGCAGGGGGTGATGGCCGTGGGGAAAGCACAGCACGCCGCCGGCCGGCGTTCGTACATCGATCTCGCGCACGTTGTCGCTTCGCCGTGCCGGTTTGGTAGGGTCGTCTGCATCGACGAGGAATCGGGTGGCACCGCCCTCGAAGTCGTCGCTGAGCAAAATCAGGAACGTCATCTGGCTGAACCGGTCCGGGAAGGCATCCGCAATCAGCCGGTTGTCAGCAACCCTGGAACCGGGCCAGGCACCGTCGATGTGAAACTTGAAGAAATCCCCCTCGCGGTAACGATAGAAACGGAATCGCCGGTTGATGCCCAGAGGCTGCTTGTTGCCGAAGAGGTCCAGGTTGTGGGCCACGGCATCGCGTACCCGCTGCCAGATCAGGCGATCGGTCGCTTCATCCACAACCCAGGTCACGTTGTCGTTGTGGCGAACTTCACGAGGCAGTGAGACCGCCGCGTCTTTCAGGTAGCCCAGGTTTTCGGTCAGTTCGATGAGGCGGTCACACTCCTCACGGCTAAAGACATTGAGCAGCTGATAGGCACCGGGCACTTCCGGAATTTCCCGCCGTGACACCGTGGAGGCCTCACGGCTCTCGTCCAGTTTGGCTGGGTTCGGCACGCTATTGGCCCAAGTTGGTAGCGACGGGTTTTCTGCGCCCGGCTCGCGGGCAACGACGAAAAATGATTCCTGATGCTGTTCCATAGTCACCTCTTATAAGTTCATGACCCTTACTTGAGCGAATTGGCGATGGCCGGCGGCGGAGCCGTGGAAGCCAAAGCCACTCTGTTTCGCGCCTACCCAGGGGCTGCCCCCGGCTCCACCGTTCACTGAAACCATTCCTGCCTCAAGGGCCTCTGCCACGGCTGCGGCGTCACGACCACCGAAGACCACCGCGCCCAGGCCGTAGATGGAGTCGTTGGCACGGGCGATGGCGTCTTCGATGGCATCGAACTCCGCCATGGCAACGACAGGGCCAAAGGTCTCTTCGCGCTCAAGGAGCATGTCGGGGGTCATGCCATCGACAACCGTGGGTTGAATGAATGGTGCTGGGTAGTCGGCCTTGCCGAGCAGAAAACGTGCGCCTTTTGCTTCCGCATCTCTGAGATGTTGAAGCACAAGCTGATGCTGGGTAGCGTTGGCAATCGGGCCTATATTCACGCCCCGTTGATCCCATGGGCCGACCTGGTAAGCCGATGCGGCGGCAACCACCTGGCGCTTGAATTCCTCGGCGACGGAGCGGTCGACGTACACGCGCTCGGTCGACGTGCACATTTGCCCGGCATTCTCGAACGAGCTGGCGACGGCAAATCGCGCAGCAGCTGACAGATTGGCGTCTTTCATGACAATCAGGGGGTCATTGCCACCCAGCTCCATGACCAGACGTTTTACGCCTTCGGCGGCATCCGCCATGATGCTGCGACCGGTGGCCATCGACCCGGTAAAGGCGATCATATTGATGTCAGATTTCACCAGCGCCTGACCGACGTCTCCGTGGCCGTGCGCAATCTGAATCAGATTCTCGGGCAGATGGTCCTGCAGTGCGCGAACGAACAGATCCGCGACCAGCGGCGTGTGTTCCGAGGGTTTCAGAATAACGCTGTTGCCGGCCATCAGTGCAGGGATCAGCAAGTTGTTGGCCATGGCCAATGGGTAGTTCCAGGGTGAAATGACAGCAACAACCCCAAGCGGCCGATACTGGATACGGCTGCGGCCTTCGCCTTGTTCGGTTTGCAGGGCAGAGGCGGCCTCCTCAATGAAATAGGGGGCACTTTGTACGGTACCGGCGACCTCATAGGTCGCGCGTCGTGCGTCCTTGCCCATTTCCAGGCTGATCAGGCGGGAAAGTTGATTCTGGGCAGGCGCCAGCGCCTCGTAGGCAGCCCTCAAGCGGGCTGCACGCTCTTCAAGGGATAACCGGCCCCAGTTCGTCTGCGCGATCCGACTCTGGTCCACAATCTCTGTCAGCTCGGGCCGGGAGGTGATTGGAACCTGTCCGACCGGCTCTTTATTCAACGGATTCAATGACACAAGAAATTTGCTCATGACTTCCTCAACTAAAAGCGATGACTCGCACTTCCAGGCTGTTTCTGTTGCGGGCGCTGGCCGGTGTGTCCGTGGAGTCGGCTGCAGTGTGTGGGGTGCCAAAGATGCCCTCGGGAGATCGTGAATCGAACACTTTCAGCAACAGGGCCTCGCCGGGCTCCATGTCTGACAGGTAGTACCAGCGATGATCCGGGTTGTAGGAGATCCCGGCTATCTCACCGATGCGATCTGGGTAAACCAGTTTGATGCGATGAAAGTCATCCGCAGCCACGGTGTTGATGTCCAGGACGGCCAATGGGGATTCCTCAACACGGTGGCCGACGGGCATCCACAGGTTCACCAACCGGTAAGGGCGGTCGCGGAGTTCTGGTCGTTGCTCGGTTTCTTCGAGCATGCGGTGGAGCGCAGACTTCTCGGTGTAGTCGTTGTGAACAGTCTTCACCGGCGCCCGGTTATGGACGGTTTGGTCCTGCCGATTGGTTGACCGATAGGTGTGATCAAAGATCAGCACTTCGCTGGCCTTGAGCTGATCACGGAGGTACTCGATCACCTGCGGATACAAATGGTCGCGAATGGCGTCGTCATTCTGGTAGTTGTCAAAATCAAAGGCGACCCGAACCGCCTCGAAGCCCTGATCGTCCAGGTGAAAGTCGTTGGTCTGGTTGCGAATGTCTGTGACGTCAATGTGTCGGGGGTCGACCGATTGAGTGAGCTCGGAGGCACCTGGACCCTTGTATCGCTGGTCGTACTCCAGGTCGCCAACGGGCTGGACGTAGTTGATGCTGAACATGGCTCCTCCTTACAGGTAGGGTTGCTGGATTCTTGGTTTGCCAGCTTAGGGAGCAGCCGATAGGATTTGAAACAAGGGTTTGATGTAAGAGATACAAGTGAACGCTTTAAACCGGGTAGACCTTAAACAGTTGCGAACGCTTCATTGCCTGCTTCGCGAACGCAACCTGTCTCGAGTGGCGGATCAGCTCGGGGTGACTCAGCAGGCAGTCAGCGATCAGCTGAAAAAGCTCCGCGCCACCTTCAATGATCGCCTGTTTATCCGCAGCGGCAATGGCGTTACTCCGACGGCGTATGCCCGGACACTGGCGCCGAAGCTGGACCTCATCCTGAATGCCGTTGGCGAGTTGCTGGAGCGGGACGAGTTCAACCCGGTAACAACCACGCGCACCTTTACCATTAGCTCCACCGATCTGGAGCAGAAAACCATTCTGCCGTTTCTGATGCAGCGCCTGAGGCAGGAAGCGCCGGGCCTTAGGCTGGCCGTGAAAAAACTTGAGCTGGATGAGATGGCAAGCGACCTGCTGGATGGTGCCGTGGACCTGGTGTTGACCAATCCCAAGTTTGCGCCGCCGAGTTATCCGTCGTTAACCCTGTATTCTGAGCGCTATGTCTGCGTTGCAGGAAAGGGGAATGAGGCGGTTCGCAGCGCCATGTCCGTTGCCGAGATCGCTGGCATGCCTCAGGTGGTGGTTTCCCCCTCCCGGGGGGATTTTACCGGTGCCGTCCATCGCTGGTTTGAAGATCAGGGGCATCCGCGCCAAGCCATGCTTTCGGTGCCAACCTTCACGGCCGCCAAAGCAACGATTTCTGAGACTGACCTTGTCGGCTTTGTCCCGTCGCGACTCCTGCCCGACGACTCGTTGCAGCCGATTGAGCTGAATGCCGAGATTCCCGGTTTCGACGTGATTGCCGTGTGGCACCAGCGCTCATCGCAGGACCCTCTGAATATCTGGATACGGGATTTGCTGGTTCAGGTTTCGAATCGCATGTGGTCTGAAAAAATACGGAAACCATGATCGACGAAAACAAGCGTATCCAATCGGTGGAACGAGCGTTGTTGTTACTCGAGGCTCTGGCGGCCGAAGGCGGAGAGGCCCGGCTGACTGATCTTGCCGAAAGGGTGGGGCTCAACAAGAGTACCCTGCATGGACTGCTGAATACCCTCGCTGCGATGGGATACGTTACCCGGCGTGGCACACGCTACGGGCTAGGGTTGAGGATCCGTGAAATCGCCCAGCCCCTGGCTGATCAGGATTTTGAACTCAAGGAACGGTTCGCGCCGGCTCTTGAGGGGCTTGCCAAACGGTGTGGCGAAACCTGTTATCTCGCCGTGCCTTGCGGTTCCCGGGAATATCTGTATGTGGATGCCATCGAAGGCGCCGGCAGTCTGCGGTTCGGCAGCCCCAGGGGCCGTAGAGAAGGGCTTACGACTTCAGCCATCGGCAAGGTGTTCCTGGCTTTTAATCCTGATTTGCTTCGCAGCCTGCGACGCGCGGACAAGGTCGGCGCAGCACTCGAAACGGAACTTAAAGAGATCGTCGAAGTAGGCTACGCACTGGATCTCGAGCAGGCCGAACCCGGTCTGAATTGCCTGGCGATCCCGCTGCGGCGTCACGGCCGTGTAGAAGCTGCACTCGGGGTTGCCGGCTCCTCAAAAATTCTTGATGAACCGACGCTGAACCGATTAGCGAGACAGGTGTTCAAGGAAATGTTCGACATTATCAAACTATAGGCGGCAAACAGGCCAACCCCCTTATCCCGCGTTCAGGTTGTCGGAATAATGAGCAGCTCACAAACATCACGGAGCTGCACTATGTTCGACTCAATCACCGATACTCACGTTCAAGCTGTTATCAACCGGGCCTGCGAGCGCGCGGCCGAGCAGGGCTTTGCCATCAGCGTGGCGGTTACCGACACTTCAGGCCTCCTGAAAGGGTTCGTTCGTATGGAAAACGCCGTCCCCGGCACCATCGACGTGGCCACCAAGAAAGCCAGAACCGCCGCGCTTTTCCGTGCCGACAGCAATGCACTCGGTGCGGAAGCCCACCCAGGCGGCTCCATCTACACCATCGAGAATACCAACGGCGGGCTGATCAGTTTTGGTGGCGGCCTGGTGTTGCACGATGAGAACGAAAAGATCGTTGGTGCGGTTGGTGTTGCTGGCGCCACGGTGGAGGACGATCAAACCATTGCACTTTATGCAGCGGGGCGGATATGAGCAAAAGTGAACGAATGCATCCCGGTGTCTGGGCGCTGGCGGTAACCGCCTTCGCAATTGGCGTTGCCGAATTTATCGTTGTTGGTGTGTTGCCGGCAATTGCAGACGATTTGGGCGTGACGGTCGCGACAGCCGGAAGCCTGGTGGGCCTTTATGCGCTGGCACTTGCCGTCGGTACCCCCATTCTGGTTATCGCCGCTGGGCGGATACCCAGAAAGGCGCTTCTGTTCGCGTTGGTGTCGGTGTTTTTGGCCGGCAACCTGATCTCAGCTTTCGCCAGCTCTTATGAGATTTTGCTGGCAGGTCGGATTCTCACTGCGGTCGCTCATGGCAGCTTCTTTGCCATTGGTGCAACGGTGGCTGCGCGCTTGTCGCCCCCGGGGCAGGCCAGCCGTGCAATAGCGGCCATGTTTGCCGGGCTCACGCTTGCCATGGTGATTGGCGTACCGATGGGGAGCCTGATTGGCAATGAACTCGGATGGCGCTTGCCCTTTTTCGGCGTGGTGGCGCTTGCCGCTGTCGGACTACTGGCTATCGCGCTGTGGGTACCCAAACAGCCGCGCGAGGCTGATGTGTCTGCTGCGCAGCAACTCAAGGCCTTAAAAACGCTGCCAGTGCTAGTGATGATGTCGATCACGATTTTGGGCTTTGGAGCCAGCTTTGCCGCGTTTACGTTCATAACACCGATTCTGACGGACGAAACCGGGTTTTCATCCGGAACCGCCAGTCTTCTGCTGATTGTCTTTGGTGTTGCGACCCTGGTGGGCAATCTCATGGGAGGGCGCTGGGCTGCGCACTATGGCTGGGCCCGAACACTCCGGATCATGCTGGCTGGCGTGGCGGTTGTCATGGTTGCAATGGCGCTTGGTATGTCCAATCAGTATGTCATGGTGCCGCTGCTGTTCGCTTGGGGTGTCCTGGCTTTCGGCATGTCGCCGGGATTCCAGACCGGCATGCTCGAAACCGCCGAGCGCTGGTCGCCAAAAGCGGTGGCTTTTACCTCGGCTTTGAATATTTCGGCATTCAACCTGGGTATTACCCTGGGTGAACATTCCGGTAGCGCTTTGGTTGAGCAAGGTTTGATTGTTCTCACGCCCTGGGCGGGGCTTGCACTGGCCGCCCTGGCACAGTTGCCCTTGTTCTGGTTGGCGGCTCGGCATCGCCGTTCGGGGACAGTAAATAATCCGGCAATGGCATCAGCCTGAGTTTTAACCGGGCAGGGCCGCAGTGGTCCTTGCCCGGTATAAGCCATACCTATTTCATTCGAATGCGTTAAATCAGGAATGACAAATGTCAAAACTTACTATTATTGCAAATGTTTATGCCAACCCGGACAAGATTGAGCTAGTGAAGGATGAATTAGAAAAGCTTATTTCTGTCACGCGTACCGAAAAAGGTTGTCTTCAATACGACCTTCATCAGGACAATGAACGTCCTGAACACTTTTTGGTTTACGAAATTTGGGAGTCAAGAGAGCTATGGCAGGCGCATATGAATGCTCCACACTTGTCTGCCTATATCGATGCCACAGAAGGTGCGATTGCAGAATTCACGATCAGAGAAATGAGCCCTATTGGCTGACCAGCAACAGAGGGCCGACGGGCGGTGGCTCGCCGGCCTTGGAGGCTCGTGATCTCAATATCAGGCAAGATGAACGGAGGCTTGAATTTATCGACGTTACTCTAAATCCGTCTCCGGAAGAGCGAGGTAAATGAGAACCCCCAACATGGTCATGAAAATCCGGAAGGCACTGGGTACCCCGTTCCACGACTCAGACATCCACATGCCGAACCACTCCCCTCCCATCGACATGAAGCCAACTTGCCACGTGAGAAACCCCAACGTCAGTCCGGCGATCGCCACCCCCTTGCTTTTATTGAATTCGATTGCTGGCGCGTTTCTGTTCGCCAGAAGCTTGAAACCGCCGACCCAGCAGAGAAGCGCCGTCAAAGCCTCGAGAAGAATAATGAACAGATAACCGGCGTGGTGCATCCACGGGGTGTCTATTGCCCGATACTTGATGCTGGCTTCCGGAAAAATCGTGTCCATCGAAAACACGTGCTGCACGAAGGCGAAATTCGAGTCATAGTCCGTGACGTTTCCGAACGCCACGAGCGTTGCGAAGAACGCGATGGCCATAACCAGGAAGGATTTTGAAAGCCGTAGTATTACATTGGGGGTTCCGTCGCTGTCTTTCATGGTAAATCTCCTTTTGAGGTGGGGTGGGGGATACCATCAATGTGCTTCGCTGCTCTGCCGGCGCTCAGCCGCATCGCAAGTGCCGCCAGCGATGCGTAGCCCGCGGCGAGGATCCACAGGACCCGGACCGGTCCGGCGACATCCGACAGGTCCGCGCCCATCTGGTTGATGCGCACGGCGGCGTCGATGCCGGAGGTTGACGGGATGAGGTGGCGTGCCCATTGCAGGAGCTCGGGCATCGCCTCGCTCGGCCATGCGATGCCAGCCATGAAGAACAGCGGCAATCCGAGCAGACTGCAGACAAGCTGAACGACCAGGGCGTCCCGCAGAATCGCGGCGAAAAGCAAACCGAGCGCCGACGCGGCCAGGCTGAAAGGGATCGCGATTGCGAGGCTCGACCAGACATCGCCGATGCGCGGAACGTTATAGGCGTAGGGGATGATGATCGTCGCGACGAGGTAGAGGAACACGCCGGGGATCATATAGGCAATCAACTTGCCGGCGGTGGCCACGATCGGTGGGGCATCGACCCTCGGGCGTTCCGAAGGCAAGGTGTTCAGCAGGCCGACCCCCATCAGAAGAAGCTGTTGGACGATCAACAGGAAGACGGCGGGAACCACGTAACTGGCATAGCCGCCCTCGGGGTTGAACAGCGGAATCATGTTGATGCGCATCGGCGAAGCCACCGCGAGCGCCTCGTCCGGGTTCATCCCGCCGGCGATCAGGCGCCCGACCACCACGTTCGTCCCGAGCCGTTGAATGGCAGCACCGACCGCCGATCGCAGCTTTGAGAAGATGAGGAAATAGCTGGCGTCTCCGTAAAAGGCGACCTCCGCCTGCCGTCCGCTCAGCATCTCCCGTTCGAAATGCTGCGGAATGAAGAGATAGCCGGAGATCCTGCGCTCGAAGACAGCGCGTTCCGCCGACGCCACATCGGGCAACTTCATGACGACATGGGCGTTCTGCGACACGTCCACATCCCGAGTGAGCTGCCGCGAGGAGGTCGTGTCGTCCCGGTCCACCACCGCGACCGCGACTTCCCGCAAGACCTCGGCGCTGTAGGGTTGCGGATAGTAGAGCCCAAGAACTGCGATCGCGACGAAGAAGATTGCGAAGATGCGGCGGTTCGTGACGACCTTGTCCATCTCGTCGCGCACGACGGAAAGAAGGGTTGTCATGGACTATTCCTCCCGCGCCGCTGCTTGACCTTGCGGTTGCGCACCCGAAGCGGCCGCTTTCCGTCTGATCCGGACGAGTATGAGATAAAAGATCAGCCCCGTGACCGCGAAATAGAAAAGCTGGTGATGCAGGGTCGCCATCGACACGTCCACCGGCGCCCCCCTCACAGTCTGGTCAACCCGCAACGAAACGTAATGAGTCGCCGGAAAGATGTTGCCCCACCAGATCGAGAACGCGTTCATCGCCTCGCGCGGGAACGAGACGCCGAGATAGCCGAACGAGGGCGAGACAGTCAGTGCCACGACCGACAGCGCCGGCGGGGGCGACCGGACAAAAAGAGCGGCGACGGCTCCCAGGAGTTGACAGGAGAGAAGAAAGACCAGCGCCGAAAGGACCAGAAGCCAACCCGTGCCATCGAGTGGCAGCCCGAAATACCCGAACATGAGGGTATCGCACACAGCGTGAACCAGGCATGCGACGATCGTCAGCGGCAGGAGCTTGCCCAGCACCGCCGGCACAATGCCGCCGCCCAGACGCCGCAGGATTCTAAGGTTGTGGGGCGTTTCGGCGTCCAGCGCAACGCTGTAGCAGGTCGCGAGCGTGGTTGTCAGCTGCAGCACCACGACGACAAGCGCGGCGAGGATGAAGTGGCTGTAGTCGAGAGCAGGGTTGAACAGGCCGTGTGTCTGCATCGCAACCGGCTGAACGGCAATGGCCGCCTGATCTGCCGTCATCCCGCTTGCCATGCGTGACGCGGCCTGAACCTGCAGCGCAATTGAGGGCAAAGCCGACGAAACACCGCGCGCCGACAGGTTGCCGGCAACCATCATCTGCGTGTTGTAAAAAAACGTGATCTCGGGTCGGCGGCCGGCTATGGCATCGCGCGTGAAGTTCTCTGGCACAAGTAGCAGCCCCTGGTAACTGCCGGAAAGTATCCCGCGTCGTCCGTCCTCGAGATCGGCTACCCTGGTCGTGATTCGGATGTCCGGCGCGGCATCGATTAGACGGACTATCCGGCGGGAGCCGGGGCTGTCGTCCTGATCGAGCACGGCGATGGGAAGTTCCGTCGCGATTCCGCGGGCATAGATGCTCGCCAGTACGAGGAATATCGTGACCGGGATGATGCTTGAGAGCAGGACCAGGAATGGGCGGCGGATAAGCCACCGGACCTCTCGTCGGAACACGAGCCAGAATCCGGGGCAGACGGATTTCCCCCTCATTGTCCTAGCGTTCCGTCGCCGGGACGCTCACGACCGCACTCATCCCGGGCCGTAATCCTTCTACCGGCTCGACGGGCTTGCCGCGAATTTCGAAGGTGCGCAGGTCGAAATCGCCTGTCGCGCGCGTGGCGCGCCACGCCGCAAACTGTCCGAGCACGTTCATCAAGGTGACACGCACCTCGACTTCCCTGTCGGCCAGGGCCGGCACTCGCACCGTGCGGACGTCGCCGATCTCTATGCCTTCGAGAAAATCTTCGCGCACGTTGAACGTGAACCATAGATCGTTCATATCGACGAGCGAGATCAGGGGTGCACCCGGGCTGAAGTTCTCGCCGATCTCGGCGATGCGCGTGGTCACGAGGCCGCTGACGGGTGCCACGACCGTAAGCTCGCTGATCTGCGCCTGCACGGACTGGAGGGCAGCCTCGGCCTCTTTGATCCTCGCCTGGGCCAGTTGCCGATCCGCCTCGCTCGCCCCCTCTTTCGTCAGCTGCAGCGTTGCCTGCGCAGCGTCCCGCTGCTTCAAGGCAGAGTCGCGATTGCGAACTGCAACATCCTGCTCGGCTTGGAAGAAGGCGGGGGATCCACGCAGCCTCTGCAAGCGCTCAAGTTCGAGCTCTCGCAGTTCCAGCTCGGCCTCCGTGGCGTCGAGTTCCGCCTGTCTCGCCGCTACCTCCTCTTCGCGCACGGTGATGATGCGCTCATAATCGGCCTTGGCGACTTCGACGCTTGCTTTACGCGTCTGCAGTGAGGTCTGGAGCTCGGGCGCCTCCAGCATCACCAACAAATCACCCTTCTCGACGGTGTCGCCGACATCTGCACCCAATTCCACGACGCGACCGGAAACCCGCGCAGAGACATCGTAGCGATCCGCGGACACCTCGCCCTGGAGAATGAGCGGCGCCGGGCGCGTTGCAAGCCATAGCACTACGCCGGCAATCGCCAGGACACCGATAAAAGCAGTGAGTTTTGTTGTTGCCGAATTTGCCATTGCTCCGCCTTCGCAATTTCTGCTGTGTTCATCTTTCAGGAAAGTCGATCGTATACGCGGCTCTGAGCCGTCCCGAACTCAAAAACCGGCTACGTGGAGTGGTCCCCAATAGGTCCTCATTGCCCATCGGGGCGGCGCAATGATTACCTTTTCAACGTGGCTCAGGCGACTGGCAGCGAGTGCGGCTGCCAGCAGAGTAGGTGTTAGTATCCGGATAAATTGCGGGGTGGAAATTAGTCACTATTTAGTAACCACTCGACCCCAGAATGGTGCGGACTTGAAAAGATGCTAAAAAACAGATGCCTACAATTTCCCTGTTTATAGCAACTAAGCTAAAAGAGAAACTTCATATAAAAGCCGCCAGAGCGTCCTCCGTTGAAGTGGCAACGGCGTACCCCACAGCGTACGCCCATAGATTGGGGCCCAAGCTGGACTTTATCCTGAATGCTGCCGGCGAGTTGCTAGGGCAGGGCGAGTTCAGCCCGGCAACAACTACGCGGACTTTTTAACAATTAGCTCCAACCGTGACCTCTCGTGATCGAAACACCGTGACTCTGATAAATCTTAGTCTTGCCGTCGAAAGGTCAGCTTTTGGATACTGCAACCAGCTGATGATACAAGGCTCTTCACTTATCCGTGTGGGTTAGGAGCCATAGGCAGTCCGCCATAGTGAAACAGTATCGCCCGCTTGAACCTT
>NZ_JAKZAK010000038.1 GCF_023156385.1 Marinobacter xestospongiae
GGCAGCCTCTGGAAAGTCGCTGACCCCAATTACAACAAACCCCCGCTGCCATGGCGAGGGTTTGTCAGCAGTCTGAGCCGACCCCGAGGGGTCGGTTTTTTTGTGCCCGATCGTTGGCTTTTGTCAGCGTCGGGGCCGCCGCTTGGGCACAAACTCCGGCGGTTTCTCCCGCAGCCAGTCGACAAAATCCACCAGCGGGTCGAGTGTCATCAACCGCTCCCGGGTGTTGTAGTACTGCCCCAGCTCATGCTCGCTGCAGACCTGATGGATGGCGTTGTGACACGGCCGGCAGACCCACAGGGTACGGCTGATCAGCTCTTCACGAGAGAACAGTTTCTGGAAGCGTTTCTTGCGGTGAAGCCGCTTGGGAATCAGGTGATGACGCGTCAGCCTGGCGATCGGTCGCAGGCAGAGTTCGCAATGGTCCGGCTGGGGCGGCAGTTTCATGATCGTTAGGGAGCCGGGGCGGGTAAGAGCAGGCGAGCCTGCAACTGACCGCCCCTATTCAGACTCAGTGCATCAGGGTGTAGAGTTTTCTTCGGTAGGTACGCACATCCGGATCACCACTGCCGAGCTTGTCGAACAGTTCAATCAGGGTCGTCTTGGCAATGCCGTCGCGGTAATCGCTGTCGACCTGCATCAACCGAATCAGCAGCGCCATTGCGTCGGCATTCTCCTCTTTCAGCACATGCTGCAATGCCCGCTGATGCAGTGCCGCCGGATCGTCCGGATGAGCGGCCAGAGTCTGCTCCAGTTCCGCCACCGGCGGCAGCTCACCGGCCTGGCGGATAAACTTGATGCGTGCCGCCAACTGCTTGGCCTGGGTCTGCAGTTTCTCTTCCGGTGGCAGGCTATCCAGCACCTGCTCTGCGGTATCCACATCCCCAAGTTCGGCCTTCAGCTGGGCAATATCGATCAGCACCTTGAGGTCGTCGGGATCGTTCTGGTTCAGCTCTGTCAGGATCGCCAGCGCGCCTTCAACGTCGCCGTCCTGCCAACGCTGGTGTGCGGTCTCGTAGGGGTCCTCCGCCGGTGCCTCCACGTGCTTGTCCAGCACCTGGCGGATCTCGCTTTCCGGTAAGGCACCATTGAAGCCGTCCACCGCCTGGCCATCCTTTACCAGGATCACCGTGGGCAGGCTGCGAACACCGAGGCTGGCGGTCAGTTGCTGCTGTTCATCGGCATTCACCTTCGCCAGCCGGAACTGCCCCTGGTACTCATTGGCCAGTTTTTCCAGCAATGGCATCAACTGCTTGCAGGGGGCACACCAGTCCGCCCAGACGTCGATCAGTATCGGCGTTTGCGCCGATGCCTCCATGACCGACTCCTGAAAGTTCTCCATGGTGGCATCAAATACGTGGGGCGATTCACTCATGCTGGGCACCTGACTGTTGGCTATCGGTTAACGGGTTCGCCGGCGAACAGGCCGGCATGATTGCTGAGATAGCTCAAAGGTGATGGCTGCGACGGGGAAATTCAAGGGAGCCAGCAATATCGCTTAACAACGCCACGCCCTTGAAAAACCGGGGGCCGACGTTACATAGCAAAAAAGAACGGACCGACGGTTCTCGGCCCAATCACTCACCGGACAGAAGTTGACCCTGATGAGCAACGACAACAGCAGTGACGCCATTGAGGATGTAACCGAGTACATAGGCAAAGACGAACACAGCAAGGGACTCGCCCTGCCCCAGCAACTGATGCCCCGGCGCATGTATGTTCTGCCGGTGGCGAACCGGCCGTTCTTCCCCGCCCAGGTACAGCCAGTGATGGTCAATAAAGACCCCTGGGACGACACCCTGAAACGGGTCGGGGAAACCGACCACCAGGTGGTGGGCATCTGTTACGTCAACAATCCGGACCCGGACAACGCCATTCCCGCCAGCGAGGAATTGGAGGTGATGGGCTGCGCCGTACGGGTCCACCACCCCCAACGCAACGACGGCAAGGTCCAGTTCATTGCCCAGGGTCTGCAGCGCTTTCGCATCGTGCAGTGGCTGCGGCGCAAACCGCCCTACCTGGTGGAGGTGGAATATCCCGAGGCGCCGGAAGAAGAGCCCGACGAGCTCAAGGCGTACACCCTGGCTATCATCTCCGCGATCAAGGAACTGCTACGCACCAACCCGCTGTATGGTGAGGACATCAAACAGTACCTGTCCCGCTTTGGCCCGGAGGACAGCTCGCCCCTGGTGGATTTCGGCGCCTCCATGACCAGCGCGCCGGGGCCAGAACTCCAGGACGTGCTCGACACCGTGCCACTGCTCAAGCGGATGGAGAAAGTGCTGCTGCTGATGGGCAAGGAGCTGGAGGTCGCACGACTGCAGGCGGAGATCAGCGAGGAGGTCAACGATAAGGTGCAGAAGCACCAGCGCGAGTTCTTCCTCAAGGAACAGTTGAAGGTGATCCAGCGTGAGCTGGGTATCGCCAAGGATGACAAGACCGCCGACGTCGAACGCTTCGAGCAGCGCATGGCCGAACTCACGCCGCCCGAGCATGTTCGCGAGCGCTTCACCGACGAGATCCAGAAACTCCAGATGCTGGAGCAGGGCTCACCGGAGTACGGTGTCACCCGCAATTACCTCGACTGGCTGACCCAGGTACCCTGGGGCCGCACATCGCAGGACCACTTTGACCTGGCCGAAGCCCGCCGCATCCTTGATCGGGACCACGATGGCCTCGACGACGTCAAGGACCGCATCGTGGAGTTCCTCGCCGAAGGCACCTTCAAGGGCGAGGTATCCGGCTCAATCCTGCTGCTGGTAGGCCCGCCTGGGGTCGGCAAGACCTCCATCGGGCGTTCGGTCGCGGATGCCCTGGGGCGGGAGTTCTATCGCTTCAGCGTCGGCGGCATGCGTGATGAGGCCGAGATCAAGGGCCACCGCCGCACCTACATCGGCGCCATGCCCGGCAAGTTCGTCCAGGCGCTGAAGGACGCCAAGGTGGCCAACCCGGTGATCATGCTGGACGAAATCGACAAGATTGGCGCGTCGTTCCAGGGCGACCCGGCCTCAGCCCTGCTGGAAACCCTCGACCCGGAGCAGAACCGGGAGTTTCTCGACCATTACCTGGACGTCCGCATGGACCTCTCCAAGGTCCTGTTCATCTGTACCGCCAACCAGCTCGACTCCATTCCCCAGCCCCTGCTGGACCGCATGGATGTGATCCGTCTCTCCGGCTACATCGCCGAGGAGAAGCAGGCCATTGCCAAGCACTACCTGCTGCCACGGCTGCTGAAGCGGGCCGGACTGATGAAAAAGCAGCTCAACATCACCGATGCGGCGCTGAAACAGGTGATTGAAGGCTATGCCCGTGAAGCGGGGGTGCGTAATCTGGAAAAGCTGATCCACAAGATTCTGCGCAAAGGCATTGTCCGACTGCTGGAGGACCCGGAGACGCCGATCAAGGTCGGCGTGGCGGACCTGGCCGAATACCTGGGCCAGCCGCCGTTCAAGAAGGAGCGGGCGCTCAAGGGCGTGGGGGTGGTCACCGGCCTGGCCTGGACCGCCATGGGAGGCGCCACCCTGAGCATTGAGGCATCCCGCATCCACACCAGCCACCGCGGCTTCAAGCTCACCGGGCAGTTGGGCGATGTAATGAAGGAGTCTGCAGACATCGCCTACAGCTACATTTCGTCGAACCTGAAGCGCTACAAGGGCGACACCGCCTTCTTCGACAAGTCCCAGGTGCACCTGCACGTGCCGGCCGGGGCGACACCCAAGGACGGCCCCAGTGCCGGCATCACCATTGCCACAGCACTATTGTCGATTGCCCGCAACGAGGCGCCCCGCCAGAACGTGGCAATGACCGGAGAACTGACCCTGACCGGCCAGGTGCTGCCCGTCGGCGGCATCCGGGAAAAAGTGATTGCGGCACGACGCCAGAAGATCACCACCCTGATCCTGCCGGACGCCAATCGCGGTGACTACGAGGAATTGCCGGATTACTTGAAGGAAGGGCTGGAAGTGCACTTCGCCCAGCACTTTGGCGACGTGTTCCAGATCTGCTTTGAGGACAAGCCGAAAAAGAAAGCCAGCGTTCACTGACCCAACGAAAAAGGGGCGGGTAGTTGCCCGTCCCTTTTCTACGATTTGGCCATCCGCCGGACTATTTCTTGCCGCCTTCCTTCCAGCCGTCTTCCCGCAGGACCGGCCCCACATCGAGCACCGGCGAGGCATCGATATGGTCGGCGTCCATCATGTTCGCCACCCGCTGCAGGGACGAGATGATCATGGTTTGCTCCCATTCCTGCAGGCTCTGGAATTTCTCAATGAACTCCTCCTGCAGCGGCTGGGGAGCCCGTGCCAGGATCGCCGCCCCTTCCTCGGTGAGGTGAGCGTGCACCTTGCGCTTGTCGCGGGTGCTGCGAACCCGGTAAACCAGTTGCCGGTGTTCCAGTCGATCCAGAATGGTGGTTACGGTAGCCTGACTCAGGCTGACCTGCTCGGCGATGGTACCGATGGTCACCTCCCCCAGATCCCGGATCGTACGCATGATCAGCAGCTGCGGCCCGGTCAGGCCAGCGTGTTTGCTCAACCGTTTGGAATGCAGATCAGTCGCGCGAATCACGCGCCGGAGCGCCACCAAAACCTGTTCGTAGTTATTCACGGCACTCCCCCACTCCGCCACATCAAAAGGGCGGGAATTATAGGCATTGGCGGTATCCGAGTAAAAAGCCTTGTGGGCAGACACGACGACCTCATCTCCTCGCAGTTACCGGTGGACTCCAATTATTTACAGCTCTAACTATTAGATTCCGATACCGCCCGCAATGCAAGTGTGGAGATACCGAGATGGGGACCTCCGCCGCCATCGCACAAATCCTGACAGCATTTTTTCAGCCAGCCACTATGATAAGGTCTCAACGCCATGGATAAGGTCTCAACGGCCATGCGTGGACGCCGCCAACGGCGCGGCCCGAATGTTTCACCTGATCGGCATCGGACACAACAATACTCATGATGTACCAGAACCCTGACCAACCAGGCACCAGCCTGCCCCGCACCCTGTTCATCCTGCTCCAGGTTTCCCTGGCCCTGTTGCTGGCTTCAACCGCCCAGGCACAGAGCGAGGAGCAACCACCGACATCAGCCGATGCCGAAGACGTCAAGCAACGGGTAGACACCCTGACAGAACCGCTCTACAACCCGTTTGTGGAGCGCTACCTGCTGGATGAGGTCAAGAACCTGCGGAACGAATTACTCAATACCCGCGCGGAACTTATCGAGAAGGTGGTCGACAAGGAACTGACGGTAGCGGACAAAACGATGTCCTACGCCACAGACACCGTCACCTACTTCTTCTATCTGATCGCCGGTGCCACGTCCATCCTCGTTGTGATCGGCTGGAACTCGATCCGGGACATGCGATCCCAGCTCACCAGCCTGGCGGAAAAGCGGGTCAACGAGCTGGTTATCGAGTACGAGAAGCGCCTGAAGGACATTGAGGAACAGCTGCAGCAGAAATCCGACATCATTCAGCAGAACCAGGAAGAGATCGAACGCACCAACGAGGTGCATTCGCTCTGGCTTAAAGCCAGCCAGGAGACCTCCCATCAGAACAAGATTTCGGTGTACGACCAGATCCTGGACCTGCGCCCGGACGATGTGGAAGCCCTCAGTTACAAGGCCGATGCGGTGCTGGAACTGCAGGAGCCGCTGTGGGCCATCAGCCTCTGCCTGCGAGCCCTGAAGCTGGCCCCGGACAACGGCCACGCCCACTACCAGCTGGCCTGTGCCTACGCCGAGATCGGCCGCTGGGAAGATGCGGTCAACACCCTGAGCAAGGCCGTGGAAATCTCCGAGGCGTATCGCGACGATGCCTCGGTTGACCCCAGCTTCTCCCAACTGCAGGAACACGAGCAGTTCCGCGCCGTGGTCTTCCCGGACAATGGTCAGGAAGAGGAAGACGAAGAACTGCCATCCTGACCCGATGCCGGGCACTCCCGGCACAGGTTTTGCCTACCTTTTTGCTCATGCCTCTGAGCAAACGCACACCACGGCCTCACCAGTCGCCCTGCGGCTTGACAACTTCGGGGCCGTGGTGTTTGTTTAAACCGTTGAGAACATAAGAATAACCCTCGGGAACCTCGGATCAACGCCTGGCCGCCTCCGGTCTTAAGGGCGACTCGCCACCAGGGCGCGACCCGAAGTTGATCAGGGACTCCCTCACCCAAGGTAGGACAGATCCAATGAATACATCCGTGAAGAAACTTGTAACGGCCGTCAGCGCCTCGGTTGCCATGCTGGGAGCAGGCCAGGCTGCGGCTGAGATCAAGGTGGGTATCGCCGGTCCGATGACCGGTCCGGTTGCACAATACGGTGACATGCAGTTCTCCGGCGCCCGCATGGCGATCGAACGCATCAACCAGAACGGCGGCGTGATGGGCGAACAGCTCGAAGCCGTGGAAGTGGACGACGTCTGCGATCCCAAGCAAGCGGTGACCGTGGCCAACCGTCTGGTCAACGACGGGGTCCGCTTTGTGGTCGGGCACCTGTGCTCCAGCTCCACCCAGCCGGCGTCCGACATCTATGAGGACGAAGGCATCCTGATGATCACCCCGGCATCCACCAGCCCGGACATCACGGATCGTGGTTACGAACTGGTGTTCCGCACCATCGGCCTGGACAGCATGCAGGGGCCGGTTGCGGGCGCCTACCTCGCCGGCGTCAATCCGGAACGGGTTGCCGTGGTCCACGACAAGCAGCAGTACGGTGAAGGCATCGCCAGCGCCGTGCGCGACACTCTGGAAGAGGCCGGCGTGGAAGTGGCGATGTTCGAAGGCATCACCGCTGGCGACAAGGACTTCTCTTCCCTCATTACCAAGCTCAAGCAGGCTGATGTGGACTACGTCTACTACGGTGGCTATCACCCGGAACTGGGGCTGATCCTGCGTCAGGCGCGCCAGGCGGACCTGGATGCCACGTTCATGGGCCCTGAAGGGGTTGGCAACAAGGACATCAACACCATTGCCGGCGAAGCGTCAGAAGGCCTGCTGGTCACCCTGCCGCCGAGCTTCGACGAAAAAGCCGAAAACCAGGCTCTGGTACAGGCCTTTGCAGACAAGGGCGAAGACCCCTCCGGCCCATTCGTGCTGACCTCCTACACCGCGGTTCAGCTGGTGGCCGATGGCATTGAACAGGCCCAATCCACTGACCCGTTTGACGTTGCAGCAGCCCTTCGCCAGGGCAGCTTCGACACCCCCATCGGTACCGTTCAATACGACGACAAGGGCGATATGAAAGCGTTCGAGTTCGTGGTGTATGAATGGCATTCAGATGGCAGCAAAACTCCGGTAAACTGAGCCGAAATCGTTAAAAAACGGTAATAATAAAGCAAAAACACCTTCTCACCAGTTAGGAGAGGAGGTGTTTTTCTAGGCTCGTGGTCCGGACTGCCGATTGAATGATCGCGCTCAGCCCGGATGCATGGCCTGGTTGTCGGAGCGCCACAAACATGCAAGATCTCCTGTACTTTTTCCAGCAGTTGATAAACGGACTGACCATTGGCAGTGCCTACGCCCTGATCGCGATTGGCTACACCATGGTCTACGGCATCATCGGAATGATTAACTTCGCCCACGGCGAGATCTACATGATCGGCGCCTACACGGCGCTGATCACCATTACCGGCCTCGCCAGTCTCGGCGTCGCCTGGTTGCCCCTGGTTCTTCTTGTGGCGCTGATCTGCGCCATGTTGGTTTCCAGCTCCATGGGCTGGGCCGTCGAACGGGTGGCCTACCGGCCGGTCCGGGGACGACACCGGCTGATTCCACTGATCTCCGCCATCGGGATGTCGATCTTCCTGCAGAACTACGTTCATCTCGCCCAGGGCTCCCGCAACATCGGCTTCCCGGCCCTGATTGAAGGCGGCTTCACCTTCGGCCCTGCCGACTCCTTCCAGACCTCCATTTCCTACATGCAGATCACCATCTTTATCACCACCCTGATCTGCATGACCGCCCTCTCGCTGTTTATCTCCCGTTCCCGCACCGGACGCGCCTGCCGGGCGGTCTCCCAGGATCTGGGGATGGCCAACCTGCTGGGCATCGACACCAACCGCATCATCTCCGCCACCTTCATCATTGGTGCGGCACTGGCTGCGGTCGCCGGGTTGCTGCTGGGGATGTACTACGGCTCCATCGATCCACTGTTTGGCTTTATTGCCGGCCTCAAGGCCTTCACCGCCGCCGTACTGGGGGGCATTGGCAGCATTCCCGGCGCGATGCTGGGCGGGCTGATCCTGGGAGTGTCAGAAAGCATGACCTCCGGCTACCTCAGTGGCGAATATAAGGACGTGGTGTCGTTCGGACTGCTGATCCTGATCCTACTGTTCAAACCCACCGGCCTGCTCGGCAAACCTGAGGTGGAGAAGATCTGATGGCAGCTCAAAACCTCAAGCACGCGCTGTTCTGCGCCATAATCACCCTGATCATCGCCTACCCGATTCTTGGCCTGAACCTGGAGGCGGAAGGCACCCAGGTGGTGCTCGAAGGCGCCGACACCGTTACGGTGGTGTCCATTGCGCTGGCCGCAATCGTGGTGTTTCTGTTCCAGCTGTTTCGGGACACCATCATGGCCTCGCTCGGTCGAATTCCCCGCCTCAATCCCCTGGCCAACCGTGAGCCCATGGAACAGGGCCGCCGCCAGCGTTTCGAGACCATTGCCCTGGTGCTGCTGGTCATGGCCGCCCTGGCCTGGCCGTTCTTCGTGTCCCGGGGCTCGGTGGACCTGGCCACCCTGGTGCTGATCTACGTCATGCTGGCGTTGGGTCTGAACGTGGTGGTGGGCCTGGCAGGTCTGCTGGACCTGGGTTACGTCGCCTTCTATGCCGTCGGGGCCTACACCTTCGCCCTGCTGTCCCAGTATTTCGGCATCTCCTTTTGGCTCGCTTTGCCACTGGGTGCCTGTCTGGCGGCGTTGTTCGGGCTGGTACTGGGCTTCCCGGTGCTCAGGCTGCGGGGGGATTACCTGGCCATCGTGACTCTCGGCTTCGGCGAGATCATCCGCATCCTGCTGAACAACATGACCTGGCTGACCGGCGGCCCCAATGGCATAGGCGGCATCCCCGACCCCACCCTGTTCGGCATGGAGTTCGGGCGCCGTATCAAGGAAGAAGGCAACAGCTCATTCCACGAGGTGTTTGGCATCGCCTACAGCAGTGAGCACAAGATCATCTTCCTGTACCTGATTGCCCTGGTACTGGCGGTCTTCACCGCGGTGGTGATCCGCCGCTTCACCAAGATGCCGGTGGGCCGTTCCTGGGAAGCCCTGCGGGAGGATGAGATCGCGGCCCGCTCCCTGGGTCTGAGCCGGACCTCGGTCAAGCTCTCGGCCTTCACCATCGGCGCATTCTTTGCCGGCTTTGCCGGTACCGTGTTTGCGTCCAAGCAGGGCTTCATCAGCCCGGAATCGTTCGTGTTCCTGGAGTCCGCCATTATTCTGGCAATTGTGGTGCTGGGAGGCATGGGCTCGCAGATCGGCGTTATCCTCGCGGCCATCGCCGTTGTCATCCTGCCGGAACTGGCACGGGAGTTCTCTGAATTCCGCATGCTGATCTTCGGCGCCGCCATGGTGCTGATGATGGTGTGGCGGCCCCAGGGCCTGCTGCCAATGCGACGTATCCACATCGAACTCAAGAAGCAGGAGTGACGCGGCATGCTTGAAGTACGCAACCTGTCCATGCGTTTTGGCGGCCTGCTTGCGGTCGATCAGGTGTCGCTGGACGTTCAGGAGCATGAGATTGTCTCCATCATCGGCCCCAACGGGGCCGGCAAGACCACCGTGTTCAACTGCATGAGTGGCTTCTATCGTCCGACCGGTGGCGAGATCCTGTTCAACGATCAGCCGATTCACGGCAAACCCGACTACAAGATCTCCCGGCTGGGGCTGGTACGAACCTTCCAGCACGTTCGGCTATTCAACAAGATGACGGTGGTGGAGAACCTGCTGGTGGCGCAACACCGCCACCTCAACACCAACCTGATTGCCGGGCTTCTCGGCTCCCCCAATTACCGGAAGCGGGAACAGAAGGCGTTGGACCGTGCCACTTACTGGCTGGACCGGGTCGGCCTGCTGGAGCTGGCCAACCGCGAGGCTGGCAACCTGGCCTATGGCCAGCAACGGCGCCTGGAAATTGCCCGCTGCATGGTCACCGAGCCCCGGCTGTTGATGCTCGACGAGCCGGCCGCCGGCCTCAACCCGGCGGAAACCCGCGACCTCAACCAGCTGATCATCAGCCTGAAGGAGGACTACAACGTTTCGGTGGTACTGATTGAGCACGACATGAGCCTGGTGATGGAAATCTCCGATCGCATCAATGTCATCAACCAGGGACGTCCGCTGGCAAGCGGCACCCCGGAAGAGGTGCGCCAGAACGACGACGTCATCAAAGCCTACCTGGGGGAGACCTGAACCATGTCCATGCTGTTGCTTGAAGATGTCCACACCCACTACGGCAAGATTGAAGCTCTCCACGGGGTTTCAGTCGAGGTCAACCAGGGCGAAATCGTGTCACTGATCGGCGCCAATGGCGCCGGCAAGACCACTCTGCTGATGACGGTCTGTGGTACGCCTCAGGCCACCTCTGGTCGGGTGATCCTGGAAGGTCGGGATATCACCCGCGAGGCCACCGCGAACATCATGCGGTCCGGTATCGCCATCGTTCCGGAAGGCCGGCGAATCTTTTCCAGCCTGACGGTGGAGGAGAACCTGCATATGGGGGGCTTCTTCAATACCAAAGAGGAAATCCGCAAGAGCCAGGAACACGTCTATGAACTGTTCCCCCGCCTCAAGGAACGGCGCGCCCAGCGGGCCGGTACCATGTCCGGCGGTGAGCAGCAGATGCTCGCCATCGGCCGGGCCCTGATGAGCAAGCCGCGGATGATCATCCTCGACGAACCCTCCCTGGGGCTCGCACCGCTGGTGATCAAACAGATCTTCGAGATCATCGGCCAGTTGCGGGAAGAAGGCATCACCGTGTTTCTGGTGGAGCAGAACGCCCACCAGGCGCTCAACCTGGCAGACCGCGGCTATGTACTGGAAACCGGCCGCATCCGCCTCCACGACACCGGCGCCAACCTGCTGGAAAATCCGGATGTGCGGAATGCGTATCTGGGAGGCTAAGGTCAGGCGAAAAACTTAAGGTGTCTTGCTTAAGTTCCGTATCCTTTAGTTGCCTGTTCGACATGACGCCATCTGGTCTATACTCTGACGGTCGGTCTTGCAGCTGCATTTACGGATGACTCGCCAAGACCGTTAACCCAATGATTTCAAAGCTTGAAGTCATACCGACAAGACGACAGCAAAAAACCACAGAAAGGAGTGGATAATGAAAAAACTGATCGCAGGTGCATTGCTTCTGGGTGCCTCCACCGTAACGTTCGCACAGCCCGGCTGTGGCCTGGGGGCGATGGTCTGGAAAGGCCAGTCCGGACCGGCTGCACACATCCTCGCTGCAACGACCAACGGCACGTTCGGCAACCAAACGTTCGGTATGACTACCGGTACTCTGGGCTGCGATACCAACGAGTCCGTTCAGTCCATGGCTCTGTACATGGATAGCAACGCTGACAAAATTGCCCGCGACATGTCCCGCGGTGAAGGCGAAAACCTGGAGACCCTGGCGGTTCTGTTGGGCGTCGAGCAAGGTGACCGGGAGTCTTTCCGTGCCCTGATGAAGGACAACTTCGCAGCAATCTTCCCGTCTGCCGACACCACTTCCGGCCAGGCAGTCGACGCCATTGTCGCTCTGCTGGAGCAACACGAAAGCCTGAGCAAGTACGTCGCTGCCTAAGCGCTTACCCGCTCATTACAATGGATTGCACGTGCGCCAGGGATGGCGCACTTTCCGTTCCCACCGCACAAGTACCTTACCTACATGCCATTACTGCTCCGCCAGTTGCTGCTTGCCGCCGCAGCGGCAACGAGCCTGAACGCCCAGGCCCTAACGCAATCAGAACTGCAAGAACTTGCCAGTTCCCGGGAGTGGCTTAATCTCGGACACTATCACCCCAACACCTTCTCAGACGGCTACACCAGCCAGGCGGACGATTCCGACTTTTTCCTGAGCCCAAACGGTAAGACATCACCGGAGGCGGAACTTCGAGCCACGATAAATGCGGTCCAGCAACCCGGAGGCGGGAACGACCATCCGGCCTGCCGTTTTCCCGCCAGAGATCAATGGATTCGAAGCAAGCTGGATTTGGCCACGCCAGAGTCAAGGCAGTGCCCCGCCTATGAGGAATGGACCGAGACGCTGAACACCCAGACAGTCACCCTGGTGTTTGCCGCGTCCTACCTCAACAGCCCCTCGTCCATGTTTGGTCACACTTTCCTGAGGCTTGATCCACCAAGCGATGACGAAACAACTGACCTGCTGTTGGCAAACACCATCTCTTACGCCGCGGACGCAGCAGCACATGACAGTGAGCTGCTGTTTGCCTACAAGGGTATTTTTGGTGGTTACCCCGGTATCACCACCGTTCAACCCTATTACGAGAAAATACGGCTCTACTCAGACATTGAACATCGTGATCTGTGGGAATACCAACTTAACCTGACCCCAGCAGAGGTCAGGCAGATGCTGGCCCATGCGTGGGAGATCAAAGACCGCAACTTTGACTATTACTTCTTTGATGAGAACTGCGCCTACCGCCTGCTTGCGCTGATTGATGTTGCCAGACCAGGCACGAACCTGCTCGATGAAGTGAGCACTCATGCCATCCCCTCCGATACGGTTAGATGGGTGGTCAAGAAATCACTGATTTCAGAAGTAGGTTACCGGCCATCGGCAGCCACCGCCGTCAGCTATGCATTGGACGAGTTGCCAGAAGATCAACAGGCCCTGGCAGCTGAACTCGCCAACGACGATATCAAGCCCGGGGCTATTGCCGGAAAACTGCCATCCACCGCCCAGCAGGCGGCCGTGCTGGACGCGACCTATGAATACGTCCGTTATCAGAGCGAAGCCGAGGAGTGGCCCAGAGAGCAGGTCGCGCCGTTGTCCCACAGTCTTCTGCTCGCCCGCAGCCAACTGCCACAGACCTCCACGCCCCCGTCTCCGCCGGAACCAGAAGTGAGAGACGACCAGGGCCACGATACCTTTCGGGCCAGCCTTTCCGCAGGCCGCTGGGGCGAGCGCAACTTTAATGAACTCACCCTCCGCTCGGCTTACCATGATGTGCTCGACCCGCCAGCGGGCTATCGCGCGGGCGCCCAACTGCAGTTCTTTCGCCTCGACGCCCGCCGCTACACGGATAACAATGAGCTCCAGATAGAAAAGCTGACGGCTGTTGAGATTCGGTCTCTGTCCCCGCGGAATCAGTTCTTTTCGCCCCTGTCCTGGCAAGTAGGATTTGGCGCTCGCCGAAGTGATACCGGTACTGATCGGGTTCTGGCCCCTTATCTGGAAGGGGGCGCCGGTGGCAGCGTGAGGGTCAGCCCGAACGGCCAGGCATTTGCACTTGCGACTGCAGACCTGGAACTCGATGATGACCTGAACAGAGGGTACGACATAGCCCCCGGCGTTGATCTTGGTGTTCTCTACCAGTCAGACCGGCTCAGTGCACTGGGGGGCATACGTTCTAAAGCCTGGATCGTGAGCAGCCAGCATCGTCAGGATCAGGCCTACCTGAAAGCGACAATGCATTGGTCTCGTCTAGTCAGCGGGTTCGCAGAGTGGACCCGCGAACATCATTTTGACCGGTATCAGTCCCTATGGAAGCTAGGCCTACATATCTATCTCTGACCCTGCTGTTGCTTTGTGGTTGCAGCTTGCTTACCGGATGCAGCGGTCTGTTTTTCTATCCTGACCAAGCGGTCTATCTGACCCCTGATCGGCTGAACCTGACGTACGAAGATGTTTACCTCGACACCGCCGACGGTGAAACCCTTCACGGCTGGTGGCTCCCCAGCAACAATGGAACGACCAAAGGAACGGTCTACTATCTACATGGCAACGCCCAGAATATAAGCAGCCATATACTTAACGTAGCCTGGCTCCCTGAGCGCGGCTACAACGTCTTCATGATCGACTATCGGGGCTTCGGTAGCTCGACCGGCGTCCCCGATCTGGAAGGCGCTCTGCACGATGCTGAAACCGGTTTGCGCTGGCTGGCAGCCAACCCGGATGCCTCAGGCTCCCCCATTATGTTGCTTGGTCAAAGCCTCGGAGGAGCTCTGGGGGCCGCATTGGCCGGCAAGTGGACAAAGACCCAAGCACGACCGGCACTGGACGCCGTAGTGCTGGACGCAGCGTTCTCCGGCTTTCGTACCATCGCCCAGGAGAAACTCGACAGCTTCTGGCTCACCTGGGCGCTCCAGGTGCCGCTAAGCTGGACCATTCCCGACGATCATGAAGCCCAGGACCTGATCGCCGCAGTCGCCCCAACCCCCCTTTTGATTATTCACAGTACACGCGACGCCATCGTGCCGTTTCATCATGGCACAACGCTTTTCACCAAGGCTCAGCAACCGAAGCAGTTTCTCCAGACGGACACGCCACACGCAGCGACGTTTGTATATCCGGAGTATCGGGAAGAAGTCATTGAGTTCTTGGAAGCGGAATAAAAACCGATTAGATGACACTCAGACTTCACATTTCTTACAAAAGGCTTATGATTGCCAAGCCGTTCTTACGATGAAAACGAACGGCCTGGCCAGGTCTGCCCTGTGCCTTAAATTGGAACCAATTCTAAACAAGGATTATCTTCATGAAGAAGTTTTTTGCCGCTGCAGCCATCGCTGCGACTGTCACTCTGTCTGGTTGCGCGACTTCTTTTCCGGTTGGCGGACTGTACACTGACGTTGAGCTCCCGGCGGGTGCGACCTCTAACACTGCGGCCTCCAAGACTGGTGTAGCCAAGTGTCAGAGCATCCTGTCTCTGGTCGCCATTGGCGATTGCAGCATCGAAGCCGCCAAAGAAGACGGTAACATTTCTTCCGTGTCGCACATGGACTGGAAAGCCAAGAACATTCTCGGCATTATCGGAACCTACGAGCTGCGGGTTCACGGCGAGTAAAGTCTGCCGACTTTACCAGCTCTCGCCTCCAGAATTCTCATGCTGGAGGCGTGTTCACTCTCCTCCCTTTTCCCAACTAATGCCCATCCGATCACCCGGTAACGGCTTGATCTCCCTGCAATCAAAACCAAGCCCTTGAGTCAGCCACGTTCCGCCACGACTCACAATGGTTCAGGTATAAAAAAACCCGGCACCATCTCTGGATACCGGGCTTTCAGAAAGCTCAGATTACATCGGCAGCATCTGTGTCACGACGCGACGAGTGCGTTCCTCAATTTCCGGCAGCGCTTCTTCTTCCTTCATGTTCATCTGGTTCGCCCAGACGGACAGGCGGATACCATGAGGGAAGTAGTTGCTGGTTCGTGTTGCGGTCGCGCCGGACGCATTGCCCTGAGCGGTGCCACCGCCAGAGGCCATACGACCGTTGTGAGTGCCCGCAACATCACGGGTACCGCTGGCAGAACCCGTAACCATGGTGAACTCAACCGGCTCGGAGTGGTATTCCTCCAGCACCACGTCGATGATCAGTGCCCACTCGCGAGGACGCGAGGCATTGCTCAGGCCAGCGCCAACCAGGCCACCGACACCAATACCGGCAGCGGCGCCAGCCAGGTTGCTGTCGGTCGCTGCTGCTACAGCGATACCGGTGCCAATCCCGGTTGCTGCACCGGCGATGGCACCCATGGTGCCGGCCGCGATCGCACCGCCGGACTCAGGCTCCACTTCGCCGAAATAACGCGTGGAGGCACGCAGACGATACTTGGCAGTCGACGGATCGTTCACAACCGACCAACCCTGCTCCCGGGCAGATTCCTTCAGCAGGTTCAGCAACTCAATATCGCTGTCACTGATATTACGATAAGAGATGTACACCGTACGATCGCCACCAGCGGGCGGCTCCAACTGAGGCGGTGGTACGACCCAAACGGTGCCACTGCGGGCTTCTGCATATTTATTGTCAGTCAGGCTGCCGAGCTGGCGAGATACCGAAGTACAGCCAGCGAACAGTGCCGCGACCAGCATCAGCACTGCGGCCAATCTAATTGATTTCATTGCGTTCCTCTTTTCCCTAAATACCAATTTGAGAATCCGTGCGTCCCGTTTCAGGCCGTCGAAAAATAAGCGGAGGGAATCGGAGAACCAACCGACTGGAAAGCGGACCGCACTCCCTTACCTCCGCGTTACCAAATCCTAATCTTTATTGGCCCTCGTTGGAAGGCCCCATACGTAGCACAGGGCTGTGCAACTGGCCTGGCGCAATCACCGCCATAAAAAACCCGCCGTTCGGACCGAACGGCGGGTTTTCGCTTACAGGACAGTCAGCCCCGGAATCAGAATTCCGTCGGCTGCTCGCCCTCTTTGACTTCCTTCATGGAGAGCTTGACGCGACCACGGTTGTCCACATCCAGCACCTTGACCAGCACTTCCTGGCCTTCGCTGAGTTCGTCGGTCACGTTCTCAATGCGACGCTCGGAGATCTGGGAGATATGCACCAGACCATCCTTACCCGGCAGGATGTTAACGAAGGCACCAAAGTCCACAATGCGCTCAACGCGGCCACTGTAGATTGCGCCGACTTCAATCTCGGCGGTGATTTCCTGAACCCGCTTCATCGCCGCCTGGGCAGACGCCTGGTCTTCCGCGTAGATCTTGACGTTACCGTCGTCGTCCAGATCGATGGAGGCACCGGTTTCGTCGCAGATTCCACGGATGGTGGAGCCACCCTTACCAATCACGTCACGGATCTTGTCCGGATGGATCTTGATGGTGGTGATGCTCGGCGCCCGTGAGGACAGCTCGGTACGCGGCACAGAGATGACTTTCGCCATTTCACCAAGGATGTGCTGACGTGCGTCGTAAGCCTGCTGCAGGGCGATTTCCATGATCTCGTCGGTGATGCCGTTGATCTTGATATCCATCTGCAGGGCAGTCACACCCTCAGCGGTACCGGCAACCTTGAAGTCCATGTCGCCGAGGTGATCTTCATCACCCAGGATGTCGGTCAGAACGGCGAACTTTTCACCCTCCTTGACCAGGCCCATGGCAATACCGGCCACCGGCGCCTTGATCGGCACACCGGCGTCCATCAGTGCCAGGCTGGAGCCACAGACGGAAGCCATGGAGCTGGAACCGTTGGACTCGGTAATCTCAGACACCGCACGAATGGTGTACGGGAACTCTTCCAGAGTCGGCATTACGGCAGCCACACCACGCTTGGCGAGACGACCGTGACCAATCTCACGACGGCCCGGGCTGCCCATACGGCCAGCCTCACCTACGGAGTAGGGAGGGAAGTTGTAGTGGAACAGGAACGGGTCCTTACGCTCACCTTCCAGGGCGTCGATGATCTGGGTGTCACGGGCGGTGCCCAGCGTGGTGGTCACGATGGCCTGGGTTTCACCGCGGGTGAACAGAGCGGAACCGTGGGTGCTTGGCAGTACGCCGACTTCCACCTCGATCGGGCGCACAGTCTTGGTGTCACGACCGTCGATACGGGGCTTGCCGTCGATGACAGACTGGCGAACGGTCGCCTTCTCAACCTTGCCGAAGTACTTCTTCACTTCGTCTTCGGACGGTTGGCCTTCCTCTTCACCGGCCAGCTTCTCGACCGCAGCCGCCTTCAGCTCACCCAGACGGGCGTAGCGGTCCATCTTGTCACGGATGGTGTAGGCTTCGTCGATGCCGGCGGCAAATTCGCTGCGGATAGCCTCAAGCAGCTGGGTGTTCTCGGCTTCCGGGGTCCACTCCCAACGGGGCTTGCCGTTTTCGGCGGCGAAGTCCTTGATGGCCTGGATCGCCACCTGCATTTCCTGGTGGGCGAACAGAACGCCTCCCAGCATCTGGTCCTCGGTCAGCCCCTTGGCTTCGGACTCAACCATCAGCACTGCATCTTCGGTGCCTGCCACAACCATGTCCAGCAGAGATGTTTCCAGCTCCTGGAAAGTCGGGTTGAGGAAGTAGCCGCGATCGTTCTCAAAACCAACCCGGGCCGCACCAATCGGACCGTCAAAGGGAATGCCGGAGATCGCCAGAGCAGCGGAGGCGGCCAGCATGGCAGCGATGTCCGGGTCCTGGGTCTTGTTGGCGGACATAACCGTCAGAACGACCTGAACCTCGTTCATATAGCCATTAGGGAACAGCGGACGGATAGGACGGTCGATCAGGCGGGAAGTCAGGGTTTCCTTCTCGGAAGGACGACCTTCACGCTTGAAGAAGCCTCCCGGAATCTTACCAACGGAGTAGGTCTTTTCCTGATAGTTCACGGTCAGCGGGAAGAAACCCTGGCCCGGCTTGGGCTCCTTGGCGCCAACAACCGTACCCAGAACGGATACATCGTCGATGGTTACCAGTACTGCACCAGTGGCCTGACGGGCAATGCGTCCAGTCTCGAGGGTGACGGTCTTGCCGCCGAGTTCAAATGTTTTCTGTACCGGATTCACGGTAACTCCTTAATTCGATAGCTCATCTTTGTAATCGCCAATCCGGCATCAAAGTCCGCCGATTGGCCACGTTTTACTACACTTACCGCGTCACGGCTCTGTTGCGATGAACGAAAGCGACACCTGTCAGAAAGCTAACAGGCTGTTGCAAAACCCCGGCTATGCCAGGCCTTTCAACAACCTGCTATCAATAGCGGCTTTCCATTGTGACAGGGAGTCCTTACAAATCACCGGTGGAACCGGAAGGCGGCACGGTTAGCGGTATTGCCTGCACCAGGGCTCTGGCGGCCAACAATATCACTGGAGAGAAGCACACCCGACGGCAACGCCGCCGGGCGCAGGCCAGGACCAACAGGCCCTGACCAACAGTCGTCGAATCCAGACGGATCAGCGACGCAGACCCAGACGCTGGATCAGCTCAAGGTAGCGATCAGCGTTCTTGTTCTTCAGGTAGTCCAGCAGCTTACGACGCTGGTTAACCATCCGAATCAGGCCACGGCGGGAATGGTGATCCTGCTTGTTGGCCTTGAAATGGCCCTGCAGCTTATCGATGTTGGCGCTCAGCAGTGCTACCTGTACTTCAGGAGAACCGGTATCGCCTTCACCTTGCTGGAAGTCCTTAACGATCTGTGCCTTCTCATTGGCAGAAAGTGCCATAACTCACCTCATTGGTTGCGATGCATATAAAAGGTCCAGCCGAACCGCGCATCTCTACAGCCCGGCTAATACGGCCCCACCCGTTTCGGGGTAGGTCAGCCGTGTTTTACCAAACGACGTGGAACGATCTTGCAGCCGTCGCCTTCGGCAAATCCTTCTCCCAGCCCGACAAATCCGCGGTCGCCATACAACCGCACCGGACCGGATATAGAATGGCCCGATATTCTAACCGGTTGGCCGTTCAATATCGATACCAGCGATGCCCCTTCCAGGGTCAACTCCGGGAACATGCTCAATGCCGCATCGGGCTTGACCAGCAGGCCATCCAGGCTTTCGCCCCGCTCCCGCATGGCCTCCAGATCGTCCACCCGATGTACCTGGTCCAGAGTAAAACCGGCGGCCAGCGTTCGACGCAGGGTGGTAACATGGGCACCACAGCCAAGCGCCTCACCAATATCGTCAACCAGCGAGCGGATGTAGGTGCCCTTGGTACACTTCACCGCCAGATCGATTTCATTGGCGCGGACATTCAGCAGAATCAGTTGGTAGATCGTAACCGGGCGGGGTGGGCGCTCAACCTCAATGCCCTCACGAGCATACTCGTACAACGGCCGCCCTTTGTGCTTGAGCGCCGAGTACATCGAGGGAACCTGTTGGATATCGCCGCGAAAATGTGCCAGTACTGGCTCCAGGGCGTCCTCGTCCAGACCTTCCGGCACCGGACGCTCATCGACCACCGCCCCTTCGCTGTCGCCGGTTTCGGTACGAACGCCGAGACGAGCGGTGGTGATGTAAGCTTTGTCACTGTCCAGCATCAGCTGGGAAAACTTGGTGGCCTCACCAAAGCACAGCGGCAGCACCCCCGTCGCTAGCGGGTCCAGCGCACCGGTGTGGCCGGCCTTGGCGGCACCGTACAATCGTTTGACCTGCTGCAGGATACCGTTGGAGGTGACCCCCTGCGGCTTGTCGATCACCAGAATGCCGTTAACATCACGACCTTTGCGTCGACGACTCAAGAACCCGACTCCTCTGGTGACTCCGAGTCATCGCCCTGATCCACCGCAGGCTTGTCGTCTACCGCCTTACGGATCAGCGCATCCATTCTGCGGCTCTGCCCAAGCAGGCTGTCAAAGTGGAAACGCAGCTGGGGCACCACCCGCAGCTTCATGGCTCGGCCAACCTGTCCCCGCAGAAAGCCTGCAGCTTTGCTGAGTACCGCCAGAGACTCTTTCACCTCGGGCGAGTCGGCATTCAATTCGTCGGTTGTCAGCAGGGAAATGTAGATATCAGCGTAGCCCAAATCCCGGCTCACCTTGACCGCGTTGACGGTCACCATACCCACACGGGGATCCTTGATCTCACGCTGAATCAACTGCGCGAGTTCCCGCTGCATCTGGTCGCCGATTCGATCGATTCGGCTGAATTCTCTTGGCATGTCGCGCCTTCGGATTATCTCGGCAGAAAACACGGCGCCCCGTCAGCCGGGGCGCCTCCTGGTCCGGGGAACGCCGGTATTAACCAGCGGATTCCAGCTTACGCTCAACCTTGACCCGATCAAACACCTCGATCTGGTCACCGACCTTCACGTCGTAGCCCTTAACCCCGATACCACACTCCATACCGTTCCGGACTTCCTGAACATCGTCTTTGAAGCGACGCAGGGATTCCAGCTCACCTTCAAAGATCACCACGTTGTCACGCAGGACCCGGATCGGCTTGTTCCGGAACACCGTGCCTTCGGTCACCATACAGCCGGCCACCTGGCCAAACTTCGGCGACCGGAAGGTATCCCGAACTTCGGCAATACCAACAATGTCTTCCCGGAATTCCGGCGCCAGCATCCCTGTCAACGCGGCTTTCACGTCATCAATCAGGTTATAGATGATGCTGTAGTAACGCAGATCCAGACCTTCCTGCTCCACCAACCGCTTGGCGGCGGTATCGGCACGAACGTTGAAGCCGAAGATTACCGAACCGGTGGCCATCGCCAGACTGACGTCGGTCTCGGCGATACCGCCCACACCAGAGGACACCACCTTCACCTGGACCTCGTCGTTGCCCAGATCCTGCAGAGCCTTGACGATGGCTTCCAGAGAACCACGGACGTCGGTCTTGAGGACCACGTTGAGATTCTTGACCTCGTCTTTGCCCATGTTCTCGAACATGTTCTCCAGCTTGGCCGCCTGCTGGCGCTGCAGCCGTTGCTCGCGTTCGCGAGTCTGACGGAACTCAGCCAGTTCTTTCGCCTTGCGCTCATCCGCAACCGCGAAGAACTCATCACCGGCATCGGGGGTTCCATTCAGGCCCAGAATCTCAACCGGGATGGAAGGGCCAGCAGTCTGAACCTGAGATCCGGTCTCGTCCATCATCGCCCGGACTTTACCGAAGAAGCCACCGGCAACGACCATATCTCCACGCTTCAGGGTACCGTTCTGGACCAGTACCGTGGCGACGGAACCTCGGCCGCGCTCCAGACTGGATTCCACCACTACACCTTTGGCCGGTGCGTCAGGGGAGGCTTCCAGTTCCAGAATCTCGGCCTGCAGCAGAACCGCCTCCAGCAGTTCCTCAATGCCCTGACCGGTGTGTGCGGAGACCGGCACGAACTGGACATCGCCGCCCCAGTCTTCCGGGATCACTTCCAGTGCGGACAGCTCATTCTTGATGCGATCCGGATCAGCCTCTTCCTTGTCCATCTTGTTGACAGCGACGACCAGCGGCACGCCGGCGGACCGGGCGTGTTGAACCGCTTCCTTGGTCTGCGGCATTACGCCATCGTCGGCCGCAACCACCAGGATAACGATGTCGGTGCACTGGGCACCGCGAGCACGCATGGCGGTAAACGCGGCGTGGCCGGGGGTATCCAGGAAGGACACCATGCCGTGATCGGTATCAACGTGGTACGCACCGATGTGCTGGGTAATACCACCGGATTCACCGGCAGCTACCTTGGTGCGACGGATGTAGTCGAGCAGCGAGGTCTTACCATGGTCAACGTGACCCATCACGCTTACCACCGGCGCGCGCTTGGACTTCTCGCCCGCCTCAAACTCGATGCCGCTCAGCACTTCTTCTTCAAACGCGTCTTCGCTCACTGTCTTGGGCTTGTGGCCCAGCTCTTCAGTGACCAGAACGGCGGTTTCCTGATCCAGTGCCTGGTTGATGGTGGCCATGACACCCATACCCATCAGGGTCTTGATGACGTCCGCCGCTTTAACGGCCATACGCTGGGCCAGTTCGCCCACCGCGATGGTTTCGGGGATTTCTACTTCTCTTACCATTGGCTTGGTCGGCCTTTCGAAGCCGTGTCGCTTCTCTTTGGATTTCTTTTTCGCGCGCATTGGCTTGCGCAGCGTCGTATCTTCATCGTCCACAGAAATGACCGGCTTCTCGGCCGGGCGGTTACGGGGACCACGATGACCCGCCGACTTTTTCTTCGGCTTGCCGTCATCGGCGTCGTCGCGACCGCGCTCTTTTTCCTTCTTCTTCTTCGCCTTGCGGTCCTTGTTATCGGCATCCACAGGCGGTGGAACCGGAACTTCCTCCGGCGCAGGCTCGGCAGCCTCAACGGGCGCTTCCACTTCCGGCTCCGGCTGAGTCTCTTCTTGCGCCGGCGCCTCTGCGGCTGGCGCCTCGGCAGCTTCTGTCGCGACGGGCGTCTCGGCCTGCGGAGCCTCAGCAACCGGAGCTGCGGCTTCTACCGTCTCTTCGGCAACGTCAGGCGCATCCGCATCCGGCTGAACCTCGGCTCGCTTGACGTAAGTGCGACGCTTGCGAACCTCGACATTGACCGTCTTCGCACGGCCACTGGAACCACCGGCTTTAAGGGTGGTCGTGGTTTTCCGCTTGAGGGTGATCTTGCGGGGTTCAGCGTCCGACTCGCCGTGGTTCTTTCGCAAGAAGGCCAACAGCTGCTGTTTCTCTTCGCTGGATACCGAGTCATTCTCAGAGCGGGCCTTGAGGCCGGCTTCGACGATCTGGCGCAATAAACGATCGACGGGAGCGCCAACATCTTCGGCCAGTTGTTTAACCGTTACTTCTGACATACTGGTCCTCCTCCCGATTAAGCCTGGTCCTGAAACCAGGGCGCACGTGCTGCCATGATCAACTGGCCAGCGCGCTCTTCATCCATACCTTCGATTTCGAGCAGATCGTCAACAGACTGCTCCGCGAGGTCTTCCATGGTCTGGACACCCAGCCCCGCCAGCTTAAACGCCAGGGCACGATCCATGCCGTCCATCGTCAGCAGGTCCTCTGCCGGCTCACGACCTTCCAGCGCTTCCTCGTCGGCCAGTGCCTTGTTCAACAGGACATCCTTGGCACGACGACGCAACTCTGTGACGGTGTCTTCATCAAACCCGTCAATCGCCAGCATTTCTTCCATCGGGACGTAAGCCACTTCCTCAATGGAAGTAAAGCCTTCCTCGATCAGAACTCCGGCAAACTCTTCGTCCACGTCCAGGTTTTCCGTGAAGTGGCTCAGCAGACGATTGTATTCCTGTTCCTGACGCTCGCCGGCTTCTTCCTCAGTCATCACATTGAGGGTCCAGCCGGTCAGCTCGCTGGCCAGGCGAACGTTCTGACCGTTACGGCCGATGGCCTGGGCCAGGTTGTCTTCGGCGACAGCGACATCCATGGTGTTGCGATCTTCATCCATCACGATGGAAGCCACTTCCGCCGGTGCCATGGCATTGATCACCAGCTGAGCCGGGTTGTCGTCCCACAGCACAATGTCGACGCGCTCGCCGCCGAGCTCATTGGACACAGCCTGTACCCGTGAGCCGCGCATACCGACGCAGGCACCGACCGGATCGATACGGCGGTCGTTGGTCTTGACGGCGATCTTGGCACGGGAGCCGGGATCACGGGCTGCACCGCGAATCTCGATCAGATCCTCAGCGATTTCCGGCACTTCAATACGGAACAGCTCGATCAGCATCTCCGGCGCGGTACGGCTGAGGATCAGCTGCGGGCCGCGATGATCGGTGCGGATTTCCAGCAGTAGCGAACGCACACGGTCGCCCATGCGGAAAGTTTCACGGGGAATGAGCTGGTCACGGGGCAGCAGCGCTTCGGCGTTGCTGCCCAAATCAACGATGACGTTGTCACGGGTCACCTTCTTGACGGTGCCGGACACCAGTTCACCCACCCGGTCACGATAGCTGTCGACGATCTTGGTACGCTCAGCTTCCCGCACTTTCTGGAAGATGATCTGCTTGGCCGCCTGGGCACCAATCCGGCCAAAGGCCACGGACTCAACCTTCTCTTCGTGCAGGTCACCGGGCTTGAGCTCCGTATCGATTTCTTCCGCTTCCTGCAGCGTGAGTTCGGTACCCAGAGCAGGAACCGCGTCGTTATCCACCACCAGCCAACGACGGAAGGTTTCGTACTCTCCGGTACGGCGGTCAATGGAAACGCGGATATCGGCCTCTTCATCCTCGTAACGTTTCTTGGCGGCGGTGGCGAGCGCCAGCTCAATCGCCTCAAAGATGACGTCTTTTTCAACGCCCTTCTCGTTCGAGACGGTTTCTACAACCAGCAAGATCTCTTTACTCATTGGATTACCCTGCCCTTAACCTGAAATAGACTCGCAGTCAGACGACTTACTTGAATACCGGAATGATGTTGGCGCGCTCAATGCTGTCGAAGGGCAACAGGTACTCGTGATCATCCACGATCACTACCACATCGCCACCTTCGGTGCCCTTGAGCAGGCCCTGGAACTTACGGCGTCCTTCGAACGCCATGCGCAGCCGGATCTGGACTTTGTGGCCGGCATAAGCCTGGTACTGTTCAAGTCGGAACAGAGGCCGATCCATGCCCGGGGAGGAAACTTCGAGGGTGTACTCACTCTGGATAGGGTCTTCCACATCCAGCACGCCGCTCACCTGGCGACTCACTTTCTCACAGTCATCGACACCGATACCGTTCTCGGCATCGTCGATAAACAGCCGCAACATCGGCTGAGGGCCACGGGAACGGTATTCCATTCCCCAAAACTCATACCCCAACCCTTCCACTACAGGCCGCAGCATTTCTTCAAGCTTACTTAACTTGGCTGACAAGGTTATCCCGTCTCCATCATTTTCTGTGCCCTAAAACAAAAAAAGGGCTGTTAATCAGCCCTTTTTATGCACCAGGGCCATTTGCCAGGCCCCTTAATCAAAAAGCCCCTTAATCTGGGGCCCTTTGTTGCAAGAACGTACAGGGAAAGCTGCGCTTGCGCGCTCCCTGCAGACAGACACCTGGCCTGTCATCACGAGCTCCGGCTCGAAATCACCGGAAAACCGCATCGAACGTGGCCGGAGTATAAGTACCTCACCGCCACTGGTCAAGGACTGACCAAAAAAAACGGCTTGGAAACCCAAACCGTTTTAAGATGGTGCCGAAGGCCGGACTTGAACCGGCACGGCTTACGCCACTACCCCCTCAAGATAGCGTGTCTACCAATTCCACCACTTCGGCAATAACTTACTCGAGTTCCGGCAGATCATTACCTGCCGCATCCTCGGTTTGAGCCGCACCCTCTTCAAGTGCAGGCTGCTCAGCGTCGGCCGAAACTTCCTCGACCACCGGAATGCCAGCATCGACAGCCACTTCCGCACGCTGCTTGGCGAAAATCGCCAAGGAAAAACTTGTCACAAAGAACACGATCGCGAGGAACGTGGTCATCCGAGTCAGAAAGCTACCACTGCCTTGACTGCCGAATACCGTCTGGGACGCTCCGCCCCCGAAGGCTGCACCGGCATCCGCCCCTTTTCCCTGCTGAATCAGAACCAGACCCACCAGAGCGACGGCGATCACCACGTGCACTACGACAACCAGTGTTTCCAACCACTCCATAACGACTCTCTGTCTATCTAGCTGGTGCGATCAGTTGACCGCATCCGGCGCTTCGAGCGCCCTACAGATTTCGACAAAATCAGCAGCTACCAACGATGCACCACCAATCAGGCCACCATCGACATCCGGCTGCTGAAACAGTCCGACTGCGCTTTCGGGCTTTACGCTACCACCATAAAGCAGCGTAATTTCCTCTGCGGGCGCACCCAGCTTTGCCAATTGCTTACGCATAACAGCATGCATTGACTGGGCGTCTTCTGCGGTTGCCGTTTTGCCGGTACCGATTGCCCAGACTGGCTCGTAAGCCACAACCACTTGCTGCCACTGCTCGCCTCGCAGACCTATCAGTGCAGAGCTCAATTGCTCACACACGACTTGCTCAGCCTGCCCGGCTTGTCGCTGCTCCAGCGTTTCACCAACACAGAGCACGACCGTCAAATTCGCTTCCAGCACTTGCTGGAGTTTCTCGGCGACGACCTCTTCGCATTCCGCGAACAACTGACGCCGCTCGGAGTGACCGACCAAGACATAGCGACAATCAAAGTCACTCAACATGCCTGCAGCCACTTCTCCGGTATAAGCACCGGCTTGCCAGCGAGCAACATTCTGCGCTCCCAGCTTAAGCTGACTGCCTTTAACTTCCTGCTGCACATCGCGAAGATAAAGAGAGGGAGGAATAATAACAACCTCAACACCTTTATCAAGGCCTGCAACACCGGATTTTACATCTTTGAGCAACGTCCGAACCATTTCTTCGGACCCGTTCATTTTCCAGTTTGCAGCAACAATCTTTTGGCGCATATCAGCCCCCTGACACAAGGGAGGCCGAACTATACAGCAGTCTCCCCTGCCAGACAACCGCCCGCCGAAATTTCACGCCTTGGACTGGCGAACCACCTCCGCCAGCTCTTCCGCGATTCGACCAATCTGCTCAGCGTCCCGACCTTCCGCCATTACCCGAATCAGCGGCTCGGTGCCTGAAGCCCGCAGCAGTACCCGGCCGTTCGCACCCAACGCCTGCTCAGCCTGGTCGACCGCCGTCCGCACATCATCCCGGGACAGCGGATCAAAGCGCTCCGCCACCCTGACGTTGACCATATGCTGAGGCAGCTTGTTCACACCTTCCCGCAAGGCCTTCAGAGAGCAGCCGGAGGTCCAGCCGGCCACCAGCACCTGCAATGCCGACACAATACCATCGCCAGTGGTCGTACGATCCCGGATGACCATGTGTCCGGAACCTTCGCCCCCCAGTACCCAGTCGTTCTTCACCAGACATTCCATGACGTAGCGGTCACCAACTTTCGCCCGCTCAAAGGGAATCCCCCGCTCCTGCAGCGCCAACTCGACCCCGAGATTGGTCATCAGGGTACCGACCACTCCCCCTTTGAGTTTGCCCGATGCCTGGCGCTCGGAAGCCAGGATATACAACAGCTCATCGCCATCGACCTCGGCACCGTCCGAATCCACCATCATCACCCGGTCACCATCACCGTCAAAAGCAATTCCCAGGTCTGCGCCCTGCGCCAGCACGGTCTCCCGCAAGCGGTCGAGATTGGTGGAACCGACCGCCAGGTTGATATTGAGACCATCCGGTTCACCACCGATGACTGAAACCTTGGCCCCCAACTCGCGAAAGACCTTGGGCGCCACGTGGTAAGTCGCCCCATGGGCACAATCCAGCACCAACCTCACCCCCTCCAGAGTGAACTCATTGGGCACGGTGCTCTTGCAGAACTCAACGTAACGCCCCGGCGCGTCATCGATACGACTGGCTTTCCCAAGATCGGCGGAATCCGCCACCTGGATGGGGAGATCCAGCCAGCGCTCAATTTCCGCCTCCAGGGCGTCATCCAGCTTGGTACCGGCCGCCGAGAAGAACTTGATGCCATTGTCATGGTGGGGGTTGTGGGAGGCACTGATGACAATACCCGCAGATGCCCGGAACGTCCGGGTCAAATAGGCAATGGCCGGAGTCGGCATGGGGCCTAGCAACTTCACATCAACGCCGGCGGCTGAAAGTCCGGCCTCCAGCGCCGACTCAAACATATACCCGGACAGCCGGGTATCCTTGCCTATCAACACACTGTTGCGCTGACCCTCTCGCTTGAATACCTGGCCGGCCGCCCAGCCCAGCCGCAACATGAAATCCGGAGTAATCGGCGCTTCACCTACACGACCACGAATCCCGTCGGTCCCAAAATACTTTCTGTCGCTCATTGTGCCGATTCCTCCATCGCTGCAACGACCTTAACCGCATCTACCGTCTCCGGCACGTCATGCACCCGAATGACCGACGCGCCCTTCATCGCCGCTATTGTCGCCACCGCCACGCTCGCAGACAACCGTTCATCCACGTCACGGCCGGTAATGTGACCCAGCATACTCTTACGTGACATCCCCACCAGAAGCGGATAACCCAACACCTGCAACTGTTCCATCGAGGCCAGCAACTGCAGATTGTGCTCCAGGCTCTTACCAAAACCGAAGCCTGGGTCCAGCAGCACCTGTTCTGGCGCAATACCCGCAGCTTCCACCTCCCTTACTCGCGCCATCAGAAAGGCACTGATTTCCCGGAGGACATTGTCGTACCGTGGCTGAACCTGCATATCCCGGGGCTTGCCCTTCATGTGCATCAGACAGACCGGCAGCCCGCTGGTCGCAGCCGCCGCAACGGCACCGTCCCGGCTCAGTGCCCGAACGTCGTTGATCAGCCCGGCGCCCAAGCGGGCCGTCTCGGTGATCACTGCTGGCGAACTGGTATCCACAGACACCACCACCTCAAGTTCGCGGCCAATTGCCTCAACCACCGGACAGACCCGATCCAACTCTTCCTGCTCCGAGACCTCCGCCGCACCAGGCCGGGTGGATTCGCCGCCAACATCGATAAACACCGCGCCGGCGTCCGCCATCCGGCGCGCCTGATCCAGGGCAGTGTCCAGACGGTTGAAGCGCCCACCATCGGAGAATGAATCCGGCGTGACATTCAGAATCCCCATGACATGACACCGGGACATATCCAGCACCCGGCCGGCAAAGTTCATTTCCATCTCAGCCTCTTGGATCAGCAAGCGCCTGGCAAGCTCATCAACCGCCCGGCATGGTCGTACGTGTATTTCCACTTAACAAACAGAAACGCCGCCCGGACGGGCGGCGTTGTGCGTACTGCTCTCAGCGTTCAGGGAAGCCAGCACCGAGGTGCCGGTCAGTGCTCCCCGGCAGGCCGGCCAACCCCACCGGACTGGCGATCATCGCCAGCGGCTGGTTCCGATACCGGCTCTTCAACCGCCGCGCCCCCACTGGGACCATTATCCCCCCAGCTTCTGGGTGGTCGCGGCGTGCGACCTTCCATAATGTCATCAATCTGGTGACGATCGATGGTCTCGTACTTCATCAGAGCATCGGCCATCAGATCCAGCTTATCGCGATTATCGATCAGCAACTGACGGGCTTTCTCGTAGCATTCATCGATGATATTGCGTACTTCTTCATCGATTCGCTGAGCTGTCTCCGGAGAGTAGACCGTATGACTCTGACCGGCAGAGCGCCCCAGGAAAGGCTCCTCACTGTCGGTATCGTATTGCAGCGGCCCCAGCTTTTCCGACAAACCCCAGCGGGTCACCATGTTGCGGGCCAGGCCAGTCGCCCGCTCGATGTCATTGGAAGCACCGGTGGTGACCCCCTCAAACCCGAGCGTCAGCTCCTCAGCGATCCGACCACCGAACAGACTGCAGATCGAACTGATCAGGTAACGCTTGGAATGGCTGTACTTGTCCTCTTCCGGCAGGAACATGGTCACACCCAGGGCACGGCCACGGGGGATAATGCTGACCTTGTACACCGGATCATGCTCGGGCATCAGACGTCCGACAATGGCGTGCCCGGCCTCATGGTAGGCCGTGTTCCGCTTTTCTTTCTCATTCATCACCATGGACTTGCGCTCGGCACCCATCATGATCTTGTCTTTTGCCAGCTCCAGCTCTTCCATCGACACCAGACGCTGATTGCGGCGGGCGGCGAACAGCGCGGCCTCATTGATCAGGTTGGCCAGGTCCGCACCGGAAAAGCCGGGTGTACCGCGGGCAATCACGCTCGGCTCAATGCCATCCGCCAGCGGCACCTTCTTCATGTGCACTTTCAGGATCTGCTCCCGGCCGATGATGTCCGGCAGGCTGACCACAACCTGACGGTCGAAACGGCCTGGGCGCAGCAGCGCCGGGTCCAAGACATCGGGACGGTTGGTGGCGGCAATGACGATAACGCCTTCGTTGCCCTCAAAGCCGTCCATTTCAACCAGCAACTGATTGAGAGTCTGCTCCCGCTCATCGTGACCACCGCCCATACCAGCGCCACGATGGCGACCAACGGCATCGATCTCGTCGATGAAGATGATGCAGGGGCTCTGTTTCTTGGCCTGCTCGAACATGTCGCGAACGCGGGATGCGCCCACGCCGACGAACATTTCAACGAAATCGGAACCGGAGATGGAGAAGAACGGCACCTTGGCTTCCCCGGCGATGGCCTTGGCCAACAGGGTCTTACCGGTACCCGGAGGCCCCACCATCAGCACCCCCTTTGGAATACGGCCGCCCAAACGCTGGAACTTGCTCGGATCCCGCAGGAAGTCAACGATCTCTTTGACGTCTTCCTTGGCCTCGTCGACCCCGGCAACGTCGGAGAAGGTGGTCTTGATCTGATCCTCACTCATCAAGCGGGCTTTGCTCTTGCCAAAAGACATCGGTCCTTTGCCGCCACCGCCACCCTGCATCTGGCGCATGAAGAACACGAACAGAGCAATGATGATGAGAATCGGGAATGCCGCAACCAGAAGCTGCGTCCACAGGCTCTGACGCTCAGGCTCCTTGCCAACGACTTCCACCTGGTTGGCCAGCAGATCGTCCATCAGCTTGTTGTCGGCAACCTGGGGACGGATGGTCTGGAAGCGGGAACCATCACCACGGGTGCCCTGGATTTCCAGGCCGTCGATGGTCACCTGACGTACCTGCCCCTGCTGTACCATCTGTACAAACTGGGAATAATTTACCTGTTGCCCCGTAGGGTTGGGTGAGAAATTCTGAAACACCATCAACAGGACGGCGGCTATGATCAGCCAAAGAACCAGATTTTTTGCCATATCGTTCAAGGATCGTCACCTGTGAATTGAAAGACCCCATTGCCGGCAACGCCGCAAAGCTGGCCTTTATCGACACCTTACACCAATTATACGCCGCTCCACCATAAGTGGCCTTCGCGTATGATCCGCCCTTGGCGGTTTTTTCGTTACCCTTTGGTCAGCCCGGGTAAAACGACAAGGTCAGTCGGTAACCAATCTTGTCGGCGGGTAATCGGCACCCTCGACACAGTTGGCCTATTTACCCACGAAAGCCCTTGCAGACCTGGTAGATCTCCCGGGACCGAGCGCGGGAAGAATCCGGCTTGCGACTGACGACGGTCTTGAACGAACCGCGCATGTCCTGCAGCAGTTGATCAAAGCCCTCACCCTGGAAAACCTTCGCCACAAACACCCCATTGGGTTTGAGCACCTGGCTGGCCATATCCAACGCCAGCTCAACCAGGCCCATGGCGCTGGGGATATCAACAGCAGCCATACCACTCATATTGGGTGCCATATCGGAAATTACAACGTCTGCGCGACGCCCACCCAGAGTCGACATCAATTCGTCGAACACCGACTGCTCGGTGAAGTCGCCCTGAACAAACGTGACGCCGGCAATCGGGTCCATTGCCAGGATGTCACTGGCGATCACCGTGCCCTGATCGCCGACCCGCTCCATGGCCACCTGTGACCAGCCACCGGGCGCCGCGCCAAGGTCCACCACCAACTGCCCTGGGCGGAACAACTGATCTTTCTGATCCAGCTCCACCAGCTTGTAACTGGCTCTTGAGCGATAGCCATCCGCCTGGGACTTCTTGACCCAAACATCGTCAAAATGTTCCTTAAGCCAACGGCCACTGGATTTAGAACGTGCCAAGCAGAACCTCCCGGCGCACTGATAGGTGGATACGGCAATTTCCAGGATCATGCGATCTGGTACAATGCCTCGATTATAAGGGTTTGACGGCCGATGTGCCGCTGACGTTTTTTATGGCACCCATTGAAGGACTTGATCATGAGCCTGTCACCTGAACAGCGCCGCGCATACCGGGGCATTGCCCATTCACTCAAACCGGTGATTATCATCGGCGACAAAGGCCTCTCCGAGGGCCTCCAGCAGGAGCTGGACCGAGCTCTTGACGATCATGAGCTGATCAAGGTCAAGGTCGCAAACCCGGATCGCGAGGCGCGCCAGGAAATCATTGCGGCGCTCTGCGCGGAATCCGGTGCCGAGCTGGTTCAAACCATTGGCAAGATCGCTGTGGTCCTGCGTCGCGCCAAGAAGCCCAACCCCAAGCTGTCCAACCTGCTGCGCCAGCAAGGTTAATCGACGCCACCGCAGCGGCAATAAAAAACCGGCACCGGGTCTGTCCCGCTGCCGGTTTTTTTATTGGCTCCCCAACCGCCGGCCTGTCTGTCGCCGGCGACGGAGAACCTGCACACACATGCTCAGATGTGCTCGACCTCTTCGATCTCGTACTCCACGGTGCCGGACGGTACCCGTACCGCCACCACATCGCCTTCGCTCTTGCCAATCAGGGCGCGAGCGATGGGTGATGAAATGGAGATTTTGCCAGCCTTGATGTCGGCCTCGTCCTCACCACAGATCTGGTACTTGACCTGCTCATCCGTATCCACGTTCAGCAGGTGAACCGTCACACCAAAGACCACCTTGCCGGTGTTCTCCATGGTGGTGACGTCAATTACCTGGGCCGAGGACAGCTTGCCCTCGATTTCCTGGATACGGCCTTCAATAAAGCTCTGCTGCTCGCGGGCGGCGTGGTATTCGGCGTTCTCCTTGAGATCACCGTGCTCGCGGGCGTCCGCAATCGCTTCGATCACGCGGGGGCGCTCAACAGTTTTCAGCTGGTGCAGTTCTTCGCGGAGACTGACCTCACCAGCTTTGGTCATGGGTACACGGGTTGTCATAGTCTTACTTTCCTGCATGCAGATCCTGGAGCCGACGAACGGTGCGCTCCGGACCAAAATTAATGGCGCGGCAAAGCGCTTCACCGCCCGCCAGCGTCGTTGTGTAGGTAACCTTCGACTGCAGAGCCGATTGCCGGATCTGCGCCGAGTCAGAGATGGCCTTGCGGCCCTCGGTGGTGTTGATGATCAACTGAACCTGGCCATTCTTGATGGCGTCCACAATATGCGGACGGCCTTCACGGACCTTGTTGACCGTCTCCACCTTAATGCCGGCATCGCGCAGAGCTTTGGCCGTGCCAGTGGTGGCAACCAGCTGGAAGCCGGCGGCGATCAGATCGCGAGCCACTTCCGCCGCGCCGGCTTTATCCACATCCCGTACCGACATGAACGCAGTGCCCTTCTCCGGCAACCGCTCACCGACCGCCAAAGCGGCCTTGGCAAAGGCCTCATCAAAACTGTCGCCCAGGCCCATTACCTCACCGGTGGATTTCATCTCCGGTCCCAGGATCGGATCCACCGCCGGGAACTTGTT
>NZ_JAKZAK010000039.1 GCF_023156385.1 Marinobacter xestospongiae
AGTAGTCAAACTCGCAGGCCTGGCCGATCACAATGGGGCCCGCGCCCAGGATCAGGATACTCTGGATGTCAGTACGTTTTGGCATGTCGTCGATAAACCTGTCAGCAACGTTGGATTCTTGCAGCCCTGAGGGCGGCGCTAAAAATGTTCGAACACAGCTTGGCGCTGGGGCCGGGGCTCAGCCCTGGGCAGCGTCCATCAGCCGGATAAACTCATCGAACAGAGGCGCCACATCGTGGGGGCCGGGGCTGGCTTCCGGGTGACCCTGGAAGCTGTACGCGGGTTTGTCGGTACGTCGGATTCCCTGCAGCGTACCGTCAAAGAGGGACTTGTGAGTCGCCTCAATATTTGCCGGAAGACTGGCTTCGTCGACCGCAAAGCCGTGGTTCTGGCTGGTAATCATCACAGTGCCACTGGCGAGATCCTGAACCGGGTGGTTGGCGCCATGGTGGCCATGCCCCATCTTCAGGGTCTTGGCGCCACTGGCCAGAGCTAGCAGCTGATGCCCCAGGCAGATGCCAAAGACCGGGGTCTCGGTCTCAAGCACTTCACGAATGGCCTGGATAGCATAATCGCAGGGCTCTGGGTCCCCCGGGCCATTGGACAGGAAGATGCCATCCGGATTCATCGCCAACACATCGGCAGCCGGTGTGGTGGCCGGCACTACCGTGATATCACAGCCCCGTGCGGCCAGCATGCGCAGGATGTTGAGTTTGACCCCATAATCCCAGGCCACCACCTTGAAGCGGGACTCGGTACGTTCACCGTAACCACTGCTCAGATCCCACTCGGTCTGGCTCCACTGCCAGCTCTTGTCAGCGGTGACCTCCTTCGCCAGGTCCATACCTTTCAGACCGGGGAAGGCCTTGGCCAATTCCAGGGCACGCTCTGGCGTCGCGTCGGCACCCGCCACGATGGCACCGTTCTGCGAGCCCTTGTCCCGGAGAATCCGGGTCAGGCGGCGGGTATCAATATCGGCAATACCCACCACGTTGTTGTTGCGAAGGTACTGATCCAGCGTATTGGTGCTACGCCAGTTGCTGGCCAGCAGGGGCAGATCTCGGATAATCAGACCGGCGGCATGGATGCGGTCGGACTCCACATCCTCTTCATTGACGCCGGTGTTACCGATGTGAGGATAAGTCAGGGTAACCATCTGGCGGGCATAGGACGGATCGGTCAGGATTTCCTGATATCCGGTCATGGCGGTGTTAAAGACCACCTCTCCACTGGTTTCTCCGTCCGCGCCGATGGCGGTTCCGTAGAACAGGCTTCCATCTGCGAGAGCCAGGATTGCCGGGGTTCTCAGGTTTGGGGAGCTCAGGGCGTGAGTACTCAAGGCGTGTATCCTCATCGAGTGGCGTGTCGTCAGTTGCGAATCGGGCCGGACCCTACCGTTATTCTAAACGGTTGCGCGCGGGGTCCCCAACGTGGCGACCTGGCCGTGAAAGGCCAAATTCAGGTCGCAAAAAAGCGAGAGGGAGCCTTTCACTCCGTCCCGCTTTCCCGATGCCTGGCATGCGTTGCCATGCCAGGTCCTGTTGTCAACTACGGCTGCTTGTTACGCTTAGTGCAGTTAAACCGCCTTATTATAGAATTTTGGCGACTTACTGTCCACGGCGATTGCAGGCGCGCTCAGTCTTTGAGCGCGAGCACGTCCTGCATATCGTACAAACCGGCAGGCCGCCCGCTCAGCCATCTGGCCGCCCGTACCGCGCCCTTGGCAAAAGTCATTCGGCTGCTGGCCTTGTGGGTAACCTCGATACGCTCACCAATGCCGGCAAATAGCACAGTATGATCCCCGACCACATCGCCACCACGAATGGTCTCAAAGCCGATCTCCTTCTGCGAACGCTCACCGGTGAACCCTTCTCGGCCATACACGGCGCACTCGGCCAGATCTCGCCCCAGCGCATCAGCAACCACCTCACCCATCCGCAGCGCAGTGCCGGAGGGGGCGTCTTTCTTGTGACGGTGATGGGCCTCGATGATCTCTACATCGTAATCGTCACCCAACACTTCAGCTGCCGTGCGCAGCAGGTTCAGCACCACGTTCACGCCAACACTCATGTTCGGCGCAAAGACCACCGGCACCGACTCGGCCGCCACTGCCAACTGCTGTTTCTCAGCGTCCGTCATACCGGTGGTGCCAATCACCATGGCCTTGCCGTGTTCCTGACAGAAACGGGCGTTGGCCAGGGTCAGGTCCGGGAACGTAAAGTCCACCAACACATCGAAGGCGTCACAGGCCTCGTCCAATGACGACACCAGGGACACCCCCATCTTGCCGATGCCGGCCATTTCACCTGCATCGGCACCGACCAGACTGCTGCCCGGCTCAACAATGGCAGCACCCAGAGTCAGACCCTCAGCGTCATCCACCGCCTCAATCAACACCTTGCCCATGCGGCCAGCCGCACCAATGATCGCTACCCTCATCTGCTCCGCCCTCAGAATTTCATTTCGTCAAAAAAGCTCTTAACCCCTTCAAACCAGGAGGTCTTCTTCGGAGCGTGGTGAGTACCGTTGCCAGCGTCCAGGGTTTGCTGGAACTCTTCCAGCAACTCTTTCTGGCGCTTGGTCAGGTTTACCGGGGTTTCCACCATGACCCGGCACAGCAGATCGCCGGCAGGACCACCGCGAACCGGGCTGACGCCCTTGTTACGCAGCCGGAACAGTTTGCCGGTTTGGGTTTCTGGCGGAATTTTCAGCTTCACCCGACCATCCAGTGTGGGCACTTCCAGTTCGCCGCCCAGGCTGGCATCAACAATGCTGATCGGCACTTCACAGTAGAGGTTGCGGCCATCACGGGTAAAGATGGAGTGCTCACGAACGTCGATCTGGACATAAAGATCCCCCGGAGGACCACCGTCCACGCCCATTTCACCCTCACCCGCCAGACGGATACGATCTCCGGTATCCACACCTGGCGGCACTTTCACCGACAGCGTCTTCTCCTCCTGAACCCGGCCGACACCATGACAGACCTTACAGGGGTTCTTGATGATCTTGCCGGCACCACGACAGGTCGGACAGGCCTGCTGAACGGTGAAGAACCCCTGCTGCATGCGGACCTGGCCCATGCCGTTACAGGTGGTACAGGTCTCCGGGTGGGAGCCCTGTTCGGCACCGGAGCCGTCGCAGTGATCACACTCGACGTGTCCCGGCACCCGAATCTTGACAGTCTTGCCCTTGACGGCTTCCTCAAGGTCCAGAGCCAGGGTATAGCGCAGATCGGCACCACGAGTATTGCGGCCACCACGACCACCACCACCGCCGCCGAAGATATCACCGAACACGTCACCAAAGATGTCGGAGAAACTCGCGCCACCGCCGCCAAAGCCACCGCCGGCCTGACCGTCGACACCGGCATGACCAAACTGGTCATAGGCGCTACGCTTCTGGGGATCGGCCAGTACTTCGTATGCTTCGCTGGCCTCCTTGAACTTGTTCTCGGCATCCGCATCGTCCGGATTGCGGTCGGGATGGTACTTCATGGCGAGCTTACGGTATGCCCGCTTGATTTCCTTCTCATCCGCTTCCCGGGAAATTCCGAGAATCTCGTAGTAATCGCGCTTGGCCATGCTTTCTAACCCTGTTTTTGCTCCCGGATCTCCGGAAACCGTTCTGACTTCTGTTGATCGCCTGGATGCTCCAACTGGAACACCTCACCGACGGGGCGGCCCGGCATTCTAGCGCACCCCCTAAACGAGGAAAAACGCGGGAAGCGACTCCCCGCGTTTTTCTGACTTCGACAACGCGCGGATTAGCGCTTGTCGTCGTCTTTCACTTCTTCGAACTCTGCGTCCACGGCATCGTCCGCAGAGCCGGAAGCCTGCTCGCCGCCCGCCTGGGCACCAGCATCACCCGGCTGGGCTTCAGCCTGCTCGGCGTACATCTTCTGCGCCAACTCGGAAGACACTTCGGTGAGCTTCTGGGTCTTGGCCTCGATGTCGTCCTTGTCGGAACCGGTCAGGGCCTCTTCCAGGTCCTTGATAGCGGCTTCGATGGACTCTTTCTCGCTGTCGCTAACCTTGTCGCCGGCCTCGCTCAGAGTCTTGCGCACCGTGTGAACCATGGCATCCCCCTGGTTGCGGGCCTGCACCAGCTCCTCAAACTTACGATCCTCATCGGCGTTGGCCTCGGCATCGCTGACCATCTTATCGATCTCGTCCTCGCTCAGACCGGAAGAGGCCTTGATCACGATGGACTGCTCCTTGCCGGTTGCCTTGTCCTTGGCGGACACGTTGAGGATACCGTTGGCATCGATGTCAAAGGTCACTTCAATCTGCGGCACACCGCGCGGCGCCGGCGGAATGTCCGCCAGGTCGAAACGGCCCAGAGACTTGTTCTGGGTAGCCTGCTTGCGCTCACCCTGAACGACGTGAATGGTCACCGCTGTCTGGTTGTCGTCCGCGGTGGAGAAGGTCTGCGATTTCTTGGTCGGAATCGTGGTGTTCTTCTCGATCAGCGGCGTCGCCACACCACCCATGGTCTCGATGCCCAGGGTCAGCGGGGTAACGTCCAGCAGCAGTACGTCCTTAACATCGCCAGAAAGCACCGCACCCTGAATCGCCGCACCCATGGCTACGGCTTCGTCCGGGTTCACATCTTTGCGCGGCTCTTTGCCGAAGAACGCTTTAACCTTCTCCTGCACCAGCGGCATCCGGGTCTGACCACCAACCAGAATCACTTCGTCGATTTCAGAGCCGCTCATGCCGGCGTCCTGCAGAGCCACTTTACAGGGCTCCAGGCTGCGCTGGACCAGGTCCTCTACCAGAGACTCCAGCTTGGCACGGGTCAGCTTGACGTTCATGTGCTTGGGACCAGACGCATCGGCGGTCACATACGGCAGGTTGACGTCGGTCTGCTGACTGCTGGAGAGCTCGATCTTGGCCTTCTCTGCCGCCTCTTTCAGACGCTGCATTGCCAGCGAATCACCACGCAGGTCAATACCGCTGTCCTTCTTGAACTGGTCCGCCAGGTATTCGATGACCTTCATGTCGAAGTCTTCACCACCCAGGAAGGTGTCACCGTTGGTGGCCAGAACCTCGAACTGGTGCTCACCGTCCACATCGGCAATCTCAATGATGGACAGGTCGAAGGTACCACCACCCAGGTCATAAACCGCCACCGTACGGTCACCGCTCTTCTTGTCCAGGCCATAGGCCAGGGCCGCGGCGGTCGGTTCGTTGATGATCCGTTTGACTTCCAGACCGGCAATCTTGCCGGCGTCCTTGGTGGCCTGACGCTGGCTGTCGTTGAAGTAGGCCGGGACGGTAATCACCGCTTCGGTGACCGTCTCACCGAGGTAGTCCTCAGCGGTCTTCTTCATCTTCTTCAGCACTTCGGCGGACACCTGCGGCGGCGCCATCTTCTGGCCTTTCACTTCCACCCAAGCGTCACCGTTGTCCGCCTTGGCGATGGTGTACGGCACCATCTTGATGTCTTTTTGGACCACATTGTCTTCAAAGCGACGACCGATCAGACGCTTGATGGCGTACAGGGTGTTCGCCGGGTTGGTCACCGCCTGACGCTTGGCGGACTGGCCCACCAGGGTCTCGCCATCGTCGGTGTAGGCGATGATGGACGGGGTGGTGCGATCGCCTTCAGCGTTCTCGATCACCTTGACCTTGTCGCCATCCATGATGGCCACACAGGAGTTTGTGGTTCCCAGGTCGATACCAATAATTTTGCTCATTGATTCACTCCAAATTCGTTATGTCATCCGGTTCCGGCATTCTGCCCGCTGCTCTTCCGGAGCCTGTCGGCCCGGGGCGCCACCCGTTTACTGCCTATATTGGCGCCAGCAAAAAGTTTTCAAGCCTGTTCGTCGATTTTTGGCCCATCTTCGGCTTTCGCCACCACCACCATGGCGGGACGCACCAGCCGCTCATTGAGGCTGTAGCCTTTCTGGATCACCGACACCACACTGTTGGGCTCGGCGCCCGGCGCCGGCACCATGGACATCGCCTCATGGCTCTGGGGATCGAACGGCTCGCCTTCCGGGTTGATCTGCTCCACCTTGAACTTCTGCAGGCTGGACAGGAACAGATTCAGCGTCATCTCAACCCCCTGGCGAATGGAGGCCAGCGCCTCGCTATCCAGGTTCTGGGATTCGGTGCTCTCCACCGCCTTCTCCAGGCTGTCCGCCACCGGTAGCAGTTCCTTGACGAACTTCTCCAGCGCGAATTTGTGCGCCTTCTCGACATCGATCTCGGCGCGACGACGGACATTCTGCATCTCGGCCTGGGTCCGCAGCACCTGATCCTTCATTTCCTGGAGCTGGGCCTGCAGAGCCTCGGTATCGTCCGCCGACGCCTCGCCCGCAGGGTCGCTTTCTGGCGTTTCCAGCTCGGCGTCTTCCGGCTGCTTCAGTTCCTCTTCCACCTGCTCATTGCGGTTCTCGTCGGCGCTCATTGGCAACTCCTGCTGGTTCGTTTCTGGCCGTCACGGCCCTCAATTCAAGTTGGCGTTCCGGGACAGCGTCACCGGTAAATCTCGTTGCCGAACGATATGGGGCCCAATTGACGGGTTTCAACCACCCGAAACCTGCGATTTGAACATTTGCAAACCAGCAAAAGCCTGTATATATTCACAGCAACTGTATAGATTCACAGTGAATCCGTCGCATCGATCCAGGAGGACCCCGCATGCTGACCCATCTGACCGTCACCAATTACGCCATCGCCGAAAGGGTGGAGCTTCAGTTCCAGGCAGGCATGACCGCGCTGACCGGAGAAACCGGGGCCGGCAAATCCATTGTGCTGGACGCCCTCGGACTGGCCATGGGCGGCCGGGCTGACGCCAGGGCGGTGCGACACGGTGCCAAGCGGGCGGACATCACGGCATCGTTCAACGTCAGCCGGATCGACGAGGCCCGGACCTGGCTCGCAGATCACGAACTCGATGATGAGAATGACTGCATTCTCCGTCGCACCATCAGCAAAGATGGCCGGTCTCGAGCCTACATCAATGGCCAACCCTGCCCACTGGCACACCTGAAAGAGCTGGGCGCCCTGCTGATGGACATTCACAGCCAGCACCAGCACCAGTCCCTGCTACGCAAGGACACCCACCGCAAGCTAGTGGACGAGTTCGCCGGCGCCCTGCCCCTGGCCGACCAGACCCGGGCAGCCTGGAAGACCTGGCAGCAAATCCGGGACGCCCTTGAGAAGCGCCGCCAGAACGCGGACGAAGCCGAAGCCCGCCTGCAACTGCTGCGTTATCAGGTGGAAGAGCTGGATCGACTGGCCCTGGAGGGCGGTGAACAGGCACAGCTGGAGGCCGAGCAGGAGCAGCTCGGGCACGCCGAAAGCGTGATGCACCGCAGCCATCAGGCCGCCTTGCTGTGCAGCGAGGACGACAACAGCGCAGCCAGCCTGCTGCGACAGGCACTGAGCCAGCTGGAGCAGCTCCCGATTGAAGTGCCGGCGCTTGCCGACACCCTGCAGATGCTCAATGAAGCCCAAATCCAGGCTGCCGAAGCCGGTGATAACCTGCGCCGGTTCGTTGAAGACTATGACGCCGATCCGGCCCGACTGGCAGAAGTGGAGGAACGACTGAGCGCCATCTACCAACTGGCTCGCAAACACCGGGTACCACCGGAAGAGCTGCCCGAGCTGCATCGCAAATTGAGCCAGGAACTGGCCGAACTTGATGGCGGTGCTGGCAGCCTGGAGCAGCTGGAAGCAGAACTGGAAGAGCGGAGACAGACCTACCAGACTCTGGCGACTCAGCTGTCAGAAGCCCGCCAAAAAGCGGCGGCCACCCTGGACCTGCGAATTGCCGAGGAACTGCAGCAACTCAGCATGCCCTCAGTACAGTTCGTCACCCGCCTCAGCAGTAACAGTCAAGACGAACCCGCCCCCCATGGCCAGGAGGAAATCGAGTTTCTGGTCAGCGCCAACCCCGGCCAGCCAGCACGCCCACTGGCCAAAGTGGCCTCCGGCGGCGAACTGTCACGGATCAGCCTGGCGATTCAGGTGGTGGTAGCACAGACCTCCACCACCCCCACGCTGGTGTTTGACGAAGTCGATGTGGGCATTGGCGGCGGTACCGCGGAAGTGGTCGGCCGACTGCTGCGCACGCTCGGCGGCAACGGCCAGGTATTGTGCGTGACGCACTTGCCGCAGGTGGCGGCGCAATGCCATCAGCACCTGTTTGTCAGCAAGTTCACACAGAAGGACGCCACCTACTCCCGCATCGAAACCCTGGGAGACGATGAACGGATCAACGAAGTGGCACGAATGCTGGGCGGGGTGGATATGACGGAGCAGACCATTGCTCACGCCCGGGAGATGTTTACCAAGGGGCAGGCGACCCATCACTGAACTCGCCACGAACACTTTCCCCCTCTCGACCTGAGAGCCTTGATGGCGGGTGGCAACACCCGCCTTTTTTTATGCCCGCTCAGGAGTCGATCGGCTTTACGTACAGCGTCAGGCTGTGATCGACAATCTCAAAGCCGTGCTCGGCGGCGATTTTCTGCTGGCGCTCTTCAATCACCGGATCGCAGAACTCAATGACCTGACCGGTCTGGGTGCAAACCATATGGTCGTGATGCTCGTCGGTCGCGAGCTCAAACACTGCGTGGCCACCTTCAAAGTTGTGGCGCAATACCAGGCCTGCCGCCTCGAACTGGGTCAATACCCGATAGACTGTCGCGAGTCCGACATCGTCTCCCTGGTCCAGGAGCTTTTTATACACGTCCTCCGCACTCAGGTGGTGCTCCTCGGCATTTTCCAGTATGTTGAGGATCTTCACCCGCGGCAGCGTGACTTTCAAACCGACCTTGCGCAATTCGGTGTTTTCAGAAGACATGATGCTATTCACTCTTTGGTGTACTTCCGGCTTCCGGTATTATGAAGCCGCATGAATATGTTTTGACCCGCGTCTTACCTGCAACCCGCAGGCCGCTTCAAGATAGAGGATTTCCCCCAACGATGCAAAAGCTTGCGGCACCCCTCAAGCCCTTGTGCCTACTGGCCCTGACGGCGGTTTTAACCCTCTCTGGCTGCGTGTTCCCGGGCGTCTACAAAATCAACGTCCAGCAGGGCAACATCGTCGACCAGGAGAACCTGGAACAGCTCAACACCGACATGAGTCGACGCCAGGTCCACGCGCTCCTCGGGTCACCAGCCGTCATCAATCCGGTGGACAACAGCAAGGAGTACTACGTCTACACCTTCCAGCGAGCCGGCGGAGATATCCGCAAGCAGCAGATCATCGTCTATTACGATGGCAACCAGTACAGCCATCACGAAGCCAGTCTGCTGGACGAAACGCCCGCCTACTGACCAGTTCGGCTCCGGCCCGGATCAGCCTTTCTTCCGGGCCCGGTTCAACCTTGCCTGTTTCGGATCGATTTTCAGCGGGCGGTAGAGCTCAATCCGATCCCCCGCCCTCAGACTTTCTCGCTTGGGGGCTTTGACCACCTTGCCAAATACCCCCATATCGATACAGTCCGGATCAATCTCAGGAAACACGTCAAGAATACCTGACTGAATTACTGCGTCATAGACCGTTGCGCTCTCATCCACCCTTACCGCCAGGATTTCCTGACGTTCCGGCGTCGCGTAAGCCACTTCAACCGCAATCACAGCACGCGCTCCCCATACACCACATCAGCCCGGCGACAGAACGCATCCACCATGGTATTGGCAGCTTGGCTGAAGACAGCCCCAAACGCCATTTTCGACAGCGAATTGGACAACTCGAACTCCAGTCTCAGCAGCACTTTGCAGGCGTTCTCATCCAGTGCCAGAAACTTCCAGTGGCCACTGAGGTTGCGAAACGGACCATCCACCAGGGTCATGTCGATGACGTCCGGCGCCCGTAGCTGGTTGCGGGTGGTAAAACGCTGTCGCACGCCGCCCTTGGCCACCTGCAAAGAGGCCATGAGTTCCAGCTCGGTCTGCTCATGGATTTCGGTGCCTTCACACCAGGGCAGAAAATCGGGGTAACGGGCAACGTCATTGACGAGTTCGAACATGCGCTGGGCCGAGTGCATGACCAGCGCGGTCTTCTCGATCTGGTGGGACATGGGAATGGACTACCTGTCTGACACGGGAACCGGAAATTCAGACACTATGATAAAGGATTTCATCCTGGCGTTGGCGATCTTTCTCATTCGGGGCCTGCATCGCCGGTCGTACGTCTGCTGGCGGCAGCGGTTCCGCTCCCGGGGCTCCTTTATCAGCCCCCGGCTCGGAAGCCTCCTGAGCGTCGTTCAGTTCAGATTCCGGCGGCTCTACCGACGTTTCCGGCGCGGCCTCCTCCAGCGGTGCAGCACCATTGTGAATCAACACTGGCCGACACAGGACCTCATTCTGATCTTCGCCACACAGGTCCCGCACCGAGGCCAGGGTGTAATGAACGCTGATGTAGACCACCACCAGCGGCAACACCACCCGCATGCCCCAGTACCAGATCTGGCCAACCAGCCAGGGCGTCCGGCCAATCAGGCTGAACGCCAGGGGCCGGCTCAGACGCCAGCCGATGAATATCGCCAGAGACACACACACCAGCGGTATCAGGATGCCGCTGGCCAGTAACTCCAGCCAGCGGAACAGACTGCCGCCGATCCAGGTGATATCGACCCAGACATTGAACGAGAACAGCGACAGAAGTCCGGCCAGCCAAACCGCCAACCCCATCACCACCACCGACCACCCCCGGGGCGAACCAGTCCATTCCTGAAACCAGCCCACCAGCGGTTCGAGCAGCGCCAGCGACGTCGTCCAGGCCACCAGAACCACCAGCAGGAACACCGCCGCCAGCACAAACTGCCCCCCCACGACCTCCGCCAAACTCAGCGGCAGGGCCACAAACAGCAAGCTGAAGCCCTGCTCGCCCAAACCTGGCGCACCGGCCCGGACCAACGCAAAGATCACCAACCCGGCCATCAGCGCAAACAGGGTGTCCATCAGCACCACGGCGAACACCGAGCGCTTTAGCGGTGTCATGGCGGGCATGTAAGCGCCAAAAATGGCCCAAACCCCCATCCCGAGCCCCAGCGTGAAGAAGGCGTGGAACAGCGCCAAGCTGACACTGTCCCAGCCCAGCTGCTCGCGCCGGAAGCCCAACAGCTGCTGACTCGCGCCGGCCAGATCGCCGTTCTGCCCGGCATACACCAACAGCACCAGCGTCAGTAACAGCAACCCTGGCACAACGCCCCGGAACGTCCGCTCTAGACCGCCGACCACGCCCTGGGCTGACACCCAAAGCACCAGCAGCAGAAAGAACCCGTGCCAGCCCATGAAGTGACGGTAGTTACCCGGGTCCGCCACCAGAGACAACAGCAAGCCGGTGGCCTCCGCCTCGCCACCACCGTGAAACCAGCCCAGGGCGCCATAGAACACGTAGGCCAGACAGATGGCGCCGATGACCAGAGTGAACGACAGAACCACAAAAGCGGAAACAATGGCCAGACGTCCGATCCACACCCAGTACCGCGACAGCCGCGCCTGGCGCACAAAGCCGTCCATCGCCAACACCACGCCATGGCGGGCATTCCGGCCAACAGCAGCTTCGGTCAGCATAAGCGGCAGGGTCACGAGGATCAGGCACCCCAGGTACAGCAGCACAAACAGGCCACCACCATGTTGCGAGGCGAGATAGGGAAATTGCCACAGGTTGCTGAGGCCCACCGTGGCGCCGGTCGCCGCCCAGAAAAACGTCGTGCGACGGGTCCAAGAACCGATGGCCGTTTCGTATGGAGTAGGCATTCCGTACCCAGTCAGACAGTGGACTGCCATTGTAACCAAATCCGGCGCGAACTCACCTCCTGTGACAGGCCCCGACAACGGGAATCGTGACCGATCTGGCAGTCCTGGGCTACAATGGTCCCTTTTATCCGCGGGCCCGGCCTCCCGGCCCAGGCAATTCCCGCAAACGGATCAGGTATTCATGAGCAAGAAGAAACCCGGTACGCCCAGCAGCACCATCGCGCTCAACAAGAAAGCCAAGCACGAGTATCACATTGAAGAGCGCTTCGAGGCAGGACTGTCCCTGCTTGGCTGGGAAGTGAAATCGCTCCGGGCTGGCAAGGGCCAGCTAACGGACGCCTACGTATTACTCAAGGACGGTGAAGCCTGGTTGCTTGGCGCCCACATCATGCCACTGAACACCGCCTCCACCCACGTTATCGCAGACCCGACGCGCACCCGCAAACTGCTGCTGCACGCCAAGGAGATTGCCCGTATTGTCGGCAAGGTCAATCAGACCGGTCACACCTGTATCCCGCTGGCCCTGTACTGGAAGAAGAACAAGGTCAAATGCGAGATTGCCCTGGTGAAAGGCAAGAAGCTCTTCGACAAGCGGGCGACCGAGAAAGAGCGCGACTGGAACCGCCAGAAACAGCGTGTGATGCGGGAAGCCAACGTTTCCTGAGGCCGGCTGCAAGGTCTGGCACAAGCCACTTTCACAACCTGCGCTACCGGCCTATACTGCAATTTCTCAGGTGGTAGCGCCCATCTATCTGTCGTATTTGACCAACGCTGCGACCTCTCACTTACGGATAAGAGGGAGGGTCGAATGCAACCCCACAGTGAACCCATGTCAGCCGTGGACCGCGCCTGGCTACGCATGGAAAGCGAACAGAACCCGATGATGATTTCGGCGGTACTGGCCTTCGATGACGCCATTCCGCTGCCCCGGCTGCGCCGGGTACTGTCCGAGCGTCTGCTGGCGTTTCGGCGCTTCCGGCAACGACCCTACCATCATCGCGGCACCACGTACTGGCAGGACGACCCCAGGTTCGACCTGGACAACCACCTGCACCGGATGGCCCTTGCCGGCCAGGGTAGCCAGCTCGATCTGCAGGAACTGGTCAGCGACCTCAACAGCACCCCACTGGATTTCAGACATCCGCTCTGGCAGATCCACTACGTCGACCACTACGGTGACGGCTGCGCCCTGATTGTCCGCATTCACCATTGCATCGCCGATGGCCTCTCCCTGGTCCGGGTGCTGCTGTCCCTGACAGACAGCAACGCCACCGCCAAGATCCATACCCTCTCTCCCAGCGCCAATCGGCCACCACGACGCCAGGCGCTCTGGCAACGCCGACTGGATCAGCTCCTGACCGCGCCCTCAACCATCCGCCAGCGCGGTGAACGTCTCCGTCACAGCCTGCGGGAAGGACAATTCGGTCGTCGCTTTGCCCGCGAGGCCAGCGGCTGGGTGGTTGACGGCCTCAAGCTGGCACTGGCCGCCAACGAACCGCCCACCGGACTCAAGCCCGCCTTGAGTGGCCGCAAACAGGTTGCCTGGGCGAACCCACTGGATCTGGCCCAGGTCAAGGCATGCGCCCACACCCTTGGCGGAACGGTGAACGATGTACTGCTAAGCGTCGCTGCAGGCACCCTCCATCAGTACTTCGAGAATAGCGGCCGCCAGGCCCCGGATTGCGGTCTCAGGGTGGCGGTGCCATTCAACCTGCGGCCATTGCATCAGCCAGTGGACACGTTAGGGAACCAGTTTGGACTGGTGCTGGTCACCCTCCCGGTGGACGTCCCCTGCCCCTTGATGCGATTCCACCAGACCCGGGAAACCATGAGCCGGCTCAAGCAGTCTCACCAGGCCGAGATCACCTACTCGCTGCTGGATCTGTTTGGCCATGGACCGGATCAGCTCGAACGCCAGGCCCTGAACCTGCTCAGCCACAAAGCCACGGCCGTGCTGACCAATGTGCCTGGCCCCAAGCAGCCGGTCTACCTCGCAGGCGCTCGCCTGCGCCAACCCATGTTCTGGGTCCCGCAAAGTGGCGATATCGGGATCGGCATGAGCATTTTCACCTATGATGGCACAGTCCAGTTCGGCTTCAGCGTCGACAAGGCGATCGATCTCGACCCCAACGCCGTCATGACGGATTTCCACAACGAATTCGACCGCTTGCTGCAGGCAATCCCGCGCGGCCAACCATTTTTGAGAGAGCCGCGTGCTGCAAGCTAGAACTAAGGAGCCTCTGATTCGCTGACCAACCGCGTCGGCCCCGGCACCTTGGTGAGGCTCGCGCCACTATGAGACGGCTTAATTTCAGCGAAAGCCCTTGAAGTGGGCGCAACCGCCCACATATACTCTAGTCATAGGGGGACGACATGGCTTCGACGCTGGTTGCGAACCCTTGGGTGCATGTCGAGATGGCAGCCAATCTCGTTAATCCAAAGCTGCATATTAATAGTCGCAAACGACGACAACTACGCACTGGCGGCGTAAGCCGTTCCAGTCGTCCCGGCTAGGATGCCTGTAACCTAGTAGCAACATCCCGGGACGTCATCATTAACAGGATGCTCCGTTTTCCAGAGCTCACTGGTTGACGGCTAAGATTCAAAGAGCTCGCCTCTTACACCCTGACCTTCGGGTCGTTTGAGGTTAAATCAATAGAAGGACGCTAAGCATGTAGACCTCAAGGCAGAGTGCTGGCGGACGCGGGTTCGATCCCCGCCGTCTCCACCAAACCTCTCTCAATTAAGCCCCTGATTTCAGGGGCTTTTTTGTTTCTCAACCTTCCTCATTTTCGCTAACGCGTCCACAATGTGTCCACACCGGAGAAAAGCGCACCGCGTCTGACAGGTGGTCCGGTGACAAATGCGCATACCGCATCGTCATATTGATGGTGGAATGTCCCAGGATCTTCTGCAGCGTCAGAAGGTCACCACCGTTCATAACAAAGTGACTGGCGAATGTGTGGCGCAGAACATGGGCAGACTGCCCCTTGGGCAATTGAATCCGTGACTTCACCAGGGCTCTTCGAAAGGCACTGAGTGAAGACGAGAAAGAACCCCACTCTTTTAGATGCGCCTGCAGCTCCTCGAACAGATCCGGTGTCAGAGGCACCGTCCGGGACTTGCCGCTTTTTGTCCCCACAAACGTCACCCGGTTGTGTCTTAGATTCCGCTCCTTAACGTTTTCAGCCTCGCCCCAGCGCGCACCGGTAGCCAGGCAAAGCCGAGTCAGCAGATGGACATGCGGATTCGACGTGAAATCGCTGATTGTCTCCAGCAGGTGCCGGATCTGGTCGGAGGTCAGCCAAGCTAGTTCTTTTTCATCCAGCCGAATTGGCTCAATACGGCCAAACGGGCTTTCGTAGTCGATCTCACCAACCTTGTGTAGCTGGTTGTACACAGCGTTGAGGTAACCAAGATGGTTATTCAGGGTCTTTCCATTTGCCCCACTGGACATTTTGGTTGCCCGGTAAGACAGGAAGGCAGACGCATTGGCCTTGCTGGCCCTGGGGTTTCCCATAGCGGAGGCTATGGTTTCCAGCGCCCGTTTACGACGTTCCCCGTCCTTAAGGTGGACACCTTTGATGTTGAACCAAAGCTCTATCAGCTGCAGCAGAGTTCGCGTATCAGCTTTCGCCGGACTCCAGTCTTCTTTGCCTTCTATCCGCTTGGACATTACCCAGTTCTCAAACCGGATTGCTTCCGGCTTGGATGCAAAGGTTTTCCGGACACGCTTTGAACCGCGACCATTAACCCAGATATCCACCTGCCAACGTCCGTTGGGCTTTCTGCGGATCATGCCGCTACCTTGCTCAACAGTCGTCGTTTCACCAAGCCATCCTCAACAAGCTGGTATAACTCGTTCTCCTTGATGTCCCTGCGCCGGTAGTAGTTGCAGAGGTCTTCCCACAGGCCTGATTTCTTGAGGCAATCCCAGGCCTGTCGGGTGTTAAAGCGGTTGCGGGCATAAATGCTCAGGAGATTGCCGAAGGCCAGGGAGACATTTTTTTCGTTGCCGCAACCGGGTTCCTTTTTTGCGCGCTTGTACAGTAGATCTGGGGCTGGATGGCCGAAGCTGATGTCGTCGCGGAGCTTGGTCCAGATCGGGTGGACCCACTCTCGTTTGGCCTCGTAGCGGTTGCGTTCCATGGCGTAGCGCCAAAGGCCTGTCAGGTGTTTCACGGCGTGGGCGAAGGTGTAGATCGGGGCCATGTTGGCCGTGCCCTGGGAGACTTCATTCACGATGCGGTGATGGAAGCGGATTTCCAGGCGCCAGACCGGCTTTTCAGGGTCGTAGCAGGTGTCCGGGAAGCACTGTTCGTTGCTGGCACACTCCCAGATGCTTTCCATGAAGGCGCGCTTGTCAGAGACGTCGATCTCTTTGGATTTGTTGTACAGGCACACCTGGAGGCTGTTGGCCTTGCCGAAGGTGTAGGTTTCGCCGCGTCCGTTGATCGTTGAGCCGATGGCGCCATCGAAACGCAGATCCGAGAGGCCGTTGTGGACGGTAACGGTTCTGGCGCGGGTCACGAAGTGTTCTGCAAACTCCCGGGGCGGTTCCCAGCCCTGGAAGTCGCAGGCCAGATGAAGGGCGATTCCGACCGGTTTGATGGCGGTAAGGAAGTACATGCCCCACTCCGCCAGTTCGTCGCTGATCTGGTCGCTTCCGCGTTCATAGAGCCATTGAGGGCTGCATTCGATTTTGACGTGCGTTCCCAGGGCATCACCTTCGGCGTAGAAGTTCTGCAGAAGAATGGTCAGACCGTATTCACGGTTCTGCAGCAGGTATTTGAAGCCACCACGGCGACCGGATTGCAGGCGGAAGGTGACGCCCCGGATGGTTACGTTAGCGTCGTAGCCGGACTCGTAGGCATGGGCGATGTCGGCCAGGATCTGGGGTTTCAGTTTGCCTTCGTAGAGCTGCCGGACGGTATCGACCCCGGTCCACAGCACGTTGACGTTGCCCAGGTCCACTTGCTGCCCTTCCGGTCCAATGAACAGGTTGCCCTTGCCAATCTCGCCGGTGCGTACATCGATTCGCTCAAAGTCTTTGATTTTCATCTATGGCTCACTGTGGTTCATTGTGGTGTTAAAACGACTACCGTCGTTTTCTATGAGACGTGTTACAGGGACGTCTCCGGGCTCCGCCCGCGAACAGCCGCTCCTCGCCATCGTCGCGGCTGTTCGCGGGCTACGCCTCTTCTTTGGCGTTCATTAAGGGGGTTGCTACTTCGACCGGGTAGGTGTCCGGCTCGATTTGTGGGCGTGGGTCGGGTTCTCGGATGCGGTCACGCTGGCAGTAGATGTCCTGGACCTTTTCCCCTTCCCACCAGAGCTGGGCGTAGCAGGGTCTGAGGTACAGCACCCGGTAGCCGTAGCTGAACAAGTCCCGCTGGGTGATTGAGAAATCCCCCTGTCGATCCTGGCCGTGGAACAGGTAGGCGCGGTTGAAGTTGCCGGCGATACGTAGGGCGGCATCCTGGAAGGGGTGTTTGTTTGGGTTACTCTGGTGGTTGGCTAAGCGACCGCCGTTCTCAGGATCAGCTTGAGGATCGCGGACATCACGACCATCAGACAGAGCATCAGGGCCAGCCGCATCGATGCTTTGAATGTGCGCCGGATCAACCGGGCTGACAGCCCTTTCCCTTTGGAAAATATTGACCGCAAGCGCGGCAAACACCAGTAGAGAAACGACTGACAGCGAAAGATAGCCCACAACGCGTTTATCTTTAAAAACGCTTTGGGGTCCCTGATTAGACTGATGGTCGCCGGTTTTTGTGCTCTGGTAGGTTTTGAAGATCGTGGGGTCCGATTTGTACTCTTTCGGGACACCGTATGCATGGCTTTTGGCCTTACCATTGTTCTCTGGGTCATGTTCAACTTCCCTCCATTTGCCTTTTTTCCAGGGCAGCAGCTCGCCCATGGAGTAATGACGGAAGGCCACCTGGGCGGCCTGTCGGATGTCGGTGTGGACCTTGGATATGTTCGGGGTGCACAGGAACACGTCCCAGTTGTAGTGCCGGTGCATGTCGTAGGCTTCGAACATGTCGGCGGGGCGTTCGTCCTGTTTGGCCTGGTCCTCGCCGCCTGGGTAGTCGAGGTTCTCAGGGCGGAAGTCTTTACGCTTGGCCGGGTAGATGGCCTGGGCTTCGTCAATGATGACCATGGCGCCCTGGGGGGCCCAGTGGAACCAGCGAGCCATGTAGGCTTTTTCGTCTCGACCTTCGGTGCTGACGTTGAGGATTTCAGCTTCGTCCGGTAGCTGTTCCTGGATAGCTTCTTCGACTTTCTCGATGGAATCGAAGCCGCGTATGTTGGTGACGATGGTGCGCCCTTCTTTGAGGGCGGGGATCGCGTGGCGCTGGAGGACACCGAAGGATTTATAGGAACCGGGGTGGCCGTGGTGTATGACGATGCTCATGGTGGTGTGCCCTCCTTAGCCGATGACGTCCATGACGTAGCGGGTGACTCTGGCGTTGATGATCATGTTGAAGGCCTCCGGGAGCTTGAGGTACGTCGCAACACCCACCACCTGGGAATCCAGTTGGCCCCAATAGGTTTCGATGGTGTCGGAGACGTAGAGCTGGTTGAGCACTTCCTGGGCCACGCTCCAGCTGAAGCCGATGAAGGCTATTTTCGCTTTGGTGGAGGCGATGACGATCCAGGCGCCGGCCTTGACCATCCAGTCGTCGATCAGGGCGGGGATGCTGTCGAAGAACTGCCAGATGGCGTCGAAGAAGTCGGCGATGAATTCCATGGTGGTTACCCCCTTGAGGTGAACAGGATGCCGGCGCTGATGAACGCGGCGCAGAACAGGACGATGGCTCCGAGGATGTCGAGGCCATCCAGGAAGCGGTTGAGGGAGAAGTTGACCTCTTCCCCTTTGATGGTTTTGATGTTGTTGTCGACGGAGCCGCCGCCGGTGAGGTTGGTTGAGAACATGGCCTGGACTTCGCCTTTGATCTCGCTGATCTTGGCCTGGTAGTCGGCCATGACCTGGTCGTAGTCTTCCGTGGGGTCGGCCAGTTCGGTGTCGATGGGGTCGCCGTTCCAGGTGACGGGGTCGCCGCCCTCACCTTCACCGTTTTCATCGCCATTGCCATTGCCACCTCCACCCCCACCGGGGATGTTGCCGATGGCGTCGGTGATGGCCTGGGTGCCGTCTTTGACGCCCTTGCCGATGCCTTTGAGGGTTTCGTTGATGTTAGTGGTGTTGAGGTTGCCTTTGCCCAGCAGCTCTTTGATCTCGGAGAGCTGGTTGGTAATGCCGGTGATGTCCCCTTCCCCATCGCCGTCACTGTCTCCGTCGGAGTCTTCGTCGGGGGTGGGGTCGTCGTCGGGGCTGTCGAAGTCGATTTCGCTGCACTGGAAGGAGGCTTTGTCGGAGCCGATGATGACGGCGGCCCCGGCGGGGCATTTCGGGGGCTTTGAGTCCTGCGGGAAGCACTGGGATTTGTAGCTGCCGTCGCTCTGTTCTTCAAAGCCGTAGGTGCCGCCATCCGAGCATTGGTTGTCGCCACAGACGGGTTTCTGGTTGCCGCCGTAACCAATGTTGCCGAGGTAGTCATCGGAGCTGCTGTAGCATTGGGCTTCGGGTTCCTGGAGGCATTGGTTGCCCAGGGCGGAGCCGCTTTGGCATTCGGCGGTGCAGTAGCCGTCCTGTTCGTAGTACTCGCCTTTTTCGGCGCAGTCTTCGGGTTCTTCGATCAGTTGGCAGCGGGGCATGACGTCTTCGCCGGCGTCGGTGTGGGTGGGGGCACACATGCCGCACTCTGTTCCGCCGCCTTCGTGGGACCAGGGGTCTTCGCATTCGCAGATCTGATATTTTTTCTGGTTCATCCAGCTGCCGTAGTACCAGCCCCAGCCCTCTTCCAGGTCGTAGTAGTTGGTTTTTCGCCGAAACTCGATCTGCATTTTTTCGCTGTTAGCACGGCATTGGCCGGCGGCCTGACCGGAGTAGTGTTCAGCGACGTACGCATGGCAGGAGGCCAGGGCGGGGCCAAGGCAGGGGAGGTCGGCGTACAGTCGAACGGAGACCAGTAAAAGCAGCGGTAACAGAGTCAGGCGGGCGTTCAGGTGCATGGGTGGCCTCTCGTTACGGGGCGGAATCAAGGAGGGCCGGTGTGTCCGGCCCCCTGGGTTTTGCGCTAGTTGCCGTTGTATCCGAGAGCGAACATTGACGCCCAGAGGGCCCCAATGAGGACTCCGGTAAACATTACCGGCGCAGGATGGAGACGATCATGCCCAGGCCGGTCACAATGGCGACCAGGGCAATCACGCCGGTGACGGCGGTGGTAACGTTGGTGGAACCGTCGGTGAAGGCGCCGTCGATGGCCGCGGAGTGATCCACGGCGGCGGCAGAGCCGGCTGCAAACCCTGCTACCAGGGCGGTTCCGATTTTGGCGCTGCGACGAGCCCAGACACCGTTCTTGGCTTGTTTCATTTCGATAACTTCAGACATGGCTTTTTCTCCTTTGGGTTTAAGTGACCTTTCGCATGACCTGGATTACCCGGCTCAAGCCGATTCCGATGGCCCAGAAGACCAGGCCGGAACCCATGACGAGGCCGATCATTTCAGGATCAGGCGATAGGTATTCAGCAAAGACGGTTTCGACGTCCTGTTGCTGAATCTGTTGCACCGTCCAGGTACCACCGCTGCAGGCCATGACCGCGTTACCGTTGATGACTTCGCTGGTCAGGGTGCCGCTGCATTGGTAGTTCTGGACGGTTGGCATTTTTCAGTCCTGTTTCTGGTGATCAGGCTGCGGGTTTCTTCACTTGGTCCTGGGGTTTCATGTCCAGGGCCTTGAAGGTGATCTTGCCGCCCTGCCCGGCTTTCATTTGGGCCTTAACGGTGAACATGGCCGGCAGGCGGTTGGCGTGGTTGCGCAGTTGGTCGATGTGTTTGTAGTCGCAGGCGATTTTCATCACCTCGTTACCGACTCGGTTTTCGTCGTCGGCTTCCGCTGGGGAGTAGGCCCACAGGGAACCACCACGGTTACCGTCGATGTCGTAGCGGGTGGCGCCGATGATCATCAGGTTCAGGTAGTTTTCCATTTGCTGTTTCCTCTTCGTTCCAGTGATACCCGGTGGTTTCCGGGAGGGTTTAACTCTGTCTGCGGCCCCTTCGGGCCGGGCTCTATTTGCTTTGCAAACCAGCACTGAGGTGCTGGCCCTTACGGGTCACGATCCCTGCCGCCTGCCGCGCTCCGCTTGCCTCATCTGCTCATGGCTCGGAATCAAGGGGCGGCGTCCTCCCCCGTCAGCATCACCACTCGTTATGCGCATGGTGAGCCTGCCAGGGACCGCCACAAGGCCACGCGGCCGCAAGCGGCCGTGGCGCAAGCGCCAGCCTTGCAACGCTCCCTGTCAGTCTCCCTGGTCATGCGCGAGTGGTGACGATGACGGGGGCGGACTTGAGGAACTTTCGGGGGTGGCTGAACCACTGAAACCGAAATCCGGGCAGCCGGCCTCCAGCCACGCTGTCAGAACCGCGCCACCCAACGTCCACAGGTCGGTGCCGCGCTGGATGGCTTCCTGTTGCAGTTGCAGGTAGCGGGACGACGCGGCGCAGACGTAGAAGCGCCGTTCCTTGTCCTCGACCTGTTCCTGGCGTGGGGGAATGTGGCTCATTGGTCGTTCTCCGTTGTGTGGGTGATGCGTTCCCAGCGGGCCGCGCCGTCGTAGTCATTGCCGCCCATGGCCTGCCACAGGTCGCCGTTGGTGCCCACAGCAATACAGCCTGGGGCCCAGCATTCCGGGTTACGGATCATGTTGATCCAGCCGCAAGACTGGTCATTGCAGACCACGACAAAGCCGGTGCCGGCGAGCTGCGGGCGGTCGTCGCGCCATGCCTGAGCGAGGCGGATACAGTTGGTGTGGTCGTTCATGGTCTGCTCCTCCCTGGATGCGCTGGGACGCTGGAATTCCATTGCATAGGTCATTGCTTGGCGGCAGTTCATGCGGCAGCCCTCAGTGCAGTGCAGGCTTGGCCGACGGCCCAGGTATTGAAGTCGCGGGTGTCGTCCTGAAGCATGAATTCGCTCCAGGCGATGCTCAGGCGGATGCCGTACCAGTACAGATCGGAGTCGATGCCCATATAAAACGCCGCCATGTCGGACACCTGGCTGGCGCGGCAGGCTGCCAGTTCGTAGTCACCAACGCTCCAGGCTTCGCAGGCTTGCTGAAAGCGCAGGCGCATGTTGGTTTTCTTCTGCTTGCGAACGTCGGGAGTCATACAAAGACCTCCAGGCGAGCGCCTTTGTAGATCTGACCGGGAAGCGCGCCGACGGTGGAGAGCTGTTCGCGGCGGAGTACCACGGTGGAAGGCGCGACGCCTTTGCATTCCTGGTAGTAGTCCAGGTAAGCATCCAGCTTGGCGCGGATCTTCAGGGACTTGGGGTTGTCGCTAAAGCACACCGGGTCGCCGTTCACAGGCAACTGATCGACGTACGGAGAGACGAAGCGCCAGCCAGCAGCCCCTTTTACACGGTCACCGCCTACCGCCATCCACTGGCGACCAGAAACACTGACAGCCACAGTGCCTGGGGCGACCATGCGAGCAGGACCAAGGCGATCGGCGCTGGCTACCCATTTGTGACCATCGAAGAAGAAAACGGCCCCGTCATGTCCTTCAGAACGAAAAGACACCACTCTCTGGCCAACACGGTTAAGAGGCTTCACGGACTGCCCTCCCTTCGTGGCTGTTGTTCACCAGCGGCCCCAGCACGTTGTCAGGAATGCGGCGGCCGTGGTGGCAAAGCACCATGGCGACCAGTACCCGGTAGAGAAGACGGGCTTGGCTGCAAGAGTGTTTGACGGCCAGATCGAATAGCTGGCGACGGAAAAAGCTCAGGGTCTCGACGTCACCGAACCTCAGTGCGTCCAGGCCACCCATAAAGGCATCCAGTGGAGGCGCGACGGGGGCGGTGGTGTATTTGGCCTGTTCGTACTGGATCAGGGCATCAGCGGCCAGTTTGGCGAACTGGTGCAGATCCTCGTCGATCAGATGAAAGGCGGCCTTCATGCCCAACAGCTTTTGGAGGCTGTCGAAGGCGGCGTCTCGCTCGCCGGTGTCCAGTAACCGGATGGCGCCGTCAAACACCACCCGTACGTGATTCTTTTTCTGTTCCTTCAGTTCCGGTGTCATGCCCAGTCCTCCCCTTCCAAGGCGTTCTGTGAGATGAGGGCGATGTTTACCAGCCGGGGCTTGCCGATCTTCACTGATGGCAAGTGGCCCTTCTCGATCATGCCCCTTACCTGCCCTTCCGTGAGCCCGGTCAGTTGCGCAAAGCGTTCCTGCGTCATGACCGGGGTTGCCAATAGGATGATCTGCTTTTGTTCGTCCACTATTCGCCACTCTGATACACTGTTTCTCACCCGAAACTAAGTACCTTCAACTAAGTACTTAGTACTTTATACTCACTATAGCAGAGTAAGTAATTTATACTTATTTTAATTTACTATGATAAGAGAAAGAGTGATTGAGCTTTTTGATCGCCTTGAAATCACCTCCAAGCAGATGGAGGAGCTGACGGGCATTGATCGCTATAAGTGGGGAAATATCAGAGGTAGAAAGCAGAAGGTGAACGAGGACTACCTTGCAGCCCTAGCCGAAGCCTTTCCGCAGTTTGCTTACTGGCTAATGACTGGATTGACCCTTCCGGAAGCAGGTCAGATCAGCCCAGAGATGGAAAAGGCTCACTCAGAGAACAGCCTGAAAACAGGATAGGTTTCAGCCTGGCTGCACGTATCGCTCAGGCTTGGTACGGAGACCGACGAGGGGAACCACAAGAACAAGAGGGCTGACCGTCGTAGTGTGTGGTGGCGGTTTCAGGTATAACTTCACCGTTTTGACTGGTGGGTTTGATTATCAGGCGAGAACGAAGGTCATCGGACGAAAGAAAGCCGACTCTAATTAAGAGTCTCGTACCGCATTAGGACAGCTGCTTGGTTCGGCAAGGATCTGAAAAGGGTATAGAAAACTATACTAAATAGATGGAGATAAAACGTGAACAGCAGTGATGACACCAAATACATCCATTACAACTATGCAATAGGTATATTAATTGCAGTCATTATCGCGCTAACAGCCTTAGCCTATTTTGACGTCCCGGAACTGGTTGACAAGTTCACATTCGCCTTAACACTATCTTCACTATTACTGGCTATTTTAGCGATTTTTTACTCGATAATTTCGAGCAAAAAGCAGGACGAGCAGCAAATAAAAATAACGGAGACCAACAGTCGAATTAATGAAGCCTCAAGTGCAATTAAGTCCGCATCAGACCGAATTTCTACATTTGTTTCTATTGAAGCCCCTAACCACTTTAACTCTTTGAATAAGGAAATTGAAAAAGTTAATACAACTCTTTCAAGCGAGAAGTACACAGATGTAAAAGAAGAGTCTTCGGAAGATTCAGTTGAAGAGTTTGAATCTGATGAGACGAAGACTTTCTTCGACCTTTGCAGAAACGAACCATTCATTGTAATGGCATCTTTTTATCTATTAGCTACAGCCTATAACAGCAACAGACCTATAAAACCATATGTACCGGAAGCAGTGGGACTTCGCTCAATCGATTACCTGCTAGGCTTTTCACATGCCGCTGCGGCGCTAGACTTTTTGGAATATATGCTTCTTGATAATATGAGCCTGATAGTAATGCGTTTTGACGAAAAAATCTTTAAAAATCACCAGGAAGACATGGAAAGGCTAGTAAATGTGGGCGTAGAAATCGGTGAAGAAAGCAAAGTTCAAATCCTAAAAAACTTTAAAGAAAAAATAGACAAATTTGCTAATGGTGATCTCGAAGAAGAGGATGACTATGACTAATAAATAACGGAAACCGGGATAGGTCTATTTTCACCGCTCAAAAAATACACTCCCTCGAATACTTTTGACTGACCTTCCCTTCGCTCCGCCCTCCAGCGATTGCCCAGGGAGACGGTGTAGCCGTCTGCGCAGTTTAGCGTCAATATGGCGGTTGTAGCGATCACACTTGGCCTGTAGCTGGGCCTGTTTCCGTTGTCTTTTTTCCCGCTCCGCCCTTCGGCGTGTGACTACAAAGGAAAACCGGAACGGAACTATTTTATATACAGACACCTGAAGTGGACCCCAAATTTTGGACAGGTGCCTAAGCTCTGATTCATCATCTCCACAAGGAGGAGAATCATGAGCAAG
>NZ_JAKZAK010000004.1 GCF_023156385.1 Marinobacter xestospongiae
GGTGGGTCGTGATGGATTCGAACCATCGACCAATTGGTTAAAAGCCAACTGCTCTACCAACTGAGCTAACGACCCAATTCGTTTTGGCATTGCTTTCGATCACCGAAAACCTTGCCTGGAAGCGTGGCGGGCTCAGCTCTGCCAGCGCTACCTGAAGGTGGTGGGTCGTGATGGATTCGAACCATCGACCAATTGGTTAAAAGCCAACTGCTCTACCAACTGAGCTAACGACCCAAGCGAGGCGCATATAGTACTGATATTTTTTCGGTGATCAACCCCTTGTGAAGAAATTTTCTAAAAAAAGTTTTGATCGCCGTTTTTTTGAACACATCAATGGCTTGCGAGGTACTCCCGGGCCAGTTCAGCCGCATCGGAATCCGGATAGTCACGGATAACCGCGTCCATCCGGCGGCGCGCTTCTTCGGTTTCACCGAGACGATCCAGAGCCACGCCGAGCTTGTACCCGGCATCCGGTGCCTTGCGATGGTCCGCGTAGCGGCTGGCCACAATGGTGAAGGCCTGCTTGGCCTGTTCCGGTTGCGGCTTCACTAGGTAAACCTCACCCAGCCAGTAATAGGCATTAACGGTGAGATCCCCTTCCGGATACTTGCCGATAAAATCATACAGCGCGCCAATGGCGCTGTCATAGTCCTTGTCATCCCGTATCAGCTTCTGAATCTGCTGATACCGCTGACGCTCTTCGGCACTGGGGGCACGGTACTCCCGTGTCGGCTGAGGCGTCGAAACAGGCTCGGCAGGCGTCTCCCCTGCCGGCTTCTGCGCTGACTGATCAAGCTTTTCCGTCAGCCCGAGAATCCGTTGATCCAGATCCACGTAGCGACTGCGGGACTGCTGGGAAAGCCGGTCAAGCCGGTTCTGCTGCTCCTCAAGATCTCCCCGCAACCGCCGGACCTCACGCTGCAACTGCTCAATCATGTGAAGCAACTCAGCATTGGCCTGTGACGCCGAACGCTGGGCACTGGCACCACCCGAATCAGCGGATTGAGCCTGTGCACCAGTGGCTACGGCCAGAGTGAAAGCGGTAACGAGGAGTCTTCTCATGGGCAAGCCCCGATAGCAGGTGAATTCCTTACTTGTAGATCAGCTCAACACGACGGTTCTTGGCCCAGGTGCTGCTGCCTGATCCCATAACCGCCGGCTTCTCTTCACCGTAGCTTACGGTTTCAATCTGGCTACGGCTAACGCCATTCACGATCAGAAAACGCTCAACCGCCTTGGCACGACGCTCGCCCAGAGCCAGGTTGTATTCCTTGGTGCCGCGCTCATCGGCATGGCCTTCCAAACGGACAGCCTGACCCGGGTTGGCGGCAAGGAACTGACCATGAGCAACCAGCACATCGCGGATTTCCGGCTGAATCTCGGAGGTGTCAAAGTCAAAGTAGAATACGGTGATATCGCGCTTGGCCGCTTCAGCCGCCTGCTCAGCTGCTTTACGCGCCTGCTCGCGCTCGGCATCGGTCAAGCCGGAAGAGGAAACGCCACCCTGGTCATCGCCGCCGTAAACGGTGCTGGTATCCTGCTGATCGCCAACCGCAACTTCTGTGCCCTGCATATCTTCATCGGTAGTCTCACCGGTGGTGCTACAACCAGCCAGCAGGCCGAGGGACATTGCCATAACGATCGCTTTTTTCTGCACTGAAATATTCATAGGGTTTCCTTCCGTTAAGTGTATATGGGGGTGACTGACCGTCCGCCATTCTTACGTGCGCGGTACTTCCGTCACCCCATTTTGAATTATTGCCGGCAATCATTACAGACAAAAGCCGATGACTGCCGTTGGCGTTACAATCGCCCGCATCCCGCCGGTCAGCGGATGATCGGTGACCAGGCTGGTTCACGAACGTCACCTTCAGACGCCGGCAAAGTGTAACTGGCCCCACCATCCGATGTGATTACAGTGAGTACACTTTGACCATCCTGTTTGGTGGCGTAAATCAGCATCCGGCCATTGGGTGACACGCTTGGCGATTCATCAAGCAGGGTCCGGGTCAACACGGTCTCTTCGCGGGTTTCCAGGTTGGTGCGGGCGATATGGAACGCCCCCTCGCGCTGATGAACGTAGTACACATACTTGCCATCGCCGCTGGGTCTCGGCCGGGCATTGTAGCGACTGCCAAAGGTCAAGCGGCGCGGTTCGGCGTCAAAATCGTCTTTCACGTAGATCTGCGGTCCACCGGAACGGTCGGAGGTAAAGTACAGACTCTCGCCATCCGCTCCGAACATCGCCTCGGTATCAATGGCCCAGTGATTGGTCAGCCGGGTGAGCGCGCGAGACGCAATGTCCATGCGGTAGATCTCGGCGTTGCCGTCCTTGGACAGCGTGACCAGCAGGGAACGTCCGTCCGGGGACCAGGCCGGCGCGGAATTCAGCCCGGGAAAGCTGGCAATACGGGTGCGACGTCCGGACGCCAGTTCGTGGATATAGATGGCCGGATTTCCGGTTTCAAAGGAAACATAGGCCAGCCGGCGACCATCCGGGGACCAGGCCGGCGACAAGATGGGCTCACGGCTTTCGAGGCGAATGCTGGCACGTTTACCATCCACATCGCTGACCTGCAGCTTGTAGAGCGGCCGCCCGCCTTGCGCCTGCCGGGTGACATAGGCCAGCCGGGTGGAAAAAGCGCCAGGCACACCGGTAATGGCCTCATAGACCTTGTCACTGATGTGATGCGCAAGCGTCCTCAGACTACCCACTGCAGAGTTGGCGGTCTCGCCCAGCAGCCGCTCCTCGGTGTTAACGTCGAACAGCTCGAACCGGGCATTGAGTTGATCGCCCTGGCGACTGACCTCACCTACCAGCAGATAACGCTGCCCTAACAGTTTCCAGTCGCGATAGAACACGTCGTCGCCCCGGGACGGCAGACTCAACATTTTCTCCGGCGACAGCGTGGAAAACTCACCACTCATGGTCAGGTCTGAACGCACGATATCGCTGACACCATCGCCTGCCGGCAAATCGCCACTCTCCTTGAACGGCACAACGGCAACCGGAATCGCACTTTCGACCCCTTCGGTGATGCGGATCAGCAACTCGGCATGGCCAGGGACGGCAAACAGCAGCAAAGCGAGCAGCGCGGATAACGATGGCCAGCGGTGAACCCAGCCTGCCAGACGTGACGGAGTACGGGATAGATCGATGCGTGCCACTGTACTTACCTCAATGCTTCTGGGGTGAATTCGATGGTGAACTGCCGAAAGTAACGCTCAAACGTCTGCTGATCGTCTGGCAATGGGTAGCGGTCAATGCCTCGAACCGCACTCAGGGCTGACTGATCAAAGGCACCGTTGCCACTGCCCCGCACCAGCTCCACCGATGACAGCTCACCGGTCGGGAACAGCGTGATGCGTAACTTGACCGACATATCCCCGGTCGCCGATGGCGGTATGTACCAGGCCTGACGGAGCTTGTCCCGGATCATCAACTGATACTTGTCGCGGTCGCTCATCATTTGCGCTTCACGGGCCCGGGCCGCCGCGGCGGCCTCGGCCTGACGTTGACGCTCGGCCTGGCGTTCCTCGTTGGCCTTGTCCGCCAGCGCCTGCAACTGCTGCTCCCGCAACTGACGCTCCTGTTCCCGACGACGGGCTTCGGCTTCCCGCTGCTCCCGGGCCTGCTGTTCACGTCGGCGCTCGGCCTCCTGCTGGCGCTGGCGTTCTTCCTCGGCCTTGCGGGCCGCCTCCTGACGGCGACGCTCCTCCTCTTCGGCCTGGCGACGCGCCCGCTCCTTGGCTTCCGCCTCGGCTTTTTTGCGGGCAGCCTCTGCCTCAGCCCGCTGCTGGCGCTCACGTTCCGCGGCTTGCTGACGCTCACGCTCTTCCCGGGCCTGGCGCTCAGCCTGCTCCCGCTGACGCTGCAGTTCCCGCTGGCGTTCCTGCTCACGCTGCCGCTCACGCTCCTGCTGACGTTTGCGCTCCTGCTCCTGCTGCTGGCGGTCTGGAACCGGTGCGGGCTCCGGCGGCGCAGCGGCCGGCTCAGGCTGCTGCATCACCAGGGTTGCGGCGATACTCCGCGGCGGCGGCTCGTGGGTTGGCGTGCTCCAGTGCCAGCCGACCAGCAGGAACACCGCCAGAGCAGCGTGCATCCCCAGCGACAGCGCAACGGGCGACTTCCAGGGCGCCTTGTCATTCGATATGTAATCCCGTTCTCGATCGGTCACAGCCTATCCGTCCTGACGGTCCCCGGTGGGCACATCGGTAATCAGTCCCACGCTGCTGGCACCCGCCGCCTGCAGCTCTGACATCAACCGCACCACCGTGCCGTACTCCACATGCTGATCACCACGGACCAGAACGTCTTTGCTGCTGCGCTGGGACAGAATCTTCGCCACCTGCTCCCGCAACTCCGACAGCGCCATCGGGTCGCTGCCACGATCGCCGATCTCCATAAAGTAGGCGCCATTGGCGTCCACCGAGATGATGATGGATTCCACCTCTTTCTGGGCCTGAATCGGATCGGAGCTGGTTTCGGGCAGGTCGACTTTGACCCCCTGGGTCATCATTGGCGCCGTCACCATGAAGATCACCAGCAGCACCAGCATCACATCGATGTAGGGCACCACGTTGATCTCGGCCATTGGCTTGCGCCGGGTGACCGGCATCATTCCCATGCCTTTCATGCGCTTTCTCCCGGAACCGACCCTCAGGTCTTGCTGTGACTGTCACCGCTGTGGACGCGGCGGTGAAGAATGCTGGAAAATTCTTCGGCGAAGGTTTCGTAGTTCTTCAGTAAGGCATCTGAACGGGCGGCGAAGCGGTTATAGGCGATCACCGCCGGGATGGCGGCAAACAGCCCCATGGCAGTGGCGATCAGCGCTTCGGAGATACCAGGGGCCACGGTGGCCAGTGTTGCCTGCTGAACCTGGGCCAGACCTCGAAACGAGTTCATGATCCCCCAGACAGTCCCGAACAGGCCGATGTATGGACTGGTCGAGCCGACGGTCGCCAGGAACGGCAGATGGTGCTCCAGTCGCTCCTGCTCACGGGAGAAGGCCACTCGCATGGCCCGCTGCGCCCCTTCCATGACCGCATCGGCGTCCCGGCTCTGTTGCCGCAGACGGGAAAACTCCTTGAATCCAGCGCGAAAGACCGCTTCCATGCCTGAGAACGGGGTCGGATTGGCATTGACGTCCCGGTACAGCTGACCAAGATCCATCCCCGACCAGAACTGCTCTTCAAAGGCCAACTGCGCTGCCCGGGCCTTTCTGAAAACCTGCAAACGCTGATAAATCAACGCCCAGGACACCACTGAGGCCAGCATCAACAGCAACATCACCAATTGCACCAGCGGACCGGCATTGGCGATGAGGGACCATACAGAAAGTTCTGACTCCACGTTCTACTCCTGGTTCTCAGGTTGTCGAGTTGAGGTATGTTCGGCCAGCAGAGCGGCCAGATCGTCAGGCAGCCGCCGGGGACGACCGGTATCAAGTGCGATGCAGGCCACGCGGACCGTGGCTTCTGTCAGCACCGCCTGATCCACTGCCCGCCGGACACATTGGCGGAAATCCATGGACACACGACCGAAATCCGCCAGCTCCGCCGTCACCAGCAGCTCATCATCCAGCCGAGCTGGCTTGCGGTAGTTGATGGTCAGCCCCTGGACCACATAGCTGATGTTCTCGGCCAGGCCGGCACGCAGGCCGACACCGTGGGTCCGCACCCATTCGGTACGGGCCCGCTCCATGTAATGCAGGTACTTGGCGTGATAGACGATGCCACCGGCATCGGTATCCTCGATATAGACCCGAACCGGCAGCTCAAACCGCGTGGCTGAATCATCGCGCTCAGTCAAGGGAGGCCTCCTCGCGTGACCCGGGGGGGGAGACCCCGAAATGCAGGTAAGCACTGGACGTTACCATTCGTCCACGGGGGGTCCGCACCATGAAGCCCTGCTGGATCAAAAAGGGCTCGATCACATCCTCAATGGTGCCTCGCTCCTCGCTGATGGCCGCTGCCAGGCTTTCCACGCCCACCGGGCCACCATCGAACTTCTCGATCAGCGCCAACAGCAGGCGGCGGTCCATATGGTCGAACCCCTCGCTGTCGACCTTAAGCATGTTCAGAGCCTCATCAGAGACCTGCTCATGAATATGACCATCGTGGCGCACCTCAGCGTAATCACGGACCCGGCGTAACAGCCGGTTGGCGATTCGGGGGGTTCCCCGCGATCGGCGGGCAATTTCATGGGCTCCACGCTCGTCGATACCGACGCCAGAGAGGCGGGCTGAGCGTAGAATGATCTGGGTAAGATCGGCGGTGTTGTAGAACTCCAGCCGCTGGACAATGCCAAAGCGATCCCGCAAGGGCGATGTCAGCAAACCGGCGCGAGTGGTGGCCCCAACGAGGGTAAAGGCGGGCAGGTCCAGCTTGATGGAGCGGGCAGCCGGGCCCTCACCAATCATGATGTCCAGCTGGTAATCTTCCATAGCGGGATAGAGCACTTCCTCGACGGCGGCATTAAGCCGGTGGATCTCGTCGATGAACAGTACGTCACCCTCTTCCAGGTTGGTCAGCATCGCCGCCAGATCACCGGCTTTTTCCAGCACCGGTCCCGACGTGGTCTTGATGGCCACGCCCATTTCGTTGGCAATGATGTTGGCCAGGGTGGTCTTTCCCAAACCGGGTGGCCCGAAGATCAATACATGGTCCAGCGCCTCTTCGCGACGTCGGGCCGCCGAGATGAAGATGTCCATCTGCTCCCGGACCGTCGGCTGCCCCACATACTCCGTCAGCAGTGTTGGGCGGATGGCCCGGTCCTGAACGTCTTCCTGAGGACCACTTTGTGCGGATATCAGACGATCCGATTCAATCATGTCGCTGCCTGTCTGTGTTGGGCCTGCCGCAAAATGCCCTTTATTTTACAAAGGACTCCGACGCTGTCACGTTACGCTGGATTCAGGATATCTGTCCATTATGCAGACAGAATATGCCTATCCTGTTAAGAGACTCCGGAATACGCCCGCTGATCAGCGACCTGCCGGAATCATGTTCTTCAGGGCCAGTCGTATAAGTTCTTCCCGGCTCATGCCCTCACCGGCGATCTGATTGACGGCTTTCGCCGCCTCTTGAGGTTTGTAACCCAGGGCAATCAACGCAGACTCGGCTTCCTCAACCGGGTCCACCGCGGGTGGCGTTGCCGCCGGCAAGGTAGTCGCGGCAGGGTCAGACAGCTGGAAGACGCCCTCAAGCTGCCCGATGCGATCCGCCATGTCGATCAGCAATCGCTCAGCGGTTTTCTTGCCCACGCCGGGTACCTTCACCAGCGCTGCCACATCTCTGGCCTCCACGCAGCGTATGAACTGCCGGGCATCCAGCCCGGACAGGATGGCCAGGGCCATCTTCGGCCCAACGCCATTCACCTTGACCAGCAACCGGAACAGATCCCGATCCAGCCGGGCGCTGAAGCCAAACAGGCTCTGGGCGTCCTCCCGGACGGCGAAGTGGGTGTGAAGGGTGAGCTCCTGACCGGGTTCGGGGAGGTTAAAAAAAGTGGTGTAGGGAATGTCCACTTCGTAACCCAGTCCGTGGCATTCCACCAGGGCCTGGCCCGGGGATTTTTCGACCAACAGGCCGCGAATTCGTCCGATCAACTCAACACTCCTGTTTGGCGTGGACTGGTCAGCGGATGCGACCACCACGGAGCTTGCCGCGATGGTTCGGCTGCTGCAATGCCGCACCGGTACCAACCCGGACCATGCTCTGGTTCATATGGGCATGGCACAGCGCGATCGCCAGGGCATCAGCGGCGTCAGCCTGAGGTTTACGTGACAGGCCCAGCAACGCCTGCACCATGTGTTGCACCTGGGATTTGTCCGCCCCACCCTTGCCGACAACCGCCTGCTTGACCTGGCGGGCAGAATACTCATGGACCGCAAGCCCGCTGTTGGCAGCACTGACGATGGCCGCTCCGCGGGCCTGCCCCAGCTTGAGGGCGGAATCGGGGTTGCGGGCCATAAAGACCTGCTCGATGGCAAATTCGTCGGGGCGATACTCGCCAATCAACGTCGCCAGACTGTGAAAGATGACCTGCAGCCGCTCCGCCAGCGGCTTGTCACCCAAGCGAACACAGCCGCTGTCGAGGTACTCCAGATCACGCCCTTCGGCGCGGATAATGCCGTAGCCGGTGATGCGGGAGCCTGGATCAACGCCCAGAATGATGGCCAAGACGGCTCCTTACCTTTGCGCTCAGGATGGCGGGTTACTCGCCCAACCGGGCAAGAATGTCATCAGGGATATCCGCATTGGAGTACACATTCTGGACGTCGTCCAGATCCTCCAGCATATCCACAAGTTTGAGAATGGTCTCAGCGCCCTCAAGATCCAGCTCGACAGAAGTGGACGGCACCATCGTCACTTCCGCCCGCTCAGGCGTCAGCCCGGCGCTTACCAGGGCATCCTTGACGTCCAGAAACTGCTCTGGCGTGGTGACGATCTCGAAGGAGCCATCCTCCTGCTCGGCCACGTCCTCGGCACCAGCCTCCAGTGCCGCTTCCATCAACTGATCTTCTGCGGTGTCAGAGCCACAGTAGAGCAGGCCCTGCTTGGCAAACAGGTAGGCGACGGACCCATCGGTGCCCAGGTTACCACCATGCTTGCTGAATGCGTGACGAACCTCCGCCACCGTGCGGTTGCGGTTGTCCGTCATGGCTTCAATCAGGATCGCGACACCTCCGGGACCATAACCTTCGTAGGTCAGCTCTTCGTAGTTGTCGTCGTCCTCACCACCGGCACCCCGCGCGATGGCGCGTTCGATGGTGTCCTTCTTCATGTTGGCGGTTAACGCCTTGTCGATTACGGCCCGCAGGCGGGGGTTGTCCTCGGGACTCCCCCCGCCCTGGCGGGCCGCCACCGTCAGCTCGCGAATGAGTTTGGTAAAGATCTTGCCACGCTTGGCGTCCTGAGCCGCCTTGCGATGCTTGATGTTGGACCATTTACTGTGTCCGGCCATACCTCGCTCCGCTCACTCCTTCTCTTACCAATAACGTTCTCTTGCCGGTTACGCGTCGTCCGACTTGGCCTCGGCTTCGCCAGCTTCGCTCTTCACCGGCGGCTTGCGCAGACGGATGTTCAGCTCCTTGAGCTGCTTGTCGTCGACAGTGCCTGGCGCCTGGGTCATCAGACAGGTCGCGCTCTGGGTTTTCGGGAACGCAATAACGTCACGAATAGAGGAAGCACCGGTCATCAGCATGATCAGACGATCCAGACCAAACGCCAGACCACCGTGAGGCGGGCAACCATACTTGAGCGCATCCAACAGGAAGCCGAACTTGCTGCGAGCTTCTTCGTGGCCGATGCCCAGTACGCGGAACACAGTCTCCTGCATCGCCTCATCGTGGATACGGATCGAACCGCCACCCAGCTCGGTACCATTCAGCACCATGTCATAGGCGCGGGAGAGCGCTGTGGCAGGCTGGGCCTCAAGCTCCTCGGCACTGCAGGACGGCGCAGTGAACGGATGGTGAATTGCGGTCAGGCCGCCATCCGAGGTTTCCTCGAACATCGGGAAGTCCACCACCCACAGCGGTGCCCACTCAGCGGTGAGCATGTTGAGATCGTGACCTATACGGATACGCAGTGCGCCCAGGGCTTCGTCAACCACGGAACGCTTATCCGCACCGAAGAACACGATATCGCCATCCTCGGCACCGGCACGCTCAACCACCGCCATGGCGACGTCATCGCCCAGGAACTTGACGATCGGAGACTGCAGTCCCTCGGCACCCTTGGCAAGGTCGTTGACCTTGATGTAGGCCAGCCCCTTGGCACCGTAGATACCAACATACTTGGTGTATTCATCAATCTGCTTGCGGGTCAGCTCACTGCCCTTGGGCACACGCAGCGCCGCCACACGACCTTTCGGGTCTTTGGCCGGGCCGGCGAACACTTTGAAATCAACGCCTTCAACCAGGTCGGCAACATCAATCAGCTCCAGCGGAATCCGCAGGTCCGGCTTGTCGCTACCGAAACGGCGCATGGCCTCTTCGTACGGCATACGCGGGAATTCGGGCAGCTCAATGTCCATCACGTCCTTGAACAGCTTCCGAACCATGGACTCGGTGATTCCCATCAGGCCTTCTTCATCAATGAAGGACGCCTCAAGGTCGATCTGGGTGAACTCCGGCTGACGGTCAGCCCGCAGGTCCTCGTCGCGGAAACACTTGGCAATCTGGTAGTAGCGGTCAACACCAGACACCATCAGCAGCTGTTTGAACAACTGTGGGGACTGGGGCAGCGCAAAGAAGGAACCGTTGTGAGTCCGGCTCGGCACCAGGTAGTCACGCGCACCTTCCGGGGTGGCCCGGGTCAGGATCGGCGTTTCCACATCCATGAAGTCGTTGCTGTCGAGGAAATTGCGAATGTAGCTGGTTACCCGCGAACGGAAACGCAGACGGTTCAGCATTTCCGGGCGACGCAGGTCAACAAAGCGGTAACGCAGACGAACGTCTTCACCCACGTCGACATGCTCGTCCAGCGGGAACGGCGGCGTGGCTGCAGCGTTCAGGATGGTCAGCTGCTTGCCCAGCACCTCGACCTGGCCGGTCGGCATGTTGTCATTCTCGGTACCGGCAGGGCGACGGCGAACACGACCGGTAATCTGGATAACGAACTCACTGCGGACTTTCTCCGCCAGCTGGAAGCTCTCAGGCGTATCCGGATCGACTACTACCTGGGAAATACCATCCCGGTCGCGCAGATCCAGAAAGATAACCCCGCCGTGGTCGCGACGACGATGGACCCAACCACACAGGGTTACATCCTGATCAATATGAGACTCGTTGATTCCACCGCAATAATGACTGCGCATAACCCTTCCCGTAATGTCTGTATGTGCGTAATTAGCTTGATTGCCCGGGCCGGCCGGGCAGGCGTCAGGGCGCGCGGTCAGCTAGCTGCCGACTCCTTTGAGCCACCCTTGTCGACCAGATTCTTCTTGGCGCCGGTTTTGAAATCGGTCTCGTACCAACCGGAGCCAGATAGCCGGAACCCTGCTGCGGAAATCCGCTTGCGAAACGCCGGGGTTTCGCATTTCGGACAGTCCTTCAACGGGTCCGCGCTCATTTTCTGAATAACGTCCTTCTCAAAGCCACAGGCGTCGCAAACGTACTCGTAAATCGGCATCTTCTCACCTCTCGAACTTGCCTTTACCCCACAACATAACCAACACCGGCAACCCCCTGAATCCGGGGACCCGCCCTGCTCACATCATCGGGTACCGCCTGCTGCCATCCGAGCCTGTCGAGCGTCGCTCAGCCAGCGCCGCCCGCCGATGGCGGACCCATTCTCGAAAAGCGGGACATTATAAACGCATCAGGCTGGAAAATCAGGTTTCCGGCATCACAATCCATCGGGCAGACGGTGATTGGACAGCTCTCTGGGTTGAAGATGACGCCCTTACGGTCTGCCGGTAGAATAGAGCGCCTTTATCGCACATCCGGCCAGCCATTCCCGCCCTGCCACGCTGGCGGTTCGCTGCCTCGTCGCGACTCTCGCAACCCGATCCGAATGGAGGCCCCGTGTCGTCACGAGCCGAACAGAAACTCAAGACCCGCAGAGCACTGATGGACGCCGCACTGTCGCAGCTCAGTGCCGATCGCGGCTTCGGCAGCCTCAGTCTGCGGGAAGTAGCCCGGGAGGCAGGCATCGCCCCCACCTCCTTCTACCGGCATTTTTCAGAATTGGATGAGCTGGGACTGGCCCTGGTCGATGAAGGCGGTGTCGCGCTCCGCCAGCTCATGCGACAGGCCCGCAAGCGCATCGCCCGTAACGGCAGCGCAATCAGCACTTCCGTGGATACCTTCATGGAGTATCTGGGCAACAACGCCAACCTGTTCCGGCTGATGCTGAGGGAGAGGACGGGGGTATCGAAACCATTCCGAACGGCGATCCAGGCCGAAATCGACCATTTCGTCACCGAGCTGGCCGACGACCTGCGCCGCATTGCCGAAGAAGAGAAACGGCCGATTCATGATGGCCGCCTGGTAGCCGAAGCGATGGTCACCCTGGTGTTCAACCAGGGCGCGGAAGCACTGGACGCCACCGCCCGGGAGCGGGAGATCCTGAAAGCCAAGCTGAAGACCGAACTACGCATGATCCTGCTTGGCTCACAGACCCTGGCGCGCTCACAGCGGAGCTGACACCTCACCATCCCAATCCGCCAGACCACCCATCACTAACCGGCGGCCTGCACCGCAGCAACGACGGGCGCCAACTGCGCCAGGCGCTGCTCCAGGGCCGCCGGCTCATAGGGCGTTGGCGGCTGACGCCCCCATACCGGCCCCGGCCAGGCCGGATCATCCTCGAACCGCACAATGTGGTGCACATGCAGCTGCGGCACCAGGTTACCCAGGGCGGCAACGTTGAGCTTGTCGCCATCGAACGCCGCCATCAGCTCCTTGCCCAGCGCCGACGACTCCCGCAGCAACTGGAGCTGCTGCTCCCACTCCAGCTCGTAGGCCTCCCGGATGCCGGGTTTGCGGGGCACCAGGATCAGCCAGGGCCAGGCGGCGTCGTTCATCAGCAGAATCTCGCACAGGGCCGCCTGCCCCAGGGAGTGGGTATCCGCCGCCAGTCGGGGATGCAACTGAAACCCGTCCATCGACCTTACCCGACCTGGAACTGATTGCGGCCACGGCCGATGGCGTAGTAGATCAGGCCATGGCGGGACAGCATATCGGCCTCGTAGAGATTACGACCATCGAATACCACCGGCTCGCTCAGGGTTGCGGCGATGCTGGCAAAATCCGGGGAGCGAAATTCTTTCCATTCGGTGCAGATCACCAGGGCATCGGCGCCCTTCAATGCCTGCTCCTTGGTGCCACAGAGGGTCAGGCCATCCTGATCGCCATAAATGCGCTGGGTCTCGGACATTGCTTCCGGATCAAACGCCTGGACCTTGGCGCCCGCTTCCCAGAGCGCCTCCATCAACGCCCGCGATGGCGCCTCGCGCATGTCGTCAGTGTTTGGTTTGAACGACAGCCCCCAGACCGCGATGACCTTGCCATCCAACTGGCCCTGGAAATAGTGGCTGACCTTGTCGAACAGCACGTACTTCTGGGACAGGTTGACGGATTCGACGGCGTTTAGCAGGCGGGCCTCGTAATCACAGCCCGCCGCCGTGCGCGCCAGAGCCTGCACATCTTTAGGGAAACAGGAGCCACCATAACCGCAACCGGGGTAGATAAAGTGGTAGCCGATGCGGGGGTCCGAACCGATCCCCCGGCGCACTGCCTCTACATCAGCGCCAAGCCGTTCGGACAGGTTGGCAATCTCGTTCATGAAGCTGATCTTGGTGGCCAGCATGGCGTTGGCCGCGTACTTGGTCAGCTCCGCCGAGCGGATGTCCATGAAGATCATCCGGTCGTGATTGCGGTTGAACGGGTAGTAGGTTTCCCGCAACAGCTCACGGGCCCGGTCACTGTCGGTACCCACCACGATACGATCCGGCTTCATGAAGTCGTTGATGGCCGCGCCTTCCTTGAGGAACTCCGGGTTCGACACCACATCGAAGTCCAGCTCCAGTCCGCGGCGATCCAGCTCCGCACGCACCGCATCCCGGACCTTGTCACCGGTACCGACCGGCACCGTGGACTTGTCCACCACCACTTTGTAGCCATCCATGTGCTGACCGATGGCACGGGCCACCGCCAGCACATATTGCAGATCCGCCGAACCATCCTCATCCGGCGGGGTACCAACCGCAATGAACTGCAGTTCGCCGTGAGCCACGGCCGCCTCGGTATCGGTGGTAAAGGACAGCCTGCCAGCCTCAGCATTGTGCTTGACGATCGGTTCCAGGCCAGGCTCGTAAATGGGAATCTGCCCGCCGATCAGCTTGTCGATCTTGGCCTGGTCGACATCCATACAGACCACATCGTGCCCCACATCCGCCAGACAGGCGCCAGTGACCAGACCAACATAGCCGGTACCAAAAATGGTGATTTTCATGGGTGTTGTCCTAACTTAACGAATCAATGATTGGTGGAATGGGTCGCGCCGTCCGCCTGCTTACGCTGCCACTGGCGCTCCCAGTCCAGCGCGGTACGGACAATGACCTCCAGGTCATCATGCCGGGGCGACCAGCCAAGCACGCGGCGAATCCGCTGGTTGTCGGCCATCAGCGCACCGGGGTCTCCCGCACGCCGGGGCGACTCGGCAACCGGAAAGTCACAGCCCGCCTGCTGACGAACAACATCGATGACCTCTCGCACGGTAAAGCCGCGACCATACCCGCAGTTGAGCACATCGGATTCGCCACCAGCGGCCATGTGATCAAGCGCCATGACGTGGGCACGCGCCAGATCCTCAACGTGAATGTAGTCACGGACACAGGTGCCATCACGGGTGTCGTAATCCGTGCCAAAGATGCTCATGCCGTCGCGTGCACCGGTCACGCACTCGCAAGCCACCTTGATCAGATGGGTGGCCTCAGGCGTTGCCTGTCCCAGCCGACCGTCCAGATCCGCACCGGCCACATTGAAATAACGCAGGATGACATAACGCAGTGAGCTGGCCGCAGCCAGATCCATGATCATTCGCTCACTCATCATCTTGGAGGCGCCGTAGGGATTGATCGGCGCCAGCGGGAGGTCCTCGGTCAGCACGGTCTGCTCCGGCATGCCGTAAACCGCTGCGGTGGAGGAGAAAACCAGATGGGGAACCTGATACCGCTCTATCGCGGCAAGCAGATTCAATGTATTACGGGTATTATTTCGATAATACTTTAAAGGATTGGCGACCGATTCCGGCACCACGATGTGAGCCGCAAAATGCAGAACCGCCTCAAACTGGTGGTCGCGGAACAACGCGTCAATCGCGTCTTCGTCCGCCAGATCGCCAACAACCAGCTCACCATGGGTCACCGCCCAGGCGTAGCCAGTGGAGAGATTGTCAAAAACGATAATGTCGTGGCCGGCCTCGCCCAACTGGCGAACAACGTGGCTGCCGATATAACCGGCTCCGCCGGTAACCAGAACCTTCATGGGTAAGCCCCTGCTTCTTCCCTGCTGAAACCCGGGCGATCACACCTGAGACGAGTCGCGCCGCTTGCGGCGGGCCGCACGACGGTCAGCAAAGAAACCACTGATCAGCTCGCTGCATGCCTCCGACAGCACCCCGCCCTGATGCTCGACACGCCAGTTGAAGGCGGCCTCTTCCAGGGTCCGACGGGTAGAGACCACCGCTCCCGCCTTTGGCTCACAAGCGCCAAACACCAGACGGGATACACGACTGTGCACGATCGCACCGGTACACATGGTACAAGGCTCAAGGGTGACGTAAAGCGTGGCCCCGGACAAGCGATAATTGCCCACGCGGGCCGCCGCATCCCGCAGGGCCCGCATTTCAGCATGGGCGGTCGGATCGCAGCCGGAGATCGGCGCATTGAATCCGGCACCGATCTCCTTGCCATCGCGAACCACCACCGCCCCGACCGGCACCTCACCGGCAGCGGCCGCCATCCTGGCCAGAGCCAGGGCTCGCGTCATCCAGCGCTCATCCTCATCTGATGCACCCACAACCTGCCCTCAAACCGCTCTGTAAACAGGCTCGCGATTATACGGCAGATCATTGGCGATTCAATCAAAGCCCCTTACTGTCCCGTCTCGCTAATTCCTCAACCAGACCGGACACTAGAACCGGCCGCGCAGGCTTACGGTCAGATTGCGGGGCTCACCATAATACCCGTGATTATAGACAGGCACGGAGCTGTAGTACTTCCTGTCGAAGACATTGTTCAGGTTGACGCCTGCCGACACCGACTCGCTGAAGTCGTACCCAAAACGGAGATCCATAATGGCGTAGGCCCCCTGCCTGGCGTTCTCGCCATTGGGGCCCTTGCCCTCGGCAACCGTCTCACTCTGATAGCGAATGGCACCACCGACCGTTATCGCACGCCAGTTGTCGGGCAGACGGTAATTGATGCTCAGGCGCAGCATCTGCCTGGGCTCTGACCTCATGACCTTGTTGCCATCGACGTCTTCCGATGTGCGATAGGTGTAGCCGGCGGCAAGGTTCAATCCGGTGTAGATCTCACCGTTCAGCTCAGCTTCAAAACCCTTGGAGGTGACGCCATCCACCAATTTGTAGCGCTGCTCGTCACCGACCCTGACATCAGGCTCAGATACGTTGGATTGCTCAACCCGAAACACGGCGAAGGAGCTGTTCACGGTGCCGTCGAAATGCTCGCCTTTGAGGCCAAGCTCATAGTTGGCCCCTGATTCCGGCTTCAGTACGTTGCCATCCCGGTCCCGGTTTCCGGTCGGCTTGAACACTTCGGTATAGCTCGTGTAGACCGACCAGTCATCGGCGACATCGTATATCAGCCCCGCATAGGGTGTAGAAACACCACTGTGGTCATAGCGGGCGCCCTCAACCCCCTCGTCCCTCTTGGTGTACTCGTAACTGCTGATTCGGGTTCCCACCAACAACGTCAGATCATCAACAAGCGACCAGCGACTGTTGACGAAGCCTCCCCACTGATCTGTTGTCCAGCCTCCCGTGCTTTCGGCCTCGCCGTATCTCCCGGGGTCAGGAGCGGGCCAGTCGAAGAAGCTACCCACGTCGACCGCAGGGTCCTCATACCAGGTCCTGGCGATGGTTTCTCTGGATTTGCTCCATCCCACAAGGAGCTCGTGTTTACGCCCCAGAAACCCGAACTGCCCGTCAGCCGTGGCTGACAGACTGGTCAAATCACGCTTACTGCTAAAGCTGTTGGGGGAGACGCTCAAGCCTTCTCCGGTTTGTCGATTGAGGTGCCCGGACATGTACAGCAATTTATCCGATTCAACTTCACCGTTGAGATCACTTGCTGACAATTTCACCTGCCAACCGCTGTTGAATCGATGCGTCAGGTCAGCAAACACGACGGTACGACGGTTATCCTTGGTGGACCAGGGCGCGGACGTGGTCACATTGCGGCCAAAATCGGTCGGAGTACCATCGTCGAAGAAAAAGGGCACCGGCTCACCGTAGGTGGTCCCTTCAACATCCTGTGCCTGGTGATCGATACCAATACCCAGAACCGTGCCGGGAGCCAGGTCGGCCTCAACGATCCCATAGGCAACGGCCTTATCGTTGCTGTAATAGTCGATATAGGAATCGCGACTGTCATAGGCAGTAACAAGCCTTCCACGCACACTGCCCGATGCCACCAGACTCCCGGAAAGATCCCCCTGCAGGCGGCCCGCATCCCAGCGTCCACCGCTGGCCACCAGCTGACCCTGGAAGTCCCGGGTTGGACGCTTTCGTACCAGGTTAATCGAGGCTGAAGGACTGGCAGAGCCACTCAAAAGTCCAGCGGCGCCGCGAACCACCTCAACCCGATCGTAGATGGCGGTGTCCGACAACAAATCCGCACTCATCAGGCCGTAGGCGGCGCTCGACACCCCATCAACACTGATGTTTTCAACCTTGAAGCCTCTCGCCGTGGGGAAAGCCCTGTCCGTTTCAGCTCGATTGACGCTGATTCCCGGCGTATTCGCCAGTACCTGGTCCACCGTTTCCAGCGAAAAGTCATCGATCTGCTGACGGGTAACAACAGTAACGGACTGGGGCGTCTCCCGGAGAGAAAGCTGTAAACCAGCGGCAGAACTGGAAGAACGGGGAGTGTACGAGCCCGTCGATTCGGTCGCCGCAGCCATGGATGCGCCCTTGATCAACAGAGTCTCCAGGAACTGACCGTCATCCTCACTGGCCAACTCTATCGTCACCGAGTTGTCGCCGGTGAATCTTGCAACCAGCCCGCTGCCGGCCAGCAAGCGCTGCAGGGCGCCACGGATCGTGAAGCTGCCCTGCAGAGCCGGCGCCGTGTGACCGAAGGTGGATTGTTCGGTGTAGAGCACCTGAATCCCCGTCATCGCAGACAGCTCGGTGATTGCCTGAGGCAACGGCCTGGCAGGAATATCGAACAGGTAAACCGGCTGCGACTGGGCCGCAGCCTGAGTCTCGCCGTTGGTCAGCTCCCCCGCCACCGCAGCGCCAGCCGTCGCCACGGTTAACGGTATCGCCAGCGCAATCGCAGCCGCCAGGCTGTTGCGTTTGCCGGGAGGTGTCACCGCCCCGGCCCCTGTCCGAACAACTGACCGGGAGTTGCTATCCTTCACGTTGTGTCTGCCTCGCATCGTCATACACCCAAATACTATTGAGAACTGTTACTGTTAGTGTCAGGTGATGAGACGCGGCAACGAGGAACATTCCCCCAGTCCGGATGCACTTTTTCAGAGAAAGTTACCCCGCACTCAGCGAATCAGAACGAGGTAATCAGTCAGACGGGTCTGCTGTATTGGCAGGGTATTGGCAATGACGTTGAGCGCAGCATCAGGGTCATCAACGGCAAAAACGCCACTGACCCTGAGTTGGTTCAACGTTTCCCCAACAACCACAATTCGGCCAGGGCGGTAGCGGTTCAGGGTTGCCACCACCTCCGCCAGAGGCGTGTTATAGAACACCGCCTGGCCACGCCGCCAGGCGGTAATTGCAGTACGATCAAAGGCTTCTGGCGGACTGATGAAGTCGCTGGCCAGCACAGATTGCCATCCCGGCGCCAGCACCACCGGCTTGTCCTCAGCAACATCGGCAGCACGCAACACCACCTGACCTTCGTCCAGACTGGCAATAGCCACCTCCCCGGCCAGGCGGACGTTAAACCGGGTGCCAGTAACCGTTACCGAGCCAGGGTCCGTGACCACGATGAACGGTCTCGGGTCAGCCGAAGACACGTTGAACCATGCCTCGCCCCGTATCAGCCGCACACGACGCGCCTCGGGACCAAAATCGATCGCCAGGGCACTGTCGGTATTGAGGGCAATGCGACTGCCGTCCTCCAACTCAATGGCCGCCGTTTCTCCCACCGCAGTGACATAGTCGCCCTGCCATTGAGCCAGCCAGTCCTGCTGCCAGCCAACGCCAAGGAAGGCCGCCAGCACCAGGCATGCGATCATGGCTAGGGACGACCATCGTGATGCCCTGCTCCGCGCGCCGGTTTCAAGCTCCGCCAGCCATTGCTCGACAGGCCCCTCCAACGCCCCCCAAAGCGCCTCCATTTCGGCGAAGGCCTGTCGATGACGAGTGTCCCTTAAAAGCCACCGCCCGAACTCTGCCCGCACCTGCCTGACCGCCACTGCTCCCGCTGCGGCGTCCCGTAACCGCGCTTGCCAGATGGCGGCTTCTTCGAGTACCTCATCAGGCAACTCATCCATGGGGGCATCGCGGTACTCGGAGGGGTCATTGGTCATAGCGGATTCGCCCTGGTCGGAATGGGCCGAGGCAGCAAATGGCGGCGGCATCAACTCGCGGCTTTGAAATAAGACGAGCGGCAGAATCAGAATCCCCCAGCCCAGCCCCGGAAAGACTGGTACAGGAGCCGCCATCGCGCGCAGCAATGCACCGGGGATTGATTGATTTCAACATCACACCTCCCGCCCTGCCGCCCGGACACGGACCCGGCAATGCACCATGGCCCGGGCTATGTGCTTCTCAACCGTCTTATCCGAAATGGACAGCCGTTCAGCAATCTCCCTCATCGTAAGGCCATGACCTCGATACAGCAGAAACACTTCCCGACATTTATCGGGCAGTTCACGCACGGCGGCGTTAAGGGCAACCAACTGCTTTTGGGACGTCAGGGCTTCCAGAAGATCAGGGGCACCATCGGGTACGGTTTCCAGCGTTTGTATGCCGTGTTCGTCTGTCTCGTTTGCAAGAGGCTGCTCCACCCTCTCCCACACCTGGCGGCGCCGCAAATGGTCCACGGCCACGTTACCCGCCATCCGATAAAGATAAGCGCGGGGATTGTCCGGCAGATCCACGGTCGTGGTGTTGGCACGAATCCAGGTTTCCTGAACCACATCCTCTGCCATGGACCTCGACCCCGTCCGTCGGCGGATAAAATGGCGAAGCTCCTCGTAGTAAGCCTCTACAGCCTGAGATAATGAAGAAAATCGGGATTTCGGCATTGCGTACCGCATCGATGGGCCTACCCCATGGTCCAGCCGCCCCACGGTACTGGAGCGTCACCGGGGTGTTTAAGCGTCGCCTGGGAACCCACACAGGAAGCACCTTAAATAGGAATGCGACGCATTCTACGACACCCCTCAATTCAGGGCAATTCTGGCAGAGAATGCGAAGCAATCGCCTAAGGAGCCTCTGATTAACTCGTTGGACTGGCGCGCCAAAGGCGTTTGGCCCGCAATACGATCCGGTGCTTTACTCCCATTTAGTAATGATTATCATTACTGCTAAGTTCAGCACCTCCCATGTCACCGGCCTGTCGTCAGCACAGCCGACCATGCATCGGGTTGCTGCATGAGCCCCAGCGGCCACGGAGGGCGGGCCTCAACTGACCCTGAGCACGGAAGGAATTGTCCCTACAAGACATGCAGGAGAAGCTAATGAACGCCGCCAGCACTCCTCGGGCGATCAACCGACATTTTTCTTACCAGCCATGCGAAGGGCTCATGTTTGGCGGGTACGATATGATTTATGCCGCCGATGCCAACATCAGATCCCTGCAGCACCCCGGTTTGTTCATCGGCTTGATGCTGTGTGGCCAATCCACTTCAGTGCACAGTGGTGGCAGCAACCGCATACCAATACCGGTCGGCCGCCCCATCGTTCTGAGCTTCGCCAAACCAACCCTTTGCACGAACACCTACTACGCGGGTGAGTTTTGTGCAGGTGTTGGCCTTCACATTGATTTTCTTGCCTTACCTGCAGAATTGGGGCGCCCCCTCAAGACTTCTCTCCTGTACCTGAAAGCGCATTTCATGGACAAATCGAGCTTAACGGTTCTACCGGTTCTGCCGGCATTGAATGCCCTGGTCGAACAGGCACTGCAGATCCCACAGGATGCGCCGTTTCGCGAACTTGAGCTTGAGGCGGTCTTCATGAATTTTATGGCCTACATTTGCCGGGCCACCGAGCAGCTAAGGCAGCAGGACGGAGTGCGGGGAAGCTTGCAGCAAAGAGCGCGCAACCGGGTAAAACTCGTTACCGACTACCTGCAAGACAACCTCGACCAAACGCCCTCGCTAACAGAGCTGTCAGAAATCGCTGGGGTTAACCCCAGCACGCTGAGTGACAATTTCAAAACGGCCTATGGACGGACTATCTTCGCTTTCTTTCGTGATCTGCGTCTGGATGCCGCACGGCGCATGCTGAGATCTGAGGGACTCTCCGTGACTGAGACCGGCCTGCGCGTTGGTTTTTCAAGCCCGGCCGCTTTCGCGACGGCTTACCGGCGTCGATTTGGCCACTCCCCCAGTCAGGAGATTGAAGACAAACCCGATTTTGACAAAAGAAAACCCAATCACACGAAAGCTGCCCTTGAAGCGACCCGATAGAGTGTTCCGGCACATTCGCCATGAGGAACATCAATGTCGCGCCAGTCTGTTTTTCCGGCTCTTATCCTGATTGCACCTGCCCTGCCCGCCCCCGTCGCTGCGCAGGACGCCCACATTAGACTGCCCGCCATAGAGGTCAGTGCCGACCGGCGAGATGAGGATCTTCAGGAGCAGCCCCGTGCCGTAACAGTCCTGAAGCACAATGAAGTGGAAACCACCCCCACCGAACCCGGAGCAGGCATCGCTCTGAATTCACCCGGCCTGACATTCTCCGGCTTTGGCCAACCCGGTACTGACTTTCTCAATATTCGCGGCGTGGGTCCGCTGGGATACCCTTTAAGCGCAACCGATCATGTCGTTGCCTACTCGGTAAATGAAGTACCAACCTCCAGCTTCGGCTTTCCCGCCAGTCTCTTCGATATGGAGCAAATTGAAGTCCTGCGTGGCCCCCAGGGCACATTGTTTGGACGAAATGCCCTCGCAGGCGGCATCAACTTCGTTCCCCACGGCGCCGATGGCGACTATGAAAGGCAACTGTCGGTTGAAGCCGGTACCGATGGCTACAAGAAGGGGGATTTTGTCGCTGGTGACTGGCTGGTGGCCAATCAACTGGCTGGCCGGGTCGCGTTGCGTTTTCAGGACTTTGACGGCGATGTACCCAATAGCGTTGCAAACGGCACTGAAGGCGGGACCTCGTTATCCGGCGCCCGGCTCTCATTAACCGCTTACACGGCGTCCGGCTGGGATATCTCGACCATGTTGCAGGCCGATAAGCGGGAGAGTCATAACTCCTATCTACTCTATTACGAGCACCCGAACTTTCCGGAAAGCGGCGATGATCGGATACCGGAGCACAACCGGGAAAATCTTCAGGCAATCATCAAAGCCGAAAAACAGTTTGGCCACGCTCGCCTGACGTCCCTGACCGGCTTTCAGAAACAGCATATCGACGGCGATGTTGGTGCGTCCGACGCGTATCTGTATTCCGCATTAACCGGCCAGCCTGAGAGTACATTCACTGATGCCACCACAGACTACTTTTTAACCGAAGAACGCGAACGGATATTCAGCCAGGAACTACGGCTGGCGTCGGATGACGACTCACACTTTTCCTGGGTGGCCGGAGCCAACTATTTTCAGTCTGGCTACAGCGGCGAGCGGGACGCCAAAAGTGCCACCCAACCCACCTCAAACGGGGTGACGGATGTCGATATCGATACCCGGTCCTGGTCGCTGTTTGCTGACGGCACCTGGGCAATGACACACCGCCTTAGACTCTCCGCCGGTATTCGCTACGGCTGGGAAGACCAGGACGTTGACGGCCACTATGTTTCCAACGGTTTCCCCGGCACCGTACCGACGTTCCACCAGACTGACGACATCGGGGACCATTACACTACAGGGCGTCTGGGTTTATCGTTTGATGTCACCGATACCACAACAGCTTATGCCTCCTGGTCCAGAGGCTACGCTGCAGGCGGCTACGAAAAACTGCTGGTAGGCTCTGCAACTGGCGTCAAAACCGATCCCTTTAAATCAGCGACCAACACGACTTGGGAAACCGGTCTGAAATACGTCTCCGCTGATGATCGAATGAACATCAACGCCGCGCTTTTTCATAATGACGTGAAAGATGGCCAGATGTTTGATTTCGAGTTCAGAGAAGGGCTCGTCTACTACACGTTTACGAATCAGGACTACCGAAGTTATGGCCTGGAACTTGATGGCGCCTATCAGGCAACAGCCGATCTGCAACTGCGTGCCTCGCTGACCCTGCTGGATAGCGAAATGCAATCGGTGTCCGCCACCACCAATACCGGGGCGAGCAAAGGCAACGAAGTTCCACTGACACCAAACGTTTCAGCGACGCTTGGCTTTGATTACCGGATTGCTGTCACCAGCGTGAATCTGTTCGATGACATCCTGCTTTCGGCTGACTGGCTTTATGTTGGTGACCGTGAGGGTGACATTGGCAACAACTTCAAACTGCCCGATCACGATATCCTCAATGCCCGCGTGTCTTGGCGCAGAGGCGACAATTCGCTGTATCTGTTCGGGCATAACCTGCTGGACGAACGCCCGGTGCATTTCTCATCGGAATACACGCCAGATATTCACACCGCCTCCGTCGGCACGGGCAGAATTCTGGGACTCGGCCTGAGTATTGCGTTCTGATATGACGAAAAGCGGCTATCTCGGCGTTCTCTCCCTGTCTGCAATCATTGGTCTGCAGGGGGCTTTCTTCACCATCGCGGTGCCAGCACAGCTGCGCGATGGTGGCGCATCGTTGATCGAAATCGGCCTGATCTGGATCATATGGCTGCCTTCTGCGCTCAAGTGGTTGTGGGCGCCGTGGTTTGAGCGAATCGCCGTACCCGCCGCCACGCGAACCAAAGCCATCGCCATTCTGGCGTTACTGCTGGCATTGTGTTTTCTACCTGTTGCAGCGCTGACTGAACAGGCTGCAACCTGGCCACTGATTGCCCTGGCCGCCGTGTGTGCGCTACTCGCCCTGATGCTGCAGCTGCTTTACGCAGGCTGGGCCATGCGCACCCTGGATGAAACAAACCGCGCACGGGCAAACGGGTTTGCCGCAGGTGGCATGGTCCTGGGTGGCATTGTCGGTGGCGGCTTGGTGCCCTGGGTCGCAAGCTGGTTCGATTGGTGGCCGGTGATTCTGTGTACCAGTATTGCCATGGCGATTGCTGGTCTGACCGGCAAGCTGCTAAACGACGGCCCCCGGGAAAGTGCCGTGCAGCAAGTCACTTTTCTCCAGGGGGCCAGGATTCTCGGCAACCTGCCGGTTTGTATCAGCCTGATTCTGATTGCCACCGCCAGCGGCGCCGATGTGCTGTTGCCGGCCCGGCTTATTGATGCGGGGATGTCACCAGAGCGGTCGGGCTTGCTGCTGGGCAGTCTGGCCATGGGGTTGATGGTACCGGTATCGCTGACATCGGGATGGTTGATTGCCCGGTTTGGTCTGAAAACCTGCTTTCTGGTTTGCGCCGCCCTGAAAGGCCTGGTGCTTTTCTGCCTCGCCCAGGTGCCAATGATGGCGAAACTCGCTGTCACCATCCTGTCAATCAGCGACTTCGTGTTGGCGGGGGCGTTCACTGTCCTGACCTGGCAGTTATACATGCAACGCACGCTGCCGGAAGCTCCCGTCTCGTCCTACGCCGTTCTAACCTCGGTGGACGCCTTTATTCGATTTGGTGCGGCCATTGTGGCAGGCATCCTGGCTGAATACGCGGGATACGCCACGCTGTTCGCCTTCACGGCATTCCTGACACTGGCAGCAGGCATCAGCGTGTTCAGTTCCGCCCGTCTCCTCCCCGATAAAACGAGCGACGAAGCTGGCACGTAAAGCGTCCAATGGCCGTCGTGGCGCTTTTCGCATCACCCAACTCACTATGTGTAGAGCCAGATAATGTCTGAAATCAGCCCCATAGCAACGAATGAACACCCGTCAGGCACAGTAGCCAGCGGCTTTGAGCCCGTTCAGGAAGCCTTCGATCAGATGCAGCAGCATCCCGATGAACTCGGTAACGCGCTGTGTATCTACCATCAGGGAAACATCGTGGTTGATCTGTGGGCGGGTCATACGTCGCCCAGGCGGGAGCACCCCTGGCAACCGGATACGGTGGTCAGTTTGTTTTCCGCAGGCAAGGCCTTGGCGGCACTTTGCCTGCTGCACATTGTTGACCGCGGTCTCGCCAACCTGGACGACCCTGTCGTTAAATATTGGCCGGAGTTCGCACAGGCAGATACGGAAGCCAAATCTCAAGTGACTCTTAATCACTTGTTGCATCACAATGCCGGCCTGCCAACAGCCGACACCAACCGTCCTGGTGATGTCTATGATTGGCATCGCATGATATCGGCTATGGAGCAGGCCCCCTTATTGTGGCCGGCAGGGACGGTTACCGCTTACCACGCGGTTACGTTTGGCCATCTTGTAGGTGAGGTAATACGGCGCATTTCCGGAAAAATGCCGGCCGATTACTTCTCGGAGCACTTTGCCGATCCTTTGGGGATGAATCTGTCACTTCGTTTGCTTGCTGAACAGCGGCCGGTGCTGGCCACTTGCGATGGCGACAACTGGAAAACCAGGTCACGATTGGTGCTTTGCTCTCACATCCTGTCTCGGTTTGGCGGTTGGCGTACCAGGTATTTTCGCCCTTGCAGCAAGGATTACCATCCGAACAGTCCTCGCTGGCAGCATACCGAAGCCCCCGCAATCACCGGGTTCGGAAGCGCCAGAGGGTTGGCTCGCGTTTACGCCATGCTGGCGCAAGGTGGTTGCCTGGACGGCGTACAGGTTCTGTCAGAAGCGATGGTTGAGCGCATTGCCAACGAAAAACCTGACCCGGTCAAAGACGAGGGAGTTCAGCAAGATGTCCGCGTTGGCATGGGCCTGTATTTCAACCTGGCGCCAATGGCAGATCTGGGACCAAACCCCAACAGCTTTGGCCATGTAGGCATGGGAGGCGTCACGTCTTTCGCAGACCCTGATCATCAGGTCGGCTTTGGTTACGTTTGCAACCATCTCTACCAGCCTCACGCCAAAGATAATACGATCATCGGACATCGTGCGGCTGAGCTGGCCAGGGTTTTCTATGACTGCCTGAGTATCAAGCACGCCGATACGATCAACGTCTGACAGCATCATTCTGAATATCGCCTCAGAGCATGCCCTTCGGGACCTGGCCGAAAAAAGTTCCCCGGATCTGTCCCCTTTTCGTTTCCGCTGCGTCTTTGCCGGTGAACCGACTGCTTAGGACACCGTTTCCATGATCCCAACTTCGATCCTGACCCCTTCCCTGTCTCGCCTGCGGCGGGGGATTCTCTGCTCGATCCTTGCCGGCGGCGTCGTGCTGCCGGGTAGCCCGCTACTGGCAGCGGATGCTCAGTCTGCCCAGCCGTACACCATTGATAGCGGTCCTCTCGCCACCGCGCTGACGGCGTTTGCAGCCCGGGCGGGTGTCACGGTGCAGTTTGATCCCGGGCTTACCCGGGGACTTGAGAGCGCTGGGCTGGACGGCCGTTACTCGGTCGACAGCGCCCTCGCCACCCTGCTGTCCGGGTCAGGCCTGACGGTGGTCGATCAGGGCAACGGTGTTTACACCCTGGTGCGCAGTGACAACACCAGCCTGCGGCCGTTGGAGGTCAGTGCCGACCACTACGCCAACCAGTCCGCCGGTACCGGCGCCTACACCTTCGAGGGCAGCAGCTTTGGCCGCGGTCTGGGCGAGCATCAGAACGTCCCCCAGTCGGGCAGTGTGGTGACCCGGGCGCAGATCGAGGACCAGAACCTGACAACGCTGCGGGAGGTGATGCAGCGGGTCACCGGCGTCACCGTTGAGGACTATGGCGCCGGTGCTGCCCAGTTCCTGTCCCGCGGCTTTGCCATCGACACGGTCAGCATTGACGGCGTCGCCACCGGTTCTACCGGCAACGGCACCCACGGTGTCGGAGCGCCTGATATGGCACTGTATGACCGGGTGGAGGTCCTGCGGGGCCCGGCCGGTCTGCTGCAGGGCGCCGGCGAGCCCGGCGGTGGCATCAACCTGGCCCGTAAACGCGCGCTGGCTGACACCACCCGCCAGTTCAACTCCAGCGTTGATTCCTGGGGCGGCTACCGACTGGAGGCGGACCTTTCCGGCGCGCTTTCACAGGACGGCGCTCTCCGCGGTCGGGCGGTGACCGTGTATGAAGAGCTGGATTCGTTCATTGACGACATCGACTCCCGCAAAACCGTGCTCTACGGCACGATCGAGTACGATCTGGCGCCGACGACCACGGTCTCCGTTGGCGGCAGTGCCACCCGCGCAGACCGGGTCCCCTACGTGGGCTGGCCCGTGGGGCCGGATGGCCAGTTTGGCGATTTCAAGCGGTCCACCAACCTGGGCTCGGACTGGAACAGCAAAGAGGAACGGCCAAAGCACCTGTTCATTGAACTGGAGCACCTGTTCGCCAACGGTGGCGAAGCCAAGATCAACCTCAGTCGCCGCACCGGCGATTTCGACTACAAACTGAACTACACCACTACAACCATCGATCCGGAGACCAACGAAGTAGGCCGGATCGCGCTGAACAGGGGCGGCAGCCGCGACGACCTGGCGCTGGATGCCTACCTGAATCAGCCATTCCGGCTGATGGACCGGGAACACTCGGTGCTGGTGGGCGTGAGTGGCCGCAAGAACGAAAGCGACCTGTACACCGGCGTCAACTATGACTACCCACCGGTGAATGTTTATGACCCGGTACGGGATCTGCCCCTGCCGGAGTTCGAATACGGCCCGCGCAGCAAATCCGAAACCAAGCAGTATGGCCTATACAGCCGCACTAACCTGGCCGTCACCGACAGCACCACCCTGGTGTTGGGCGGCCGGCTGAGCCACTGGGAAACCGGCCCCGACTCAACCCATGAGGAAAAAGGTCAGTTCACCCCCTACGCCGGCGTCATCCAGAGCCTGCAGCCGGACCTGTCGGTGTACGCCAGCTTCGCCGAGATTTTTCAGCCCCAGACCGCCACCGATCGCGATGGCAAGGTACTGGAACCGCGAGTGGGCAACCAGTTCGAGCTCGGCATCAAAGGACAGCTGAATCAGGGACGCCTGGACTACAGCGCCGCGCTCTTCCGCATCATCGACGAGAACCGTGCCATTGCCGACGCACTGATTGAGGACGCCTCCGTCGCCGGCGGCAAAGTGCGCAGCCAGGGCCTGGAAGCCGAACTGAGCGGCCGTCCATTGCCCGGGGTTGATGTGGTGATCGGGTATGCCTACACCGACACCGAACTGCTGGAAGATGCCGACGAGAACGCCGAGGGCAAACCGTTCGCACCCGGCACACCGGAACACAGCCTCAAGCTCTGGGGCCAATACGGCTTTGCCGGCGGCAGCCTCAATGGTCTGACCCTGGGCGCAGGCATAGAATACAGCAGCGGTATCCACACCGAACGGGATGGAGCACGCTATGAGCAGGGTTCCTACGCCACCCTGTCGGCCCGGGCGGCCTACCAGATCGAGCCAGGCACCACCGTCAGCCTTACCGGCACCAACCTCACCGACCGCCACTATTACAGCCGCATCATCGGTGGCGGACGCCAGAACTACTTCGGCGATCCCAGCCAGTTGGTGCTGGCATTGCGCACCCAGTTCTGACGGCAATGCACCGGGGGCCGGCCTGCCGGGCCCCGGTTAATCTTGTGCCGAGATTGGCCCTGCGAGTGGCGCCAGAGTGTCCATGAACGTGCGGTAGTCACGCTCCACACACTCGGCGTAGTGAACAGCAATTGCCGTCACCAGGCCGGCAAACTCGGTTTCCCGGTCCTGCGTCATGGCCGCCAGCGTCTGCTCGAACAGAAACGGCTGGTCAGGATTGAGGCTGCGGCTGGCCCGCTTGTGCTCTGTCGCCAGGATCTCGCCCCATTGTGCGGCCATGCGGAAGTAGTGCTTTTTCTTGCTGAGACCGGTGGTGTCAAAGTCGTCCTTGAAGGGAGACCGCTCCCGCACCGAGTAAACCCCATCATCCATTTCCAGCCAGCCCAGGTAACGGTCCGGATGCTCCGCCAGTGCCCGGAAGGCCTTGGCATGCCTTACTCCTTCATTCGGATAGGCGCGGGCATAGGCGTCCTGCTCAACGGCCGTCATCGCCTGCAGCAGCGCCGGCCCGTCCTGGCGTTTGACGTCCAGGATCAGGTCATTCTCGTGGTCGCCACCCTCGCCCTCAACCAGCACGTAGTAGCGGGGTGTCCCCATGGACCCGGTGCCGGCACGGATGCGGCGCACCACGTCCTTGACCGTAAAGACATTCTCCAAACCTTCACCGCAGGTCTGGCGATAGTCTTCAAACGCCGCCAGAAACTGCTTGCGGGCCTGGGGAGACAGCCGCTTCAGCTTCGGATTCTCGGCATCGAACACCCGTTTGCCGTTCTTCTGGAAGCGGGTCCACTTCGCCAGCATGCGTTGGCGCCCTTTCTTGCGGGCCACTTTCTTCAGGAAGCCGTCCAGCGGTTTGGTGGCCGTTTCGGCGGTGAAGTGCACCTCCTGATCCAGGTCCTGCTCCTGGTAGCAGGAGGCCACCTCCAGATAACGGCTGGCCAGGGTGACCACTGCTTGCCGGCAGTGATCGGCCTTGAACTGGCCGTTCTCGCGGGTGTCCAGCACCAGACTGATGGCTAGGCGCCAGAGGTCGTACTGGTAGTCGCTGACCACCGCGTCATCAAAGTCGTCCAGACCGTAGATCACTTCCCCGTCGTGATTGGCAAAGGCACCAAAGTTGTAGACATGGGCATCGCCCTGAATCCAGGTCTGGGTGCCGGCCACGCCGCCAAACAGGGCAAACCGCCAGTCGTTGTACATGTCCTGCCAGAACAGGTGACTGGTGCCACGAAAAAAACGGTAAGGCGACTCGGCCATGGCGGTGAATTTGCGGCTACGGGCGTCGGCATCCAACTCGGCGTTGTTGGCCTCAATGGCCCGCACCACCTGCTGGTTGCGGTTATGCAGGGTCAGTTCCTTGTCCATATAGACTCCCGTTCACAATGATTAACAGGACCCTACCTTAGAAGGTTTGACGGTATGATGCGACGATCAACAGGGAGTGACAGAGATGATCAACCGATACGGAACCCTGGCCGCCTGGGTCTACCACCTTGATAAACCCATCGGCCATTCCTTTGGCGATATCGAATATTATCGTGACCGCCTCGCGGCCTGCACCGGCCCGATTCTGGAGCCGGCCACAGGCAATGGCCGGGTACTGATACCACTGCTGGAAGCCGGCCTGTCGGTGACCGGATTTGACGGTTCAGAGGACATGCTGGCCTATTGCCGGCAGGAGTGCCGGCGCCGTGACCTGGAGCCGCCGCTGACCCGCCAGCAGTTTGAGGACTTTCACTACGACCATCCGTTTGATGCCATTATCCTGCCGGCTGGCTCGTTCCAGCTGATCACGGACACCGCCGTCGCCCAGCAGGTGCTGGGCCGCTTCCTTGCGGCGTTGGCCCCGGGAGGCCGGCTGCTACTCGATCTCGACCCGATGTCATCACTGATCCATGCGGGCGCAAGCTGCCGCCACTGGCAAACCGGCGATGACCTGCTGACCCTGCAGCACACCCCGCTGGCAACCGATTACCTTCGGCAGACCACCCACGCCCAGCTCCGCTACGAGCACTGGCACAACGGCGAGCTTGCCCGCAGCCAGCTGGAGACCTTCCACCTGCGCTGGTGGGGCGTGCACGAAATGACACTGGCTTTGGCAGCCGCCGGGTTCGCGGACATTCAGGTCTGCGGCGACTACCGGCATGGCCAGGTGCCGGGGCGTGATGCCGGCATACTCACCTTCGAGGCGACCAGACCCGGGTAGCAGCCCTGCCCCGTTAGAAACGGTACTCGAACGATGCCCCGGCCAGGCGCGGCTGAACCCGCAAGGGGTTGTCCACCAGGCTGTTGAAAATCATGGTCTCGGCGTCGGTGTCAAACAGGTTGTTGACGAACACTGTCATGTGGGCCGGGCCATAGGTGTAGGCCAACTGCACATTGGCCACGGTGTAGCCCTCGATCTTCTCCGCCGGCAGGTTATCGTAGTCGGCGTAGTAGCTGTCGCTGTAGCGCACGTTGCCACTCAGCTCGAGGTTATCGAGGGGCTCATAGACGGCTCCCAGGGTGGCGGCGTAGGCCGGTGCCCGGGGCAGTTCGTTGCCTTCGATCACGGTACCGTCGAAGTCTTCGACATCGGTCTTCAGCAAGGCCAGGCTGCCGGTCAGGGCGAAAGCCGGTGCCGGCATCCAGCGTGAGCCCAGTTCGGCGCCATAGCTGATGGCCTTGTCGGCATTGCGGATGATGATGTCGTCGGCACCAACGTATTCGGGCAGCTGCATGTCACTGTAGTCGTTATAGAAAACGTTGGCAGTCAGTTCCAGTTCACCATCCAGCAGAGCGTTGCGGGTGTAGACCTCGTAATTGATCACCGTTTCTTCGTCGTACTCGTAGGGCTGGAAGTTGGTGATCGACAGGCCGGCGCCGCCGGCGTTGTAGCCTTTGGCCACCTTCATGCCGAAGGTCTGCCCTGCCCGGGGTTTCCAGGCCAGGTCCAGGCGTGGCAGCAGGACGTTGTAGGTTTCATCGAAATCCAGATCCACACCAAAGACCGGATTCAACTGCACCAGCGCGGTCCGCTGGCGCCGCTCCCACTCGTATCGCAACCCGAAGGTCAGATCCACGGTGGTTGCCAGCGGGTAGGTCAGTTCGCCAAACGCGGAGCGGGTCTGGGTCTCATCCTTCATCGGCTGGTTGCCAACGGCGTTGATGAACGCTTCATCGGCATCGAAATCGTACAGTCGAACGCCCACCAGACCACGGACGGACTCGCCGTCGGCGCCGAAATGCAGCAATGGCTCGATCTGGAACTCGTCGCCGTCCGAGGTGAAGTTGGCGGAGGTGTTCTGGGTCCGGCGCTCGAACTCCAGCTTGCTGAAGGTCACGTTGTTCTCGAACCGCATCTGGCGGCCCAGGTCCCAAACCACGTCCCAGCTGGCGCTGGTGGAATCGGTGGTGTAGACCGGCCGGAACTCGTTGGCCTGGCGCGAGGGCGGGTTGGACAGCTCGTACTCGGCCTGGGGTGCGCGGGTATCCATATCGCTCACCGTCAGCGTGGTGCCGAAGTCCGGCAGGGCCGCCGGCTCATACTGCAGCTTGAAGCGGGCTGCGGTGGATTCCACCTCACGGGCGTCTCCCACCGGTTCGTAGGTGGCCAGATCAACGTAGCTTTCCCGCTGCTGGCGATCCACCGACAGGCGGAAGGCAAGCTCATCCTCGACAATCGGACCGGACACCAGGGCAGCGGTCTGGGCGTAGCCCTGGTTACCCACCGCCCCTTTCACCGCCCCTTCCCACTGGAAGCTGGGGTTGTTGCTTTTCATCACCACCGCACCGGCCAGGGCGTTGCGACCCTGGATGTGGCTTTGCGGGCCGACGTAGGTCTCGACCTGACGCATGTCCCACAGCGAGCGGGGGCCAAACGCCATTTCGCTGTAGCTCAGCGAACGGCCATCCAGCGATACATTCAGCCGTGGTCGGACACCGGCAAAGGTGGCCAGGCCACCAATGGAGGAACCGGAGCCATCCACCCCGCGGACTGCTGGCATGTGGTTGCCGATACCCGGATCAACAATCGCCGGGTTCAGGTCCAGCACGTCGGACAGCTCGGTTGCACCGGGGGTGGACTCGATTCGTTGCTGGTCGTAAACCTCAACGCTGGAGCTGGTGTCGTAGATGGAACGCTCGACCTTCTCCCCGGTGACTACGATGGGCGGCAGGGCGTGAGCCGCTGGTGACGCATTGTCCGCCCAGGAGACCTGCACCGAACACAGGCCCAGGCCAAGCACCAAAATCGGAAAACGTGGTTTCTCGGCAGCCAGGCACGGCTTTGCAGGAACAAGCTGGGGCATAGGGACATCTCCTTCTAAGCAGGTAACAACGCGGATCGCACAGAGTGCGGGAACGGTGCCGACGGAACACGTTGGCACTCGCCCATATGAGAATGGGAATCTCTCTTAAATTTACGTAAGACACCCACCTCGAAAGGAAAAAAAACACCCCCGATTGGAAAACCCGGAGGCCACTCCTTTTACCTCCCAGTGATGCCGAGATGATCGGCAAAGGTGGAACCGGCGTAGTCACGCCGGAAGACGCCCTGTTCCACCAGCTTCGGCACCACTTCGTCGAGGAACAGGTAGAGGGAGGCGTCCGAGCCCCCCGGCAACGCCACAAAGCCATCGGCGGCCTCGGCCCGAAAGCGTTCGAGAATACTGGCCACGGCGTCGTCCGGTGTCCCCACCACCAGCCAATGGGCGGAGCCTGCCACTTCCGGCCGCACCAGCAGTTCACGGACGGTCGGTTGCTCCCGCTCGATCAGTCGACGCAACAGGTCGGCGTGGGTGCGACTGCGCACCGGCCGTTGCGGGTCCGGCAACAGCGCCGGGGTAAGACGCTGATCCGGAGCCAGTTCGCTGACATCCAGCCCCAGTGCCTCGCGGATAAAAGCGTACTTGCGCTGCGGGTTCTGGTCGGCATGGGTGTCGCGGTACAGCGCCTGAGCCTCCGCCCTGGTTCGGCCGAGGAACAGGCTCAGGCCGGGCAACACCTTGATGGCCCGGGCATCACGGCCATGATCCCGGGTACGGCTGCGGATGTCCGCGACCAACTCGGCACCGGCCTCCAGGTCCGGGGTCGCCGCAAAAATGGCGTCGGCCACCCGGGCGGCAAAGTCCCGCCCCCGATCCGACGCCCCGGCCTGCAGAAACGGCACCCGGCCAAAGTCCGACGCCGGCACGTTCAGCGGGCCCTTGACGCTAAAGCACGGCCCCTGGTGATTAACCGGCCGGATCTTGGCGCTGTCGACGTACTGCCCTTGCGCCCGATCATTCAGTCGCGCCGCCTGGGGGAAGCTCTGCCACAGCGCCTGCACCAGCTGCGTGAATTCCATCGCCCGGTCGTAGCGGGCATCGGCGTCCGGCATCACCTCCATACCGAAGTTCTCGTTGCCATCCAGCGCGGTGACAATGTTCCAGCCCGCACGCCCCTGGCTGAGCCAGTGCAGCGACTGAATCGACCGGGCCACGTGGTAGGGGTGGTTGAAGGTGGTCGACGCCGTGGTGACCAGGCCAATACGGGAGGTTTCCCGGGCCAGGGTCGCCAGCAACAGGGTGGGATCAACCCCTGCCAGTCCTGGTGACTGGTTGAGCGTGTCCGGGTTGAGGAACAGGGAGTCCGGGCGAAACAGGAAATCCAGTTTGGCCGCCTCCGCCCGGCGGGCATAATCGACATAAAAATCCGTCTGGCAGATCTGTTCTACCCGGCTCTCCGGGTGGCGCCAGGCGTTGCCCGTCAGCCAGGTGGTCGCCAGGGACAACCCGATACACAGTTTTCTCTCGCTCATCCGACTCCTCCGTCTCCTTTTTTCAGTCGTCCATCTGGCCAGTGCTGGATACTGGCAGTACCCATGGACTGCCGCTCTCCGGGTCTATGCCCACCCGGGCGCGAATGCTGAACACCCGCTCGATCAGTGCCTCGGTCATCACCTCGGCCGGAGTCCCGGCGGCGACCACCTCGCCCGCTTTCATCGCCACCAGGTAATCGGCGTAGCGGGCAGCCTGGTTGAGGTCATGGAGCACCATCACCAGGGTCCGCCCCTGGTCGCGGTTCAGTCGCCGGCACAGCTCCAGCACATCCAGCTGATGGGCAATGTCCAGCCAGGTGGTGGGTTCGTCCAGCAGCATCACCGGGGTGTCCTGGGCCAGCAACATGGCCAGCCACACCCGCTGGCGCTGGCCGCCGGACAACTCTTCAAGGGTGGCGTCCGCCAGCCCCGTGACTCCGGTTGCGGCCATGGCCTGGTCGACCGCAGCCTCATCGGCGGCGGTCCACTGACGCAGGAGCGTCTGGTGGGGAAAGCGGCCGCGGGCCACCAGATCGGCCACGCAGATTCCCGGCGGCGCGGTGGATGACTGCGGTAACAGCCCAAGCCGACGGGCCACCGCCCGCGACGGGTAGCGGTGAATGTCGCGACCATCCAGCAGCACGTGGCCTTGATCCGGCACCAGCAGCCGGGACAGAGTTCGCAACAGCGATGACTTGCCACAGGCGTTAGGGCCGACAATGACAGTGATCTTGCCGGAGGGAATAGTCAGGCTGAGGTCCCGGAACACCTGCCGCGACTCATAGGACAGCGCCAGGGACTCACCCCGCAGCACGGCGGAATCGATCGTGGTCGTCATACACTTATCCTCAACTAGATCGATCGGGTGCGGCTGAGCAGCTACAACAGGTAGAGGCCGCCGACCACACCGGTCATACGGCCAATGGGCAGCACGGCCTCCACCGGCAGCATCTGGGTCAGGACATCGGCGAACACCAGCAGGCAGGCTCCCATCGCGGCGGCGGCCATCACCGGCAGACTACCGGCAGGCAGCAGGCGCCTAACCAATTGCGGTGCCGCCAGGGCAATAAAGGCAATCGGCCCGGCGGCCCCGGTGGCCAGGGCCGCCAACAGAACGGCAAAGATCACCATCAGCAGGCGGATGCGCTCCACTCGGATGCCCAGTTGGGCGGCCAGATCGTCCCCCATCTCCATCAGGTGGAGTTGCCGGGCAAACAGCAGGGTCACCGGAATCAGGACCAGGCACCCCGCCAGCACGGGCAACAGGTGCCCCCAGTTGCGGGCGCTCAGCGAGCCGGCCAGCCACAGGTTGGCGGTCACCGCGTTGTCCAGACTGCCTTTCACTAACAGCAGGCCGTTGACCGCGCTGAGAATCGAGCCAATGCCAATACCCACCAGCACCAGCCGATAACTGCCCACCACACGCCCCTGCACCGCCAGAAAGTACACCAGCACCGACGTCAGCAATCCGCCGGCCACCGCTGCCAACATGACGCCGGCGGCCTGCTGGCCAAAAAACACAATCTGAGCGATGGCGCCGGTCGCCGCGCCGGTGGTAAAGCCGATGATGTCCGGCGAGCCCAGGGCGTTACGCGACACCGACTGGAACACCGCTCCGGACACCCCCAGGGCGGCCCCCACAAACACCGCCGTCAACCCTCTCGGCAGCCGGATTCCCACCACCACGCGCTCCGTCAGGTCGCCATCTCCGGCGCCAGACAGGATCTGAAGCAGTTGCCAGAGGCCGACGTCCACTCGCCCGATCGACAGCGACACCAACACCAGGCCGGCCGAGATGAGTAACAGAACAACGGTGACCAGCAACGACCGCGGACAGACCAGAATGGCACGGCCCAGCGGCCTCCACACCCGCTTGGCAGAGCGGTGGCGAATCATAATTGCGCCAGCCTCCGGCGACGGGCAAGGGCCACAAAGAAGGGGCCACCAATCAACGCCACCATGATCCCCACCCCCACTTCGCCCGGGTGCGCCACCAGCCGCCCCAGCACGTCCGCCGCCAGGGTCAGGATGGCGGCCAACAGGGTGGTGTACGGCAGCAGCCAGCGGTGATCCGGCCCCACGATCATCCGGGCCAGATGCGGTGCCGCCAGCCCGACAAAACTGATGGGCCCCGCGGCGGCCGTCGCCGCCCCCGCCAACAGCACGATGGCGACGGCCGCCAGCAACCACACCAGCCCGGGCCTGAGTCCCAGCGACTGACCGAAGTCGCCGCCCAGTGCCAGCACATCCAGCGCCCGGGACAGGTAGAACGCCAGCGCCAGACCAAGGCATACCAGCACCAGAACCGGGACAATCAACTGACTGCCCCGGCCCTGCAGCGACCCCACCGCCCAATGGCGGAACTGGTCGAACACCAGTTCGTTGCTGTTGATGATGATCTGCGCCATGGCCATCAGCATCACCGTGACCGCCGCACCGGCCAGCAGTACCCGCACCGGATTGATGCCCTGCTTGAGGCCGCCAAGCAGGTATACCGCCACGCTGGCCACGGCCGCGCCAACAAACCCCAGGCCAAGATGACCGAGTACGTCGGTCACCCCCCAGTAGGCGACACCGGCAACAATCGCCACCGCCGCCCCGGCGTTGATTCCCAGCAGCCCCGGATCGGCCAGCGGATTGCGGGTGATCGCCTGAAGCACCACCCCGGCTACCCCAAGGGCACAGCCCACCAGCACCGCAACCAGGGTTCTGGGCAGCCGCAACTGGCGAACCAGCAGGTGGTCGCTGATACCGGGATCAAACGCACTCAGGGCGTCCAGGGTGACCGACACCGGCACCCAGCGCGCGCCGATACCAACGCTCAGGGCCATCAGCCCCAGCAGCAGCAACACACCCGCCACCAGGCCACGTCGACGCTGTCGCTGTTGGCGTCGGCGCAGGTTCGACAGAATCACCGGCCAAACCGCGCCAGCATGCCGTCGATGATTTCCAGGCTGCTGTAGTAGTCGATACGGAAGGAGTTGGCCCCCAGGCCGTAGACCTGTCCGGTCTGTACCGAGGGCAGATTGGCCAGCACCGGATCATTGAGGAAGTCGCTGACCTGGTCATCGGTCTTCCGGGTCAGAAAGGTAGTCGGCGCCTTCAGCAGTGTGAGGTGTTCGTACTGGGCCCGCACAAAATCCTTGCGCTCGCCCCAGCCCGGACTGTGCCAGGCCGGGTCCGGCTCTTCGAGGGTGAACCCGAGGGCTTTCAGCAGCTTGCCGTGAACTCCGGCGTTGGTGGCAATCGGGTTGCTGATGCCGGGGCCGTGGTAACTGACAATGTTCACCTTTCCTGGTGGCGGTTCCAGGCGGTCGCGGGCCTCAGCCAGATAGCGATTGAAGTTGTCGATCCGCTGCCGGGCGCGATTCTCCAGGCCGGTCGCCTCTGCCAGGCGGGCCGCCAGGGACTGCCAGCTCTGGGTGCTGTAATCCACCACGATGGTCGGGGCAATGGCCTGAAGCTCCGCCAGGGCATGCCGGGCGGAATCGCCGCCGGTGGAAGACACCACAATCAGGTCCGGCGCCAGGGTCATCGCAGCCTCCAGATCCACCTCACCCGCCGGCCACAGCTTGGTGACGCCGCGCTCGCGGGCAATGGGCTGCCACTGGCTGAAGAAGCTGCCATCCGCAGCAGCGGCGCTGGCGGCCAACGGAGCATCAATCGCCAGCAGCATGCCGGTCACCGTCACCGAGGTGGACAGAATGCGCTCGGGTTTGGCGGGGATAGCGGTCACCGAGCCGTCGGCGTTGACAAACTCCCGCCACGCCGCCCCGCTGGCAGTATCGGAACCGCCGCCAGGCTGACCACAGGCGGCGAGTATGAGCGCAAGACACACGGGTAAAAGAGTGTTCGAACGGAAGAATGACTGCATGCCGTGGCCCGTGAAGAGTGACTGGAAAACCGGGGCCAGACTGTGTCGCAACTGCTGGAATCCGGCCACCCGAAGCGGGAAAAACACCACCGCAAACGGGAAAACCGGACGAGTGCCTGCCAATCCCTGGCAGTTACAAAATCAATGACCAGCAGAGATCGCCGCTTCCGAAGGCCGATGGCCGATGGCCAAAGTAAGAGCGGAACGCCGCCGAGAAGTGACTGGGGTTGGAGAAACCCACTTCCAGCGCGGCCTGCTGAACGGTATAGCCCTGCTTGGCCAGCAACTGCCGGGCCTGCTCCATGCGCAATCCACGCACGTACTGGCCGATGGTGGAGCCCACGACGTCCTTGAAGCCCACCTTGAGGTAGCACTCATTCATACCCACTCGCGCGGCCAGCTGGGCAATGGTGGGAGGCCTACGCCATTCGGCGTGAAGAATGTCTAACGCCTCGGAAATCAGCCGTTTCTGCCTGGCCTGGCGACGTTCCGTCACACTCAGGTTGAGCCCACCGTCTCCCATGCTCAGCAGGGATGCCAGCAGACTGAGCGCCATGGATTCGTACTCCAGGCGCATACAGAGACTGGTGGTGGGGCAGCGCAGCATCTTCAGCGCCAGCCGCTGAATGGTGGGCGTCATGGGCGTATAGGGGGCGCAGATGCCGCCCCGGTCCGCCAAGGCATCCCGCAATGCCCGCCGCAACGGCTCCGGAGCCTCCTCCTGCCAGGCTTCCACCATCTGTGGCGACAGATCCAGGCCAATGCCAGTCATCCGTTTGCCCGGCACATGGCGGGTGGTCACCGAGGCCAGTCGTCCGCTGCTCAACCACACCGAGCCGGACTGCACCCGATCGCACACGCTGAGCTGGGGAATGCGGACGTCAAAAGCACCGTCGAGGATCAGACTGAAGCCGAGGGTACGGGACACCTGCTGGTATCGACTGGTCATCGGCCGCGACAGCGCGCAATCCTTGCGGCTGATCACCAGCCCGCTCGGCAGCCGCATGGATTCCAGGTATCCCTCGCCCAACGGCGGGTTCAGGCAGAGCCGGGTGTGACCATTGCGTGGGTGATCAGCGAGGGAGGTTGCCTCCAGGGTGGTTTCGGCAGAGGCCCTGGATAACTGGTCGCCAAACTGCTGGAGACGACGGACCACCACACTGTCGTTCTGGAGCGACGACGTCTTGATATTGGACAATGCACTCATGCCATACCTGAACAATAATGAGTATCATTTGATTTTCCTCATTGTTCATGGCCCTGGCAAGGGGCGTGTCGGGAAGCTAGACCTTAATTCAGGTAGCTTGAGAGAATCTGATCGTATTCTCCTGATCTCTTGAGCGCCTCCAGCGCCTCGTTGAACTTCTGCACCGTGTCCTGCGAAACGGCGTTCTTGCTGAACATCAAATGAATACGGTCGCTGTTCACCGCCATAGGGTGGGCCTGAATCCAGCCGGTAGGCCCATGCTCCCGAATCAACCGGGCCGCGACGAACTGATCGGCGAGAAAGCCGTCAATACGGCCGGCCTCCAGTTTCAGAATGTTCTGCAGATCGGTGTTCACTTCCTCCATCAAGCCACGGAATTGCGGATTTTCCATGACCTCCAGAAAGGCGTCGCCGTAGAAGAAATTCCGCGCCGTGCCCAACCGGAAGCCGCTGCCGATCATGTCCTCGAAGCGGGCAAAATCGTAACGCGCCAGGTCCTCCCGACGCATGAACAGTTGCATGGTCTCATCCCGATAAGGCTCCGAAAACCAGGCGTAAGCTTCCCGTTCCGGGATGCGGGATGCCCCGGTGACCACCTGAAGATCCCGCCCTGACCGCAGGGACTCCAGCAGACGCCCCCACGGCATCCGCTCAAAACTCACCGCACAGCCGGCCTCCGCAGCCATCGCCCGGACCAGTACCACATCCAGGCCAGTAAGCGCCCCCTCCTCATCCAGGTAGCTGTATGGCTTCCAGGGCTCCCAGCCCACCTTGAGCTCACAGTCCGCAACCGTGAACGTTGACATCAACATCAGGGCCGCCGCTGCCAGACATTGCAACAGGCGCATAGTGGGAATGAATGTCACTCGATACACCTCACTCATATCTGTTGGGGTTGCTTGCTTTGTGATCCAGAGCTGGTCTCCCCGGCATCGGAGGGCGCATCCGGCTCCCGGGGGAACCAGAGTGTGAATCGGGTGCCCTCCCCGACCTGGCTTTCCATCTCGATGGTTCCGCCGTGCTTGTTGACCACAATGTCGTACACGATATTCATGCCAAGGCCAGTGCCCTCGCCCACGGGCTTGGTGGTGTAGAACGGGTCGAAGACTTTCTGCTTGGTGACCTCGTCCATACCGCAGCCGTTGTCCTCAATGGAGAAACCTGACTGGGTTGGCGTCTCCAGCAATGTCACCGTGATCTGGCCATGCACACCCTTGGCCTTGATGGCGTGGGCGGAGTTCACCAGCAGATTGGAGGCCACCTGGCACAGCTCACCGTAGTTGCCCTGAATCGCGGCCACCGGGGACTCGTCAAACGACAGCTCGCAATCGTACTTCAGCTCATTCCACACCAGCTTGATGGTGTTTTTGAGCACCTGGTGCAGCCCCAGCTCGCCGTGTTCTCCGCTCGCCTCAATGTGAGAAAAATCCTTCAGATTCTGAACAATGTCCCGCACCCGCTCACTGCCCTCCAGGCAGTCGCTGATCAGCTCGGGAAAGTCTTCGCGGATAAACTCGAAATCCGCATCCTTCTTGACCGCCTCAAAACGTTCGATCAACGCGGCGCGCTGTGGCTCAGGCAGCCTGCCGAGATCCTCTGCGACCGACACAATGATCTCCTCGTAACTGGCCAGATACTCACTCAGCCGGTTGAGGTTACTGGCGATGAAGCCGATGGGATTGTTGATCTCGTGGGCGATACCCGCTGCCAGCTGGCCGATGGAGGCCAGCTTCTCCTGCTGCACCAGGGTGGATTGGGCGGTGCGCAGCGACGTCAGGGATTTCTGCAGCGCCTCGGTGGATTCCTCAAGCTCCCGGGTACGCTGCCTGACCCGCTCTTCCAGCTCATCGTTCAGGTGGGACAGCGCCTCGGTCTTGGCGGAGAGCATGGCCGCCAGCCCGGAGTAGTTGGTCAATAACGTGCCAAAGGTACGGGCAAAATAGCCAAACTCGTCCTTCTGCCCTGGCTGAATGTCCGCCGCCTTGAACAGGTTCTTCCGGTCCGGCAGGGCGTCGGCGTCTGCTCTGCCGCTTTTCTCAATACGCTTCTGGAAGCCCCGCAGGCGGTCACTGGCTTCGCTCACCACCGCATGCAGCCGCTGGAACGGCCGATCAAAGAAGCGGGCCAGAACCAGCCAGGTCACCAACAGGCTGGACAACAGCATCGCCAGGAAAATGATCACCAGTTCCAGCGTGCGGCTGACGATGTCCTGCATCAGCTGATCGCCCTGGAAGTACAGGTAAACATGGGCGATCTCTTCGCCGTTTCTCATCACCGGCGTGTGGCGGGTGAGAAAATCGTAGTAATCCGAGTCCGGCGGTACCAGCTCATCCAGTTCAATCCGCTGCGACACCGGCCCCAGGTGCTCCAGGTACCCCACAATGCTGGGCGGGGCCGCGTTTACGCTCGCCCTGTCCTGCACCACCAGGCAACCAGCCAGCGCCGGGTCCTGGCAGAAGGCATCCGTGACCCGCTCAAGCACTGCGTTGTTGAAATTCCAGACCGGTTCCGAGGAGATGGAGGCAGCGGTATGAATCAGATAATCCGCCCGCTGATCCAGCCTCGACCGCTCTTCCTTGTAGAAAAAGTAAATCGCGATGGCAGCAAACAGCGAAAACAACAGCAACTGCGCCACCACACTGATCAGAACTACCCGTTTGGTTACACTCATGCCGCATTCCCTTCGGGCGCTGCATTCCAGAGCAGGCTCATCCTTGGGGTTGATGTCACTCTAACTGTAGCAGGTCGGCTGGGATGTGCCGGGACTGGGGACTGGAAAGGGGTGAGACAATGGCCGTGCTTACAACAGGTTTACAGCTCAGCTTCTCGGATCGCCCCACAGCGGAGGGAAAAGCCGCCTATCCGATTCTCTCGTTCGACACAGCGCACCAGCAGCTGGGCCTCCTCTCGGCCGGTGCGACTTACAATACCCTGCCCTTCGTTGTGAATGCGAAGCATCATTTGAAACGCCTCTTCCTGACTCATGGGAAGATAGGCAAACAACAGCTCAAACACATAATCCATCGGCGTAACATCATCGTTATAGATGACGACGAGATAGGGGGCATCTGGTCCCTCCACCTCCTCCGGTACCTGCGGAGAATCATTGGGATCAACGCCCTGATCAACCGGATAACGAATAAGCCAATGACAGATTCTCTCAAAAATACGGATGCTCTCCATGCACATTGAAATACAGTCAGACCGTTAGCCAGAGGCTCATCAATGCATTCTCGCGTCGAGCCTGTATGGGCCACCGGTCAGGGCTCATCAACATCAGGTTGCCAGTCAGCAAACAGCTTGATAGTGACCGTGTCTTCGTCCCACGTCACCTCTGTTTATATTCTCAGGCCAACACCGCAACAAATTCTCCAACGACTCTCAAGTCGTGAAGATCATCGTCTTCGATAACGATGTCTCTATATCCATGAGCGCTAGTAACGGGCATCAGGATCACTTTTTCGTTGACGAGTTCATCGCCGGAAACGGTCTTTTCACTGCGATAAAGCTTAACAGTGATGCAACTGCCGTTGTCAGGATCTTCAATAGCACGATGTTGTACTAACATTATCCTGCCATTTCGCGTCCCCCCAGGATTTGCATTGAAAAGGCACCATGCGCCATTCGGTATGCGTTTGTTCATGGACTCACCAACAACCTGCGCGACAAATTGGCCCGGTCTCGTTGCAAAGTGCTCGGGCAGCTTTACCCATTGAAATTCATCAGCCGGTGACTGGAATCCGCTGAATTCCCCGGCTGCCACCTGCAGGTCGAACAGAGGAACAAATCCGTCGTATGGGAGCGCCGATTCATAATCAACTACTTCATAGGGAAGTCGCTGCCTTGCGACGCTATCGGTCTGCTCCATGATCTGGGTTTCCGAAAAACTACGGAAGTGTTCTCTAGTTTCTGCATCCGCAGAGTAAATGAAGCACCCTTTCATACCCCGCGTCATCAACGTACGGTATGTGTTCTTGATGATCATGTCGGCATCCGCGAGGGCGCTCTCCCGATCCTCTATAAGCCTCTTTTTGTAGCCACGAACAGAACGATCAGATTTTGAGCGAGCGCCGGCGTTCGTGACAGCAATTCCATCTCGGATTACGAGATCATCTCCGATAATCACGCCTACATAGTCAAGTTCTAAACCCTGACATGTATGGATACAGCCAATCTCGCTAATAGAATCCTCAGCAATCAGCCATTTTGAACCGTGCTTGTCGAGATTCCACCTTGCTCTGAAATCATATTCAGAGAATTCGATGTCAAACCTTGCTGGATCCCTCCTGCTGTTCCAGTCCCAGCAATAACCGGCAACCAAGCGTGCTTTGTTTGCCCGGCGATTTTTCTTTTCAATAAAATCCCGGAGCTCATTCGGATCGTCAAAGACTCCAAAATCGTAATCGATACCATCCAATGATGTATTGGCGGTCTCCCTGATCTGCAGAATATGATCAACCCACGCTAGGTAGCCATCCGAGCCGTTGCACCTGAATTGTGAGCTCAATTCCATAATAGTCACGTCTGAACCTAATTGCCCGGCAAAACTCCGAATCTCTTCCACAGTGCCTATATCAGAAAGCGTGACGCGCTGATCTTCATCAATAAAGAAGACCGATGTACGGGCGCTATTTATAATTTCTTTTATCTGGTTTTCACCAAGATTTCCGTAGAGCCCAGACTTTTCGTTAAGCCGGTGAGCCTCATCAACAACCAGCAAATCAAAAAAGTTGTTCTCAGTGTCTATGTAACCCCCAGAACCTCTGAAAATATTGTCTATGTGGGTTTTGCGCATCGTACCTGTCAGGCGAGCCTTAAAGACTTCCCGTGGTGCTGCATTCTTGCTGACAAACTGAGTCAGCATCTCTCTATTAGTTGCTTCAACGATAACATTAATTGCAACGACCGATTTCCCTGTGCCCGGTCCACCCTTCACAATTAAGGTCTGTTTTGGCTTTTTGCGCCCTTCTTCGGCAAGATCCAGTGCAGTCTCGTAAACCAGTTTCTGCTCATCGAGCAGAATGAATTCCCTGTTGCCTCGAAGCATCGAAGCAAGGCAATCAGCAAGTCCTTTTGACGGTTTGATTACACCATGTTCGATTCGGTACAGGATGTTATCGCTGTCGCCATACCGGATATTGCGCCTGAGGAACTCCGACAGTTTTTTCGCATCGCTCGAGATATAAACCGGCGCTCTTTCGGTGTGCTCAGCATAGCGGGAGTCGTTAATAGCCTCGCCACTATCCATATTGTGCAGATAAGCGCAGGGTTGAAGGCTGATGTGCTCCTCTCGAACCGTTTCGTTGTAATCTTCAATCAGGGCTGAATACGACCACGCTTGGTAGGACGGATGGTTAACTTCACGGATCGACCCGTTCAGAAACGTTCGAACAATTGCGTCTTTATCGGTAACCTCTGCTTCGGACCATTGCTTTAGTTCGACGATAATTGCGGTGTCATTGCGCGAAGCATCTTTCCCCGTCAGGATAAAATCAACTCGGCGACTGGTAAGTGGAATCGTATACTCAATTGCAACACCAGCTGAGGGCGGTATACGTTGATCTAGCAACGCGTTAAACATGTACTGAAGCGAATTTTTCCATGACTCAATTTCGGATTTCGGAGTTTTCCGCTTGAGCTTTCTCCGGACCTCTTCCTCGATAACCTTCTCGATCTGATTGAACTTCACATGTTCAACAAATTCCGCCTTAGATGCCGAATAGACGATCACGTACAACCCCTAAAGCTCGTTATATTTATTGGAGCTGCCTTTAGCCTTGGCAACAGGATATTTGAGGGCATTTGCCTCTATTTTTCGGGCCGATTCCTCAGCAATATCGACGCCCAAAGAATCTGCCAAGAGCACAAGGTAAAGCTGGATGTCCGCAATTTCGTCTTTTACTGCTGCCAATCGTTTTTCACTGAGGTTTTTCGAGTCGTCTTCGCTAAGCCACTGGAATTGCTCCGACAACTCACCCGCTTCACCACAGAGGGCCATGGTAAGGTTTTTCGGTGAGTGAAACTGGCGCCAATCGCGTTCTTCAGCAAACTGCTTCAATTTCAGGCGCAACTCTTCCAACGAATCCATTTTGGCTAAACTCCCCTTTCTGGTGACAAAACCATTTGCTTTCGATCTATTTGCACATTAACCAAACTCAAGTGTACCGGTCCACATAGTCCATGATTAACACACCAGCTAAGCGCTCAACTCTTTCGATACCTGAATATCCAAAGGCGGCACGCCAAGGTCCTGCCACTTCTCCGGATGGCAGGTAAACAGCAGTATCTGATGCCGGCTGGCCGCATCAAACAGGATGCGTTTCATGTCTTCGAGGCGATCGCTGTCACTGTGCACCAGGGTGTCGTCTAGTATCACCAGTGTCGGCCTTCCTGCTTCGCGCAGCAGATCGGCGTAGGCAAGGCGGCTGATGAGGCCCATCTGCTCCCGTGCCCCGAAACTCAGTTCGGTAATCTGCCCCAGTTCGGCGCCCCTGCTGAAGGTGCCCGGCCGAAGTTGCTCATCCACTTCCAGCGACGCTTCTGGAAACAGCACTGAAAGGTAGTGGTTCAGGTGTTTTTGTAGCGGTGCCTGCAGGCGGCGTGTGAGGGCCTGGCGCTTTTCGGTGAGCAGATTCAACAGCAGATCCAGCGCCTGGGCGCGGCGGTGCAGTTCCTGGTAGCGGCGATTGCACTGGTCGTACTCCGCTTCTTTCTCATTGAGCTGTTCTTCCAGCCCTTCTGCGCCCCAGGCTTCCAGCCTGACTTTGATATCTCGAAGCTCACGCCCCCGCTGCTCCTGGGTCTGGCGCAGTTGATTCACCGCATTCTGATACCGTTCAATATCCTGCCGGAGAAACTCCGGGCGGGCCTCGCGGATTTCCCGTTCACGGCGTTCCAGGCTGGCTCCGAGTTCGGCCTGCTGTTTTTCGATGGTCGTAAGATCAGCGCTGATCTGGCGCAGCTGTTGCTGCCGTTCCGGGCTCTTTTCTTCATCCGCCAGCCGCTGCCATTCGGTTTGCGCGTTGTCCCGGGCCTGCTTGAGGGCAGACAGCCCGGACTGATGCTCGCGAGCGTCGGATTCGGCCTTATCCAGTGCCGCGGACGCCCGCGCTAGCGCTGCTTCCGCTTCTTCCAGAACCGGCACATCCTCGTCCGGATTCGGTTTGGGCGTGGCTTCCAGTTGGCGTCTGGCCTTCTCCAGCTCGCTTTCTGCTTCGTTCTGTTCGGAGACCAGTTGCTCAATACCGGCCGGCGCCACGGATTTCAACAGATCTTCGGCATGCTTCTGGGCTCTTCCGGCGCTCTCAAAAGCAGAAAGACGTTCTTCTGCCTGCGCCACGGTGGCCACGCCAAGGGCCTTCAGTTGCTCTGCCAGGTTTTCCTCAAGGGTATTGAGTTTCCTGCGGGTGCTGGCCAGCTCTTCACCACCCGGTGTAATGCCGAGGGTGCCCACGCCTGGAATCACCAGTGTGGATTCTTCCAAAAGCTGCTGCTCGCCCTCCCCGGTGAGCGCTTCGTTGTTCAGGGTCAGGGATGCGTCGGCATCCAGTTGCCAGCTCAACCGGGTAGCGATGGTCCGTGAGCGAATGGTTTCGTCGTTGAGCTGGTTCCCCGTTGCTCTCAGCTTTCCGACCAATTCTGAGTCAGTACGGTTTTCCCGGGCCTGTTGTCTGGCTTGCTCCAACTGCTGGTGGTATTCCCTCGCTTTGGCCAGGTTCTGGCCCAGCATCTGTCTTTGCTGTTCGAGCCGCCGCACATCCTGCTCCAGACGCGCCCGGGTTTGCAGCAAGCCCGCCAGTTTGCGCCGCTTTTCCGCCTGCTCATAGGCGGTTTTTGCTTCGGTCAAACGGCCGGTGATTGCCGGCATTTGAGCTTCCGCTACAGTGAGGTCGCGCTCGGCACGATCCAGTTCGGCCTTTCGGCCTTCGAGCTGGCGACTGAGCCCTTCCAGGTGTTCTTTGTTCTGCTGCAACAGGCGGTGGGTTTGCTGCTGTTGGGCGAGCGTGGCTTTCTCCTGCTCCTGTTGCTGCTGCAGGCGCTCAACCTGCTGATAACGCGCCCGTGCCCGCTCCAGTTGGCGTTGGGCGTCGTCCCAGGGGCGCTCGAGCTCTGCCTGATCATAGTCATGGGTCAGTTTTCCAAGCCGGTCGACCTGCTCCTGGTATTTGTGCACCCGCTCCTTCAGCTGTTCAATCTCGAGTTCATAGTGGGCGCGGTCTTTTTCCAGTTTCTGATAGTCACCCCGGGGCTTGCCGGTGCCTGTCAGCAAGGTGTCCCGCTGGCTGCGAACCGTCTCGATCAGGTCGTCGCCCCCGGAGCTGGCCACCTCTCCGACCATGGAGTTCAGGGCGGACTTGAGGTGATCGCCGGCATGCTCTATGGCCGCCTCAATGTCCTGCCCGGTGCCCTGCTCCACCCACAGCAATCCCGGTATGCCCCAGTGTTCGGCCTTGCTGGCACCACGTTTCGGGTACTGGTAACCCAGCAATTCGGCCAGCTTTTCTTCGGCGTCGTCTTCACTGTAGGTGTCGGTGCCGACAACCAGGTCGCACCGTTTGCGCTGAAGAAAGCTTTTGGTGAGACGCCAAGCGCAGTTGTCGTGCTCGAAATCCAGCTCAATGGTGGGTGCCGCGGCGGAGTCACTCCACGGTCGCAGATCGTCAACCGCCGTTGAGCGATAACGCTCGAAGAACGCGGCACGGATGGCTCGCACCAGCGTGCTCTTGCCGGATTCATTGGGGCCGTGAATCAGGTTGAGGCCGGGTTGCAGGTTGTCCAACACAAAGGGTTTGCGGAACTGGCGCAGCTGTTCAATGCGCATTCGCTGCAACTTCATTGCGCCGCCTCCTGTTCCCGCTCCCTGAGCAGACCCGCCAGAATGGCCAAGGCATCCCGGGCGACATCGTCCTGTGCTGCTTCTTGGCGCTCTCGCAGACTCTCAACCACCTCGCCCACGTAGCCATCCGCTTTCAGGGCCGCAATGTCCTCATCGGTGGGGGCAAGCTGAAGCCCGCTCCGCTCGCAGCGAAGACTGCGGAATCGTGCTTCGGCAACCGACAACGCCTTCAACAGGGCTTCTTCGCCGGCCAGGGTCACCGAGCCGTCAAGGCGCAGATCAACAACGGCGGATTCCGGCAAGGAACTCAGACATTCCAGCAGTTGCTCAAGATCGGAGTGGACGGCCAGGGTTTCCCGCAACTGGTGCCATTGATACCGCCCTGTTGGAACAGGCGTTACCGTGGCAGTTGCACCCGGCTCGGATACGTCAACAATCAGGGCATTCCCCGCTTCATTATTGCGGAACCGTTCCGGCTCCGGGGTTCCGCTGTACCAGGTACGCTCATCGATCTGTTTGGTGCCGTGCCAGTCACCCAGGGCGAGGTAGTCCAGCCTGCTGGCTTCGGCACGGTTCGGTGCGATGGGGTTGGCGGAATCAATCTCGTCCGGCAACAGGCCCTGGACACTGCCATGGGCCAGGCCGACTCGAAGAAAGCCTTCAGGTGTCTGGTAGCCGCTGAATGGCTCGGTCAGATCGCTGTAGGTGTGGCGTTGTGTCAGCGGGGCACAGAGGATACTTAGGCTCTGGGGTTCCAGATCAATCACACCGGGATGAAGCGCGAGATGCACGTTCTCAGGCACTGCCCCCAGGCGCTGAGCCCGCGTCCACACACTCTCTGCCAGGGCGGCATCGTGGTTACCGGGAAGCATGACCCAGGGGCCAGCAAAACCCTGCGTGCCATTGAACACCCTGCGAATCGTCCGGTCAGCGACCGTTTGGGCGTCGAAGACGTCACCCGCCACCAATACCGCATCACACTGGTTTTCTGTGGCCAGCCGTGCAAGCGTCTCGATGGCCTCAAACCGGGCCTCAACCAACGCAGCGCCATCTTCCGTTTCGAAGCGGGTAAACGCCCGGCCCATCTGCCAGTCCGCCGTGTGCAAAATCTTTGGCATCTTATCTTCCTGATAGATCTCGGAATTTTTGCGTCATTCTAGACGACCTGTGACTACTTTACAGACGCGATGCAGCAGGTGTAGTGGTGGCAGCCCTTGAGCTTGGGGAGGAATCTGTATTCTTCAATTCGTTGGGGGTGTGGTTCGGTTGATAGCACAGTTACTTATTAAGTGACGGTAGCCACGCTTAAACCAATAGACTCCAATACCAATCATTGGGAGGCTGATACCAAATGAGCCAAGACTAGTGATGACCCACATACCCCTTCCTTGAATCACTTAGCGAATGACCAGGACTCCCCCTGTTCGCCGGCATCGGGTTGAATGAATCGCTAAGCCTCAGCCTGCACCTTCCTTGGATTGAGAAGGAACCGGCGGACAATTTCTCCGGTAATTTCGGGAGCTTCCTCTATCGCAGCATGTCCGGCAAATGGAATGTTGCCGAATGAAGAGCCAGAAATCATGGCTTGGGCCTCTGCTGCTTCCTCCAGCGAAAGAAGAAAGTCGCCATCCCCTCGGAGAATGAGCGTAGGGCAATCAATACTAGAGATCGAATCTTGGGGGTAGCCCGTCGTGCCGAGGTCGGTCCAGAGATTGACGCAGGACTTGACCAGTCCATTGAAACTCCCCTGCGGGTTAAGCGCGCCATATTTTTGTGGCGCATCAGGGAACATCGCTGTCCACGCGGCTGCAGTCACCCCGTCAAGAATTTCGAATGACGGGTCTTGCGTGGAAAGTCGCCACTGAGCACCTATGGTGACGAGCGCGCAGACTACATTGTTGGCGGCTGCAAGCCGATAGGCGACGATGCCGCCATCACTGAAACCCAGAAGCGAATACTCTTTCAGGTTTAGGTGCCTGATGAGTGACTGGATATCAGCCTGATGCTGCTGGTACGTGAGGGGTTTCGTGCCGAGTGTGGAACGACCGTGTCCACGCATGTCTATCGCGACGACTTGAAACGAATCTGGAATCAGGCCGGTGATGGGATGAAAATCTTCGAGGCTGCCAAGGCCTCCGTGCAGGAGAATGACCGGATGGCCGTGCGGTGATCCTGCCATTTCGTAATAGATGCGCGCATCGTCTAGATCAAGGAATGCGCCGCTTTGATGATCAAGCATGATTATTCCTTAGGCTTACTAACGGGAAAAAGCGGCTTCGGGGTCTTAGATACCCGATGGCCGGGTCGGCCAGAACATCGGGTGGGCGAAGTCGATCCAGATTCAGCGTGCAGCTCATTACATCCTTTAGAGGTGTCGTCCGGTTGACAGACCGGCCATCACTCCGGAAGACCAAGTGCCGCCATGGTCGGCAATGGGCTGCTGGCGACTCCAGGGCCAACCACCGGCGCTTCATGACGTTGTGTTAGGTAAAAACTATCTCGCTCAGCGCTGTGTGGCAAGGGCGTGCAACAGTCTTTGGCAATTGTGGGGGCGTGAAGGATGGTGAGATCATGCATTTTGGGGCCGGTTACCGGTCTGCTAACCAGTACGGTTCCGCTCATCCCCTGCTTGGTGATAGAGGGCGGTCTCTGAAGGCCCTCATCATGTCGAGGAAACCAGGCAGACTCACGCGCCAGCCTGGCGCCCTACCCTCTGCTCGAGCAACTAGCCGCTGCGATCCGAGCTGTCGGCGTCCAGCGTACATCGCGTTCGATGCTACCTGGCCTTGTATCTTTCATTCGCAGATATAACGCTTAAGAAGCTTTAATCACTGGAGCTATCTGAAATGTCTTGAACAAAAGATATTTTGTTTCCGTCCGGGTCAACAGCTTCCGCCATTTTGATAACCCCTGGATACTCTACAACGTCTCCTACTGGCACGTTGGCCTCTAAACACGTTTTACACTGTGCCTCTACATCGTTTACACCAAGAACTACGGTTGTGCTGCCCGCATTTTCAGGGTCTATTGAAACCTGAATCCATGCTGCTTCTACAACTTGCCATTCCGCGATACCTTCCATAGGTACAACATCCGGATCACGACCAAACAGCTTTTTATACCAATTGAGCGATTCCTCGAAGTTCTTTACAGGGATTACTGAGATCACGCTATTAATATTGTTAGCTTGCATCGTATTTCCTTATTTTGATTAATTGCACAATGGTTTCTGAGTGAGGCTTTGTCTTTTTTACTCGGCTGGGAAAGAGTTTCCTGATAGACACGATTGTCGGGGTTTCGGAAAGGTAAAAGTCATTCCCTATGGGCGGCTGGCGACTCCAGAGCCAGTCACCGGCACGCCATGACGCTGTGTTCGGTAAAAAGCTATATGGCTCGTGGCTCTGTGGCAAGGGCGTGGGACAGAGTTTGACCATAAAAGAGGCATGGCGCTGGCGCTCAAGAGTACCGTGTGTCGCCTTTGGTCCGACTTTCTGTGCACCTTTTGTGTGCTAACCTCTTAAAAAATCGGATTCATTGGAGCCAGTGATGGACCAGAACAACAGCATCGAGGCGCTGCCATCAAGCGTTGATCAGCTCTTGCCCTACATTTTCTCGCACATGGATGATGCTGTGATTATCGCCAACAGCGATCGGGAAATGGTGACCACCAATGATGCCGCAAGACTGTTGTTCGGATACAACGAGCAGGAAATGGAGGGCAACAAGACCCTGATGCTGTACGCAAACTCCGACGACTATGCGGACCAGGGGAGGAAGCGCTTTAACCAGGCTGCACAAGCGGCCGGTGAAGCCTATGTCACTTCCTATAAGCGCAAGGACGGCACGGTGTTTGATGGCGAAACACTGGGCGGGGCGGTCAGGGACAAGTCCGGTCAGGTTCTGTTTTTCATCGGGATTGTAAAGGATGTCTCTACCAGGGTGGCCACCGAGCAAACCCTTAACGAGCTGCACTCCATCACGTCTTCCCGTGCACTGGACTTTGAGCAGCGGGTTGATGCGATGCTGAAGCTGGGCAGTCGGCACTTCGGCCTGCCGATTGGCATCTTCAGTAAGATTGAAGGCAACACCTACACCGTGATGCAGGCCATTCATCCGGAAAACGCGCTCACTCCGGGCATGACGTTTGAGTTGGAAGGCACCTACTGCAGCCATGTTTATGCGGCCAATAACACCCAGGGGTTCCACCATGTAGCGCACAGCTCCATTCAGAAGCATCCCTGCTATCTCAATTTCGGACTGGAGGCCTACCTGGGGGCGCCAATCTTCGTTGACGAGAAGCGCTATGGCACGCTGAATTTCTCGAGCCCCAGTCCAACCAGGCCTTTTATCCAGCAGGACTACGAACTGGTGAAGCTGTTCGCAGAATGGATCGGCCATGAGTTGGCACGACTTTACGATCTTAAAGCTCTGGAGCAGGCTCGGCAGGAGCTGGAGACCCTCTCTCAGACCGACCCATTGACGGGCCTCTACAACCGGAGACATATGGAAGGCGTTATGAACGAGGAGGTTGAGCGGGCGGCTCGCTACGCAAAGCCTTTGTCAGTGGCCTTGTTCGATTTCGATCACTTCAAACGGCTCAATGACACCTATGGCCATGCGGCCGGTGATGATGCCCTGAAGCTATTTGCCCGTACGGTAAAGGACGCTTCCCGCTGTGTCGATCTCTACTGTCGGTGGGGCGGTGAGGAATTCATCGCGGCTTTTCCGGAAACGTCCGCCTTAGATGCGAAAAAGCTGCTGGAGCGCATCATCAGCAAACTGAAGGCTGCAAATTTCTCGGCGAACAATGAACACATTGCACTGACAATGAGCATCGGGCTTACTGAGATCCGGCAAGGGGATTCTATCGACACTCTTATCCAACGAGCTGACGAGGCGATGTATGAAGCCAAGCATGGAGGCCGAGACCGAATCGTTACTCATCCTTGAACATTCGCCGACTTCTCTCAGCGACTCATGAGACCGAAGCAATGCGCAAACATTACCGATTGGTTCGCCCGCCAGAACGATCAAAATCGACTCTGAAATCGCTCCGCGATCCGGAAAATTCATGAATCGTTGTCGCCATGATGTCGCTGCCGAAACGCCGGCTCTGGCTCGAAACTGGTAACTGACTGTAAATAAGGGGAAAGAAATGGAGGCGCGGGTCGGAATCGAACCGGCGTACACGGAGTTGCAGTCCGCTGCATAACCACTCTGCCACCGCGCCGGGAAAGTCCGGTAGGAATCTGGACTTTATGCTCTCAGGTGGGCTGTGAGAGACTTGGATTTTCAACCGGTTGGACCGGAGGAAAAATTGGAGCGGGAAACGAGATTCGAACTCGCGACCCCAACCTTGGCAAGGTTGTGCTCTACCAACTGAGCTATTCCCGCTTTAAGTCACTTCGTTTGGCTGTTGCCGTTGAAGTGGCGCATATATTAATGGATTCCGGCGGAGAGTCAACCCCTTTTTTTCATTTTTTTCACTGTAACTGATTGATTACTTTATAGTCAGTCCGTTGACTGGGGATTTGCGCCCTGCTTCGCCTTGGCGGGAAACAGGTCCGGCCAGGCGGCACGCAGGTACAGCACCATGGACCACAGGGTCAGCGCCGCGGCGATGTAGAGCAGCACCGTGCCGACCAACGCCCAGCTGATACCAGGCGGGAACGCCAGCAACATGATGATCGCCACCATCTGGGCAGTGGTCTTGATCTTGCCGATGTAGGACACCGCCACACTGGCGCGGGAGCCCATCTCCGCCATCCATTCCCGCAGGGCCGAGATCACGATCTCCCTGCCAATGATGATAACCGCAGGCAGGGTGAGAATGGCGCTGTGGTGTTCTTCCACCAATACCGTCAGGGCCACCGCCACCATCAGTTTATCGGCCACCGGATCGAGGAAGGCGCCGAACGGGGTGGCCTGGTTGAGGCGGCGCGCCAGGTAGCCGTCCAGCCAGTCGGTGGCGCCTGCCAGCGCAAAGATCGCGGCGCTGACGCTGAAGCGCCAGTCGACCGGTAGATAGAACACCGCCACGAAGACCGGGATCATGACAATTCGTGACATCGTCAGTATGTTGGGCAGATTCATGAAGTCCTACTCATCGTGCAAGGCCGCGTAGATGCTCTCCGCCAGCGTTTTGCTGATGCCTTTCACCTTGGCAATCTCGTCAACGCTGGCCTTGCGAATTTCCTGGATACCACCGAAATACCGTATCAGCTCCCGGCGGCGCTTGGCGCCCACTCCGTCGATCCCTTCCAGGGTGGACTGCCGTCGTTTCTTGTCGCGACGAGCCCGGTGCCCGGTAATGGCAAAGCGGTGCGACTCGTCCCGTATGTGCTGGATCAGGTGCAATGCCGGTGAGTCGGCGGGCACCCTGAATACATCGCCTGTCATGGCGTCGATCAACTGCTCCATTCCCGCTCGCCGGGTCACGCCTTTCGCCACACCGATCAGCGGAATGTCGGAAATCTCAAGTTCATCAAAGACTTCCCGAGCAATATTGAGCTGGCCTTTACCACCATCGATAAACACCAGGTCCGGCCGCTTGCCCTCGCCCGCAGCCACCCGCCGGTAGCGCCGGGTCAGTACCTGGCGCATGGCGGCGTAATCGTCACCGGCGGTGATGTCTTCGATGTTGTACAGCCGGTAATCGGATTTCAGCGGACCATTCTCATCAAAAACCACGCAAGATGCGACCGTATTTTCGCCATGGCTGTGGCTGATGTCGAAGCATTCCATCCGTGCGGGGGTCTCGGTCAGCTCCAGCAACTCCCGCAACGCCAGCAGGCGACGGTAGACTGTTTCCTTGCTGGCGAGGTGGCTCAGCAGGGTCTGGCGGGCATTGGTGGTAGCCAGTTCCAGCCATCGCCGACGCTCGCCACGCACGTTGCCGCGGATGCGCACTTCGCGCCCGGCGGCTTCGCTAAGAGCCTGGGCCAGCAGCTCCCGGCCATCCACGTCCGCATCCACCAGCACGTCCCGGGGTATGTCCCGTTTGACGTCGCCACCGAAGTAAAACTGGCCCAGAAAGGCACTGAGCAACTCGCCTTCTGACTGCTCGAGGGAGAAACGGGGGAAGTAATCCTTGGTGCCAAGCACCCTGCCCCCGCGCACGATGATGACCACCACACAGGTGATGCCGGCGTCCTGTGCCAGAGCGATCACATCGGCATCGCCCCCCTCGGCCTCCACCGACTGCTGTTCCTGTACGTGGCGCAGATGGTTGATCTGGTCCCGATAGGCCGCTGCCTGCTCAAACTGGAGCGCCTGGGAGGCCTGCTCCATGGCGGTCATCAGATCCTGGATGATCGCCGGGTTCTTACCTTCCAGGAACATGGTGGCATGGCGAATGTCTTCCAGGTACGCCTCTGGCGATACAAACTCCACACAGGGGGCGGTGCAACGGTTGATCTGATACTGCAGGCAGGGCCGGGTTCGGTTGCGGAAGTAGCTTTCACTGCAGGATCGGATCTTGAAGATCTTCTGCAGGATGTTCAGGCTTTCACGCACCGCACCAGAGCTGGGGAACGGTCCGAACCAGGTGCCTCCGCCCTTTTTGCTGCGCCCGCGCCGAAACGTCAGTGACGGGTAGTCCTGATGGGACGACAGGTAGATGTAGGGGTAGGACTTATCGTCCCTCAGCAGAATGTTGTACGGCGGCTTGAGGGACTTGATGAGGTTCTGTTCCAGCAGCAGCGCTTCCGTCTCGCTGCCAGTGATGGTGACCTCGATACGCTCAATCCGGGCCACCAGCGCTTCGGTTTTCGGCGCCAGACCGGTCTTGCGGAAGTAGCTGGAAACCCGCTTGCGCAGGTTGCGGGCCTTGCCCACGTACAACACCTGATCCTCCCGGTCATACATGCGGTAGACGCCGGGACGTTCAGTCAGTTGTTTGAGAAAGGCCTTGCTGTCGAAGCCCTGGGGAGAAGCGGTGTCAGACCTTGTCGGCATCGAGCAATCCGAGCCGGACCGCCATCAGGGCCAGTTCCACGTCGCTGGAGATTTCCAGCTTCTCAAAGATCCGATAGCGGTAGGTGTTCACGGTTTTGGGGCTGAGGCACAGCTTGTCTGAGATGTCCTGCACTTTCTGGCAGTCCACCACCATCATGGCAATCTGCAGCTCCCGCTCAGACAGGCGATCGAACAGGCTTTCTCCGGGCTCTTCGCCCACATCGCCGCCCAGGTTCTTGAGCGCCATTTTCTGGGCAATCTCGGGACTGATGTAACGCTGGCCGGAGTGGGCCATGCGGATCGCCCGAACCATCTCGCGGATATCCGCCCCCTTGGTAATGTAAGCGGTGGCACCCGCCTGCATCACCCGGGTGGGATAGGGATCGTCCGCACAGGCGGTCACCACAATGACCCGGATGGAGTCATCAATGCGGAGAATGCGACGGGTGGCCTCAAGTCCCCCGATGCCGGGCATGCGAATGTCCATCAGCACGATGTCCGGGCGATTCTGTCGCACGGCATCAATGGCGTCCTCGCCGGAGGCCACCTCGCCAATCACTTCGATGTCGGCGTCGTCCACCAGCATCCGGGTGATGCCGGAGCGCACCAATTCGTGGTCGTCGACAACCAGTACCCTGATCAAATCTCACCTCTCGCAAGGCTGTTTTTACGCCGGAAAGTTCGGGCCAGAAGATAACGGGATTGTAACGCCTGAGAAACGAGAGCGATAGTAACGTCTCGCAATTCCGGGATTCAGGCAGCCCTGACGAGGTCAGGCAGGATGGGGCTGGCCGAGACCTGCGGTGTTCTCGACCGGGTCGAACCAGACCACCAGTTCACCACGTTTCACCGCGGCCATCACGCGGCTCTGCTCTCCCATGGGGGACTCCTGCTCGTTCAGGCCGTGGTATCGGGTGCAATATTCCGCCACCAGGCCTTCGAGCTGATCTGCGGTCAGCAGGTCGGTGTCGACAATAAAAGGTTCCTGGCGCGGGTCCGGGGCTGACATGACACCTCCTGGCGTTGAGCGTGAAGTTCGCCAGTATACTACCCAGCGGTGGTAAAACTCGATGCCAATGATGTCATCGAACGGGACGCTTCCCGGAGGCCGTCACTCACCTGTCGGGTATTGGCCACACTGTCCGTCAACAGTCCGGCGCTTTCATCCAGAGCCCGGGCGCGACGCCCCACCCGATCGATCTCTTCACGCTGCAACGCGATTGCACCGTTGATCTCTTCACTGTGTCTGGCCAGCTCCTCAAACTGCGCCCTCAGCCCACCAAGCTGCAGCTTCAGGACATCCAGGCGCTCGCTGTTGCGACTGCCGGCATCACGCATGTCCGCCAGCAGCGACTCCACCTCGCGAACACCGTTTAGCAGATCGTTCACCCACTGGCGGATCTCACCGGTTGACTGACCGGTACGGCGGGACAGGTTGCGCACTTCGTCGGCCACCACCGCAAAGCCGCGTCCGCTCTCTCCTGCCCGCGCAGCCTCAATGGCGGCATTCAGGGCCAGCAGGTTGGTTTGCTCGGCAATGTCGGCAATAACACCAATCACCTGCTCGATCTTACCGGAGGAGTCGTTCAACACTGAGATGGAGGTAGCGACCCGGTCGATCACCGTCATCGCATGTTCGGCGGCCTCCTCACTCTGGCGCAACCCGTCCTGCACTTCCCGGTTGCTCTCCACCGCGGTCCTGACGGTGGCGTCGGAAGCCTGGGTGGCCTGTTCGATGGCCGAAGCCTGATCGGCAATGGCAGCCATCGACTGGTTCACATCGCTGATTTGCTGACGGGTGCGGCCGGTCGAGGCCTGAACCTCTTCAGCCTGTGCCTCCAGGGTCTCGGATCGGTCACTGACGCTGAGGGCGGTGTGGCGGATATCGTGAATAAACTGTTCAAACCGGCCGACCAGCCCGGACAGGGCTGATCCAACGCCCGCCACCTCGTCGCGGCCTGAAACCACCGGCAGGCAGGTAAGGTCGGAACTGGCCTCCATGGCCCGCAAGTCCCTTTCCATCCGCTGCAGCCGGACGATCACCAGCGCCCGCAACCACAATGTCATCGCCACTATGGCAATCAGAAAGGCCACGGAACCCACCACCAGAATGCGCTGTTGTTGCACCAGGAACGCCAGCAGGTCCGAAGATTCCTGCTCAACATCGGCGCGACTGGCCGCTCGCCGCTCGGCAATGGCTTTAAGCATTGGGTCAAGCGACGGGAACAGCTGGAAGTCCACCACCTTGCCGGCCTGGTAGTAGCTGCGCTCCTCGATCCCCTCCTGCAACGCTGCCAGCAACGCCTCCACTTTCTGGTAAGCGCCTCGGTGTTCGTCAGCCCATTCCGCCAGCGAAGCCGAGCGCTGCACCCGCTGCCAATGCCGGGGAACCTCGGCCTGGATGCGCCCAAACTCGGTGTCAATCTCATCCCACAGCAGCAACTGGGCCTTGATCCGGTAGGCCAGGTCCTGCAGGTGGCGGTGTTCCGCTTCCAGATCACTGAGCGCCCAGGAATCCGTCAGGCTCTCCTGCACCAGCTTATGGGTGGCCTGCTCCGCGGTCGTCATGATTGTCCATGCCAGCGCCGCCAAAGCGGCCAGCGCCAAGATCGACAGACTGGAAAAGAACAGGATGCGGCTGCGGACGGTTCTGAGCATGGGATAACCCCAGGAAAACGACATGTAAACGCAGGGTATGACTTTTTTATGACGGTATAATTGCAGAACCAGCGCCCGGTTTCTGACAACGTGACCGCCGCCCTTGGCAGCTCAACTGGAATAATCTAATATCATTCGGTTTTAAGAGCCCTCCATGATCCCCAACATCTTTCGTCTGACCCTGCCGATCCTCTTCGGCTATGTGCCGCTGGGCACTGCTTTTGGCGTTCTGTTCGCCACCCAACTCGATTACGCCTGGTGGCTGGCGCCGCTGATGGGGGTGGTGATCTATGCCGGTGCGGGGCAAATTCTGGCCGTCAGCCTGCTGGCAGCCCACGCCGGGTTGCTGGAAGTGTTTGTCGCCATGCTCGTGCTCAATGCCCGCCATGTCTTCTATGGCCTGTCGCTGCTGCGGCAGTTCCGTGGTGCCGGCCTCAAGAAGCTCTATCTGATCTTCGGGCTCACCGATGAAACCTATTCCCTGCTGACCACCCGACCGCGCGGAGGCTCGCCTCAGGAAGAGCACCGTACTGACGTCGCCATCACCTTTGCCAACCAGATTTACTGGGTCCTTGGCTGCGCCATTGGCGCGCTGCTCGGCCGTTCGGTGGAGTTCGACAGCACCGGCATCGAGTTTGCGCTGGTTGCGCTGTTTATCGTGCTCGCCATTGAACAGTTCAAGGCCCTGGGCAGCCAGAAGCCCCTGTGGATGGGGGCGGCGGCGGCCGGTCTCGCCCTGGCGCTGCTGCCGCCGGCACAGCAGTTGATTGGCGCCATCGTGATGGTGACCGCCGCCCTGTTGCTGCAATACAACCTGCAGCGGAATACCACGTTGACCCGGGAGGCCAACCATGACTGAACCGATGTACCTGGCCGCCTTTATCGCCGTTACCGCCCTGGCCACCTTTCTGACCCGGGTTACGCCATTCGTGTTTCTGTCACGGCACAGCGAACACCCGCTGCTTCAGCATCTGGGCCAGTTTCTCCCCGCAGCGGTGATGACTCTGCTGGTGATCATCTTCCTGCACCGGTCCGCCCACTGGTCAGCCCCAACCTTCGGACTGGATGCCATTGGGCCGGCATTGGTGGTGGTTGTGCTGCATCTGTGGAAGCGACACGCCCTGCTCTCAATTGCGGCAGGTACGGTCTGTTATATGCTGGTACAGCAGTTCTAGGTACCTTCTCTAGACTAGAACCCTCTGCCCCACACCTAAGGAGCCTCTGATTAGCTCTAACAGGGAGAATCACCATGAACAACGAACGCTGGACACTTCTCATCCACGGCCGGGTCCAGGGCGTGTACTATCGCGCCAGCACGGTTGAAACCGCCGGCGAGCTTGGGCTCACCGGCTACGCCCGAAACCTGCCTGACGGCTCGGTGGAAGTGGTTGCCGAGGGCGACAGGGAAGCACTGGAGCAACTCCACCGCTGGTGCGAGCAGGGACCACCGGCAGCCCGGGTGGATCGAACCGAGGTGGCACGCTCGGAAGCCACCGGTGAGTTCGGCACTTTCGACGTCCGCCGGTAACCTGCAAATTTTTTTCATCAATTTCAGAATTCGGTGTTGCCAAATCCGGATAAAACCATTAAAGTTTGCGCCCTCAAATGAGCGAGGACATCGCTGATTTGAAACAGTTTATTGGAGAGGTGGCCGAGTGGCTGAAGGCGCACGCCTGGAAAGTGTGTATACGTTAATAGCGTATCGAGGGTTCGAATCCCTCCCTCTCCGCCAATTAAAAAGCCCAGCTAAACCGCTGGGCTTTTTTTATGCCTGAAATTCCGGATGACAACCAAGTCCGAACATAGCTGCCCAGCTGCACATCCCTGAACCACCAACCCTCAGCCTACTCCCAATGGCACTGGCCCGATCATGGCACTACCGCGCCAGCCGCAACATCGCGCGAGATATCGACCTGGCGCGAGAAAGCAGACCAAACGCCATCAACAGCTCAACCCCCGTCGAAACCATCGCCGCCTTGCTGTCAGCATCAAAGTGAAGCCGAGCGCCTGAATAAGACTCTCCGGCAGCCATCTGCCAATACGTAAGCCAGTACACCGCATCTGCAATCGCGAAATACAGCAGGTACAGACCAATTGCCAGCACCAGAACAACCAGAGAGCCCTGAACATCCAATGGCTTCAGCGACTGATCCATATCCTCGCGTATCACAAATGCAGTCACCGCCAGCGGGAAATACCAAAGCAGAACCGAGACCAGCAGCGGGCAAAGCACCAGCATGCCCGCAAACACAGCGGATACGTCATACCCACTAATCGCCCCGGTTGCCATCACCTCAAACAGCAGCAAAAGCTGCCTTACCGCATAGATTGCAAGCCCAATTGCAAAAAGCCGAACCAGAACCGCAAAAAAGTGGGAAATTTTCATTGCTAATACCTGTCGTCATCCTGACTTTGCTTACTCCACCACACGAACTTCTCATGAGCCGCAGCAGACACTACCACACTCCTTTCACGAACCCAGCCCGGAACTCTTTGCCGGCTCAAGATCGAGATCTTCAGCACCCCGCCACATTCAGAGCAACAAACGTCACCGGCCAAAGGCCTCACATCGCGACGCCATCGCTTCCCGTGAAAATGATAGGAAAGACCATTACGGGTCAGGCGGACCAACTCAATAGTGATACGGCCATCTTCCCAGCCCACATAGGCTAATCGCTCGCGATATAGGTGCATCCCCACCTCGAATCCCTGACCTTCCCGACAACCCGCCCCATCGACTGTCCCTATTGAATCCGGAGAAACTCAACACGGGCTCACGGAGATGGCAGATCCCAACCACTCAAGCACACTATTGATTATCTCGGCCGTAATCCTGGCTTTGTTCATTGCTATATCAATCAGGAAGGCAAAGATCACCAACACATAGACCAGATACCCCAAACCCATATAATCGTTGTACAAGATGGTAAAAAACCAATCCTGACCGAAAACATAGATAGCCGATGAAATCAGAGTGGCCACAAGCAAAAGAAGGCCCGGTATGCACAGATGTGCCGCCGCCTGCCGCTTGAGAACAGAAACCCCAAGCAAAATCGCGAACAAGGCAAGATTTGAACCCAGAAATACCCTCAAGTCGGCCTTCAGGCCGCTAACGATCTCCCTGTACTTACGCTTTACGAGATCGCCAACCGTATCTTCGGTAAGGCGGACAGCCTGGATACGATCCAGCAACTCAAGCGCCGCCGTTTGGGCAAACACTTTCTGCTTCTCGCAGCCAGAGCGACACATTTCGTCAATAACGCCGGCAATCTTCTCGGGCAGATCATTCGCCAATGCCTCTGTGAGCGGCGCGCTCTCAACCCCAAGATCTCCAGCGATTCTCAACGCCCGCCCCGTTAGCGTGGATTCGGCTACCGACTGGAGCTTCTCGCGAACCTCGACTTCAACACGATCTTTTACGAACTCGAGGGCGGCCTCTTCGACCGTCGCTGGCGACAGAAAGGTGACCGTAAACAGGGCGCCGAACAACAGCACCCCAAGCACTCCCATGACCCTTAATATGATAATCACTGCTTCCCTGCTCCTTGCTGCATCTACCCATCATCCCTGAGACCAGTCAGTCGTTACAATGCGATAAGAGCCCGGCGAGAGTCCGATCACCCATCATCACCGTCATCGCCCCCAAACAAATAGCCAATCCCAGCCGGCAGGTATTCCCGACCGACATACATAAAAAACACGCCCACAATCGTCAGCAGGATGGATTCAGGCACGTCGAGCAGATTGTCTTCCGGCGGTATCTGATCCTGAAGGCCAATAGACAGGACTCCCAAAACAGCGAAACAGATACCAAGCCAACCCAGAATCAACTTCATTGGCAGCCTCCCCCCAAAAAAATCAGACACTATCGCCAGAAACTCTGCATAGATCTTTGAATGATTGCCAATCAGAATCCGTTGAGATATTAAGCCTTACCCGGTCCGATTGGTCGCCGCTCTCTCGCACATCCACACTACGGCAAGGTAATCCGGTTGATGGAACCGATCGCCTCCCCCGTCCAGATAAATTCGTAATGGCAGCTCTGGTGTATTCGCCGCACCGACCTGGGCGTGAACAGACCCCAGCAATGCGCACCCGGTCGTCGGACGGCGTGGTATCGGAGGCCGTTTACATCGGACTGCTGCCGGAGGGATCGGCCTGCCGCCTGGGAGGCCTGGTAGCTGTCAGGGTCATAGATTGGGTCGTCCGGCGGCAGGCTGGTTGCGTCGCAGATGCCGGTGGTCTGGAAGGCACATACCAGGCCGCGAAACACCAGGCGGTCAAAGGCAAGGTTGTGCACGCCCTGCCAGTAACGCTGCTGGTGATAGGCCACTTCGGCGATGGCGGTCTCCATCGCATCGGCGATGTAGAGCACACCAAACTGGCCGTCGTTGAATCGACCGCCATCCGGATTGACGTGGGTAAACGGCGCCGTAGCATACGAGCAGCCATCGATACCGAACGGGATCTCATCCAGCCGCACCAGGTTGAGGTCGCCCACCTCGGCACGCAGGCGGGGGTTGGTCAGTGCCTGAAGCTGATAGAGCGCCTCAAAGTCGTCAGCATCGGCAACATCTTCAAACAGGTCGATGGGCGGGAACTTGGAGTTGACCAGGCGGTAGCCGCTGGCCTCTCCGTCCGCCATCCGTGGCAGCGTCGTGTAGTCCGTCACCATAGCCCTCCGCGCAAGGCGTCAATACGTTTGAAGGTCTCGTAGAGATCGGCGAACTGGCCGGAGCCGATCACCGCCAGCGGCGTGCGACCGTTGAAATAAGGGTTGTCATTGGGCAACGACATGAACCCGTAAACGTTCTTCGGGTTGTCAAACAGAGTCCGCAGGCTGGCGTGGATATTGAGCACATAGCTGAGCCGCTCAAGCTGATCCCGTGAAAGGCTGGCACTTTGGGGATTCTGGCGATAGCGGTAGAGGGCCGCCCGGGAGATACCGAGGATGTGCTGAACCTGAGTGGTGGAGCAGCCCCATTTATCCAGGATGTTGAAGACAACCTTCAGACCGGTGACAGCCTGGCTGTCCCGGGGTTGTTGATTGGCAGCGGAATGCATGGTTCACCTCACGAGGCATTTGTCTCATTATGGACATAATGATTACACAATGTCTATCTGAGACATCTATGATGTCGCCCCCAACCAGGCGGCACCACGGACACCAGACGAATCCCCGTGCGTCGCCACCACAACTGGAGTCTCACACTCTCCGCCAAAAACATACTGCGCCAGTTGCCCCGGCACAGCACGGACCACACCGGAGATGTTGGAGAGCCCACCTCCCAGCACAATCACATCGGGGTCCAACAGGTTGATGACGCCCGCCAGCCCCCGGGCCAGATGATCCACGTAGGTTGCCATGGTCGCCTGAGCGCGGGCATCGCCATCTGTCGCGGCGGAAACGATGGCGCGACTGTCACAAACTTCGCCGTGGACCAGGCGATGGCTTGCCGCCAGCCCGGGGCCAGAGAGGAAGGTTTCGGTGCAACCGAAGCGGCCACAGAAACAGGGGCGCTCCCGGAGGGTGCTCTCCGGCGTCCATGGCAGCGGGTTATGCCCCCACTCCCCCGCCACGCCGTTGGGGCCGGTCAGCACCCGGCCATCCACACTGACACCGGCACCACAACCGGTGCCCAGAATAGCCGCAAACACCACCGCAAAACCCCGCCCGGCACCGTCGGTGGCCTCAGACAGCGCCAGGCAGTTGGCGTCGTTGGTAACCGCGACAGGTCTCTTGAGCAGAGCCCGCAGGTCGTCCGCCAGAGGCTGGCCGTTGAGCCAGGTGGAGTTGCCGTTCTTCACCAGCCCCGTCAGGCGGGACACCGAACCGGGAATACCGACCCCCACCGGCAAACCGGAAACCCCCGCCTGCCGCTCGGCGTCCGCCACCAGTTCGGCAATCAACGACAGGGTAGCGCCGTAATCACCGGCAGGTGTCGGGCGACGATGGCGAAACCAGGTCTGACTGTGCTGATCCATCAGGATGACTTCGGTCTTGGTCCCACCCAGATCCACCCCCACCAGCCAGCCGGATTCGCGTTGCGGGTGAGCGCGTGCAGCCGAACGATTTGACACAGACATACTCTTAGACCTTGGTTTTCTTTCTAACTCTGCGGAAATTGGCGACAATTACCACCCAATATCTCACCACCGCCGCACTATGAACCTGACCAGCCTGTTCTTCCATACTCTGGAAACCACCCTGCCCGTCTTTGCCATGGTATTCATGGGTCTGGGACTACGCCGGGCCGGCTGGATCGACGCCGCCTTTATCAACACCGCCTCTGCCCTGGTGTTCAAGGCAACCCTGCCCACCCTGGTGTTCCTCAGCATTGTGCAGGCGGACCTCGAAAGCGCATTCAACCCGGCTCTGCTGGGCTATTACCTGGTGGCAACGCTGGGGTCGTTCCTGCTTGCCTGGCAGTGGGCCCGCTGGCGTGTCGCCCGGGAGGATCGGGGGGTCTACGTTCAGGGCGCCTTCCGCGGCAACTGCGGCATCGTCGGCCTGGCACTGGCAGCCAATCTCTACGGCGATTACGGGCTGTCGGCCGGTGGCATCCTGCTTGGGGCGGTGATCATTTCCTACAACGCCCTGTCGGTGGTGGTGCTGACCACCTATCAGCCAGGCAAACAGGCGAACTGGCGCAGCATCCTCCACGATATCCTGCGCAACCCGCTGATTCTGGCGGTGCTGGCAGCCATTCCGGTGGCCTGGTCCGGCGTTACCCTGCCGAACTGGATTGAAATCAGTGGCCAGTATTTCGCGTCGCTGACCATGCCACTGGCCCTGCTGTGCATTGGCGGCACGCTCTCCCTTCACGCCATCCGCAGTGACAGCCGGGTTGCCTTCAGCGCCAGCGTCATGAAAATGGCGGTGCTGCCCGCGCTGGCAACCACCGGCGCCTGGCTGGCCGGGTTTGAAGGTCAGGAACTGGGGCTGATGTTCCTGTTCTTTGCCAGCCCGACCGCCGCCGCCAGCTTTGTCATGGTCAAGGCACTTGGCGGCAACGACCGACTGGCCGCCAACATTGTTGCCCTCACCACACTGCTGGCCAGCATCACCGTCACCGCCGGCATCTTTATCCTCCGGGTGACGGTGGGCGCCTGAACGCTATTCCGGCCGCGGAATAGTCAACACCTCACCAAAGGTGACGTACTCGCTGCCGCCCAGCCGGCCAATGGGGTCCACCGTGGCGGCATCCACGGTAAAGCGGCCGTCTTCGGCGAGCTTGGCGGCGGTATCATCAACGTACAGCTGGCGAATGCGCCCGAACACCAGCGTCTGCGGCGCGGCGCCAATTTCCTGAATGTCATAGAGTTCGCAGGCCATGGCAATGCGGCAATCTGCCAGCCGGGGTACCGCAAAGCCGTCGAAGTCCACCAGCTCCAGACCAATTCGGTCCAGCTCCGACTCTCCGTGGGGCAGCCCGCGCGAGGTTTCCGTCATTGCCTGCGCCAGCTCCCGATGGGCAATGTGCACGGTGAACTGTTTGCGGGCCTCGATGTTGGTGCGGGTATCCTTGAACTCCCCTTCGGGCTTGCGTCCCACAGACAGCATCAGCAGTGGCGGATTGCTGGTAATGGCCGTGAAGAACGAAAATGGCGCCAGGTTATAGTCGCCATCCGGGTTTTCGCTGAGCACCCAGGCCACCGGGCGGGGAATGAGCGTCTGCGTGATGGCGTGATAGATCTGGCGGGAAGGCATGCCCTCAAAATCCATAATCATGGATACACTCCTCAGTACAGGTGAGGCAAGAGGGTAACAGGCGGCCGGGCGCCCTGTCCGCAGACACTCGCCCGGCGCCACTGGCAGGCACTATTTCTTGCGGTAGATGATACCGGGCTGGCACTGCACCATTTCGTACAGGTCCGGCAACCCGTTGAGGGACTCCGACGACCCCAGAATCAGGTAACCGCCAGGGTTCAGGGTGGCGTGGATACGGGTCAGAATGTCCCGCTTGAGCTCCGCCGAGAAGTAGATCAGAACGTTGCGACAGAACACCACATCAAACTTGCCAAACATGTAGCGCTCCAGCAGGTTGAGCTCCTTGAACTCCACCATGCTCTTGATCTGCGGTTTGATCTGCCAGCCACCGTTGGGCGAGGCTGCAAAAAACGCTTTCTGCCGCTCAGGGGACAGCCCGCGACCAATCGCCAGCATCTCGTACTCCCCCCGCCGGGCCACGTCCAGCACACTCTTGGAGATATCCGTTGCCGTAATGCGAACATCCCGCAACTTGCCTGGCCGCATGCGCCGGTACTCATCCACCACCATGGCAATGGAATAAGGCTCCTGGCCGGTGGAACAGGCCGCCGACCAGATCCGCAACGACCCCGCCGCTTTGCGTTCGGCAAACTCCGGCAGCAGCTTCTCATTGAGAATGCGGAATGGGTGGTTGTCGCGGAACCAGAGGGTTTCGTTGGTGGTCATCGCATCGATGACGGTTTCCCTCAGCGAGCTGCGCCCCGGCCTCTGCATGCGATTAAGCAGATCAGTAATACCAGAGACCTCATGTTCCTCCAGGATGCGACGCAGCCGGCTCTTCACCAGGTATTGCTTGTTGTCGCCCAGAAGGATGCCGCACGCGTCCTGCAGGAACTTCTTGAAGGCCTCATATTCCTGTGGCGTGATGTCTGCTTTCATTGGTTCTCTTTGCAGTTGGTTCGGTAAATTCACGGTCATCAAAGGTTATCGATGATGTGCATGACCCGCTCAGCAAGCTCGTCGGGGCTGAACTTCGCCATGAAGTCATCAGCACCCACCTTCTCTACCATGGCGCGATTGAACACGCCGCTTAGGGACGTATGGAGCATGATGTACAGGCCGCTCAGTGACGGATCGGCTTTGCAGTTGGTCACCAAGGTGTAGCCGTCCATCTCGGGCATTTCAACGTCAGATATCATCATCGCCAGGTGATCGGTGACGTTGGAGCCGTCCGCGGTGATCTCCTTGAGGAATTCCAGCGCTTTCTTGCCATCGTTCTTGGTGATGACTTCCAGACCTACCGCCGTCACGCATCGTTCGATCTGACGCCGGGCGACGGAGGAGTCATCCACCACCAGCACCGGGCGCAGGCCACCGCGGTCCCGCTCGTTCCGACTCAGGACGTCCTCGGTGACATCTTCTTCCATTGGAGAAACCTCTGAAAGTATCTTTTCTACATCGATGATTTCAATAAGCTTATCGTCGAGTTTTGTTACTGCTGTGAGGTAAACCTCGCGCCCTGCCCCTTTTGGCGGTGGCAGGATATCCTCCCAGTTCATGTTGATGATCCGATCCACGCCGGCCACCAGGAAGCCCTGGGTCTTGCGATTGTACTCGGTGATGATCACGAAACTGGTGGGCAGATTTTCTTCCGGTACGCCGGGCAGCCCGATGGACATGCCCAGGTCGATGATCGGGATGGTTTCACCGCGGATATGCGCCACCCCCCGAACCACACTGCGACTGTTGGGGATCGCCGTCATCCGGGGACACTGCAGCACCTCTTTTACCTTGAAGACGTTAATGCCATAGACCTGCCGACCCCGCAGACGGAACAGCAGCAACTCCAGCCTGTTCTGTCCAACCAGCTGGGTTCGTTGATTCACACTATCCAATACACCTGCCATTACCTAGATCTCCCGCGTCTGCTTACCAATCAACCGGCACGGATATTGCCTGATTACTGTTAACGCCATCATACCGCCAGGAATTTGACCTGGTCTCTGGAAATAACGGCCAAGGGCCGAAAAAGCTGAGCAGTTTCATCCGTAAAACCGGTAATCGCGCACGATACTTAGAGCATAGGACAATCTGATGCATATGCGCACCATCATTTTGCTGACCCTGGTTCTGGCTGCCACCCCAACGGTGGCGGCGACCACCGCCGAGCAGATCCGTCAGGCCGCCAACCGCTTTCTGGGCGAGTTCGCCGAAGAGCTGTCGGCATCGGGCTATGAGGTCCGCTCAGAGGTTGGCCGGCTCGACCCGCGCCTGGCGCTGGCGCCCTGTGCCGAGCCGCTGGCCGCCAGCTTTACCGGCGACCCCTGGGAGAGCAATCAGCCCACCCTGCAGATGCAGTGTGAGGGTCAGCGCCCCTGGCGCATGTTCCTGCCGGTGTCGGTGACCATTGAAGGTGAACTGTACAGCGCCACCCAGCCCATCGGCCGTGGCGAGCGTTTGACCGAATCGATGATCGAGCGCGTCAGCGGCGTGATGAACGCCAGTCGGCGACGCCCGATCACCCAGCTCGAGGATCTTCTCGGCAAAGAAATGACCCGCTCGATCAACCGTGGCACCGTGCTGACCCCCAATCTGGTGGTTGAGCCGGACGCGGTGCAGCGGGGCGACCATGTTATTATCACCGCCCGCTCCGGCAACTTCACGGTCAATTCCCGCGGCAAGGCTCTGGCCAATGGACGCCCGGGCGAGCAGGTCATGGTGGAAAATCTGTCTTCCTCCCGCCGAATTCGGGGACGGGTTGTCGCCCCGGGTCGGGTGGAAATTCCGATGTAGCGACGACCAGCCGAAGCGGCAAACAATCGCCGCCCGGCAAATAAGAAGCGGCACCCTGTTGCCCAGACTGAGAGCGATAAGGAGTACAGGCTGGCAGTCGCATTGGCACGTGGAACCTGCGAACATTGCGTGAGATCAAAACATGAAAAAGTTCGCTAAAGATTCATTCCACCCTGCCGATAGACGAGTAACAGGTAAATTCAGCAGGGCCACGCACTGTGGCCAGACACCGTTAAGCAGGTAACGCCATGTCAGTTGACTTCAATGGAATTGGCCCCGGCCAGGTCAACACCCAGAAAACCACGGCCGACAAGACCGGTTCCGCCCCCAAGCAGCCGGCAACTCCCACCGAGCAGGCGCAACAGACCCAGAATGCGCGCGGCGAGAGTGTGAAACTCAGCAGTCAGGCAAAAGACCTGAAGCAGGTAGAACAGCGCCTCAGTGACTATCCCGAGGTGGACGACGAACGCATCGAACAGATCCGTAACGCCCTGGCGGACGGCTCCTACAAAGTCGATGCTCAAAAGCTGGCCCAGAAAATGCTTGATATGGATAAAAGCATTTTCGGATGATGAATCATGGCCGCAGTCAACACGCTGAAGAACCTTCTGAACGATGATATCCGCCAGCTGAACGAACTGGCGGATCTCCTCAAAACCGAGAAAGAAAAGCTGGCGGAATCGGACATTGCCGCCCTCGAACCCCTGACCCAGCAAAAGAATGACCTGCTGGGACAGATCCGGGAACGGGCCAAACGCAAAATTCACGTACTGGTGGAAATGGGTTACCGCCCCAACAGCGGCAGCCCTTCCCGCTTTATCCAGAGCAGTGGCGTGGAAGACCTGATCAAGCCCTGGCAAGCCGCCGAGAATGCCATGACGGCCTGCCACGAACTGAACAGCGTCAATCATCGGGTGGTCACCCATGTGCAGAAGCGACTGGCGCGTCTCAGCGATATCTTCCGTGGCACCAGCGGCCAGCAGAAGCTGTATGGCGCCACCGGTGAACAGACCTCGATGAACCATCGCACCATTCTGGCCAGCGCCTGAGCGAGCCGTTCAGTCCACCTCAGGCAACCAAAAAAGCCTCCTGGATCAGGAGGCTTTTTTATGCCCATTCAACCGGTTAGCGTGGCGTGATGGTAATACTTGAATTGGCGCTGAAGCGGATGTCACTGATGATGATATTGCCCATCGAAGGCCCTGTGCCGCCGGCAACGCGAATATTGTCCATGCGAATCTGCTCGATACGCTCCGGCAAAGCCAACTGTAACGAGCCGTCGCTGCCCAGATGGAAGCGCGACTCGCCCTCACGATAGTGCACACCGGAAATCGACATATCGGAATCCAGGAAATGGGTAATTGGCACAAAGGCGCCGGCCACCATCTTCAACCCGTCAAGGGCATCTTCAGGCGCATCGCCGAGCGAGTCGCCACCGGTTTCCTGGGCGGTGACGGTGCGATCACGCAAGGTCTCAAGACGTTGCATGAAATCGTCCGCGGCGCGGCCAACCGACTCTGACATTTCAACATCAGTCAGCGGTTCAAACCCCGACTGATCGTAGAACTCCCCGGCTTCCTGGTTGCTGTACTGGCTGGAACCGTTATTGGAGGCAAAGCTGACCAGCGGCTGAAACGGCAGCACCACCATGGTGACAATCGCCGCAGCATTGCGATAACGGGACTGATGCTTGAGAACCCGGTGCAGCTCCTTCTCGGTGATCCAGCCAGACTGGACAAAGACTTCACCCAGGCGCTGACCGGTCTCGCGTTGGACTTTGAGGCCCGATTCCAGCTGGGCTTCGGTCAGGTATCCCCGGCCAACCAACAATCGTCCGAGTCGTGATTTTTCCTCATGACCGTGACTGATGTTCACAAGATCCTCCACTGAGTAACTGACGCGTACCGTACAGCCCGGCCCGGTTGTTGAGACAATGATGTTCGCAATGGCAACTGTGAGTACAGAAACGATTCACTCCGTTGTGTTACCGGAAGTTAATCGTTGCTCAGCGGTTACTTACCCGGCTGGCCGACATTGCTGTGACTGGTTCTGTAAGCGTAGCTGAAGGATGGCCCCGGGGCCTCCAAATGGCACGGATTCAGCGTATTTCTGATAGACTTCGGCCTCTTATAGGCTCTTTCTTGTTTTACACAACCCGAGTTAACCACGAGGTCTGGTATGGTGACGACAGTGAAAAGGCAAAATCTGGTAAAATCACGGACAAATGCCCTCAAATCCCTGACATTTTCCACCGTTTGCCTGTTTTTGGCCGCAACCGCGCCGTCGCTTGCGAGTGCGGACACCTTGCCCAAAGTAAGCATCCAGACATCCGAAGGTGCCATGCAGCTGACGCTGCGCCCTGACGTGGCGCCGGAAACCGTGGAGAACTTCCTCGCCTATGTCGACAGTGGCTTCTACGAAGGCACCATCTTCCATCGGGTGATTCCCGGCTTCATGATCCAGGGCGGCGGCTTTGACGCCTCCATGAACCGCAAACAGACTCGCGATCCGGTGCGCAACGAAGCGGTCGCCACGCTCAAGAACCTGCGGGGCACCATCGCCATGGCGCGCACCAACGATCCCGATTCCGCCACGTCCCAGTTCTTCATCAACGTGGTGGACAACCCCTTCCTCAATGCTGGTGTCCGTGGTGCCGGCTACACCGTGTTTGGCCGTGTAACCGAGGGCATGGGCGTTGTTGATGCCATCGCCGCCAAGCAGACCGGCCGTCGCAACGGCATGTCGGATGTACCGATGCAGGCGGTCACCATTGAGCGCATCAGCCGGGTCGACGCCGACCAGCAATGAACAATCCTTCCCTGTTGCCGCCGGCCATTGAGCCGGCGGATCTGGTCTGGCGTGACGGCGTCCCCGAATCGCAACAGTTTGGCGACGTCTATTTCAGTCGTGACGACGGCCTCGAAGAAACCCGCTACGTCTTCCTGCAACACAACCGACTGGCCGAGCGGTTCGCCAATGTCGAGCCTGGCCAGGCCTTCGTGGTGGCAGAGTCCGGATTCGGTACCGGGCTGAACTTCCTGGCCACCTGGCAGCAATGGCGCGCCAGCAATCCCCCCAGGGGGGCGGTGCTGCACTTTGTCTCGGTCGAACGCTTTCCGCTGACCGCCAGCGATCTGGTGAAAGCGCACCAGTTGTGGCCGGAACTGGCAGACCTGGCCAGCACTCTCCAGGCCCACTACCCGGCCCTGGTCCAGGGTTGTCACCGTCTGGTGCTGGACGGCGGCCAGGTGCGGCTGACGCTGTTCTTTGGTGATGCCCTGGACGGCTGGCAACAGCTGAACTTCCAGGCCGATGCCTGGTTCCTCGACGGTTTTGCCCCCGCTCTGAACCCCGATCTCTGGGTCGATGACGTAGTGGAAGCCGTACGTCGTCACAGCCGGCCCGGCACCACTGTGGCCACCTTTACCGCAGTGGGCCGGGTTCGGCGGGCGTTGATTGCGGCCGGTTTTGCCATGAAGAAGGTGCCGGGTTTCGGTCGCAAACGCGACATGCTCGCCGGCCACTTCCAGCCTGACTCAGCCAAATCGACGGCGCCTGACAGTCACCCGGCGGCGGTCACCATTATTGGTGCGGGCATTGCTGGCTGCCTGCTGGCCAGAAACCTCGCTGAACGCGGCATCAACGTCACGGTGGTCGACGCCGGCAACGGACCGGCATCGGCCGCTTCAGGTAATCGTCAGGGTGCGCTTTACGTCAAACTGGGCGTGGAGCACAACGATCAGACCCGGCTGGCGCTCAGCGCACTGCAGTTCGCCCAGCGCTGTTATCGACCCTACAAGGACCAGGGCTGGCACCCCTGTGGCGTGTTGCAACTGGCCGACAATGAGCGCGAGCAAGAGCGTCAGGCCAAGTTTCTGCAGCGTAACCACTACCCCGAAAGCCTCACCCGCCCGGTGAGCGCCGCGGAGGCCAGCCAGTTGGCCGGCATTCCACTGCAATCCCCGGGACTGTGGTTTCCGGCAAGCGGCTGGCTGTACCCGGCGGAGGTATGTCGCCAGGCCCTTGAGCATCCGGCGATCCAGTGTCGCTTTGACGTTGCGGTCAAACGCATAGAGCGCCAGGCCGACCAGTGGAGCCTGGTCACCGCCGAGGGCTGGCAACACCAGACCCAGGCGCTGGTGCTGTGTGGCGGCCATCTCAGCGGCCAGTTACTCCCGGAGGGCCTGCGCTCCCGCTTCAAGACCATTCGCGGTCAGGTCACGCTGCTGGAGGAAAACACGCTCAACGCCCCCAATACGGTGATCTGCGGCAGTCGCTATCTCAATCCGGCCTGCCAGGGACAGAGCCTGACCGGTGCGACCTTTGATCTGCACGACGACACCCCGTCGCTGTCGGCCAGCAGCCAACAGGAGAACCTGGAGGCCCTGGAAACCATGCTGCCCGGTGTCCTCAATCAACCGGTCGACCGCTTTGACGCATTGTCCGGGCGAGTAGGATTCCGCTGCACCACTCATGATTACCAGCCCGTCGCAGGCAAGGTGGTAACCGGCCAGGCGGCAACCGATGACACCGCCGGCGGGCTGTATCTGCTGACCGGCCTCGGCAGCAAGGGCCTTGCCTACGCACCGTTGCTGGCGGAGTATCTGGCGGATTGCCTTAGCAACCAGCCGCAGGCTCTGCCCGCACCATTACAGTTCCGTGTTCGGCCCGAACGCTGTGTGACTCCTGCTGACCACTGACAGCCCTTAGCCGCCCCGGGCACCACGGGCTGGCCCGGGGCTTCCCCACCCTCAACTTCCGTGTAAACTGGCCGTTAGAGTCAGTAAGGACGTCCGTCTCCCGGAGTGGAGGTTAATCGCGGGAGTCATTGCCATGTCGATACACGTCAGTGAACCGGGCCGCCCGGTGGGAACCCGGCTGCCAGAAGTTTTCCGAAACCGGCCGGTGGGCAACGTCACCGAACTGGAACCGGAACACGCCATCAATCCCCGGCGCAGCGATGCGACCGATGCCGAAGTCATCAATGCACAATGGTCCACCCGCCGACGGGCTCTGGAAGAGTACGGCCAGGTGACCGGTCAGGATACCGATACCGAGGGCAGCTACCTGCCGGCGTCGCGTCTGGCGTCCACCTCACTGATCTCCCTGCCGGCCTCAGCCAGCCTGGAAGAAGGGCTGGCCGCCATGAACCGTCACGACATTGATCACCTGGCCGTCACCGCGGACCAGAGTGTTGCCGGGCTGGTGGATCGCCAGTGGATTCTGAACTGGGGCCACGACCATCCGGATCAGGGGCTGGCAGAGAGCTTCAGCCATATTGAACTGCCGGCCTTCCTCACCGCCACACCGGAAACGGATGCCCATCAGCTCGCCCGCCTGATGCTGGCGCACCATCTGGATGCCGCCCTGCTGATTGATCGCGATGGCACGGCTATCGGCATCGTCACCGGCACGGATTTCCTTCGTCTCTATGCCGAGGCCAGCCGCCACGAGGGCAGCGTCTAGTGTCCCGTCTGGTTAATTCGTTGACTTACTGAGCACTGACAACCCGAAGAACTAGGCGTACTGGTGACGGTTTGGTGGCTCAGGGCCCCGCGTTGAGCTGCCGACCGTCGCCGCTGAACAACACCAGATGCCAGCGGCGATTGCCTGGGTTGCCGCTTTCCACCAGCGCAGTAATTTCCTCGTTGCGGTACTCGCCCAGACGCACAACGGTGGCATTATCGATGACTGCCTGACTGCGCCAGACCACCTCACCGATCTCTTCGTTCTGACCACCATCGCCATCGCCATCGCCGTTTCCGTCATCCCCGTCGCCGTCATCTCCGTCGTCACCATCATCCCCGTCACCGCTATCGTCATCCTGGGTACGGGAAAGGGTAATGCGGGCCAGCACTGGCTGAGGCTGTCCCTGAGGATTGCTGGCATCTTCGGCAAAAACGCCGTCGCTACTGCCGGCAACAATGACGTCGCCATCCAGCAGCGCCGCAACCCGGAACGCCTCCGTTGCAACATCGTCGGCATCGTTGAGGGCAATCGCGCCGTTGAGCAACCCGGAGGGCGAGTAGCGCAACAGGAAGCCGGCCTGGCTGTTGGTTGCCGTGCGCATCAGGGTCAACTCGCCGTTACCATTGCCGTCATCATCACCGGCCTCCTCCGCTGCATACAGTCCGCGGGAATTGCCTAATAGCCACAGCAGGTTGTCGTCCAGCACCATGGCCGTGCCGTTGTCATCCGCATCGGTGCCCACCTGAGTCACATCCAGCGGTTGACTGGCGTCGAGTACGTCGTAGAAATACAGGTCCTGACCGCCCAGCTGAGATTCACCGGCCACGGCGCCAGCGGAGCTGCCCGCCAGTAGCACACCGTTCTGGAACAGGCTGCCACCCACCACCTGGTCATCCAGACCGGAACCGCCCTGCTCGGTCCACGCCACCTCAGGAACCAGCGTGTCGCCTTCCAGGTTGCTGTCGATCCGCTGGGCAAAGCTGTCAACGCCACCCGCCGCACTCTGCTCCGGCCAGGCTCCGGTGGTCTCACCGGTAATCATCACGGTGTTCTCTTCGGTCAGCCCTACCCAGCGGGGAATATCGTCGCCGCCACTGCCACTCTGAATACGCCACGTCTCCACATACGCCGGTGGCTGCGCCGCCGTGTCGAAACGGAACAGCACGGTCACCAGGTCGATGCCACCAGCATTGGTTTGTCCCGCCAGGGCATCGCGGGTGCCCCAGGTCACCAGCAGTGAACGCAGGGAGTCCTCCCCCACCCGCTCTTCCTGATAGCTCAGCAGCGGGGGCGCTTCGGCTGCAACTGCCGCGTTCGGGAAAACGGTTTCGCCCAGGGAAGGCTGTCCCAGCCGGTCAAAGATCCGCACCATCGGAGCGCCATCACTGCGCCGATACCCTGCGACAAAGCTGCGGCCGTCGTGAGCAACCAGCAGGTCAGAAGCGACAAAGTCCGACTCCTCTGCCACCGGCGCTACCCCGGTCAGCTCATTCAGGGACACTCGCAGAGCGGTGTCCGGCGCGGCACCGGCAAAATTCTCCCGGCCGGCCTGGTAGACCTGATCGATCACCAGGTTGGCGAATTTGTCGTTCGCCAGCAGGTTGGTGTAGTTCGCCGGCACCACCAGGCGGAATCGGCGCTCCAGCTCCCCGGCGGGGAAATCCAGCCGGCGGCTGTTCTGCCACTGGCCGTTGCCGTCACGAACCTGGATGCGGTAGTCATTTTCAATCAGGGCAGTGGAAGCCTCGCCACCGTTGAGCTGAACAGAAAAGGTGGTGTCCCGCTTGCCGTCCAGTGTGACCCGGTACTCCGGGCTGACGAACTCAGCACCGCCTCCGGCATTGATCACGTCACGACTGTTGCCCTGCAGGGTCTCCAGGATCGCCCGTGGCTCATCGTCCTCGATACTCAGGCCAAGATCGAGATCGGTATCGTTGCCGAAGCTGGCCAGCCCCTCACGAACCTCGGTCATGCTGACCCGGAAAGTCTCATTCTGCTCTGCGACGGTGTCGTTGATCACCTCAAGACGGATGTAACACTCGGTGATTCCCGGCGCCAGGGTGATAAGCCCCTGAGTGTAGTGGCCGTCGTCATCGGTCAGATACTGCAGGTATTCCGGTACTGGCAGGTCATCCGCGCTGTTGCTGCCCCACAACACCACATCACGTCCGATGATGGCATGGTTGCGATTGTCCTGGCCGTATTCGCACTGCTGATGGGGGGCCGACACGCCGTTATCGCAGCGCTCGGGCTGGAACCCGCTGTCGAGTTCAAAGGCGATGGTCACCGGAATGACGGACGGCTGCTCCAGGGTCACCTTGACCGCCAGCGGTTCAGTGACTTCGGTCCGTTCTTCACTGCCAATCAGGCTGCCATCCTCGCCGTACAGGTTCCGGGTATAGGTATGACGGCCGGAAGCCATCACCGGCGGCTCGCAGTACGTGCTCGGGGTGTCGTCATCGCTGCTATCGGCGTCATCATCACTGTCAGCATCCGGATCGCCCAGATCGCTGCCATCCGCCGTGCCTTCCACCACACTGGCCGCAGTCATGGTGATCTCGTTCTCCCGCACCTCAACGGAGAACGGCTGCAGTCCGACCCGGTTGCCATCGGTCGTCAGCAGGGTGATGTTCTCGGTCTTGCCCAGATCCTCCGGGCCGCGTTCGCCACCGGTGATGCCCGGCACACCGCGCATGATGATGCCCTGACGCGCCTTGTTGCTGGTGTCTTCCAGCCCCAGCCAGGTGGGCGCATTGCTCAGCGAGTAATCCAGGATGCGATCACCACCATCGGCGCCAAAGTTGTAGGCGTATTCCACCCCGAGATAGGCCGTGGGTGGCGGCACACCAATCACCTTGGGATCATCGGAGGACTGTTCGGTCTTACACCCGGCGAGACTCGCCAGGGCGACGATGGTCAGAAGCGGGACCGCACGACGACGGCCAGGGCAGGAAGGGAAATCGGCACGCATGCATACATCCGTTTGGCAGATTATTGTTATCGGACGGCGTGTTACACACCGTTACAGATAGCCACCATGGTAATGAATAAACCCCGATGGCTATCTGCGCGAGTTCTCAGATTCTAATCAGCAGCACTGCTGGCCCGATCAGCCGTTCTGGCCGTGACTGGCCAGGAACGCAACAAAACCGGCCTCGTCAAGCACCTCAAGCCCCAGTGACTCGGCCTTGGTGAGCTTCGAGCCTGCCGCTTCACCGGCAACGACGCAAGCGGTTTTCTTGGACACGCTGCCAGCCACCTTGGCACCCAGTGCCTCCAGCTTTTCCTTGGCTTCACTGCGGGTCATCTCGGTCAGGGTGCCGGTCAGCACCCAGGTCTGTCCATCCAGCGGTCTTGCGTCGGCATCAGCGGCCACCTCTTCTTCCTGCCACTGCACACCGTTGGCCTCCAAGGCAGCGATGGTCTCCTGGTTATGAGGCTGATCAAAGAAGCTGCGTACATGTCCGGCCACGATGGGGCCAACATCAGGCACCGCCTGCAAAGCCTCTTCATCGGCCTCGGCCAGGGCCTCCAGGGTACCGAAGTGCCTGGCCAGCCCCTTGGCGGTGGCCTCACCCACTTCACGAATACCCAGTGCGTAGATGAACCGCCACAGCTCCGGCGTCTTGCTGGCATCGATGGCGGCGATCAGGTTGCTGGCGGACTTGTCCCCCATGCGCTCCAGCCCCAACAGGTCGGCCTTGCGCAGGGTGTAGATGTCCGCCACGGTCTTCAGCAACTCCCGATCCACCAGAATGTCGATCCACTTGTCGCCCAGCCCTTCGATGTCCAGCGCCTTGCGGGAGGCGTAATGGCGGATCGCCTCCTTGCGCTGGGCCGGACAGAACAGGCCACCGGAACAGCGGGCCACGGCCTCGCCCTCCACCTGGATCACGTCGGAGTCACACACCGGGCACTGGTCCGGCAGCTCAATCTCCGCGGCATTGTCAGGGCGCTTGTCGGCCACCACTTTAACCACCTGGGGAATGACATCACCCGCACGCCGAACGAACACCGTATCGCCGATGCGCACATCCAGACGGCGGATCTCGTCCATGTTGTGCAGGGTCGCATTGCTCACCGTTACACCGCCGACAAACACCGGCTTCAGGCGGGCAACCGGCGTCACCGCGCCGGTCCGCCCCACCTGGAACTCGACATCCTCGAGCACCGTCAGCGCCTCCTCGGCGGGAAACTTGTGGGCGATGGCCCAGCGTGGGGCACGGGAGACGAAACCAAGCCGACCCTGAAGGTCCAGGCGATTGACCTTGAACACAATGCCGTCGATTTCATAGCTCAGGTCCGCCCGCTTGGCGAGCAGGTCCTCATAGGCTTGCAGACAGGCTTCGACACCGTCGGCAAGCCGCATTTCCGGGTTGGTGCGAAAGCCCCACTCCCGCACCTGGTGCAGGCAATCCCATTGGGTCTCCGGCAACACCCCGTCATCCGGCACCGCCACACTGTAGGCGCACATCTCCAGTGGCCGGCGGGCAGTAACCTTAGGGTTCTTCTGGCGCAGACTGCCTGCGGCGGCGTTGCGGGGGTTCACGAAGGTCTTCTCGCCCTGCTCCGCCAGACTCTTGTTGAGCCGCTCGAAGCCGGCCTTGGGCATGTACACCTCACCACGCACTTCAAGCTGGTCCGGCACCTGCTCCCCTCTCAGTTTCAGCGGCACCGAGGGGATGGTACGCACATTGCCGGTGATGTCCTCGCCAACGTAGCCGTCGCCCCGGGTGGCCGCCCGGGTCAACACGCCATTCTGGTAGTGCAGGCTGACCGCCAGACCATCCAGCTTGGGCTCACACACGTACTCGACCGCCTCGTCCGTCTCCAGGCGATCGTGGATGCGGCGATCAAACTCGCGCATTTCGTCTTCATCAAAGGCGTTGTCCAGCGACAGCATGGGGATGCGGTGGGTGACCGACTCAAACGTGGTGTCACCGCCGGCACCAACCCGCTGGGTGGGAGAATCGGAGGTAACAAGTTCGGGATGCTCCGCCTCCAGTGCCTGCAACTGACGGAACAGCCGGTCGTACTCCACGTCGGGTATGCCGGGATCATCCAGCACGTAGTAGCGGTAGTTGTGATCATCAATCTGCCGTCGCAGTTCATCCATCTGCTCGGCTACGCTGGGTTCGCCTTGGGTCATGGTGTATTCCTGAAACTGAATCAAAAACGCCCGGGGGTCCCGGGCGTTGTTTGGCCATCGCGCGCTCAGTGCGGTCGCGACCGCCGCTTGCGTTCGTATTCGCGGATGCGCTGCCGACAGTGTTCGATGGTCTGGCCGGTCATGACGCTGCGACGTTCATCCTTGAGCTCCCCGCCCAGATTGTGCACCACACACTGGGCGGTCTCCAGCATGAAATCGAACGCCTGCAGGGCATTGGATGGTCCAGGCAGACTCATGAAGAAGCTGATGCCCGGCGTGGACTGTTGCGCCATGTCCGCCGGGCTGAAGGTGCCGGGTTCCACGGCGTTGGCGACACTGAACTGCACCGGGCTGCGGGTATCCGAAGACTCATGACGATGGTAGATCCCCATATCGCCGTGCAACAGGCCGCAGGCATCAAACAGCTTGCGCAGTGCGCCACCCTGAAAATCGCTGTCGGCCTTGGCCAGCACATTGATCACAATGACTTCCTGAGCCTCGGGACGGTTGGCGCCGGCCGGCGGCTGGTCCGGATCGGCCGCCGGCCGGCGGGCGGTATCCTCCTCCACATCGCTCAGCTCCCCGGCTGCGGGTGCCGTCTGTGGCTCTGGCTGCACGTCGTCCGTCTGCATCGGCTCGGGTTCGGACTCAGGCTGGGGTTCGGCTGTCGACTCATCGTCGAGCGCGCTCCAGCCGCTCTCCAGTGCCTCGTGCTCTTCTTCCCGGGGCCAGGGCTCCTGCGGAATCTCCTGCTCCTGCTCCGGCTCGCTGGCTGGCGGGGCTTGGGAGTCACTCTCTGCGGTATAAACCGGGCGAGTCGGCTTTGGCGTGGGTTTGCCGAACCGGCTCTTCGTCGATTTCTTGACGTAGCCACGCTCTTCCAGGGTATCCCGGGAGATGGTTCTGGCCCCACCGTTGGGCAGCTCCGGATTGAACTCCTCGTCCAGTGGCGACTCCTCAAGCTCGTTGGCGCCCATGCCGGATGAAATGGCCATGGACTCCTTACGGGCACGGCGCATGCGACGGAGACCGTCGATAACAATACCAAGAATAACCAGGGTACCTATGGCTATTAACCATTCCCTAAGTGACATAATGACGCTGTCCTGTCTGCAATCCGCTGATCGTCGATACTCTATGAAAAGCCCGCAATGAATACAACGCGCCACCGGGCCAGATGGCGTGATTGTCATAATATTGGCGTTTGCTCAGGCCTCTGCCAGCGCGGCCGCCTCTTCCACATCCACCGACACCAACCGGGAGCATCCCGGCTCATGCATGGTCACCCCCATCAACTGGTCCGCCATCTCCATGGCGATCTTGTTGTGGGAGATGTAGATAAACTGTACATGCTGAGACATCTCTTTGACCATATTGGCGTAACGACCCACGTTGGCATCGTCCAGCGGCGCATCCACCTCATCCAGCATACAGAACGGTGCCGGATTGAGCTGGAAGATGGAAAACACCAGGGCGATGGCGGTCAGCGCCTTCTCACCACCGGACAGCAGATGGATGGTGCTGTTTTTCTTGCCGGGAGGGCGGGCCATGATGGCCACACCGGTTTCCAGCAGGTCCTCACCGGTCAGTTCCAGATAGGCGTTGCCTCCCCCAAAGACCTTGGGAAACAAGGCCTGCAAACCACCATTGACCTGATCGAAGGTCTCCTTGAAACGCTGGCGGGTCTCCCGGTCGATCTTGCGGATGGCATTGTCGAGGGTTTCCAGCGCTTCCATCAGGTCTTCATGCTGGCTGTCGAGGTAGGTCTTGCGCTCACTCTGAACCTGGTACTCCTCAATCGCGGCGAGGTTGATGGCACCCAGGCGCTGGATGCGGGCGGCAATTTTCTCCAGCTCCTCGGCCCAGTCCTTTTCAGTGGCCTCCTCCGGCATCGCCTCAAGCACATCCCGCAGCCGGACATTGAGCTCCTGCAGCTGTTCCACATGGTTGCCGGCACGGATTTCCAGCGCCTGGCTTTCCATCTTCAGTTTTTCCAGCTGCCCGCGAACGTCCTGGATTCGGTGCTCCGCTCCACCACGGCCCTGCTCTTTCTCCCGCACTTCCCGGTCGATGTCTTCCAGCGCATCCCGGGCCCGGGAAAGCTTTTCTTCCTCTGCCAGGCGCCGCTCCAACAGGCCTTCCAGCTGCATCTGCAGGTCTTCCAGCGGCTCTTCGGCGCTCTCCCGGGTTTCCCGCAGCACGTCCACCCGCTCTTCCAGGCGCTCCTTCTGCATCTGCATCCGCTCGATGGTCTGCTTCAGGCCGTCCCGCTGGCTGTGCAGGGACTGCAACTGCAGTTGCAACTGGTGGGCGTGATCCCGGTCGTGACGGGCATCCTGACGTAACCGGTCGAGGTTTTCCCGCAGCCGGTCGCGCTGTTCCAGCAGGCGCTCTTTTTCCTCGTCACTGTCTTCGCTCTCGGCCAGGGCCAGTTGCCATTCCTCGCGCTGCTCATCAAGCTGTTCGCGCTGTAGCACCTGCTGCTCGGCGACGTCTTCGATGTCGTCCCGGATGCGCTGCAGGCGGGCATCGATCTGTTCACTGCGGGCCCGCAGGGCGCTGATCTGTGATGCCAGACCGGAGCGCTCCCGGTCGGCGTCCGCCAGACTGGCCTGAGCCTCCTCGCGTTCGGCTTCCATCCGCTCCTGGGCTTCCTGGGCCTGCAGCAGGCGCTCTTCGCCATCCGCCAGAGCGGTCTCGGCCAGATCAAAGTCCGACTGCAGCTGCTCCAGTTTGTTCTGGCGCTCCAGTACCCCCATCTGGCCGGCATCGGAGTCCGGCATGCGCAGCCAGTGGCGAGCCAGCCAGATGCCCTCCCGGGTGACGATGGACTCTCCCGGCGGCAGTTGATCACGCTGTTGCAGTGCCTGCTCCAGGGAGTCGGCAGTGCGGATCGCCGCCAGCATGGTGGTCAGGCCACCGGCCTGGCCAACCTGATCCAGCAGGGAGCCTGGCCTGGCACCGGCGTCTGCGTCGGTGGTGACCAGGGCCACGCCTTTGGGCGCACCGGCTAACGCCTGCTCCAGGGCGCTCATATCAGCCACGCTGACCGCCTGGCTGAACTGCCCCAGAACCTGCTCAACGGCAAATTCCCACCCTGGTGTGATGGACAGCTGTTGCGCCATCCGCGGCAGATCAATCAGCCCATGCTCGGTCAGCCACTGCTGGAGTGGCTCATCGCCGCTGCCAAGCTGCTCATCCAACAGCGCCTGCTGGGAATCCAGCGTGGCCCGAAGGGTCTGGGCACGCTGGCGCTGCTCCACCACCACCTGGTCGGCGTCCCGCAACTGCTGACGGACCTGCTGGTAGCGATCGTTGATGCTTTCGATCCGTTCGGCGGCCTCTTCCCGCTGCATCAGCAGGGTCTCTTCCTGTTCCTGCAGCAACTCCAGCTCTTCCCGGTCAAGCTGACCTTCCAGCAGTGTCTGCTCTTCGCTCAGGCGTTGCTGTCGCTGGCGCAGCTGCTCGATGGCATCTTCCAGTGAGCGAATGCGCGACTGCGCCAGCTCCGCCTGCCGCCGGGCATCGGAGGACCGGGCACTGAACGCCTCCCACCCCTGCTGCCACTCGGCCATGGCCTCTTCCGCCTGCTGCAACTGCTCGCCGGATTCCTCGGAGCGCATCGACAAGGCTTCCTGCTCCGGCTCCAGCATGTCAATTTCTTCCTGAATGCCGGTCAGCTTGGCTTCGTCCTGTTCCAGTTCACGGGTCAGCTCGCGCTGGTTGGCGAGCGCCTGATCCAGTTCGGTTGCCGCCTGGCGACCGCGTTCGCGCTGATGCTCCAGGCTCTGTTCAATGCGGGCAATGTCGGCGCCGGCCTCATAGTAGCGGGCCTGGGCCTTGTTGAAGTGTTCGGTGCGCTCGTGATGACTCTCCCGCAACGATTCCAGGGAGGACTCCAGGCTCACCCGCTCCGTCAACAGCCGTTCCAGTTCCAGTTCGGTTTCGCTGATCTTGCCGCGCCAGGTCTGCAGGTCGCTATCCAGTGACTGCCATCGCAACGCCGTCAGTTCGGCTTTCTTCTGCCGCTCTTCCTGTTTGTAGGCTTTGTACTTTTCCGCTGACTGGGCCTGGCGCTTGAGGTGCTGAAGCTGACGATCCAGCTCCTCCCGCAGGTCCGTCAGACGCTCAAGGTTCTCCTGGGTGCGGCGGATACGGTTCTCGGTTTCACGACGACGCTCCTTGTACTTGGAGATACCGGCCGCTTCCTCGATGTAAACCCGCAGCTCCTCAGGCTTGGCCTCTATCAGGCGCGAGATCATGCCCTGCTCGATAATGGCGTAACTGCGAGGCCCCAGCCCGGTGCCCAGGAACAGATCGGTGATATCGCGACGCCGGCATTTGGAGCCGTTGAGGAAATACTCGGACTGGCCCTCCCGGGAGACCCGGCGTTTGACGGAGATTTCAGCGAACTGCGCAAACTCCCCCGGTGCCGAACCATCGCCGTTGTCGAACACCAGTTCGATCGACGCCTGACCCACGGGTTTGCGGGCACTGGAGCCGTTGAAGATCACGTCTGTCATGGATTCGCCGCGGAGGTACTTGGCGGAACTCTCGCCCATAACCCAGCGCACGGCGTCGATGATGTTGGACTTGCCACAGCCGTTTGGCCCGACCACGGCGGTCATGTTGGTCGGGAACGGTACCGTGGTCGGGTCCACGAAGGATTTGAAACCAGCCAGTTTGATCGATTTGAGGCGCATGTCGGTAGTCTTCGTTCTCTAGGCGAGTCAGGCAACCGGTGGCAGGCCGGTCGTGGGCCGGTTCAGGCGGTCGTTTCCTGTTCCAGAATGGCCAGTACCTGGCGGCGCTGGTGCTCACCAAAACGGCGAATGGCCGCATCCAGCGCATCGGCATCGCCCTGCTGCACAGCAACCGTCAGTTCCTGCAGGAACTGCTGGGTATTGTCGGTGCCCCCCTGGTATCCCTCCATGGCCACGTAGTAGGTGCGGCTGATGGCAGGACGGAAGTTCTCCAGGGTTTCCTCCAGAAAGGGGTTGTCCACCAGGCCATAGGCATAGCGCATCAGCCCGAAGCCGGCGTCCACCACGCGGCGGATACCGTCATCATCCGACGGCCCGGCAGTCTGTTTCAGGGTGCGCTGAAGCTCATCCATGGCCGCAAACAGGCCGGCCAGGTCTTCCGCCGACCACTGCTCCAGCACCTTGCGGCCCAGCATGCACAGCAACTCGATATAGATGTCATACAGACTGTTGACCAGAGAGGGTGTCAGCCGGGACACCACCGCTCCCCGACGCGGAAAGATCTCCACCAGGTAGCGACGTTCAAGAATCAGCAGCGCCTCACGCACCGAGCCGCGACTGACATCCAGCTCACCGGCAACCTTGAGTTCCTGAACCCGCTCACCCGGCGCCAGCACACCGGTAATAATGCGCTGGCCAAGATGTTGGGCGATCTGTTCGGAAAGACTTTCCGGTGCCTGGAACTGCATGGGTCTGAACGCTGTCCTTTGAATAATTGGCCAACCCGGTTGGCGGGCGTCATGTTTTTGCCGGATGCCGGCGAAACCAGCTCCGATAGTGGGCGGCAAGTGTACCACAGCCAGGTTTCGGCCCCAGTGCCTGGGGCAATTTTTCCGCCGGCAAGACTGGCGTCGGTTTTCTGCCACCCTGCTCCGGCAATGTGCCGCCGGTTTTGCGTCAAATAACCGTCAACCGCCCCTGAAAATCCTTGGAAGCCTATCAATACCCGGACTTACCAGGCTGATAATAATGCCTTATTTGGTACTGGCACAAAGTCTGCTTTAACAGGAGCAGATCACTTCGAGGATGTACCATGTCGAGCAAACACACCCCCAGCATTGCCCGTATCAGCAAGGCCACGGACCAATTGGCCAACTTGCGGCAAGCCACCACGGAATGGCAGCAGAGCGACAACCCCCTGCTCCGTTTGAGTCGGCGCCTGGGGACCACCCTGATCCTGGATCAGCAGGTGGCGATGTTTGCCGACAGCCTCAAGGAGCTGGTCGAGTATGACCAACTGACTTACCGGCACCGCATCGGCCGTCAGGAGATGGTGTTCAGCATCGGTCTCGGTGGCCAGCACCACTGCGAGTACCGCCTCAACCTGGAAGGCGAAAGCTACGGTCTGATCACCATCAACCGCCGCCGTCGTTTTGCCGAAGAGGAGCTGGCCGCCATCGAGCAGCTGCTGTCGGTGGCAATCTGCCCGATCCGCAACGCCTGCCAGTTTGCCGCCATGCAGCAAACCGCCCTGACCGACGCCCTGACCCGCGTACCCAACAAGCGGGCGCTGGACGAGTCACTGCTGAAGGCCTGCTCCAGCGGCGACCGCCACGGCGAAGAGTACAGCCTGATTCTGTGCGATCTGGACCACTTCAAACGGGTGAACGACACCCACGGCCACATCATTGGCGATCACCTGTTGCAGGAAGCCGCCGCGCAGATTGAACAGGCCATCCGCGGCTCTGACGGCCTCTTCCGCTTCGGCGGCGAGGAATTCGCCATCCTGCTGCCCCACACCACCGAGAACGATGCCCGTCTGGTCGCCGAGCGCATCCGCGCCCGGGTATCGAGTTTCTCACTCAATTGCGGCGAACAGAACGTTGCCATTACCTGCAGCCTGGGGGTCGCCACCCGCCAGAAAGGCGAAGACACGGAACAGTGGCAGGCACGGGCCGACGAGGCGCTCTATCGCGCCAAATCCCGCGGCCGCAACCAGACCCGGGTGTCGGACCGCATTATCTGAGCTAGCGCGGCTTGCGACTGGGCTTGCCCCGACCCTTGCCGCCCTCTTTAGCGGACGACGGCCGGGTACCGCTGACCTGCCACTTAGCGCCGCTACGACGGGCAGACTTGGGCGGCTGCTTCCGGCGCTGGCGATCCTGGGCGGCCTTCTCCCCCGGCGTTTTGGCCGGAATCGCCACCGACTCCAGACCCACCGAGCGACTGAGGTCGTCTACCGCCTTCTGACCGGCTTCTTCCCAACGCCCCACGGACAACCGGCTGGGCAGGAAGATCGGTCCATAGCGCACCCGCTTCAGGCGACTGACTCTCACCCCCTGGGATTCCCACAGGCGTCGCACCTCCCGGTTACGCCCTTCCATCAGGGTGACGTGGAACCAGCGATTCAGCCCGCTGCCACCGGCTTCGGCAATGTCGCTGAAGCGGGCCATACCGTCTTCCAGCAACACCCCCTCCTTGAGTCGCGCAATCATCGCTTCATCCACTTCCCCGAAAATACGTACGGCGTATTCCCGGTCGATTTCGTGGGATGGGTGCATCAGGCGATTGGCCAGCTCACCATCGGTGGTGAACAGCATCAGCCCGGTAGTGTTGATGTCGAGCCGGCCTACCGCGATCCAGCGCTGGTCCTTCAGTCTCGGCAACCGGTCAAACACCGTCGGCCGGCCTTCCGGGTCCTGACGCGAGGTGACTTCGCCCTCGGGCTTGTTGTAGACCAGCACCCGGCGGGTCACTTCCGCGGCGGAACTGAGATCCACCCGCCGACCGTCAAGCTCGACCCGGTCTTCGGTGGTGGCCTTCTGGCCGGTGATGGCCGCCTCGCCGTTGACCTTGATGCGGCCCTCGGCGATCCAGGACTCGATTTCCCGACGGGAACCCAGGCCGGCTCGGGCCAACAGTTTCTGCAGCCGCTCCGGGCCGGTAGTGGCCGGTTCAGCAGCCTTGGGCCGGGAATGTTGTGATGACATGAATCGTTACCTTCGTCGATCGGGCCGGGGCGACATTGCCCCGGCGGTGGTAGTCAGTATGATTGCGGCGGGCGATCAGTGCAGCGTCGGGTCTGGCTCTGCGGTGCCGGCACCCGGTTCATTGGCCGCCTGATCCGGAGCGTCCCCGGCGGCGGCATCAAACTGGATCTCGCCCTGCATGTTGCGTTCGATCTCCCGACCGATGTCTTCCAGATCCCGCACCTCGGACAGGGGCGGTAACTGATCCAGACTGCGGAGATTGAAATAGTCCAGAAACTGGCGGGTGGTGGCGTACATCGCCGGTCGACCGGGCACATCCCGATGACCCACCACGCGAACCCATTCCCGCTCCATCAGCGTTCGCACAATGTTGCTGCTGACGGTAACCCCCCGGATTTCCTCTATCTCGCCCCGGGTGATGGGCTGGCGGTAGGCAATCAACGCCAGGGTTTCCAGCAGGGCCCGGGTATAGCGCTGCGGTTTTTCCTCAAACAGCCGTGCAACCCACGGCGCGTACTCTTCCCGCACCTGCAGACGGTAGCCACTGGCCACCCTGCGCAGCTCGAAGCCGCGGCCCTCACAGGCCTCTTCCAGCCGCGCCAGTGCATGCTCCAGGGCCTGCCGCGTGGGACGGTCGTTCTCGGGGAACAACGCCACCAGCTGATCCATGGACAGCGGCTTGCCGGCTGCCAGCAGGGCCGCTTCGACAATGGCCTGCAGCCGTTGGATGATTTCTTCAGTCATAGCTCTTGGATCGTCTGTCGGGCGGCTAGTCCACCGCCCTCGCCCGTACATGAATGGGGCCCAGCACCTCGGCCTGGACCACCTCGATCAGCTGCTCCTTGACCAGCTCCAGCGTCGCCAGGAAGGTCACCACCACTCCAAGCCGGCCTTCTTCCGGGGTAAACAGCGCCTCGAAGCTGACAAAGCGCTCGCCACTGAGCGCCGAGAGGATTGCCGACATGCGCTCCCGGGTGGACAGCTTCTCCCGTTCGACCTGGTGGCTGGTGAACAGGTCCGCCCGTTTCAGCACACCCTGCAACGCCAGCAGCATCTCCCTCATCTCCACATCGGGATGAGGCTGGCTGCTGGGCAGCTTGGGCAGCGCCGCCGAGCCGGAAAAGGTATCCCGCTCCTGCCTGGGAAGCTGGTCAATGTCTTCCGCTGCCTTCTTGAAACGCTCGTACTGCTGCAGGCGGCGGATCAGCTCGGCACGGGGGTCCAGCTCTTCCTCGTCTTCACTCTCCTGGCGAGGCAACAGCATCCGTGACTTGATCTCCGCCAGGGTCGCCGCCATGACCAGGTATTCCGCCGCCAGCTCAAAGCGCATGGCCTCCACCACCTCGATGTATTCCATGTACTGGCGGGTGATTTCGCTGACATCGATATCGAGGATGTCCATGTTCTGCCGCCGAATCAGGTACAGCAGCAGATCCAGAGGCCCTTCGAACGCCTCCAGGAACACCGCCAGCGCATCCGGCGGAATGTAGAGATCCTTGGGAAGGTCGACCAGCGGTTTGCCGGCCACCAGTGCCACGGCATCTGACGCCTCCGCCGCTTCCGGCTCGGCGCCTGCCGCTGCACTGTGCTCACTGGCCAGCTCTTCAGTCATGGGGTATCCAGGTTGAAAAATCGGTTAGCGGTAACTCAGGCCCATGGCCGTGCGCACCTCTTCAAGGGTATCGCGGGCGGCGTCCCGCGCCTGCTCGCAGCCTTCCTCAATGATTGAGCGCACCAGATCCGGACTGTCTTCGTACTCACGCGCCCGCTCATGCAGCGGCCGCTGCTCCTCGACAATGGCGTCGATCAGTGGCTTCTTGCAATCGAGACAGCCGATACCGGCACTGCGACAGCCCTGCTGTACCCACGCCTGGGTGGATTCATCGGAGTAGACACCGTGCAATCCCCACACCGGGCATTTCTCCGGCTCCCCCGGATCGGTGCGCCGCACCCGCTGCGGGTCGGTCTGCATGGTGCGGATCTTCTGCGCAACGGCGTCGGGCTCTTCTCTCAGACCGATGGTGTTGCCGTAGGACTTGGACATCTTCTGGCCGTCCAGCCCCGGCATTTTGGATTCCGGCGTCAGCAATGGCTGAGGTTCCGGCAAAATCACCTTCCCGCCACCCTCAATATAGCCATACAGGCGCTCCCGGTCGCCCAGGGATATGTTCTGTTGCTCTTTAAGCAGCGCACGGGCGGTGTCCAGCGCCTCCAGATCGCCCTCTTCCTGATAGCGTTTCTTGAGATTCCGGTAGAGCTTGGCGTTTTTCTTGCCCATCTTGACGATGGCACTCTCCGCCTGCTCCTCAAACCCCGGCTCACGGCCGTACAGGTGATTGAACCGTCGGGCGACTTCCCGGGTAATCTCAACGTGGGACACCTGATCCGCGCCAACCGGCACTCTGCCGGCCCGGTACATCAGGATGTCGGCGCTCTGCAGCAGCGGGTAGCCCAGGAAACCGTAGGTGGCCAAATCCTTCTCACGAAGCTTTTCCTGCTGGTCCTTGTAGGTGGGCACCCGTTCCAGCCAACCCAGCGGGGTGATCATCGACAGCAACAGGTGCAGTTCGGCGTGTTCAGGCACTTTCGACTGGATAAACAGGGTGGACGAGCCAGGATTGACGCCGGCCGCCAACCAGTCGATCACCATATCCCAGACGCTGTTCTCGATCGATTCGGGGTTGTCGTAATTGGTCGTCAGCGCGTGCCAGTCCGCAACAAAGAAAAAGCACTCATACTCATGCTGGAGCTTGACCCAGTTCTTCAGCACACCATGGTAATGACCAAGGTGCAGTTTGCCGGTCGGACGCATTCCTGACAGCACACGTTGCTGGGAATCAACAGAACTCAATGCATGGACTCCTTACATTTCGGGATCTTGGCGAAACAGCGGACGAACAGTCAGCACTTCTTGCTGCCATCTTACTGGATCGGGCCTGGAAAAAGGCAGACCGACCATTATAGACGGTTGTATGCGCGAGGTTAACGCCGGCACGCCCATGAAGGAACCCCAGAAAGCAGAAAACCCCCGCAGTCCGGGCCAGCCGGGCTGCGGGGGTTTCTGGTCAGTGCACCGACGCTGTTACCAGCCGGTCACTTCCTTCAGTGCGTCACCGATGTCAGCCAGGCTGCGTACGGTCTTAACACCAGCGTCTTCCAGAGCAGCGAACTTCTCGTCCGCAGTACCCTTACCACCGGCAATGATGGCACCGGCGTGGCCCATGCGCTTGCCAGGAGGCGCAGTCACACCGGCGATGTAGGATACCACCGGCTTGGTGACGTTGGCCTTGATGAAGGCCGCGGCTTCTTCCTCGGCGGTACCGCCGATCTCACCGATCATCACGATTGCCTCGGTCTGCGGATCTTCCTGCAGCAGCTTGAGGATGTCGATGAAGTTGGAGCCCGGAATCGGGTCGCCACCGATACCGATACAGGTAGACTGGCCGAAACCGTGGTCAGTGGTCTGCTTGACCGCTTCGTAGGTCAGAGTACCAGAGCGGGACACGATACCAACCTTGCCCGGCTTGTGGATGTGACCCGGCATGATGCCGATCTTGCACTCGCCCGGCGTGATCACGCCCGGGCAGTTCGGCCCGATCATGCGAACGCCCTTCTGATCGACGTACTCTTTGGCGTACAGCATGTCGATGGTCGGGATGCCTTCGGTGATGCAGACAATCAGCTCGATGCCAGCGTCTGCCGCTTCGACGATCGCGTCTTTACAGAACGGCGCCGGTACGTAGATCACAGTTGCGGTTGCGCCAGTCTTTTCAACGGCTTCGCGAACGGTGTTGAACACCGGCAGGCCCAGGTGCTCGGTTCCGCCTTTACCGGGGCTGACACCACCAACCATCTGGGTGCCGTACTCGATGGCCTGCTCAGAGTGGAAGGTGCCCTGGGCACCGGTGAAACCCTGGCAGATGACTTTGGTGTCTTTGTTGATCAGGACGCTCATTACTTACCTCCCGCAGCTTTAACGACTTGCTCTGCAGCATCCGTCAGGCTGGTTGCAGCGATGATGTTCAGGCCGCTCTCTGCGAGCACTTTGGAGCCCAGTTCGGCGTTGTTACCTTCGAGACGGACAACCACGGGAACCTTCACGCCCACTTCCTTGACCGCACCGATGATGCCTTCAGCAATCATGTCGCAACGAACGATGCCGCCGAAGATGTTTACCAGAACCGCCTGAACCGCGTCGTCAGACAGGATGATCTTGAACGCCTCGGTGACACGCTCTTTGGTCGCGCCGCCACCTACGTCGAGGAAGTTGGCCGGCTGGCCACCGTGCAGCTTGACGATGTCCATGGTGCCCATGGCCAGGCCTGCGCCGTTAACCATGCAACCGATGTTGCCTTCCAGTGCCACGTAGTTCAGTTCCCACTTGGCCGCATCGGCCTCACGCTGATCTTCCTGGGAGGGATCGTGCATCTCGTGGACTTTCTTCTGACGGTACAGGGCGTTGCTGTCGACGTTGATCTTGGCGTCGAGGCAGTGCAGATCGCCTTCGTCAGTCACGACCAGCGGGTTCACTTCCAGCAGTGCCAGGTCGTGGTCTTCAAACAGTTTCGCCAGACCCATGAAGATCTTGGTGAACTGACCAATCTGCTTGCCCTGCAGGCCCAGTTTGAAGGCCAGCTCGCGACCCTGGTACGGCAGTGCGCCAACCAGCGGATCGACTTCGGCCTTGAGGATCTTCTCCGGGGTTTCTTCGGCCACTTTCTCGATCTCGACACCACCTTCAGTGGATGCCATGAACACGATACGACGGGTGCCACGGTCTACAACCGCACCCAGGTACAGTTCCTGATCGATATCGGTAAGGGACTCAACAAGAATCTTGCTGACCGGCTGACCGTTCTCGTCGGTCTGGTAGGTGACCAGGTTCTTGCCCAGCCAGTTCTCGGCGAAGGCACGGATTTCGTCCTTGCTCTTGACCAGCTTCACACCACCAGCCTTGCCGCGACCACCGGCGTGAACCTGGGCTTTCACAACCCAGCCGTCGCCACCGATTTCGTCCGCCGCAGCTGCCGCGTCTTTGGGGGTATCGCAGGCAATGCCCTTGGATACTGGCAGGCCGTACTCAGCAAACAGCTGCTTGGCCTGATATTCGTGCAAATTCATAGTTTTTGTCCCGCTTATTGATGGAGGATAACCATATACGGAATTTGAATCCGCCAGATCCTGTCGGCATCACACCCAGGGGTCTGATCACGACAGGTACCTGTACGCGAATCCGGTATGGCCCACGGGGGATCACCCCTGCCGGCCGGAACACGCTCGAGAACGCCACCTTAATGACAACGGGGCGCCGACTTTGGCGCCCCTGTTCTGCGAACTGCGTTACTTCTTCTTGCGACGGTTGGCGACGTGAATCGCCCCACCGTTGACCCCGAGGGCCGCCTCGTGGACGGATTCGGACAGGGTCGGGTGGGCAAAACAGGTCAGCGCCAGGTCTTCGGCGGTTGAGCCGAATTCCATCGCAATCACACCCTGGGCCACGATCTCGGAGGCCTGCGGCCCGACCACGTGGAAGCCCAGAATCCGGTCGGTCTTCTCATCGGCGATGATCTTGACCAGACCGGACGCTGCGTTGGCCGCCATGGCACGACCGTTGGCCGCGAACGGGAAGGTACCCACTTTGTAGGCCTCGCCCTCGGACTTGAGCTGCTCTTCTGTCTTACCGACCCAGGCCACTTCCGGCGCGGTGTAGATCACGTTCGGAATGCAGTCGTAGTTGACCTGCGGCTTGTGACCGGCGATGCGCTCGGCAACCATGACACCTTCTTCAGAGGCCTTGTGAGCCAGCATCGGTCCGCGTACCACGTCACCGATCGCCCACACGCCCGGAGCGTCGGTGCTGCAGGTTTCATCGACGAAGATGAAGCCACGCTCGTCCAGGTTAACGCCGGAGTCAGCCGCCAGCAGGTTGTCGGTGTTGGGGCGACGGCCCACAGCAACGATCAGCTTGTCGACCTTCAGCTCCTGCTCACCCTTGGTGTCTTCGTAGTTGACGTACACCAGGTTGCGCTTGACCGAGGTGCCAGTAACCCGCGCTTTCAGGTTGATGTTCAGGCCCTGCTTCTTGAACTGCTTAAGGGCGTCCTTGGCGACCTGCTGGTCAACCGCCGGCAGGAAAGTGTCCTGCGCTTCCAGCACAGTAACCTCGGAACCCAGACGCGCCCAGACGCTGCCGAGTTCGAGACCGATAACACCGGCCCCGATCACACCCAGGCGCTTGGGCACTTCGTCAAACTCCAGGGCACCCTCGGAGTCAACAATGAAGCCGTCTTTCAGCGGCGCCGGCGGGATCTCAATCGGGTTGGAACCGGTGGCGATGATGACGTTCTCGGCTTCGTAGGTCTTGGCCTTGCCATCATTATCTGTCACTTCCACCTGACGGTTCGCCAGCAGACGGCCACGGCCGTGCAGAGGGGTGACGCCGTTGGCCTTGAACAGCTGGGCAATACCGCCGGTCAGCTGTTTAACGATGCCGTCTTTGCGCTCCATCATCTTGCCAACATTGATATCGACGCCAGTGGCCTCAATACCCTGCTCGGCGTAATGGTCGCGGGTTTCCTCAAACTTGTGGGAAATCTCCAGCAGTGCCTTGGAGGGGATACAGCCCACGTTCAGGCAGGTACCGCCCAGTACCTGCTTGCCATCGTCTGAGGTCCAGTTTTCCACACAGGCGGTTTTCAGACCCAGCTGGGCCGCCTTGATCGCTGCCACGTAGCCGCCCGGGCCGGCACCAATGACGATAACGTCGTACTTGTCAGACATGTCTTATCCTGTTTTCCGATTCGTTGAGTAACGGTGGTGTAGACGCCCGCAGGCGTCAAACGTCCAGCAGAATCCGCGCCGGATCTTCCACCATCTCCTTGATAGCCACCAGGAACTGAACTGCTTCTTTTCCGTCGATCATACGGTGATCGTATGACAATGCCAGATACATCATCGGCAGAATCACCACTTCACCGTTCACCGCCATCGGACGCTCCTGGATCTTGTGCATACCCAGGATTGCCGTCTGCGGCGGGTTGAGGATCGGCGTGGACATCAGGGAACCGAACACACCACCATTGGAAATGGTAAAGGTGCCGCCGGTCATTTCTTCGATGCCGAGCTTACCATCACGGGCTTTGGTGCCATATTCGACGATTTTCTTCTCGATATCGGACAGACCCATGGCATCGGTGTCACGCAGAACCGGTACCACCAGGCCACGGTCGCTGGACACGGCAACGCCAATGTCCTGGTAACCGTGGTAGACCATGTCATTACCGTCGATGGAGGCATTCACCATCGGGAAACGCTTCAGCGCTTCGGTGGCCGCCTTGACGAACAGGGACATGAAACCGAGCTTGATGCCATGACGCTTCTCGAAGCCGTCCTTGTACTGCTTGCGCAGATCCATCAGCGGCTTCATGTTGACTTCGTTGAAGGTGGTCAGCATGGCGGCGTTCTGCTGGGCACTAACCAGACGCTTGGCAATGCTGGAGCGCAGACGGGTCATCGGTACCCGCTTCTCCGGACGCTCGCCGGCAGCAACCGGGGCGGCTGGTGCAGCGGCAGCTGCCGGCGCAGCGGCAGGGGCAGACTTGGCGCCGTCAACGTGCTTCTGAACGTCTTCCTTGGTCACCAGGCCATTCTTGCCGGTGCCCTGGATAGCGGACGGGTCAACGCCCTTCTCTTCCGCCAGCTTGCGGGCCGCCGGACTCAGCACTGCATCACCGCTGGCCGCTGCAGGCGCCTGTTCGGCTTCCGCCTTCTCGGCCGGCGCGTCTTTGGACTCGGCAGCCGGAGCGGAGCCAGCTGCACCTTCCTTGAACTTGGCAATGACTTCGCCGCTCTCGACGGTATCGCCTTCACCCTTGATCACTTCCTCGATTACACCGTCAGCCGGAGCAACCACTTCGAGGACGACTTTGTCGGTTTCGATATCGACGATCAGCTCGTCCCGGGAACAGGCCTCACCAGGCTGCTTGTGCCAGGTCGCGACGGTGCCTTCAGCAACCGACTCGGGAAAAACAGGGGCTTTTATTTCAGTTGACATCTCGGATCCTTAGTTCGGTAGCTCGTCAGATTTCAAACGCGTCGTTAACCAACTGCTTCTGCTCCTCGATATGAACCGAGGTGTAACCACAGGCAGGGGCAGCTGACGCCTCACGACCGGCATACTGGAGGTACAGCTTGGGATTCAGGCGCTGGAGCGCATTGCGCATATGGTGCTGACTGCAATACCAGGCGCCCTGGTTCATCGGCTCTTCCTGACACCAGACCACGTGCCTGAGCTTGGTGTAGGAGGCCAGAAGTTCATCCAGATCGTCCGCAGGGAACGGGTACAGCTGCTCGATACGAACAATGGCCACGTCCTCGCGCTCATCTGCTTTCTTCTTCTCGAGAAGATCAAAATAGACCTTGCCACTGCACAGGATCAGGCGCTTCACCTTCTTCGGATCAGTCGGCTCTTTTTCCGGCAGTACAGTTTGGAAGGTGCCTTCGGTCAGGTCGTCCAGACCGGAGGTGGCTTCCTTGTGGCGCAGCAGACTCTTCGGCGTGATCGCCACCAGCGGCTTGCGCAGCGGACGCTTCACCTGGCGACGGAGCATGTGGAATACCTGCGCCGGCGTGGTCGGCACACACACCTGGATGTTGTGCTCGGCACACAGCTGCAGGAAGCGCTCCAGACGGGCCGAGCTGTGCTCTGGACCCTGACCTTCGTAGCCATGGGGCAACAGCAGGGTCAGGCCGCAGAGGCGTCCCCACTTGTGCTCACCACTGGTCAGGAACTGGTCAATCACCACCTGGGCACCGTTGGCGAAATCACCAAACTGCGCCTCCCAGACGATCAGGGCGTCCGGCGTGGTGGTAGCGTAACCGTATTCGAACGCCATGACTGCTTCTTCAGACAGCAGCGAGTCGTAGATATCGAAATCCGGCTGGTTCTCTTTGAGTTGCTGCAACGCAATGTGAGTCGAACCGTCTTTCTGGTTATGCAGCACGGCGTGACGGTGGGAGAAGGTACCACGCCCCACGTCCTGACCAGTCAAACGAATCGGGTGGCCTTCGTTCAGCAGGGTGGCGTAGGCCATCACTTCGCCATAACCCCAGTTGATCGGCAGAGCACCCGCCGTCATCTTGCTGCGGTCATCGACAATCTTGGAGACCTGACGCTGTACCGAAAACCCTTCCGGTACCCGGGAGATCTTCTTGCCCAGACGCTGGATGGTTTTGAGCGCCACACTGGTTTTGCACTTGGCGGTCCACTCATGACCCAGGTACGGCGACCAGTTCACATAGAGCTCGGTGTTGGGCTCTTTCACCAATGACTTGACCACGTGCTCGCCGTTATCCAGCGCATCGCGGTAATCCAGCTCCATCTGCTTGGATTCATCGGCGCTGATCACGCCCTTCTCCTGCAGCTGAGTGGCGTAGAGATCACGAGTGGTTTTCAGTTTGCGGATCTTGTCGTACATGATCGGCTGGGTTGCCGATGGCTCGTCAGCCTCGTTATGGCCACGACGGCGGTAGCAAACCAGATCGATAACTACGTCATGCTTGAACTCATGACGGAAGTCCATCGCAATCTGGGACGCGAACAGCACGGCTTCCGGATCGTCGGCATTAACGTGCAGGATCGGCGCCTGAACCATCTTGGCGACGTCGGTGCAATATTCCGTCGAACGGGCATCTTCCTGCTTGCTGGTGGTGAAGCCGACCTGGTTGTTAATGACGATGTGGATGGTGCCGCCGACACCGTAACCACGGGTCTGGGACATCTGGAAGGTTTCCATCACCACGCCCTGACCGGCAAACGCCGCGTCACCGTGCATGATGATCGGCAGTACCTGGGTGCCATCCTGGTCGTCACGGCGGGTCTGACGGGCACGCACGGAGCCCTCAACCACCGGCGACACGATCTCCAGGTGAGACGGGTTGAACGCCAGCGCCAGATGCACTTCGCCACCCTCGGTCATCACGTTGGACGAGAACCCCTGGTGGTACTTGACGTCACCAGAGCCGGAGGCCGCCATCTTCTTGCCTTCGAACTCGTCGAACAGCTCCTTGGGATTCTTGCCCAGAGTGTTGACCAGCACGTTCAGACGGCCACGGTGCGCCATGCCCAAGACAATTTCCTTGGCGCCGTAACTGCCCGCACGCTGGATCAGCTCGTCCAGGCACGGAATCAGGCTTTCGCCCCCTTCCAGCCCGAAGCGCTTGACGCCGGGGTAACGGGAACCCAGATACTTCTCCAGGCCTTCCGCAGCGGTCAGTCGTTCCAGCAGGTGGCGTCGGGTGGTGACCTCGTAGTCCGGTTTGGAGCGAACCGGTTCCATGCGGCGCTGGAACCAGCGCTTGATGCGGGTATCCACCACATGCATGTATTCCGCGCCGATGTTGCCGCAGTAGGTTTCCTGCAGGCCATCGACGATATCGCCGAGCTTCATGGTTTCGGCGCCGAAATTCAGGGACCCGGTCTGGAATTCCAGATCACGGTCGGCGTCGGAAAGCTCATGGAACGACAGACTCAGATCTTCAACAGGCGGACGGACCATAACCCCGAGAGGGTCAAGCGTGGCCTGTTGATGGCCGCGGAAGCGGAATGCGTTGATCAGCTGGAGGACACGGATCTGCTTCTTGTCGGCGTCGGAGGTGGCGCTGGCCGGAACACCGTTGGCAGACAGGGCACGCTGGTTGCGTGAGATGTGTTCAAACTGTTCACGAATGGAAGAATGGTTGATGTCGGGACCCTGATGGCCGTCGACACTGGGCAGCTTGTCGAAATAGCTGCGCCATTCTTCGGGAACCGAATTGGGATCGGTCAGGTAGGTTTCAAAAAGCTCTTCAACATAGGCCAGATTTCCTCCCTGCAGGTGGGAAGTCTGCCATAACTGCTCCATTATGCTTTCATGCATTTTGAATAGCTCACCTTGGGCTGGTGCGAGGGAGCTAACTATGGTCGGCCAGGGGTATTGCACAGTCAATACGGGTTTTTACGGGATCGACTGTAGCCACCACAGCAAGCTCGGGCGATGCCCGGTCCTCGTGGTTTCTTATACTAAGTAAAGCCGCGACGAAACCTGTCAGGTCCACGTCACGGCTTTCGTAGTCTGAACCCCCTTACTACCTTTGACCATAAGCCTTTGGTTGAAGACCGCGCCCCGTTGCGCGGTCTTCGAGAGGGTCGCCAGCGAAATACCAGATCAGTATAGCCGGTCTTTGGCAGGCTGCAGCTTAGGTGGCGCGCTGCAGGAGCAGATTGCGGATGTGACCGATGGCACGGGTCGGGTTAAGACCCTTCGGACACACGCTGACACAGTTCATGATGCCACGGCAACGGAATACGCTGAACGGATCATCAAGACCGGCCAGACGCTCAGCCTGAGCCGTGTCACGGCTGTCCGCCAGGAAGCGGTATGCCTGCAACAGACCCGCCGGGCCCACAAACTTGTCCGGATTCCACCAGAAGGACGGGCACGAGGTGGAACAGCAGGCACACAGAATGCACTCGTACAGACCGTCAAGCTTCTCACGATCCTCCGGCGTCTGCAGGCGCTCGATGGCCGGCGGCGGCGTATCGTTGACCAGGTAAGGCTGAATCTTCTCGTACTGCTTGTAGAACAGACTCATATCCACCACCAGATCACGAATGACCGGCAGCCCCGGCAGCGGGCGCAGAACCAGCTTGTCGTTCTTGACCACCTGGGAGAGCGGCGTGATACAGGCCAGACCGTTCTTGCCATTCATGTTCATGCCGTCGGAACCGCACACCCCTTCGCGGCAGGAGCGACGATAGGCAACGGTGGAGTCACCTTCCTTCAACAGTGCCAGCACGTCCAGCACCATCAGGTCCTTGCCTTCAGGAATCTCCAGCTCCACGTCCTGCATGTAGGGCGCGTTGTCGGTTTCCGGGTTGTAACGATAGATGCTTACCAACATAACTGAATCCCCCCTTAGTACGTCCGAATCTTCGGCTCGAACGTGTCGACCGTCTTCGGTGCGAAGTTCACGTCGCGCTTGCCAACCCGCTGATCCAGCGGGAAGTACAGCGAGTGCTTCAGCCAGTTCTCATCATCACGCTCGGTAAAGTCGTTACGGGCGTGCGCCCCGCGACTTTCCTTGCGCTCGATGGCGGAAACGGCTGTCGCGTAGGCGACTTCGTAAAGGTTATCCAGCTCCAGCGCTTCAATACGTGCGGTATTGAACGCCTTGCTCTGGTCAGTCAGCTTGGTCTTGCGGACACGCTCGCCAATCTGCTTGAGCAGGTCCAGACCTTTCTCCATGCTCTCCCCGTCACGGAATACACCGAAGTAGAGCTGCATGCAGTTCTGAAGGTCCTTACGAACCTCAGCCACATCCTCACCTTCAGACGCACTCTCAAGACGATCCAGGCGAGCCATCGCGCGCTTGATCTCTTCCTCGGTGGCGTCGTCGGTTTCAAAGCCTTCGCTGAGCATCTGCTCAATGTGCAGACCCGCGGCCCGGCCAAACACCACCAGGTCCAGCAGCGAGTTGCCACCCAGACGGTTGGCGCCGTGGACCGACACACAGGCAGCCTCGCCGCAGGCAAACAACCCTTCGACGACTTCGTCTTCGCCGTTGTCGTTCTGGCCCAGAACCTGACCACCAACGTTAGTCGGCAGACCACCCATCATGTAGTGACAGGTCGGCACAACCGGCACCGGCGCCTTCACAGGGTCGACGTGAGCGAAGGTCTTGGACAGCTCACAGATGCCAGGCAGACGCAGGTTCAGAGTCTCTTCACCCAAGTGATCCAGCTTCAGCAGGACGTGATCCTTGTCCGGACCGCAACCACGGCCTTCAAGGATCTCCAGAACCATGGAGCGTGCAACAACGTCACGGCCAGCCAGGTCTTTGGCGTTTGGCGCGTAACGCTCCATGAAGCGCTCACCTTCGGAGTTGATCAGGTAACCACCCTCACCCCGACAGCCTTCGGTCACCAGTACGCCAGCGCCGTGGATGCCGGTCGGGTGGAACTGCCACATCTCCATATCCTGCACCGCGAAGCCGGCGCGCAGCGCCATGCCGATACCGTCACCGGTATTGATCAGGGCGTTGGTGGTGGAGGAGTAGATACGACCCGCGCCACCGGTGGCCAGAACGGTCGCCTTGGCCTTGATATAGGCCACTTCGCCGGACTCGATGTCGATAGCAACAACACCGACCACCTGGTTCTTGGCATTCTTGACCAGATCAACGGCGTACCACTCGTTCAGGAAGGTGGTACCGCCCTTCAGGTTTGCCTGGTACAGGGTGTGCAGCAGAGCATGACCGGTACGGTCGGCAGCTGCACAGGTACGAGCGGCCTGACCGCCCTTACCGAAGTCCTTGGACTGACCACCGAAAGGACGCTGATAGATACGGCCCTGCTCGGTGCGAGAGAAAGGCAGGCCCATGTGCTCAAGCTCGAACACAGCCTGGGGACCAACCGAACACATGTACTCAATGGCGTCCTGGTCACCGATGTAGTCGGAGCCCTTGACGGTGTCGTACATGTGCCAGCGCCAATCGTCATTGGGGTCAGCACTGGCGATCGCACAGGTGATACCGCCCTGGGCGGACACGGTGTGCGAACGGGTCGGGAATACCTTGGTGATACACGCGGTATTAACGCCAGACTCGGTCAGCTGCAGTGCGGCGCGCATACCTGCACCACCACCGCCGATCACAATGGCGTCGTAGGAAATAGTTTTGATATTAGCCATCGATTAAAGCCCCCAAAGAATCTGAACACCCCAGACGATGTAGACGAACATCGCGAGTCCGCACACCGCCTGAATCAGGAAACGCGGCGCCATGGCCTTGACATAGTCAGTGGTCACGGTCCAAAGGCCAACCCAGGCGTGAGCGCCCAGGGAGATCAGCGCCAGCAGACTGAAGATGCGGAACCAGGTCTGACCGAACAGGGCGGACCAGGACTCGAAGTTCACATCGGTGGTCAGAGCGAAACCGAGCATAAAGATTGTATAGAGGGCCAATACGTAGGCTGTCACACGCTGGATCAGCCAGTCATAGACACCGCTGCGACCGAGGTTCGTTACGCTGCTTACCATACCCAGACTCCTGCAAGAACGATGAGAATGACGGAGATGACGACCGTGGCCTTGGCGGCGAGTCGACCACTCTCCAGCTCTTCACCAATACCCATATCCATCAACAGGTGCTTGATTCCGGCTACCAGGTGGTACAGCAAGGCGGACAGGATGCCCCAGGCGATCAGCTTCGCAAGGAAGCCGTCCAGCAGTTCACTAACACGGGCGAAGCCTTCTTCCCCAGAAAGGGACACATCCAGACCGTACAGCATGAACGCAACACCAATAAAAATGATGATGCCGCTGATGCGGTGCAGTATTGACGTGATGGCTGGCAGTGGAAAATGAAACTTGCCGAGATCGAGATTAACTGGTCGTTTGCTATTCACAGCGCTCTCACACTCTCTCTTTACTCCGCGTTCCCGGGAACCCGGCGCGGATGGTTGGTATGTAAGGATTGTCGTGCCAATTCGTCGCGGATATACGACGTCAAAACACGGTTGGTTCAGGAGGGAGAAACCACCGCACACAGACGTCGTTGCAGGCGAAGTGGATTGGTATATCCCCGATTCCGGGCTACGGATTATAAGGAGTGGGCTCTGGAATTACAAACCGGCAACGTCGCCAGGGCCCGGTAGACAAGGGGATAGAGGACCGACGAAAGCCTAATTGCGAAATGCTGCGCTGCCGATGCCAGGGAGCGGACAAAACGGCGATCCGGACCGGCGGGCTGCCTTTGATTTTACTGGAATTCCGCGCACGTGCATTGACAAAAAAAGCCAACAGCCTATATTTTGCCGCCAGTTTTGCCATAATACGCGCCTTCCCGCGCATCAAAAAATGCTGATAAATAGGAGAGCACCATGACCGACAAGAAAGCAACGCTTTCGGTGGGTGACAAGTCCATTGAGCTACCGGTTTATTCAGGCACCGTGGGCCCGGATGTGATCGACGTACGCGCCCTTGTTCAGGAAGGCGTCTTTACTTACGACCCGGGCTTCGTGTCCACCGCAGCCTGTGAATCCCAGATCACCTACATTGACGGCGCCAACGGTGTTCTCCTGCACCGCGGCTATCCCATCGAACAACTGGCTGAGTGCTCCGATTATCTGGAAGTCTGCTACCTGCTGCTTCACGGTGAACTGCCCTCCCCCGAGGAGAACAAGCGCTTCCACGATACCGTGAAGAACCACACCATGCTGCACGACCAGATGCGCAACTTCTTCCACGGCTTCCGTCGCGACGCCCACCCGATGGCCATCATGTGCGGCGTTGTCGGCGCCCTGTCGGCGTTCTACCACGACCAGATGGACGTCAAGAGCGCCCAGCAGCGTGAGATTACCGCTCACCGCCTGGTCGCCAAGATGCCGACCATTGCCGCCTGGTGTTACAAGTACGCCAACGGCCAGCCCTTCATGTACCCGCGTAACGACCTGTCTTACGCCGAGAACTTCCTGTACATGATGTTCGGCACCCCATGCGAGGACTACAAGCCGAATCCGGTACTGGCCAAGGCGATGGACAAGATCTTCATCCTCCACGCCGACCACGAGCAGAATGCCTCCACCTCAACCGTTCGCCTGGCCGGTTCCACCGGTGCCAACCCGTATGCCTGTATTGCCTCCGGCATTGCAGCACTGTGGGGCCCCGCACACGGCGGCGCCAACGAGGCGGTGCTGGACATGCTGGCGGAAATCGGCGACGAGTCCAATATCGAAGAGTTCATCGCCAAGGCCAAAGACAAGGACGATCCGTTCCGTCTGATGGGCTTCGGCCACCGGGTCTACAAGAACTTCGACCCGCGCGCCAAGGTCATGCGCGAAACCGCTCACGAGGTACTGTCCGAGCTGGGTCTGGAAAACGATCCGCTGCTGAAGATCGCTCAGCGCCTGGAGAAAATCGCCCTGGAAGACGACTACTTCGTTCAGCGCAAGCTCTACCCGAACGTCGACTTCTACTCCGGCATCATCCTCAAGGCCATGGGCATCCCGACCTCCATGTTCACGGTGATTTTTGCCATGTCCCGCACCATCGGCTGGTTCTCTCACTGGAACGAGATGGTCAGCGGCGACTATCGCATCGGCCGCCCGCGCCAGCTCTACACCGGTTCCACCAGCCGCGATTACCCCAAAGGCTGAGCCTGGACCACCCCGACAAAGGCCGCATGATTGCGGCCTTTTTTATTGCCAAAAGCTCTGCAATGATAGCCAGTTACACCCTCCAATTCGTTACCGGCAGCGGGAGACACGCAATGACAAAAACAGCAGCTTTCATCGGCCTCGGTGTCATGGGCTACCCCATGGCAGGCCACATCGCCAATCAGGGGTATCAGGTCCGGGTGTGGAACCGCACCGCCGCCAAAGCCCAGCAATGGGCCGAGCAATATGGCGGCCAGGCCTGCGACTCCATCGCAGACGCCGTACACGGCGCGGATTTGGTGATGACCTGCGTGGGCGCTGACAAAGACCTGATCGAGGTCTACGAAGCGGCCGATGGCATCATCGCCAACGCCGCCGACGGCGCCATTCTGATCGACCACACCACCGCCTCTGCCGCCGTTGCCGAACGCCTGGCCCAAGCAGCGGCAGCAAAAAGCCTTGGCTTTCTCGACGCGCCAGTCTCCGGCGGCCAGCAGGGCGCCGAGAATGGCCAGTTGACGGTCATGTGTGGGGGCAGCCAGGCCAGCTTCGACAAGGCCCTTCCCGCCATGGAGTGCTACGCTCGCGCAGTCAACCTGATGGGCGATGCCGGTGCCGGCCAGAAGACCAAGATGGTGAACCAGATCGCCATCGCCGGACTGGTCCAGGGCCTGTCCGAGGCCCTACACTTCGCTGAGAATGCCGGTCTCGACGCCAGCCGCGTGGTCGACGTGATTTCCAAGGGTGCCGCTCAATCCTGGCAGATGGAGAACCGCTCCGGCACCATGATCGAGGGCGAGTTCGAGCATGGCTTCGCTGTTGACTGGATGCGCAAGGACCTGGGCATCTGCCTGGACGAGGCCCGCAAGAACCACAGCACCCTGCCCGTCACCGCCCTGGTGGATCAGTTCTACGCCGACATCCAGGCCATGGGTGGCAACCGCTGGGATACATCGTCACTGATCGAGCGCTTGCGTCGCCGCTCCTGAGCCCTCCCGCCAACAAAAAAAGCCCGGCGCATTCCTGCGCCGGGCTTTTTTTGTTGGCCTGCGATCCGGAGACCGCCGGCAACCTGCGTCCAGAGCCAACTCAGGCGGACGCTGTTTCCCCAACTACTTTTCCTTGGGCTGCCACTTGCCGTCCTTGTACCAGGCGGACCAGCCCGTTGCCTTGCCCTCTTTCTCGGACATGACGTACTGCTCCTTGGTCTTGCGGCTGTAGCGCACCACCGTCGGATTCCCTTCGGGGTCGGCCGTCGGCGCCTTCATCAGGAAGGCGTACTTGGGATCGATCTCATTCTTGTGCGGCAACAGCTCCTGAACCTGAGGCGCTCGCGTCTCCCGGTTCTTGGGGAACTTGCTGGCCGCCAGGAACAACCCGGAAGCACCGTCACGAAGCACGTAGGTGTCCTCGACCTTCTGGCACTGCAGCTCCGGCATCGGCACCGGGTCCATCTTGGGCGGTGCCGGCTCGCCACTCTTGAGCAGCTTACGGGTGTTCTTGCATTCGGTGTTGGTACAGCCAAAATATTTGCCGAAACGGCCGGTCTTCAGCTGCATCTCGGAACCACACTTGTCACACTCCAGTGTCGGGCCATCATACCCCTTGATGCGGAACGTCCCCTTCTCGACCTCAAACCCGGAACAGTCCGGATTGTTGCCGCAGACATGGAGCTTGCGCTGCTCGTCGATCAGGTAGCTGTCCATTGCCGTGCCACACTTGGGACAACGCCGCTTCTTGCGCAGCAGACGGGTTTCCCCTTCCCCTTCGACATCGTCATCGGCGCTGACCACTTCGTCGCCGGACACCAGGTTGATGGTGGTCTTGCAACGCTCCTTGGGCGGCAGGGCGTAACCGGAGCAACCCAGGAACACCCCGGTGCTAGCCACCCGGATCTGCATCGGCCGCTCACAGGTCGGACAAGGGATGTCGGTTTCCGTGGGCGTATTGCCCCGCATTCCACCTTCGCTGTCGCCACCGGCAGTCTCAAGCTGCTGCTGGAAGTTGCCGTAGAACTCATTCAGCACCTTTTTCCAGTCGATCTCGCCTTCCGCGATCTCGTCCAGCTCTTCTTCAAGGCGAGCGGTAAAATCGTAATCCATCAGGTTGGCGAAGGACTCGGACAAGCGGTCCGTGACCACATCACCCATCTTCTCGGAATAGAAACGCCGGTTCTGCAACCGCACATAGCCCCGATCCTGAATGGTGGAAATGATCGACGCGTAGGTGGACGGCCGACCGATACCCTTCTTCTCCAGTTCCTTGACCAGGCTGGCTTCGGTGTAACGCGGGGCCGGCTTGGTGAAGTGCTGGGTCGGATCGAGCTTGACCAGCGACAGCGGGTCCTCGACCTGAATATCCGGCAACGCCACATCCTCGTCCTTTTTGGACGACTGCGGCGCAACCTTGAGAAAACCTTCAAACTTGATAATCCGGCCACGGGTTCGCAGCTCGTAGTCGCCATTGGCCACCACAATGGACGTGCTGAGGAACTCGGCATCTGCCATCTGACAGGCAATGAACTGGCGCCAGATCAGGTCATAGAGCTTCTCAGCGTCCTTCTCCAGGCCACTGATGTCGGCAGGACGACGACTGACCTCGGTGGGACGAATCGCTTCGTGAGCCTCCTGTGCCCCTTCCTTGCTGCCATAGACCCGCGGGTTGCCCGGCAGGTAGCGATCACCGAACTGCTTGCTGACAAACTCGCGACAGCTCGCAACCGCGTCCTGGCTCAGGTTGGTGGAGTCAGTACGCATGTAAGTGATGTAACCCGCCTCATACAGGCGCTGGGCCAGCATCATGGTTTTCTTGACACTGAACCCCATGCGGTTGCTGGCCGCCTGCTGCAGCGTAGACGTAATAAACGGCGCGCCCGGACGGGACCGGGTAGGCTTGTCTTCGCGCTTGGCAACCTTGAAACCGCCCTGCTCCAGACGCTGGACATGAGCCTGGCTCTGCTGTTCATTCTCCGGACGGTAAGGCTTGCCATCGTACCGGGTTACTTCGAAACGAACGGGCTTCTCCGCCCCCTTCGGCCCCAGGTCGGCGTGTAACTGCCAGAACTCCTCCGGCACGAACGCCCGAATTTCCCGTTCCCGCTCGACGATCAGGCGCACCGCAACGGACTGTACCCGACCAGCAGACAGACCCCGGGCAAGTTTGGCCCAAAGTAACGGCGACACCATGTAGCCGACCACCCGGTCAAGGAAGCGGCGGGCCTGCTGGGCATTGACGCGATTGGTATCGAGCGCACCCGGGTCTTCAAACGCGGCCTGAATCGCCCGCTTGGTGATTTCGTTGAACACCACGCGACGGTACTTGTCGGCCTCGCCGCCGATGGTTTGCTGAAGGTGCCAGGCAATCGCCTCCCCTTCGCGGTCCAAATCCGTTGCCAGATAGATGTGGTCAGCAGACTTGGCCAGACGCTTCAGTTCGTTGACCACCTTTTCTTTGCCGGGAAGTACTTCGTAGCGGGCTTCCCAGTTCTTGTCCGGGTCCACACCCATACGGGCAACCAACTGTTCCCGGGCTTTGCGCTTCTTGTACGCCGCCTTTTCTTCCGGCTCCATCTTGCGGGTCAGCGCTGCCTGACGAGCCCGCTCCTTCGGATCACTCTGGGACCCGCTGCCGCTGACCGGAAGGTCACGAATGTGCCCGACGCTGGACTTGACGATGTAGTCGGAGCCCAGGTACTTGTTGATGGTCTTCGCTTTGGCTGGCGACTCGACGATGACGAGACTCTTACCCATAACGGAGTTCGGTTTCCTTGACGATGTTCGTACAAATAATCAGCAGACTGTAAACCTGTTGAAAAATCAGTCGGCTAGGTGAAACAAAGGGAGGCAGTACGTCCCGGGAACCTGTTTTACAGGGTCCGTAAATGCAAGACAACCCATTCTTTGTATTCCCGTCGTGTTTTTTAACCCGGTTTAGTTTCATTTTCCCGATCTGGCAAGAAACCCGACGCAATTACCTGAGGTCCACCCAGACAACAAAAACCCCGGACAAGCCGGGGTTTCTGCTAGCCGGGTCCGGCTTGCGCCGAACCCGCATGGAGATGTCCGATCACAGATCAGACACGCTCCCAGACCGTTGCAATGCCCTGACCAAGACCGATACACATGGTGGAGACACCATACTTACCGCCTTTGGCTTCCATGACATTCAACAAGGTGGTGGAGATACGGGCACCGGAACAGCCCAGCGGATGGCCCAGGGCAATCGCACCGCCGTTCAGGTTTACTTTCTCTTCCATCACACCCAGCAGTTTCAGGTCTTTCAGCACCGGCAGGGACTGGCCGGCAAACGCTTCATTCAGCTCCCAGAAGTCGATGTCTTCAACTTTCAGGCCTGCGCGCTTGAGGGCTTTCTTGGTCGCCGGTACCGGGCCGTATCCCATGATCGCGGGATCACAGCCGGCCACTGCCATGCTGACAATCCGGGCACGGGGCTTCAGGCCCAGCGCTTCGGCACGTTCAGCAGACATCAGCACCATGGCCGCAGCACCGTCAGTCAGCTGCGAAGAGGTACCCGCCGTTACGGTGCCGTTCTTCGGATCGAATGCCGGACGCAGCTGGCCCAGGGACTCAGCGGTGGTTTCCGGACGAATGGTTTCGTCTTCTTCGATCAGCACCTTGAAGCCGTTCTCGTCGTGACCTTCGATGGGAACGATTTCGTTCTTGAAGCGGCCTTCGAGGGTCGCTTCGTGGGCCAGACGGTGAGAACGGGCGCCAAACTCGTCCTGCTGCTCACGGGTGATGCCGTGCATCTTGGCCAGCATTTCCGCAGTCAGGCCCATCATGTTGGACGCTTTCGCGGAGTACTTGGAGGCGGCCGGGTTGTGGTCGAAGCCTTCGGTCATCGGAACGTGACCCATGTGCTCAACACCACCAACCACAAACACGTCACCATTGCCGGTCATGATGGCCTGGGCCGCTGTGTGAATCGCGGACATCGCGGAACCACACAGACGGTTTACGGTTTGCGCCGCAGACTCGTGCGGGATGTCAGTCAGCAGGGAAATCTGCCGTGCAACGTTGAAGCCCTGCTCTTTGGTCTGGTTTACACAGCCCCAGATCACGTCTTCAACTTCTTTCGGGTTGAGCTCGGGATTACGCTCAAACAGTGCGTCGATCAGCGCAGCCGACAGTGTTTCCGCACGTACGTTGCGGAAACAACCGTTCTTGGCACGACCCATCGGAGTCCGCACGCAATCGACGACGACAACGTCTCTCGGATTCAGGCTCATAGATCTTTCTCCGTTCGGAAATCTCGTTCAGGGTTAGCCAAAGAACTTCTTGCCAGTCTTGGCCATTTCACGCAGCTTCTCGGTCGGGTGGTACAGCGGACCCAGGTCTGCGAACTTGTCTGCCAGCTCGACGAACTTGTCGACACCCATGTCGTCGATGTAACGCAGGGCACCACCACGGAACGGCGGGAAGCCGATACCGAAGATCAGACCCATATCGGCGTCAGCCGGGTCTTCAACAATGCCGTCTTCCAGGCAGCGAACGGTTTCCAGGCACAGCGGAATCATCATCCGGGCGATGATCTCTTCTTCCTCGAAGTCCTTCTTGCCCTGAACCACCGGCTCGATGAGCTTGTAGGTTTCTTCGTCAACCACCTTCTTCTTCTTGCCTTTACGATCCAGCTCGTACTTGTAGAAGCCGATGTCGTTCTTCTGGCCGTAGCGGTTGTTTTCGAACATCACATCGATGGCGCTCTTGTTCTCGTCCTTCATGCGGTCCGGGAACCCTTCGGCCATCACTTCGTTGGCGTGCTTGGCGGTGTCCATGCCGACAACGTCGAGCAGGTACGCTGGGCCCATCGGCCAGCCAAACTTTTCCATAACCTTGTCGACTTTCTGGAAGTCGGCACCGTCGCGAACCAGGCCGGCGAAGCCGCCAAAGTACGGGAACAGAACACGGTTCACCAGGAAGCCCGGGCAGTCGTTGACCACAATCGGGGTCTTGCCCATGGCCTTGGCATACGCCACGGTGGTCGCAATCGCACGATCGCTGGTTTTCTCACCACGGATAACCTCAACCAGCGGCATCATGTGCACCGGGTTGAAGAAATGCATGCCACAGAAGTTCTCCGGACGCTTCAGGTTCTTGGCCAGAAGATCGATGGAGATGGTGGAGGTGTTGGAGGTGAGGATGGCGTCTTCGCGCACCGCGTCTTCGGTTTCGCGCAGTACGGCATCTTTGACCTTCGGGTTCTCAACCACCGCTTCAACCACCAGGTCGACATTCTTGAAGTCGCCGTAGTTGAGTGTCGGTGTGATGCTGTTCAGAACATCCGCCATCTTGTCAGCCTTCATCTTGCCGCGGCTAACGCGCTTGGTCAGCAGAGACTTGGCTTCTTTCAGACCCAGATCGATACCAGCCGGAGCGATGTCCTTCATGATGATCGGAGTGCCTTTCAGGGCAGACTGGTAAGCAACGCCACCACCCATGATGCCCGCACCCAGAACGGCTGCCAGCTTGACTTCGCTCGCTTCCTTCTCCCACGCCTTGGCCTTCTTCTTCAGTTCCTGATCGTTCAGGAACAGACCCACCAGACAGGCAGCAACGTTGGTCTTGGCCATCTTGGCGAAGCCTTTGGCTTCCACTTCGATTGCCTTGTCGCGAGTCAGGTTGGCGTGCTTCTGCATCACCTTGATCGCTTCAACCGGCGCCGGGTAGTTCTTGCCAGCCTTGCCGGCCACGAAACCCTTGGAGATCTCGAACGCCATCATGCTTTCCATGGCGTTGAGCTTGATCTTGCCCTTCTTCTCTTCACGACGGGCCTGGTTGTCCAGCTTGCCTTCGTTGCACTGGTTGATAATGGCAACAGCGGCGTCGACCAGCTTGTCGGACTCAACCACAGCGTCAACTGCACCCACTTTCAGGGCATCGGCAGCACGGTTTTCGGTACCGCCACAGATCCACTCAACAGCGTAATCCACACCCACCAGACGGGACAGGCGTACGGTACCACCAAAGCCCGGGAAGATACCCAGCTTCACTTCCGGCAGGCCAACTTTGGCCTTGCTGTCCATGACCCGGTAGTCGGTGGCGAGACACATCTCAAAACCACCACCCAGAGCCATGCCGTTGATTGCCGTAACGGTGGGGAACGGCAGATCTTCAACCGCATTGAAAACCTCGTTTGCCTTCAGGTTGTTGGCAATCAGGTCTTCTTCGGAACCTGCGAACAGGTCGGTGAATTCGGTGATATCGGCACCAACAATGAAGGAATCCTTGGAACTGGTGACAACCAGCCCTTTCAGGTCTTTCTGTTCCTTAAGCTTGTCGGTCGCGGCGTGGAGCTCTTCAATGGTGAGGCGATTGAACTTGTTGACTGACTCGCCCTGCAAGTCAAAGTTCAACTGAGCGATCCCGCCTTCGATCTCTTTAACCGTGATGGCTTTACCTTCGTAAATCATCAACTGATCTCCAGTCTGTGTTTGGAACTGCTTCCAGCGTGGTGAGTCGGGAGGTCACCCGCTGTCGACGCAGCGAGATTTCGGTCACTACCCGATCAACCGATTCAAAAATTCATACAGTCGTTTGAATCGTGAGCGCACACGATGAAAAAAAACCGCCCGTTTGTCAATTTGTTTCTACGTTGAAACCGAAACATTCAGCCACCATGCTGCCAGACATCGGCACGCCTATGACACCTTTACCCATTAAGATTCATAAAGATAAAGTGTTTTATTAATGTGATGTGTAGAATGGGCGGCACCGGCCGACCATACGATCGGGAGACCTCGTTGCTGGTGCTGAATGGGCGGACGACGCACGGCCACAATGGCGGTATATTTTGTGACCACAATGTCAAAACTTCGTCAGGGCCTTGATTGCCCCACCCAGTTACTTTAATTTCAAAGTCAGACTTTCGTATAGGGAGAGAATGGCGACGGGTGCGATTGGACTACGCACCGGAAGGATTCGCCAGCCAAGGGAACGGCAACCGCCTTCCCCGACCCTCTGCCTGCCAGTCGTCCCTGCCCCGTGCTGCCCTTGGGCCCGGCGGCAAACAATAATAAAAGAGCACAATACGGAGTTTTCATCCGATGAAAGCGAAGCACCCCTTATACCGGTCATTGGCTGCGCTACTGTTGTTTTTTACCATTCTGTCCCCGGCTGCCCGGGCAGATGACAGCGCCAGCTTCCTTGATAACCTGCATCATTTCCGGGTCAGTAATTTTATTGCCCTGGACGCCTACTACCGTTTCTCGGTCGATGGCGATACCGTTGCTCTGAACGAAATCGTCGCGTCCATCAACCTGGCCAACGGCGCCATGAACACCGTCGCCAGCAGTACGGCCGACATGCTGGATAGCGCCGAGATTGCCAGCCTTCAGGAGTCCTTTGACAAGTTCAAGGACCTGATGCGGCTGAACATCAATGACGTTCGCAAGAATGGCTATCCGGACCTGCGCCTGGTGTCCGAGATGGCGGACCAGGCGGCCACCCTGAGCACCCGCTCCACTGAGCTCTACAGCGTCGCTCTGGAAAATGCCCAGGTCAGCGCCAACGAGCGCATAGAGGCCGCCCGCTCAGCTGCCGTTACCATGGCCCAAATGATGGCGAAGTATTCGGTACGCTCAAACATGGCGGTTTCACAAACTTTCCAGGGTACCTCGGAGGATGAGCCGCTGGACGTCAAGGCCCAGAAGTTCGAACAACTGCTGACCCGGCTGTCGGCCGGCCCTGCCCCCGAATCCCTGCGCACCATGCTTGATGAACTCAACTCCAAGTGGCTGTTCATCCGCAATTCCTACATCAATTACAACGAGAACAACGTCTCGTTCGTCATCGACCGCTACTCCAAGGGCATCCTGGAAGGTCTCGACAACACCATCAACCTGCTGAAAGAAAACGCCTGATCCAGATCACGCCTTTCTTGATGCCTGTCAGTGACCTAGCTTTGGTTCTGGCCTATAGTGGAAGCTATAGGCCGGCCCCGAGTTGCACTGCTTTTGGTCAATCCGGGACCATTGGTGATCCCTGAAAGGAGTTCGTGATGTCCCAGTACAACAAGGTACTTGTCGCCATTGATCTGACCGAGGAGGCGCCTCAGGTACTCGATAAAGCCATTGAGATTTGCAAGGCCCATTCCGCCGAGCTGATGCTGGTACATGTGGTGGAACCGGTAGGCTACGCCTACGGCGGCGATATCCCGATGGATCTCACCGAACTGCAGGATCAGCTGGACGCGGCCGCCCGCGAGCAGCTGCAGAAGTATGGCGCCACCTACCAGATTGACGATGGCAACCAGATTGTCACGGTAGGTCGGCCGGAATCGGAGATTCACCGACTGGCGGAAGAGCGCAATGCGGACCTGGTGGTGGTCGGCAGCCACGGCCGCCGCGGTATCCAGCTGCTACTGGGCTCCACCGCCAACGGCGTGCTGCACGGCGCCAAGTGCGACGTGCTGGCGGTGCGGATCAATTGATCCGCTCCGGGTGCCGCCAGTGTCCCGCGCGGCACCCGGAAACACCAATTCAGTGACTGGTCTGGTCGCCCTGGATGCGAGCTTCCAGTTTCCGCAACTGGCTCTCGAGCGAGACGCTGACACTGGAGGCCATGGAGAAGAAGTTCAATAGCGCCTTAAGGTTACTGTCACCCTGGCAGACCGAGTGAATGCGCTGCCACAGCGCCTGGTTCACCAGCTGCAAACGCTTGTTGCGTTCAACCAGCCCTTTCAGCTCCCAGTCCGCATCCTTGCCATGCCGCATCTCGAAGTACTGCTGCAACAGGTAGTGGGACACACTACGCATGATGAATTCATCGCTGGAGGCAAACGGCAGGTGGTGAACAGCCATTGACTTGAGCTCCGACAGCACCGGGCAACCGCTGGTTGCCATCTTCAGCCCCAGCAATGATCGCAGCGCTTCCTCCAGCGTGGTTTCCTTGTCGTAATGGCGATGCTCGTCCACCACACGCACCTCCACCGGCTGATAGGCGTCCTTGTCCTGAAAGGCGTCAACAACGGGCAGCATCTCGACAGCCGCGGGGCAATAGGGTGATGCTTCAGGCTTCAGCGGGCAGTTGGCACACTGGCAGTGTTCCAGACGGGTCCACTTGGGCAGGGGCTCTCGCGCCTGCCTTGGCTGGTCGGTCACCTTGAAATAGACCCGATGACCGTCCTGAAGCTTGAAGGTGTAACCAACGTTCATGAGTTGCCCTGCTCCTCAAGTTCCATCCAGCGCTCGATCATTGCTTCCAGATCGGCCTCCATCTCCGCCAGGCGTTCCAGCTTTTCGGTCACCTCCGCCTGCGGCCGGGCGTAGAAGTCCGGACCGGAGACTTCCTCCTGCATCGCGGCAAGCGCCGTCTCAAGCTCATTGATCTTGCCCGGAAGCTGCTCCAGCTCCAGCTTCAACTTGTAACTGAGTTTTGCCGGTCGCTGCTTGGTTTGAGCCTTGGGTTTAGCGGGGGAAGCCTCCGCGGGCGCGGGCTTGGACTTGACCGGCTCGGAGCGCATTTCAGCGTTGAAACGTCCTCCCTGGCGACGCCAATCACTATAGCCGCCAACGTACTCCTTCACCACACCGCTGCCATCGAGGGCGATGGTATCGGCAACCACATTGTCGAGGAATTCGCGGTCGTGACTGATCACCAGCACGGTGCCGGAAAACGCCACCAACTGGGCCTCCAACAGCTCCAGGGTCTCCACATCGAGGTCGTTGGTGGGTTCATCGAGCACCAGGATATTGGCCGGTTTGCTGAACAGCTTGGCGAGCATCAACCGGGCCCGTTCTCCGCCCGAGAACACCCGGACAGGAGACCGGGCACGCTCGGGGCTGAACAGGAATTCCTGCAGATACCCAAGTACATGTTTCTGCTGGCCATTGATCTCAATGAACTCACGCCCTTCCGCCAGATTGTCCAGGGCATTGCTGTCCGGGTCCAATTCACCGCGCAGCTGGTCGAAATACGCCACCTCCCGATTGGTGCCCAGACGGATACGACCCTCGGTTGGCTCCAGATCCCCCAACAGCAGTCGCACCAGAGTGGTTTTGCCGGTGCCATTCTCACCAACCAGACCAATCTTGTCGCCCCGCATGATGGTCAGGTTCATATCACGGATGATGGACTTGCCGTCGGGATATTTGAAGCCGGCCCCAACCGCCTCCACCACCAGACGACCGGATCGCGCGGCGTCCTCCACCGAGAAGCTGGCATTGCCCACCCGCTCGCGACGCTGCTTGCGCTCCTCGCGCATGGCCTTAAGCGCTCTGACCCGGCCCATGTTGCGGGTCCGGCGGGCCTTGATCCCCTGGCGAATCCAGGCTTCTTCCTGCTTGAGACGCTTATCGAACAGGGCATTCTGGCGCTCTTCTTCTTCCAGCGCCTTCTCTTTCAGCTCCAGATAACGGTCATAGTTGGCAGCGAAGCTCACCAGCTGTCCCCGGTCCAACTCCACAACGCGGGTGGCCACCCGGCGGATGAATGCGCGGTCATGGCTGACAAACAGAATGGCGCCGGTAAACTGTGCCAACGTTTCTTCCAGCCAGGCGATGGCGGGAACATCCAGATGGTTGGTGGGCTCATCCAGCATCAGAATGTCCGGCTCGGCCACCAGAGCCCGGGCCAACAGAACCCGACGCTGCCAGCCACCAGACAGCGTATTCAGCTGCTGGTCAGGATCGATCTGGTACTGCTTGAGGATGGCGGTGACCTTCTGATCCAGGCGCCAGCCGTCCAGCGCTTCAAGCCGCTCCTGAACCTTTGACATCCGCTCCAGGCTGTTTTCATCGGCCTGCTGGGACAGGGTATGGAACTCCGCCAGCAACGCGCCAGCCTCGGGAAACGCGCCCGCCACCACGTCGTAGGCCGTACGGGGATCATCCGCCGGCAGGTTCTGCTGCAACACCGCCAGCGTTGCCCCGGCCTCCAGCTTGACCAGACCACCATCGGGCGTCACCTCGCCGGAAACGATCTTGAGCAGCGTGGATTTACCCTCGCCGTTGCGGCCAATCAGGCACACCCGCTCGCCGGCCTCAATCACCAGGGACGCCTGGTCCAGCAAGGGGTGCAGACCGAACGCCAGGGACACATCATCCAGCATCAATAGGGGCATAAACTCAGGACTCCTGTTGCAAAATCTCTACCGGGTCTCCCCGTCTCACCATCACGCCATCAGGTCGATGCAGCGCATTGATGCCAAACATCACACCGTCCGGGGTACGCCGGAACCTGCCCAGGGTTCGAAGGGGCTGGGCATCCGTCGCCTTGGTGCCGAGATCCGGATCGACGGTGGTCATCACGCAGCGCGAGCAGGGCTTCACCAGATCAAACACCACCTCGCCAATCCGCAACTGGCGCCACTGGTCTTCCTGCCATGCCTGAGCGCCCTCAATCACCAGATTGGGCCGGAACCGACGGATGTCGACCGGGTTGTCCAGACGGCTGTTCAGGTCATCCAGGGAGGCCTGGTTGACGATCAGGAACGGGAAACCGTCGGCAAAACCCACTCGCCGCCGCTCCGTCACCCGACCGCCCTTGACTTCACGGAAGGTGGCGTCAGGCATATGGACCAGTGTCAGCGATTCACCGATGAATCCGGACAACGCCTCGGAGGCAGAGCCTGCGGCATCACAGGCCTTGACCCAATCCTGCCAGACCCGTACCGGCCGGCTAGCGTGGCCAGGTTCCAGAGTGTGGGCGCCGAGGCCAGGCACATCAATAACCACCTCTCCCCGGGCAATGGCGGTATGAATCAGCGCCAATCGGGGATGGCTGCGTTGGGTGACGAACTGACCTTCGGCATCGACAATCATCCAGCGACGATCACCAGCCGGACCGAACTCATCGAGCGCCATCTCGGGAAGCGCAATACCGCGCAGGGATTTAACCGGGTACACGAATTGCGACAGCACCTGCATGATCAGGACCTCCGGGCGTGGTTTGCGAGGGTGCAAGGGGCGGAGGCAGGAGCATTCGACAGGCTGCGGGGCCTGTCGCCGATCCCGCTACCGGAACCCGCGAACGGGGCAGTATAACTGAGATCGGCGGTGTTTAGGGGGATTGCCGGGTGCGGTTGCGCCCAGGCGTCTTTATTTCAGGGCGGCGATGATCGCATTGGCAGCCTGACGCCATTGCGCCACCACCGAATCGCCATCTGGCGCAATGACCACCGGTGACGCACCGGCACCCACAATGGCTGCGTGAACATCGTCCGGCAGGCTGGTATGGTGCAGCACCGCACCGACGCCGGAGTCGCGGATGGTCGACACCAGCGCCGCTATCTGGTCCTCGCTCCAGGACCGGGTCTGCGGCGCCTGAAACGGCACTGACTCAAGGTTCAGACCACTGACCAGGTAGCTGAGCCGGTCGGACAGCGAGATCACGGCCATCTGTTCCAGCTCCAGCAACGCCATTTCAACGTCAACCGATGCCACCAACAAACGGCGACGGAAACTGGCGAGGTTGTCGTCAATCCGCTCGGCAGAGCCCGGTGACAGACGCGCCAGATCCGCCGCTATGATATCTGCCATGCGACCAAGGTTGTCCGGAGACCACCAGGGCCCATGCCCCATGCCGGTGCCGGCGCGCAAAGCAATCCCTGGAAGCGCGTGATCGAGAGGGGCTGCGGCATCAATCTCAAGGATGCGGAAATTGACGCGGCGTGCCAACGGGAACAGCGGGTCCTGGGGCCACAGCGACCGCAGGCCGATAACCGCATCCGCCTCACCGGCCAGTTGCTCCAGCTTGCGACTGCCCCGCCCCTCGAAATAGGACTGCCAGCGGGTGAACGGCAGACGCGCAGATACCGCTGCCTTAACCTGAATATCCGTGCCTTCGGCCAACGCCGAAGCCAACGCAACCACCGCCGGGTGCGCAGCCAGCACGGTATGGTCAGACTTCATTTCCTCGGCTGCAAGCCGGCCACCGGTGACCGTCAGGGCAAACGCCAATATCAACAACGCCAGGATTCGGCCAATACAGGAACTCACAGTCACACCACGTCTCCTTTCATGGCCGGCACCAAGCTGCGGGCCACCGCGGCCAGCAGGAACAGACTGCCTGCCACCAGGATGATCGCGGCTCCTGACGGTACCGGCAGGTTAAATACGATGGGCAGGAGGATGCCTGCCAGGGTGCTGACCACCGAGATCACCACCGACCCCCAGAAAAATCCTCGCAGCGACCTGCTCACCAGACGGGCACAGGCTGCCGGGATCACCAGCAGCGCGCCCACCAGGATGGCACCGATCACCTTCACCGAGGCCACGGTGACCATCGTCACCAGGACCACGAACAGATAGTCCATCAGCTTCACCGAGACCCCGCGAACAGCCGCCAGCTGGGGATTGAAACTCACCAGCATCATGCGATTGTAAAACGGCAGCATCGCCATCAGGGTGAGCAAAGCCACTACCGCCAACACCGTCAGGTCCTGACTGTTGACCGTCAGCACTGAGCCAAAGAGGACATTCTCAAGAATGTGAATGTTGATGCGGCTGGCAAGGATCAGCAACATACTGGCACCCAGCGCCAGGGACAGGGACAGGAATACACCAATCAGGGTGTCCGGTGACAGACCGGTCCGATTGCGCAGGTAGTTCAGCATCAGACCAAACAGCAGGCAGTAACCAAACAGGCTGCCGTAGGGACCGGTGTAGGGCTCACCCAGCAGAATACCGATGGCCACACCAGTCAATGCCGAATGACCAATCGCCTCCGAGAAAAAGGCGAACCGCTTGACCACCACCAGCGTACCAAGACTCCCCAGCACCGGCCCGATGATCAGCCCCGCCATCAACGCGTTGACCACAAACCCATAGGTCAGCAGCTCCGGCAGATAGCCCGCCTGGGCCCAGCTCACGATCAGTGTCCGTAAACCATCGAACAAGCTCACGCCACCTCCCCCGCCGCAAGCGGAACCTCAGTTGCCGAGTGGCTGAACAGGTTGATCAGCCGTTCCGGTGCCAGCGCCTGCTCTGGCGTTTCATGGAACAGCAGTTTGCGGTTCAGGCCGGTGACGGTGTCCGCCAGTCGTCGAACCGCCGCCAGGTCATGCTCAATCCAGACCACAGTGCGACCCTCCGCCTGCCACTGGCCAAGCAGGGTCTCGAACAGGCGGATTCCGGCCTCATCCAGGGCGGCCAGCGGTTCGTCCAGAACCAGCAGGTCGGCCTGGGGCATCAGTGCCTGTGCCAACAGCACCCGCTGACGTTCGCCACCGGACAGCGCCCCCATCCGGCGACGCCGCTTGCCGGAGAGACCGACCCGCGCCAGCGCCGTATCGACCAGCTCACGATGGCGACGGGCCAGACCAAGAAAGCCGGGACGGGTCTGTACCATGGTGGCGAGCACATCCTCCACCGTCATCGGCAGTCCCCGCTCGAATTCCAGCGCCTGGGGCACATACCCGACATTGCCGGCGTCGCCGGGCCAGGTCATGGCGATCTGTCCCTGGTGCGGCATCTGACCCAACAGCGCCTTCACCAGCGAGCTTTTACCACCGCCGTTTGGCCCAACCAGGGCATGGGTACGGCCGGCCGACAGCTCCAGACAGATATCGCAGAGGATATCGGTGCCACCAAGCGACAGCGACACTGACCCGAACGCAATCGCCGGTCCCGTCCCCGGGACGGGCGTAACGGCCATGTTCACGGCGTCGTCTCCAGAATCGCATCGACCACGGTGTCGAGGTTGTGGGCCATGTCCTTTTCAAACCGGTCCGCGGAGTACTCGCCGTAGGAGATGTGACTGAGGGCGTAGAGCCGCACGCCGGACTCACGGCGGATGGTGTCAACGTAGGTGGATGGAAAATCCATTTCCGAGAAGATGACGTCCACATCCAGTTCGTTGAGCGTGTCAATGGTGGTCTTGAGTTGGGACGGGCTCGGCTCGATACCGTGGGCAGGCTCCACCACCGCAGTCACCTCCACGCCAAACTCCCGCAGCAGGTAGTCGTAGGCACCGTGGATGGTTGCTACCCGCAGATCGGTCGCCGGAGACTCAGCCAGACGCGCCAGCGCCCTTGCACGCATCCCCCGGAGCGTTCGGGCGTACCGCCGGGCATTGGTGCGGAAGTCGTCGGCGTGTTCCGGCGCCAGCTCTGCCAGTTCACGGGCAATGGTGTTGACCTGGGCAATGGCGGCGGTAATGGACAGGAAGGTATGGGGGTTCACCACCGCCCCGGAATCCTCACCACTGCGCAATGCCGACATACCGGACGCGGCCAGCAGGGGGACCCGGGCATTGGCCTCGATAATGGGCAGGTCGGGGCTGTCACTGGCGGCGATCATGCGGTCGACAAAATCGTCGTGGCCAATGCCGTTGATCACCACCGCGTCCAGGGTGGCAATGCGCTGGATATCTTCAGCCCGGGGCTCAAAGGCATGGGGGTTGAAGCCGACAGGAATCAGCGGCACCACCTCGGCATGGTCGCCCACAATGTTGGCAACGTAACTGTAATACGGATGCAGGGTAACGCCGATTCTCAGGCCATCCGCCAGCACCACCGACGGCAGCGCCAACAGGGCAAACATCAGCCAGCGGCCCAGGCCCGTACGCCGGCCACGACGGCCGGTCAGGGAAATCGTCTGTTTCATATCACTGTCTCTCTCGGGTAACGCCGGCATCGAACTGGGCAACCACCAGATGCCAGCCAGACTTGGCCAGATCGGCGGGCATCAGGGAAGCCGGCAGGGTCGCGCCGGCCTCCCGGTTCAGCCAGACCCGTACGTCAGAGGGTTCGGTATCAGCAGCCGGGGCAGCCAGCAGTAACGAGCCGGCAACCTCGGGCTCTGCGGTCTCGCCGTAATACACAACCGCCGTGGCTACCGGACCGTCATCGGTCACACCGGCCAGCGTCAGCCGCTGCCAACGATGATGGCCACGGCGGGCGGCACTGGCGTCAGCGATGAACGGCGGCAGACCGCTGTCGGCCAGCTCTGCAACCGCTGGTGCCTCGGCATAGAACAGCAGCTCATCGTAGGCAACCCGCAGGTCGGCGTAGAGCCCCTGCTCCGCCGCGGTAAGGTCTCGTCTTGCGTCCAACTGGTGTGGTGCCAGCTCAGCGACGTGATAATCACGCCCGTGCCACCCCACGACCAGCGCCGCGGTGGCGAGAATCAGCCCCGCCGCCAGCAGCAGCCACAGGGTCTCGTGGCCGGCACCGGCCGGCTCGACAACAACGGTGGTCACGGCGCGATGCCGGTATAGTCAATCTCAAAGACGTGGCCGGGACCGGCATCAAAGAGGATGTAAAACTCGCCATCGGGCTTCTCGAACACGATTTTGGAGTCGGCATCCAGCTCACCGGGAATCAGGATTTCCTCTTCGTAGGAAATCACATCCATGGTGACACCCGGCGCCAGACTGCCGTCGGAATAGCCGCCCTGACAACGAATGGTATGGTCGTTGACATACTCGCACTGTGCCACCGGGTTATGGGCCAGTGTCACCGGACTGACTGCCGCCAGTCCCAGCACCACCCCTGCTCGAACGCCCCAGTACAGGAGCCCCTGTTTCATCGCCATTGCCTTACTCCTCACGGTTGTTGAACCAGTTGGCAGTGTTGGGAGAGACCTGTGCCAACGGCACCTGCGCCTGATAAACCTTGCCGTCCTTGCCTTCCACCGTCAGCCAGAATTCATCGTCGGCCTTGGCGGTGGGCGGGAACGCCAGCTCCGCCCCCATGGTCCGCCGACCACGTAACTGGGTGCCCACGGTGCGCATCGACCGCGGCTTCTGCAGTCGCAGATACACCTGTCGCATTTGCAGCTGGCAACCATCGCAGAAACGCACCTGATAGGACTTGACCGGCACATCCATCGCCGCCAGTTTGGGAACATCGGGGTTGGCTTCGGCCAGGGTGAAGGTCCAGTCACCAATCTGCCCCCGTACGGCGTCCGAACCCAACAACGGGTTGACCGGATACTGCAGCATCCAGGCCGCAAACACCGCCGGGCTGGCAACCAGCAGCAGCGCCATCACGACCTGCCGCCCGCGGCTTCGCTGAGGTTCTGCCGGCTCTGTTTCCGGTCGCCGACGCTTTGGTGTCGACGCCTTGCCAGTAGAGACCTGGCGCCGCGTTTCCCAGCGCGACATGCCCCATGCCAGCAGCACCCCCACGATGGTCAGCCAACCCAGCAGATGCACCTGGCCCGAGCTGATGCCCCAGAACCCGATGCCCACTGCCAGCGCTAGCACCAGCAACCCCCAACCAGCCACTTTCAGCACCCGCTGGGCACGCGCCGAACACTCCAGACCCAGCTGCCGGGCATGCTTTGGCATGGCCAGCGCCAACGCCACAAATCCCGAGAGTGACAGGACCACCACCACCAACTGTTTCATAGCCAGCCTCCCGGCAAGATCGCCGCGTTCATCAATGCCAGGGCAGCGCAGCTCAGTGCCAGCCCCACCCAGGCCCGGGTCGCCGAGCGCACGCTGAATACCCAGATGATCGCCGCTGTGTAAACGGCAAAGCTGAGCAGCGAGGCCGCCACCACAGCCTCGGCCTGTGGCATCGGCCAAACCAGGGCCAGGAACACCGTCAGCAGCGACGTAAACAGGTAGCCACCGAAGATCGCCGCCAGCACCCGGAACAACACCTGCCAGCGATAACGGGCATCATCAGACAGTGTCATGACGCACCTCCGGCTGCTGCAGCACCCGCGACCATCGCTTGCTGCTCCTTTTTCAGCCACCGCAAACGCAGCTTATGGGCGGTATAGGCCAGCATCGCTGCCAGCAACAGCATGGTGAGGTCGAAGCCTGCCATCACCCAGTCACCCTGTGGGATCGACCAGCCCAGGTGGACGCCGGTGGTGGCGGCATTGACCAACGGAATGCTGGCGTAGGCCAGCGCAGCCAGCGCAAACAGCTCGAGCCAGGCCTGTTTCATCGGACGGAACAGGGCGTAGATCAGCGTCCAGCCCCAGACAAAGAACATGCAATGGGCCTCCCAGTCAGCGCGATCAGCAATGTCCAGGGGCAGCAAACGGTTGGCCAGAAAATAGGCCGCCACAGCCAGCGGCAAACCGGCAATGGTGGCAATGTTCAGCGCCTCCACCAGACGCAGCCCAAACCGGTCCACGGCGGACTGTCGCTCCTTGGCGCGGGCATGCCGCTCACGACGCTTCACCGTCCAGAGCACCAGACCGGTGGCGATCATGCCGCATCCCAGCAGACCGGAGGCAAAGTAAAGCCAGCGCAGCGCCGGACCGGCGAAGTGGCCTTCATGCAGGGAAATCAGCAGACCGTACATGTAGGTGGCGCCATCGCCTTCATCGAGCGGCAATGGCTCACCGGTGCGGGCATCAAACTTCAGCTGCCCTTCGGTATCAGATACCCGTGACACCACCTTGCCCTGGGAAAGACGGCTGAGCTCAATGTAAGCCGGCTCATCATCCGGGTTCGAGAACGTCAGACTGGCAATTTGACCTGCGCCCCACTGTCGCTCGGCCTCGGCAATCACCTCTGATACGTCGGTATCCGGCATGGTCACTGGCTGCCAGCTCTTGTCCACCCGGTCATAGATTTCGTCGAAGAAGGTACGCTGGGGGTCCACTTCATCCGCGTAGATGGTATGGATGCCTGCCGGCATATAGGTTTCGGTGAAGAAAATCAGGCCGCTATAGGTGATCATCAGGAAGAACGGCAGGGCCATGACACTGATGATGTTGTGAGCGTCCAGCCACGACCGCTGGCCTTTGCCGGGCCGGAAGGTGAAGAAATCCTTGAAAATCTTCTTGTGGGTAATCACGCCGGAGACAATGGCCACCAGCATCAGCATGGTGCACACCCCCACCAGCAGGAAGGCAATGTTTCGCGGCATGTAATGGAACGCGTAGTGCATGCGATACAGCAGGTTGCCGCCGCCGGTTTCCCGTGCCTCCGGTTGCTGTACCGGCTGCCCGGTCGCCAGATCCAGGGTCTCACTGCCGCGCTGGCCGAAGAATCGACCTCGTGGCGGCAGGCTTTCCCAGTTCACTTCCAGCTCCCGATACTGGCGGGTCCGCTGGTTGTATTGGGGCATCGAAACACGCCACAGCTTGGCCTCTGGCGCCACCTGCTGCAGTCGCTGCAGCCCCGTCGCCAGAGCGACCTGGGTGTCCACCCCCTCAACCGGCTGTACGGCCGGACGCTCAGGCTCCATCCAGTGAGTAATCTCGAAAGTGAAATAACCGGCTGTGCCGGTCACAAAGATAAAGAAAAGAACCCAGCCGACGACCAATCCGGTCCATGTGTGCAGCCAGGCCATCGATGCACGAAACCCGTTTTTCACGACACTATCCTGTAGGCAGGCCTGGGGAGGTGGAAGGAACAACGGATAGGCGACAACGCCGCCCGACCCCAAGCTTAATGATAATCAATGTTACTTTGTTGACGATTAAGGTTCAATTGCCGAATGACAGAACTAGCGCCTTCCCGACTGATTTCCATGGCATTTCACCCACATCGACCGGCCAGTCAGCAAGCGCAGAACACCGAAGGCCTATACCGTTATGACGAACGAGAAAGAAAAAGGGGTCAAAAAAAAGAGGGAGTAAGAGAAATGAAAACACAATAACGAAAAAGGGGAACCCTATAGGCTCCCCTTCTCGGCTCAGCTCGCCCGAAGGCGCCCTGACTTTAATTTGGAGCGGGAAACGAGATTCGAACTCGCGACCCCAACCTTGGCAAGGTTGTGCTCTACCAACTGAGCTATTCCCGCATATGTTTTCGAGATTTAAATTCAAGAACTTAGCTGTGTTTCGCTGCGTTCATCTCGACAACGGATGCGTATTATACGGAGCAATTTCCGGCGCGCAACCCCTAATTTTCATTTTTTTGAAATTTCTGTGTCAGCAGCAACGCCCAGCAACTCGGGCACCCCCATCACCAGGCCCAGCATGCGCTCAACCGCCCCGCCCAGGTACTGAGCCTGGGGCTCGCCGCGGAACAGCAGCCCATCATACCCCAGCCCGAGCACCACACTCACCAGCAGGGAGGCATCCCGACGCGGGGAACCGACGTCCAGGCGAAGCAGCAGCTCCTCCAGACCGGATACCCAGGCCGCCCGATGCTGGCGCGCCAACTGCCCCAGATCCGGGTCCCGCAGGGCCTCCATCAGGAACACCTGCTCTGCCAGCACCTCCTCCCGGCGCTGGGAAAACTGCTCGCCCAGATAGGCAGTCACAATGGAGGCCAGCCGACGCGCCAACGCCTCCCGGCCCGGGCCACCCCGATTCAGCGACTCCGGCGCGGCGGCATCGAGCACCATATTGACCATGTGGTAGAACTGGTCGAGATTGTCCTGGGCTTTCTCGGCGAACAGCGTAAAGGCGTCACCAATGAGCTCATGAATGTCCCGGAAGTAATAGGTGGTGGACGCCAACGGTACCCCCGCCTCCCGAGCCACCGAACGATGCTTGATACCGCGGATGCCCTCGCTGGCGGCAATTCGCAGGGTCGCTTCCAGAATCTTTACCCGGCGCTGCTCACTCTTGGCGCGGTAGGCTTTTCGACCACTGTACTGGACCGGGTTCTGGGACTGCCCCTCCGGCCTGTCGCATTCGATGCCTGCCACATTCGATTGTTGTACCTGTGTCATCTGGGCGATTCCGTGATCGGAGAGTTATGCTTTCGGACCACAGTATGCCGCCCCAATGCCAGCAAAACCTTGATAGAAGTTGCATTCCCGCAGTTTTGCAATCACTGGCCAAACCGGGCACCACCCTGCCCCAGGTATTCCGCCTCCTCCGGCGTCACCGACCGCTTAAGCACCCCGTTGCGATGGGGAAAGCGACCAAAGCGGCGAATGATGTCACGATGCTCTCCGGCTGATACCCAGAACCCCTCCAGCAGGGCCCGCAAGGGACCATCATGGGACGCCAGCAACTGGTGGTAGAGGTCCACCGCCAGCTCCTGGTCCGCCAACCGCTCGGAATGCTGCAACGGCATGTAGAAAAATGCCCGCTGCACCGCCGGCAACGCCATGTCGCACCCCTCTTTAAGCCCCTCGTGACAAAGACGCCGGGCCAGGTGGTCGGCGGAGAACGCCAGCGCGCCACCACGATGGATGTTGCGGGTGAACTGATCCAGCAGCAACAGCTCCGCCAGGCGCCCTCCGGCGCTAGCGCGCCAGGCCTGCAGGCCGTTCTCGGAGGCCACAACCACCAACGACAGAAAGCGACGACGGATTTCCTGGTCAAACGCCCGGGACGGCCGAAACCAGCGATTGCGATGGAAGGCATCGGGGATGCCGTCGCCATCCAGATCGCCAAACCAGAAATCCAATACATCCTGCCATCCGAACATACTTCCGTTCCCCTGTTTCAAGGTGCAGCCCGGAGGCCGCCTATACTGTGTGGAGAGCCCTGAAGGCACCCTTGGTAATACGCTGAGCCTTGTTACACTGGAGCAAACACACGGCCAGCCCGGATTCGCCCCCAACACCTTGGAGCGGATAACAACGGCTACGCAAATCATGACACAACGGACCCATTTTCCCATGCCAGACAAACGGACCATAATCTTGCTCGCCCACGGCAGCAGCGACGCCAAATGGTGCACCACCTTCGAAAAGCTGGCGGCGCCCACACTAAGCGCCATCCCCGATTCTGTGGTGGCCTACATGGAACTGAGCCAACCATCCCTGGCGGAGGTTGTGGCAGACAAATCTGCAAAGGGGTGTAGTGACTTCGTGGTGTTACCGCTGTTTCTGGCGGCAGGACGCCACCTGCGTCGGGATGTGCCCGCAAAGATCGCGGCCCTCGAGGAGGAGCACCGGGTCAGCATTCAACTGGCACCACCCATCGGTGAAAGTCCGCAACTGGGTGACGCCATCCGCTCAGTGGTGGAAGACACCCTGGAGACTTCTCATGGCTAGGTCCATCCTCATTACTGGCGGCACCGGCTTCATAGGTCAGAAGCTGTGCCATTCACTGAACCACAACGACTTCCAGCTCACGGTGTTAAGCCGGCAGTCACCGGAAAACGTGAAAACCCTGTGCGGCCGGGTTGAGCCAATCGCATCACTGGAAGCCCTGCGCGATCACCCGGGATTTGACGCCATCATCAACCTGGCGGGCGAAGGCATTGCCGATCGCCGCTGGAGTGAACACCGCAAACAACAACTGCGGGACAGCCGAATCGCGCTTACCCGACAGCTGGTGGAGCTGGCGGACACCTGGGGATCGCCGCCAAAGGTCATGGTATCCGGTTCTGCCGTCGGCTTTTACGGCGATCAGGGTCAGCAGGCCGTCACCGAGGAGACAGCGCCCCACGACGAATTCACCCACCAGTTATGCCGCGATTGGGAAACCGAGGCCCGCCGCTTCGAGCCCCTGGGTACCCGGGTGTGCCTGTCTCGCACTGGCGTCGTGGTGGGTCCGGCCGGCGGCTTCCTGCAGCGCATGCTGCCGCCGTTCCGGTTTGGTCTGGGCGGCCGACTGGGTGCCGGCACCCAGTATATGCCCTGGGTGCACCGTAATGATGTGGTGAACGCCCTGCTCTGGATGATGAATACCGAGTCCGCCAGCGGCGCCTACAATGTGGTCAGCCCGTCACCCGTCAGCAACCAGGATTTCACCCGCAGCCTCGGCCGCGTGCTCCATCGACCAACAATACTGCCCGCACCCGCAGCGGCCCTGAAACTGGCGTTGGGAGAGATGTCGAGACTGCTGCTAACCGGACAGAACGCCCGCCCGGCCCGCCTGCTGGACGCAGGATTCAAGTTCGAATACCCGGAACTGGAACCGGCACTGCGGGACGCTATTCGCTCTTGCTGAGATACCGATGCAGCGGAGATCCGGGCAGATCGACGAGCCTACGAGACGCCAGCCACAGAACAGTAGCCGCGGAATCTGCTAGAGTGGCCACACCATGTCGATTCGCACTGTCTTTACCTCCGTCCTTGCCTGCACCCTGCTGTCAGTGACCAGCGGCGCGCTTGCGTCCGAAACCACAGCCGGCAGCCAGCAGAGTTACGAATCCTGCTCTATGATCACCAGCGAGTACGTCACCGTTCTGCAGTTGCTCAGTCGCGGGTTTGATGGCGAGAGTTTGAGCGAGGCGCTGCCGGACATCAGTCCCCAGGCCGGACAGAGGGTCAGGACTCTGACACGCTTGGTGGAAGAACAGGGACTGGTGGACACCTACTCACAGATCAACTCCGAGTACGCCCGCTGCGCCCGCACAGTGTACCAGCGTCAGGGCAAGCCACAGGCAAGCTCGCGGGAAGGCCACTTTCATTTTTGCGCAGGTGAGAACAAGGTCCGGTACGAAGTGTTGATGTCAGCCGTGGTTGGCGCCGACCGAAGGGAGGTGCTGCCCCAGCTCGCCAGTCAGCATCAGGCAGTGGCTAATGCGATCTATGACCTGTATCACCAGGAGGGCGCGCTCACCGTGTTCGACTTGCTGGCCAGCGAACTGAAAGCCTGCCTCAATCGCCAGCGCTGACCGGCGACCAGGCCGTCCGCCCCAACCGGGTTCCAGCGCGAACGCCCTCCAACCAGCACAGCCTCCAACCAGAATCCTTCCCGGCCAAAAGGCGTCCTCATCCGGATACCTTCCAGCCAGAAAACTTTTCTGAAAAAAGGTTTGACAGCTCCAGCCGGCTTACCTAATATACGCGCCACCTCGACGAGGCAAGGTTTTGAAGCCGATGCGTCCCCTTCGTCTAGTGGCCTAGGACTCCGCCCTTTCACGGCGGCAACAGGGGTTCGAACCCCCTAGGGGACGCCACTTCTTTTCCTTCCGATCAGGCTGTTTTCTCCCGACCCCCTGCAGCCTTTTTCCCTGCTTTCTCTTTGTGCTTCTTCATGTCTTTGGCAACGAAGGCACCAACCCCACCGAAGAATGCCAGAATTAGCAACACAGTGCCGATGCCTGCAAACACAACTGTGTCCATGTACATAACTCTCTCCTCAGCCTACGCTCGTTAGTCAGAATCTTTTACCGTGGAACCCCCGTTTCCCGCGCCTGCCTTTTATGCTGACCGGAAGTTCCTGAACTGACTGTAAGGTTACGCCGCGCCAGCCAATGACCCTTTGACCTGGATCAAAGGGGTGAACGGAGTCTCATCCATCTGCCGATACCCGCCTTTTATTGACCCCAAAAAGCCACACAATTACGGCACTTGCGCGCAGCGACTGCTATAGTTCGTGAGGTGCTGATTATTAATCTTCAGAGGCTGGCTGATATCAACGGCATGCAAAAACTGGCGACTCGCCTGCAACAGTTTCGATCCGGGTCCCCCCTGTCGTTCCGGTTGCTGGCCTACATACTGCTTTTCAGTTCCATTTTTACCCTGCTGGCATCCGGTATTCAGATTTACAGCGATTTCCGCAAGGATGTCAGCGTGATCGAAGAGCGCATGCGGGTGGTGGAGACCAGTTACGCCAGCAGTCTGTCCCGCAGTCTGTGGGCGCTGGACCAGAAACTTCTGGAAATCCAGATGGAAGGCATTCTCAGCCTGCCGGACATCGTCCAGCTCAACCTGCAGATAGCCCCCAACTCCGAGATTGTCATGGGCGAAGTGCCCCGGGGAGCGGCAACCCGGCAACACACCTTCACCCTCACCCATCAGGGCGACGAAGTGTTCAAGCTTGGCGAGATGAGCATCACCGCCAGCCTGGACCAGATCTACGCCAACCTGAAACGCAAGGTGCTGGTGATTCTGGCCACCCAGTTTCTCAAAACCTTTTTTATTTCCATCCTGATCGTGTGGATTTTTCAGTACTTTGTCACCCGCCACCTGTCGGCGATGGCCAACTACGCCCGCACCTTTTCATTGACCAACCTGCCCGAACCACTGCAGCTGGACCGTCCGGACACCGAGCTCAACCGTATTGACGAACTGTCCCAGGTCACCGAGGCCATCAACCAGATGCGTCAACGACTGCACCAAGATCTTGAGCAGCAGAGCCTCGATGCGGAAGAGATCCGCAAGCTCTCAAAGGCCATCGAGCAAAGTCCGTCGTCGGTGCTGATCTGTGATCGCCAATGGCGGATCGAGTTCGTGAACCAGAAGTTTACCCAACTGACCGGCTACGAAGCCGAGAGCATGATCGGCAAGCACCCGGGCATGCTCACCGACGATCCTTTTCTGCAACGGGAGAACCGGCAGTTGTGGCAGGCCATCCAGCTGCAGGTACAACGGGTCGGGGTCTGGCAGGGCGAATCCAACAGCATTCGCAAAAATGGCGAACGTTTCTGGGAACAGCTGATTGTCACCCCCATCAAGGACGCCAATGGGCAGGCAACCCATTACCTAATCCTTGGTGAAGACATCAGTATCCGCAAACGCTACGAACAGCAGTTGCTGCGCCAGGCCAACTACGACATTCTCACCGGCCTGCCCAACCGCATGCTCGCCCTTGATCGCCTGAAACTGGCCCTGGCCCAGGCCCAGCGGGAGAACAGCCTGGTCGGCGTGATGTTCCTGGACCTGGACAACTTCAAACATATCAATGACACCATGGGCCACGATGCCGGCGACAACCTGCTGATTGAGGCGGCCCGTCGTATCTCCAGCTCCCTACGGGGCACCAGCACCGTGGCCCGCCTCGGCGGCGATGAGTTCCTGGTGGTGCTGCCCGGCTTGCAGGGCGCGGACTCCACCACCCAGGTGGCGGAGCGGATTCTGCAGACCTTCGCCTCACCGTTTCATATTGGCAATCAGGAAGTCTTCGTCACCACCAGTATCGGCATCGCCATCTACCCCACCGATTCCGACAACAGTGGCACCCTGCTGCAACATGCCGACGCCGCCATGTACCAGGCCAAGAGCAAGGGCAAGAGTGCCTATGAGCGTTTCTCCCCAGAGATGAAAGAGGTCTCCCATGAGCGCCTGCAGCTGGAGTCCCGCATGCGCCGGGCACTGGAGCTGAACGAGTTCGAGCTGTACTTCCAGCCCATCATCCAGACCGCCACCGGCACACTCACCGGGGCCGAAGCCCTGCTGCGCTGGAACAACCCCAGTATGGGCATGGTGATGCCGGACAAGTTCATCCCGCTGGCGGAAGAAACCGGCCTGATCATTCCGATCGGCGAGTGGGTGCTGGAGCAGGCCTGCGCCGCCGCGGTGCGCTGGCAGCAGGCAACGGGCCTGGAGCTTGGCATCTCGGTAAATGTCTCACCCCGCCAGTTCCGCGATCCCGGCTTTGTCGACGCGGTGCTGCGGGCGTTGCGCAACACCGGTCTGGACCCGCGTCGGCTGGAGTTGGAGATCACCGAGCGGCTGATCCTCGACAATACGATTGAAACCTCAGACATCCTGTCTCGCCTCGATGAAGAAGGCGTTCGCTTGTCCGTGGACGACTTCGGCACCGGCTACTCGGCCCTCAGCTACCTCAAGAGCTACCCGTTCGATACTCTCAAGATCGACAAGTCTTTCGTCCGGGATGTCATGCGGGAGCAGGAAGACGCTTCACTGGTGAAAGCCATCATCAACATGGCACACAGCCTGGGCCTCAAGGTGATTGCCGAAGGGGTGGAAGAAGAAGACCAGACCCACTTCCTCAAGGCCCACGGCTGCGATTACTCCCAGGGGTATTTCTACAGCCGTCCGGCCCCGGAAGAAGAGTTCGCCATCTGGCTCAAGACCAACCGGCGCGCCCAGATGTAGTCCGGAGTCCCAGCGAGCTGCAGAGCGAAAGCATTACAGAACGACAGAACCAACCGATTCAAGCAACAGGCAATCTTCATGGAAGACACCCTCCTCGTGGTCAACTGCGGCAGCTCGTCGCTGAAACTTGCCCTCTATGATCGCCAGATGCACTGTCTGGCAAGCGCCCTGGCCGAGCGGCTGGGGTCCTCAGACGCTTTCGGGCGTCTTGATGCCAATGACCAGCGCCATCAGGTCGAGATCCCCGCACCGGGCGATCACGACGCCGCGCTCGCCGCCCTGATCCAGCAACTGCGGACCCTGCAACTGCTGCAGGGACAGCCCCGGGCGGTTGGACACCGGGTGGTCCACGGCGGCGAATCGTTCACTGACGCGGCCCGTATCACCCCGGAAGTGGTTGACGCCATCGAGCGCTGCGCCGCCCTGGCGCCGCTGCATAACCCGGTCAACCTGGTGGGCATTCGAGCCACTCAGGCGCTGTTCCCCGAGGTGCCTCAGGTGGCGGTGTTCGATACCGCGTATCACCAGAGCCTGCCGGAGCATGCCTACCTCTATGCCCTGCCCCAACGCTTCTACCAGGAATGGGGGGTGCGCCGATACGGCTTCCATGGCACCAGCCACCAGTTCATGGCCGGCGAAGCCGCCCGCATTCTCGACAAACCCTTGTCAGAAACCTCGATCATCTCCGCCCACCTCGGCAACGGCTGCAGCATCACGGCCATTCGGGATGGCCTGAGTGTGGATACCTCCATGGGCCTGACCCCGCTGGAAGGTCTGGTGATGGGCACCCGCAGTGGCGATCTTGATCCCGGACTGTTCGAGTTTCTGGGCGGCAAGGGCCTGTCGCCGGCAGAGATCAACCGGCTGCTCAATCAGGACAGCGGTCTGCTGGGGCTCTCCGGCGAGACCAACGACATGCGTACCCTGACCGAACTGGCTGCCAACGGCCACCGCCAGGCAGATCTCGCCATCGAGGTGTTCTGCTTCCGCCTGGCCCGTTACGTCGGCGCCATGACCGCGTCCCTGACCCAACTCGATGCCCTGGTGTTCACCGGCGGTATCGGCGAAAACAGCGCACTGGTGCGGGCCCGCACTGTTGCGCACCTGCAACTGCTGGGGCTCAGCCTCGACAACAACCACAACGACCGCCATGGCCGTGACAACCAGCATCACATCGAACACGCGGACAGCCGTTTCCCGATCCTGGTGATTCCCACCAACGAGGAACGGGTCATCGCCCAGTCCGCACTGAACCACAGCTAAGGATTGACCATGGCCAAGAATCTTTTCATCGCGCCGACGTCCCTGGATGCCGGTCTCACCTCGGTCTGTCTCGGTCTGTACCGGGCACTGGATCGGGTCGGCGTACGGGTCGGTTTCTACAAACCGTTTACCCAACCCCTGTACCGCCAGGATCACCGGCTGAACGAGGGCTGTGATGCCTCGGTGGAATTCATCCGCAGCCGCGGAGAGCTGTCGCCACCAGACCCGATCGACCTGAAACGGGCCCAGAAACTGCTCAACCAGGGCAAGGCCGATCTGCTGATGGAGGAAGTGGTCGGGCACTACCAGCAGGTGGCCGCCAAGTGCGATGTGGTGATTATTGAAGGGCTGGTCCCCGATCGCAGCCAGGCCTACACCGCGCGCCTGAATGTGGATGTCTCCCGTAACCTCGGCGCCGAGGTTATCCTGGTCAGCGCGCCCCAGGAAGCCAGCCCGGGCGAGCTGGATGAACTGCTGGACTTCTCCGCCCGGCTGTTCGCCGCTCCCGGCGATCCGGACGTGATCGGCGTGATCCTCAACAAGGTGGGCGAACCGCAACGCTCCGACTTCACCCCCCGGGTGAACGCCGAACTGCTGACCGACCTGCCGGACTACGCCAGTGAATGCAAGGTGTTCCGCAACCAGCGCTTCCGTCTGCTCGGCTGCATTCCCTGGCAGCCGGAACTGCTGGCACCGCGGGTGGCCGACATCGCCCGGGAGCTGGCAACCCCGGTGCTCCACGCCGGCCAGATGGAAACCCGCCGGGTGCGCAATGTCACGGTTAGCGCCCGGACCGTCCGTAACATGGTGCATACCCTCAAGCCCGGCACCCTGGTGGTCACCCCCGGCGATCGCGAGGACATCATGCTCGCCACCGCCGTGTCCGCCCTCAATGGCGTGCCCCTGGCGGGCCTGCTGCTCACCGGTGGGCTGGCTGCGGACGACAGAGTGATTGAGCTGTGCCGCAAAGCCCTGGATACCGGTCTGCCTGTGCTCAGCGCCGAAACCAATACCTTCGAAACCGCTCACCAGCTCGCCAACCTGTCGCCAGCCATCCCCCTGGACGATGGCGACCGCATTGAGCAGGCCATGGAGTCGGTGGCCACCCAGCTGGATACGGACTGGCTGCAACAGCACCTCAGCATCCAGCGAAAACGACGGCTATCACCGCCGGCCTTTCGCTACCAGCTGTCGGAACGGGCCCGGGCCGCGGACAAACGCATCGTCCTGCCGGAGGGGAACGAACCTCGCACGGTCCAGGCCGCCATCATCTGCCACCAGCGCCAGCTCGCCCGCTGCGTGCTGATCGGCAACCGCGAGGAGATCGCCTCCGTGGCCCAGACCCAGGGCCTGACCCTGCCGGATGACCTGGAAGTGATCGACCCGGGCACCGTCCGCGACCAGTACGTGCCGCCCATGGTGGAGTTGCGTAAACACAAGGGGCTGGCACCGGACATGGCGGAAGCCATGCTGGAGGACAACGTGGTCCTCGGCACCATGATGGTGGCGATGGACGAAGCCGACGGCCTGGTGTCCGGAGCAGTTCACACCACCGCCAACACCGTTCGCCCGGCGCTGCAGCTGATCAAGACCCACGAGCACGCGCGGGTGGTGTCGTCGGTGTTCTTCATGCTGCTGCCGGAACAGGTCCTGGTCTATGGCGACTGTGCCATCAACCCGGACCCCAACGCCGAACAACTGGCGGACATCGCCATCCAGAGCGCGGAATCGGCCCTGGCCTTCGGCATTGATCCGGTGATTGCGATGATCAGCTACAGCACCGGCGAGTCCGGTAGTGGTCAGGATGTCGACAAGGTGCGCGAGGCCACCCGCATTGCGCGGGAGCGTCGCCCCGATCTGCTGATCGATGGCCCGCTACAGTATGATGCCGCCGCCATTGCCAGCGTCGGCCGCAGCAAGGCGCCGGACAGTCCGGTTGCAGGCAAGGCCACGGTGTTTGTGTTCCCGGATCTCAACACCGGCAACACCACCTACAAGGCCGTGCAACGCAGCGCCAATGTGGTCAGTATCGGCCCGATGCTGCAGGGTCTGCGCAAGCCGGTGAACGATCTGTCCCGGGGCGCCCTGGTGGAGGACATCGTGTTCACCATCGCCCTGACGGCGGTCCAGGCCCGCCAGGTGGAAGACGCCAAGGGCTGAGTTTTCAGGGGCCCAGAAACAGCTTACCCCGGCATGGCCGGGGTAAGCTGGGTAACAACGTTACTACTTTTTCTTGCTCTTCATCCGCGGCTTTTTGATGCGCCGCCCTTTCTTGAGATCGTTGTCCTGCTTCACCTTCTGCCGGGGTGTCAGGCGATTGACCCGGTTGGCGTAGGGGTTCTCGCTGCCCTTGAACTCAAACCGGATTGGCGTACCGGTAACCTTGAGCACGCGACGAAAGGTATTCTCCAGATAGCGTTTGTAGGCACCTGGTAAGGCATCCACCTGGTTGCCATGGACCACGATCACCGGCGGATTGGAGCCGCCCTGGTGGGCATAGCGCAGCTTGATGCGACGTCCCTGCACCATTGGCGGCTGATGCTGCGCGGTGGCATCCTGGAGAATCGCCGTCAGACGGTTGGTCTGCCATTTCGCCATGGCCGACTCGTAGCAGTCCGCCACCGAATCGTACATCACACCAACACCGGAACCGTGCAGGGCGGAAATGTAGTGCTTGTCGGCGTAGTCGAGGAAATCCAGACGACGCTGAACCTGCTCCTTCACCCGGGCCCGGTCTTCACCGTCCATGCCGTCCCACTTGTTGACGGCGACGATCAGGGAGCGGCCGGCATCCAGCACGAAGCCGATCAGGTGCAGATCCTGGTCCACCAGCCCTTCCCGCGCATCGATCACCAGAATCACCACATGGGCATCATCAATCGCCTGCAGGGTTTTGATAATGGAGAACTTCTCCACCACTTCACGGACGTTCTTGCGGCGCCGGACACCGGCCGTGTCGATCAGGGTGTACTCCTGCCCCTGACGCTCATAGGGAATGTAGACACTGTCCCGGGTGGTGCCGGGCATGTCGTAGACCACCACCCGGTCTTCCCCGAGCATGCGGTTGACCAGGGTGGATTTGCCCACATTGGGCCGGCCAACGATGCCGATGCGAATGCCCGGGTAGCGGTCCGCCCGATCCTCCGCGTCGGCTTCCTCAATGGCCGGCAACAGCCGGTCCAGCATGGAGCGGATACCACGGTTGTGGGAGGCGGCAATCAGGAACGGCTGATCAAAACCCAGGCTGTAGAAATCGCTAGCGGCGACGTCCGGGTCCTGGCCATCGGTCTTGTTGACCACCAGTTGAGCGGGCTTGCCCAGACGACGCAGGTGGTCGGCAATCATCTCATCACCGGCGGTCAGGCCTGCACGGCCATCCACCAGAAACAGCACGATGGTAGCCTCTTCCACCGCCTGCAGGGACTGCCGGGCCATTTCGGCGTCGATGCCTTCTTCGTCACCGGTCAAACCGCCGGTATCAATGACAATAAAGCGCTGGCCTTCGTAGTTGCCCTCACCGTACTTACGGTCTCGGGTCAGGCCGGGGAAGTCCGCCACCAGGGCGTCCCGGGAGCGGGTCATCTGGTTGAACAGGGTGGATTTGCCGACATTGGGTCGACCAACCAGGGCGATGACAGGGATCATAAATCGTTGCTATCCAGTTGCAGGGCGCCGCCCGAGGGCGGCGCCGGCACGTTCAGTCGCGTGCGTTCAGTTCAAGGAGGGCCAATTTGCCACTGTTGCCGTAGACCAATACCCGGTCTCCCAACCGCTGCATCGGCACACGCAGGCCCTCGTCATCAAATTCCAGCTGTCCCTGCAAGCTGCCGTCCGCCAGTGACAGGGCGTGAATATAGCCCTCAAAATCACCCACCAGCAGGTAATCCCCAACCACCTGGGGCTGGGTTGTCTGACGCCATGAAAGGCGGTCCTGGGCCCAGATAACATCTCGGGACGCACCGTCGTAGGCGAGGATGTCACCATTGGCCTGGGAGACAAAAATGTTGCCCTGACCAATCATCGCCGAATGCAGACTGGAGCTCTTGCGGCTCCAGATTTCCTGGCCGGAACGCAGGTCCACCAGCGCCAATTGGCCCTGATAGCCGGTAATCAGCGCAGCGGATTCCAGAATCAGCGGCTGGGCGGTGACATCCACCAGTCGTTCAAGCTCGGTCCGGCCTTCCGGTTCCCCTACGGTGTATTGCCACAACGGCTGACCGGATTCAGAATCCAGCGCGAACATCCGGCCATTGGCAAAAGACACCAGCGTCATCTCGGCTCCAACCAGCGGAGCGGCCGCAGCACGCAGGGTCAGTACCGGCACCACGCCGTCGTATTGCCAGCGACGCTCGCCGTCTTCTGCAGCAAACGCCAGCACCTTGCCGTCGATGGTCTGAGCCACCACAACGGAACCATTGGACGCCGGACTGGCCAGCACTTCGTTCGGCAATTCAGCCTGCCACAGCAGCTCACCGGTCTCGATGGACAACGCCAGCAATTCGGCGTCCGCAGTGACCAGGTAGAGCTGGCGACGGTCGCCACCAACGCCGGCCATGATGCTCAAGTCCAGCGACTGTTGCCATAGGGTCTTGCCGGTATCCGGCGCCAGCGCCAGCAGTTCACCGTCCGCCGAGGCGGCGTAGATCGCATCCGGCGTTGCCAGCGGTGCCAACTGCAACAGCTGCTCATCGTGACCGTCGCCAATGGAGCGCTCCCAGACTTCGTCCAGCTCCACCTGCTCCACCACTTCCGGCAGTTCCGCCGGCTGTTCAATGGTGTCAGTGGAACTGCAGCCAGAGACCGCCAGAGCCGTAATCAGCCCGGCAAACAGCCGCGTCCACGTCAGCCTGAGCCCTGCCGGCATCAGGATTCCTCCCCGATACCCAGGTCAGCCAGTTTCAGTTCAAGCACCGCATTGCGGCCGGTCTCGCTGGCTTCGCGGGCCACCAGGTAGGCCTCTCCGGCCGCTTCGTTATCGCCTTTCGCCAACAGGATGTCGCCCTCAAGTTCTGCAAACAGGGCCTTGAAACTGCCGGCGTTGCTGGCACCACGAAGGGTGCTCAGCGCCTCGTCCAGATCGCCATTGGTGAACTGGGCCCGCGCCAGTCGGCTGCGCACCACCAGCTCCAGTGCCGGCTGGTCTTTGACCTGCCCGTGCACCCAGCTCAGGGTTTCGACGGCTGCCGCCGGGTCGCTCTGCTCATCCAGCTGCTGTTTGGCAAGCAACAGGTTGCCGTACAGGGCGTAGGCGTTGTCGCTGTACTCATCCCGCAGTTTGCCCGCCAGGTAGCTGACGGTTTCGGTGCGACTGTCGTCGGTCTGATCAGAAAACGCACTGAGCAGATTGTTGAACTCTGCAGCCGCTTCTGAGCGCACCTGGGCCTGATGGTTCTGCCAGGCTTTCCAGCCAAAGACGATTGCCAGCGCGGCACCAATGCCGATCAGCAGGGAACTGCCGTTCTTTTTCCACCAGTCCTTGATCGCCTGGACCTGTTCCTCTTCGGTACGCAACTCGGCCATGTTCTCTCCTGTGAGTATTCGCTTGTCGTGAAGCGGGGCCCTTGGCCCCTTCGCTGACTGGCCTGTCAGCGCAACAGTTCTGCCAATGCCGGCACCAGGTCGGCCTGGGCCACTTCCTTCTGCTCGCCGTCTGATCGCAGCGGTTTGATCGCCACCGTGCCGGCGGCCACCTCGTTCTCACCCAGGATCAACGCCACCTGGGCGCCACTGCGATCGGCTTTCTTCATCTGGCTCTTGAAGCTGCCGCCGCCACAATGGCTGACCACACCCCGACCCGGCAGGCCATTGCGCACCTGCTCGGCCAACACCAGGGCCGGCGCCACAGCGCCCTCACCCATCGCGGTGACGTATACGTCGACATCATTGTTGACGTGCTCCGGCACCAGATTGAGGGTTTCCAGCAGCAGAATCAGCCGCTCAAGCCCCATCGCGAAGCCGACGGCAACGGTGGGCTTGCCCCCCAACTGCTCAACCAGGCCATCGTAACGGCCACCGGCACAGATGGTTCCCTGAGCGCCAAGGCTGTCGGTCACCCACTCGAAGACGGTCTTGCCGTAGTAATCCAGCCCCCGCACCAGGCGATTGTTGATCTGGTACGGCACTCCGGCCGCATCCAGCAACGCTCGCAGCTGGCTGAAGTGCTCAACCGACTCGTCGTCCAGGTAGTCGTCCAGACGCGGCGCTCCAGTGAGGATCTCCAGGGTTTCCGGGCTCTTGCTGTCGAGGATACGCAACGGGTTGGTGTCCAGGCGGCGCTGACTGTCGCCGTCGAGCTGCTCCCGGTAATCGGCCAGGTACGCCACCAGCGCTTCCCGGTACTGGCGACGGGCCTGTGCCGTGCCGATGGAGTTGATCTCCAGTCTGGCATGGTCAGCCAGGCCCAGCTCCCGCCAGAGCCGTGCGGTCAGGATCAGCAGCTCGGCATCGATGTCCGGGCCCGCCATACCAAAGCACTCCACCCCAATCTGGTGGAACTGGCGGTAACGGCCTTTCTGCGGACGTTCGTGCCGGAACATCGGCCCCACATACCAGAGCCGGCGGGTCTGATTGAACAGCAGGCCATGCTCTTCGGCGGCGCGGACACAGCCAGCGGTGCCTTCAGGACGCAGAGTCAGGCTGTCGCCATTGCGATCCTCAAAGGTGTACATCTCTTTTTCAACAATGTCGGTCACTTCACCGATGGAGCGTTTGAACAGATCGGTCTGTTCCACCACCGGCATGCGGATCTCCTGGTAGCCGTAGCTGCCCAGCACCGCCCGGACCTTAGACTCCACGAACTGCCATACCGGAGTCTGCTCGGGCAGGATGTCGTTCATCCCGCGAATTGCCTGAATCTTTGCCAAGGGAAAACCTTACGTTCGATTGGGTATGTCGTGTTGCGACACCAGTCAGGCCCGGCTCAGTCTTCCGAGCGGGCGATGATGGCGTTCTCCTGCTCCTGCCGACGGGCCACTTCCTCGCGAATCAGTCGCTCCAGGTCCTCGGTCAGGGTGTCATTGTCCAGCTTCTGGTCAGGGCGTCCGCCCAGATAGAACAGGTTGCGGGGGCTTCCGCCGGTGAGGCCGATGTCCGCCTCCTTGGCCTCCCCCGGCCCGTTGACCACGCAGCCGATGATGGCGACGTCCATAGCGGTGTTGACGTCCTCCAGCCGGGCCTCCAGATCGTTCATGGTCTGGATAACATCGAAGTTCTGCCGCGAGCAGCTCGGACAGGCGATGAAGTTGATGCCCCGGCTACGCAGGCGCAGGCTCTTGAGAATGTCGTAACCGACCTTGATTTCCTGTACCGGGTCGGCGGCCAGTGACACCCGAATGGTGTCGCCGATGCCGTCCATCAGCAGCATGCCCAGCCCAATGGACGACTTGACGGTGCCTGAACGGAAACCACCTGCCTCGGTGATGCCCAGATGAAGAGGCTGCTCAATCTGGCTGGCAATCTTGCGATAGGCCGCAACCGTCATGAACACTTCCGATGCCTTGAGGCTGACCTTGAAGTCCAGGAAATCATGGCGATCAAGGATGTCGATGTGACGCATGGCGGACTCTACCAACGCGTCCGGCGTTGGCTCGCCGTATTTCTTCTGCAGGTCCTTTTCCAGAGACCCGGCATTGACGCCGATGCGAATGGGGATACCACGGTCACGGGCGGCGCTGATCACCGCGCTTACCCGGTCTTCCCGCCCGATGTTGCCGGGATTGATGCGCAGGCAGTCCACTCCCAGTTCCGCCACTTTCAGGGCGATACGGTAATCAAAGTGGATATCCGCCACCAGCGGCAGTGAAACCTGGGCGCGAATCTTACCGAACGCCTCGGCCGCATCCATGGAAGGCACCGATACCCGCACGATGTCGGCGCCGGCTTCCTGGATCGCGCGAATCTGGTTGACTGTCGCCTCGACATCGCAGGTGTTGGTGTTGGTCATGCTCTGCACCGCAATCGGCGCATCGCCGCCCACCGGCACATCACCCACCATAATCTGTCTCGACTTGCGTCGTTGAATCGGAGATTCCTGCTTCATAGAGAGATAACCAGACTCTTGTCAGTAAATGTGAGGGCGCCAGTTCAGTTCAGCGAAAATTCCGCCCGATTGTTCACCACCCGGTAGCTACCCAGGTCCAGCGTTTGCCCTTCAAAACTCATGCTGTCCACGGCATCAACTGCACCAATCACCACCTTCAGTGGCGGTGTGCCGGTCACGTCCAGAGACTGTCCCGACCGTCTCAGCGCCGATACCAGTAAATCGCCATTGGCGTCGGTCACCCGAATCCAGCAGTCCGCCTTGAAGACCGCCGTCAGGTTACCCGGCGTTGCAGCAACTTCCGTCGTGGAAGGAGATACTGGCGCTGGACTGACATCAGGCGCCTGCTGGACCTCAAGCTCGGGCTCAGGCTCGGTGACGGCCTCTTCGACCGCAGCTTCCACTGTCGGTTCAGCGGGTTCTGGAGAATTGGTTTCGGTCGCCTCTAGCTGGCTTTCAGACTCCGGTTGCACCGATTCCGCCAACGCCTCGGGCTCGGGAGCCGGCTCTACGGGCACGGTGCCGCTGCCATCTTCCTCGTCTGCGGACGGCGCTGGTGGCGCCGAGCCGGCATCGTCAGCTGTCGGACGGTCACCCTCCCCCTCTGCGGCCACCCCGGACTCGCTCTGACCGATACTGGTCAGCGACTCCAGGGTCGCCCCCTGCAGAAACACCCGGTAACCGATGAAGCCTGCCAGCGACAGGAACAGCAGAATCAGGATCATTCGGGCAATACGTTTCTTACGCCGTTTCTTCTGCTCGATCGTCACCAGCGGACTGGCCTGGTGGGCCTGTTCTTTCTCGCGGCGCAGGGGCTCAAGCTCCTGGTCCAGTTGCGACAAAACAACCTTTGGATCAAGCCCCACATGGTTGGCGTAGGCCCGAACGTAACCTTTCAGGAACAGTTCGGTATCGATCTGCTGGTAGTCGCCATTCTCTATCGCCTGAATCACCGACGGTCGCAGGTGCTGGGCCTTGGCAATATCATTGATTGCCAGGCCCCGGCTTTCCCTGGCCGCCTTTAACTGACTGCCGGCACTGGGGCCAGACGCAGCCGACTGCTGGACGGTTTCTTCATTCGACATCTGAATTCAGCACCTTGTATTGTTGGTACTCTTCGGAGTCCGGAAACTTGTTTCTAAGCAACAGCGCCAGACTCGATTCCCGGTCATGATCGCTGAAATGGCGGGCAATGCGAATACCGGTCAACAGACTCTGGGGAGAATGTCGCATGTTGGGGTTGCGTTGCATGGTAACCGTGAGGCGGTTGTAGTAGCGCTCGGCGCCCTGGAAGTCATCCAGTTCGAACAGCACCCGCGACAGCGCCAGCAGGGACTGGGCATCGCCGCGACTCAGCTCCACCGAGCGACGATAGGCCCGGGCCGCGGCCTGGAGATTATCAAGACGCTCTTCAGTAATACCCAGATTGAAGAAGACGGAGGCCCGCTCGCCGAATTCGGTATCCTCGGAGGCCCGCTGAAACTGGTCCCGGGCATCGGCAAACCGGTTCTGGCCAAACAGGAAGGCACCATAGAAAACCCGCCCCCGGGTGTAGTCCGGGTCGGAAGACAACGCGTTCTGGTAGGCTTTCTCGGCCAGCTCAGGCTCCAGCTCGGACTGGTACACCAGCCCCATGGCCGCCTGACCGCCGGCATTGTCCGGGTCCAGCTCCAGCGCCCGGTCGAGATGACCACGGGCCCGATCCATGTTGCCCTGGCCAATGTAGGCCATGGCCAGCTTAACGTACTTCTGGACCGCCTCGTCCCGGTCCGCCTCGCGCTGGAACGGGCTGTCGGAGGTGGTCACGCAGCCGGTCATCAGACCGAGCAGGATCAGGACAGCCAGGCTGCGGATAGTCTCAACTCTGAACCTTGTCACGTATGTCAGTCCTTTTTGTCTGCCGTGCCTGCGGCGGCCCGATCGCCGGTTATGGTGCCACCTGTTGCACGGCAATGTAACGCTGGCTTCGCTTGGTGCGGTCTTCAACCCGCCCAACCAGCTGGCCACAGGCAGCGTCGATATCGTCGCCGCGGGTGGTCCGCACGGTGGTCACGAAGCCGGCCTGATTGAGAATATGCTGGAACTGCCGCGTGGCCGTCATCTTGGGGCGCCGGAAATCACTTTCCGGGAACGGGTTAAAGGGAATCAGGTTGATCTTGCACGGCAGGCCACGCAGCACCTTGGTCAACTGCCGGGCGTGCTCGGGCTGGTCATTGACCCCTTCGATCACGGTGTACTCGATGGTGGCCTTGCGCTTGTCAGGCAAACCGGAGAGATAACGACGAGTAGCCGCCAGCAACTCGGCAATCGGGTACTTTTTGTTCAGCGGAACCAGCTGGTTTCGAAGCTCATCATTGGGGGCGTGCAGGGAAATCGCCAGTGACACATCGGTAACCTCACCCAGACGGTCCAACGCCGGCACCACACCGGAGGTGCTGAGCGTGACCCGACGCTTGGAGATCCCGTAGGCCAGGTCCTCCATCATCAGGTTCATGGCATCGACCACGTTATCGAAGTTCAGCAGCGGCTCGCCCATACCCATCATCACCACGTTGGTGATCGGGCGATCGGCGTTGGGCTCAAAAGGCATGAAGGCCTTCCGGGCCACCCAGACCTGACCAATAATCTCAGCGGCGGTGAGGTTACGATTGAACCCCCGCTTACCGGTGGAACAGAAGGTGCAGTCGAGGCTGCAGCCAATCTGCGACGACACACACAAGGTGCCCCGCTCACCGTCGGGAATCAGCACGGTTTCCACGCTGTTGCCACTGTCCATCCGCATCACCCACTTGCGGGTGCCATCGCGGGAGGTTTCGTCATAGATCACTTCAGGTCCACGAACTTCGGCGACTTTTTGCAGTTTTTCCCGCAGCGCCTTGCTCATGTTGGTCATTTGATCGAAGTCATCAACACCACGTTGATGAATCCACTGCAGCACCTGGGTGGCGCGAAAGCGCTTTTCCCCCAGGGACTCGAAAAAGGCCTCCAGTTTGGCCTTCGGCATCCCGAGGAGATTGGTTTTTTCAGTGGACGTTGTCATGGGGAAAACCTCGATCAAATAACCAACCGGGGCGGCGTACTACGCCACCCCGGGCAACGACTTAGCCGCGCGGGCAGATTTCGTTGTCGTTGAAGAAGTAGGCGATTTCGCGCTCAGCGGAAGCGGCGGAATCGGAGCCGTGAACGGCGTTGGCATCGATGGACGATGCGAAGTCGGCACGGATGGTACCGGCGTCAGCTTCCTTCGGGTTGGTGGCACCCATCAGGTCACGGTTTTTCAGGATGGCGCCTTCGCCTTCCAGAACCTGAACCACAACCGGGCCGGAAGTCATGAAGGCAACCAGATCGCCGAAGAACGGACGCTCTTTGTGCTCAGCGTAGAAGCCTTCGGCTTCTTCCTGGGTCAGGTGCTTCATCTTGGCAGCCACGATGTTCAGGCCGGCTTTTTCGAAACGGCTGTAGATCTCGCCGATAACGTTCTTGGCTACGGCATCCGGCTTGATGATTGAGAGCGTGCGCTCGTTAGACATGGTCTATCTCTCCAGTGTAGGTTCAGGATGAAAATTCAGGTTTGCGATTATACGCAGTCCGGGGGCAACTGCCTACCGGACCGAACGCAGTCGGGTAACCACATCAACCACCTGGGTGGCGGCGAACGCCACTTCCTCGTCGGTGGTGAAGCGCCCGATGGAAAATCTCAGCGCCCGATGGGCCTGCTCGTCAGCCAGCCCAATGCCCCGCAGAACGTACGACGGCTCCAGAGTGGCGGAAGCACAGGCCGAGCCGGAGGAAACCGCCAGCTCCCGCAGCCCCAGCATCAGTGACTCGGCCTCCACGCCATCAAACGACAGGTTAATGATACCGGGCACACAGGCCTCGGGGCAGCCATTGAGGGTTACCCCTTCCAGCGATCTCAGACCATCCAGGAACGCAGCCCGCAACTGCCCAAGCCGGTTCTCTTCGTCCGCCAGTTGCCGGGCCGCCAGCTCAAAGGCCTTGCCCATGCCGACAATCTGGTGGGTCGGCAGAGTGCCTGAGCGCATACCGCGCTCATGGCCGCCGCCGTGCATCTGCGCCTCAATGCGAACGTCCGGCGAGCGGCGCACATAAAGCGCCCCGACCCCTTTGGGACCGTAGACCTTGTGCCCGGACAGCGACAGCAGGTCAACGTTCAGTGCGGCCACGTCAATAGCCATCTTGCCGGCCGCCTGGGCCGCATCCACATGCAGCAGCACACCGCGCTCCCGCAGCAGCTTGCCAATCGCCGCGATGTCAGTGATGGTGCCCAGCTCGTTGTTGACCAGCATCAGGCTGACCACCACGGTGCGCTCGGTCAGCGCCTCCGCTACTTGCTCCGGTGCAATCCGGCCCCGGGCGTCGGGGGACAGCCAGGTCACGTCGCACCCCTGATCCTCCAGCCACTTACAGGTATCCAGCACCGCCTTGTGCTCAATCCGCGAGGTAATGATGTGGGGGTGATCCCGACCAGCAACCGCACCCTTGAGCGCCAGGTTGTCGGACTCGGTGGCACCGGACGTCCATACAATCTCCCGCGGGTCAGCCGCGATCAGGTCGGCAACCTGCCGGCGACCGGTTTCTACCGCCGCCTCAGCCTGCCAGCCAAAGCCATGGGAACGGGACGCCGGATTGCCAAACACGCCATCCGGCGTCAGGTACTTCATCATTTCTTCGGCAACGAGCGGGTCTACGGGCGTCGTTGCCGCATAATCCATATACACAGGCTTTTTCATAACGGGGGATCTGTTGTGATTCAGGCCGGCGCCTGGTCGGACAGACGCTCGGTATTGATGGTTTGTGACTCTTCGTCGTGGAGGCGGTCCTGCCGGGCCGCCACTTCCTGGATCTCATGCTTTTTCATGAGATCCGCGAGGCTGATCTCACTGAGGAACTGATGGATCTGCTGGCTGAGGTCGGACCAGAGATGGTGGGTCAGGCACTTCTCGCCCTTCTGACAGTCACCCTTGTTGCCGCAACGGGTGGTGTCCAGGGATTCGTTCACCGCATCCACCACTTCGGAAATGAAGATGGCGTCGGTGCCACGACTGAGGCGATAGCCACCGCCAGGCCCACGCACGCTGGCAACCAGCTGGTGCCGGCGCAGGCGCGCGAAAAGCTGCTCAAGATAGGACAGCGAAATCTCCTGGCGGGTGGAAATGTCCGCCAGGCTGACAGGGCCTTCCCCACCATGAAGCGCGAGGTCCAGCATGGCGGTGACCGCATACCGGCCTTTGGTGGTCAGTCGCATAGTGTTAGCCTTGACTGCACGGATGTACGGGGTTCACGGTAGTTGAGTATGAATTGACCAACTATTTCAGTCAAGTATTCCCCGACCGCCCTCACCCGTGCTTGTCCGCCTCCTCCCGCACACAATCGAAGTCTTCGTCATCCAGCGGCGGCAGAGCACCGTTGCGATAATCCTTGTTCACCTTCTGCAAGGCCTTGCACATATTCTCGATACGGTCGTCGACCGCATGCATGTGATCCAGCAGCGCCCGCACCGAGCGCGCCACCGGGTCCGGCATCTCGTCGGTCACACCGTAGGCATCAAAGCCCATGCGCTCTTCCATCTCGCGACGGCGGGCATCATCACCTTCCTTGTCCTTATGCTTGACGATGACCCGTCCGGGAATTCCCACCACCGTGGCGCCCTCGGGTACGGCCTTGGTCACCACCGAGTTGGAGCCGACCTTGGCGCCTTCACCAACTTCAAACGGCCCCAGAATCTTGGCACCGGCGCCTACAACCACGCCGTTACCCAGGGTGGGATGGCGCTTGCCCTTGTTCCAGCTGGTACCGCCCAGCGTCACACCCTGATAGAGGGTAACGTCATCGCCGATCACCGTGGTTTCCCCGATCACCACGCCCATGCCATGGTCAATAAAGAACCGCCGGCCAATGGTGGCGCCGGGGTGGATTTCGATCCCGGTAAGCCAGCGGGAAATGGTCGACACGGTTCGCGCCAGCCACTTGAGGCCCAGGTTCCAGAGCCAGTGGGCAAAACGGTGAAGCAGCAGTGCGTGAAGCCCGGGGTAGTTGGTCAACACCTCAAAGGTGTTGCGCGCCGCCGGGTCGCGGTGAAATACGCTCTGCACGTCTTCTTTCAAACGACTAAACATGATCCTTATCCTGCACCTGTGAATCGCTGTCGGGCGCGGCCTGCGGCTGGTCACCCGCTGCTTTCTGAACTGCGCTTAGAACACCACGCAAGATGTTGATTTCCATCTGGTCCATCTGCGCGCGCTGGAACAGTCGCCGCAGCCGGGTCATCAACTGGCGGGGGTTGTCGCGACGGTGGAAGTCGATGGCCTCCAGGGTTCCCTCAAGATGGCCGAAGAAACCCTCTACGTCCTTCACCGATGCCAGCGGCACATCCCAGCCCGGGTCTTCCGGCGAGGTCATCGATCCAAGGTAGGGGCGACTCTCCTGCTCTTCAAGCCCCCGCAGGTAATGCATCCGCAGTTCGTAGCTCACCACCTGAACCGCCATCGCCAGATTCAGTGAGCTGTAATCCGGATTCGATGGAATGTGAATGTGGTAGTGACATCGCTGCAGCTCGTCGTTGCTCAAGCCATTGCTTTCACGCCCAAACACCAGGGCAACCGGCCCCTGGGCGGAGTATTCCGCAGCCTTGCCAACGGCCTCCGCCGGCGGAATGACCGGCCAGGGTACCTTGCGCCCGCGGGCGCTGGTACCCATCACCAGCACGCAGTCCTCAATCGCCTCGTCCAGCGACCCCACGACCCGGGCCTGATCCAGCACATCCGAGGCCCCGGAGGAGCGGGCGTAGGACGCCTCGTCCGGAAACGATGCCGGATTCACCAACCACAGGTTGGCCAACCCCATGTTTTTCATCGCCCGCGCAACGGCGCCGATATTGCCCGAGTGGGACGTTTCCACCAGCACGATACGAATCTGGGGGTAGTTGGCTTGGGTGGCCTCTCCGGGCAGGGCGGGCTTGAGCATGGTGTCGGTTCTCTCAACAGCGAAAGGTCGAATGGGGCGCCATAATACCAGAACCCGGCCCCGCCCTGCCCGTTCGCAGTTGCCGAGACCGTCCGACGGCAATTACTTAGGAACCTTCTGGTTAACTCAAAGCTAAAAAACATACAAGGAAAACCGGGGTTTTGGTATGATACGCGACCTTCCATACACCCAGGTAACGTACAGTCTGATGCAACCAGCAATTAAAATGGCTCTGCGCGTTGCGCGCCAGGGTTCTGACTACCTCAAAGCGCATTTTGAACGCCAGGACCCAGCCGATAAAGACGCCACCGAGCGAAACCAACAGCTCGACCGGGTCGCCCAGTCCATCTATGAGAATTTCTCGGAGCAGCTGCAGAAGGCCTACCGGGACCACGTCATCGCACCCATCAACGATGCCGACGCCGGCGATGCCGAGCGCTCCTGGCACATTTTCCCGATCCTGGGTCGCGAAAACTTCCTGCTTTGCCTGCCGGATTTCGCTCTGGCCCTGGTCCAGAAAAAAGACAACCGCACTGAGAACCTGCTGCTGATCAACCCGATCACCGGCGAGGAATACACCGCCAGTCGCGGTCAGGGCGCAGCCCTCAACAGCCGCCGCGTACGCGCCGGTACGGTTCGCCACCTCGACAAGGCAACCCTGGTCAGCAACCTGCTGTCCCAGGCCAAAGGCCAGGACGACCCGCTGATCTGGAGCGAGATGGCCGTCACCCTGGCCCAGCAGAGCGCCAGCTTCCGCACCGCCAGCTGCGTCGCCCTGGACCTTGCCCGGGTTGCTTCCGGCCGCCAGGACGCCGCCGTCATCTTCCGCCCTCAGGCTGAAGACCTGACCATCGGCCTGACCATCGCCAAGGAGGCCGGCGCGCTGACCAGTGACTTCGCCGGCAACCCCTCCAGCGACGGCGCCCGCCAGCTGGTGGTAGCGAACCCGAAGCTGTTCCGGGAAGTGCTGAAGTCCCTGCACCCGTTTAACGGTCGCCTGCCCCGCTAGGGCCGCAGCGACAGGCTGATCTCCAGTTACGAGAGATCAGCCCGGGGATACAGAAAGACCGCGGTGGGTTGCCCCAGCGCGGTCTTTTTTTGTGCCGACGAAACGGATCTACATCCGATTGAGCCATTCCGGCGGCTGCTCTTCCTCGTCGCCTTCACCGGTTCCCTCTTTCGGCGGGACAATCATATCGTCCCGGGTTACGCCCAGAGACACCAGCAGGTTGGCTGAGACGTAGATGGAGGAATAGGTACCGACAACCACACCGATGATCAGCGCCAGCGCGAAGTTGTTGATTGCTTCGCCGCCCAGGAAATACAGCGCCAGCAGCACCACCAAGGTGGTCCCGGAGGTGTTGATGGTCCGGCTGATGGTCTGGTGGATCGACTCGTTGATGATCTCCTCTGGGTCTTCAATCCGCAGCTTGCGGAAGTTCTCCCGGATTCGATCCGCCACCACGATGGTGTCGTTCAGCGAGTAGCCGATCACCGCCAGCAACGCCGCCAGCACACTCAGGTCGAAGGTCCACTGGAACAGCGCAAACACCCCCAGAATGATGATGACGTCGTGGGCCAGCGGCACCACCGAGGCAATGCCGAACTTGAACTGGAAGCGCATGCCGACATACACCAGCACCACAGCCAGAGCGATCAGCAGCCCCAGGCCACTGTCTTCCTTGAGCTCATCCCCCACCTGGGAGCCAACGAACTCGGAGCTCACCAGCTTCAGCTGATCGCCGTCGGCCATCAGCGCGGCGGTGATCTCTTCCGCCAGCTTGTCGTTGCCGGACTCCGCCAGACGCACCAGCACCAGCGTGTCGGCACCGAAGTTCTGCACCACGAACTGGTCATAGCCGGCGTCAGTGAGAGTCGCCCTGACCTCATCCAGCTGCGGCGGCTGCTGATACTCCAACTCCACCGAGGTGCCCCCGGTAAAGTCGAGGCCCAGGCTCAGGCCACGGGTGGCCAGCAGCACAACGGCCACCACCACCAGAACAATGGACAACAGTGAGGCCGGCTTGCGCAGCCCCATGAAGTCGAACGGTCGCTTCGCTGATTCAGACATTGGCCAGTTTCCCTCCGATCGACAGTTTCTCGACGTTACGGCCGCCGTAGACCACGTTGACAATGCCTCGACTTACCATCAGACCGGTAAACATCGAGGTCAGGATGCCCAGACACAGGGTCACAGCGAAGCCTTTGACCGGACCGGAACCCATGGCGAACAGGATGATCGCCACCAATAACGTGGTGATGTTGGCATCCAGAATCGACACAAACGCCCGCGAGTAGCCGGAATGAATCGCCGACTGGGGCGGCGCCCCGGCCTTGAGCTCTTCACGAATACGCTCGAAGATCAGCACGTTGGCATCCACTGCCATACCCACGGTGAGAACAATACCGGCAATGCCCGGCAGCGTCAGAGTGGCCGACAGGATCGACATGCAGGCCACCAGCAGCATCAGGTTCAGCGTCAACGCGACGTTGGCCACCAGACCGAAACCGCGGTAGTACACCAGCATGTAGATCAGCACCAGCAGGAAGCCGAGGGTAACGGACATCACACCGGCATCGATGTTCTGCTGACCCAGGCTCGGCCCAATGGTGCGCTCCTGAACAAAGTACATCGGCGCTGCCAGGGAGCCGGCACGCAGCAGCAGGGCCAGCTCGGACGCTTCCGGCACCGAATCCAGACCGGTGATCCGGAAACTGCTGCCAAGAGCTGACTGAATGGTCGCCAGACTGATGATGCTGCGCTCTTCCACGCGCCGCTCCACCGACTGCAACTCACCGTCGACCAGATGGTCTTCGGTCTCGGTCTTGAACTCAATGAACAGCACCGCCATGCGGCGCTGAATGGCGTTCTTGGTGGCCCGGTACATCAGATCACCACCCACTGAATCCATGGTGATGTTGACCTGGGGCTGACCGTTCTCATCGAAGGCCTGCTGGGCATTCGCCACATTGTTACCGGTGGCGATGATTTCCCGCTCCAGCCGCGCGGTGCGGCGGGCCTCGTCACGGAAGGGATACACCTCGATCTCGCTGGCTTCGGCATCCGGACGCGCTTCCAGACGGAACTCCAGATTGGCCGTCGCCCCCAGTACCCGCTTAGCCTGGGCGGTATCCTGGACACCCGGCAGCTCAACAATGATGCGCTCAGTCCCCTGGCGCTGCACCAGCGGCTCCGCCACACCCAGCTCGTTGACCCGGTTGCGGATGGTGGTCAGGTTCTGCTCCAGGGCGTAGTCCTGAATCTGTTTGACTTCGGCGTCTGACAGCGTCAGCACCAGCTCGAACTGGTCACCGTTGCGACGCTCTTCCAGCAGGAACTGGGTGTGCTGCTGGCGAATCAGGCTGAACGCCTCATCCCGGTCAGCTTCGTCGCGGAAGGTCATGGCGATCTGACGACCACCCAGAACATCGCCGCCACGGTAACGGATGCGCTCTTCCCGCAGCTCGCGCTTGATCTGGCCGGAGAAGGCTTCCATCCGCTGCTGCAGGGCCGAATCCATATCCACTTCCAGCAGGAAGTGGACACCACCGCGCAGGTCCAGACCCAGCTTCATCGGGCCGGCACCCACACTGCGGAGCCATTCGGGGGTGGATGGCGCCATGTTCAGCGCCACCAGATACTCCTTGCCAAGAGTGGCCTGGACCAGGGGACGCGCCTTGAGCTGGTCGTCCCCGTTGGTCAGGCGGATCAGGCCGTTGCGTTCCTGCAACGACTCTGACTTGATCTCGATTCCGGCGTCCTGCAGTGCCCGGCTCGCCCGCTCCAGCGTACGCTGATCGACCTCCGTGCTACTTCGGGCCCCGGTGATCTGTATCGCGAAATCGTCGGGATACAGGTTGGGCAACGCGTAAATAAACCCGATCGCCAAGGCGAACAGGATGATCAGGTTCTTCCAGAGCGGGTACTTGTTCAGCATGGGGTCCCTTAGTCCTAACCGGTCTTCGGAATCAGTGAGTCAACGGATCGACTCAGATATCCTTGAGGGTTCCTTTCGGCAGGGCCGCCGCAACCGCCACTTTCTGTACCTTGATTTCCACGTTGTCGGCAATCTCGACCACAATAAAATCGTCGGTTACCTTGGTGATCTTGCCGGCAACGCCACCGGAGGTCACTACTTCGTCGCCCTTGTTCAGGCCGGACATCAGTGACTTGTGCTCTTTCGCACGCTTGGACTGGGGACGCCAGATCAGCAGGTAGAAGATCAGGATGAAGCCGGCAAAGAAGATGATCTGCCCCATCACGCCCATCTGGCCAGGCGCCTGCTCCTGAGCCATCGCCACGCCCGGCACGATCGACGCCAGGCCGGCCATCCACAGTTTCAGTGATTTCATTGGTTTCTCCGTTAATCAGATTTGAGGTAAATCGCTTGCAGCCGGCGCACCCTGCCCCTGTCGGGCACCGATCACGCCGGCGGCTCGAATTCTGTAACCGTACTGCCGCCGCTGGCGACATTTTCGCAGGCAACGAGCCCAGAGATGAGGGCGTCGTCAGTCAACTTCAAGGGGCGGTACCGGTTCGCCCCGGCGCTCATAGAAGGCCGCGACGAAGTCGGACAATGTACCCGCTTCAATGGCCCCGCGCAAACCAGCCATCAGGTTCTGATAGAACCGCAGATTGTGGATGGTATTGAGCTGGGAGCCAAGCATTTCTCCACACTTATCAAGATGATGCAGGTAGCTCCGGGAGAAGTTCTTGCAGGTGTAACAATCGCAGGTGTCGTCCAGAGGCCCGGTGTCATGACGGTTGCGGGCGTTGCGGATCTTGACGATGCCGGTGGCGGTAAAGAGGTAGCCGTTACGGGCATTGCGGGTGGGCATGACGCAGTCAAACATGTCGACCCCGCGACGCACCGCCTCAACGATGTCCTCGGGACGGCCAACGCCCATCAGGTAGCGGGGCTTGTCCGCCGGCATCTTGGGCGGCAGATGGTCCAGGATGCGGATCATCTCGTCCTTGGGCTCACCCACCGAGAGACCGCCAATGGCATAACCATCAAAGCCGATCTGCTCCAGACCTTCCAATGAGCGGTCCCGCAGCTCCGGGTACATACCGCCCTGGACAATACCGAACAACGCTGCCGGATTGTCACCGTGGGCCTGACGACTACGGGCCGCCCAGCGCAAGGACAGCTCCATCGATTCACGGGCCTGCTTCTCGGTGGCCGGGTACGGCGTGCACTCGTCAAAGATCATGACGATGTCGGAGCCCAGGTCGCGCTGAACCTGCATCGCGATCTCAGGGTTCAGTTCCACCGGCGAGCCGTCCACCGGCGAGCGGAACGTCACACCCTGTTCGGTGATCTTGCGCATTTCGCCCAGACTGAACACCTGGAAGCCGCCGGAGTCGGTAAGGATCGGACCCTGCCACTGGGTGAAGTCATGCAGATCACCGTGGGCCTTAATCACCTCTGTGCCCGGCCGCAGCATCAGGTGGAAGGTGTTGCCCAGAATGATGTGGGCACCGATCTCCTCGATGTCCCGGGGCAGCATGCCCTTGACGGTGCCGTAGGTGCCAACCGGCATGAAGGCCGGCGTCTCCACCGTACCCCGTGGAAAGGTCAGCCGACCACGACGGGCCTTGCCGTCACTGCCGAGGTGTTCGAAGGACATGAAGCAATCGCTGCTCACGATGATTCTCCCGCTTGTGACTGTCCGGCCAGCGAACCCAGGCTGGGCTCCTGACCAGTAATAAACATACCGTCGCCGTAACTGAAGAAACGATAGCGCTGATCCACCGCTTCGCCATAGGCCGCCATCACATGGTTGTAGCCGGCAAACGCACTCACCAGCATGATCAGGGTGGACTCCGGCAGGTGGAAGTTGGTGACCATGGCATCCACGGTCTGGAACCGGTAGCCGGGACGGATAAAGATATCGGTCTCCCCGCGGAAGGTGCGTAACACCCCGCCACGGCTGGCCGACTCCAGGGAACGGACCGAGGTGGTGCCGACGGCGATCACCCGACCACCCCGCTCACGGGTCTGGCGCACGGCTTCCACCGTCTCTTCCGGCACCTGGGCGACTTCGCTGTGCATGACGTGATCTTCGATGCGATCCACCCGCACCGGCTGAAAGGTGCCGGCTCCCACATGAAGGGTGACAAACGCCGTGCGCACCCCCTGTGCCTGCAGCCGCTCAATCAGGGCTTCGTCGAAATGCAGGCCCGCGGTGGGCGCCGCCACCGCACCGGCCTCGCGGGCATAGACGGTCTGGTAGCGCTCTCTGTCCGCCTGTTCGTCCGGGCGATCAACGTAGGGCGGCAACGGCATGTGCCCGATGCGCTCGAGCACGTCCAGCACCGGCTCCGGAGCTTCGCAGCGAAGCAGGAACAGCGCCTCGCGACGCTCCTCCATCCGCAGCACCGTGCCGTCTTCTAACAGCACCCGCTGCCCCGGTTTGGGCGGTTTGGATGCGCGAACGTGAGCCAGCAACTGATGATCATCCAGCAGACGCTCCACCAGAACTTCCACCTGGCCCCCGGTTTCCTTGCGGCCAAACAGGCGCGCAGGAATGACCCGGGTGTTGTTGAACACCAGGAGATCGTCAGGATGCAACAGGGATGGCAGGTCGGAGAAGGTGTGGTGACCGGTGTGTCCGGTGAGACCGTCCAACGTCAGCAGACGGGACGCGCTTCGCTCGGGCAGTGGGTAACGGGCGATCAACTCGTCCGGCAGATCAAAGTGAAAATCGGAGACATTCATCGACAGGACTGTTCAGTGGTACCGCGAGGGCGGTCGGTATGTGATTGGGGAGAGTGACCATTGCCACTCCCCTCAGCCCGGCCGTCGATGCAGACCGGCCCGGTCTTCAAATACTGGTACCAGCGGGCGGACTCGAACCGCCACGCCCGTGAAGGCGGGGGATTTTGAATCCCCTGTGTCTACCAATTTCACCACGCTGGCATCGGAGAGATTGGCAATTATACCGACGCGCCTTGTGAAATCAACAGGCTATTCAGTCCGTCGTCCGCAATCGCTACAACCGGTCGAATAACGACAACCGTGAGACCTGGGCAAACGACTGCTGGGCCGCCTGCAGCACGAAACTCTGGAAGGTCAGGTTGCTGATGGCCTCGGCGTAGTCCACGTCCTGCAGCTGGGAGCGGATGTCCTTGGTGTACACCGAAGAATCCTCCAGAAACACCGAGGTGGTCTCCACGGAATTGAGCCGGCCACCGATCTCGGTCTGGGTACTGATCAGGCTTTCCTGGATGTTGTCCATGTTTACCAGGGAATCCGCCACCAGGGCATCGTAGGCTTCGTTGCCACCCTGGTAGTTGGCGCTGGTCACCGGCGGTGCCGCCCCCAAATCAAGATCCTCCGCCTTGGCCCCGGTTACCTGTAACGCACCGGTGTAATCCGGCCAGGGCGGAACCTTGGGATCGGGGTCCTGGGCGCTGATGTTCAGGTCCTGACCACCGGAGCGGATCACCACGTTGCCATTCTCGATGCTGGCCGTAATGCCCTGCTCCGCCAGCTCGGTGTGGTTGTTGATCAGGTCCCGCAGGTCGGCGTTGGTCTCGGTCCCGGTGAAGACCGCACCCGCCCCCCCCTGAGGCACACTCAAACCGTTGATGTAGAGCTTGCCGCCGGTGGGCGCGAAGTTGGTGACTGTCGCCCGTGCCCGGCCCTTGGCCTGGTTCTCGAGGCCGTAGATCAGCTTCTCGATGCTGGTGAACATGCCCTGGCGCTCAGAGGTCTTGATATCGAAGGTGTCGTTGACGTCCGGAATGCCATGGATTTCAAACTGGATACCTTCAAACTGGATGCTCTCGCCACTGATGAAGTTCCCGGTGGCCACCGTGGTCGGCGGTTGCTCGCGGGTCACCACCTCGTAGTCCAGGCCGCTCGGGGAACCGCCATTGGCGACAAAGCGCACCTCCAGATCAACACCCCCATTGCTGTCGTAGAACTGGTTGTAAAGATCCTGGTCCACCACCATGCCGGTACTGATGCGGGCGCCGGATACGTTGTCGCCTCCCGCTTCGGCAAAGAAGGTGCGATCAGCGCTGGCAATGTCCACGAACAACCCCTTGCCATGATCACTGATCGGTACCGTAACCCCCTCATCCAGCTCCAGCTTGCGCTGGCCTTCATCCCCCTGGTAGACCCAGTTGCCGGAAATGTTCTTGCCAAACGCCGGCACTTCCCCCTGGAAGCCACTGAAGATGTACTCGCCGGATGCGTCCCGGGCGTTGCCCAGAGTCGCCAGCTGATCCAGCCGCTCCCGCAGTTCCGAGGCGATGGACTGCCGGTCGCTCGGGGTCAGCGCGCCATTACCCGCCTGAACCGTCAGCTCCCGCACCCGCTGGACCACATCCAGCATGCTCGAGATGGCATTCTCTTCCTGCTGCAGACGGTTCTCTGCCAGGCCGGCATTGCGCTGGAACTGCTCGATGCGCGCCACTTCCTGGTCCAGCTTGAGGATTCGCGCCGCCGCCACCGGATCATCTGAGGGCTGGTTTACCCGCTTACCGGTGGACACCTGCTGGCTGGTCTGCTGCAGGCTGGCGTTCAGATCCTGCAGCCGGCTGATACCGCTGGAGAAAATCTGCTGGGATGAGATTCTGATCATAGTCGCTCACCAATTTCCGTTATCGGAAGGTCGACAACAGGGTGTCGAACAGACTCTGGGCCACGCTCATAACCTGGGCCGAGGCGTTGTAAGCGGCCTGATACTGGATCAGCCGCCCGGCTTCTTCGTCCAGGTTGACCCCGGACACGGACTCGCGTTGGTTCACCGATTGCTGCAGCAGCGCCTCACTGGAATCCAGGTCAAGCTGGCTCTGGCGGGTTTGCACCCCAATGGTCTCCACCAGGCCGCCGTAGCCCTCGGTGAGGTTTTGCGAGCCGTTGTTCATGGTGTTCTTGCCGGCCAGCGCCGCCATCAGTTCGGCGTTGCGGTTGTCCGACACACCCTCGGTGTTGTAGCCGATGTTAAAGGTGTCTCCCGCCTGCGGGTTGCCGCTGATCTCGAACTGGAAGCCCTGGTAGTTCGGATCGGTGGGGTCCTCACTGAACAGCTTGTTGGAAATGCCCGGGGTGTAGACGTTCTGTGGCGGCGTGGCACTGCCCGTCACCAGCACGTTGTTGGGGTCGTTGGCATCCACCACGTCGTACACCAGGGTGCCGCCATCATCCCGGAAGCGGATTTCCAGCGGCGGGTCCAGCTCCCCCTGGCTACGGAACCCCGGCAGGATGCCGTTCGACAGCGGGTTGCGGACGTTCAGCATCAACCCCTGATCAATCACCCCGTCGCCGTTGTTGCCGACGTTGGCTTCCGCCCGCACCGGGCTGGCAAAGGCCAGATCCTCTTCCCGCTCCACCTCCAGCGAAATCGATTCCGCAGCGTTACGGGTGGGCTGAATCTGGTAGCTGTCACCCGGGTTGAAGGTGCCGTCGTTGATCTGGATATTGAACCCGGGCATGCCGATCTCAGCCGGCAGCGGGTCCGGCAGACGGCCCTGTTTGACCACTTCACCGGATTGGCTGTCGATCACCTCGTAGTTGCGACCGTCGCCTGAGAACTGCAGGTTCCAGCTGCCCGAGATCAGCGCGTTGCTGTCGCTGATCTCGACGCCAATGTCGGCATCCCCCGGTGGCAGATTGTTGCCGTTGGCAATCACCCTGCTGGACATCGCCTCCGGCGAGTTGATATCAGAGAAGAACAGACCACCCAGGTCGCCCTCCAGGTCCATACCAATCTCGTGCTGGTGATTGATGTTGTCCTGCAGGGCAATGGCCACCCGGCCCAACTCATCAAACGCGGTTTTCAGGGATTCCTGTTCAAAGCGCCGCAGCCCTCCCAGGGACCCGCCGGTGATCTGGCTGTCGATCGGTACCTGACGCCCGGCATCCAGCAGGGTGAACTCCAGGAAAGCCGGGTCTTCCACGCTGGGCCGTGTCGACAGCTGGGAGGCATCCGCCCCCACTACCAGCGCCTGACCATTGCCCAGCATGACGTTGACCTGATTGCCCTCGGTGTGGAGCACCCGAATGCCCACCAGCTCCGACAGCTCACGCAGCTTCTCGTCGCGCTTGTCCAACAGATCGTTAGGCAGCCGACCCTGGGCAATACCCGGGCTGTTGGAGATCGCCAGGTTCAGCTCGGCAATGCTGGACATCAGGGTGTTGGCATCTTCAACGCCCTGGCGCATCTGCAGCTTGACCGACTCCCGCTGCTGGATGAACTCGGCCTGCAGAGACTGGAAGCGATCCGCCACCGCCTTGGCCTCACTCAGCACCGACTGTCGCTGGGGCAGCGACGCCGGGTCTTCCGCCGCACTCTGGAGACTGGCAAAGAAGTTGTTCAGGACATCGTTAAGCCCGGTGGTCGAGGACCCCAGCAGGTTGTCCAGTCGGCTGAGCTCCTGATTCAGCGCTTTCTGTTCGGACTGCAGCGAGGTGTCTGAACGCACCTGCTCCACCAGGTACTCATTCGCCACCCGGCGGATGTTGGAGATGTTGACCCCGGTGCCCACCGTACCGGCACCGGTGCGCAGGCCGCGCTGGCTTTCGAACAGCACTTCCTGACGGCTGTAGCCGGGCGTGTTGGCATTGGTGATGTTGTTACCGGTGGTATTCAGGGCTGACTGATGGCCCAGCACACCGGACAAACCAATTTGAATCAGATTGGCCATAGCGTTTTACCCTCGGAACCTATCCGTCAGCTCCCGGGGACGACTGCCCGGAGGCACCCACCGGCTGGTTCATCGTCTCGCCGGCCATGATCCGGCGAATCTTGTTGGCGTAATGCGGGTCGGTCGCATAACCCGCAGCCTGCAACTGGTCAGCGAACTGCGCCGGGTCTTCGGCGGACGCCAGCACCTCGCGATAGCGGGGATTCGACTTCAGGAAATCAACATAGTCGTGGAAACTGGCCTGGTAATCCGGGTAGGCCCGGAACTGCGCCCGCTCACTCATCCGCACGCCATCCCGGTACTCCGAGGTGGCGATGTTGACGGAATCCCCCTGCCAGCGCCCGTCGGCCTTGATACCGAACAGGTTGAAACTCGGCGCACCCTGCTCCCCTTCGATCATGTGGCGCCCCCAACCAGTCTCCAACGCGGCCTGCGCCACCATCAGCCGGGGATCAATACCGGAATCCGCCGCGGCCGCTTCCGCCAGGGGCAGCAACTGACTGACAAACTGCTGTGGCGACTCGAACCGGGACGGCAAGACGCTGTCGGTCGCCGGCGCCGATGACGCCGCCACCGCCTTCACTTCCGCAAGCCGCTCCGGCAGTTGCCGCGACAGTGACGGCAGACTGCGGTCGTAGGCGGCAATGTCGGCCTTGTGGCCGGCCCGACGCTCACCTTCGGCGGACATCCCCGGAATCTGGCGACTGAGCTGACGCACCAGGGTGTCCGACAGCCCCAGCCCCTGGTCGGACAAGGTCAGACTGAGCTGATTGTCGAACATGTCCTGATAGAACTTGGACTGCTGGCTGTTGAGCAGGTTGCCCTCGGAGAACACCTCGTTGGCTTTGCGCATGGATTTCATGATCTCGGTGAGGAACAGGCCCTCGAACTGCTTCGCCACTTCCTCCAGCGCCGCCTTGCGATCAGAGCGCGCTTCCGCCTTCAGCGCGTTGAGACCGCCGAAGTCGGTGTAGATGCGGGATTGCTGTAGTCGTGGGTCCTGCATGACGCTACCTCAGATCACAATCAGTTCGGCCCGCAGGGCGCCGGCCTGTTTCAGCGCTTCAAGCACCGCCATGACATCACCCGGCGCCGCGCCGACCTGGTTCACTGCCTGCACAATCTCGTTAAGGGTGGTCGCCGGACCAAACTGAAACATCCGCGCCGGGTCTTCGGTCACCGCAATCTGGGTGTTGGGAGTCACCACCGTGTCACCATTGGCAAACGGGTCCGGCTGGTTCACTTCCGGGTTTTCCTGAATGGTGACGGTCAGGTTGCCATGGGTAATGGCCGCCGGGCTGACCCGCACGTTCTGCCCCACCACGATGGTGCCGGTGCGGCTGTTAATGACCACCTTGGCGGCGTCTTCGGCTGGGTCGACCTCCAGGTTCTCCAGGATCGACAGGAAGCTGACCCGCTGGGACGGGTCCCGTGGCGCCTTGACGGAGATCGACGTGGCATCGTGGGCATAGGCCATATCCGGCCCCAACATGCCATTGACTGTCTCCACCACCCGCCGTGCCGTCGTGAAATCCGGCTGCAGCAGGTTGAAGGTGATGGTGTCACCGCGACTGAACGGCGACAGCACCTCGCGCTCGATGGTAGCGCCATTGGGAATGCGACCCACGCTCGGCACGTTCACGGTAATCCGCGAACCGTCAGCGCCGGCGGCACCAAAGCCACCCACCACCAGGCTACCCTGGGCCATGGCATAGACCTGGCCGTCAGCGCCTTTGAGAGAAGTCATCAGCAGACTGCCACCCCTCAGACTGTCAGCATTGCCGATGGAGGAGACCGTCACATCCATTTCCTGCCCCGGCTTGGCAAACGGCGGCAAGGTGGCGTGTACCGTCACCGCCGCCACATTGGCGAGGTTGGGGTTGGTGCCTTCCGGCAGGGTCACACCGAACTGGTTCATCATGTTGCGGAAGGTCTGGTTGGTGAACGGCGCCTTGTCACCGGTGCCGTCCAGCCCCACCACCAGGCCGTAGCCCACCAACTGGTTGTTACGCACGCCCTTGATGCGGGCCAGGTCCTTGAGCCGGTCGGCCAGCACCGGCGCCGCCACGAGAGCCAGAACCAACAGCAGTGCCGTACTTCTCAGCCTGTTCATAACGGCCACCACTCACTATTAAAGAACCGTGCCAGCCAGCCCATCTGATTGGCCTGATCGAAATCGCCGGTGCCACCATAGGCAATGCGGGCGTCGGCGATCCGGGTGGACGCCACAGTATTATTCGGGGCAATGTCCTGAGGCCGGACCATGCCGGTCAGGCGGATAAACTCGTCACCATTGGTCAGAGACAGCCACTTCTCGCCTCGGATGCGCAGCACGCCGTTGGGCAGCACTTCCGTCACTGTAACGGTGATACTGCCGTTCAGACTGTTGCTCTGGTCCGCTTCGGCCTGGCCCTCAAAATCCCGCTCAAAGTTGGCGCTGGTGTTGATGCCCAGGTTGGCCTTGCCCAGCAGAATCGGCTCCGGAATCGACAGTTCGTTGTCCTTGGTGATGCTGCTCTCCGCTGACTTGCTCGCCTGCGTGGACTCCTGCAGCGTCACGGTGAGGATATCCCCGACATTGAGTGCAACGGTGTCGCCATAGAAGTTGTAGTTGCGGGAGGTCTGGTAGATCGACCCGGTGTGGGGATCGCGAGCCATCATTTCCTGGGGCCGCACCGGAGCGTAGGCCGGATCATCCGGTATCGCCCGGGGCCGGGTCATTGCCGTGCAACCTTCCAGCAACACCAAGAGCGCCACCAGAGCCGGCATGCCGACCCGGCGGTACCCGTTGGTCTGGGTGTTGTTCCCATTCATGACAGTCACCTCACTCATTGCCGCTACGCCCATCAGCCGATGTTGTTGGTGATGAACTGCAGCATCTGGTCGGTGGTGGAAACCACCTTGGAATTCATTTCATAGGCCCGCTGGGTGGTGATCATGTTGACCAGTTCCTCGACCACCTCAACGTTGGAAGCCTCGGTCATCTGCTGCTCGATACTGCCGAGTCCGCCAATACCCGCTTCGCCTTCATTGGGGTCACCGCTGGCGTTGGTGGCCCGAAACAGGTTGTTGCCGATGGCCTGCAGGCCCTGGGGATTGACGAAGTCCACCAGCGTAATCTGCCCCAGGTTGACCGGATTGGCCTGGTCATCCACCACCACAGACACGGTGCCATCCTTGCCAATAGTCACTTTGGTGGCGTTGTCGGGAATGGTGATGTTCGGCTCCAGGGTGTAGCCGTCCGGATTCACTACCTCACCGTCGGCATTGAGCTGGAACTGCCCGTCGCGGGTGTAGGCAATGCCACCGTCGGGCAGCAGGATCTGGAAGAAGCCCCGACCGTCCACCGCCATATCCAGCGGCTGCTGGGTGTTCTGCAGGTTGCCCTGAGTAAACTGCTTGGTGGTACCCACCACCCGTACACCGGTACCCAGCTGCAGCCCCGAAGGCAGCTCGGTGTTCTGCGAACTGAGACCGCCGGGCTGGCGGTGAATCTGGTACAGCAGATCCTGGAACACCGCGCGATCGCGCTTGAAACCGGTGGTGTTGACGTTGGCCAGGTTGTTGGAAATGGTGGACATGTTGGTGTCCTGGGCACTCAACCCGGTTTTACTGACCCAAAGTGCTGGATGCATGCTCTACTCCTCGGCCGGTGGCATGGCGGCCAACTGTTGCCGCCTGGCGCCATCAGCGCTGTGAAACAGGTTCGTTATCAGAGGTTCTGCAACAGACGTGCCGCCGCCTCGGAATTGGACTGGGAGGTACTCATGACCTTCACCTGCATTTCGTACTGCCGCGACAGTTGCAGGTTGGAGATCATCTCGGACACCGCATTGACGTTGGAGGCCTCCAGAAACCCGGTGGCCACCCGCAGATTGCCATCCGGCGGCTCCGGGCCGTCCAGCGCCTGGTCAGGCTTGCGACGCAGGTAGCCATCCTCACCTTTCTCCAGGGCATCGGCCGGAGGATTCACCAGCTTCAGCCGGTCGATATCCACCAGCTGATCGGGCGGACCACCGGCTGGCACAATGGAAATGGTGCCGTCGGCACCGATTTCCAGGCTGTCAAACGGCGGCAAGGCCACCGGGCCACCATTGCCCATCACCAGGTCGCCATTGCGATTGCGCAGCAGGCCGTTGACGTCCACCTGCAGGCTGCCGGAACGACCGAACACCTCTTCGCCCTGACCATTCTGGACCGCCAGCCAGCCGTCACCTTCCACCGCCACATCCAGCTTGCGACCGGTATCCATCAGCGCGCCGGCGGACAGATCGGTGCCGGGCCTCTCGGTCATGGCGTAGGCGCGGGTGGGATGATGCTCACCAAACACCGGCATACTCCGGGCCTGGGCGAAATCCCGCTTGAAACCGGTGGTGTTGGCGTTGGCCAGGTTATTGGCGTGGGCCCGCTGGGCCAGCATGTTCTGCTTGGCGCCTGACATGCCGATGTAGAGGGACTTATCCATGCGGAAAACTCCTGCCGGAACTTTGACTGATAGCAGGGTTAATGCAGAACTTGTGCCAACAAGCAAGAATGAGAGCCGGTCACCGGGAATCCGGGCCGCAGAAATAGAAGGGACAGAAGCAACAAGCGACTCCCGGGTCCATCTTACGAACCCGGGAAGCTGCGCTAACGGTTATCAGCGGAGGTTGATGATGGTCTGGGTGACCGCATCAGAGGTTTCAATGGTCTTGGCGTTGGCCTGATAGTTACGCTGGGCGATGATCAGGTTCACCAACTCTTCGGACAGGTCAACGTTGGACTCTTCCACCTGGCTGGCCTCAATCGACCCCAGAGTGCCGGTCTCCGGCTGACCAATCACCGGCTGACCGGACTCAAAGGTCTCCACCCAGGTGGTGTCCCCCACCGGGGTCAAACCATCAGTATTGCTGAAGGCCGCCAATGCTACCTGTCCCAACGCCTGGGACTGGCCGTTGGTGTAGCGGGCAAACAGCACCCCTTCCGAGGATACGTCCAGCCCCGCCAAGCGACCGGTGGTGTAACCGTTCTGATTCTGGTCGTTCACGCCAGATGACGTGCCGTACTGGGTCGTCTCCGACAGCCCGATCACAAAAGCGGAACTGGTGGGGGGATCCGGAATCGGCGTCTCGATGACGGTACCAGGAGGTGGTGGGCCATCAGCACCGTTGGGATCGCCGTTCTCATCTTTCGGCACCCAGTCGCCGATCACCATTTCACCGGCCTGATCGCCGTTGATGGATTGCAACCGACCATCTTCCGTAAAGCGGGCGACAAACGGCGTGGAATCCGTACCTCCGACAAATTCACCGTCAATCTGGACGTAGATGGACCATTGGCTCGCCCCCACACCGTTACCCGGCGCCGGATTTTTGACGAAATACTGGGTCATCTCATGGGAGTTGCCCAGACTGTCATAAATCTTGGTGGACGTGGCGTAGTTGTAGGTCTTCTGATCCAACGGGTTGAACTGGTTGGTCACCTGGGGAGCCCGGGCACCCCAGGCCGTGGCAAAGGCACTGGCGGCATCGTCAGAGGTCAGGTCGGCGACATCCCGATCGGTGGTAATTCGAATCGTGGCCAGCTCTTCCGGCTGATTCACCGTGGTAGCGTTATTGGTGTAGCTGGCCGCCAGTGGATTGCCGCTGTTGTCGATCAGTCGCAACTCGCCGGTGGCATCGTCCACCGACGCGGTGACCGAGTTGGCACTGGAGTTGTTGATGGCGTCAGCCAGGGAGTCGAGATCCGTGACCCCCGAGGTATCCACCGGCACGGCGACGCCATCCACCTGCACTTCGAAGCTGAAACCGCCGGCAGTGATGAAGGCGTTATCCAGGGGCGGCGCCTGGCCGGTCATATTCAGGATGGTCTGGGCCGACGCCCCCACGCCGTCTTCCTGATCCAACAGCGAGACCACGTCAGTCGCGGAGATCGGATCGGGATTGGGCGCCGGGATCACAATGTCCCGAGTGCTGCCATCTTCGTAGGTCAGAGTCAGGGTCTCACCGGCAAACCCGGCTGCCGGCACGGTGACATCTCCCAGTATGTTGACCTGCCGCTCCAGCACCGACTGGCGGGAATCCAGGTTCAGATCGAAATCGATCTGGGTGGTACGGCGGGGCGCCAGGTTGTCGGTGTCGATACGCAGGTCACCGCGAACGCCGGACAGGTTGCCGTCGTCGTCGGCCTCGTAGCCCTGAACCCGCATGTTCTGGTTGTTGACCACGTAGCCGTCTTTATCAACGCCGAACTGACCGGCGCGGGAATAGCGGGTCTCACCGCCATTGTTGAGGATAAAGAAGCCGTCCCCGTCGATGGCCATATCCAGAGCATTGTCGGTAAAGCTGATGTTGCCCTGACCGAAGCTCTGGCGGACATCCTGCACCCGCACGCCGTCACCAACGGAGTTACTGCCAGCACTCAGAAAACCACTGGAGTACAGGTCTCCAAACTGCACTCGGCTGGATTTGAAGCCCACGGTGCTGGCGTTGGCAATGTTGTTGCCGGTGACATCCAGATCAACCGAAGCTGCCCGCAATCCACTAAGACCCGTATTGAAAGCCATGTTACACCTCGAATTTCAGATTCTGGATCAATTGATCTGGTAGACGTCGGCAAGGGCCACCGAGCCCTGCCCCGCCAGGTTAAGCGTGATTTCACCCGCGCCACCCAGTGAAACACTGTCCACGTTGGCGCTGATGAGGGTGCCAAGCTGTTCGGTGCCGGAAGGGTAACTACCCTCCGCAACGAACTCGTACTTGCCGGGCGGCAACGGATCGCCGTTGGCGTCATTGCCGTCCCAGGTGAATTTCTCGTAGCCCTTGGCCGCCTGACCCAGATCAATCTGCCGCACCAGCTCACCGGCGCTGTTCTTGATGGAGATCTTCAGGTTGGAGGTGGAAGCCTGTACCGCCACCGCGCCTTCAATCTCGCCTTCGCTCACCAGCTTGGCGGCCGTACCCGGCACCAGCACCGTCCGCCCCACCATGGCGGAAGCCTGCAGGGCCTGGGTAGAGCGGAATTCGCCCACCACGTTGTCCACCGCACTGGAGACTTTCTGCATTTCTTCCAGGGAACTGAACTGCGCCAGCTGGGCAATGAACTCGCCGTTGTCCTGTGGCTCCAGTGGGTTCTGGTTCTTCAGCTGCGCGAGCATCAGCTCCATGAACTCGCCCTGGCCCAGCTCATCACTGCCCTTGGCCTTGTCGTCCTGTTTGATGCCGTACTGACTCAGGAACTCACTGCTGGTTGTGCTGTTAACCGCACTCATGGCTTATTCCTCGCGTCTTATTGCTGTCCCAGGGTCAGAATCCGCTGCATCATCGACTTGGCGGTGTTCATCACGTCCACGTTCATCTGGAAGCTGCGGGATGAGGACATCATGTCCGCCATTTCTTCCACCACGTTGACGTTGGGGTAATACACATAGCCGTCTTCGTTGGCGGCGGGATGATCCGGCTCATACCGCATCTGCAGCTCGGCCTGACTCTCTACAATACCTTCCACCCGCACACCGGCGCCCAGGGCATCGTCACCGGCAGCGGCAACGCCTTGCCACCCCTGGTCGGGGTTGAGCATCTGCTGCTGGATGGCGGCGAACACCGGCTTGCGGGCACGGTAGGTGGTATCGGTACTGGAACTGGCGGTCTCGGCGTTGGCAATGTTCGAGGCGGTGGTGTTCAGTCGCAGCGACTGCGCAGTCATACCGGAGCCGGCAATGTCAAAGATGCTGCCTAGGGACATGATGAATCTCCTGATTAATCCTGGGTCGCTGTGTTACTGGCCTTTCAGGGCCTTGTTCAAACCACTGAACTTGGCGTTCAGGAACTGGAAGCTGGCCTGGTAATCCATGGCATTACGCATGAAGCGGCTCTGCTCCTGTTGGCTGTCGACCGTATTGCCGTCAATTGAGGGCTGATGGGGGTTGCGGTACATCAACTCGCCATTGCCGCCGCCAGTGCCATCATCCAGGTGGCCAGCGTGGGTTCGCGCCATTTCGAAGCCGCTCATCGACTCCTGAGCCCGGGCCATCATCGCCTGGAAGTCCACGTCCCGGGCCTTGTAGCCGGGGGTATCCGCGTTGGCCAGGTTGTTGGCCAGCACCTCGGCGCGTTTTACCCGCGCCTGCAAAGCGTGTTCGTGAATGCCCAGTGCCTTGTCAAAGGTGATTGCCATACTGCCTCCGGAACAGCCGTTCTGAGCCCGTCAAGTTGGGCGATAGGTCGTCTTTCCAGAGTCAAAGCAATTGCGATGCCAGTTTCTTGGCAGGATACGGAAGGTCAGGAATGGCGGGGGATGCGGTCAAACGGGAGAGGAATAGGAGATGTGGGTGGCGCAGCCGCTGGCGGCAACCACCCGGAAAAGCGGCAAGGTCTTTCCCTATGGCGTGTCCGGCCAGGAGCGGACAAACTCGGCCACCGACAAACGCGGCACCGACGGTTTGCTGTCCGCTACGGAGCCGACGTACAGGAAGCCGGCGATACTCTCTTCCGCCTGCAACCCGAGCCCCTGTTTCACCCGCTCGTCATAGGCCAGCGCCCCGGTCCGCCACATACCACCAAAACCCGCGGACTGCAGCGCCAGCAGCATATACGCCAACCCCGCCCCGGTGGACAGCACCTGCTCCACCTCCGGCACCTTGGGATGCTCGGTTGGGCTGGTGATCGCCACCACCAGCATGGGCGCCCGCATCGGCATGCGTCGAAGCTTGTCTTTCTCAGCCTCGGTGTCGGCCGTGCTGGCGAACAGCTCGCCCAAACGCACCAGCCCCTCGCCTTCAATCACCAGATACCGCCAGGGGCGCAAAAGCGCATGATCCGGCGCCCGTGCGGCACATTCGAAGACCTGCTCCAGCAGCGCCTGATCCGGCGCGGGGGCGATCAGTCGGGGTTCCGATGAACGGTTGAGAATGGCGTCAATTACCTCGGTCATAATCCTTCCGGCTAACGGGTTAAGGTGCCGCAATCAAGCGGCACAATGGCTGCAGATCAGGCCACAAACTGCCAGAATTGTGCAGTTCAGGCAATGCTGTTAGTCTTTAGTCGTAGTTTCGTGGCGAATGCCGCCGTGGCAATTGCCAGGTTATCGAAACACGACAATCTACCTCCTATAACATTCAATAAACAGGTAGTGGCAACATGAGCGACGATCGCCGATTCAACAGCTTCAGCGAGTTCTATCCGTTTTATCTGGAAGAACACCGGCACCCGACCTGCCGTCGCCTCCATTACCTTGGCAGCCTGCTGGTTCTGGCTGTCGCCGCTTACGCCCTGGTCAGCGGCCGTTTCGCACTACTTTGGCTTCTGCCCGTGATCGGCTATGGATTTGCCTGGGTTGGTCATTTCAAATTCGAGAAGAACCGGCCAGCCACCTTCAAGCATCCTCTCTACAGCCTGTTGGGTGATTGGGTGATGCTCAAGGACATGCTGGTAGGACGGATCAGGTTCTAGGATGATGAACGCTCCTCTCAATATGGGGAAAGCGCTGGTGCTGGATGGAAACAGCACGCCGGTCGCGGTCCCACCCATGCCCGACTATAACGGTCGGGTGGTCGCCTATACCGCCACCGCACTGATTATCGCCCTCGGTATGTTCGAGGGCCTGTTCGGCGCCAACATGTACGGTCTGCTTGCCGGCTGCCTGATCTGGCCCCACATTGCCTGCTACCTCAGTCGCCGCACCCTGCTCCGCAAGTCCAACCGCATACGCCAGAAAATGCTGATGCTGGACTGCATCTTTGGTGGCGCCTGCATCGGCACCTGGGGACTGATTCTGGTTCCCTCCGCCGCCGTGGCGCTGATGATCATGTTCAGTTGCCTGATCGTGGGCGGGATTCGCCAGTGGTTGCTGGGCATGGTGCTGCTCGTTGTCAGCACCTCCGCCGCGGTGGCGCTCAATGGTGTGCCTGCATCGCTCCAGGCGCCGATCTGGACCACGCTGGTATCCCTGCTGGCCACCGGCACCTACATCTGCGTCACCGCCTATTACGCCCACCAGCAGGCGCGCTCGCTGATGCTGGCCAAGACCCAGATCCAGAATCAGCGCGAGCAGTCCATCGCCCTGTCCCACAAACTGTCGAAGTACCTGTCACCGCAGGTCTGGCAATCCATCTTTACCGGCGAGCGGGACGTCCGACTGGAAACCCAGCGCAAGAAGTTGGCCATTTTCTTCTCCGACATCAAGGGATTCACCGACCTGTCCGAGGAGATGGAACCGGAAGCGCTGACCGAACTGCTGAACCACTACTTCAACGAAATGTCGGAGGTGGCCCTCAAGTACGGCGGCACCATCGACAAGTTCGTTGGCGACTCGATCATGGTGTTCTTCGGCGACCCCACCAGTCGCGGCCAGCGCGAAGACGCGTTTGCCTGCGTTTCCATGGCCATCGAGATGCGCAAGCACATGAAGATCATGCGCCAGAAGTGGCGCAGCCAGGGCATCAAGACGCCACTGGAGATCCGCATGGGCATCAGCACGGGCTACACCACCGTCGGCAACTTCGGCGCTGAGAACCGCATGGACTACACCATCATCGGCAAGGAAGTGAACCTGGCCAGCCGCCTGGAATCCCTTGCCGAGCCTGGCGAAATTCTGGTGTCCTACGAAACCTTCTCCCTCATCAAGGACCGGATCATGTGCCGGGACAAGGGCGAGATTACGGTGAAGGGCTTTGGTCGCCCGGTGCCCATCTACGAGGTGGTGGACTTCCGTCGTGACATGGGGCCAAACCGCAGTTTCCTGGAACACGAACACAGCGGCTTCGCCATGTACCTGGATTCGGAGAAGGTCACCGAGAAAGAGCGGCAGTCGATTCTGAGCGCACTCGAGGATGCCGCCGACCGGCTCCGCCAGGAGGATGTCTGAAACAGGAGCGGTGACAGCCGGGACAGCTGGCCGCTCCCGCGGAATGACTACTGGCGCACCAATCGCAGTGACGGCACCGCGCCCGGCTCGGTACTGCGCCAGGGATTGATGTCGAGCCCGCCGCGTCGGGTGTAGCGGGCACAAACCGTCAGTTTCTCCGGCTGGCAGCGCTCCATCAGGTCCATGAACACCGTCTCCACGCAATGCTCGTGGAAGTCCTGTTTCTGCCGAAACCCCACCACGTACTGCAACAGCGACGGGCGATCAATGGCCGGACCGGTGTACTCGATGGTCAGGGTGCCCCAGTCAGGCTGGCCGGTCACCGGGCAGTTGCTCTTCAACAGATGGGAACAGAGCTTTTCGGTCACCACGTCGCCACCGGCATGCAGCAGCTCCGGCTGGTATTCATAGGCCGCCACTTCCACCGCTTCGTCGTCGATCGACTCGAATCCCGCTGGACGACCAATCGCCTCACCGTCATCGTCCACGCTGTGCAGGGTCATATGAACCGTGGCGCCGCAGGCGCTGGAAAGATCCTTTTCCACCACTGCCTTGACCCGTTCCGGAGACGAAAACACGGTCTGATTGAGGGAGTTGAGGTACAGCTTCCAGGATTTCGATTCAATCAGCGAGGGCGATGCCGCCGGTACACGGAACTCTGCCCAGGCCACCGCCGGCACACCGGATGGACGCAGCCAGGAGATTTCCCAGGCCTGCCAAAGATCTTCCCCGAACCAGGGCCAGCGGCCGTCGTCCAGCCCCAGCCGACGCCGGTTGTCATCCCGGGGCACCGGGAAAAGCAGGTCCGGGGTGTATTGGTCGGGGTACTCACTGCTTTTGCCCAGTGGGGCGTTGTGCAGGCTCATAGCAGTCCTCAAACAGATCGCATTAGTGACGGATGCCCTTGCCACGCTTGAGCATCTGCAGGGCAACGGTAAACAGGATGGCAATAAACACCAGGATCATCGACAACGCAAATACCACGTTGACGTCAGATACGCCAAGAATGCCGTAACGGAATGCATTCACCATGTACAGGATCGGATTGACCATCGAAACCGCCTGCCAGAACTCCGGCAACAGCTGGATCGAATAGAACACCCCACCCAGGTAGGTCAGCGGTGTCAGCACAAACGTCGGCACAATGGAAATGTCATCAAACTTGGTGGCCAGCATGGCGTTGATGAAACCACCGAGCGCAAACAGCGCGGATGTCAGTACCACCGTCAGCATGGTGACCGCCACATGGTGGATTTCAAGCTGGGTGAATGCCAGCGACAACATCGTCACGATCACCCCGATGCTGAGGCCGCGTGCCATCCCGCCAGCAACGTAGCCGGTCAGGATCACCCAGTTCGGTACCGGCGAGACCAGCAACTCCTCAATGCTGCGCTGGAACTTCATCGAGAAGAACGACGACACCACGTTGGAATAGGAGTTGGTGATCACCGCCATCATGATCAGCCCGGGCACGATGTAGGCCATGTAATCGAAACCGCCCATCTCGCCGATGCGGGAGCCAATCAGGTTGCCGAAGATGATGAAGTACAGGGTCATAGTGACTGCTGGCGGCAGCAGGGTCTGCGCCCAGATACGGGTAAACCGGCGGATTTCGCGAACCAGGATGGTATTGAACGCAACCAGGATGGCGGATGGGCTCATTGTGTGGACTCCTGCTGTTCCCGGGCATTGTCCTGGACCATGGTCAGGAACAGTTCTTCCAGGCGGTTGGATTTGGTACGCATGCTCATCACTTCCAGCCCTTGGGCCTTCAGGGCATCAAACACCTCATTCAGACTTCGCCCTTTCTCGACCTCCACTTCCAGGGCTCCGTCATCAGCCAGCCGCGCCTCGAAGCCGGCCAGTTCCGGCGCGCCTTCAAGGGGTGCCTTCAGGTCCATGATGAAGGTTTCCCGATGCAGCTGCTTCAGCAGATCACGCTTGCTGGTGTTCTGGAGAATGCTGCCATGGTCAATGATGGCAATGTTGCGGCACAGCGCTTCCGCCTCTTCCAGATAATGGGTGGTCAGGATGATCGTGGTGCCCTGGCGGTTCATTTCCTCCAGGAAGGCCCACATTGAGCGCCGCAGCTCAATATCCACACCAGCGGTCGGCTCATCGAGGATCAGCAGGCCGGGTTCGTGCACTAGAGCCCGGGCGATCATCAGCCGCCGCTTCATGCCGCCGGAGAGCATCCGTGCCGGCGTATCCCGCTTGTCCCAGAGCCCCAGCTCCTTGAGGTACTTCTCGGTTGAGCGCCTGGCCCGGCGCAATGGCAGACCGTAGTAGCCCGCTTGGGTGGTGACGATGTCAAAGACCTTCTCAAACTGGTTGAAATTGAACTCCTGGGGTACCACCCCCAAACCCAGCTTGGCGGCCGCCAGATCGGTGTCAATATCATGCCCGAACACCTTGACCTTACCCGCGGACTTGTTGACCAGAGAACTGACGATTCCCAGGGTTGTGGACTTGCCAGCGCCGTTGGGGCCCAACAGCGCGAAAAAGTCGCCCTGCTCCACCCTCAGGTCAATTCCCTTCAGGGCTTCGAAACCATCACCATAGGTCTTGGTCAGGCCTTCGATTTCCAGTGCGTAGGTCATAGTGAATCCCGATACTTGCAGTGACGCCGCCGCAGCCAGGGCGGATTGGCTTGAAGAGCCTCACTAGATGGCATCACCGGATGCCGATTTCAAGCCCCGGTCCGACGGCCAGGCGATATCCGGTCCCGTCGGGCCAATCCGCCAAACTGCGACGGGTTTCCTGATATGCTGACAGGCCGGCCCATATAATGCCGGATACAATAACTTACAATACGTCTGCGGTGCCGCGCCCAGGCTACCCGGACAAGCAACAGGACCCTGCTGCACACCATGAAACCGGTACACTCCACCCTGTTATTCACCTGCCTGATTCCAATGATGCTGTCCGGCTGCTCCGGTGGCAGCTCCGACAGTGACGACCGGCTGCGGGGACAGGTGACCCCCAACGGTATCCGGGGGCTGAGCTACCAGACCGCCAGCCAGACCGGGGTGACCGACAACGACGGATCGTTCCGCTACTACCCGGGCGAGTCCCTGCAGATCAGCGTTGGCGACCTGCAGCTGGTGTCCGGCGTACCGGCCAGCGACATCGTGACGCCGCTGGAATTCCTGCCGGAGGTCCGCGCCCAGCTCGCCAGTCCCGCCCTCAACGACGAAGGCCTGCTGGACCACCGCCTCACCGAGCAGGCGTTGCTTGAAGACACCACTCTGATGAACATGACCCGCTTCCTGCTGTCGCTGAACTGGGAGGTCACGGTACAGGACGACGAAACGCTCGAAATCCGCGACCGGGTGCTGGAACAGCTCAATGACGCGTTACCGGAACTGGATGCCGCCATTGACTTCGCAGTCAGCGCCAGTGAGTTCGAGGCCAGCAGCGAGGCTGGCCGTTCCCCGGCCAATCAGCTGCTGGAGAAAATCTGTTTCTTCGAGGAAGACGACGATCGCTGCGACGAACCACCCACCCAGGCAGAGATCGACGCGGCGCCAGAACGCCCGGACGATGACGACGACATTGATCCGGACATCGAGTATCGCGAAGACCTCGTCAGCAAACGCAATCGCATTCTCGGTGGCCAGCGCCAGCTCGACGATGTCGACGTGGATGCCGCCAAAGCCTACCTTACCCGGGAGCTGGATGCCGCGACCCGCATTCATGCCAACCGCTACACCCTGACCCCGGAAACCGCCGCCTACCCCGCCACGGATACGGGGATCAAACAGGTACGGGTTCGCAAGATCGGTGGCGGGCTTGCCCTGGGCGCACTGGAGGCAGTCAGTCTGCGGGACGCAGACGTGGCCATTCACAGCTACGACTGGCAGAGCGGCACGGTGGAGTATTTCATCAATGGCGAGGCCGGCGGCGAGTCAGACGTACTGGTGAACTTCCAGCCGGAAGACGACTATCGCTGGATCCGGAAACAGCTGCGGGTCATCATTGAAGAGTAAGGTCGACGGCTAGCAGGCAGCAACGGCTTCAGCCGAACAGGTTGCGGATACGAAAACGCAGTTCTGCGCCACTGATGTCGTAGCGATTGGGGTCAAGGCCGTCGGTTCCGTTCGGCAGACAACCCTCAATTCGCAACTGTTTACCCCGGGCGCGACCGGTATTGTGCTCGGCCAGATTGATGACTTTGGCCGTCTTCAGCGGACGCTGGGCGTGATCGGTCATCACCATCACCTTCGGCAGCAGGCGACGATCCGGCGAGTGGGACAGAATCACCCCACGCTGACCATCCGACAGCTCCACCAGAGTGCCAATGGGGTATACCCCGATAGCCTGGATAAAGCGCTCCACCAGGTCTTCCTGAAATTCAATGTTGCGGGTTTCATAGAGATGCCCGACAGCCTGGGCAGGCGTCATCGGAACACACCCTTCCCGCGGCTCCACCAGCGTCTCGTAGTAGTCCACCAGCCCGGCGATTTTCGCCAGCAGCGGAATCCGGTCGCCACGCACACCCTCCGGAAAACCGGTGCCGTTATGACGCTCACGGTGGTTCTGGACGATGTTGATCACTGCCCGTGACAGCCCCGCGCTGGCCAGTTGCGCCACCCCGCGTTCGACATAGGTTTTGTATTCGGCATATTGCTCGGCCGAGAGCGCATGCTCGTTGGCCAGAATTTCTTCCGGCAGATCCGCCTTACCGATGTGCGCCAGCAGACACCCCATGGCCAGGTGATTCAGCAGCCCGGACTCCAGCCCCAGATGACGCCCGCACACCAGGGCCCAGACCGCCGAGTTCATCGCATGGCGGTAGCTGTAATCGTCGTGTTCCCGCACTCGACTGAGCCACAGCAGCGCATCCGGGTTGCGGATAACGCTGGCGGTCATCTTCTGTACCGCCCCAGCCAGGGGTTTGAGATCCGGCTGACCGTGCTGACGAATGGTGGCGCCGACGCGCACCAGCGCCTCATCGACATCCTGCGCCAAGGCCGTCACACCCTTCACTTCCTTGCGCAAGGGGCGGCTTTCAACATAGCGGACCGGATTCTTGATATTGATCGGCGGAAGCTTGATCACTTCCTGGGCGTGGGTTCGGCGCTGACGGCGGAAATACACCGGTGCGTCGGCATGATTGTATTCGCTGGTGTCACGGGTTTCCGCCACATCCACCATGACCCAGCTGCAATGGGACATCAGCGAGCGGATGTCATCCTGAGTGCGGATGAAGAAGCCCTGGATCGGGAAAGGGGTCTGATGCCACGGCCGATCCAGATCGGACACGAACATGCCAATCTCTAGATTGTGAACAGTCACTTTTTTCTGGCTTACGCCCACGGTACACCCCACAACGGCCCGACCTACTTCGATGCTTTCCATTTTGACCCGTCCCGGGCCAGAGTCCATTACAGTTTGGTTGTCATCCTTTACTGGAATACAACAAAGCATTACAGACCGTTGCCAAGCGCAACGAATTGTAGCCTTGAGAGCTGCATCACATTCCGTCAGCAGCTTCGCCTAAAGCAGTATTTACCGCTTCGGCGATCAATCCTGTTCACATACGGAATCGTCCAGATCCGGCATGCGATCCGCCAGTGAGCCCCGTCGCACTTTACGGATATCCACCCGATAAGGCACGGACGAAGCGCGGATATAGTCCATATTCACAGTCTCGCCGTCAATCTCATGCTGCGTTCGCTCCGGCCGACAGTAGACGTGCAACTCAACCTGACGTCCCAGCTCGGTGATCACCAGCGATGATTGCGCCGGGAATACCGCCAGGCAAACGGTGCCCGGCTCCACCGGTTGACCACTACGGACATCCAGGTCCAGCGCGGTGTCGCCACAGGCACGGATACCATCGCCACACCCGTTCGACGACGACCGCTCCTCCCGGCCACCAGCATCGCTCAGTCGCCAGATACGGTCGCTGCACTGGGTTTCAATGGTAATGGGCGTAGCCCGATCGCTGGCCAGCCACCAATCGGGGTAGTCCGCAGATCGCCAGCTCACCCTCACCTCACGGGGCTCACCAGCGGAGTTGGTTGCAGGAAACACACCGAAATGGGAGTAGTAGGAAGCACAGCCAGGGAGCAGCAAAACCACGATCAGCAGGGGCGCGACGGACAGGGTGCGAAAGGTATTGATCATCGACTTACCGGTTATGGAGACATCGGATTGAGGGAAATGGTTGGGCGGAGACTAGTCGGCAAACTGCAACCCGTAGCCTTCGTGGGTCTGGCGCACCACCTTCATATCCAGTACCGGCGCCTCCACCGGCAAGCCCTGGACCTGAACCGTAACCCGGTCGCCTATCTCCAACTCCACTTCGTCGTTTTCCACAGCTATGAACACGCCACCATCCGAGATATCACGGGTGGAGAGGATCACGCTGCCGATGCGGTCGCTCTCCACTTTAACCCGGGTGTTCATCGAGGTTCTGATGTGCTCTCTGCGATCAGACGCCGCCATAAGATCTACTACCCATACCATTCGTGTCTGGTGGACGATTGGCCCCATCGGAGATGCACCCAGGCACCTGCAGGCCACGCCACCTGCCCAACCGATTCCGCTTATTCTTGTTTCGGAAGCATAGCATTGTTTTCACGGAAAATACCGGTCAAACATTGACAGCTTTAGCAACTATAATGAGAATGGTTGACGTTTATTTTTGATTCAGGCCTGCAACCATTATGCTCCCTGATTCGCCAAACCCATGCACCACCAGAAAGGTACACCATTATGCCCTTCAAGTACGCTGCTACTGCTGCCCTGGTCGCGGTCACTGCCATGCCACTGGCCGCCAGCGCCGACGAGGTCAATATCTATTCCTACCGTCAGGCCAACCTGCTTGAGCCTCTGCTGGATGCCTTCACGGAAGAAACCGGCATCGAAACCAACGTTGTTTTCGCCAAGAAAGGCTTGGCCGAGCGCCTGGAACGGGAAGGCCGCAACAGCCCTGCCGATGTGGTGATGACGGTCGACATCTCCCGCCTGAACGAACTGGTGGAACGGGGACTGACCCAGGCTGTCGATAACGAGGTAATGGAAGCCAACATTCCTGAGAACCTGCGTCATCCGGACGGCAAGTGGTTTGCACTGACCACCCGTGGCCGGATGATCTACGCCTCCGTGGACCGTGTGGAAGAAGGTGAGATCACCACCTACGAAGAGCTGGCTGATCCCAAGTGGGAAGGTCGCATCTGCACCCGCAGTGGCAAGCATCCGTACAACATTGCCCTGTTCTCTTCGATGATTGCCCACCACGGCGAGGAAGAGGCCGAAGCCTGGCTCACCGGCCTGAAGAACAACCTGGCCCGTAAGCCACAGGGTGGCGATCGTGACCAGATCAAGGCCATCGCCGAAGGTGTCTGCGACCTGTCCATCGGTAACAGCTACTACTACGGCAAGATGCTGAACGACGATAATCAGCGCGCCGCCGCCGAAGCGGTCCGCATTGTCTTCCCCAACAGCGACGGTCGCGGCACTCACATCAACATCAGCGGCATCGCGCTGACCAACAGTGCCCCGAACCAGGAGAACGCCATCCGCCTGATGGAATTCCTGTCCCAGGAGAAGGCCCAGCAGATCTACGCCGAAGCCAACACCGAGTACCCCGCCAACCCGAGCGTGGAACCGTCAGGCATGGTCGCAGGCTGGGGTGAACTGCACCCGGACTCACTGTCCCTGCAGGAAATCGCCGAACGTCGCAACGCCGCCGTTCGCATGGTTGACCGGGTGGATTACGACAACTGATCGACGCCTGAACCGGTCTGTCAGCGTGATTCGGGCCGTCGCCCGGTCACGCCGACAGCCTCCTGAATCCGTCGCATCATTGCCCCCGGGACTGTCGCTGCACTAAACTCCAGCCTTTTGCGTGACGGAACCCCCATGACCCAGCCGGCCTCCAGTGCAATCCAGCCCACTCACCAGCCCCTCCTGGCAAGGCGAACCTCCAAGCGCTGGCTGATATCCGCAATTCTGACCACCGCCATCGTGGCTCTGCCGATTCTGTCGGCGCTTTACCTGGCCTTTTTCCCGGAAGAGAACATCTGGCCACACCTGATCGACACCACCCTGCCCCGCTACCTGACGACCACCTTCCAACTGATGCTCGGGGTGATGGCGCTGACGCTGATCATTGGTGTCGCCTCCGCCTGGGTGGTGACCATGTGCGAATTCCCGGGCCGGCGATTCTTCGAATGGGCGATGCTCCTGCCTTTTGCATTCCCGGCGTACGTCATTGCCTATGTCTACACCACGCTGCTGGACTACGCCGGACCGGTGCAGATTCTGTTACGCGACACCTTCGGCTGGAGCACGGCACAGGACTACTGGTTTCCGGAAATCCGCACCCTGACCGGCGCAACCCTGATGATCGGCCTGGTGCTGTACCCCTACGTCTACCTGCTGGCCCGGGCGGCGTTTCTGGAGCAGTCGCCCTCCCTGTTCGCCGTTAGCCGGAGCCTTGGCCACTCCGCACTCAGCACCTTCTTCCGCGTGGTTCTGCCTATTGCCCGACCGGCCATTGCAGTGGGACTGTCGCTGGTGCTGATGGAAACCCTGAACGATTTTGGCACCGTGGACTTCTTTGCCGTTCAAACCCTCACAGCGGGTTTGTTCGATACCTGGATGAACCTGGGCAATCTCGGTGGCGCCGCCCAGATTGCCACCATCATGCTCACGTTTGTGGTGATCCTGGTCACTCTGGAACGCTATTCCCGCCGCAAACAGGCCCAGTTTGCCACCCGCGACAACCGCAACCCGATCCAGCGCTTTCGCATCAGTCGCCGTCAGCAGACGCTCTGCCTGGCGATCTGCCTGCTGCCGTTCCTGTTCGGATTCGTAATCCCGGCGATCGCACTGGTGCATTACGCGATCGACTACTTTGACGAAAGCTGGAACAGCACCTTCTTCGAAAACACCCTCAACAGCCTGTTCCTATCGGGCACCGCAGCCCTGACCACATTGCTGATCGGCGTTACCCTGGCCTACAGCCGGCGTCTGCACGATACCCGCGGTATGCAGATCCTGCTGAGGCTCTCCAGTCTTGGCTACGCCATGCCTGGGGCGGTACTTGCTGTTGGGGTGATTATTCCATTGGCGGGCTTTGATAACTGGCTGGACAGCCTGATGCGGAATCAGTTCGGTGTCAGCACCGGACTGCTGCTGAGTGGCTCCACCTTTGCCCTGGTGTTTGCCTACACCGTGCGGTTCCTGGCGGTCTCTGCCGGCAGCGTGGAAAGCGCACTGCAGAAGGTAACCCCAAGCATGGACATGGCTTCACGCTCGCTGGGTCAGAGCCCTGGAGGTACCCTGCGCAGGGTCCATTTGCCGATGCTCCGCGGCACCCTGCTGACCGCAGCACTGGTGGTGTTTGTTGACTGCATGAAGGAATTGCCGGCGACACTCATTCTACGCCCATTCAACTTCGATACTCTGGCAACCTACGTCTACCAGTTCGCCTCGGACGAGCAGCTGGCCCATAGCGCCCTGCCATCGCTGATCATTGTCATCGCCGGCATCATTCCCATCATCCTGATGAGCCGCTCCATCGGCAACAGCCGGGATATCGGCTGAGAAGACCGCGGCCTTGCCATCCGGTCCAGCGTTAGGCCAGGTTCGTACGTTAACCTACTGCGTCAACGACCGGGCGTCCCGAACCACAAACTGCCCCTGCAACACTGCCTTGGCCAATCCGGCCGGTTGCCGGCCTGGCATTCCGGTATACAATTGGGCAGTCACCGTCAGGCGGCCCTTGCCGTGACGAGCAACCGTTGCCAGAAACCGCTCCAGCTCCTTATCTGTGGCTGCACGGGCCACCGCGAAAAAGTCCTCATCCACCGGCGCGGTGTACTCGATGCTGGCCTGTTGGACCACCACATTGCCGACCAGACCGGCGTTCTCCAGCCACAGATCCACCAGACCCCAGGCCGCTACGACGCCGACAGAATAAAGACTGCCGCCAAACCCGGTACCCTGATGATTGACGTTACTTGCCAGTGGCGCGGTGACCACCAGGGCGTCGCCGTCAAACTCGGTCAAACGGACGCCCAGATGACGACTGAGTGGAATCTCGGTGTGAATGCGGTGCTCAAGCTGACTTAACTGGGACATGACTCCTCCTTTGCCCTCGAGTCTAAGAGCACCTGCACCGCAAACCAATTCGACCAACGGCGCGCCAGCTCAGAGCGCCCGACACTCGCGGTGGATCGCCTGCAGCGCTTCCAGAGGATCTTTAGCCTGGGTAATGGGACGACCAATCACCAGATAGTCACTGCCCGCCTGCAACGCGGCTGTGGGCGTCATTACCCGCTGCTGATCGCCTTTGGCGGCGGATTGCGGCCGGATTCCCGGCGTCACCAGGGTAAAGTCGCTGCCCTGATCACGCTTGAGCTGGGGAGCTTCCTGAGCCGAACAGACCACCCCGTCCAGACCACAATCGGCCGTCAGTTGCGCCAGTCGCACCACCTGCTGCTCGGGAGTCACCGCTATGCCAATGCCCTGCAGATCCTCCGCCGCCATACTGGTCAGCACCGTAACCGCAATCAGCAGTGGCCGCTTCTCGCCGTAGGCATCCAGGCGGGTACGGCAGGCTTCCATCATACGGGCGCCACCAGAGGCGTGGACGTTGACCATCCAGACCCCCAGATCCGCTGCCGCCGCTACCGCCGCCGAGGTGGTATTGGGAATATCGTGAAACTTCAGGTCGAGAAACACCTCGAAGCCTCGATCCTGAAGCGACCGAACCAGCGCCGGGCCACTGCGGGTAAACAGCTCTTTACCCACCTTCAACCGGCACAGCGCCGGGTCCAGAGTGTCTACCAGGGCGAGCGCGGGCGCCTCAGAGGGAAAGTCCAGGGCGACAATAATCTTGGGGTCGTTCATCTTGATATCTACCTAAAGGAAATGCTGTTTTTCAGTTCGGTCAGTGCAGCCAGCAAAGCGTTACTCTGCTTCCACACCCTGGATCGGTCGCACGGACTCCCAGGTCTTGCAACTGGGGCACAGCCAGTGCAGCTGCTGGCCGGAGAAACCGCAGCTGACGCAGCGATAGATGGGGCGATTGGCGAGCAGCAGGTGGCCGATACGGCTCACCAGGCGGCCCTCATCGGTGGTCATGCCCTTCTCATGTCCGGCCAGTTCCACCAGCCGCAGCAAGCCCCGCACACTCGGTCGCAGTTCCAGCTCGCAGCGCAACAGCTCAATCGCAGCCAGTCGCCCGGAGCCCCGTTCCACTGACTCCACCAGCGCCAACAGCAAGCTGGTGCTGGGCCAGGTCTCGTAAAGCCGGCGGAACTTCCGTACCAGCCGCTTTACGTCACCATGCTCACGCTCAAGCTTCATCAGTCGATCAACGGCTTCCGGACCAAACTCCGGGTTCTGGTCGAACACCTTCAGACACTGGTTGGCGGCGTCCTTGTAATTGCCCTGACGTTGCTGAATGCGCACCTGAATGAAGGTCGCCCGCACGCAGGTGCGATCATGCTCCAGCGCTTCCTTGACCAGTTTGCCAGCCCCCCAGCAATCGTCCCGGGTCATCGCCTGCTCCGCCAGCTCGCAGGTCAGATAGGCCAGCACCCGGTCCAGCTCCGGATCGAGACGATCGGCCCGCAGCGTACGCGCCACCTGCCCGGCCTTGCTCCATTCCCGCTCCTGCTGATAGAGCTCAATCAGCTGGCTGGCGGCCTTGGGGCCATACTCCCGATCCCCCATCAACTGATGGAACAGAGCTTCGGCGCGATCCAGCAGACCGGCCGCGAGATAATCCAGCGACAGCTCGAAAGTTACCTGGGGAGAATAGCGGGTGGGTAACTCCGGACGAGCCAGCAGATTCTGGTGAATCACGATGGCCCGATCGGTTTCGCCCTTATTGCGGAAATGGGCGCCAATGGACAGGTGCAATCCCACGGTCTCGGGATTAACCGCCAGGGACTGTACAAAGTTCTCAACGGCCTGGTCGGAGTAATTGGTGAACAGGAACTGGAGGCGATCACGAACGGTCGCCTCATCTGAAAGCGAACGACCGGCACGGCGCGGCGTTCGCCCAAACCGTCCCATAAACCAGCCGGCAGCAACTGCCGCGGTTAACAGCAGCCACTGAAAAACGATATCCATTAAAGCGTCCGGCTATTCTGAGCCTTGGAGTCCTCCAATGCCTGCTCGGCACGAGTCAGGCGCTTCTTCAGCTGTCGACGGGCAATGGAGTGCTTTGCCGTCGCCAGCATGGTCACCAGAATACCGGTCACCGTGCCCAGGATAAAGGCCAGCAGAACCCAGACCGCAACACCATGGGACGGCGTCTTGAACAGCAGGAAATCCAGTGATACCGAGGTCTGGTTGTTCATCGAGAACACCAGGGCAACCACGATCAGGAACAACACCACCAGAACAATCAGAATCCTGCGCAATCCGGCCATAGAGTAGCTTCCTCCGATTCAACGATACACATCGTGCACCAACACCAGCTCCCGCAACAATCAGAAGCCTTGCTTCATGCTGTCGTTGACCTGCTCTCTGAGCTCTTTACCGGGTTTGAAATGGGGCACGTACTTGGCGGGAAGTTGCACTGCCTCGCCAGTCTTGGGATTACGGCCGGTGCGGGCGGCACGATAATGCAGGGAAAAGCTGCCGAATCCCCGAATTTCGATCCGCTGACCATCCGCAAGCGACTGGGACATGTGCTCAATAATCGTTTTGACTGCCAGCTCCACGTCCTTGACGGACAACTGGGTCTGTTTGGACGCAATCAGTTCAACCAGTTCGGACTTCGTCATGAGGCGTATCCCTCTGTCATTCTTATGGGGAGCCAGAGCCCCGACTCCATGCCTCTAGTTTAGCCAAACCTAAAAAAAACACAAAAAAAACGGGCTGTTACAGCCCGTTTTTTTATTACCAAAAGGAGACTTAGTCCTTGTTGGCGTTCTGCTGCTGCATCTGCTCCTTGATGAGATCACCGATGGTGGTCGCACCAGAAGTTTCAGCGGCCTTGCTGCGAACGTTCTCAAGCGCCTGCTTGTCGTCCTCAACATCTTTGGACTTAACAGACAGGTTGATCACGCGGTTCTTGCGATCGATGCTGATGATCTTCGCTTCAACCTCGTCACCTTCGTTGAGGGCGTTACGAGCGTCTTCAACGCGGTCACGGCTGATTTCGGAAGCTTTCAGTACCGCTTCAACTTCGTCGTTCAGCGCGATGGTCGCTGCCTTGGCGTCAACCGCAGAGACAGTACCCTTAACGATGGAGCCCTTGTCGTTCAGCTGCACAAACTCGGCAAACGGATCGCTTTCCAGCTGCTTGATGCCCAGGGAGATACGCTCACGCTCAGGGTCAACAGACAGGATGACGGTTTCAACTTCGTCGCCTTTCTTGTACTCGCGAACCGCTTCTTCGCCAGTCTCGTTCCAGCTGATGTCAGACAGGTGAACCAGACCGTCGATGCCGCCGTCCAGGCCGATGAAGATACCGAAGTCCGTGATGGACTTGATCTTACCGGAGATGCGGTCACCTTTGTTGAAGTTGCCGGAGAACTCTTCCCACGGGTTAGCAACACACTGTTTGATACCCAGGGAGATACGACGACGCTCTTCGTCGATGTCCAGGATCATCACGTCAACTTCGTCGCCTACCTGAACAACCTTGGACGGATGGATGTTTTTGTTGGTCCAGTCCATTTCGGACACGTGAACCAGACCTTCAACACCCTCTTCCAGCTCGGCGAAGCAGCCGTAGTCAGTCAGGTTGGTAACGCGAGCTTTAACCTTCGCGTTCTCAGGGTAACGACCCTTGATATCAACCCAGGGATCTTCGCCCAGCTGCTTCAGACCCAGGGAAACACGGTTACGCTCACGATCGAACTTCAGAACCTTGACGTTGATCTCATCACCAACGTTTACGATCTCGCTCGGATGCTTGATGCGCTTCCAGGCCATGTCGGTGATGTGCAGCAGGCCGTCAACGCCGCCCAGATCAACAAACGCACCGTAGTCGGTCAGGTTCTTGACGATACCCTTGATTTCCAGACCTTCGGTCAGGGTTTCCAGCAGCGCATCACGCTCTGCACTGTTCTCGGCTTCGAGAACGGCACGACGGGAAACAACCACGTTGTTACGCTTCTGGTCGAGCTTGATAACCTTGAATTCCAGCTCTTTGTTCTCCAGGTGCGCGGTGTCGCGAACCGGACGAACGTCTACCAGGGAGCCTGGCAGGAAGGCACGGATACCGGACAGGTCGACTGTGAAGCCGCCCTTAACCTTGCCGTTGATCACGCCCTTAACGACTTCTTCCGCTTCGAAGGACTTCTCGAGTACCTTCCAGGCTTCAGCGCGCTTGGCTTTTTCGCGGGACAGACGGGTTTCACCGAAGCCGTCTTCAACAGCGTCGAGAGCTACGTCGACAACGTCACCGATCTGGATGTCCAGTTCACCCTTTTCGTTCAGGAACTGGGAGGCAGGGATTACACCCTCTGACTTCAGACCAGCGTTAACAGTAACCCAGTCGTTGTCGATATCAACCACGGTCCCCTGGACGATGGAACCCGGCTGCATGTCAATTTCTTTCAGGCTTTCTTCAAAAAGATCCGCAAAGCTCTCGCTCATTATGTGTCCTATGATCAACGCAAGTTAACTCCGTGCTACCAGCAACACGGTCTGTTCGTAAATTGCCGACAATGGCCTGAGGCTGGCGAATGACACCACGGCCGGCATTCCAACGACAAAGAGGTGTAGTCAGGCCTGACCCGCAAAGGCCATTACCTTGTCCAACACCTCTTCGATGCTTAAACCAGTCGAGTCAATGACTTGCGCATCCTCTGCGGGTTTAAGCGGGGCTGCTGAACGGTTCATATCCCGTTCATCACGAGCCCGAATCTCGTCTAAAAGGGCATCAATGGTAACACTGAGCCCAGAGTCCTTCAACTGGCGGTAACGTCGGCGAGCCCGCTCCTCCGCACTCGCAGTCAGGAAAATCTTGGTGGGCGCGTCGGGGAACACCACCGTTCCCATATCACGGCCGTCGGCCACCAGGCCAGGGGCTTGCTGGAAATCCCGCTGGCGCTGCAATAGCGCGTCCCGAACCGGCTGCATCACCGCTACCCGGGAGGCGTTGTCGCCACAGCGTTCAGTCCGCAGTTCCGCCGTCACATCGTCGCCGTCCAGGATGACCCGTACCGGCTCCCCCGGCTCAGACGGTTCAAAGCGCACATCAAGGCCGGAGGCCACCGACACCAGGGCTGCCTCATCCTCAAGCGACACCCCCTGACGGGTCGCCGCCAGGGCCGTGAGGCGATACAACGCACCACTGTCGAGCAGGTGCCAGCCCAGTCGCTGGGCCAGCAACTGGGTGACCGTGCCCTTGCCCGCGCCTCCGGGGCCATCGATGGTAATTACCGGAACGGCGTTTGCGGACATGACTTACTCGCCCTCCGCCGCGATCTGGATACCGGTCTCCCGGGCGAGTTCGACAAATCCCGGGAAGGACGTGGCCACATTGGCGCAATCGTTCACCACGATCTCACCCTCCGCCCGCAGCGAGGCAACTGCGAAGGACATCGCAATGCGATGGTCGCCATGACTGTCGACGGTACCACCACCAAGGCGCTGACCACCGGGGATGACAATGCCATCTGCGGTCACCGTGGACTCAACCCCCAAAGCCGTCAGACCATCGGCCATCACCTGGATACGATCACTCTCCTTGACCCGCAGTTCCTCAGCACCCCGCAGAACGGTTTCACCCTCGGCACAGGCCGCAGCCACAAACAGTACCGGAAACTCGTCAATCGCCAGCGGCACCTGATCCTCGGGAATGTCGATGCCCCGAAGCGTCGCTGACCGCACCCGCAGATCCGCGACCGGCTCGCCACCAATCTCACGCTCGTTCAGGACTTCAATGCTGGCACCCATCAGACGCAGGATGTTGATCACCCCCACACGGGTGGGATTCATGCCAACGTGGCGCAGGGTCAGGTCGGACTCCGGCGCGATAGAGGCCGCCACCAGGAAGAACGCTGCCGAGGAAATATCCGCCGGCACATCGATCTCCGACGCAGTCAGCCTGCCTCCGCCGGACACGCTGGAGGTGGCGCCTTTGCGGTGAACATGGTAACCAAAACCTTCCAGCATCCGCTCGGTGTGATCCCGGGTCGGTGCCGGCTCAGTAACCGAGGTTGCGCCTTCGGCATAAAGGCCCGCCAGCAACAGACAGGACTTCACCTGGGCACTGGCAACCGGCATTTCATAGTGAATGCCGGTCAGCGCCTGGCTGCCATGAATTTTCAGCGGCGGCCGGCCACCTTCTGCGGTGTCAATCACCGCCCCCATGGCCCGCAGCGGGTCAGCGACCCGTCCCATTGGGCGCCGGGACAGGCTTTCATCACCCGTCAGTTCGGTATCGAATGGCTGCGCCGCCAGCAGGCCGGCGAACAGCCGCATCGCAGTGCCGGAATTACCCAGGTAGAGCGGCCCGCGCGGCGCCTGCAGGCCGTCAATACCAACGCCGTGAATGCGTACGTGACCGTTATCCGGCCCCTCAATGGTTACTCCCATGTCGCGGAAGGCCTGCAGCGTCGCCAGGCTATCTTCCCCTTCGAGAAATCCGCGAACTTCGGTAACACCGTCCGCCAGCGCGCCCAACATGATGGAGCGATGAGAAATCGACTTGTCCCCGGGGACCCGAATGTCGCCATTCATCGACCCGCCGGGTTGCATCCGGAAAGTAACCTGCTTCTGGTTCATGTCTGTCACGTACGCCTGTCCTGATAGCATTTTTGTAAAGTGTTCCCGCGCCGCCTTGGCCCGACTGAATACCCGCAGCAGCATGGCGCCATCCTGGTGTTCAATGGCATCACGCAGCTGATCCAGGTCACGGGAGAAATGATCAATCACCCGCAGCACGGCGTCACGGTTGGATAGGAAGATATCATGCCACATCACCGGATCGCTGGCGGCGATGCGGGTAAAATCCCGGAAACCGCCGGCAGCGTAGCGGAAGATGTCCATGTTCTGGTCTTCGCCGGCCAGGGTATCCACCAGCGAAAAGGCGATCAGGTGCGGCAGGTGGCTGGTGGCCGCCAGCACTTCATCATGGTAGCCCACCGACATCGCCAGTACCCGGGCACCACAGCCCTCCCAGAGCGACTTCAGACGCTCGAAGCTGGCACCGTCGACTCCCTCGGCGGGGGTCAGGATCACCTTATGGTTGGCAAACAGCTCCGGATTGGCAGCGTGTACGCCACTCTTCTCGGAGCCGGCAATCGGGTGTCCTGGAATGACCCGGGGGCCGAGCTGGCCGAACACCGCCTCAACTGCTGCCACGAAACTGGCCTTGGTGCTGCCGACATCGGTCAGAATGGCCTGGTGGGACAGGGCCGGCCGAATCTCTGCCAGCACGGCCTCGGTCGCCCGCACGGGGACCGCCACCACCACCAGGTCCGCGCCCTGTACGGCCGCCGCCACCGAGGATTCCGCGGTATCGATCACCCCCAACGCCACGCCGGCCCTGAGGTCATCGGCCTCGCGGTCATAGGCCACCACCTCCACGGCCAGCTGCTGCTGGCGGATCGCCGCTGCCAGTGAGCCACCAATCAGCCCCAGGCCGATCACTGCGACCCGCTGGAACAGTGGGGTATTCAAACCTGCGTCAGACTCCACAGGGGACTGGCTGGATAGGGGCGCCGCCATGACAAAGACACCTGATCGTTGAGTGATTACAGAACGCCGATGGGATAGGAACCCAAGCGCTTGAGCTCGACCGCTTCGGCTTCCACTTCGGATAACACCTTGCTGATCAGGTCATCGTCCATGTGGCCTTCAAAATCGATATAGAACACGTAGGCCCAGGTTCCACTGGGGGACGGCCGGGTCTCGATCCGGGTCAGGCTCAAGCCATTGCGGTGGAACGGTTCCAGCAGCTGGTAGAGCGCGCCCGGCTTGTTGCGCATCGACACCAGGATGGACGACTTGTCCTGACCGCTGGGCCCGACTTCTTCCCGACCGACAATCAGGAACCGGGTGGTGTTGTCCGGGCGGTCCTCGATCTTGGCAGCCACCACGTCCAGGCCGTACAGCTCGCCGGCCATATCACCGGCGATGGCCGCAGTACCCGGCTCCTCTGCCGCCCGACGGGCAGCCTCGGCATTACTGCTGACCGCGACCCGCTCAATGCCATAGCGATGGGCGTCCAGCCACTGGCGACACTGGGCAAAAGACTGCTGGTGGGAGTAGATCCGGGTAATTTCCTGGTCCCGGTTCTCCGGCGAGCACAACAGGTGGTGGTGAATGCGGAGCTGCACTTCACCACAGATTTTCAACGGCGACGACATGAACATGTCGAGGGTGTGGTTGATCATGCCCTCGGTGGAGTTTTCCACCGGCACTACCCCATAGTGAGCAGAACCGGACTCCACCTCACGGAACACCGCATCAATGGCAGGCAGTGGCACGCTGACCACGGAGTGACCAAAATGCTTGAGCGCTGCGGCCTGGGTGAAGGTGCCCACCGGCCCCAGGAAGGCGATGTGCATCGGCTTCTCCAGCGCCAGGCAGGCCGACATGATTTCCCGGAACAGCCGTGCCATCTCTTCGTCAGACAACGGGCCCGGGTTGGTTTCTTTGATCCGTCGCAACACCTGGGCTTCGCGCTCCGGACGGTAGAAAAACACGTCCTGCCCCGGGTTGTGAGCCATTTTGACCTCAGCCACTTCCTGGGCGCAGCGGGCGCGAGCGCTTACCAGGTCCATGATCTGCTGGTCGAGACTGTCGATCTGGTCCCGCAGCTCACCCAACCGGATCTGCTCGTCGCTCATATCAGCCTCGCTCCCTGGCGAAGCTCGCCATGTAGTCGATCAGGGCGTCCACACCGGCTTCCGGCATGGCGTTGTAGAGGCTCGCGCGCATGCCGCCAACCGAGCGGTGGCCCTTCAGATTGAGCAGACCGCGCTCGTCAGCCCCTTTGAGGAAATCGGCATTCAGCGCGTCATCCGCCAGAGTGAACGGCACGTTCATCCAGGAACGGTAACGGGGATCGACCGGGTTGGCATAGAACTCGTTGGCGTCAATAAAGTCGTACAGCTTGCGGGCCTTGCGTTCATTCAGCTCACCCATTGCAGCCACACCGCCCTGCTCTTTCAGCCACTTGAACACCAGGCCGGCCAGGTACCAGGAATAGGTCGCCGGGGTGTTGTACATCGAGCCGTTATCCGCAATCACCTGATAGTTAAGCATGGTGGGCGTTTCCGGACGGGCCTTGCCCAACAGGTCCTTACGCACGATGATCACCACCAGGCCGGATGGCCCGATGTTCTTCTGGGCGCCAGCGTAGATCAGGCCAAAGCGGGATACATCCAGCGGACGGGACAGGATGGTGGACGACAGGTCGGCAACCAGCGGTACATCGCCACACTCCGGAATGAAATCGTACTCCACGCCGCCGATGGTCTCATTGGGGGTGTAATGCAGGTAAGCCGCATCCGCACGAGTGTTCCAGGTGGACGGGTCGGGCACGGTACTGAAACCCTGGTCTGACGAGCTGGCGGCAACATTAACGTCGGCATAACGGGCGGCTTCGGCAATCGCCTTCTTGGACCAGATGCCGGTGTTGATGTAGTCAGCACTGGTGCGATCGCCCAGCAGGTTCAACGGGATCGCCGAGAACTGACTGCTGGCACCGCCCTGCATGAACAGAACCGCATAGTCATCAGAGATGCCAGCAAGCTCGCGCAGATCCTGCTCCGCGGTCTCGGCGATCTCGATAAAGGCCTCACTGCGGTGACTCATTTCCATCACCGACATGCCGCTACCGCGCCAATCCAGCATCTCGTCCTGTGCCTGCTTCAGCACCGCTTCCGGCAAGGTTGCCGGACCCGCACAAAAGTTAAACGCCCTGCTCATGCTCTGTGGATCTCTCAATGGTGTCTGTTCGGTTATTCGGACCCCGGCCAGACCCTTTCAGGGCCCGCCGGGGCTAAGCGACGGCTTACTCGTCGCCGCCATCCTCTTGGTCTCCGGCCTCTGGCGCTGCTGCCTCACCAGGTTCAACTGGCGCCGACTCCGCCCCGTCTTCGCCATCTGCGACCGCTTCGTCGTCGCCCTCGGCAATGCGCTCAACGCCCACCAGGCGCTCATCTTCCTGAGACAACTTGATCAGACGAACCCCTTGGGTGTTACGGCTGAGGATCGAGACTTCGTCTGTCCGCGTGCGCACCAGGGTGCCCTTGTCGGAGATCAGCATCATCTCGTCACCGTCAAACAGTTGCAGTGCGGTCACCAGGTTGCCGTTCCGCTCCGAACACTGCATGGCAATCACGCCCTGACTGCCACGACTGTAGGTCGGGAACTCGTCAATGGTGGTGCGCTTGCCGTAGCCGTTTTCACTGGCGGTCAGAATCACCCCGTCATCCGACTGAGGGATGATCAGTGACACCACCTGGTGGCCTTCCGGCAGTTTGATACCGCGGACGCCGCGGGCGGTCCGGCTCATTGGGCGCACCGCTTCCTCATTGAAGCGCACCGCCTTGCCGGCGCTGGAGAACAGCATGACCTCGGCATCGCCTTCGGTAATGGCGGCGCCAATCAGGGTATCCCCTTCGTCCAGGTTCAGGGCAATCAGGCCGCTGCTGCGAGGACGGGAGAAGTTCGGCAATGGCGTTTTCTTGACCACACCATGGGAGGTGGCCATCAGCACATAGTGCTCTTCCGGATAGTCACGCACTGGCAGGAAGGTGGTGATCCGCTCCCCCTCATCCAGCGGCAGGATATTGACCATTGGACGTCCACGGGAGGCGCGGCTGGCCCGGGGAATCTCAAACACCCGCAGCCAGTAAACCTTACCCCGGTTGGAGAAACACAGAATGGTGTCGTGGGAGTTGGCTACCAGCAGCTTCTCGACGAAATCCTCTTCCTTCATCGACGTCGCGGCCTTGCCACGACCACCGCGGCGCTGGGCCTGATAATCGGTCACGGCCTGGGTCTTGGCGTAACCACCGTGAGAGATGGTCACCACCAGGTCTTCCTCGTCAATCAGGTCAGCAATGGTCAGGTCACGACGGGAGCTGGTGATCTCGGTGCGACGGTCGTCGCCGTACTCGTCCACCACCGCCGTCAGTTCGTCGCGAATCACCTGCAGCAGGCGCTCAGGATTGCCCAGGATGTCCAGCAGGTCGGCAATCTTGTCGAGAATGTCGCGGTACTCGTTCTGAAGTTTCTCGGTCTCCAGACCGGTCAGGCGATGCAGGCGCAGATCCAGGATCGCCTGGGCCTGCTCCGGAGACAGGTGATACAGCCCATCGCGGATGCCATAGATTTCCGGCAGATCGTCGGGGCGGCAGGCGTCTTCACCGGCACGCTCCAGCATCGCCATAACGTCGCCCGGCACCCACCCCTGGTTCATCAGCTTCTCTTTGGCCTCGGCGGCAGACGGCGACGCCTTGATCAGCTCGATGATCTCATCGATGTTGGCCAGTGCTACGGCCAGGCCTTCCAGGATGTGGCCACGTTCACGGGCCTTGCGCAGCTCGTAGATGGTTCTGCGGGTCACCACTTCACGACGGTGACGCAGGAACGCATCCAGCAGCTCTTTCAGGTTCAAAACCTTGGGCTCGCCGTTCACCAGTGCCACGGTATTGATCCCGAACACGGTTTCCAGCTGGGTCTGGGCGAACAGGTTGTTGATCACCACGTCCGGGTTCTCGTTGCGGCGCAACTCAATTACCACCCGGATACCTTCCTTGTTGGACTCATCCCGCAGTTCGGAGATGCCCTCGATCTTCTTCTCTTTCACCAGCTCGGCGATCTTTTCAATCAGCCGCGCCTTGTTCAGCTGGTAAGGCAGCTCGGTGATGATGATGGCGTCACGGCCGGTCTTCTTGTCGTGCTCGATCTCATGGCGGGCACGGATGTAGATACGGCCACGACCGGTGCGGTAGGCCTCAACAATGCCGGCACGACCGTTGATGATGCCCTGGGTGGGGAAGTCCGGGCCTGGGATGTACTCCATCAGGTCGTCGACAGTCAGGTCCGGGTCATCAATCAGCGCCAGACAGCCGTTGACCACTTCGGTCAGGTTGTGCGGCGGGATGTTGGTGGCCATGCCCACCGCAATACCGGAGGAGCCGTTGACCAGCAGGTTGGGTACCCGCGTTGGCAGTACCTCGGGAATCTGCTCGGTGCCGTCGTAGTTGGGCACGTAGTCGACGGTTTCCTTGTCCAGATCCGCCAGCAGCGAGTGGGCGATCTTCTCCATGCGGATTTCGGTGTAACGCATGGCAGCGGCGTTGTCGCCGTCAATGGAACCGAAGTTGCCCTGACCATCCACCAGCGGGTAACGCAGCGAGAAGGGCTGAGCCATACGCACGATGGTGTCGTAAACCGCAGAGTCACCGTGGGGGTGGTACTTACCGATCACGTCACCCACCACACGGGCGGATTTCTTGTAGGCCTTGTTCCAGTCGTTGCCCAGTTCCGACATGGCGAACAGCACACGCCGGTGCACAGGCTTGAGACCGTCTCGAACATCCGGCAGCGCCCGACCGACGATGACGCTCATGGCGTAATCAAGGTAGGACTGCTTCAGTTCGTCTTCTATGTTGACCGGCAGGATCTCTTTGGCTAATTCACCCATCGAGAAAGGTTCCTTTGCGTTTACTGGAAGTCGTGAGAATCGTTTTCAACAAGCGGCCGATATTACCACATTCGGCCCCTGGACTCAGTCGAAAACCACCGTCTTGTTTTCATAGGTAATCACCCGGTCCTCAATGTGGGAACGCAGGCCTCGGGCCAGTACGTTCTTCTCCACATCCCGACCCAGGCGCACCATGTCGTCGATGGAATCGCTGTGGGTAATGCGAATCACGTCCTGTTCGATGATCGGACCTTCGTCCAGATCCTGGGTGACGTAATGGCAGGTTGCACCGATCAGTTTCACCCCCCGACTGTAGGCCTGGTGATAGGGGCGGGCCCCGGCGAACGACGGCAGGAAGCTGTGGTGAATGTTGATCACCTTGCCGGCGTAACGCTCGCACAGGTCCGGCGGCAGGATCTGCATGTAACGCGCCAGCACCACCACGTCAGTCTGGTAGCTGTCGATCAACTCACCGATCTGGGCAAAGGCTTCGGCCTTGTTGTCCCGGGATACCGGCACGTGGTGATAGGGAATGTCGTACCACTCCACCATCCGGCGCAGATCTTCGTGGTTGGAGATCACCCCCACCACTTCGCAGTTCAGCTCTTTGCTGTGCCAGCGATGCAGCAGGTCCGCCAGGCAATGGGACTCCTTGCTGCACATCAACACCACCCGCTTGGGCTGGGCGGAGTCCGCCACCTGCCAGCGCATGTCAAATTCGCGGGCGATCGGCTCAAACGCAGCCCGGAACTGGTCCAGCCCGAAGGGAATGGAGCTGGCCTTGATTTCGTGGCGCATGAAGAACCAGCCGGTCTGGATGTCAGAGTGATGGCTGGCCTCGGTAATCCAGCCGTTGTAGGTCGACAGGAAGTTACTGACCTTGGCAACAATGCCTACCCGATCGGGGCAGGAAATCACAAGACGATAGGTATGCTCCATGAGGGCCTTTCCTTTAAAAACCTGGGAAAGCGGGTTCGCCAGACAGGCCAACCCGGAAAAGTGACCGGCTATCATAGCGTATCTGGCGGCAAGAAACGAAGGCAGCGCCAAATCCGGGGCAATCTATCCAACCTTCCGACAGTTGCGCCACCCGATAGCCTGGGCCATCTTAATGAGCCGGCCGCCCCGCAAAGCAACGCCAGCCGGGGAAACTGGCTTCAACCAAGAAAAGCAACAAGGACGACACCATGCTCAGACACTTTCGACGCCCGCTGTTCCTGCTCTGCCTGATGCCGGCAGTGCTGGCCCAGCCCTGGCAATCCGCCACTGCTGCCGCCATTCTGGAGGGCGAGCGCCATCACCCCAGCGAAGGTCGCAACGGAATGGTAGCCACCAGCCATACCCTGGCAACCGACGTCGCCCTGCAGGTTCTCAAGGACGGCGGCAACGCCATCGACGCCGCGGTCACCGCTGGCTTCGCCCTGGCGGTCACCCAACCCCGCTCCGGTAACATCGGAGGCGGCGGTTTCATGCTGATTGCCCCTGGCGACCAGAGCCCGGTAACGGCCATCGACTACCGCGAAACCGCACCGGCGGCCGCCACCGAAACCATGTATCAGGACAGCGACGGCAACGTCGTCCAGAACCGCAGCCGCTTCACCCACAAGGCCGCTGGCGTGCCCGGCACAGTCGCCGGCCTGGCCATGGCCCTGGAGCGCCACGGCACCCTCAGCCTGAAACAGGCACTGGCACCGGCCATACAGCTCGCACGGGAAGGTTTCGTTGTGCCGCCCCGCTTCAGCCACGGCCTGGAAAGCGCCCGCGACCGCCTGGAGCCCTGGCCCGCCAGCAAGGCCAAGTTCTACAAGGAGGATGGCAGCGCCTACCAGCCTGGTGAACGCTTCCGCCAACCCGATCTCGCCGCCACCCTGCAACGCATCGCCGATCAGGGCATCAAGGGCTTCTACGAGGGTGAAACCGCGCAGCTGATCGTAGACGAGATGGAGCAGAATGATGGCCTCATTACCCTGGAAGACCTGAAAAACTACCAGCCGGCCATCCGCCAGCCCATCCACGGCAACTACCGGGGCTACGACGTCTACTCCATGTCACCACCCTCATCCGGCGGCACCCACATCGTCCAGATCCTCAACATCCTTGAGGGTTACCCGATTGGCGAGTATGGCCACAACTCCGCCCAGACCATCCACCTGATGGCCGAGGCGATGAAACTGGCCTATGCCGATCGCTCCGAGTACCTGGGCGACACCGACTTTGTTGAGGTCCCACTGGCGGGCCTCACCGACAAAGCCTACGCCGAACACCTCCGCGACGGCATCGATCCGGACCAGGCCCGCCCCTCGGTGGACATCCGCGCCGGTGATCCAGCCGGATACGAGAGCAACGAAACAACCCACTTCTCCATTGTTGATCGCTGGGGTAACGCCGTTTCCAACACCTACACCATCAACTTCAGTTATGGCTCAGGCATCACCGTGACCGGTGCCGGCTTCCTGCTCAACAACGAGATGGACGACTTCAGCGCCAAACCCGGCGTACCCAATGCCTACGGCCTGATTGGCGGCGAAGCCAACAAGATCGAGCCCGGCAAGCGCATGCTCAGCTCGATGTCGCCAACCATTGTCCGCAAAGACGGCCGTAATGTGCTGGTCACCGGCAGCCCCGGAGGCTCCCGCATCATCACCACCACACTGCAGGTACTGATGAACGTGATCGACCATGGCATGAACATCCAGTCTGCGGTGGCAGCGCCTCGCATCCATCACCAGTGGCTGCCGGATGAGATCCGCATTGAGAACGGCATCAGCCCGGACACCATTCGTTTACTGGAAGGTATGGGCCACACCGTGGAAACCCGCAGCGCCATGGGGGCAATCCAGAGCATTGCCGTGGGTGAGGATGGCATGCTGTATGGTGGCGCCGATCCGCGCCGCAGTACGTCCTCAGCCCAGGGATTCTAGGACTTTAAAACACACAAACAGAAAGGCGGGCACCACGCCCGCCTTTCTTATAAAACTTCCAAAATTTCTTTCCCAGACAAGAGTCGGCAGACTAGTGTCCGACCGTCCGGGACATGCCATTCATCACCAGCACCCCGGCAACGATCAACCCCATACCAATCACCGCCGGCGCGTCCAGTTTCTGGCCAAACACCAGCCAGCCAATCAGCGCAATCGCCACCACACCGACGCCGGACCAGATGGCATAGGCCACACCGACGGGAATGGAGCGCAGGGTCAGCGCCAGCAGGTAAAAGGCCAGACCATAGCCCACCACCACCAGCACCGACGGCCACAGCCGGGAAAAACCATCGCTGGCCTTGAGGGCCGAAGTCGCCACCACCTCAGCACCAATGGCGGCAATCAGCAACACCCAGTTATTCACGCCACGCCTCCGGATTCAGGACCATAATCGCGCTCGACCCGGGCAACCCGGACCCGATAATCGGCATACCACTGACTTCGCCCCAGCCGCTGAGCCTCGCGATGTTCAACCTGGGCCTTCCAGCGCCGAATCGATTCCAGATCTCGCCAGTAGGAAACCGTGATACCGACCTCCTCGCGGGCCGACTCGATACCGAGAAAGCCTTCCTGCTGCTGCGCCAACTCAACCATCCTGACCGCCATTTCACCATAGCCGTCATCGTCGGACGTACGCAGGGAGGTGAAGATGACCGTGTAATAGGGAGGCACGGGTGTTGTTGCAATCTCTGCCATTGTCAGACTCCAATACCTTCGATCAGAAAACCGCACCTCAACAGGCGACGGGATTCCAGGTGGGGAGCGTGAGAGTATAGAGATCAGACCGGCGACAGGGAATCGGGGTAAGTACCGCCGGCGCTGGCGAGCCCCGCCGGCGTGTCATAAACGGCCAATTGCCCGGAGCGCCAAGGCTATCGCCCCAGGATACCGCAACGGCTATGATAGCTTTGGCGAGCGAACAACTTTTGGCCGATACCGCCTTGAACAATAATAAAGGAGTCCACTCCATGAACGCCGCAACACACCCCAGCACGTCTCTCCACTGTCTGAGTTACTGGGCCCAGAAAACGCCCGACCGGGTCTACCTGACCCAGCCGTTCCCGGACGGCAGTACCCAGGACATCACCTGGGGCGAAGCCGCCGACCAGGTCGCCAGAATGGCAGCCCACCTGCGCAGTCTGAACATTCCGGAGCACAGCAACGTTGCCCTTCTGGGCCGCAACAGCGCCCACTGGGTGCTGGCCGATCTGGCCATCTGGGCCGCCGGACACGTCTCCGTTCCCCTGTACCCCACCCTCAATGGCGACACCGCCGCCTACATTCTGGAGCACAGCGAAGCTCGCCTGCTGTTCCTCGGCAAAATGGACGGCACCGTGGATGGCTGGAACGATATCAAGGACATTCTGCCGGTCGATCTGCCACTGATCTCCCTGCCCATGTCTCCTCGCCGGGATACACCGCAGTGGACCGACATCGTGGCCAATACCGCACCGCAGCCCATGCACTCTCCGTCACCAACGGACCTGGCCACCATTGTCTACACCTCGGGCAGCACCGGCCGGCCCAAAGGCGTGATGCACAGTTTCCAGTCTCTGATCTCCGTGGCGGATGGTCTCAAGCAGCTGTTCCCGGTCAACCAGGACGACCGCATGCTGTCTTACCTGCCACTAGCCCACGTCGCCGAGCGGGCCGCGGTGGAGAACCTGTCGCTGTTCTATGGCTTCCACCTGTACTTCGCCAATTCCCTGGAGAGCTTCCAGGAAGACCTGCAACGGGCACGCCCCACCCTGTTCTTCTCGGTGCCACGACTGTGGATGAAGTTCTATCTGGCGATCAATGAAAAGCTCTCACCCGGCAAACAGAAACTGCTGTTCAACCTGCCCCTGGTCAACCGCCTGGTAAAGAAGAAGGTGCTGACCCAGCTCGGCCTGAATCACTGCCGGGCCGCCCTGACCGGCGCTGCACCGCTGTCGCCGGAAATTATTGCCTGGTACCGCAACCTGGGGCTGGAGCTGCTGGAGGTGTACGGCATGTCTGAGAACTTCGGCTACTCCCACAGCAACCGTCCTGGCCAGACCCGCGTGGGCACTGTTGGTGTAGCGAATCCCGGCGTCGAACACCGTATTGGCGACAATGGTGAGGTTCAGGTAAAAAGCCCCGGACAGATGCTGGGCTACTATCGGAATGAAGAGAAAACCCGCGAAGACCTGACGGAGGACGGCTTCCTCAAGACCGGCGACATGGGCGAAATCGACAGCGACGGCTACCTGCGCATCACCGGCCGGGTGAAGGACCTGTTCAAAACCGCCAAGGGCAAGTACGTGGTGCCGGTGCCACTGGAAAGCCGCTTCAACCACCCCAAGCTGGAGGCCGTCTGCGTCGCCGGCGCCAACCAGCCCCAACCCTGCGCCCTGATCCTGCTGTCAGAAGAAACCCGGGAAGAGCTGGCGGCCCACAGCAATCACGATGAACTGGAATGTGAGCTGACGGAGGTTCTCACCCGGGTCAACGCCGAGGCAGAGCCCCATGAAAAACTGGCGTTCGCCGTGGTGGTCAACGAACCCTGGCGCATCGAGAACGGCATGCTCACCCCCACCCTGAAGATCAAGCGCAACGTCATCGAAAGCCACTACGCCGACCGCATGGCTGGCTGGTATGACCAGAATCGCAGGATTGTCTGGGAGTAAGACCAGACGCCCCGGCCACCCTGGCCGGGGCAGTTTTCCAGCGATTCTCATCCTTTCACAGAGCCCTGCCATGTCGTACGCGTACCGGCTGACCGACACCCGCCATCAGTCCTGCCATTTTTCCGGGGCATAGGAAAACACCGGCAGGGAACACTGCCAGCGAATGGCCGCCAGCCGAAGGGCCAGACCGACGCTGAACGAGGCCAGCAGGTTGATATCATGATCGACCTGACGATCCAGCAGGAACAGATACAGCAACGCCACCAGCAGCGAGACACTGGCATACAGCTCATGCTGCAGTACCTGAGGGGTGCGATTGCACATCAGATCCCGCAGGATACCGCCGAAAATGCCCGTGGTGATCCCCGCCATCACCACAACCGGCGTGTTGTAGTTGAGACTGAGGGCAACATTGCAGCCGATGATGGTAAAGGCCACCAGCCCCATCGCATCGAGAATCAGGAACAGCTGGTGAAGGTGACGCATAAAGCGGGCGATCACAATGGTGAACAAACCAGCGGAGATGGTGAGGTAGATGTAGGACGGGTGCTGGGTCCAGTTGACCGGGTAGTTACCCAGCAGGATATCCCGCACGGTACCGCCGCCAAGAGCGGTAAGAAAAGCGATCAGGGCCACGCCGAACATGTCCATGTTCCGACGTCCGGCCGCCAGGGCACCGGACATGGCTTCCGCTGTGATGGCAATCACATAGATATAGGTGAGCACGCAGGACTCCTGCTGTCGTCGTGCCTCTCCCCCTGTCCTGTGTACCTGAGAGTTTGGGCGGCGTGGTGGCCGCTTGCCCCTTCGGTGGACTGCTCTTGGCAGTCGCTCTCCAGTCGGCGTGTCTGGTTGTGTCGCAGTACCGGTGCCTGAGCGTTTATGGGAGTTTGCGCCTTCGGCGGGGGCTGCTGGTACAACCCCTCTCTCCTGCGAGGCCGCCATTATACGGATTCGGGCGGCGATGAAAAGATCAGATTTTGATCAACTTGACGATCCACGACGCCAGTCGTCGCGACCCAGGCGATAGAGACAGTGGGGCCGCAGCGGATTTCCCACGGCAACCGCCGGGTGCTCAAAATTCTCATCCGCGGAACTGCGCATCCCCAGACGCTCCATCACTGCGCGGGAACGGCGATTCTCCAGGGTGGTGAAGGACACCACCTCTGCCAGACCAAGCTGATCAAAGGCAAAGTCCAGAGCTGCACCGGCGGCTTCGGTGGCATAACCCCTGCCCCAGGCTTCGCGGGCCAGGCGCCAGCCAATCTCGACACAGGGCGAGAACGGCAACTCCGCTGCCGGCTCATGGAGCCCCACGAAACCCAAAAATTCACCGCCATCGCGGGCTTCGAGCGCCCAGAACCCCCAGCCACGCAGCTCGATCAGGGCCTGGCACCGGTCCGCCATGGCATCGCTGTCTTCCCGCGACAGCAGCGATGGAAAATACGCCATCACCTCCGGGTCCGAACTCATGCGCGCGAAAGGCTCCCGATCTCCGGAGCACCACTGACGCAACCGTAAACGCTCCGTCTGCAACTCAACAGGTGTTGCCATATTGATTCCTTATCCGTATTGCCTGAGGCCCGACAGGCACCCTGGCCAGTTCGTTGAGGGCCGGGCATCATACCGAGTCCGGTCCCTGACGCAAGAAGAGCAAACGGGCGGAGAACGGCGTCTACCATCAGCAGTACCGGTTCGAACGCGAGCGTTTTGTCCATTACCTGTAATCGGCGCCCGCCCCGGGCGACCAGAACACGCTGGCCCCCTGCTCCGGATTGCTGGCATCGCGGCGCATCCAGCCGAACAGATCCCGGCCAACGCCATGATGGTGAGCGGCCAGGTCCGCCGTTGCCGGCTGGCGCGAGGACAGCTCGGCCTCACTGAGACTTACGGACAATTGCCCAGTGCCGGCATCAACGCGGATCAGATCGCCCTCATGCAGCAGCGCCAAGGGGCCACCCTCAGCCGCCTCGGGATAGACGTGAATCGCCGCCGGCACCTTGCCGGAAGCTCCGGACATCCGGCCGTCGGTGACCAGAGCTACCCGATAGCCGCGATCCTGAAGCACGCCCAGGTAGGGCGTCAGACGATGCAGCTCCGGCATGCCGTTGGCCCGCGGCCCCTGGAAACGCACCACCACCACACAGTCCCGGTCCAACTCGCCGGCCTTGAACGCCCGCTCAAGGTCGTCCTGGTCGTGGAAAATGACAGCCGGCGCTTCCACGCAGTGATGGTCCGGCGCCACCGCCGACACCTTGATCACGCCGCGTCCCAGGTTGCCCGCCAGCAGTCGCAAGCCCCCGTCCAGCGCAAACGGGTTGTCGCAGCCCCGCAAAACACCGTCGTTCCCCGTTGCCCGGGCAACGGGCTGCCAGACCAGGCGCTCCCCTTCCAGATGGGGGGCCCGGGTATAGCGCTCCAGCCCCGGCCCCGCGACTGTTTGAACGTCCTCATGCAACAGCCCTGCGGACAGCAGTTCGCGGATCAGGAATGGGGTGCCGCCGGCTTCATGGAACGCGTTCACATCTTCCTGGCCATTGGGATAGATCCGGGTCAGCGTCGGCACGGCCGCCGAGAGGTCAGCGAAATCCTGCCAGTCAATCAGAATGCCAGCCGCGCGGGCGATAGCCACCCAGTGCATGGTGTGATTGGTCGAGCCTCCGGTGACCAGTAGCGCCACCAACGCATTGACGATGCTTTTCTCATCCACCATGTCCGCCAGCCCCAGCTCGCCGCCATTAGGGCGCGACAGTCGTATCACCTGCTCGGTCGCTGCCCGGGTCAGGGCGTCCCGCAACGGCGTGTTTGGCGGACAGAAGGCCGCGCCCGGCAGGTGCAGCCCCATCACCTCCACCAGCAACTGGTTGCTGTTGGCGGTGCCATAGAAGGTGCAGGTTCCGGGGCTGTGGTAGGAACGGCTCTCCACCTCCAGCAGCTCCTCCCGGCTCGCCTTACCCTCGGCATACAGCTGACGTACCCGCTGCTTCTCCTTGTTCGGCAACCCCGATGGCATCGGGCCGGAGGGAATCAGCACCGTGGGCAGATGACCAAAACTGAGGGCACCGATCAACAATCCGGGCACGATCTTGTCGCAGATGCCCAACAGGACCGTGGCATCAAACATGTTGTGACTGAGCGCCACAGCGGTGCTCATGGCAATCACGTCGCGGGAGAACAGGCTCAGCTCCATTCCCGGCCGGCCCTGGGTTACCCCGTCACACATCGCTGGCGTACCGCCGGCGAACTGGGCCACCGATCCCATCGCTTCCGCGGCGTCACGGATCAGTGGCGGAAACCGTTGATAGGGCTGGTGCGCGGAAAGCATGTCGTTATAGGCTGACACGATCGCGACGTTGGCCCGGTTCATCAGCCGCAGTACGTCCTTCTCAGCCGGCTGGCACGCCGCAAAGCCGTGAGCCAGGTTGCCACAGGACAGGGTCTGACGCTGGGGAGACTCCGCCTTCTGGGCCTCCATTCGTGCCAGATAGTCAGTCCGCAGGTCGCGACTGCGTTCGGTAATGCGTTGGGTCACCTGTTCCACGGTCCGGTGCATCATCTCTCTCCGCTTCTTTCCGTTATTGCCGTTTTCCGCTTTTCTCGGTCTATGTGCTTCCATGCCTGGCCGGGTCCGTCCAATCACCGGCACATGCCGGAACTCAGCGCTCTGCGAACGGTCTCAACGGCATGATTCCACTGTAAACTTACCTTGCATTTACAAAATCCAGTGCTGACATAACCTGCCACAAGGCAAAAATATTGTTATAATTACTACATCTTTCCACTGTACTGAGTCCCCTGGCAACCGTGGAGATGCACCATGACCATTCGCATAGCGATTAACGGCTTTGGACGTATCGGCCGCAATGTACTGCGGGCGCTGTACGAAAACGGTTACCGCGACCGCCTTCAGGTCGTCGCCATCAACGATCTGGCACCGCCAGAGGGGTTGGCCCACCTGCTCCGGCATGACAGCATCCATGGCCACCTCAGCGGTACGGTCGACCAAGATGCCGAATCGCTGACCGTCAACGGCGACCGCATCGCCACCACCGCCCGAACAGACCCCGCCAGCCTGCCATGGCACAGCCTCAATATAGACGTTGTGCTGGAGTGTACCGGCCGTTTTACCGCCCGCGACCAGGCCGCAGCCCACCTGCAGGCCGGCGCTGACCGGGTACTGATCTCAGCACCGTCAAAGGATGCCGACGCCATGGTGGTCTACGGCGTCAACCATCAGCAACTGCGTCAGCATCATCGCATCGTTTCGTGCGCCTCATGCACCACCAACTGCCTGGCGCCAGTGGTGCAGGCCCTACACCACAGTGTCGGCATTGAGAGCGGCCTGATGACCACCATCCATGCCTTTACCCACGATCAGCCGGTCACCGATGCCTGGGGCGGCGATGCCTACCGCGCCCGCGCCGCCACCGCGTCGATGATCCCCACCCGCACTGGCGCGGCCGGCGCTATCGGGCGCATCATCCCAGAACTGGCCGGCCGTCTGGATGGCCTGGCGGTGCGGGTGCCCACCAACAATGTCTCCATGGTGGACCTAAGCCTGATTGCCCTGAAAGACACTAACGTCGATGATATTAACCAGTTACTTGAGCGAGCCGCGGATGCCAGCCCGATTATGGGCTTTAACCATGAGCCTCTGGTCAGCATTGATTTCAACCACAACGCTCTGTCGAGCATTGTCGACGGCAACCACACCCGGGTGCTCGGCCGTCACGTAAAAGTCATGGCCTGGTATGACAATGAATGGGGCTTCTCCAACCGAATGCTGGACAACACCCTGGCGCTGATCCATGCCGAACAATGACAGACAGCCTTTTTACCCGTAGCACTCCATACACCTGTGATACCAATACAACATTCATACCACCCCACCGAAAGGAACACACTATGCTGAGGCGCACCAAGATTGTCGCCACCCTGGGTCCCGCTACCGACTCCGCGGAATCGCTGCAGGCCATCATTGCAGCCGGTGTCGACGTCACCCGCCTGAACTTCTCCCACGGCAGCGCCGAAGATCACATCCAGCGGGCCCGCCAGGTTCGCGAAGCCTCTGAAGCGCTGGGGCGCTATACCGCCATCCTGGCGGATCTGCAGGGCCCCAAACTGCGCATCGCACGCTTTACCGACAACAAGGTCACCCTGAAAGCCGGACAGAGCTTTGTATTGGATGCCGCCATGGACAAGGAGAGCGGCGACAGCGAGCGGGTCGGCATTGACTACGAGCAATTGATCCAGGATGTGGCAGCCGGCGATATCCTGGTGCTGGATGACGGTCGTATCGAGATGGAAGTGGAAGCCGTGGATGACCACAGCATTCGCTCCCGGGTATTGATTGGCGGCCCGCTTTCCAACAACAAGGGGCTCAACAAGCGGGGCGGTGGCCTTTCCGCCGACGCCCTTACCGACAAGGACAAAGAGGACATCCGCACCGCCGCGCAACTGGGGGCCGACTACGTCGCGGTGTCGTTCGTACGCACCGCTGACGATCTTCACACCGCCCGCGCGCTGCTGAAAGAGGCGGGCTCCAGCGCCGGCCTGGTGGCCAAGATCGAGCGCGCCGAACTGGCCCACGACGATGACGCCCTGGACGACGTCATCCGCGCATCGGATGCGGTCATGGTGGCTCGCGGCGACCTGGCGGTGGAAATCGGCGACGCTGAACTGGTGGCGGTGCAGAAGCACATCATCGGTCGCGCCCGCGCCCTCAACAAAGTGGTGATCACCGCCACCCAGATGATGGAGTCGATGATCGAGAACCCCATGCCCACCCGGGCCGAGGTGTCCGACGTCGCCAACGCGGTCATGGACTACACCGATGCGGTGATGCTGTCGGCGGAGACTGCTGTCGGCGACTACCCCCGGGAAGCCGTGGAAGCCATGGTGCGGATCTGCATGGGCGCCGAAAAGCATCCCTCGATGCGTCAGTCGAAGCACCGCATCCACGAAACCATGGATCGGATTGACGAAGCCATTGCGCTGTCCGCCATGTACGCCGCCAACCATCTGGAAGGCATTGCGGCCATCATCTGCCTGACCGAAACCGGCGCGACGCCGCTACTGATGTCCCGCATCAAATCAAACCTGCCGATCTTCGCATTCTCCCGCCACCACAGCACCCAGCACCGGGTATCGCTGTACCGCGGCGTGCAGACCGTGCCGTTCAACTCCACCGACATGCCGCACGAGGAAACCAATGCCCGCGCGGTGGCGGAACTGACCTCACGGGGGGTGGTGAAGGAAGGTGATCTGGTCATCATCACCAAGGGCGACTATGCCGACGCCCAGGGCGGCACCAACTCGCTGAAGATTGTCAGGGTTGGCCCGGACGTTCGCTAGGCAACCTCTGCCAGGCATGGCAACCCAGCGCTCGCCGACGCCATTCACGGCGTCGGCAGTGCCGCCAGGCTGTTCCGCGCCAGCTCGGTGATAACACCCCAGTCGCCGGCGGCCACCGCCTCCCGCGGCGTCAGCCAACTGCCTCCCACCGTCAGCACGTTCGCCAACGCCAGATAATCCGCCGCATTCTCCAGATCGATGCCGCCGGTCGGACAGAAACGCACATCCGGAAACGGGCCCGCAAAAGCGTTCAGTGCCGCCGTCCCACCGGCCACTTCGGCAGGAAAAAACTTGAACTCGCGATAGCCCAGGGCATAACCCAGCATCAGCTCCGATGCCGTGGCAATACCGGGGATCAACGGCACGTTGGAGGTTAGACCACAGGCCAGAACCGCCTCAGTCGAACCCGGTGTCACCACAAACTGGGCACCAGCCGCCTCCACCTCGCGATACTGCGCTGGCGTAGTGACCGTCCCCGCTCCCACCCAGACTTCTGGCAACGACTGCCGCAACTGACGGATCGCCGGCAGGCCGTGCTCGGTACGCAGGGTGATCTCCAATGCCCGGATGCCACCGTTCACCAACGCCTTGCACAACGGGTAAGCCTGCTCCGGATCGCGAATGGTCAGGACGGGGATCACCGGCGCTGCATTCAATACTGCATGTACCCGGTTACGGTAGACCTCAGACAGTTGCGTCATCGATACCTCCAATGGATGTCAGGCGCTCCAGAACACCCGCAGCCCCAGTTTCAGGAATACCCGGATCGGCATATCCGCCACGTCATCCAGGTTCTCGCAGGCCTGTCGCAACGCCTCCGCCTTGCTTCCGCCCTGAATGTGCAACGCCCGGAAACCGGCCGCCGCCAACGCCCGCAACGTCAGTGTCACTCTCGCCTGGGTCTGGGATGGCGGTGTCATCGCACACACCCGCTCGGGTCGCGCGGTGTCCAGAGCCCGGTAAAGCTCTGGCGCATCCGGGAACAGCGACGCGGTATGGCCATCGGTCCCCAGCCCCAGCACGACCGCTGTCAGAGGCCAGGCCAGGGACGCCAGCGCCCGGTCCGCCAGTGCCGCCCCCTGCTGTGGGCTCACCCCGTCCCGCCGCAACGGCCAGAAAGTCGCGGAGGCCGCAGGCCCCTGCAACAGGTAACGCCGAACGGTGGCGGCATTGCTCGCAGGATCGCTCTCCGGCACCCACCGCTCATCCACCAGCACCACATCCACCCGGGACCAGTCGAGAGGCTTTTCCGCCAGCAGCTCAAAAAACGCAATGGGGGTCGTGCCGCCAGACACCGCCAGGCTCGCCCGACCGGGCTCTCGCAAGCGGTCGGCGAGCACACCAGCGATCTTTTCGGCCAGAATGCTGGCCACCGAATGGGCGTCAACGGCGGACACCAGATCCACGCCATCCGGCAATGCAATATCAGGCATCTTCATACCAGCTCCTGCCATCCCGGGTAATCAGCGCAATGGCCGCCACCGGCCCCCAGGTACCGGCGGCGTAGCGTTTGGGGAGATCATCATGGGCCTGCCAGTTGGCCACCACACCATCGACCCAGCGCCAGGCATACTCGACTTCGTCGCGACGCACGAACAGGTACTGATTGCCTTTCATAACTTCCCACAACAGCCGCTCATAGGCCTCCGGGATACGATCGGTCTGAAAAGCCTCCGAGAAGGTCAGCTCAAGCGGGCCCCGGCGTAACCGCATGCCCTTATCCAGCCCCTGGTCTTTGGTCAGAATCTGCAGAGTCATGCCCTCGTCCGGCTGCAGCCGGATGACCAGCTTGTTGCTGGCCAGATGGCGCTGGTCCGGATCGAAGATATAGTGCGGTGCCGGCTTGAAGTGGATGATGATCTGGGACAGTTTCTCCGGCAGTCGCTTGCCGGTGCGGATGTAGAACGGCACACCTGCCCAGCGCCAGTTCTCGATCTCCACCTTGAGGGCAACGAAGGTTTCGGTGGTGCTGTTGCGATCCGCGCCCTCTTCCTCCAGGTACCCCGGCACCACCTTGCCCTGGCTGGAACCGGCGGTGTACTGCCCTCGTACCAGGTGGCTCTCGATCAGATCCGGCGTGATCGGCCTGAGGGCTTTTAGCACTTTCACCTTCTCGTCGCGGATGCTATCGGCGGAGAGGTCCGCTGGCGGGTCCATGGCGATCAGGCACAGTAACTGGAGCAGGTGATTCTGGATCATGTCACGGACCTGCCCGGCCTGGTCGAAATAGCCCCAGCGGCCTTCAATCCCGACGCTCTCGGCGACGGTGATCTCCACATGGGAAATATGATTCTGATTCCATTGGGAGGCGAACAGGTTGTTGGCAAAACGCAGTGCAATCAGGTTCTGCACCGTTTCCTTGCCCAGGTAGTGATCAATACGGAACAACTGGTCCTCATTGAACACTTCGCCCAGCTGCTGATTGATGGTGCGGGACGTCTCCAGATCGTGACCGATGGGTTTCTCCACCACCACCCGGGTCTTGCGGGTGCAACAATCGGCATCCCGCAACTGGCGGGCGATCACGCCGTACAGCGATGGCGGCGTTGCCATGTAGACAATAAGCGCGTTCTCGCAGTCACCGCGCCAGCGCACCAACGGCTGGTAATCATCAAGCCGGTTGATGTCCAGGCACAGGTAGTCGACCCGCGCCAGCAGACGCGAGAGCACGCCGTCATCCCAGTTGCTGTCCGGGACCCGGCGCCTGATATCCGATGCCAGCTGTTCCCGCACATCGTCCACCGAGTGGGCACGGCGAGCCAACACCAGCACCCGGCTGTCGGCGGCCAGTAGTCCGGTTCGCTCGAGCTGATACAGCGCCGGAAACAGCTTGCGGCGGGCCAGGTCGCCCAGACCGCCAAAGATCATCAGATCGCTACGGGTGTCGATCCGCTCCTCCATGAATGCCTCGCACTGGCTGGGTGAGGTTTCGGAAGGCCCCACATGTAGTAACTTTACCCAAATGTAGTGGTATCGTTACTCAAATAATGGCACTTGCATCGGTTTTTGCCAATGCAATAAGCATTCCGTGATATCTTTACTACGGCAATACAGCGGGAATACCGCTATAATGCCGGGCCACCATTCGCCAGACCCACTGGCCGCCGGACGGCCCGAGGATCAATGGAGAACACGCCCATGTCAGCCAAGCACGACAACCTGCTGGAGGAAATCCAGAACCGTCTGGAGAACCTGAACAAATCCGAACGCAAGGTTGCCGAAGCCATCCTCCGCGACCCCTCCGCAGCCACCCGCTACAGCATTGCCGCCCTGGCCCGCACTGCAGACGTCAGCGAGCCGACGGTCAACCGCTTCTGCCGCGGCTTCTCCGCCTCCGGCTTTCCGGACTTCAAGATCCGGCTGGCACAGAGCATCGCCACCGGCACGCCTTACGTAGGTCAGAACATCAAGCCTGACGACTCAGTGGAGGAGTTTGCCGACAAGGTCATGCTGACCACCATGGCCAACCTGGACAAGGCCCGCCAGGCCCTGAACCCCAAGGATCTGGCCACCGCCATCGACTATCTGATTCAGGCCAAGCAGATCAACTTCTTCGGCATGGGTGGCTCGGCTCCGGTAGCGCTGGATGCCCAGCACAAGTTCTTCCGCTTCAACATCCCGGTGATGCACTACGACGATGCACTGATGCAACGGATGGTGGCAGCCGGCAGCAGTACCGGGGATGTCATCGTGATCATTTCCTACACCGGCCGTACCAAGGAAATGATCGAAATTGCCCAGGACGCCCTGGCCAATGACGCCACCGTGATCGGCATCACCACACCGGGCTCGCCGTTGGCAGAGGTATGCACCGTCGTGCTGGGGGTAACCGCAGCGGAGGACACCGAGGTCTATATGCCGATGTCATCCCGCATCATTCACCTGGCGGTGATTGATATCCTGGCCACGGGCGTGACGCTGAAGCGGGGCGAGGGTTTTCGCAATCACCTCAAGAAGATCAAGGACAGCCTCAAGGCCACCCGCCTGCCCCCGGCCAGCTCCTGACCAGGGGAGAAAGGTGTGGACCGGGCCGGCCATGCAGCGCCGGCCCGGGAAGAGTTACTGCCAGATCACCGGCTGGCGGCTGGAGTACCACTGCTCCAGATCCGGACGGTAAGCGCCCTCCACCACATTACGCTTGAGCTTCATGGTGGGGGTCAGGAAGTCGTTCTCCATGCTCCACTCATCCTGCACCACCGCGATGAACTGCAACTGCTCGTGCGGATCGACGGTCTGGTTCACCTCTTTCAGCAGGTCTGAGAAACTCTGCTCAAGCTCACGGCGATAGCCCTCGTCCAGGCGGCGACGCTGGGCCTCTTCCGACAGCATCACCAGGCAGTGTGGCTGAGGGTAGTTCTCGCCGGACACGCACACCATCTCGATGTCCGGATGGCTCATCAGGCGATTCTCAATCGGAGCCGGTGCAACGTACTTGCCCTTGCTGGTCTTGAAGATCTCCTTGATCCGCCCGGTCAGACGCAGCCGTCCCAGTTCATCGATCTCGCCCTTGTCGCCGGTCTTGAGGAAGCCATCCTCCGTCATGGTTTCGCGGGTTTTCTCCTCATCCCTGTAGTAACCCATCATGGTCGCCGGGCTCTTCACCAGCACCTCACCCTGCTCACTGATCTTGACCTCAACGCCGGGCAGCCCCTCGCCGACATAGCCGGTACGGGCTCGGCCGGGTTTGGTCATGTGGGAGTAGGCAAAGTTCTCAGACATGCCGTAGCCTTCCAGCAGTTCCAGCCCAAGGCCGCGATACCATTCCAGAATATCGTGCGACAGCGGCGCCGAACCACTGCCGGCAAACTTGACGTGCTGCAACCCCAGGTTGGCAAGGATCTTCTTCTTGACGACCCGGCGCAGCAGCGGAACCCGCATCAAACGCTCCAGCTTCTCTTTCGGCATCTTCTCGAACACGCCATGCTGGAACTTGGTCCAGATCCGCGGCACCGCCAGGAACAGCGTTGGCTGGGCGCGCCGGAGATCTTCAACAAAGGTATCCAGAGACTCGGCGAAGTAGAGATGGAAGCCCTTGTGCATGGAGCCCAGCTCCACCACAAAACGCTCAAACACGTGGGACAGCGGCAGGTAGGACAGCATGCGTTCACTGCCACTGACATCGAGGGCATCGACCCCGCCGGCCGCAGCATAGGCCATGTTCTCAAAGCTCAGCATCACCCCCTTGGGCTTGCCGGTACTGCCCGAGGTGTAGACGATCGAAGCCAGCTCCTTGGCATCGCGATGGACCTTGCCCTCCAGCGGCGGGAATGTGGCGATGATGTCGTCCCAGCTCTTGAAATCGTTGGGCGGGCTCAGCGGGTAGGACAGACAACGCACGGATTCCGGTACGCCGGACTTCATGCTGTCCCAGTCGTCCAGCTTGCCGACAAACAGCACTTCACAGCCGCTGTGATCAAGGATGTAGCGCACGGTATCGGCGTTCAGGGTCGGGTACAGCGGCACCGAGACATGGCCCGCCATCCAGATCGCCCAGTCCGACATGATCCAGTGCGCGCAGTTCTTCGACACAATACCGATTCGGCTGCCTTCCGGCAGGTTCAGTGACTTGAGGTAGGACGCCATACGCCGGGCCTCGCCCACAGCGCGGCGCCAGGTGTAATCAATGACCTGGCCACCACCCATGGGCTGAGTCAGATAAACAGCTTCGGCTTTGGCGGCCTCCCAGTGGTAGACCATTTCCAGGGGGAGTTTGTGATTATTGTCCATGGACCTTCCTTGTTGTGTATCGGGAGTCTTGAGGTGCTCCCTTGGTTGGTTTTTGAGGTTGAGGTGTGTGGTATCGTTGTTATGAATAGCCCCTTGCCGGGGTTGTCGTTCTCGTTGTTGGACAGCCTTGGATGACACTGCATTGACTGTTACGACTTTGGTCTTACATTTCACCACACCCTGTCACCACAAAATGTGATGCAACCAAAACTATTTCTTTCCTGATACGCCCGTTGGCGAATGAAACGCGCCTGCAGCCGCCATCACCCTCAGGTCGTGAGCACGGCGGCAACAAATATCCGTAACTTGCCAAAGCGCGAGCCTGAATGCTGTGCTAAACTGCCGCCTTTTTTGGGAGGGCCTGCCCGGAGGACCGCATCCCGCGGGAGCCCGCAGCCACGACCACCGACAACAAACCTGGGAGACACGGCACATGGCCAAGAGGACTCTGCGCACCCTGCTGGGCGCCATGCTGATGGCAACAACCAGCCTGGCACAGGCAAACGACCCGAAATCCGTGGCAATCACACAGATCGTCGAACACCCTGCCCTGGATGCGGTATACGAAGGCGTTAAAGATGAACTGGCAGACCGCGGCTACCGCGAGGGTGAAAACCTCACCGTCAGCCACGAAAGCGCCCAGGGCAACTCTGCCATCGCCGCCCAGATCGCCCGCAAGTTTATTGGCGAGAGCCCGGACGTGATTGTCGCCATCGCCACTCCGTCGGCCCAGACCATGGCCGCCGCCGCCCGCGGTCTGCCGGTGGTGTTTGCCGCCGTGACCGATCCGGTTGGCGCCAAGCTGGTATCCAACCTGGAAGCACCGGGCGCCAACATTACCGGCGTTACCGACATGCTTCCCATCGACCGTCATCTCGACATGCTCCAGCGCATCATGCCGGACGCCAAGCGCATCGGCACCGTCTACAACCCGGGTGAGGCCAACGCCGTTGCCCTTGTAGAGCTGCTGGAAGAGCGCCTGGCGGCGCGTGGTCTGGAGCTGGTGAAAGCCGCCGCCACCAAGACCTCGGAAGTACTGGGTGCGTCCCGTTCCCTGGTTGGCAAGGCCGACGCCATCTACCTGACCACCGACAACACCGTCGTCAGTGCGGCTGAAGCCGTGGTGTCTGTGGGTGAGCGCGCCAAGATCCCGGTGTTCGCCGCCGACACAGCCACCGTCAGCCGTGGCGCCGTTGCCGCCCTGGGCTTTGACTACTACGACCACGGCCGTCAGGCCGGCTCCATGGTTGCCCGCATTCTGGAAGGCCAGAAGCCGGGTGACATGGCGGTCGAGTCCGTTGATACCCTGAACCTGTTCGTCAACCCGGCCGCCGCCGAGCGGATGGGCATCACCCTGAGCGAGGAGGTCATCAGCTCCGCTCAGGAAGTGGTCAGCAGCGACGACTAACATCATCCCCGTAAGCCCCGGAACGGCGCCCATAAGGCGCCGTTCCCCGATCCAGTCACAGCGAATACCTACCCATGCTCAGTGAAATCGCATTCTACGGCGCCCTGGAAACCGGCCTTATCTACGGCCTGGTGGCGTTCGGCATCTATCTGTCTTTCCGTGTTCTCGACTTTCCCGACCTGACGGTCGATGGCAGCTTCCCGCTGGGTGCGGCCGTTGCCGCCATCCTGATCCTCCAGGGCGTCAACCCCTGGCTGGCCACCGGCGCCGCCGTGCTGGCCGGTATGGCAGCGGGTGCCGTGACCGCACTGCTGAACGTCAAACTGAACATCCTGAACCTGCTGGCGTCGATCCTCACCATGATCGCGCTGTACTCCGTCAACCTGCGCATCATGGGACGCCCAAACGTTGCCCTGCTGGGCGAGGAGACCGTGCTGGAATGGTGGTATGACACCTTCGACTACCTGCCCTACCACACGGTGCCAGTGCTGCTGTTCGCCATCGTGGTGGTGATCGGCATGATTCTGCTGTGGCGCTTCATGAAATCCGAGACCGGCCTGGCCATGCGCGCCACCGGCGCCAATGCCCGCATGGCGCGGGCCCAGGGCATTGCCACCGGCGCCATGATCGTACTCGGCGTGGCTCTCTCCAACGGCCTGGTTGGCCTGGCAGGGGCGCTGTTTGCCCAGAGCCAGGGCGCAGCGGACGTCACCATGGGCGTGGGCGTCATCGTCATCGGCCTGGCGTCGTTGATTGGTGGTGAAGCCGTGATCACCCCATCAACGGTGATCAAGGCGCTGCTGGCCTGCGTGGTTGGCGCCATCATGTACCGCCTGGCCATCGCGCTGGCGCTCAACGCCAATTTCATGGGCCTGCAGGCGCAGGACCTGAACCTGATCACCGCCGTGCTGGTCACTCTGGCCATCGTACTGCCGGGCGTGCGCACCTCCATCCGCTCACGACTGACCCGCAACAAGGCCTGAGGGGGAACCGATGATTAGTGCAAGCAACCTGAAACTGACCTTCGGCAAAGGCACCCCGCTGGAGAACCCGGCCCTGCGCGGCATGAGCCTGACCGTCAACCAGGGCGAGTTCGTGACGGTGATCGGCAGTAACGGCGCCGGCAAGTCCACCTTCCTCAACTCCCTCGCCGGCGAAGTGATGGTGGACAGCGGCCAGATTGTGGTGGACAACCAGGACGTAACCCGCCTGCCCACCCACAAACGGGCGCGCAATGTCGCCCGGGTATTCCAGGACCCGCTGGCGGGCACCTGCGAATCCCTGAGCATTGAGGAAAACCTGGCCCTGGCCATCAAGCGCGGCCAGCGCCGGGGCCTGACCGCAGCGGTGAAGGCGCGCTATATGGACCAGTTCCGCAGCAGCCTGTCCACACTCAAGCTGGGTCTGGAAAATCGTCTCGGCGACAAGATGGGCCTGCTGTCCGGCGGACAACGTCAGGCCGTAAGCCTGCTGATGGCGAGCCTGACACCGTCCAGCATCCTGCTGCTGGACGAGCATACCGCCGCTCTTGATCCCAAGACCGCCAATTTCGTGCTGGAGCTGACCCAACAGATCATCGAGGAGCAGAAACTCACCGCCCTGATGGTCACCCACAGCATGAAGCAGGCGCTGGAAGTGGGCAGCCGTACAGTGATGCTGCACCAGGGCCAGGTGGTGTTCGACATCGCCGGTCCCGAACGCGACGGCCTGGAAGTCAAAGATCTGCTCGGACTGTTCGAGCAACAGCGCGGCCTGCAGATCGACGACGACAGCCTGCTGCTGGACTGATCGCCCCACCCTGCCCGATGCCCGGCGCAACCCGCGCCGGGCAATTCGCCCCCCCCCCATCAGCAGCCAGCTCCGCCAGGAGCACCCGAAAATGGCCGTGTCGGTACGCACATTCCGGCACTATATCTAGTGTTTTCGGCTTGACGCCCTCAAGTCCCTATCAAGCCTGATTTTTTCGCCTTGCAAGGGGATTTCCATTGATTTTGTCGCGATCACCCGCCCCGGCTCATAGTTCCCGTCTTATTCACAGACCACTATATCCTGTTATACTTCCCTGAAATCGCCCCACATATTGGGCTTTTATTGAACAATACAGTCAATCTGTAACCAGCCGGTTCGCAAACCAGGCCTGGTTACCCGGCCGACGCGCTGGCGCGGGCCGTCGACCCTGAAGCAACCACCAGATGTAGTGGTGTACGCACCACATATAGTGGTTGCTGGCAATTCAGCGCATACACGTATTTCAGGAACCGGACAGCGGTGTGGTCGCCCGGCCCCAGGCCAGGCTCACTTCATGTCGATTGTCCGGACCGGCATGACTCAGCACACAGAGGGTGGCAATGAACGCTAAGGCACAGGCAGTGATCACGACGATTCCCATGCAGGACGCCTCACTGGATATCTGGAGCAGCAAGTACCAGCTCAAGACCAAGACCGGCGAGCCGGTGGACAAGGACATCGAAGCGACCTACCAGCGGGTGGCCACTGCCTTGGCCGAGGTTGAGAACAAGTCCGCGCGTGCCAAGCACATGAAGGACTTTGTCTGGGCCCTGCAGAACGGCGCCATTCCGGCCGGCCGCATCACCTCCAATGCCGGTGCCGAGGCTCACAAGCCGGCCACCTCCACCATCAACTGCACGGTGTCAGGCACCATCGACGACTCGATGAACGACATCCTGGAGAAAAACCACGAAGCCGGCCTCACCCTCAAGGCGGGCTGCGGTATCGGCTACGAGTTCTCCACCCTGCGCCCGAAAGGCGCCTACGTCGCCGGCGCCGGCGCCACCACCTCCGGCCCGCTGTCGTTCATGGATATCTTCGACCGCATGTGCTTCACCGTGTCTTCTGCCGGTGGCCGCCGTGGCGCCCAGATGGCTACCTTTGACGTTCACCACCCGGACATCATCGACTTCATCCAGGCCAAGCGTGAAGATGGCCGCCTGCGTCAGTTCAACCTGTCGCTGCTGATCACCGAAGATTTCATCGAAGCGGTCAAGAACGGCGACGACTGGCACCTCTCCTTCCCCGTCACCCAGAAAGAAGTGGACGAGGAAGGTCTGGACCTGAACGACAGCTCCCGCTTCCTGTATCGGGACTTCCCGGTGACCGAGAGCTACGTGGTCAATGACGAGGGCAAGGTCGCCTGCCGCATCTACCGCACCCTCAAGGCCCAGCTGATCTGGGACACCATCATGACCTCCACCTACGACTACGCCGAGCCAGGGTTCATCCTGATCGACAAGGTCAACCAGATGAACAACAACTGGTTCTGCGAGGAGATCCGTGCCACCAACCCGTGCGGCGAACAGCCTCTGCCCCCGTATGGCAGCTGCCTGCTGGGTTCGGTGAACCTGACCAAGTTTGTCGACTACCCGTTCACCGACAAGGCCAGCTTCAACTACGAGCGCTACCGCAAGGTGGTGGGTATCTTCACCCGCATGCTGGACAACGTGGTTGAAATCAACGGCCTGCCGCTGGCTGAACAGCGCCATGAAATCACCTACAAGCGCCGCCATGGCATGGGCATCCTGGGCCTGGGTTCCACCCTGGCCATGCTGCGCATGCCCTACGGTTCTGACGATTCCGTCAAGTTTACCGAGGAAGTGGTCCGGGAAATGGCCGTGGAAGGCTGGCGCCAGTCGCTGTCCCTGGCGGAAGAGAAAGGCGTCGCGCCGATCATGGACGACGAGTTTGAAGTGACCGCCAAGATGCTGGTGCACCGCCCCGAACTGAAAGCCGATGGCTACCAGCTCGGCGACAAGATCAAGGGCCGGGTACTGCACGCCAAGTACAGCCGCTACATGCAGCGCATTGCCGAAGTGGAGCCGAAGCTGGTTGAGCAGCTGGCGGAGAAAGGTGGCCGCTTTACCCACCACACCTCCATCGCGCCGACCGGCACCATCAGCCTGTCACTGGCCAACAACGCCAGTAACGGCATTGAGCCGAGCTTCTCGCACCACTACTCGCGCAACATCATCCGCGAGGGACGCAAGACCAAAGAGAAGGTCGACGTGTTCTCCTTCGAGCTGCTGGCCTACCGCCATCTGGTGAACCCGGGCGCCATGCCGTTCTCCGACGACGCCGACAAGAAGCTGCCGGAGTATTTCACCACCTCCGACGACGTCACCCCGGACCAGCACGTCGACATTCAGGCAGCAGCCCAGAAGTGGGTGGATTCCTCTATTTCCAAGACCGCGAACGTTCCGACAGACTTCGCCTACCAGGAATTCAAGGACATCTACATGTACGCCTACGACAAGGGCCTGAAGGGATGCACCACCTTCCGCTTCAACCCCGAGGCGTTCCAGGGCGTGCTGGTCAAGGAGAAAGACCTGGAGAACACCCTGTACGAATTCACCCTGGATGATGGCAGCAAGGTGACCCTGAAGGGTAACGAAGAGGTAGAATACGACGGTGAAACCCACACCGCCGCCAACCTCTTTGACGCCCTCAAAGAAGGCACCTACGGCAAATACTGATCCGGAACGACCGACACAGGAATAATGAGCATGACAGTCAAGATCACCAAGAACATCGTCGGTTACCGGGTGACCAAGGCCGACAACCAGCAAGAAGCGGAAACCACCGCCCCGGAGACCGCAGTCAAGCCGGTCGAGATGAACGAGTACATCGAACGCCCGGACTTCCTGCTGGGTACCACCTACAAGATCAAGCCGCCGGTGGCCGAGCACGCGATGTACATCACCATCAATGACATCCTGCTGAACGAAGGCACCGACCACGAGAGTCGCCAGCCCTACGAGGTGTTCATCAACTCCAAGGCGATGGAGCACTTCCAGTGGGTTATCGCCCTCACCCGCGTAATCTCCGCGGTCTTCCGTAAGGGTGGCGATGTCACCTTCCTGGTGGAAGAGCTGCGCTCGGTATACGACCCCAACGGCGGCTACTTCAAGAAGGGTGGCGTGTTCATGCCATCGCTGGTGGCCGAGATTGGCGCCGTGATCGAGAAGCATCTCAAGGCCATTGGCCTGCTGGAAAGCGAAGAGATGAGCGAAACCACAAAGCGCATCCTCGCCGAGAAGCGTGCCGAGTTCGAATCCGACGGCCAGTCCGCCCAGAACGACGCCGCGGCCAGCGACTACCCCGCCAACGCCACGGTCTGCAACAAATGCAGCACCAAGGCTGTCATCGTTATGGACGGCTGCGCCACCTGCCTGTCCTGCGGCGACAGCAAGTGCGGCTAAGGTGGTAAACCTGACACGCTGAATAAAAAGCCCGGAAGCGAAAAGCTCCCGGGCTTTTTTGTTTGGAAATGAATGTCATCAGCTTGCCCGCGTCGTTACTACGCAGTGATATTACGACCAGCAGAAGATCATGAATCGCAACGCATTGAAGTTTTTGGCCTTTTTAATTTTTGATTCTATATTTTTACGTAATATCGAAGCGTAATGATGCAGAAGCCACGTTTTTGCAATAATGAAGCGTTCGGTCTAATACGCTGTTAAAAGGAAAGTTGATCTGAAGTGCTGCGGTAAGTTTCTCGAGCCCAGTATATTGTTTAGGGCTAGCTTCGTCGACCTCCTGGGTATTCTTTTCCTGGGTGGTTTTTTTGGCGGCATCTACCTTTTGATTGGCTGGGCAGTTTCAGCAGGTTTGTGGGCATCGATAGAATCCGGAGAGATTGGCAGTAGAACTTACTTCGGTGCGCGAGAGGGAACGGGGCTATTGGTTGCTCTGATTTTGTTGGTCAAAGGTATGCCAATCTTTCTAAAAATTTTGAGCTACTTCGTGAACTATCAGCTCAGAATTCATGGCACATGCAGGGTCTGCGGGGACAAGCGCTTGTTAGTAGACGCTCCGGATAAGTCAGACCCTTTTTAACAAGTGCGTCAAATACGTTCCGGGCCTGACGGCCCTCCACCGGACGGCTTTTGCTCCGCTTCGCTGCGCAAAAACCGCCGTTTTCGCAGGCGTTATATCCTCGCTCACCATAGATTAGGGAGAATGGTTTGAAAGAAGATGATTTTGGGGACAAGTGCGCGTTTTTATTCGACGTCATAAAAAGGTATGACCATTATATCGGGACCACCAACTTTAAGGTCGGCCTGCTGATGTCGTTCATTGCTGCGATCATACTTGGTTTATCGATACGAATAATTCTCACAGAGCCCTCAGGGTCTGGTTGTGATTATTTGTATTACCTCGCCTCTGCGTCTTCTTTATTCACAATACTTTTATCAATATTAACGGCAGTAAACCTGCTCCGGGTGGTTTTCCCAAACACCAAAACAGATAAAAACTATAAATCTATGATCTTCTTTGGTGATGTCTGCGCGACTGATAACGGCGCTGACGGATATGTTAATAAAATTAAAGAGGCAACCCCTGATGAGATTATAGAGGATTTATCTAAGCAGACATTTATGGTGGCAGAAATTGTAAGTGAGAAATTTAGAGTATTGAGAATCGCAGTGAATATCTCTATTTATGGCGTTGTGCCAATGCTCGCTGTTTCTTTGTTTTTATTGATATTGAATGGAGCGGGCTAAACATGGATAGCTTTGAGAATACGTTTGACCAAATGTTCGAGGCAGTTAGAAAACGTTCCACCACAGCTGTTGCTAAATCAGAGTCTATGGAGGCATTAGACTCTAAGCAAATAAGTGAAGAGTTCTCTGGTTTACCTTCTGGGCCGCAGGAGGAATTTCTGATTCAATCGAAAATTAGACCGATTTTTGACAAACCCGGTGTAAATAATTCTGCCATTGGAACTCATCCAGATTTTATATCACTTGAGGGCACAAAGACTACCCAGAAACATTATACCTGTACGATATTTGTTGATATTAAAGGCTCAACAAGGCTGTCGCTTCTGTATCCGTTGGAGTTTGTCTACGAATTTAAAAATGCTGTAATTCAAACATGCGTTGAAACCATTAGGTCATTTGATGGACATATACATAGATTGATGGGCGACGCCGTTATGGCATTTTTTGGCGGCAGATCTACACAAAAAGAAGATGCTGTAGCAGATGCAATTAACTGTTCAGTAACTTTACGGGCAATCTTGGAAGGCAGCATTAAACCTTGGATGGAAAGGCGAGGCTTGGAAGCGAAGGATTTCGGGTTTAGGGTAGGTTGTGATTTTGGAAATGATGAAGAAGTTTTATGGGGAAGTTTTGGATATAGGAATGTAGGTGAGGTTTCGGCGACTGGACTTGCGGTCGATATGGCGTCCAAGCTCCAAGGGTTGGCAGGAAAGAATCAAACAATGCTTGGTCAGGGCTTGTTGGATTTTGTCTACTGGCCAGAGAAATATTCTACGATAAAAACTCGTGATCGTGGAGATGGGAAAGAGAGTTTGCCAGTAGTAAGTCCAAACATTACGGATGCCGACGGTAATCCGCTGAATTACAAAATGAGGCAGTTGTCTTACGATAAGAGTTTAGAGTTCTCTGCTCTTCCTAGAAGCTTTAGGGAGAAAATTTGTAGTGGCTCCGTAAAGGATCATACCGAGATAGAGTACAAATGTTATTCGACAGAGAATGGAAGTAAGCAGGAATATATATCTGCTTCTAGGTTCTTAGGGCCAGATATTTCTTTATCTTTCGTGGTTCGTTCAAGAACAAACAACAGACTGAAGTTTCCACTTAAAGTAGTATTTAGAAAAACTAACCACGGCCCGATAACCCCTGAGGATGAGAGGGATGTTGAGCAAGAGGGTGTTGTTAGATATCTCCGAAAGGAGAAAGTAAGCAAATATGATCGGTCTTTTCACCCCGTATCCACGGTCGAAATACCGGAGTCGACACTATACCGAGGTCTCCATACGATGAAATGTCAAGTATATGACTCTGATGGGATATTGCTCTTTCGTGACTGGATTGGAGTAATGATTAAGTGATTGATATAACAATCGCAAGCATGCGGAACAATTTTCCGCTGCGCTACAAATTGTCCGGTGTTGCGAGGCGTTAGATTTTCATGGAGGACTTACTTTGACCCCGGCGGAGACGATCACCCAACTCAAAGCAGCCCGTGATGGTTTTTGGTTTAGTCTTGGAGCGTATGCGCTTTTAACCAAAGAACCAGCAAAATCTGAGCTGAGCAGGTATGACATAAAAGTTTATGAAGATGGAGATATCGTTGTTTCTGAAGGCAATGTGAATGAGCGTCGTGGTACAAATTACACTATCGGATTCAATGGCGCCCTGAGCAACAGCGCTGCAAGAGGCGTCGTTGATAATTCCTTCAAGCAAATGATCATCGATTCAAATCACGCTATTCGTGCATACGCTAAATTTAACGATCTCGATGTCTCAGAGTCATCCGCTATTCAATTTATCCGACATTACCGAAATGCAATCGCGCATAACGGCCTATGGGATCTGCGCTCACCCAAAGGGCTGCCACTCACTTGGCGAAATAAAACTCTGACAATTGAAATGAACAATCAGCCGATTGATGGCTTTCTAACTTGGTTTGAGGGGCTGCAATTATGTGCGCAGCTGAACATTTTTGTTACAGAGCATGCTAAGCAAATCTAACAATCGGCTGTTGCCGCCCCCCCCTTTGGGGCTGGGACGGCCTTTCCGCCGCTGTGCGGCTAAAAGTCCGCCCCAAAGCCGGGCGTTATGTGTAAGAAGATCATCATGGACCAAGATTTCGAAGTTGAAATATATGCATCAGAAGGATTGTCTTTATTGAAAGACTTTCTTCCTCAATGTCCCATCGAATTAGCTCTTGAGGAAAATGAGGTTGGTGAGTTGGTCCTGCGTCAAAAGGTTGGGTCACAAATAGCCGGATTTGAGTTTGAGGCTCACGAAGGCTACGTCTACGTGTTCCTCTTATATGTTACGCATAAATCTATAAAGCCAGCGTCATACATAATTCCCGCATTTTCAGCATTTCTAAAAACTGCTAATTTTCCGCATAAAATTACTGAAATATTGCATGAAGTAGATTTTGACGAATTATGGGTAGAGTACGAGTGGCCGAAAAACACATAACAATCACAACCACGCATTCTGAGCATGCGTTAAAGGGGGAAGATGAGCTCGTACAACTACTCTGAACTCACACTGCAAAAGACCGCGGATCTTCCCAAGATCGTGGGGTTGTCTCTGGAAAAAGTGTTGGTTAACTACGTTGCCGATGAGATCAACGTGCTTTATTTGAAAGCTGGTGGTCGCTGGTTCGCTGCTCAGCCAGAAATCGGTGGCGAGATTCTGGGGTTTCGAGAACTGGGGGTATCACCCATAGAAGGAGCAACCTCCGACGTCAGTGGGATCATGAATTGTGCTCTGTTCGAGCGGTTTACGGGAGCCAAGGTAACTGCTGTTCGGCAAATGGGTGAAGCGTGGAACGGGCACGGTTTTGAAGTGAGCTTCTATGGCATCGTGGACCACACTCTGCTAGTGCAATCCATACATACAGGGTCCGAAGCAGAAGACTATTCAGACTGCTTGCGGCTCGGGGTCGGGAGTTATGTGCATGTCGCGAACTCCATTTAACCAAACCCGTCACACTGATGCCCGTTACTCCGCTCTGTAAAGAGCACCGGTGCGTTCATCGTTGGAACTTAACTTCAGTGGCTAGTGGAACATGACAAGTAAAATTCTAGTCGCATTAAATTCCGACAACCATGAAATTATTGAATCAGAGATTTCAGATCGAGGTACACTGAAGTACTGTAGGTTCGACTTACAAGATTCCAGTACTTTTGAGTTTTTCTCAAAAAATGCTAATGAAAAAGACCTAAACATTTTTTTCTGTATTGGCGAGTCTAAAAACACCAATTTTGCCGATACGTTCCTAGACGCACTTGATTACTACAACCTAGAGATGGATCTTCCTTTAAAATTTGAACAAAGGTATCTTGAACTATCAAAGTTTATTCAGTCTCTAATTGATCTTGACAGCGTCAAAGTTCTTATGGTCGCCCTACAAGATGGTGGCCCGCATCAATTTCTAAACATATCATCTGGAGCCGAAATAATTGAGCCATCGATAACTGAAAGTAAAAGGCATGGATGCCCTAATATTATATTTTTTTATCGCAGATAAGTAGGTTATTACAAGCCGCCGTTGACGAATATTTCCCTCCGCTTCGCGGCTCCAAAATTGTGGCGAAGCTTCAGCCTTGAGGCTGTAAAGAAAGTTCAGGAAGTTATTTCCTAGCCTGAATAGGTCAATAAACGAGCTAAAAATGATATTTGCTTTTAGCAATCTGTAGCAACCAATCGAAAGCGCACCCAGATTTCATGCAAGAGCACCATTAGATAAACGGGAAAGGCTTTTCTACAGCCTTGTCAGAAAATTATGAAAATCAAGCTTCTGTATTTGATAACAGCCATGTTGCCAATATTCGCTTGGGCAGATGGCAGTACCTGCTTTGGCACAACGTCCAATGGCCATTTGGAATCCGGTGTGCAACTCCCATCCGAAGGTGAAAATTATGTTGGATACAGCACGATCGCGAGACTGGTTGGTAGAACTTACGTTCACTCAGAAGTGAGAGAAATTATCGTTTCGGCATACGAGTTACTCGAAACCGAGCAGCCTAAGAAGGTATACAAGTATGCTGAAACGGGGTTCGAAGAAGGCGGTGACTTTAAGCCCCACAAGACACAGAAATGGTCTGTCAGTAGACTTCATGACGTCGGTGATCGATAAAAATGGTAAATCGGTTCACCTACCCACCCATCCATTCAATAAGTTTGGCTATGACATCGAATTTAACGATAACAGCTCTTATGAGGACATGCACATTGATTACGAAGCTATGGCCGCACATGTGGTTGCTCTGCATGAAGAAGCTATGAGCCGTGGCTATGATTTATGGCGTGTGATATTCGATCCCGAGCTGCAGCCAAACTTGTATGAGACGAAGTATTCAGATTACCTTCAAGAAAATGTTCAATTTTCAGAGAGGCGATCTTGGGTAAGGCACGACGAGCATTATCATGTTGATTTCGAGATACCCTGTAAATAAGGGTGACAGCAGCGGTCAACGGCTCGGCCCTTGCCATTCGCCAGTGGTTAGCGTTCAATCGGGCAAAATCCATTGAGCGACGATCTTCCCACAGGGGACTTTCACCCTTTTGGTTCCTGCCCAAGCTTGGCATACACATGTATCGGCAACGAACATGAGCGCTGAAAGTTGCCGCCTAACACAAGGAAAGCCCATGATAACCTGCTATCTTCGATATGTGATTGATCCCTACAAGCTGAAAGAATTTGAGCACTACTCAAAGCTTTGGATACCCTTGGTCAACAAGTTCGGTGGCCAGCATCACGGATATTTCTTGCCGTCGGAAGGTGCCAGTGACGTTGCCCTGGCTCTGTTCACCTTCCCAAGCCTCGCCGCGTACGAACAGTACCGGAGGGACTCGTTCAGTGACCCTGACTGCATTGCCGCCTTCCAATACGCCGAAGAAACTCGCTGTATCCTCAGCTATGAACGCAGCTTTATGAGGCCGGTGTTTGAGTAACCCGGGTGAGCGCCTAGGTGAGCTACTATGGCCGGATCGCCCTTATCATTCAGGCTAGCAGCGCGACCTTGCTCACACTCGGGCGAATCATTAGAACCAGAGCACGATATAACCCCAGCCCACTATGCTGGGGTTTTCCATTAGGTATTTGGTATCGAGCCTGGTACTCCCTTGATTGATGCCGCCTTTCCAGATACCGGAAAACAATGTTTCAACAGCTCTGGAAAGCCCTGTTTGGGCCGAACTTCCGATCCTGAAGTCAAACAATAAGTGCAGCACCACTCGTTGGTAGTGCCCCGGAATATTCTCCCCAGAACACCTCCGCCGG